>CAWGAS010000024.1:0-245629 GCA_963820645.1 uncultured Acidobacteriota bacterium | reverse complement strand
ACGGCGTGAAGATCACCAGCACCTCGGCGGGACGGTCGACCGCCGCGAGCGCGTGCGGTTCCCAGGTGGAGAACTCGGCCGTGTCTCCGCCTCGCAGCAGGCGGTCGCGTGCCGCCGACGAGCAGACGGCGGCTGCGCCGGCGAGGACGTGTCACCATTGGTGTCCTTCGTGCTGGTGTTGTCAGACGCGGGTGTCTCGACAGGGCAGGACGACGCGGTACACACGCGGGCCATCGGGGCGCTCCGGCCCGACCGACCGCCACGTGCGGCCGTCTCGCGCCGGCCCGGGCTCGCCGGGCGGCCCGTGGCGAGCAACGCGTCAGTCGAGGCCTTCGAGGGCCTGCGGCGAGCCGCTCCACCTGCGTCAGCGTGAGCCGGGCCGACGCGCCGGTTTCCTAAGCCGGCTGACGGTCGATGCCGTCATGCCCGCGCGGGCGGCCACCTGCGCGACGAGAGCCCACGCTCGAAGCGGGCCTGGCGTAGTCGTGCACGGACGCGGTCCTCCAGATTCGTTGCCATTTCGGCAACGAGGTTGGCAGACACGCACACGCCAGCAAGCTCGGCACGTGCATGAAGCATCGACGTACCCGGCGGACACATCCACGCGGTCGAGCGAGGAACGGGCCGCTCGTGCTGCTCGTCCACGGCTACCCGGAGGGCGCGTCGACGTGGCGGCACCAGCTCCCCGCGCTCGCCGACGCGGGTACCGGGCGGTCGCGATCGACGTCCGCGGCTACGGCGGCTCCTGCGCGCCCGATCGCGTCGAGGCCTACCGTGCTCACCCACGTCGCCGACAACGTCGCGGTCGTCAGCGCGCTCGGCGCCGAGACCGCGGTCGTCATCGGCGACGACTGGGGCTCCGCGATCGCGACGGCCGCGTGCAGGTGCGGCGGACCGGTGCGCCGGCGATCGGGATACTTCGCATCCCGTCCGCGCCGCGCGCCCACGAGACGTCGCGACGTCCCCGACCGGACTTCTACGTCGGCCGCTTCCAGACGCCGGGGTCGCCGAGGCCGAGATCGAGGCCGACGCCGACGAGCCTGGCTACGTCGGTTCTACGCGGCGCTCACCGACGGCCGCGGGGCTGGTTCTCCGACCCGATGAAACTACCCGAGGCGCGCTCGCCGGACTGGATCGACGACTTCGATGCCATCGTCGCCGGCTTGAGCGCAACGGGTTCGCCGGCCCGCTGAACCGCTACCGCAACTTCGCGCGCGACTGGGAGGACCTCGCCGCGTTCGACGACCCGCGCCCACCTGCACTCTTCATTACCGGCGAGCGCGACAGCACCCGGCTGTGGATGGGTGACCCCGAGGGCACGCACGTGATACCCGACTGCGGGCACTGGGTGCCAAGCAGGAGCGCCCCGACCAGGTCAACGCGCTCCTGCTGGACTGGCTTGCGGCTACGGGGTCGTCGTCGACAACGTGAACGTCAGCGTCTTGCGAGTAGGCCCCCGGTCCGGAGCGGGTCGTTGGCCTCGATCGCTGCTTGAACGTGATCGTCGACGCGGTCGTTGGAGACCGGCGCGGTCCACGACGTCTTCGACAACGCCACCCGCAGCGGCTCGGGCAGCGTGAACGCCCCGTTGGTCAAGTGCCCGGGGTCGCTCACGCTCAGCGCCGCGTCACCGGCCGTGGAGATCACGTTGGCCGTCGTGGACGCCGTGTACTCCTTCGCCACGCCCGGCGTGAACGCGCCGAACGTCGCCGGCGTGCCGAGCGTCAACGAGAGCGTCGCCGGCACCGTGCCGCCGACCGTCCCGGTCGCGTCGGTGGAGGCGAACGCGCCCGGCCCGACCCGGAACGCGTATGACCCCCGCCGTGACGCGATAGACGACGGAGTCGCCCTGCACGCCGACCAGCGTCACGCCCGGCGCGCGCCCCGCGACGAGCGGGATGCCGCTGCCGACTTCGCCGACCTTGGCCGGGTCGGTCCCGGGCACGTACACGACTCCCGTGGCGTTCGGCGGGATCTTCACGTCGAGCTTGAGCCCGCCGCTGACCTGCTCCCAGCTCGAGGCGATCTCGCCGCGCACGGCGTGCCGCTGCCCTGCTGCGTGGAGGCCGGGTTCGACGGCGAGCTCACCTGGATGTACTGGAAGCCCTTGTAGGTGAACTGGGGCGTGAACGTCTCCGTCCCCGTGCCCTTGGCGATGTAGTAGTCGGTCTGGATCTGGCCGACGGCGGTGAAGCCGGAGTTGGTCACCGTGCCGTTGGGGTTGCGCTTCTCGGCGTAGAGGACCTGGATCGGCGTGCCCGCGGGCGCGCCGGTGACCTTGATCGTCGCCCAGCCCGCGCGCTGCTGGCCGGTGTCGTAGACGTGCACGCCGGGCAGCGGCGTCGTGCGCGTGCCCGCGGGCCACTCGGCGACGACCTCCGTGCCCTCCTCGCGCATCGCGCCGGGTCCCGGTGGGCGCGGGCACGGTGCGCACGGCGGGCCAGGCGCTCGCGTCGAAGCCCGGCGTCTCCCAACCGGCGATCTCGCGCCGGGCGTCGTAGGTCTCGCCCAGGTAGTAGGCGTCGAAGCGCGTCGGGCCGAGCTGCACCTTCCACGTCTCGTCCCAGCGGATCACCTGCTCGGTGCCGTCGGCGAAGGTGACGATCAGATCGGCGCGCAGGCGCGGCACGCCGCGCCACTCCGCGTCCTCCCAGTGCCAGTCGTTGGAGGTCGTCTCGTTGTGGACTCGGCCCGAGCCGAGCCGCGTGGCCAGCACGTTGGTGCCCGGCCGCAGCAGCGCCGCGACGTCGTCGGTCGTGTACTGGACCGTGCGCGAGTAGCGGGTGAAGCCGGGGTCGAGCACGCGGTCCGACGTGCGCGTCCCGTAGAGCGAGATGTTGTTGTAGGCGAGGCCGACCGAGTACAGACGCGCCTTCACGACGTCGCCGTGGCCGGTCTCGAGCGTGAACGCCTTGCGCAGGAGCGGTTCGGGCCGGATCTCGCGGCACGCGCCCTCGAACATCGGGCCGAAGCCGGTGCCCGGCGGGCGGCAGAACTCGGCCGGCGTGTTGGTACCGGCGAGCGCGGCGCCGGCGGCGTGCGCGCCGGTCGGCGCGCCGAGCGTGATGCCGGAGCCCGCGAAGTAGACGGCGGCGCCGTTGGCGTGCGCCTTCGTCGTGGCGCCCGCGAGGTTGACCGTCGAGGCGCCGAAGTTGTTGCGCACGAGGCTCGCGATCGTCACGTCCTCGGCGCTTTCGCCCGCGTCGACCGTGATCCGGTCACCCACGCGCAGCCACGTGATGTCGGCGACGCGGATGCTGGTCGCCCCCACCGCGGCCGCGGCGCCGAGCGTCGTGCGGGTCGTCGGCGTCCCGACGCTGGCCACCGTCGCCGGCTCGGCGCCGAGCGTGACGGCGGCTCCCGGCGTGAACGCGTTGACGGCGTCGACCTTGACGTTGGTGTCGCCCGCCGCCGCCCCGACCGACAGCGTGGTCCGCGCGACCAGGCAGCAGGCGTCGTCGGCCGCACCCTCGGCGTAGGTGAGCGGGCGCGTGATCCGGTCCGGCCCGGCGATCCAGTCGCCCTTCCAGTCCGCCGCGCGCAGATAGGCGGTCTCGAACCAGGTCGGCGCGGCCCACTCCGAGCCGACGCGGACGCTCCAGAAGTAGCGGGTGCGCGAGCCGAGCGCCGGCCCGCCGTACTCGGCGAACGGGTCGTCGGACGCGACCGCGCCCGAGTTCCACACGTCGCCCTGTCCCGCGGCGGCTCTCGCGGCAGTCGTCGCCACCACCACCCGGTAGGACGTCTGCGCGAGCCCGCGCTCGGCGCCGCTGAGGCGCCAGCTGAAGCGCGGCGTCGCGTCGTCGAGGCCGAGCGGCGCGGCCGTCGCGTTGACCTCCAGGCCCGTGGCCGGCGCGGCGAGCGCCGGCGCCGGCCAAGAACACGGCGGCCACGGCCGCTGTCGTGATCCATCTCGCCCTCACTGGACTCTCCTCACCTTCTGCCCCAGCGCCTCGATGTGCTCGGCGCCCTCCTGGGCCATCGTCGGCGAGCACCAGCGACGCGTCCGCGAGCGGCGCGATCGCCTGCTGACCGCGCGTCTCCGAGCTTGGAACTGGTCGAGCAGCAGCACGCGTTGGTCGGCGTGCTCGAGCATCGCGCGCTTGACCTCCGCCTCGAGGACGTCGGCGTCGGTCATCACGCCGCCGGGCGTGAGGCCCATGATGCTCAGGAACAACCCGGTCGGCGAAGTGATCGCGGACCGAGCGGACCGCGGCCGGCCCGACGTAGGAGCAGGTCAGCCGCCGGAAGGTCCCGCCGATCGCGACGACCTCGATCTCCGGCCGATCGACGCTGCGAAGCCCCCGCGCAGCACCGGCAGGCTGTTCGTGATGACGCGCACCGTGAGCCCGCGCTCGGCGATCACGCGCGCGAGGAAGTACGTCGTCGAGGAGGCGTCGAGGAAGATCGTCTCCCCCGGTGCCAGCAGCCGGAAGGCCGCCTCGGCGAGCCGGGTCTTGGCCTCCGGCGCATCGCGCAGCCGCTGCGCGAACGAGTTCTCGCGCGCCGACAGCGACGGCAGCACGGCCCCGCCGTGCGTCCGGCGCGCGACACCGCGCTCGGCCAGGACGCTGAGGTCGCGACGCGCGGTCATCGGCGAGATGCCGAAGCGCGCCTGCATCTCCGTGATCGTCACCGCGCCCGCGGTGTGCAGCATCTCGGCGACGAGCGACCGGCGTGCTTCGCTCAGCGCGGGCTGGTCGGTGTCTTCTGCGCGAACGAATCTCCTCCCGGGGTCAGTCACCGCGAGGTCTACCGGGCGCGGGGCGGATTCGCGTCGGGGATTCCCCTACCGTTTCCGCGGCTCGTATAGGGGTCCCGGATCGTCCGGCGCGCTGCGGCTTTCGTCCGCGCCTGCCGACGACAAGGGATATGCGCGTTGTCGGTGCGTCACTCCTGGTCGCCGTGCTCACGGCCATCACCCCCACCCCGGCCGGCGCGGCGCAGCGCTGGGCCACGCCGACCGCGCTGCGCAGCTCAGGACCGTGCCTGGCCATCGATCCGTGCACCCTCGCCGCCGCGCTGACCGGCGCCACGACCGGGGACGAGATCCTGCTGGGTTCCGGGCGCTACGTGATGCCGGCGCCGTTGACCGCGCCCGTACGCGTCACGCTGCGTGGCGCCGAGGCGGAGCGGCCGGTGATCGTCGGGAGCGAGACCTCCGAGGATCACGCCGTGCTGACGTTCAAGACCGGCGGCACGCTGCGGCACGTCGAGATCCGGGCGGAGCAGGGCCAGCAGGACGCGCTGGAGCTGCCCCTTCGCGGCGGCGTCGCCGAGGACCTCGTGCTGTTCTCCACCGGCGGCAACGGCGCCGAGGTCTTCGGCGCGTCCGGCGGCACCGTGCTGCGCGACACCTTGGCCCGCACGGCGGTGCAGGGGGACGATGACCGCGCGGCGCTGCGGCTGCGCGAGGACAGCGGCGACGTGCTGCTGCGCAACGTCACGGCGCTCGCCCCCGGCGCGAGCGGCGTCAGGTGCTCGCTCTTCATCGGCACCGCCACGCTCGTCAACACGCTCGCGCGAGGCGCCAAGGACATCAGGGCCTCGTCGTTCAACCACTGCACCGCGAGCCACTCGAACTTCCGCCCGGCGGTGTCGCCGTACCTGCACACGGGGAGCGGCAACCAGAGGACGAGCCGCTGCTCGACGCCGACGGGCGGCCGCTCTCGGGTCGCCGACGATCGACGCCGGCGCGACCGACGCGCTGGTCGGCGCGACCGATCTCGCGGGCTGTCCGCGGACGGTCGGCGCGGCGCCGACATCGGCGCCTACGAGTACGTCGACGCGGACTGCGCCGTCGCACCGTCAACGCACCGCCGCCGGTGCCGGTGGTCACCCGATCCGCCGTACCGTACTCCGCCGCCACGCCGGTGCCGCCAGCGCGACTCCCGCCGACGAACCGACGCCGGATCTGCCCCCCGGCGTCCCCGCCCGCGCAGGGCACCAGCGTCGTCGTCAGCCCGGGCCAGGGCAAGGTGCTGATCCGCGAGCCCGGAACGAACCGCTTCCGCGAGCTCGAGGCGGGCGCTCAGTTGCCGTCGGCAGCGAGATCGACGCCCGCAAGGGCCGCGTCACGCTGGTCACCGCAGTCGCCGGCGGCCTGCAGGACGGCACGTTCGGGGGCGCGCGCTTCACCATCGGCCAGCAGCGCGCAGGCGACGGCATGACCTCGCTCGTCATCACGGGCGGCGCCTTGAAGGGCTGCGGGAAGCGCGCGCGCGCGAGTGCCGCCGCGGCGTCGAAGAAGAAAAAGAAGCCGGTACGCCGGCTGTGGGCGGGCGACAACAACGGGCGGTTCCGCACGCACGGGCACAACAGCGTGGCGACCGCGCGCGGCACGCGCTGGGTGACCGAGGACCGCGTGCGACGGCACGCGCACGCGGGTGATCGAGGGCGCCGTCGCGGTGCGCGACGTCCGCACCAAGCGCACCACGCTCGTCCGCGCCGGCCGCAGCTACCTCGCGCGCCGATGAGGCTGCTCCGCCCAGCGCCGCGCCCCGTCCGCCTGGTCCTGGTCGCGCGGCCTGCTCGCGCCGCCACGCGCTCGCCGTCGACGGCGCAGCTCACGGGCGTGCTCGACGCGCTCGAGCGGCACGCGATCGACGCGGCGCTTCGCGCTGCGCGGGGCGCAGCCGGCCAACGACATCGCGGTGATCGGCGTCGACGACAACACCTTCTCCGACCTCGGCGAGCCGTGGCCGCTGCCGCGCTCGCTGCACGGGCGGGCCGTCGATCGCGCCTGCACGCGGCGGGCGCGCGCGAGATCGTCTACGACGTCCAGTTCACCGAGCCGACCGAGCGAGCGCGAGGACATCGCGCTGTTCGACGCGCATCGACCGCGCGGGCGGCGCCGTGCTGGCCACGAGCGAGACCGACGGCCGCGGCGCGCACGAACGTGCTCGGCGGTGACGAGAACCTGCGCGCGATCGGCGCGCAGGCGGCGCGCGAGCGAACCTGCCGGCCGAGCGCGAGGGCGTCATGCGCCGCTTCCCGCCTCGAGTCGCCGGACTGCCGACGCTCGCCGTCGGTGGCCGCGGAGCGCCGCGGCCCGCCGGTCGACCGTGCGCGCTTCGACGCCGGCGGCGCGCTGATCGACTTCCGCGGGCCGCCCGGGACGATCCCGACCTACTCGCTTCTCGACGCTGCTGCGCGGCGCGGTGGACCCGGCGCTGCTGCGCGGGCGGATCGTCGTGGTCGGAGCCACCGCGCCGACGCTGCAGGACGTCCACGCGACCGCCGCGGCGGTGACGAGCCGATGTCCGGGCCGGAGGTCCAGGCCAACGCGATCTGGACCGCGCTCCACGGCGCTGCCGCTGCGCGACGCGCCGCCGTCGGCTGGCCTGCTCGCGATCGTGCTGCTCGGCGCTGGTCGGACCGCTCGCTCGCGCTGCGCTGCGGAGCGCTGCTCGCGGCGCTCGCGCGCCCCGGTCGTCGGGGCGCGGCGCCTACGCGGTGCTGGCGCAGGTCGCCTTCGAACGCGGGCACGGTCCTCCCGGTCGCGGCGCCGCTGATCGGGCTCGCGCTCGGCATCGTCGGCGCACGGTCGCGGCCTCGCACCGTGCTCGAGCGCTCGCGCGCCAGCGCCTGGGCGAGCGCAACGTCGAGCTGCGCGCGCGAGGTCGCGCGACGCCCAGCTCGAGATCATCCAGCGCCTCGGCCGCGCCGTCGAGTCGCGCGACGAGGAGACCGGGCGAGCACCTCGACCGCATCGGCTGCTCGCGCACGCCTCGGGCTCGCGGCCGGCATGACCCGCCGAGGCCGAGCTGCTGCGCCGCGCCAGCGCTCCACGACGTCGGCAAGATCGCGATCCCCGACAGCATCCTGCTCAAGCCCGGCCGCGCTCGACCGCGGACGAGCGCGCGATCATGGAGACGCACACGACGATCGGCGCGGACCTGCTCGCGGGTCGGGCTCGCCGCTCGTGCAGATGGCCGAGATGATCGCGCTCACGCACCACGAGCGCTGGGACGGCGGCGGGCTACCCCACGGGCTCGCGGGCGAGGAGATCCCGCTCGCCGGTCGCATCGCCGCCGTCTGCGACGTCTTCGACGCGCTCATCTCACCGCGCGTACAAGCGCGCGTGGACGGTGGACGACGCGCTCGTGGAGATCGGCGCCGAGAGCGGGACGCACTTCGACCCGGAGCTGGCCGAGGTGTTCCTGGCGCTGCACCGCGACAACGGCGCCGCGCCGCCTCCGCGAGCAGCTCCACGCACGCGTCGAGCGCGAACGCCGATCGTCCAGCGTGAGGTGAAAGACCCCGGGCGCGCGCGCGTCGACGCCGTAGAGGTCCTCGAGGTAGGCGTGGCGATAGCGGTCCGTGCGCGTCAGGCGGCGCTCGGCCTCGGCGCGATCGATGCCCTCGATCTCCATCGCCTGGCGGAGCCGCGCCTCGCGCGGGCCTTCGAGCAGGACGTGCAGTGCCTGCGGGTGATCGCGCAGGATCACGACGCCGGCGCGCCCGAGCACGACACCGGCGAGGCCGGTCTCCGCGAGCGCCTTGACCTCGCGCTCGAACTCGCGCCGCCGCGCCTCGTCGGGCAGGAGGTCCTCGGCGCGCAGGTCGGGCGGCGTGCCAGGCGACCGCCATCGAGGCGAGCTTGGACAACATCGGGCCCTAGTCCTCGCACTCGGGCTTTGGCGCCAGGCGCGGGCGGCCGAACGGGACGTCGAGCCGGCGCGCCAGCTCGGGCGCGACGCGGCTCCCGCCGGCGCCGTAGTACGCCGCGATCGTGACGATGGTCATGCCGGGACGCTCCTGCGGGCGAGTTGACGGGCGGCGAGGGCGGCTAGCGCGACCACGGTCATGATGACCGCCATCGGCACGGCGCTGTCGGTCCCGGCCGCGCCGACGACCGGGGCGACGGCGGCGCCGATGATGAACTGGCCCGTGCCGAGCAACGCGGACGCGGTGCCGGCGACCTCGGGGTGGTCGGCGAGCGCGAGCGCGGTCGAGTTGGGGAGCACGAAGGCCAGGCTCGACACGATGACGAACATCGGCGCGAGGACGGCGCCGACCCCGAGGCCGCCGACGCTGACGACGACCAGCAGCGTCGTGGCGGAGCCGGCGATGCTGAGCAGGCCGGCTCTCAGCAGGGTCGCGGGCCCGTAGCGACCGACGAGCCGCGCGTTGATCTGGCTGCCTGCGATCAGGCCGAGGCCGTTCATGGCGAACAGCACGCTGTAGAGCTGCGGCGAGACGCCGTAGATGCCCTGCAGCACAAACAGCAATTCGTGGCGGCGTTTTTTTTTTTTTTTTTGTGGCCTGCTTGACTCATCGTATTGCTCAGCGCGAGGCTTCCCGGATCCCGCACCGGCAGCGGGCGCATGATGAGGCTGTTGAAGATCGAGAACAGCGACGTATTGGCGCCGATCCCGAGCGCGAGCGTGCCGATCACGACGGCTGAGAAGCCCGCGCTCTTGCGCAGTCCCCGAACCGCAGCACGGACGTCCTGTTGCACGCCGTCGGCCACACGCATCGCCCAGACGTCGCGTGCGTCCTCGACGGCAAGCGTGACGTTGCCCATGGCCCGCCGGCTCGCCTGGGCCGCATCGTCCGGTCCAAGGCCGTCACGTTGCAAGGCATCCTGCCTGAGAGAGCGATGCGCCTCGATCTCCTGGCGCAGGTCGGCGGCGTGGCGCGACCAACGGAGGAGAGACAGCAGCCTCCGCAAGAGCGTGTTCATGGCCGTCGGCCCTCAGGTCGTCCCCAGCACGCGCTGAATTGCGCCAATCATGCGATCGAACTCGGTACGTTCGGCGGCCAGCTGTTTGCGGCCGGCGGCGGTGAGCGTGTAGTAGCGGGCGCGGCGGTTGTTCTCGGAAGTGCCCCACTCGGCCTTGACCCATCCGTTGAAGAGCAACCGCTGGAGCGCCGGATACAGCGCACTCTCGCCGACGCGCAACACGTCGTCGGACGCCACGCGCAGGTGCTCGACGATGCCATAGCCGTGCGTGGCGCCACTGACGAGCGTCTTCAGGATCAAGAGCTCGAGCGTGCCCGGCAGGAGATCGGAAGCCGTATTGGTGAGTCCCATCAGCTCTTGATGGGACGATATCGCGAAGGGCGGCGCCTGGTCAACTGCCATCAACGGGTGAGGGGGACAATCAATCCTGCTGGCCCCATCGCCTCCGGCGCGTGGATTCGCGGTGTCCGGCTTTAGCCGGACCAATCGGCTGGGCGACGATCAGAAGTGCGAGGCGAGCATGCGAAAGACCAGGAGTCCCAACTGGATCTTGAACATCGTCTGCCACATTCGCGGTCCAAGCATGCTCCACATGACCCAGCTGGAGCCCAGGGTCAACGCAATCAGGAGCGGGGCTGGAAGTGAACCGGCGCGCGAGATGCCCGAGACGAGCAACGGCACGACGATGACCGCGAGGAATACGAGCGCGACGGTCATCCCGAGGTCGACGTTGCGATTCACCCGCGCCCGGCGGATGGCGTCATCGAGCTCGACGTCCGTCCACGGGACATCCGGATCCGCTGCCCGGCTGACCCGGTGATACCGCAGCGGGGCATCGCGCACCAGCCGGTATGCATCGTTGATCTGCGCCATGCGAGCGGTCGCTTCCGGCTGCGGCGGGGAACCCGCGGACTGTTTGTCGGGATGATGCAGTTTCGCCAGGCGTCGGTGGGCCCGGCGAATCTCGGACGAATCGGCGTCATAGCCGACACCCAGGACTTTGTAGGCGTCCATGAAAACGAACAGATCCGGACTGTTGGGCTCGGGCATGTGAACCGCATAGGTGCGGAATGCATGCCAACGCCAGCGGCCTCCCCAGCCGCCGGCGCGGCGCTGGCGCGCGTCAAAACCGTCGCCGGCCGAACGACATTGTGATCCAAGTCAGAGACACCGCTCCCGCGGCGACGACATCGGGGCAGGCTGATCGCGATCTTCCATGCACATGAACGTCAGGAACACGCTCACTGCCGGCTGTCTGTTACTCAGCGTGTCGGCATGCGCGCCGCATCGGGCGCAGGTGGATCGCGCGGCGGCGGACCGCGTGGCGGCGGACCGCGTGGCGGCGCCGGCGACGGTCGCGACGTTGTCGATTGTCGGCACGAACGACCTCCATGGAGGGATCCTGCCGCGGGACGGCCGCGGCGGCCTGGCGCTGCTGGGCGGCTATCTGAAGAACCTGCGCGAGGCCCGCGCGCGGGACGGCGGCGCCGTCCTGCTGATCGACGCGGGCGACATGTTCCAGGGGACGCTCGAGTCGAATGTGACGAAGGGGCGTCGGTGGTCGCCGCGTACAACGCGCTCGGCTACACCGCTGCCGCAATCGGCAACCATGAGTTCGACTTCGGCCCGGTCGGGCCGGCGGCAACCTCGCGCTCGCCCGCCGACGATCCAAGAGGGGCGCTGAAGGCCCGGGCGTCGGAGGCGGCGTTCCCGTTCCTCGCGGCAAATCTCGTCGACGCGGCGAGCGGCCGTGCGGTGGAGTGGGCCAACGTGAAGCCGGCGGTCCTGGTCCAGGCGGCGGGCGTCAAGGTCGGGATCATCGGCGTGATGACGCGCGGGGCGTTGACGGCGACGATCGCCTCGAATGTCGGCGGCCTGTCGGTCGCGCCGCTGGCCGGGACGATACGCGAGCATGCGACGGCCCTGCGCGCGCAGGGCGCCGCGGCCGTCATCGTCACCGCGCACGCCGGCGGCCGGTGCGCGAGCTTCGACCGGCCCGACGACCTCTCGTCATGCGAGCCGTCGTCCGAGATCTTCGCGGTCGCGCGCGACCTTCCGCGCGGCCTGGTCGACGCGATCGTGGCGGGTCACAGCCACGCCCCGATCGGCCACATGGTCGAGGGCATCGCGATCACCGAGTCGTATTCCGGGGGACGTGCGTTCGGCAGGATCGATCTCGTGGTCGATCGGTCCAGGAACCGCGTGACGGGCACGCGCGTGTTTGCGCCGCGCGACCTGTGCGCCCGTGAAGATCCGGCGACGCGGACGTGCGACCCCGGCCGCCGCCGGCGCCCGGCTGCCGGCCGAATACGAGAACGCGCCGGTCGTCCCCGATGCCGCCATCGATCGCGCGCTCGCGCCCGCGCTGGAACGCGTCCGCGTCCTGAAGGCGCGGCCGATCGGCATCGTGCTCGACACCCCGATCCGGCGGCTCGCTCCCGATTCACCGCTCGGCAACCTCTTCACCGACGCGCTGCTGGCATCGGTGCCGGGCGCGGACGTCGCGCTGCACAACTCCAGCGGCGGCCTGCGCGCGGATCTTCCCAGGGGTGCGCTGACATACGGCGGCGTCTATGAGGTGATGCCGTTCGACAATCTCGTCGTGCAGATTCGGCTGACCGGCCGGCAACTCCGCCAGGTGTTCGCGGCTCACCTTCAGCGAAGCAGGCGGATCATCGGCTTCTCGGGCATCCGCGTTCGCGCCCAGTGCTCGGCGGGCTCTCTCGACGTGGTATTGCTCCGGCCTTCAGGCATCCCCATCCGGGACGACGAGCCGCTCCTCGTCGCGATCAGCGACTTTCTCGCGACTGGCGGGGACGGCCTGCTCGCTTCCGTCACCCCGCCAGGGGGATTTCCCATTTCCGCCACCGCGCCGCTCGCGCGCGATGTGCTCGCCGATTACTTGAGCCGTCTCGGTGGACACCTGCGTGAAGAGGCGCTGCTCGACACCGGCACTCCGCGATTGTCCGTTCCGGGCGCGCTGCCGATGAACTGTCCGGGCCCCTGAATCCGGAGTTCACTTGTGAAGACATCCAGCCTGTGGCTTCCACCTTCAGGTGGAAGTCGGGGCGCCCGCGGCATCCTTCCGCCTGAAGGCGGAAGCCTCGAGAGTAGTTTGTAGAGGCCCGGCGCCGGAGACAGCCCGCCTTACTCCAGGCGCAGCGCGATCATCGGATCCACCAGAGTCGCCCGCCTGGCGGGGAGGTACGCGGCGACGACAGCCACAGCCACGAGCAGCATCGGCACGAGGGCAAATGTGGCGATGTCGGTCGGGCTCGTGCCGAAGAGCAGAGTCTCCAGCACGCGGGTGGTGGCAAGCGCCGCTCCGACGCCGCCAAGCGCCCCCAGGCCGGCCAGCAACACGGCATGCCCCAGCACCATGCGCAGGACGTCGACGCGTCGTGCGCCGAGCGCGATGCGGACGCCGATCTCGCGCGCGCGGCGGCTGACCGCGTAGGAGAGGACGCCGTAGATGCCGATCGCCGCGAGCGCGAGTGCCACGGCGGCAAACGTGGCGAGCAGGAGCGTCGTGAAGCGCGACGCCGCGACCGAGCTCGAGAGAAGCTGATCGATCGTGCGGATCTCGCTCACGGGGACGGTCGCATCGACAGACGCCACGGTCTCGCGGAGGTCTGCCGCCACCGCCGTTGGATCGTGAGCCGCGCGGACCACGAGCGACATGTTCCCGGCCGGCGCCTGGAGGAACGGCCGATAGATCTCCGGCTCGATCTTGTTCGCGAGGCCGTCGTACTTCACGTCGCCGGCCACGCCCACCACGGTGATCCAGTCCTTCTGCCACACGCGCTTGAGCCGCTTGCCGACCGGATCCTGTCCCGGCCAGTGCTCACGCGCCATCGTCTCGTTGACGACCGCCACGGCCGGCGCATGCTCCCGATCGCTCTGCGCCAATCCCCGGCCCTCGAGAAGCGGAATGCCCATCGTCTCCAGATATCCCGGCGTGACGATGTGCTCGCCCGTCATCGGCGCTCCCGTTCCCTCGACGTGTGGCCTGCCTTCCACTTCGAACGCGAAACCGCCGGACCCGCCGACCAGCGGCAGGTGGCTGGTGGCTTCGACGGACTGCACACCGGGAAGCGCACCGATCCGTTCGAGCAACTCTCCGTAGAACGCACGCCTTCTGGCGTCATCGCCATATCGTCGTTCGGGAGGGGTGATGCGGGCCGTGACGAGGCGCTCCGATCGGAAGCCGGGATCGACTCGAAGCAGCCCGGCGAAGCTGCGGATCAGCAGGCCCGCGCCAATCGCCAGCAGCACCGCGACGGCGACCTCGCCAACCACCAACAGGCCAGCCGCCCGGCCGAACGAGGCGCTGGAACCCCGTTCCTCGACCTTGAGGGACGCCTGCACGTCGGATCGCGACGTTCGAAACGCGGGTATCGCCCCGAACCCCAAACCCGTGACCACGCTCGTGACGAGCGTGAAGCCAAGCACCCAGCGATCGACGCCGATCTCTTCCACGCGCGGGATGTCGGCCGACATCCCGCTCACCAGCAGCTGCACACCCCAGAATGCCAGTGCCAGTCCGGCCGTCCCTCCCATCAAGGCGAGCACGGTGCTTTCGGTCAGGAACTGCCGGACGATGCGGCTGCGGCCGGCGCCGAGCGCGCGGCGTATCGCCACCTCCCGCTGCCGGGCGCTCGCGCGGGCGAGCAGAAGGTTCGCCACGTTCGCGCACGCGATGAGGAGCACGAATCCCACGGCCCCGAGAATGACGAGCAGCCGCGTCCGCACGTCGCCGACGAGCCGGTCCTGCAGCAGGACGACTTCGCGGTTCGCGCCCCACGCGGAAGGAAGCTTCCAGAGCGAGTTGGCCTGCCGCAGCTCCGGCGCCCGCGACCGCAGTTCCGCCTGGGCTTGCGCCGGTGTCGCGCCTGGCGCGAGCCGGGCGACGACCTGACCACGTTGCCCGCCGCCCCAGAGCGCGGCGGCATTGCCGCGATCGAATGTGTACGGAACCCAAAGCTGCGTGCCGGGCAGGGGGAAGTTGAACGTCGGCGGCATGACCCCGACGACGCGCCGCGGCTCGGAATCGATCAGGATGTCGCGCCCGATGATGCTCGAATCCCCGCCGAAGCGCTGGCGCCACAGCGCGTGACCGAGCACGACCACTGCGCTCTCGCCGGCCTGCTCCTCGGCTGCGCGAAACCCGCGGCCAAGGACGGCAGAGATCCCGAGCGTCGAGAAAACATTGGCGGAGAGGTACGCGCCCGTGACGCGCTCGGCCTCGCCGCCTTCCGACAGATTGAAGCCGACGTTCCCGCGGTACAACGCGCTCTCGCGGATCGACCGCCCGTGATCTCTCAGAAACAGGTACTCGCCTGCCAGCATCTGGCCGGCCGAGACGAGCCGGTCGGGCTGATGGTAGGGCAGTGGCTGCAGCAGCACCGCGTTGACCACGCTGAAGATCGCGGTGTTGGCGCCGATGCCGAGCGCCAGCGTCAGCACCGCAACGGTCGTGAAGGCGGGGTTGCGCGTCAACGCGAGCAGCGCGTGGCGCAGATCGCGCGCCAGGTCCTCGAGCCAGGGCCACCCGGCCTGGTCGTGCAGGGCGTCCACCGCGTGCGGGATGCTCCCGGCCCGGAGCGTGGCCGTCCGTACCGCGTCGGCGGGCGCGCCGGGGCGCCGCCGTGCGTCCTCGGCGGCGAGCTCCAGATGGAGCCGGAGCTCCTCCTCCCACTCGGGCCGCGCCCGCCGCCCGCGGAGCGTTCCCCAGAGGCGGCTCACCCATTCGCGAAGTGCTCTGTTCGACATTCAAATGGAATATAGCCGATTCCGTTTGGATGTCAAATGGAAGACGCGATCCCCGTCTCGCCCGTCGCGCGGTTTTGTCGTTGGCGCGCGGCGTGGACTCGGGTACAATAGGCGAGCCTTCCCCGGTAATTCCTCGACGGCACCCCTCTCAATTTCAGACTGGAGTCGGTTTCAAACCGAACGTGGCATCCGGCTTCAGCCGGACCTGCGGGTTTTGAAACCACTTGCAGGCAGACTTCACGATGCCATTGGTGATTTCGTGGCTACGCCGCTTCCGGCGATCGATCCGCGTCTGCCTGGCGAGCTTCGCGTTGCTGCTGATCTGGACGCTTCCGGAGATCGTCGCCACAGCCGTGCGGCCGTCGATTGTCGCCCCCGCGCTCCTGATCCTGGGTGGCGCCTTCGTGTGGTGGTATTGGATCCGGCCCCGTCCGTTTCGGCGACGCCGCGGTCCCGCGGATCTACGCCTTCGGCCGCTGTCGACGCGAACGCTTCGTCCGCTGGCGGCCGGCATCGTTGTCGCGTGCGTCGCAACCGAAGCCGTTCACGTTCTGCATCTCCGTTTCCTTCCGGTTCCGTCGGAAGATCCCTTCCAGACGCTCTTCGCCCTCGGGCAGCAGCCGTGGGGATGGTTGGTGATGTTCCTGCTGGTCGTGGTGCTCGCGCCGATCATCGAGGAAACCGTCTTTCGCGGGTGGATCCAGCGGCCGCTCGAGCGGCTCTGGGGCCCCGCGCCGGCGGTCATCGTCACCGCCGCCCTCTTTGCGCTCATCCACGGGATTCCCGAGTACCTGCCGTATTACTTCTGGATGGGCCTGCTGTTTGGCGGCGTCGTGCTGGTGACGCGATCGCTGTGGGGATCGATCCTCCTGCACGCCGCGTCCAACCTCCAAAGCCTTGCGCTCATGGCCGCCTTCCCGACCACTCTCGAAGACGACGTCGCCTTCGCGCAACAGACGCCGCTGGTTGTCCTGTCGGTCGTTGTCCTGGGCGGAGCGGCGATCTTTCTCGCCGGAAACGTGCGGCGCGTGCGCGCGACTGTCCGGCCGTCCCGCGCGCGGCGGACGGGCTTGGCCGATCGTGTCGGAGACCAGCCGTCCGGGGCGACCGTCTAGCAGGCGAAAACGTGGCCCTGCAGGTTCTTGAACAGGAGATCAGGGATCAGGAGATTTTGTTTTTTCAAAACAAAATCCTCCTAATCTCCTGTCCTCCTGTTCAAATCTCTCTCCCGGTCGACTATTCCCCACAGGCAGTAAACCCCGGCGTGCCGCACTCCGTCTGAGAGTCATGCTCTCAGCCGACGTCCGCTTCGCGTTCCGCAGCCTGCGCAAGAGCCCGGGGTTCGCCGTGGTCGCGATCCTGACCATCGCGCTCGGGCTCGGCGCCAACACCGCCATCTTCAGTTTCCTGGACGGCGTGCTCCTCAAGCCGCTCGAGTATCCGGAGCCGGAACGGCTGGTTCAGCTCTGGGAGAAACCCCCGGGCGGCCTCCGCAACGGGATCTCGGCCCTGAACTTTCAGGACTGGCAGAGGCAGAGCACCTCGTTCACCGCGATGGCCGCCACCACGGGAAAGACCGCGACGCTGACGGGCCGGGGCGAGCCGCGGCAGCTGCGGCTCAGCCTGGTGAGCGCTCCGTACTTCGACATTCTCGGGACGAGGCCGGTGCTCGGGCGCACGTTCGTGCCAGGGCGAGGACGCACCCGGCAAGGACCACGTGCTCGTGCTGAGCCAGCGAGTCTGGCAATCGCAGTTCGGCGCCGACTCCGGCATCGTCGGCCGCGATGTCATTCTCGATGGCGAAGCCCACACCATCATCGGCGTCCTGCCGGCAGGGGAGTTCGACCGGCGCCGGGCCGATGCCTTCATGCCGCTCGCCTTCCCGCCCGACGCGGTGCGGAACTTCCACTACCTGAACGCGATCGCGCGGCTCAAGCCCGGCGTGAGCCTCGAGCAGGCGCAGGCCGAGATGTCGCAGATCGCCGGCGGCATCGCGCTGCAGTATCCGGCCATCAAGAAAGACTGGGGGGCCACGGTCGATCGCTGGATCGATCGCCGTGTCGGGCCGCAGCTGCGGCTCTCGCTGCTGGTGCTGATGTCCGCGGTGGGCGCCGTGCTGCTGATCGGCTGCGCCAACCTGGCCAACCTGCTGCTGGCGCGCGGCGCGCTGCGATCGCGCGAGGTGACGATCAGGGCCGCGCTCGGGGCGAGCCGCTGGCGCCTGGTGCGTCAACTGCTGACCGAGAGCCTCGTGCTCTCGGCGCTCGGGCGGCCTGGCGGGCCTCGCGCTCGGCGTCGCGATGTTCCGCGGCATTCTGGCCCAGCTGCCGCCGTTCTTCCTCCCGCCGCAGGCGCGACGTGGGCGTCGATCTCCGCGTCACGCTCTTCCTCGGGACGCTCACGCTGCTCACCGGCATCGCGTTCGGGATCTTTCCGGCGCTCCAGGCGTCGCGCCGCGATCCGGTCGAGGCGCTGAAGGAAGGCGGCCGCGGCACGGCGGGAAGCCGGCGGAGGGTCTTCCTGCGCCACGCGCTCGTCACCTCACAGGTTGCGCTGGCGTTCGTGCTGCTGTGCGGGGCGGGTCTGCTCATCCGGAGCTTCGACCGCCTGACCAACGTCGATGCCGGCTTCGACGCGTCGAACGTCGTGGCGATGTCGTTCGAGCTCGTCATGGGCCGCGACGTGGACGGCGAGCGGTTGACGAGCTACGTGAACCGGACGATCGAGACGGTTCGCGCGGTGCCGGGCGTTCGGGACGCGGCCATGACGTCCGCGCTGCCGCTGCAGGGATGGGGATTCGGCATGCCGTTCCGGATCGACGGCCGGCCGTTCGATCCGTCGAGCCGCCCGGCGTGCTTCTTCAAGATCGTGACGCCCGGCTATTTCGGCACGCTCGGCATGAAGCTTCGAAAGGGACGCGCGCTCGCGGAGCGCGACGCCAGGGGCGCGCTTCCGGTCACGGTCGTCAACGAGACGTTTGCCCGGCAGCAGTTCCCCGATCAGGATCCCATCGGCCAGCGCGTCGTGATCGAGCAGATCGTGACCGGCAAGCGGGAGCTGGGCCCCGAAATGCCCTGGGAGGTCGTCGGCGTCGTGGCCGACGAGAAGGTCAACGGGCTCGACAGCACCAGCGCGGGCGTCTACGTGAGCTACGCGCAGAGCCCGATCGTCGGGATCAGCCTTCTCGCAAAAGGAACCGGAGAGCCGCTCGCGCTGGCCAGGTCGATCCAACAGGCCATCTGGGTGGTCGAGAAGAACCAGGCGCTTCCGGACGTGCGCACGCTGGAGCAGATCAAGTCGGAGTCGGTCGGGCCGACGCGGCTGCGCACGGTGCTGCTCGCCGTGTTCGCGGGCGTGGCGCTCGCGCTGGCCGCGGTCGGCGTGTACGGCGTGCTGTCCTACGTGACCGCGCAGCGCACACAGGAGCTCGGCGTGCGTGCCGCGCTCGGCGCGTCCGGCTGGGATCTGATCCGCCTGGTCCTCGTCGGAGGCACGTGGCCGGTCCTCGCGGGTCTGGCCATCGGCGTCGGCGGGGCGTTCGCGGTCACGCGCTGGCTCCAGGGCTTGCTGTTCGAGACCAGTCCCAACGATCCGGCGACGATGATCGCGGTAGGCGTGGCGCTGCTGGCCGTCGCGCTCGTCGCGTGTTACCTGCCCGCGCGCCGAGCGTCGCACGTCGATCCGATGACGGCGTTGCGCATCGAGTAAGAATCAGGAGGCACAGGTGGAGTCAGAGCGCCGGCGGCATCCTCGCCTCAGGCGGAAGCCACGAAGTGTTTGTAGAGGCTAAAGCCCTCGCTGACCTCCTGTTCGCGCTACTTGTCGTCTTGAGCTCCAGCTCGATCGCGACCTCGAGGGCGGCAGCGGGCATGCCGCCGGCAATCCGCCGGCCGTTGATGAAAAACGTCGGCGTCGACTTGACGCCGAGCGAGGCTGCCGAGCGCCGCATCGGCCTTGACCTCGTTCAGCACCGCCGGGTATTGCGCGTCGAAATCGGTGATGCCGCCAATGTCAGCGGCGGCCTGGCGAACCTGATTCGGCGTCAGGTGCGGCGGCCCCTGGTTCGCGAACAGCCACGTCTCGAGCTTCTCGGCGGTGCCCTTCTTCGTTGCCATCAGGAAGGCCGCCGCCGCCTCGCACGCCGCGTCGTGGCCGGCGTTCAGCGTGTTGCACTCCAGCTCCAGCGGGAAGTGCCTCACGACGTATTTCACGGTGCCGTTGGCCGTGTACTTCGGCAGGATCCCCTTGTACTCCATGTACGTCTGACGGCACGGCGGGCACTGGAAATCGTTGAACTTGACGATCAGCACCTTCGCGGTGCCCTTGTCGATCGGCATCTCGACGACCGGCTGGACGTTGTACCACGCCTCGAATTGCGCGCGCTGTTCGGCGCTCAGCGGCGGGTACGGCGGGGCGGTCTGCGCGGTCGCCACTCCCGCCGGCACGCCTGGCGCTCCGTGCGGAAACGACGCCACCACGACCGCCGCGCCGGCCAGGAGCAACACGATGACGATGAGCGCGGCCGGGCTCTTCGCGAGCGCCGCTGAATCGCGAACAGCACGACCTGGCAATGTTGTCATGGGCACCGATGTCGCCCTCCATGAGATGACGAAAAGTCCGACGACGGCGGCGTAGGTCACCGCGCAGAGCAGGCACAACGCCCGCAGCTGAAACAACGACGCCCACGCCAGGTACAGCGTGAAGACGAGCCCGATTGCCGACAGCGCGAACACATAGGCCGCGACGTTCTCACCCGCGACGCCGTCGGGTTCGGCGGCCCGCCCTTTCTTGCCGGCCGTCGTCGGGCGCGGCTTCGGCGCGAGGGCGACCATCAGCCCGACGACGACGAAGAAGATGACGCCGAGGATCGCGACCGGGACACCCATGACCGAGCCGTAGCGGCTCAGGTACGCCTGCGTGCAGCTGACGGTCGTGCTGACGTCGCAGAAGCTCGTGTAGGTCGGATCCGTCAGCATGCGATAGTGGACGGTAGCTCGACGTGACGGACGCGCCGAGGCCCAGCAGCGCACAAGCCAGAAGCAGCATGCGGTTTCGGGAAGCCATAGCCAACGACGAGATTATCATGTCATCCGATGACTGCCTTCCCCGAATGGGTCGTGCCGATGGCCGCGACGCTGACGCAGGAACGGTTCACCGGCCCTGAGTGGATCTTCGAGCGCAAGTTCGACGGCATCCGCCTGCTCGCCTTCAAGCAGGGAGCGGACGTCCGGCTGTTCTCGCGCAACCGGCTCCCGCAGAACATCCCTTCCGTCGTCCAGGCGATCGCGGCGCTGCCCGCGAACGAGTTGATCCTCGACGGCGAGGCCACCTGGCATCGGGAGTCCGGCTACCATGTCTTCGACGTCCTGTGGCTCGACGGCCGCGACGTGACGACGCTCCCGCTCGAAGAACGCCGCGCGCTCCTGGCCGGACTGCCGCTGCACGCGCCCTTGCATCGCGTCGCGTCGCTCGACGATCCCGCGCCGTGGGAGCGGGCGTGCGCGGAGGGCTGGGAGGGCGTCATCGCGAAGCGGCGCGACTCGATCTACGAGCATCGCCGGTCGCCGCACTGGCTGAAAATGAAGTGCGAGGAGACGCGCGAGCTCGTCGTCGGCGGGTTCACGGATCCGCAGGGCGCGCGCGTCGGCCTGGGCGCGCTGCTCGTCGGCCGCTTCGACGGGGACGACCTCGTCTTCGCGGGGCGGGTCGGCACCGGCTTCGACACGAAGCTGCTGCTCGACCTTCGCGCGCGGCTCGATGGGCTCGAGATCCCGAAGCCGCCGTTCACCAAAGGAGTCGGGCTGCCGCGCCTGCGCGCCCACTGGGTGCGCCCCGAGATCGTCGTGCGGGTCGCGTTCATCGAGTGGACGGGGAACGGGAAGCTTCGTCATCCGAGGCTGATCGGCGTGGGCCTTCGGCCTGAAGCTGAGCGGGAGCTGGAGCCCGCAAGCGTGGAAACGGAACTGGAGCGCGACAGTGGCGGAGCTGAAGCGCGACAAGCTAGGAGCGGGAAGCTGGAAGCTGGGAGCTGGAAGCTGGCTTATGACCGGAGACGTCGTCATCACCCACCCGGAGAAAGTGATGTTCCCCGATGAGGGCATCACCAAGGGCGAGCTCGCCGCGTACTACGAGGCGATCGCGCCCGTCATGCTGCCGCACATCCAGGCACGTCCGGTCACGATGGAGCGATACCATTCCGGCATCGGTGCGCCGGGGTTCTTCCAGAAGGACGTCTCGAAGGGTTTCCCCGAGTGGCTGGAGCGCGTCGAGGTCCCGAAGAAGGGCGGGACCGTGCACCATCCGATCGTCGTCGACACGCGCTCGCTGGTCTGGATGGCGAACCAGAACAGCATCACCCCGCACGTGTGGGCGTCGCGCGCGCCGGACCTGTACCACCCCGACATCTGCGTCTTCGACCTCGACCCGTCCGAAGACGAGCCGGAGGTGCTGCGCGCCGCAGCGCTGGGGCTCCGCGATCTGCTCGACCGAACTGGGCCTGCCCAGCTGGGTGAAGACGTCAGGCTCGAAAGGCTTCCACATCGCCGTTCCGCTCGACGGCAAGGCGGACGCCGGGGAGGTTTCCGGGTTCGCTCACGCGGTCGGGTCGATCCTGGTCGCGCGCGATCCGGACCACCTCACGCAGGAATTCAGCAAGGCCGACCGCGGCGGACGGATCCTGGTCGACACCGGACGCAACGGCTACAGCGCGACGTTCGCCGCCGCGTACGCCGTGCGCGCGAAGCCGGGCGCGCCCGTGTCCGCGCCCTGCACCTGGGAGGAGCTCGAACGCGGCGAGGCCGGGCCGCGGACGTTCACGCTGCGGACGATGGCCGGCCGTATCGCGGACGTCGGCGACCTCTGGTCCGACATGCGGAAGCGGAAGGCGTCGCTGCGGCGGCCGATCGCGCAGGTGCGGAAGATGAGGGGCGCGTTGGCTCCGCGATCCTGCTCAGCAAACAGATCGACGCCTTATCGCGTTGACCTGCCGCCGATTCGTCAACGGACTTCGCGGTCAACAGGCTTCGCTGTCTTCGACACGTGTCACGGACCACAGAGTTAACGGAGATACCGGACGCAAGAGCCGCGCTAGCGCGACGGACAGCGAGATCGAGGAACAGCAGCCGAGTCTCGGATCGCTGCTGCCTCCACGCTGCGGGCTGGTGTCACGCCGGCCTTCGGCAGCCACGAGGCCGGCGCCGAGTGGTTCCGCACGGCACGCGTCAGCGTCCGTGTCACAAGCGCAATCCGATCTGACGACCATGCGCTTGTGACTGGCGGCACGAGCCTCCGTGCGCCCGGGCTCCGCGCTGAAAGCCGGCGCACACCAGCCGACAGTGACGCGTCTCACTACCCGATGTCTCTCCGTTAACTCCGTATGGTCACTCTGTGGTAAAAACCTTGTTGACTCCAGACGGACGATGAACATGCCGCCGCGTAGTGCCCTCCACTCCCAGTCCTCCCGTCTCGCCGCGGTCCAGACACCGGTCATCCCCGTCGTCGGCCGCTGGATAGCCGAGACTCCCGGCACGATCTCGCTGGGGCAGGGTGTCGTGTCGTACGGGCCCCCGCCGGAAGCGATCGAGGCAGCGCGGCGCTTTGGCGATGCGTTGACGGACCATCGGTACGGTCCGGTCGAAGGGCTGCCCGCGCTCGTCGGGGCCATCGAAGACAAGCTCGCGCGGGAGAACGGCATACGGGTCCGCGGATCGAGCCGCGTGGTGGTGACGGCCGGCGGCAACCTCGCGTTCGTGAACGCCATCCTCGCGGTGACCGATCCGGGCGACGAGGTGATCCTGCCGGCGCCGTACTACTTCAACCACGAGATGGCGATCGTCATCGCGGGCGGACGCGCGGTCCCGGTCCCGACGTTCCACGACTATCAGCTCGACGTGCAGGCCATCGCGGATGCGATCACGCCCCGGACGCGGGCCATCGTCACCGTCTCGCCCAACAACCCGACCGGCGCGGTGTACTCCGCCGAGTCGCTCCGTGCGGTGAACGCGCTCTGCCGGGATCGCGGCCTCTTCCACATCCACGACGAGGCGTACCAGGTACTTCACCTACGACGCCGTGCCGCCCTATTCGCCGGGAGCGATCGACGGCGCATCCGGCCACACCATTTCGCTCTATTCGCTGTCGAAGGCGTACGGAATGGCCAGCTGGCGGATCGGCTACATGGTGATTCCGGAGCGCTTGTGGGACGCCGTCAACAAGATCCAGGACACGCTGCTCATCTGCCCGCCCGCGGTGTCGCAGCACGCCGCGATGGCGGCGCTTCGGATCGGCCGTTCGTATGCCGGCGCGCACCTGCCGGAGCTGAATGGACTGCGGCGGTCGATCTTCGAGGCGCTCGGGGATCCGGACGTCCCCTGCGACGTCCCGGCCGCGGGTGGGGCCTTCTACTATCTCGTGCGCGTGCACTCGACGCTCGATCCGCTCGCGCTGACCGAACGTCTCATCCGGAACCACAAGGTCGCGGTGATTCCCGGATCGGCGTTCGGCGACACGGCCGGCTGCTCGATCCGGATTTCGTACGGAGCGCTCCGGCCGGAATCGGTCTCCGAAGGCGTGGGACGACTGGTCAGCGGCCTGCGAGCGGAGTGCGGAACGTAGGTCTCAGGTCTCGGGTCTCAGGTCTCAGGTCTTTGGTGGTCTCGGGCAGTTCGGTGCGACAGGACCAAAGACCGAAGACCCAAGACACTGAAGACCAAAGACCAGAGACCAGAGACCTCAGACCGTCAGTCTAGAGGCTTGATCCGGATGTTCTTGTAATAGACCGTGCTGTTCGGGTCGTGGGCCTGCAGCGCGATCGTGCCCGGCCCCGCGATCCGGCGTCCCGCGCCCTCACGTCCGCCGGTCCAGTCCGCCGCCTGCGTCCACTTCACCAGCTGCTTGTCGTTGACGCTGACGGTGATCGTGTCCCCCTGGACGATGATGTGTTCCGTGAACCACTCGTCGTCTTTGGCGGGCGCTTCGGTGACGTCCTGCACGTGGTAGAGGCTGCCGGACTTCACGGGATCGCGAGCGTAGGTGTTGTTGACCTGGACCTCGAACCCCTTGCGCGGAAATCCCTTCTCCTGGAACTCCGTGAGCACATAGACGCCGCCGTTCGAGTTGGTCCGGGTCATGACGTCGATCTTGAGCTCGAAGTTGCGGAACATGTGGCCGCGGAAATCCCCGTCGTAGTACGCATGGCCGGCCGCGCCGTTGGCGACGATGGCGCCGTCCTCGATCTTGAACGACTCGGGAGTGACGAGCTTCCAGCCGGTGAAATCCTTGCCGTTGAAGAGACTCGTAAAGCCGGGCTCGGTCTTCGGAGCCTGCAGGACGAGCGCGAGAAGCAGCGGACTGAAGCGTAGAAAGGTGCTCATGGTGCTGCGCAGTGTAGCAGAAACCGCGCCCCCGCCGCGAGATCCCCCGGAGAAAGGATCGCCGTCAAGTAACAGATATCAAAGCCGATACGGTCAGGTGCCCGGCCGGCGAACTGTCGGCAGAGTCGGCCTCGCTTTTGCTCTTGATAAAGGATGCACCTCGAGATGCACCTTGACCGGTTCCGGTCGGAGTGGATCCACACCGCGCTGGCCGGCCGGCCGCGGGTCCTGACGGCGATCGTGGCGATGCTCGCGGTTGTCGTCTTTGCCGTCGGCGGCTGGGCCGCATGGTTCAGCTACGACCTCACGGCGGGCCTGCCCAATCGCCGCGCGCTCGGCGCAATCGCCGACATGGCGCAGGCGACGACGATCCTCGATGCGGCCGACAAACCGGCGTTCATCATCTTCAAGGAACAGCGGATCGAGGTCCCCATCGGCAGGATCTCGCCGAACATGATCAAGGCGGTCGTCTCGGTCGAGGATCAGCGTTTCTTCGAGCACAGCGGCGTGGACGGCGTTCGTGTCGCCGCGGCGGTCGTGAAGAACATCCAGGCCCGGCGCCGCGCCGAAGGCGGCAGCACGATCACGCAGCAGCTCGCCAGGCAGAGCTTCCTCAGCCGCGACAAGACGTACCGCCGGAAGCTGAAGGAAGTGATTCTCGCGGCCTACCTCGAGAAGATGTACAGCAAGAACGAGATCCTCGAGGTGTACCTGAACAAGGTGTACTTCGGCGACGGGCTCTACGGCGTCGAGGCTGCCTCGCGCGGATACTTCGCCAAGTCAGCCAGCGATCTCACGATCGCGGAAGCGGCGCTGCTCGCCGGCCTGGTCCAATCCCCGTCGAGCTACGCGCCCACCGTCAACCTCACGCGGGCGATCGCCCGGCGCAACGTCGTGCTCCAGGCGATGGTCGCCTCCGGCGCGATCGATCAGCCGGCCGCGGATCTTGCGAAGAGCTCGGCGGTCAAGCTCGTGAACGGCCTCGAGATCAGGGAATCGTCCGGCCTGTATTTCAAGGAACAGGTCCGGCGGGAGCTCGTCGATCGCTTCGGGTGGGAGCGCGTCTACCAGGGCGGGCTCCGCGTGCACACGACGATGGACACGACGCTGCAGCGCGCGGCTGAAACGCTCGTCGAGAAGGGGTTGTCGGACGTGGAGCAGCGGCGCGGGTTCCGGCACCCGGTGCGCGTCACGCAGCTGCCCGTGAAGGACGGGGAGCGTCCGGCGTATCTGCAGGGCGCGCTCGTCGCGATGGATCCGGCCACCGGCTACGTCCGCGCGATGGTCGGCGGCCGCGATTTCGGCGAGAGCTCCTTCAATCGCGCCGTGCAGGCGAAGCGGCAATCCGGCTCGGCGTTCAAGCCGTTCGTCTATGCCGCCGCGCTCGAGGCGGGATACTCACCCGGGTCGGTGATCACGCGGCTGAACGAGCCGATCGAGACGCCGCAGGGGGGCTGGCTCCCGGAGGACGAGCACTCGAGCGCGAGCTCGATGACGCTGCGCACGGCGCTGCGCACGTCGAGCAATCGCGCGGCGGTGCAACTGCTCAACACCGTCGGCATCCCGCAGGCCGTCGGCTACGCGCAGAAGCTGAACGTCGGCACGCCGCCGAGCGTGCCGTCGCTGGCGCTCGGAGCGAGCGACGTCACGCTCATCTCGCTGACCGCGGCGTACGGCGCCTTCGCCAACGGTGGAACCGTCCGGCAGCCGGTGCTGATCCGCCGCGTCGAGGACAGCGACGGCACGGTCCTGTACTCCGATCAGTCCACGGCGCACCGCGCGGTCAGCGAATCGACGGCGTTCCTGATGTCGAGCATGCTCGCCGACGTCGTCAACTCGGGGACCGCCTATCGCGCACGGCAGTCCGGCTTCACCCTGCCGGCCGCGGGGAAGACCGGCACGACCAACGACTACGTGGACGCCTGGTTCGTGGGCTTCACGCCGCACCTCGTCACCGGCGTCTGGATCGGGTTCGATCAACCGTCGACGATTGTCGCCAACGGCTATGCGGGCGAGCTCGCGGTTCCGTTGTGGGCGAGCTTCATGAAAGTCGCGACGAAAGGGGACAAGCCCGACTGGATCGCGCGTCCCTCGAACGTCGTCGGGATCAACGTCTGCCGCGTGTCCGGCAAGCTGCCGAACGCGGGGTGCACCAGCGTCGACGTGATCAACCGCGAGGGTGTCACCGAAACGCGGTCGATGGTCTACACCGAATACTTCACGGCGGGAACGCAGCCGGCGTCGTTGTGTCCGCTGCACGCCTCGCCGTCGTTCATGGATCGGCTCGCCGGGCTGTTCGGAGGCGGTCCTCCCGAGATCCCGATCGGCGCAGACCAGGCAGGCCTGTCGCCGGAACGCACCGGCACGAGCGGGGCCGCACGTCCCGCTGCCGTTCCCGCTGCGCATCCGAGGACCCGAAGTCGGAAACGGCCATCGGTGACTCACCGAAGAAACGAGGCTTCTGGGGCCGCCTCTTCGGCCGCGGAGACAAGAAGGGCGAGCAGAAGCCCGACGCCCCAAAAAGCCCGACGGAGGACGTTAGCTCTACCGCACGAGCGTAGCGAGTGCGCCCCTACCGGCGAGCGAAGCGAGCCCTTCGACTCGCGTAAGCCCATGCGCTCGCTCAGGGCAGGCCGGCCCTGCTACCGCGCCAGCGCAGTAAGCGCGGCCCCTGATACATTCCTTCCGTCCGTATGCCATTCCGCAGCATCACCGGGCATCGGCAACTGCTCGAGCTGATGGCCCGGGCATCCATTCGCGGGACCTTGCCGCCGAGCCTGATCTTCGCGGGGCCTGAAGGCGTGGGCAAGCGCATGGCCGCGGTCGCCCTCGCCCAGCTGGTGAACTGCCTCACGCCTGTGGAGATGCCCGGCGCGGCACTGGCCAAGGACGGTGCGGCGAGTGCGGGTCTGCACCCGGATCGCGCGTGGCGTGCACGCCGACGTGCTGGTCATCGAGCCGGGCGAAACCGGATCGATCAAGATCGAGCAGATCCGCGACGCGATCGAGGGGACAGCGTACCGTCCCTTCGAAGGCCGACGGCGAGTCGTCATCATCGACGGCGCGGATGCGATCGTGACGCAGGCGCAGGACGCGCTGCTGAAGACGCTCGAGGAACCGCCCTCCGCGTCGAGCTTCGTGCTCGTGACGTCGAGGCCCGACGTGCTGCTGCCGACCGTGCGGTCGCGCTGCCAGTGCCTCCGGTTCGGACGGCTGGCGCCGGCCGACGTCGCGGCGGTGCTGGTGCGCGAGCACCAGTACACCGAGGCGGACGCGCACGCCGCCGCGGCGCTCTCGGACGGCAGCATCGGTCGCGGCGATCGAGGGTGGAACGGAGGCGTTCGTGGAGGCGCGCGAGTCGGCGGCGGCGCTGCTCGAGCGCGTCGCCACGTCGGACGATCCGCGCCGGCGCCTGGAAGGCGCGAAAGCGCTGGGCGCGACCGGCGGCGCCCGCAGCGATCGAGAGGATCTGGCGCGCCGGCTGCACGCGCTGTCGTCGATTCTGCGCGATCTCGGGGTCTTGCTTTCCCGCGCGGACGAGCGATGTCTCGCCAACGCCGATCTCCAGCCGCTGCTTCGGCGGCTGCTGAGGTCGTTCGACGGCGATCGCACCGTTCGCGCGTTTTCAGCGGTCGACCGGGCGCTGCTGGCGCTCGAGCGCAGCGTGAGTCCGAAGATCGTCGCCGACTGGCTCGCGTTTCAGATCTAGCGCGCCCGGGTCGCTCGCTATATAGAGGCCGACATGAGCTCGGGGCCGTCACGCCCTTTCGTCAGCGTCAAGTTCTCGGCGGTCGGCCGCACCTACACGTTTCTGCTTCCAGAGCTCGCGCTCGACGCGGAGGGCGCGGCCCTGCCGGAGCCGCCTCCCGACGCTCCGGTGAAACCTCCTGCCGCGCCATTCGTGCCGGGCGACAGCGTGATCGTTCAGACCGCCGAGGGCCGCGCGCTCGGCACCGTCACCCGTGCCGTGTCCGCGCTCGCCGAACGCAAGTCCCCGCCGGTCGATTCCGAGCTGCGCGTGGTCCGGCGCGCGACGCGCGACGACGTCGTCACGCGCCTCAAGCAGCAACAGCGGGAGAAAGAGGCGCAGCGCATCTGTCTGATGAAGATCCACGAGCGCGGGCTCGCCATGAAACTGGCCCGGGTCGAGCAGCTGTTCGACGGCTCGCGGATCATCTTCTACTACACCGCCGAAGGGCGCGTCGATTTCCGGGAGCTGGTCCGCGACCTCGCGGCCCACTTCCGCATGCGGATCGAGATGCGCCAGATTGGCGTGCGCGACGAAGCGCGGATGCTGGGCGGCTATGGATCCTGCGGCCGTCCGCTGTGCTGCACGACGTTCCTCCAGACCTTCGAGCCCATCTCGATCAAGATGGCGAAGCAGCAGAACCTCAGCCTCAACCCGTCGAAGCTGTCCGGCATGTGCGGCCGGCTGAAGTGCTGCCTCCGCTACGAGCTGCCGAACGGCAAAGGGGTGAAGCACGGCGGGTGCGCCGACGAGGGCGGCTGCGGAACGTGCAGCAACCCGACCGGGCCGGGCGGCGGATGCGGCACGTGCGGATCGGGCGGGTGCGGATCGCATAAGTGACGATGCGGCCGAAGGTCGGCGTGACCGTCGGGGACCCCGCGGGCATCGGGCCGGAAATCGCGCAGAAGGCCGCGGCGGACCCGGCGGTCCTGGCCTGTTGCGACATCGTGCTCTACGGCCCGGCGACCGGCGCGGCGCTCGGCGCGTTCCCTCGCGGCCGCGTGTCGGCGGAGGCCGGCCGCGCCGCCTACGACGCCATCACCCACGCGGTCGCCGATGCGCAGGCGCACGTGATTGACGCCATCGCCACCGCGCCGATCAACAAGGAAGCGTTCGCCGCGGCCGGGCTGCCGTGGCGCGGGCACACGGATCTGCTCGCCCACCTCACCGGGTCAGCGCGCGTCGCCATGATGTTCTACGCCGACGCGCTGCGCGTCGTGCTCGCGACCGTGCACATCCCGCTCGCGGAAGTGCCCCGGGCGCTGACGCGCGAGACGCTCGAGGGCACGATCGCCCTGGCGGCGCGCGAGCTGCCGCGCTTCGGCATCGCCGTCCCCCCGGCTCGCCCTCGCCGGGCTCAACCCGCACGCGGGGGAGCACGGCCTCATCGGACGCGAAGAGGAGGAGGTGCTCGCGCCGGCGGTCGCGGCCTGCCGCGAGCAGGGGATCGCCATCGACGGACCGTTCCCGGCCGACACGATCTTCGTCCGCGCGATGCGTGGGGAATTCGACGCGGTCGTCGCCTGCTATCACGACCAGGGGCTGATTCCGATCAAGCTGGTCGCCTTCGGCAGCGCCGTCAACGTCACGCTCGGCCTGCCGATCGTGCGCACGTCGGTCGATCACGGCACCGCCTTCGACATCGCCGGCCGCGGCGTCGCCGACCCGTCGAGCATGATTGCGGCGATCGTGCTGGCGGCGCGGCTGGCGCGGGGCGTCGCGGGGTGACCAAGGCGATCGAGTGGCTCGACGCGCACGGCGGGATCGTCCTCGCCGGGCTCGCGTTCTTCTACGCGGTGCTCGGTCTGTGGGTGCTCAACCCGCAGGTCTTCTACTCCGGCGACATCGGCGTCATGTACGTGCAGGCCATGGCCCTGGCGGATCATCGATTCACCAGCCTGGACATTCCCTATCCCGCGGAGTTCCTCGATCCGGGCCGGGAGTTCTTTCCCATGCGGCCGCCGTTCGTCATGGCGACTGCCGGTTCGACGCAGGCGATTTTTTCACCGGCCTCGGCGGTGCTTCAGGCCGTGGCGGTCGCCGTCGCCGGCCTCCCCGGCCTCGTCCTCCTCTCGATTGCCGGCGGCGCGGTGACGCTGTACGCGGCGCGGAAGCTGTCTCCCGCGCCGTACGGGACGGCCGTGGCGATCGTGCTCGGTCTCGGGACTCCGCTGTGGTTTCACGCCATCGCCGGGTGGGAACACGCGCCGGGCGTGGCGTGTGGCACCGCGGCTTTTGCGTGTGCCGTGCGGTCGCGCGGCCGCGCGGCGCCGCTCGCTCGCCGGGCTTGCTCGTCGGCCTGGGCGCCATCCTTCGCGACGAGGTCGTGCTCCTCATGCCGGGCGTGCTCGTCGCGCTCTGGTGGAGCAGGCGGGACGCGCGCGCCCTGGCCGCCGCCGTGGCCGGCGTGCTGATTCCGCTCGCGCTCGCGGCGTCGATGGAGGTCTGGTGGTTTCAGCGCCCGGTGGCGGCGCACCTTCGCCACGCCGTCCATCTCGTCCAGTCGGCGATGCACGTCACCGACGCGCCGAATCCCGACGTCCCCGCGCTGCAGGCGTTCACGCTTCGCGAGCGGTACGACACCGTGGTCGAGTACCTGGCTCCTCGGATACGGCGCCGACTGGATCATCGCTGCCATGGCCGCCGGCCTGGCGGCCGCGCTCCTGATCAGACTGCGCTGGCGATCGTCGCTCGGCCTGCTGCTGTGGCTGACAGTCATCCTCGCCTTCGCGGCCGCGGACGTGTGGGAAGTCGTGACCGCCCCCAAGTGGCTGGCCGGCCTCCACCGCGTCAGTCCGTTTCTCGTGTTCGCGCTGTTTCCGCTGCCCGCTCGGTGGTGTCCGGCTAGCCGGACCGACTTCGGTGGCGTCCGGCTTTCAGCCGGACCGAGCGGACGAGCGTCGGGAACCATGGCTGCGGTCCGCGATTCTCCTGACGGCCGCGGCGTATCTCGTCGTGGCGTTCGCCGGGGTCGACACCGCGGGAGGCAAGGGGCTCGGTCCGCGGCTGCTCCTGCCGTTGTTCCCGCTGCTGGCCGTCAGCGCCATCGTCGCGATCGGCGCCTATCTCGGCAGTGCCGCCGCGGCCGACCGCTGGGTCGGACGTGCCGGCCTCGTTCTCGCCGGCATGGCGGTCACGATCCATCTCTTCGGGGCGATCCCGGCGTACTATTATCGGAACCAAGACGACTCGCGGATGATCCGGTCGGTCGTCGATTCGCGCGAACGGCTGATCGTGGTCGACGACCCGTTCACCGCGCAGATGCTGCTGCCGCTGTACTACCGGCGGCTCGTGCTGCTCGCCGACTCCGCCGAGCTCCGGGGAAAGCTCGGCGCGCGCCTGGCGGCCGAACGGCAGACGAGTTTGATTCTGGTGACCCGCGCGCGCGACACGCCGAGCGATCTCGCGCCGTTCCGGAACCGCCGCAGCGAGCTCCGGGGACGCATGACGATTCAATACTGGGGGCGGTGATTCCACGTGAAGACCGAACGCGAGCTGGCGCAGAAGAGCATCGCCGAGAACCGCAAGGCGTTTCACGACTACCACATCATCGAGACGTTCGAGGCCGGCGTGGCGCTGCTCGGCACGGAGGTCAAGGCGATCCGTGAAGGCAACGTGAACCTGCGCGACAGCTACGCGCGCGTCGACGGCGGCGAAGTGTGGATCTACAACGTCCACATCAGGCCGTACAGCCACCGCGGCTATGCCGACCACGAGCCGACGCGCAAGCGCAAGCTGCTGCTGCACCGGCAGGAGATCCGGAAGCTGGTCGGCCGGACGGTCGAGCGGGGCATGACGCTCGTGCCGACGCGGATGTATTTCAAGAACGGCCACGTCAAGATCGCGCTGGGCCTGGCGAAGGGCAAGCAGGATCACGACAAGCGCGAGACGATCAAGAAACGCGAGGCGGATCGCGAGACGCGCGCGGCGGTCAAGGAGCGGCAGCGCTGACGGACCCGTGGTAGATTGTGTGGCGTTTATGTCGACCGGAGGCATGCAGGTATGAAAGGCAATCGGGCGGCCCTCACGGCCGTCGTCGTGCTCGTCCTCGTCGTCGCGGGCTGGTGGCTGTTCAAGCGGAAAGGCGGCGGCGAGCCCGTGGACCTGATCGCCGCGTTCGCCACCGCCGAGAAGCGGCCGGCGACGGGCACGTTCGAAGTGATCGAGGCGGACCTGAACGGCGACAAGAAGCGGGCGATCTACACGGTCCCGACGAGCCGCATCATCTGGCGGATGAAGATCCCGGACGACGCGTGGCTGCGGCTGTCGCTGGCGACGAAGCCGGAGTCCTGGGACAAGGAAGGCAACGGCGTGCTGTTCCGGATCGGCGTGTCCGACGGCCGCGCCTTCGACGATCTGATCATTCAGCACGTCGATCCGTACAACAACAAGGGGGACCGGCGCTGGATTCCCGTGAACGTCGATCTGTCCGCCTACGCCGGGGAGCAGGTCGAGGTCATCCTCAACACCAACACCAGCCCCAAGGGCGTGCCGGACGATCCGCGCAACGACATGGCGCTGTGGGGGGCGCCCGGAGATCATCGATTCGATGACGCTCGGCCGCGAGCGCGCGCGGAGGCCCCACGAGCAGGTGCCCGCTCCTCGACCTGCGACGCGCAGTACCGGCCCGTCCGCGACCGAGATCCTGGCCGCGATGCCCGGCGTCTGCGACAGCCAGCGATTCATCATGGGCGCGGAGGTCGAGGCGCTCGAGCGCGAGCTGGCCGTGTCCCTCGAGGCCGGCGAGGCGATTGCGGTGTCGTCGGGGACGGACGCGCTGCTGGCCGTGCTGATGGCGCTCGGCATCGGCCCCGGCGACGACGTCATCACGAGCACGTATTCGTTTTTCGCGACCGCCGGGAGCATCGCGCGGGTCGGCGCCACGCCGGTGCTCGTCGACATCGATCCCGCTCACCTGCAACCTCGATCCCGAGGCCGTGCGCACGGCGATCACGCCGCGGACGCGGGCCATCATCCCGGTGCACCTCTACGGGCTCTGCGCCGACATGGATCCGATTCTGATGTGCGCGGCGGAATCCGGCATCCCCGTCGTCGAGGACGCCTGCCAGGCGATCGGCGCGACGTACCACGGGCGGCAGGCAGGCGCGATGGGGATCGCCGGCTGCTTCTCGTTCTTTCCCAGCAAGAACCTCGGGGCGTTCGGGGACGGCGGGCTGGTGACGACCAATGACCGGGCGCTGGCCCACGAGGTCCGGCTGCTGCGCAACCACGGCGCCGAGCCGAAGTACATGCACAAGCGGATCGGCGGGAACTTCCGGCTCGACGCGCTGCAGGCGGCGGTGCTGAGGGTGAAGCTGCCGCATCTGGCGAGATGGACGGGCATGCGGCGCGACAACGCCGCGCGCTACGACGCGCTGTTTGCCGAGGCCGGGCTCGCGGGCCGGATCGCGCTGCCGGTCGAGCCCGCCGGCCGGCGTCACATCTTCAACCAGTACGCCGTGCGCGTGCCGGAGCGCGATCGTGTTCGCGCGCGCCTGACCGAGGACGGCATCGGCACCGAGATCTACTACCCCGTCCCGTTTCACCTGCAGGAGTGCTTCGCGCCGCTCGGCCACGCGCGCGGAGATTTCCCGCAGGCGGAGGCGGCCGCCGATTCCACGCTCGCGCTCCCGATCTACGGCGAGCTGAGCGCCGCGCAGCAGGCGGCGGTCGTCGGCGCCCTGAGCCGCGCGCTCGGGGCGTGATGCGCGTCCTGATCACCGGCGCGCGCGGCCTCCTCGGGGCGGCGATCGCGCGCGAGTTCACGCCGTCCGCGGAGGTCCACGCGTTCGCGCGCCAGGATCTCGACGTCACCGACGAAGCGGCCGTGACGGACGCGGTCGCGCGCGGTGAACCCGGACCTCCTGGTCAACTGCGCCGCATACAACAACGTGGACGGCGCGGAGCAGGAGCCGGATGCGGCGCTGCGCGTGAATGCGTTCGGTGTCCTCACGCTCGCCCGCGCCGCAGTCCGTAGTCGGCGCGACGCTGGTCCACTACAGCACCGACTTCGTGTTCGACGGAGAGACCGATCGGCCCTACACCGAGGAGGATCGTCCCAACCCGCGGGGGTTGTACGCGGCGTCGAAACTGCTCGGTGACTGGTTCGCGCGCGATGCGCCGCGGGCCTACGTGCTCCGCGTCGAAAGCCTGTTCGGCGATCCCGGCCCCGCCGGCGGGCGCCGCGGCAGCCTCGCGGCGATCGTCGATCGCATCCGGTCCGGCGCCGAGGTGCCGGTCTTCGTCGATCGGACGGTGTCCCCCGGCTATACCGCCGACATCGCGGCCGCGACGCGCGCGCTCGTCGAGGGGAGCGTCCCGCCCGGGCTCTATAACTGCGTGAATGCCGGCGCCGCGTCGTGGGCCGAGATCGCGGAGGAAGCGGCGCGGCTGGTGGGCTGCCCGCTGCGCATGAAGCCGCTGACGCTGGAGTCGGCCGCGCTGACCGCCCCGCGTCCGCGGTATTGCGCGCTGTCGCCCGCGAAGCTCGCCGCCGCGGGGATCGTGATGCCGCCGTGGCAGGACGCGCTGGGCAGGTATCTCAGCGGTGACGTGCAGGTCCGCTGAGCCGGACATCCCGAATTCAGCCGAGACCGGAGCGCCTCCTTCACCAGGCCGGCGACACGCGCGGCGATCGCCAGGCACGCGGTCAGCCCCGGCGAGTCGATGCCGGCGGCGTGAATCAGCGCCGGCTGATTCCTGTCGGCGCGGATCATGAAATCGGCGAACGACTCCTCCGGCGGGTGCAGCTTCGGACGGATCCCGCTTCCTCCGTACGTGATGTCCTCGAGCGTCAGCGCCGGCAGCAGCTGCCGCGCCGGCTCGACGAAATCCTCGAGCGCTTCACGGTCGCGCTCGTAATCGTCCTTGTCCTCCTGGTATCGCGCCGTCGGGCCGAGCAGCACGGCGCCGCCGGTCGTCTTCGTGAGGTGCACGCCGAGACCGTGCCCTGAGGCGTGCGGCAGCGGATACACGAGCCCGTTCACCCACGACCGGCGCGGCGCGCGCAGCTCCGCGTACTCTCCGCGGACGGGATAGATCCTGAACGCTTCCCCCGAGCGCGCCCGACACGTCGTCGGCATACAACCCCGCGGCGTTCACGACCGCGCGCGCGGCGATGACTTCGCGCTCGAGCCTGAGATCGAAGCCGTGCGCGCGGGGCGTGCCCTCGACGAGACGCGCCCCGCGGAGCACGATCCCGTCGTGAGCGTCCGACGACGCGCTGGCAGCGCGCGCACGAGCGACTCCGCCTCGACCCGTCCGGTTGCGGGCGACCAGAGCGCGCCTCTTGCGAACACGTTGGGCTCGCGCTGCTGCAGGAACGACAGGTCCACCATCTCCAGCCCGCGCACGCCGTTTGCGGTGCCGCGGCGGGCGAGCGCTTCGAGATCGCCGACCTCATCCGTCGGCGGACGCGACGATGAACTTGCCGCAGCGATCGTGCGGCACGTCGTGGGCCGCGCAGAAGGCGTACAGACGTTCCGCGCCTTCGACGCAGAGCTCCGCCTTCAGCGAGCCGGCCGGATAGTAGATCCCCGCGTGAATCACGCCGCTGTTGTGCGTGCTGGTCTCCATCCCGGCTCGTGGATGGCGTTCGACGACGCAGACGGACAGGCCGGAGCGGCAGAGCTCGGCCGCGGCGGCAAGCCCCGTGACCCCGGCGCCGATGACCGCGACGTCGACCAATTCCGATACGGGCTCACTCACTGAATCGATTCTCCTCACAAAGTGGTCGTGGCTTCCGCGTGAACGCGGCTGCCATCGCCGGCTACAGGCGGAGGGCACACGCTTCCCAAAATACTACCCATTCTGGAACACGTTTGCCCAGTCTGAACCGGATCTCGCGCGATCCCGAGCTTATTGCTGGGAACGAGCCTTGCTGAACCGTTCCCTCCGGAGGGATCAGGAATATGCAATCGTATCGAGTATTCGCCGCGGCCGTCGCGACCGTTCTCATGACGGCGACGTGGGCCCGCGCGCAGCCGACCGTGTTCTTCGCCACCGAAACGGACCACCGTGAGATGTGGCGTGGCGAGACCACGGGATCACAGGCTGGCTTTTCGCTCGACCGCGGCGATGTCCACGCTGGAGACGATCGCCGCGACCTCATTGTCGGCGCGCCGGGATGGCAGAGCCAGACCGGCCGTGTCTACGTCAACTTCGGCGGGCTGGTGCGGCGGGGGGAGGTTTCGTTTTCTGCATCCGAGGCGAAGCTGACCGGCGCCGCCGCCGGGGATCGCTTCGGGCATGCGACGGCCGCCGGCTACATCACGGCTCGCGAGGCCGATGACCCCATCCCGAATCGGGACCTGGTCGTAGGCGCGCCGGGCGCCAACGGCGGCTCCGGTGCGGTCTACTTGTTCCTGCGCGGGCTGACGCACGGGCAGTCCCTCACGACGGCCGACGCCATCCTGACCATCACGGGTGCACCGGCCGGCGCACAGCTCGGCGCCGCGCTCGCCACGGGAGATCTCGATGGTGACGGGTATCGGGAGATCATCATCGGCGCTCCCGGCACCGGCTCGGTCTACGTGGTCCACGGCGGGCCGACGGCAACCGGATCGCTGAACCTGGCGACGCCCTCCTCCGCGTTCTTCCTGATCCACGGCGCGTCTGCGGCCGGCATCGGCCGGGGGCTCGCCGCCGGCGACATCACGGGCGACGGCCTGTACGATCTCGCCATCTCCGCTCACTCCGAGGGCGGCATCGGCGCGGTCTACGTGATCTACGGCCGCCCGGCGAACACCTTCCCGGCGACGATGGGCATCGTGGCGACCGCCAACGCGCGCTTCGGCGGCATCGATAGCGGGGACATGGCCGGCTGGGCCGTCGAGATCGCACCGTTCGACGGCGATCTCGTGTCCGATCTGATCATCGGCGCGCCCGGCGCGGATGGTCCGGCGAACTCGCGCGCCAACGGTGGGGAGATCTACGTGATCTGGGGGAACGCAACCCACGTCTCCCGGTCGCTGAGCGCGGCGGACCTGACCATCTATGGAGAATCGGCGGGACACTTCGAAGGAAGCGACCTGGCGATCGGGGACGTCGATCGCCGTGCGCCGAGCGACTTCGTGTCGCTGGCGCCCGGGGCAGCGGACGCGGGCGAGCTGCACGTCGTGCTCGGCCGATCGCGGGCGGCGTTCGGAACCGTCTACGACCTCGCGGTCAAGCCGATGGATCGGCGTCTCGTCGGTGACCCGGACCTGGGACAGATCGCGACGGCGCTCATCTACGACCTGACCGGCGAAGGGGCCGAAGACGTCCTGGCCGGCATGCCAGGGAGCGGAGAAGGACTCGTCTACGTGTCTTTCTCGAGCCTCTCGACGCTCGAGACACGCGCCGGAAAGGTCGGAGACTTCGATGGCGACGGAGCCAGTGACGTGGCCGTGTTCAACCCCTTCACGGCGAACTGGAAGGTCCGCAACCAGTTCACCGTGCAGTTCGGTCAGCCGCGCGACGTCGCCGTCGCCGGGGACTACGACGGAGACGGCGACACCGACCTGGCGGTCTATCGCCCGTCCACGGGCGAATGGATCGTGCGCGATCAGTTCACCGTCCAGTTCGGAGAGGTCGGCGACATCCCGATGCCGGGCGACTACAACGGCGACGGCGTGACCGACGTGGCGGTGTACCGGCCGACGACCGGCACCTGGTTCCTGCGCAATCAAGTGACGGTGCAGTTCGGCAGCCGTGGAGACGTTCCGGTGCCGGGCGATTACAACGGCGACGGCGCGACCGACATCGCGGTCTACCGGCCGTCATCGGGCATGTGGTTCGTGCGGAACCAGCTGGCCGTCCACTTCGGCGACCCCGGCGACGTGCCGACGCCGGGCGACTACAACGGCGACGGCCTGACGGACGTCTCGGTCTATCGCGTCGCGACCGGCTGGTGGTATGTGCGCAACCAGTTCGGCGCGCAGATCGGCCAGGCGGGCGATCGTCCCGTGCCGCGCGACTACGACGGCGACAGCCGCACCGATATCGCGGTCTATCGCCCGTCAACCGGCGAATGGATCGTCCGCAATCAGCCGACGGTCGTGTACGGAGCGACGGGCGACATGCCGGCGCCGCGCGGACCGCTGGGCCCCGTGTTGATTCCCGGCGACTACGACGGCAACATGGCGGCCGACGTCGCGGTCTTCCGGCCGTCCACGGGCATGTGGATGGTGCGCAACAAGCCGTCGGTGCAGCACGGCGCCTCGGGCGACACACCAGTACCGGGAGACTACGACGGCAACGGGATCATGGAGCCCGCGGTGTACCGGCCGTCCACGAACACCTGGCTGCTGCGTAACCGGGCCCCGATCGCGTTCGGGATGTCCGGGGACGTTCCGGTGCCGGGTGACTACAACGGCGACGGCGTCACCGACGTCGCCGTCTTCCGTCCCTCGACGGGGACGTGGGACGTCCGAGGTCAATTCACCGTGCAGTTCGGCGACCCGGGCGACGTCCCGGTGCCGGGCGACTACAACAACGATGGCCTGACCGACGTCGCGATCTACCGGCCGTCTACCGGGACGTGGTACGTGCGCAATCAGTTCGGCGTGCAGTTCGGCGACGCCGGCGACGTGCCGGTGGTCGGCGACTACAACGGCGACGGCAGGACGGATGTGGCCGTCTACCGGCCGTCGACCGGCATGTGGTTCGTGCGGAACGTGCTCGCGGCGCAGTTCGGCGACGCGAGCGACAAGCCCGTGCAGGCCGACTACAACGGCGACGGCACCATGGACCTGGCCGTCTACCGGCCGTCAACCGGCATGTGGTACGTGCGCAACCAGTTCGCGGTGCAGTTGGGCAACTCCAGCGACATCCCGGTCGTGAAGGTCGGCCCGCAGTAAACGCGGATTCACGCGCTCCCGGCTTCCACCTTCAGGTGGAAGTCGGGGCGCCGGCGGCATCCTTCCGCCTGAAGGCGGAAGCCACGAGAGCAGTCTGTACGGAGACAAAAAAAAAGAGCCCGGGGCCTAGCCCCGGGCTCTAATCTATCGATGACGGCTCGTTACGGTTCCGCGAGAGTGCGGACGCCACGGGCCAGTTGTAATGCCCTACTTGATCGGAACGTCGCCGGCGTCTCCATGCCCGATCGTCATCAGGTTGCGCACGAACCACGTGCCGGTGGACGGACGATAGACCGCGACGTCCATGGTTCCGTCGCCGTTGTAGTCGCCGGGCACCGGGATGTCGCCGACATCGCCGAACTGCGCGGCGAGGATGCCCCGCACGAACCACTCGCGGGTCGACGGCCGGTAGACCGCGAGATCCGTCTTGCCGTCGCCGTTGTAGTCCCCGGGCACCGGCAGATCTCCCGCGTCGCCGAAGTGCACGGCGAGCTGGTTCCGCACGAACCAGTCGCCGGTGGACGGCCGGTAGACCGCGACGTCGGCCATGCCGTCCCCGTTGTAATCGGACGGCACCGCCACGTCGCCCGGTTCTCCGAACTGGACGGCGAACTGGTTGCGCACGTACCAACTGCCGGTTGACGGCCGGTAGACGCCGACATCCGCGATGCCGTCGCCGTTGTAGTCTCGCGCGACCGGCAGGTCGGTGGGATCCCCGAACTGCACGGCGAACTGGTTGCGCACGTACCACGTCCCCGTGGACACCCGGTAGATGGCGACGTCGGTCGTCCCGTTCCCGTTGTAGTCCGCCGGGACCGGAACGTCGCCGGGCTCGCCGTACTGGACCGCGAACTGGTTCTGGATGTACCACGTGCCCGTCGACGGCCGGTACACCGCGGCGTCCGCGGCGCCGTCCTGGTTGTAGTCGCCGCGCGTATGCGGACCAGGCGTCAAGGGACGTGGCACCGGCTGGTCTCCAGGTTCGCCGAACTGAATCTCGGGCTGGCTGCGCACGAACCACGTGCCGCTCGCCGCGCGATACACCGCGACGTCGGCCACGCCGTCGCCGTTGAAGTCGCGCGGCACGGGGAGGTCGCCGACGCTTCCGTACGAAACCTCGAACTGGTTGCGGATCAGCCACCGGCCGATCGACGGACGGTACACCGCGAAGTCCGCCGTCCCGTTGCCGTCGTAGTCGGCCGGCACCGCCATGTCGCCGGCCTGACCGTACTGGACCGTCGTCTGATTGCGCACGAGCCACGTGCTCGTGGATCGGCGGTAGACGGCGATGTCCGCCGTGCCGTCGCCGTTGTAGTCCGCGGGCACCGGAAGATCGCCGGGACTGCCGAAGGTCACGGTCGTCTGGTTGCGCACCATCCACAGCCCGGTTGACGGCCGATAGATCGCGATGTCGGTCACCCCGTCGCCGTTGTAGTCGAACGCCACGGGGATGTCGCCCGGCTCGCCGAACTGCAGCGCGAGCTGGTTGCGCACGTACCAGAAACTCGTCGAGGGGCGGTACACCGCCAGGTCGATCACGCCGTCGCCGTTGTAGTCGCCGGAGACGGGGATGTCGCTCGCCTCGCCGAACTGCGCGCTCAGCTGGTTGCGCACGAACCATTGACCGGTCGATGGGCGATAGACCGCCGCATCCGACGTGCCGTTGCCGTCGAAATCGCCGAACCGGGGCAGCGGGCGCGTGTCGTCCGGCACGGTCGCCTCGAGCTCCGGAGAGAGCACCCCTTGCACACCGGTCGTGGTGTAGGCCTGCACCCTGAAAAAGTATGTGCCGTCCGGGAGCGTCAGCGTGTAGCTGGTGACGTTGAGGACATCGACGGTGGTCTGCGGCCCGGTCACTCCGCGGTACAACAACTTGTACCCGCCGATGTTCGGTTCCGTGTTGGCATCCCACGCCAGCCTGACCGTCGCGGCCTCGAGCGGCACGACGGCGAGCGCCAGAAGGGTAAACACGCGCAGGACGACAAGGCGAAATCTGAAGGACATGGACCGCATGGTCCGCAAATGACGTTCCGCGCCGATGTGCGCAAGAAAAGCCCGGAAAAATCCAGAAGAGCCCAATCGATCCGCCGATAAGCGTTACGTTTTCGGCTTCGTTGGTGCCGATTTGTCTGTGGCTGTTCCGTGGCGGCTGCCGCCGTATGGTAGGCTTTTCGGACGGATATGGGCAAATGTGCACTGATTACCGGTATCACCGGGCAGGACGGCTCCTACCTGGCCGAACTGCTGCTCGCCCACGGCTACGACGTGTTCGGGGTGGTCCGGCGCGCCAGCACCACCAACTACTGGCGCATCGAGCACCTGCTCGATCGGATCCACCTCCGGCCGGCGGACCTGCTCGATCAGCTGTCGCTGATCCGCGTCATCGAAGAAGTGCGGCCGCAGGAGTTCTACAACCTGGCGGCGATGTCGTTCGTGCCGGCGTCGTGGGATCAGCCGCTGCTGACCGGGGAATTCAACGCGCAGGGCGTCACCCGCGTGCTCGAAGCGATTCGCCAGGTCGATCCGTCGATTCGGCTGTACCAGGCGTCCTCCAGCGAGATGTTCGGGAAGGTGCGCGAGGTCCCGCAGACCGAGCTGACGCCGTTCTATCCGCGCAGCCCCTACGGCGTGTCGAAGGTGTTCGCGCACTACATCACCGTCAATTACCGCGAGAGCTACGATCTGTTCGCGGTCTCGGGCATCCTGTTCAACCACGAGTCCCCGCGCCGCGGGCTCGAGTTCGTGACGCGCAAGGTCACGGACGGCGTCGCTCGCATCAAGCTCGGGCTGACCGACACGCTGAGCCTGGGCAATCTCGACGCGCGGCGCGACTGGGGCTTCGCCGGCGACTACGTCCGCGCGATGTGGCTGATGCTCCAGCAGGAGCGCGCCGACGATTACGTGATCGCAACCGGTGAGAGCCACTCGGTCGGCGAGCTGGTGGACGTGGCGTTCGCGCACGTCGGCCTCGACGCGCGAAAGCACGTGAAGCTCGATCCGCGGTTCCTCCGGCCTGCCGAGGTGGACCACCTGATCGGCGATGCATCCAAGGCCCAGGCGGCGCTCGGATGGAAACCCGAGGTGGACTTCGAGCGCCTCGTCCGTATGATGGTGGACGCCGATCTCGAGCGTCTCTCCCGCGCGCCGACGACGCCGGCCGGCGTCGAATCGCGGTAGGTCTCATGCCACCCAGCCCCCCCTCGGTCGCCGACGCGTTCCGCATGACGCTCGAGTTGTTCGACACCGGGCTCGATCTGATGCGGCAGAATCTCCGGCGGAGTCATCCCGAGGCGGGCGTTGAGGAAATCGAGCGACTGCTTCGCGGCTGGCTTCGTGACCGCCCAGGAGCGGAGGCCGGAGATTGTCCTGGACGCCTGGTCGACACGGGTGCCAGACTGGCGTGACATCGCTCGAAGCGGCCCTACGCCAGATCCACACTGACCTTACGGAAGCCCACGTCTCCTTCGCGTTGGTTGGCGGCCTTGCCGTCTCCGCGCGTACCGAACCCCGGTTTACACGAGATGCCGACCTCGCAGTTGCGGTGGCGAGCGACGCGGAGGCCGAAGCGCTGATTCACAGTCTGCGGGCCCGCGATTACGACATCGAAGCAGTCGTGGAGCAGGAGGCACTCGGCCGGCTCGCGACGGTAAGACTCACACGGTCGGGCAGGCTCCAAGCCCCGGTTATCGATCTGCTGTTCGCGTCGTCCGGAATCGAACCCGAAGTCGTAGGCGAGGCCGAGCGGATTGAGCTGCTGCCGAACCTTACGATCGGCGTCGCGCGCACGGGACACCTGATTGCCTTGAAGGTTCTTTCTCGCGACGACGTGACGCGACCGCAGGATCTGGTGGACCTTCGCGCGCTCATGCGCGTCGCGTCATCCGCCGAACTGGCGCGGGCGCAACAATCGATTGCACTGATCGCGGCACGCGGATATCACCGAGGTCGCGACGTCGTGTCCGACATGAACACGCTGCTTCGCCCTGCGCTTTGATTGGACGCGAGCCGCTCGCGTGGTTGTCGGACGAGGCGTCGAAAGAAGGCGGCTCGTTCTCGACGAGCCGACCACTCTCCCTGAGGGGACCGTTGTCGACCTCGTCGCAGATGATCCGGGTGACGACCTCACGGACGCTGAACGGCGCGCTTTGCACGACGCGCGGCGTCGTCCTGGCGTTCCGCTGAGGCCGGTCGGCCGCGGCCAGCCTCGGAGATTCTTGACGAGTTGCGCGGGCCGCGGTGAGCCTGCAGGTCCGCACTACCCCCGAGGCCGGCGAACAGAGCTCGGGTTAGCGGGCCCCCGCGGCGAAGCCACATCGACCCGGCGACGCGATGCGGCCAGCCCGGGACGACAGGTCGAAAAATGCGCTGGAGGCGCACCCAACCGCGAAGGCGCTGTTTCGCCGCAGTCGCACGGCACATCTCGAGGCCCAACCGATGGTGCACTGACGTTCGGCAAACCCCAGCCGGAGCGGTCGCCGTAAGTCCATCGCCGGAAGCGCATTTTTCCGGGCGTAGGCCGAGGCGGCGCCGGGTCGATGTGGCTTCGCCGCATCTCCAAGGGGCACACGACGGCTAGAGTGACCGCGAGTGTCCGCGTTGTCGACGTTGTCCTGGTTCGCGTAGGCTCTCATCATGCTGGTTGTGCTCAGCGGCCTTCCTGGTGTCGGCAAGACCACGATCGCTCGCGAATTGGCCGCCTCCATGGGCGCCGTGCTCCTGCGAATCGATACGATCGAGCAAGCCTTGCGTAACGCGGGATCGAAGGTCGAGGGCGAGGGCTACAGCGTGGCATACGCTGTGGCAGAGGACAACCTGCGGCTCGGCCGCATCGTTGTCGCTGATTGCGTGAACCCCTGGCCCCTGACCAGAGACGAGTGGCGGTCGGTCGCGGATCGTGCTGGTGTCCGTACGGTCGATGTGGAAGTTGTGTGTTCCGACCTCGACGAGCACCGACGGCGTGTCGAGTCACGCTCCACGGATCTGGCCGGCCACAGGTTGCCGACATGGACCGAGGTCGTTGAGCGGGACTACCGTCCCTGGAACCGCGAACGGCTCGTGATCGATACCTCCCTTTTTGACGTGGAGGAAAGCGTTCGAAGGATTCTGTCGGTGCGCGGGTAGCCCTAAATAGATGGATACGACTGCCTGACCCAAGCTACGGGGATACCTCAGCCCGGTTGACAACCGCGTCGAATTAGCTCATCCTTATTACTCCCCCCGCAACCTCATAACCCGTTCGGCGTCCCGAGTCTCCTTGTTTCATTGACAAAGCGCGCCGACTGGCCGATCCTGATCGTCCCCCCGGCAACCGCTAACGCGTAGCGGTCCCCGCAGTTCGACTTGTCAATCGCTGGCGCACGAGTCTCAGGAGAACTTTGATCACACGCGGTCCCCTCATTCGTGTGGCGCGATCGGTCTCTGTCATGGGACTGGCGATCGCCACCTGGACGTGTGCGCCGAGTGCACAGCGCGCCGGCGTTCGTCCGGAGGAGCCGCCGCGCCCGGGCCCGGAGCAACCAGCACAGCCGGTTGCCGCGTGGGAGCGCGTGGTTCAGGGGAGCTACGAAAACAGAGGGATCGCGCAGATCGAGAAGGTGGGGAACCGATGGGCTTTGACGGTCCTGTGCAACGGCACGCACACCACATATATAGATGATACGAAGCTCGACCTGGCCAGCCATGCCGGGAGCTACGTCAACGCCCGGTACAAATACGCGGAACGCACGATCGACGATCCGAAGTGCTTCCGCGCGCCCTGCGGGCCGATCCGCGAGCGCCGCATCGCGCTCGAGCGCCTGACGGCCATCACCGCGACGCCCGAGGCAGCCCGGGACGCAGCCCGGCAGTGCGATTCTTCACCCGGTCCCAAGAGAGAGAAATGACAACTTTGCGCACCCTTCGAACCGTCGCCGTCGCCGCCGCAATGGCCCTCGCGCTGGCGTGGGCGGGGGACAGGCAGGTCGTCTCCGGCCAGGGACGTCCGGCCGACGACGGGCCGTCGGTTCGAAGCCTCGCCGAACCGGGGGAGGGCCTGGCGATCAGGGGGCGCTCGACTCAGACGGGCTTCGTGACGTTTGCGAGCAGCCCGGGCCGCGGCATCCTGCTGCCCGTGCAGGCGTCGGCGGCTGCCGATCAGCGCGCGTTCGGGTTCGTCGATCTGTACGGCGCCTCGTTCGGCCTCGCCGATCGCTCGCAGGTCCGCCTGCTTCGCGCGCCCGCGATCGATCAGCTCGGGGTCACGCACGTCCGGCTCCAGCAGCTGCACAAGGGCGTCCCGGTCACGGGCGGCGAGCTCGTGGTCCACCTCAAAGGCGCGCGCGTCATGGCGGCCAACGGCCTCGTCGTCAGCGGGCTGCCCGACGTCGTGTCCCCCGGTCTTCCCGCGGCCGCGGCAGGGAACGCCGCGCGTCAGCTCATCGCGAAGCACCGCGCCGGCGAATCGGCCGGCGCCCGCTACAGCGAGCCGCGTCTCGAGGTCTTCAATCGCAGCATCCTCTTCAAGGACACGACCGGGGCGGCGCGGCTGGCCTGGTTCGTCGAGGCCAGGGGCTTCGCGCTGCGCGAATACATCTGGGTCGACGCGCAGAGCGGCGCCGTGCTGATGAACTTCAGCCAGCTGACCGATGCGAAGTCGCGCGCCGTCTACACGGCCAACAACGGCGAGGTGCTGCCAGGCACCCTGGTCCGATCGGAGGGCGGCGCCGTGACCAGCGACGTCGACGTGGACAACGCGTACGATCTCTCGGGCGTGGCCTACGACTACTTTTTCTCGACCCACGGCCGCGACAGCTTCGACAACCTCGGCGGCACGATCGTCTCGACGGTCCACTACAGGCTGGATTACCAGAACGCGTTCTGGAACGGCGAACAGCTGGTGTACGGCGACGACTACGCCTCGGCCGACGACGTCGTCGGTCACGAGCTGACGCACGCGGTGACCGAGCGATCGGCGAACCTGCTGTACTACATGCAGTCGGGCGCGCTGAACGAATCGTTCTCGGACATCTTCGGCGAAACGATCGACCTCGAGGACGGCCTGGGCGACGACTCGGTCGGCGTGCGGTGGTTCATGGGAGAGGATCTGCCGATCAATGAAATTCGGAACATGATGGACCCGACCATCGAGTTTGGCGACCCGGGCAAGATGAGCGACGCGGAGTTCAAGTGCAGCACCAACGGCTGGACCAATGACGAGTCAGGACGGCGGCGGCGTGCACAGCAACAGCGGGATTCCCAACCACGCGTACGCGCTGATGGTGGACGGGGGCACGTACAACAGCCAGACCATCACGGGCATCGGTCTCACGAAGGCGGCGAAGATCCAGTACCGGGCGCTCACGACGTACCTGACGTCGAGCTCGGGGTTCCTCGACGCGTACAACGCCGTCAACCAATCCTGTTCCGACCTCACCGGCACGTCCGGCATCACGTCTTCCGACTGCGCGCAGGTCACGGCCGCCATGCAGGCCGTCGAGATGAACAGCACGTGGGCCTGCCCGGCCGCGGTCGCGGCGCCCGTGATGTGCCCGACCGGGTCGCCGACGATCGCGTTTCAAGAAGACTTCGAGGTCGAGAACGCGAGCTGGGTCGCCGATCTCCGCATCGTGGGGACGCACCACGGGAGGCGCGAAGCTGGGAATCTGGAGTCTGTACGGGGAGAACGTGGACGTTCGTCTCCGATCATTCGGTCGCCATGTCCTCGAGCGTGACCGTGCCGGCCGGCGGACGGCTGTATTTCGACAGCGCGTTCGAGTTCGAGAACGGGGGCGGCACCTACTTCGACGGCGGCGTGCTCGAGTACAGCACGAACGCGGGCGGCTCGTGGGTCGATGCGGGAAGCCTGATCGATGCCGGCGTCAACTACGGCGGCACGCTGGAACCCGATTTCGAGAACCCGCTCGGCTCGCGCTCCGCCTTCGTCGGATCGAGCTTCGGGTACACGGGAACGCGCCTCGATCTCTCGTCGCTCGCCGGGCAGAGCGTGCGATTCCGGTTCCGGATCGGAACGGATGACGATCGTGGCCAGCCTCGGATGGCTGGTCGACAACGTCGCGCTGTATTCGTGCGCGCCGTTGTCCACACCCCGGCCGCGGGGCGACGACTTCAACGCCGACGGCAGCGCCGACGTCGCCGTGTATCGCAAGTCCACCGGCACGTGGTACGTGCGCAACCAGCTGGCCGTGCAGTTCGGCGAGCCGGGCGACGTCGCGGTCTCCGGCGACTACGACGGAAACGGCACGACGGACGTCGCGGTCTATCGTCCGTCAACCAGCACGTGGTACGTGCGCAACCAGTTGGTCCTGCAATTCGGCCTGGCAGGCGACGTACCGGTCCCCGGCGACTACAACGCCGACGGCAGGACGGACATCGCGGTGTTCCGTCCGTCCACCGGCACGTGGTTCGTGCGGAACCAGCTCGTCGCGCAGCTCGGGCAGCGGGGCGACGTGCCGGTACCGGCCGACTACAACGGCGATCGCTCGACCGACGTGGCCGTCTATCGTCCGTCCACCGGCACGTGGTACGTGCGCAATCAGATGACCGTGCAGTTCGGGCAACCGGGCGACCGGCCGGTGCCGGGCGACTACAACGGCGACGGGACCGCAGACCTCGCCGTGTATCGGATGTCGACCGGTGCGTGGTCGGTACGCAATCAGTTCACGGTGTCGTTCGGGAGCCCCGGCGACGTACCGGTGCCGCGCGACTACAACGGCAATGGGACGACGGACGTGGCCGTCTATCGTCCGTCAACGGGGCAGTGGTTCGTGCAGGGGCAGTTCACCGTGCAGTTCGGCGAGCCCGGAGACATCCCCGTGCCGCGCGTGCTGCCCGTGCTGCCGACCTCGGGCGACTACGATGCCGACGGGATCGCCGACGTGTCGGTCTACCGGCCGTCGACGAGCTCGTGGTACGTGCGCAACAAGCTCGCGGTGCAATTCGGCGCGGCCGGCGATCGCGCCGTGCCTGCCGACTACAACGGCAACGGCGGGATGGACGTGGCGGTGTTCCGGCCGTCCACCGGCCAATGGCTGGTGCGGAACCAGTTCACCGTGCAGTTCGGCGATCCCACCGACGTGCCCGTGCCGGGCGACTACAACGGGGACACGCTGGCTGATGTCGCCGTCTATCGTCCGTCGACCGGCCAATGGTTCGTGCGGAACCTGCTGGCGGTCCAGTACGGCGACCCCAGCGACGTGCCGATTCCCGGCGACTACAACGGCGACGGCGTGACCGATATCGCGGTCTATCGTCCGTCCACCGGCCAATGGTTCGTGCGGAACCAGATGACCGTGCAGTTCGGCGATCCCGGCGACGTGCCGATTCCCGGCGACTACAACGGCGACGGCGTGACCGACGTCGCGGTGTACCGGCCGTCCACCGGGCACTGGTTCGTGCGCAACCAGCTGGCGGTGCAGTTCGGCGACGCGAGCGACAGCCGGTGCCCGCCGACTACAACGGCGACGGACGCATGGACGTCGCGGTGTTCCGTCCGTCCACGGGCACGTGGTACGTGCGCAACCTGTTCAGCGTGCAGTTCGGGGACCCGACCGATGTGCCGATCGTCCGCGTCGGGGGTCCTCAGTAGCAGGGGTCGGCGACGGAGTTACGGAGTCAACGAAGGTCTTACCGAGCAACGGAGGAACGGAGAACGGAGACGCTCTCAGGCGATACGCGCTGAGCAGTTCGCGCTCGCTGTCGCTCCGCGTTGAGGCCGCCTCGCTGCGACTCGTAGCTAGAAGCGATCGAGCGTCTCACCTGCCACGGAGGTCAACGATGATGTTGTCTTCGGTGTGTCGAGCGGTCACGGGAACGGCCTGCCTGTGGTCGCTGCTGGTGTCCACGGCCGCGGCGGCCACGTATCCGCCGGGCTTCACGGAGGGCCCGGTCACGAACGGCCTGACGAACCCGACCGCGATGGCCTTTGCCCCTGACGGCCGGCTCTTCGTGTCCGAGCAGGCCGGACATCTCCGCGTCATCAAAGACTACGTCCTGCTGCCGACGCCGTTCGTGTCGCTGACGGTGAACTTCGTCGGCGAGCAGGGGCTGCTCGGCGTGGCGTTCGATCCCGCGTTTGCGACCAACCACTGGATCTACGTCTACTACACGGCCACCACTCCGAACATCCACAACCGGGTCAGCCGTTTCACCGCGAACGGCGACGTGGCGGTCGGCGGGAGCGAGGTCGTCCTCATCGATCTCAACGTCGAGCCGTTGACCGGCACCACGAGCCACAACGGCGGCGCGCTCCATTTCGGCGCCGACGGCAAGCTGTATGTCTCGGTCGGCGACAACGCCCAGGGCAACAACTCCCAGAGCCTCGGGAACCGCCTCGGCAAGATCCTGCGGCTCAACGCCGACGGCACGATTCCGGAAGACAACCCGTTCTTCGACACGGCGACGGGCGTGAACCGCGCCATCTGGGCCATGGGCCTGCGCAATCCCTACACCTTCGCCGTTCAACCGGGCACGGGCCGGATCTTCATCAACGACGTGGGCCAGAACGCCTGGGAAGAGATCAACGACGGCGTCGCGGGGGCGAACTACGGCTGGGTCAATTGCGAAGGGCCCAACACCTTGAACACCGACGTGCCCTGCGATCCCGCCTTCGATCTGCCGTTCCACGCCTACGACCGGCGGATGACCGACGAGTGCGCGATCATCGGCGGCGCGTTCTACAACCCGGTCGACCGTCCAGTACCCGGCGGCGTTCCTCAACCAGTACTTCTTCACGGATCTGTGTGGAGGCTGGATCCGCACGATCGATCCGGCCACGGGGATCGTGTCGCCCTTCGCGACCGGCATCGTGCAGCCCGTGGACATGCGGTTGTCGAGCGACGGCAGCATCCACTACCTGGCTCGTTCGGGATCCGTCTACCGGATCAACTATTCCCCGCCGGGGAATGCCCAGCCCGGCGCGGCCGCCGACTTCGACGGCAACGGAGTGGAGGACCTCGCGGTCTATCGGCGATCGAACGGCACCTGGCGCGTGCGCAACCAGTTCACCGTCCAGTGGGGCGATGCCGGCGACGTGCCGGTCCCCGGCGACTACAACGGCGACGGCACGACGGACCTGGCAGTCTACCGGCCCTCGACCGGCCAGTGGTTCGTGCGCAACCAGTTCGTCGTGCAGTTCGGCGATCCGAGCGACGTGCCCGTGCCGGGCGACTACAACAACGACGGCACGACCGACCTGGCGGTCTACCGCCCATCGACCGGTCAATGGTTCGTGCGCAACCAGTTCGCGCTCACGCACGGGAGCGTCGGGGACGTGCCGGTCCCGGCCGACTACACGGGCGACGGCGCGACCGACGTCGCCGTCTATCGCCCGTCCACGGGGACGTGGCTGATCCGCAACCAGGCGCCGGTCGAGTTTGGAAACCGCGGCGACGTGCCGGTGCCGGCCGACTACACGGGCAACGGGGCGGTCGACATCGCGGTCTACCGGCCATCGACCGGCTTGTGGCTCGTGCAGAACCAGGCGGCCGTGCCGTTCGGCAGCCCCGGCGACATGCCCGTGCCGCGCGATTTCAACGGCGACCTGATGGCCGACATCGCGGTCTACCGCCCCTCGACCGGCGAGTGGCTCGTGCGGAATCAATTCACCCTGCCGCTCGGCGGGCCGGGCGACATCCCGGTGCCCCGTGGACCGGCGCTGGCCGACGCGATGGGCGGCGACTTCAACGGCGACGCGCGGACCGACGTCGCCGTCTACCGGCCGTCAACGGGCCAGTGGTTCGTGCGCAACCAGTTCGCCGTGCAGTTCGGGGACGCCGGCGACGTGCCGGTGCCTGCCGACTACAACGGCGACGGCGCGGTCGACGTCGCGGTGTTCCGGCCGTCCACCGGCACGTGGTACGCGCGCGGGCAGTTCGCCGTGCAGTTCGGCGATGCGGGCGACGTGCCGGTCCCGCGCGACTACAACGGCGACGGCACGATGGACGTCGCCGTCTACCGTCCCTCGGACGCGCAATGGTTCGTGCGCAACCAGTTCGTCGTGCAGTTCGGCCAGCCGAACGACATCCCGGTGCCGGGCGACTACAACGGCGACGGCCTCGCGGATCTCGCGGTCTACCGCCCCTCGACCGGGCAGTGGCTCGTGCGCAACCTGTTCACCGTGCAGTTCGGCGACGCGGGCGACGTGCCGATCCCCGGCGACTACAACGGCGACGGGGCGATCGACGTGGCGGTGTATCGCCCGTCGACGGGGCAGTGGTTCGTGCGCAACCAGTTCGCCGTGCAGTTCGGGGACGCGAGCGACGTGCCGATCCCGGGCGACTACAACGGCGACGGGATGTTCGACGTGGCGGTCTACCGTCCGTCAACCGGGCGGTGGTTCGTGCGCAACCGGTTCGTCGTGCAGTTCGGGGATCCCGGCGACGTGCCGATGTCGATCGGCGGCAGTCGGGGCGCCAGTCTGAGAGCGCGACCGTGAGATCGCACGGAGAGCCTGCAACGAAGCTTGTGCTCCACTACGGAGCGAAGCGCCGACGCTCGCCTAAGCGGAAGCTCACGAGTTCGGGAGGCCACTCGCTTCGCTCGGCGTATGAAGCCGACTCCACGGAGTTCCAACGATGATGTCTTCGGCGTGTCGAGCGGTCACAGGAACGGCATGCCTGTGGTCGTCGCTGGTGTGCGCCGCGGCGGCGTCCACGTATCCGCCGGGCTTCACCGAAGGAGTCCTCGCGGGCGGCCTGACGAACCCGACCGCCATGGCCTTTGCTCCCGATGGCCGGCTGTTCGTGTCCGAGCAGGGCGGCCGGCTGCGTGTGATCAAGGACGGACTGCTGCTGCCGGCGCCGTTCGTCACGCTGACGGTGAACGCGGCCGGCGAGCGTGGCCTGCTCGGCGTGGCGTTCGATCCCGCGTTCGCCACCAACCACTGGGTCTACGTCTACTACACCGCCACGACGCCGGACATCCACAACCGCGTCAGCCGCTTCACCGCCGGCGGCGACGTCGCGCTCGCCGGGGAGCGAGCTCGTCCTCCTCGATCTCAACGTCGAGCCGGTGACCAGCAGCGCGAACCACAACGGCGGCGCGCTCCAGTTCGGCCGCGACGGGAAGCTCTACATCTCGGTCGGCGACAACGGCGACGTCAGCAACTCGCAGAGCCTCCTGACCCGTTTCGGCAAGATCCTGCGGGTCAACGCCGACGGCAGCATCCCGCCCGACAACCCGTTCTTCGACACGGCGGCGGGCGTGCACCGCGCCATCTGGGCGCTCGGGCTGCGCAATCCGTTCACGATCGCGGTGCAGCCGGGGACCGGCCGCCTGTTCGTCAACGACGTGGGCCAGAACGCCTGGGAAGAGATCAACGACGGCATGGCCGGGGCCAACTACGGCTGGCCGACGTGTGAAGGGCCCAACCGCATCTTCACCGAGGTCCCGTGCGACGCCGGCTTCGACGGCCCGTTCCACACCTACGATCGTCGAACGACCGCCGAGTGCGCGATCATCGGCGGCGCGTTCTACAACCCGCAGACGGTCCAGTATCCGGCGGCGTTCCTCAACGTGTACTTCTTCGCCGATCTGTGTGCCGGGTGGATCCGCCGGATCGATCCCGGCACGGGAGTCGTGTCGGACTTCGGGTCCGGCATCTCGAGCCCGGTCGCGATCGGGTTGTCGGGCGACGGCAGCCTCCACTATCTGACGCGCGGCGGATCCGTCTATCGCATCAACTACTCCGCGACGGGGAACCCCCGGGCGGGCGCGCCAGCCGACTACAACGGCGACGGAACCGACGACCTCGCGGTGTTCCGTCCGTCGGACGGCGCCTGGCGCGTGCGCAATCAGTTCACCGTCCAGTGGGGCGATCCCGGCGACGTGCCGGTGCCCGGCGACTACAACGGCGACGGCATGACCGACGTGGCGGTCTTCCGGCCCTCGACCGGCGTGTGGTACGTGCGCAACCAGTTCGTGGTGCAGTTCGGCGAGCGCGGCGACGTGCCGGTGCCGGGCGACTACAACGGCGACGGCATGACCGACGTGGCGGTGTTCCGCCCGTCGAGCGGTGCTCTGGTTCGTGCGTAACGGGCTCGCGGTCTCGCACGGGCGCGCGGGGGACGTCCCGGTTCCGGCCGACTACACCGGCGATGGCGCGATCGACGTGGCCGTGTATCGCCCGGCCACCGGGACGTGGCTGGTGCTCGGCCAGACGCCGGTCCAGCTGGGAACCGCGGGCGACGTGCCGGTGCCGGCCGACTACACCGGCGACGGCGTGGCCGATCTCGCGGTCTACCGGCCATCGAGCGGGACGTGGCTCGTCCGGAACGAGCCGTCCGTCTGGTACGGCAGCCCCGGCGACATCCCCGAGCCGCGCGACTTCAACGGCGACGGCATCGCCGACATCGCGGTCTATCGCCCCTCCACCGGCCAGTGGTTCGTGCGCGGCCAGTTCATCGTGCGGTTCGGCGACCCTGGGGACGTCCCGATTCCCCGCGGACCGTCACCCGCTCGCGCCATCGCCGGCGACTACGACGGCGACGGGCGCGCGAACATCGCCGTCTACCGGCCGTCGGACGGCCGGTGGTTCGTTCGCGATCGCCTCGCGGTGCAGTTCGGCGATGCGGGCGATCTCCCGGTGCCGGCCGACTACAACGGCGACGGCGCGATCGACGTCGCGGTGTTCCGGCCGTCGACCGGCGTCTGGTTCGTGCGCGGCCAGTTCGCCGTGCGGTTCGGCGACGCGGGCGACGTGCCGGTGCCCGGGGACTACAACGGCGATGGGGCGATGGACGTCGCCGTGTATCGGCCCTCGACCGCGCAGTGGTTCGTGCGGGATCAGTTCTTGCTGCAGTTCGGCGCGCCGGGCGACAGGCCGATCCCGGGCGACTACAACGCCGATGGCGTCACCGACATCGCGGTCTACCGCCCTTCGACCGGCCAGTGGTTCGTCCGCAACCTGTTCACCGTGCAGTACGGCGACGCGGGCGACGTCCCGATCCCCGGCAACTACAACGGCGACGGCGCGCTCGACATCGCGGTGTATCGCCCGTCCACCGGCCAGTGGTTCGTGCGCAACCAGTTCGCGGTCGTGCGGTTCGGGGAGCCGAACGACGTGCCGGTGCCCGCGGACTACAACGGCGACGGCCTCACGGACGTCGCGATCTATCGTCCGTCGACCGGGCAGTGGCTCGTCCGTAACCAGCTCACCGTGCACTTCGGGGATCCCGGCGATGTGCCGGTCGTGCGCATCGGGCCGAACTAGCGGTCAGAGGCAACGGAGATTACGGAGTCAACGAAGATCTCCAGGAGCAGCGCGAGCTACGTAGCCGGAGCAACGGAGCACGCAGCACGCAGAAACGGCGACTCTCTTGGTTTGTGAATCCCGTAGAGCCGACTCCGTTTCTCCGTTCCTCCGTGTTGAGATGGTCTCCGCTATCTCCGCGTTCTCCGTTATCTCATCGTCCAGGGAGGTCCAAGTGATTCTTCTGTCCGCCGGTTGGTGATCGCAACGGCATGCGTGTGGTCGCTGGTGTGTGCGGCCGCTGACGCGGCGACGCTGCCTCCCGGCTTCACGGAGCGCCTGGTCGTCAGCGGCCTGACCAACCCGACCGCGATGGCGTTTGCGCCGGACGGCCGGCTGTTCGTGTGCCTCCAGGCCGGGCAGATCCGCGTCATCAAGGACGGCGCGCTGCTGCACGAGCCGTTTCTCACGTTGACGGTCGACTCCGTCGGCGAGCGCGGAGTCCTCGGCATCGCGTTCGATCCGGCGTTCAACAGCAACCAGCACGTATACGTCTACTACACCGCGACCAGCCCGGACAGTTCACAACCGCGTCAGCCGGTTCACCGCCAACGGCGACGTCGTGGCTCCCGGGAGCGAGCTCGTCCTCATCGATCTGAACGTGGAGCCGTTGAGCGGCGCCTCGAACCACAACGGCGGCGCGATCCACTTTGGACAGGACGGCAAGCTCTACGTCGCGATCGGCGACAACGGAGTCGGCGCCAACTCCCAGAGCCTCGACACCCGCCTCGGCAAGGTCCTGCGGCTCAATGCCGACGGAACCATCCCGTCCGACAACCCGTTCTTCGGCACGGCCACGGGGGTGAATCGCGCCATCTGGGCGCTCGGCCTGCGCAACCCGTTCACCTTCGCCGTGGAGCCTGGCTCGGGGCGGATCTTCATCAACGACGTCGGGCAGAGCGTGTGGGAGGAGATCAACGACGGCGTGGCCGGGGCCAACTACGGCTGGCCGAACTGCGAAGGGCCCAACACCATCAACACCGAAACTCCGTGCAGTTCCAGCTTCGCGGCGCCGCTGTTCGCGTACGACCGGCGAATGACCAGCGAGTGCGCCATCGCCGGCGGCGCCTTCTACAACCCGCCGGCCGAGCAGTTCCCGGCAACGCACGTCGGCGCCTACTTCTTCGCCGACCTGTGCGGCGGCTGGATCCGCAGGCGCGATCCGATGACCGGCATCGTCACGGACTTCGCCACCGGGCTGTCGGCCACCGTGGACCTGAAGGTCTCGAGCGACGGGAGCCTCTATTACCTGTCGCGCACCGGCGTCGTGTTCCGGATCAACTACGCCGCGCCCGGAACCGCGCACCCCGGCGCGCGCCACGATTTCGACGGCAACGGCTCGGACGATCTGTCGCTGTACTCGCCGGCGACCGGCACATGGCGGGTGCGCGGACAGTTCGAGGTGCATTTCGGCGACCCGAACGACATTCCCGTGCCCGGGGACTACAACGGCGACGGCACGACCGAGGTCGCGGTGTACCGTCCCTCGACCGGGCAGTGGTTCGTGCGCGAACTGTTCACGGTGCAGTTCGGCGACCCCGGCGACTTCCCGTGCCGGGAGACTACGACGGCAACGGCACCACGGATGTCGCGGTGTACCGGCCGTCGACCCGGACCTGGTACGTGAGAAACCAGCTCGCCGTCCAATTCGGCGCGCCGGGCTTCCGCCCGATGCCCGGCGACTACGACGGCGACGGCGACACCGACGTGGCGGTGCACGGGGCGGCGACCGGCACATGGCGCGTGCTCGGCCAGTCCGACGTGCAGTTCGGCGAGGCCGGCGACATTCCCGTTCCCGCCGACTACAACAACGACGGGGCCACGGACGTTGCGGTGTATCGCCGGTCGACCGGCCAGTGGTTCGTGCGCAACCAGTTCACGGTGCAGTTCGGCGACCCCGGCGACCTCCCCGTGCCGCGCGACTACAACGGCGACCAGTCGGCCGACGTGGCGGTCTACCGTCCATCGACCGGCCAGTGGTTCGTGCGCAACGTCCTCGCCGCGCAGTTCGGGCACCCCGGCGACGTGCCCGTGCCGCGCCTGGCGGCAGTTGTGCCTGCCACTCCCGGCGACTACAACGGTGACGGAACGACCGACATCGCTGTCCATCGTCCTTCGACGAACTTCTGGTTCGTCCGGGGGCAGTTCGCGGTGAGGCTCAACCCCCTGGGCAACGACCCGATTCCGGTTCCGGCCGATTACGACAACGACGGAGCGATGAACGTCGCGATTGCGTACGACGAGCCGGTTGACGTGTTCCCGAGCGAAGCGGCGCTCGAGTGGCGGGTGCTGAACCAGCCATGGACGTTTTGCGGCAACAAAGCCGACGTTCCCGTGCCGGGCGACTACAACGGCGACGGCGCGGCGGATTTTGCCGCGTATAGCGAATCGACCGGCCGCTGGTTGGTCTGTGTGGACGGAGGATTTTCCGCTGCAGTTCGGAGACCCAGGCGACGTGCCCATCCCTGCCGACTACAACGGCGACGGGGTGACCGACATCGCGGTCTACCGGCCGTCGACCGGGCAATGGTTCGTGCGCAACCAGTTCGTCGTCCAGTTCGGCGACTCCGGGGACGTGCCGATCCCCGCCGACTACAACGGCGACGGCGTGGTTGACATCGCGGTCTACCGTCCGTCGACCGGCCAGTGGTTCGTGCGCAATCAGTTCGCGGTGCAGTTCGGGGACGTGAACGACAAGCCGGTGCCCGGCGACTACAACGGCGACGGCAGGATGGACGTCGCGGTCTACCGTCCGTCCACCGGGCAGTGGTTCGTGCGCAACCAGTTCGTCGTCCAGTTCGGCGATCCCGGCGATATGCCGGTCGTCCGAGTCGGGCGACCATAGGGGCCGCGCCTGCCCTGAGCGAGCGCGGGATTACCGGCCGAGTCGAAGGGCTCACTGGTTCGTGCGGAATCACCGCGGAGCGGTCCGCGGCTGGCTTCGCCGACACCGCGGAGTCGGCAGCCTGCCTGGCGAGCGCCGGCGACTACAACGGCGACGGCGCGATCGACGTCGCGGTCTACCGGCCGTCGACGAGGGGCCTGCGCTACGCCTGCGCAACAGTGCCGTGCACGTCTCGCCTAACCCCTGGGCGGACGGTCGTTTGCCCGCGTACCCAACAACCATCAGAAAACTATCCCGCGCTCACGCCCACTTTTGAACGCGCGGCGTATGTGACTGCCGTAGCGACGCGGTCAACTTGCGGTTCCGGTTGGCATCTCTGTCGCGACCGACGTGCCGGTCGCGCGCATCGGCGGACCCGTTCGGCATTCAGAAAGGTTGTGCTGCTGAGTCTTCATGGCGGCGTGACTTCACGGCATTGCGACGAATTGCCAGTCCTTACAGGCCGATTACATTCTTCGTAGATGATTTAGGCCCCACGTTTGTGAGATATTCTTCCGACCCCAGCCTCTTTACCGCTCAAGCAGAAGGTACCGGACGGCTCGCGTTGCGATCGGTCGGAGAGGTCTGCGCTGTACGCGGCCTTTTCGATCTGTCTCCACCCGCGCCTCGTGGCTTCCGCTCGCAGACAGGTGGCTCTCGTTTGGTCCACGCTCCAGGAAAGGTGCGCAGGATGTGCCTCGAGTCGATTGGTGTGACAATCCGCGGATTGACGCGCCCCGCCGGGCGCATCGTCTTCGCGTTCGCGTTGTGCCTGCTGCAGGCCGCGGCTGCGAGCGCTCAGCTGATCATTTCTGAATTCCGCCTGCGGGGTCCGAACGGGGCCAACGACGAGTTCGTCGAGATCTACAACAACAGCGGCGCCTACCACACCGTCGCGGGCGGCGGGACCGGCTACGCCCTCGCCGCCTCCAACGGCGTGGCCAGGTGCGTCGTCCCCAACGGGACGATCATCCCGGAGCGCGGTCACTACCTCTGCGTCAACTCGGTCGGCTACTCGCTCGCTTCCTACCCGGCCGGCAACGGGACGACCGCCACCGGCGATGCCACCTACACGACAGACATTCCGGACAACGCCGGTCATCGCGCTCTTCAACACGTCGGTCGCTGCCAGACTTCACGCTCGCCAACCGGCTCGACGCCGTGGGCTCCACGAGCGAGGCCAACACACTGTACAAGGAAGGCGCCGGCTATCCGGCGCTGACGCCATTCAGCATCGACTACGCGTTCACGCGCAGGCTGCCAGGAGGCTGTACCGGATCGTCAGGCGGGTCCTGCAACAGCGTGCCGTTGATCCAGACCACTCCCGGCCCGCTCCCCAACCCGGTCCAGGACACCAACAACAACGCGTCCGACTTCATCTTCGTGGACACCAACGGGACCAGTGCCGGCGCCGGCCAGCGGCTGGGCGCGCCCGGGCCGGAGAACACGACCTCACCGATTGCCTCCGATGATTTCGCGCTGACGGCGTCGACGCTCGACTCGTGCAGGCTCCCCAACGCATCTCCCAACTACGTGCGCGCGGGCGGCGCGTACTGCGGGCCGCCGAACACCATCGTGTCTCCGTGCGTGCCGGCGCAGAACTCGACGTTCGGCACGCTCGACATCCGGCAGACGTTCACCAACGAAACGGGCGCCGACATCACACGGCTGCGGTTCCGCGTCGTCGACATCACCACGTTCCCGTCCATCTCCGGTGTCGCCGACCTTCGGCCGATTACCTCGAGCGACGTTGCCGTCACGGTCGACCGGCCCGTCTGCGGCACCGGTACGAGCAGCGTCACGGTGCGGGGCACGACGCTGGAGGTGCCTCCCAGTCAGCCGAACGGATCCGGCTTCAACGGGTCGCTGTCGGTCGGCGCGATCACGGCCGGAACGCCGTTGGGGCCGGGGCAGTCCGTCAACGTGCGCTTCGTGCTCGGCGTCCAGCAGATGGGCGCTGCCCGCTTCTGTGTCGCGGCCGAAACGGGCGCCGCGCCGGCGGCAACCGCGCGGGTGTTCTGTTTCATCGGTCCCACTGAAGGCACGATCAGGCAGAGCTCACAGACCTTCTCGAACTCCAGCGCGATCACGATCAACGCAGACGGTCCCGCCGCACCCTACCCGTCGGGGATTACCGTGAGCGGTTTCACCAGGCCGGTCACCAAGGTCACGGTCACGCTCAAACAGATGACCCACACGTTCCCGGCCGATGTGGACGTCCTGCTCGTCGGCCCGACCGGTGTGAAGTTCATCCTGATGTCCGATGTCGTTGGCGACTTCGACTTCACGAGCCGGACCTACACATTCGACGACTACGCCGCGGCGCTCCTGCCGAGCAACGCCACGCCGCCGGCCTCCGGCACATTCAGGCCGACGAACTACGGCGCCGCGGAAGCGTTCCCGGGGCCCGCGCCTGCCGGGCCGTATCTGAATCCGGGAACCGCCGGCAGCGCGACGCTGGCGGCCTTCAACGGGCTGGACCCGAACGGCACGTGGTTCCTCTACGTCCTCGATGACGCCGTCGGGGACTCCGGCACGATCGCCGGTGGCTGGGATCTGACGCTCAGCTCGTCGTGCACCGCGCCGCCGGGAGCTGTCACGTCGGACTTCAACGGGGACTGCGCCGGCGACATCACGGTGTATCGCCCGTCAACGGGCCAGTGGTTCATCCGGAACCAGGGCGCCGTGCAGTTCGGCGATCCGAGCGACATCCCCGTGCCGGGCGACTACAACGCCGACGGCGTCGAAGACATCGCGGTCTTCAGGCCGTCAACCGGCACCTGGTTCGTGCGCAACCAGTTCACCGCGCAGTTCGGCGATCCGGGCGATGTCCCGGTGCCGGGCGACTTCGACGGCGACGGGGCGACCGATGTCGCGGTGTACCGGCCGTCGACCGGCGACTGGTTCGTGCGCAACCAGTTCAGCGTGAACTTCGGCGGCGCGGGCGGCTACGTCCCGGTCGTCGGCGACTACAACGGCGACGGGATCGACGACGTCGCGGTCTTCCAGCGATCGACGGGCATGTGGTTCGTCCGGAACCAGCTCGCCGCTGCAGTTCGGCGACCCGGGCGACCGCCCCGTGCAGGGCGACTACAACGGCGACGGGAAGACCGACATCGCCGTGTATCGGCCGTCAACGCGCCAGTGGTTCGTGCGCAACCTGCTCGCGGTCCAGTTCGGGGATCCCGGCGATATCCCCGTGCCTCGCGACTACGACGGCAACGGTTCGGTGGACGTCGCGATCTATCGGCCGTCGACGCACCAGTGGTTCATCAAAGATCAGGGCGCCGTCTCGTTTGGCGACGGCCAGGACATCCCGATCCCGCTGACATTCGGAATCCCGACGGCGATCGCCGGCGACTACAACGGCGACGGCGCGACCGACATCGCGGTCCATCGGCCGTCGACGAGGCAGTGGTTCGTGCGGAACCAGCTGGCGGTGCAGTTCGGCGACCCGGGCGACGTGCCGATCCCTGCCGACTACAACGGCGACAGACGGATGGACATCGCGGTGTACCGGCCGTCGACCGGCCACTGGTTCGTGCGCAATCAGCCGACCGTGCAGTTCGGCGACCCGAGCGACAAGCCGGTGCCCGGCGATTACAACGGCGACGGCACGATGGACGTGGCGGTCTACCGGCCGTCAACGGGGACCTGGTTCGTGCGCAACCAGTTCTCGGTCAGCTTCGGCGATCCGAACGACATCCCGGTGCCGGGCGACTACAACGGCGACGGCGTCACGGACATCGCGGTCTATCGGCCGACGAGCGGGCAGTGGTTCGTGCGCAATCAGCTCGCGCTGCAGTTCGGCGACCCGGGCGACATCCCGGTGCCGGCCGACTACAACGGCGACGGCAAGATGGACCTCGCCGTGTACCGGTCGTCGACCGGGCATTGGTTCGTGCGGAATCAATTCAACGTGCAGTTCGGCGACAGCGGCGACGTCGCGGTGCCGGGCGACTACAACGGCGACCGGTTGACGGACGTCGCGATTTACCGGCCCTCGACGGGGCAATGGTTCGTGCGGAATGTGCTGACGGTGTCGTTCGGGGACTCGACCTATGTGCCGATGGTCCGCATCGGGCGGCCCGCAGTGAGGTAGATCGGTCCGCCGAAGACGGAGCCACGAGTAGCAGTTTGTAGGCCCGCGCATCTCGGAAGTTCCAAGCGGGCCTAGGAGGGCGGATCCGCGTCCGCCCGGCCGGCTATCGGCAGCCTTAACTCATTGGATCGACGGGATTTGATCGAATACGCAACAACCAGCTGAAAAACTATGCCCCGCTCACGGCTCCCTGGCTGAGGGCCGCGTATGTGACCGGCAAAGGAGAGAGACGACATGTTCAAGGTCTCCGGGTTGTGGACGGGTGCTGTGGGGCGAATCGCTGTCGCGTCGGCCGTGTGTTTCCTGCAGGCCGCGGTCGCGGGTGCCGGGCAATTGATCATCTCCGAGTTCCGCCTGCGGGGTCCGTCGGTGCCACCGACGAGTTCATCGAGATTTACAACAACACCGACGCGCCGTCACACCGTCTCGGGCGTCGGGCACCGGCTACGGCATCGCCGCCTCCGACGGCGTCGCGCGCTGCGTCATCCCGAACGGTACGATCATCCCGAGCGGGCGGCCACTTCCTCTGCGTCAACTCGGTCGCCTACTCGCTCGCCGGCTACCCGGCCGGCAACGGGACGACCGCGACCGGCGATGCGACCTACACGACCGACATTCCCGACAACGCAGGCATCGCGCTCTTCAACACGTCGGTCGCGGGGGGCTTCATCCTGGCCAACCGGCTCGACGCCGTCGGCTCGACGTCCGAGGTCAACACGCTCTACAAGGAAGGTGCGGGCTATCCGGCGCTGACCCCCTTCAGCATCGACTACGCCTTCGTGCGCAAGGTGCCTGGCGGGTGCACCGGCGCAGGGCGGTGGAAACTGCGGCAGTGCGTTGCTGGCGCAGACGACGGCCGGCCCGAGCACGACGGCGTTGCAGGACACGGACGTCAACGTCATCGACTTCATCTTCGTGGACACCAACGGTACCAGCGCCGGCGCCGGCCAGCGGCTTGGAGCGCCCGGACCGCAGAACCTGAGCTCGCCGATTTCCCTCGACGGATATGCGCTGGCGGGCGCCAAGCTCGACGCGTGCGAGCGGCGCGACGAGTCGCCAAACCTGGTCCGCGACTTCACCTCCGACCCTGGCAACAACTCGACGTTCGGCACCCTCGACATCCGTCACACCTTCACCAACAACACGGGCGGCGCCCTCACGCGGTTGCGGTTCCGGATCCTGGACATCACGACGTTCCCCTCCCCCTCCGGAGTCGCCGACCTGCGGCCACGCACGTCGCCCGACATCGTCGTGTCCGTCGATCGGGCGCCCTGCGGCACGGCGCTCTCCACCGTCCTCGTTCATGGAACGACCCTGGAACAACCCCCGTCGCAGCCCAACGGTTCCGGTTTCAACGGTTCGCTGTCGGTCGGTACGGTCACGCTCGGGACACCGCTGGCGGCCGGCGCCTCCGTGGACGTGCGCTTCCTGCTCGGCATCCAGCAGACGGGCGTCGCCCGTTTCTGTGTCGCCCCCGAGACGCTGCCCGCATCGGCCTCGCAGGTGTTCTGTTTCATCGGCTCGACTGACGGACAGAGGACGAAGACCTTCTCGAACCCGGCCGCCATCCTGGTCCCCGGAACCGGCACGTCGGGACCCGCCGCTGCCTACCCGTCGAACATCACGGTTGCCGGTGTGGCGACTCCGGTGACCAAGGTCACGGTCACGCTCAAGCAGGCGAGCCACACGTTCCCGGACGACATCGATGTCCTGCTCGTCGGGCCGACCGGCGCCGCGTTCATCCTGCAGTCGGACTCGACCGGCAGCGCCGACTGGGTGGGCCAGACCTACACCTTCGACGACAGCGCGGCGGCGGCCTTCCCCGATGGCACCGCGGCGCCGTCCGGTTCGTACAGGCCGGCGAACTACGGGAGTGGTGACACGTTCGCGGCGCCCGCGCCTGTCGGCCCGTATCTGAATCCGGCTCCCGTCGGTGCGAGCACGCTGGCAGTCTTCAACGGGTTGAACCCGAACGGCACGTGGAGCCTCTACATCACCGATGACGTCGGCGGAGACGTCGGCACGATCGCCGGCGGCTGGGAGCTGAAGATCACCTCGGCCTGCACCGGCGCATCGGGACACGTGGCGTCGGACTACAACGGGGACTGCGCCGGCGACGTCGCGGTCTATCGCCCGTCCACGGGCCACTGGTTCGTCCGGAACCAGCTCGCCGTGCAGTTCGGCGACCCGACCGACATCCCGGTTCCCGGCGACTACAACGGCGACGGTTCCGAGGACATCGCCGTCTACAGGCCGTCGACCGGCCAGTGGTTCGTGCGGAACCAGTTCACGGTGTCGTGGGGCGACCCCGGCGACCTTCCGGTTCCCGGCGACTTCAACGGCGACGGGACGACGGACGTGGCGGTCTACAGACCGTCCACCGGCGACTGGTTCGTGCGGAGCCAGTTCACCGTCAACTTCGGCGGTCCGGGCTACGTGCCGGTCGTCGGCGACTACGACGGCAACGGGATCGACGATGTCGCGGTGTTCCAGACATCGACCGGTACCTGGTTCGTGCGAGATCAGCTCGCCCTGCAGTTCGGCGATCCGGGCGACCGGCCGGTGCCCGGTGACTACGACGACGACGGGAGGACGGATCTCGCGGTGTTCCGGGCGTCGACCGGGCATTGGTTCGTGCGCAACCAGTTCAGCGTCCAGTTCGGCGATCCCGGCGATATCCCGGTGCCTCGCGACTACGACGGCAACGGGTCGATCGACGTCGCGATCTTCCGGCCGTCCACGGGGCAGTGGTTCATCAAGGATCAGCCGACCGTGTCGTTTGGCGACCCCACGGACGTTCCGATACCGGTGACGCCCGAGATCGTGCAGGCGGTCAACGGCGACTACAACGGCGACGGCGCGACCGACATCGTGGTCCATCGGCCGTCGACCAACCAGTGGTTCGTGCGGAACCAGTTCGCGGTCGCGCTCGGCGACCCGGGCGACATCCCGATTCCGGCCGACTACAACGGCGACCGGCGGATGGACGTGGCGGTCTACCGGCCGTCGACCGGCCACTGGTTCATCCGCAATCAGCCGACGGTGCAGTTCGGCGACCCGAGCGACAAGCCGGTGCCCGGCGACTACAACGGCGACGGCGTGATGGACGTGGCGGTGTTCCGGCCGTCCACCGGGCACATGGTTCGTGCGCAACCAGTTCGCCGTCAGCGGCTTCGGCGATCCGAGCGACATCCCCATCCCGGGCGACTACAACGGCGACGGCGTCACCGACATCGCGGTGTATCGCCCGACGAGCGGGCAATGGTTCGTGCGGAACCAGTTCGCGGTGTCGTTCGGCGACCCGGGGGACATCCCGGTGCCGGCCGATTACAACGGCGACGGCAAGATGGACGTCGCGGTCTACCGGCTGTCGACGGGACAGTGGTTCGTGCGCAACCAGTTCACGGTCTCGTTCGGCGACGCGGGCGACGCGGCCGTGCCCGGCGACTACAACGCCGACGGCGTGGCGGACATCGCGGTCTACCGGCCGTCAACCGGACAGTGGTTCGTGCGCAACCTGTTCACGGTGTCGTTCGGCGACTCGACCCACGTGCCGATGGTGCGCATCGGCGGCCCGCAGTAAGGCGGACGTCGGTGGTGTCCGGCTTTAGCCGGACCTCGGGGTTTTGAAATCATTGTGCCCAGGCGCGCAGGCAGGCCTGCATGCAGGCCTGCCCGCGCGCCAAAGGCAGGCCTTCAGGCCTGCGAAGTTCCGGCTGAAGCCGGAAGCCACCGGGTTTGAAACCGGGCGTCTAGCAACTGCGAACCAGGAAGACGAGCGCGATCGAGACGAGGAGAGCCGCCATGATGGCCGTCTGCCAGTTGGTTCGCCGCTGGGCCAGCCGCAGCTCGACGATGTTCTCCCACAGGACCCGCTGCAGCGCCTCGGCGGGCCGATTCGATTCGAACGCATCGGCGGTTTCCGGAGACAGCGGCTCGAGCGGCGCGATGAACCGGTACCCGCTCTTCGGGACGGTCTGGATGTAGAGGGGCCGCTCGGATTGATCGCCGAGCGCGTCGCGGATCTGCCTGATCGAGGAGTTCACCGCTTGATCGAAGTTGACGAACGTATCGCCGGCCCAGAGCGCGTTGCGAATCTCGTCGCGCGTCAGCACGCCGCCGGCGCGGCGGGCCAGCAGCGCGAGCAGCTTCAGCGGCTGCGGCGCGAGCGGGATGGCGCGGCCGTCCTTCCGAAGCTCTCGCTTGTCGTCGTCCAGCTCGAAGCGGCCAAAGCGGATGATGCGTCGATCGTCTGGAATCACGCGCTGTCAAGCCTAGCACGGCCGATCCGGGTCAGGCCGGCTGGCTGTCGGCTTCAAACGCGTCCGTGGCGTCCGGCTTCAGCCGGACCGTGGGGTTTGAAGCCCCTCGAATCCGCTCAGCAGGCGGCGATTGTCTGAGACAACGGAAAGGATCTTATGGTGAGGCGAATCGTGCTCGTGTCCGCGTTGTGCGTCCTGCAGGCCGCGGTCGCGAGCGCGCAGATGATCATCTCCGAGTTTCGCGTGCGGGGACCGAACGGGGCCAACGACGAGTTCATCGAGCTGTACAACAACAGCGATTCGCAGCACACCGTCGCCGGCGGAGGTACCGGCTACGCCCTCGTCGCATCCGACGGCACGGCCCGGTGCATCGTGCCCAACGGGACCGTCATCCCGGCGCGCGGCCACTATCTGTGCATCAACTCGGTCGGCTACTCGCTCACGTCCTACCCGGCCGGCAACGGGACGACCGCGACCGGCGACGCCACCTACACCACGGACATCCCCGACAACGCGGGTCTCGCGCTCTTCAACACGTCGGTCATCGCGGGCTACACGCTCGCCAACCGGCTGGATGCCGCGGGGTCCACGTCCGAGGCCAACACACTATACAAGGAGGGAACGGGCTATCCGGCGCTCACCCCCTTCAGCATCGACTATGCCTTCGTGCGGCAAGTCGCTTGGCGGCTGCACCGGCTCAGCCGGCGGTGGCAGCGGAGACTGCAACAGCCTGTCGCTCAGCCAGACGACGCCGGGCCCGACCTCTCAGCTGCAGGACACCAACAACAACGGCGTCGACTTCATCTTCGTGGACACGAACGGGACGAGCGCCGGCGCCGGCCAGCGATTGGGCGCGCCCGGACCGGAGAACTCGTTCTCGCCCACTTCCCTCGACGGCTTCGCGCTGACGGCGTCGAAGCTGGACACGTGCGTCGGCCGCCACAACCCGCCGAATGTCGTGCGCGATTTCACCTCCGTCCCCGCCCAGAACTCGACGTTCGGCACGTTCGACATCCGGCGCACGTTCACCAACACGACAGGCGTCCCCATCACGCGATTGCGGTTCCGCGTCCTCGACATCACGACGTTCCCCTCGATTTCCGGCCTGACCGACCTGCGGCCGCGCACGTCGGGCGACATCGTCGTGACGGTCGATCGGCCGCCGTGCGGCACGGGCACGACCAATCCGACGGTACGCGGCACGACGCTCGAGGAGCCCCCCAATCAGCCGAACGGATCGGGGTTCAACGGTACGCTGTCGGTCACGGCGATCACGCCTGGCTCGCCGCTGGCGGCCGGGGGCTCGGTAGACGTGCGCTTCCTGCTCGGTATCCAGCAGACGGGCGCTTCCCGGTTCTGCGTCGCGGCCGAAACCATCCCGGCGACGAGCTCCCAGGTTGTCTGCGTGATCGGCACGGGCGACGGGTTGGTGACGCTGTCGAAGACCCGGTCCGACTTCAACGGGGATCATGTCGCCGACATCGCGGTATATCGCCCGTCGACCGGCCACTGGTTCATCCGGAACCAGGGCAGCGTGCATTTCGGCGACCCGGGCGACATCCCGATCCCCGGCGACTACAGCGGCGACGGCATCGAGGACATCGCCGTCTTCCGGCCGTCCACCGGACAGTGGTTCGCGCTCGACGACAGCGTGCAGTTCGGCGATCGCGGCGACGTCCCGGTCTCCGGCGACTTCGATGGCGACCGCCGGACGGACGTGGCGGTGTACAGGCCGTCGACCGGCTACTGGTTCGTGGCGAACGTCGGTTCCGTCCAGTTCGGCGGCCCGGGCTTACGTGCCGGTGCCCGCCGACTACAACGGCGACGGGATCGACGACATCGCGGTGTTCCAGCCGTCGACGGGCAACTGGTTCGTGCGCGATCAGTTGAGCCTGCAGTTCGGCGATCCCGGCGACCGGCCGGTGCCGGGCGACTACAACGACGACGGGAAGACCGATATCGCGGTCTACCGGCCGTCGACCGGGCAATGGTTCGTGCGGAACCAGTTCGTCGTGCAGTTCGGCGATCCCGGCGATGTGCCGATGCCTCGCGACTACGACGGCAACGGCGCGGTGGACGTCGCGATCTACCGGCCGACGACGGGGCAGTGGTTCGTGAAGGATCAGTTCGTCGTGCAGTTCGGCGACTTCCGCGACATGCCGATCCCGCTGATGCCCGGGCTCCCGCTGGCGATCGCGGGGGACTACGACGGCGACGGCGCGACCGATGTCGTGGTCCATCGGCCGACGACGAACCAGTGGTTCGTGCGGAATCAGCTCGCGGTGCAGTTCGGCGACCCCGGCGACATCCCGATTCCCGCCGACTACAACGGGGACCGGCGGATGGACATCGCGGTGTATCGCGCGTCCACGGGGCAGTGGTTCGTGCGGAATCAGTTCGTGGTGCAGTTCGGCGACCCGAGCGACAAACCGGTGCCGGCCGACTACAACGGCGACGGGCTGATGGACGTGGCGGTCTACCGGCCGTCGACGGGCACGTGGTTCGCCCGCAACCAGTTCTCGGTGCAGTTCGGCGATGCGAGCGACATCCCCGTGCCGGGCGACTACAATGCGGACGGCTTCGGCGACATCGCGGTGTACCGCCCGTCGACCGGGCACTGGTTCGTGCGCAACATCCTGGCGGTGCAGTTCGGTGACCCCGGCGACATCGCGGTGCCTGCCGACTACAACGGCGACGGCCGGATGGATCTGGCGGTCTACCGGCCCTCGACGCGCACGTGGTTCGTGCGGAACCAGTTCTCGCTGCAGTTCGGCGATCCCGGCGACGTCCCGGTGCCGGGCGACTACAACGGCGACGGGTTGACCGACATCGCGGTCTATCGCCCGTCGACCGGCCAGTGGTTCGTGCGGAATCAGTTCTCGGTCTCGTTCGGCGACGCGACCCACGTGCCGATGGTGCGCATCGGCGGGCCGCAGTAGGGACTCTGTTAGCGGCTCTTGCGGCAGCGGTTTAACAGGAGTTCAGGAGGTCAGGAGATCTATTTTTGAAAAAAACAAAACTCCTGACCTCCTGATCTCCTGTTAAAGACGGACGGTTGGGGATCGACAGGTACGTTTTCAGCGTGTTCGGATGAATTCTTTACAGAGAAGGTATGAACATGAGCTTCACACGCAGTGCCAGATCGGGCAGGCCGGCAGGTTCCAGGAGTGTGCTGTTTCTGGGAGCGGCGCTTGTCGTCGCGCTCGCCTCGGCGTCGTCGGGTTCCCGCGTGGCCGCGCGCGCCCCGCAGCAGCCGCCGGACGTCAACGGCATCGCCCCCGAAGGGCTCGCCCAGATCGAGGCGCTGCTCAGGGAGAAAGAGACCCGATCGCCCGCCGAGCAGAAAATCGATTCCCAACTGCTCTACGCCCGGCGGATGCAGCAGGGGCTGCCCGTGGCCCCCGGCGTTCAGACCCTCGAAGTGGAGCTTCCGTACGCGGACGATGGCCACGTGATCGTGGACGTCAAGGCCAACGTCACCACCGAGCTGATGGCGCAGCTCGGCGGCCTCACCGGGGAACTGATGAAGACGTCGCCCGGCGATCTCCGGCTTCACGTCGATCTCGATCAGATCGAAGCGATCGCGGCGCGGCCCGACGTGCTGTTCGTCCAGCCGCAAGCGGCGGCCTTCACGTCACGCACCGGCGCCCGTCAGTCCGGCCGGCTGAAAGCGGGCGCATTGCGGCGCGCCGCGGTGGGCGAGGCCGTCCGCAAGGCGCTGATGAGCGATCCGTACACGAACCTCGTCGGCTCGGGACAAGGATCGACCACTTCGCAGGCGGACATCACGCACCGATCGGCCGTCTTCCGCGGGTTGACCGGGTTCAACGGCACCGGCGTGAAGATCGGCGTGCTGTCCGACGGCGTCGCAGCACCTCGCGGACGCGCAGGCCTCGGGCGATCTCGGTCCGGTCACCGTGCTCCCGGGGCAGGCGGGGGCCGGCGACGAAGGCACGGCGATGCTCGAGCTCATTCACGACATGGCGCCCGGCGCGCAGTTGTACTTCGCCACGGCGTTCACGTCGATCACGTCGTTTGCCGACAACATCCGCGCCCTTCGCACCGCCGGCTGCGACATCATCGTGGACGACGTCGGCTACTACGTGGAGTCGCCGTTCCAGGACGGGCAGGGCCCGGCGGTCGTCTCGCCGACCAACGGCGGCGTCGTGACCCAGGCGGTCAAGGATGTGGCCGCGCTCGGCGCGATGTATTTCTCGTCGGCCGGCAACTCCGGCAACCTCAACGACGGCACGTCCGGCGTGTGGGAAGGGGACTTCAGCGACGGGGGCGCAACGGCTGCGCCGCTTCCGGCCGGCCGGCTCCACAACTTCGCCGCCGCTCAGCCGTTCAACACGCTGACGATCGCGGGGTCTGGGCCGATCAGTCTCGCCTGGGCCGATCCGCTGGGCGGCTCGGGCAACGACTACGACATCTTCCGCCTGAATGCCGCCGGGACGATCATCGCCTCGAGCTCGACGAACATCCAGAACGGCAACGACGACCCGTACGAGCAGATGAGCAACAGCACCGCCAGCCCTCGCATCGTGGTCGTGAAGGCGACCGCGGCCGCTGCACGCTTTCTGCACCTGAACACCAACCGGGGGGAGCTGGCGACCGCGACCGCCGGCCAGACGCACGGACACAGCGCGACCAGCAACATCTTTACCTTCAGCGTGGCCGCCGCGTACGTCGGCTTTGCGCATCCGAACCCGTTCTCCACGGCCAACGTGATCGAGACGTTCAGCTCGGACGGCCCGCGCCGGGTCTTTTTCCTGGGCGACGGCACCGCCGTCACGCCCGGCAACTTCTCGTCGACGGGCGGCGCGGTGTTGCAGAAGCCCGACCTCACCGCGGCCGACGGTGCGTTCGTCACGGGCGCGGGCGACTTCCCCGGACAGTTCTTCGGGACGTCGGCCGCCGCCCCGCACGCCGCGGCGATCATGGCGCTCATCAAGTCCGCGAATCCCGGTTTCACGCAGACGCAGCTCCGGAGCGCGCTCTTCGCCACGGCCCTCGACATCGAGGCGCCGGGCGTCGATCGTGACTCGGGCATCGGCATCGTGATGGCGGCCGCGCCGCAGCCGGGGTGCACGTTCACGCTCGCGCCTCCAACCGCGGCCGTGGGGGCTTCCGGCGGAGGCGGGTCAGCGGCCGTGACGGCGTCCGCCGGCTCCTGCAACTGGGCGGCGTGGAGCAACGTCGCCTGGATTACGATCCCGGGAACCGGCGTCGGGGTCGGGTCCGGCCCGCTGCCGTACACGGTCGCGGCGAATCCGGGGCCGGCACGGAGCGGCACGATCACGATTCAGGGGGGACAGATTCACACGGTGAACCAGGCGGGTCCGCGGCCACGACGTTCGACAACGTCACGCCGCTCCCGATCGCCGACAGCACCACGCAGGAGTCGTCGCTCGCGGTGTCGGGCCTGGTCGGCTCGATCCGCAACGTGACGGTGTCCTTCCACCTCACGCACACCTTCGACGCGGATCTCACGATCACTCTGGTCGCTCCCGATCTCACGACGATCAATCTGAGCGTCGAAAACGGCGGAAGCGCCAACAACTACGGGACCGCGTGCAGTCCGCTCACGTCGAGGACGACGTTCGACGATTCGGCGTCACCGCTGATCACGCAGGGCTCCGCGCCGTTCATTGGCAGGACCCGTCCGGAGCAGCCGTTGGCGACGTTCAACGGCAAGGCCGGCGCGGCGGCCAACGGCACGTGGAAGCTGAGAATCGCCGACGGGTTCGCCGGCGATACCGGCAGCCTGCTGTGCTGGTCGCTCAATTTCAATACCGCGTCGTCGACCCAGGCGGACTTCAACGGCGACGGCACAGCCGACATCGCGGTGTATCGCCCGTCGACCGGCCAGTGGTTCATCCGGAACCAGGGCGGCGTGCAGTTCGGCGACCCGAGCGACATCCCGGTCTCCGGCGACTACAACGGTGACGGCCTCGAGGACATCGCCGTCTTCCGGCCGTCGACCAGCCAGTGGTTCGTGCGGAACCAGTTCGCGGTGCAGTTCGGCGATAAGGGCGACGTGCCGATTCCCGGCGACTACAACGGGGACGGCGTGACGGACGTGGCGGTGTACCGGCCGTCCACCGGCGACTGGTTCGTGCGGAACCAGTTCGCGGTGAACTTCGGCGGCCCGGGCCACGTGCCGATCGTCGGCGACTACAACGGCGACGGGACCGACGATGTGGCGGTCTTCCAGACGTCGACGGGGATGTGGTTCGTGCGGAACCAACTGGCCCTGCAGTTCGGTGATCCGGGCGACCGGCCGGTGCCGGGCGACTACAACGCCAACGGCGCGACAGACATCGCCGTGTATCGGCCGTCCACCGGTCAGTGGTTCGTACGGAACCAGTTCGTCGTGCAGTTCGGCGATCCTGGCGACACGCCGGTGCCCCGCGACTACGACGGCGACGGCGACATCGACGTGGCGATCTATCGGTCGTCGACGCACCAGTGGTTCGTGAAGGATCAGCTGGCCGTGTCGTTCGGCGACGGCCGGGACAAGCCGGTGCCGCTGGCGTCCTTGATGCCGCTGGCCCTGGCCGGCGACTTCGACGGCGACGGCTCGGCCGACATCGCGGTCCATCGGCCGACCACCAATCAGTGGTTCGTGCGCAATCAGCTGGCCGTCGCGTTCGGCGACCCCGGCGACATCCCGATCCCCGCCGACTACAACTTCGATCGGCGGATGGACATCGCGGTCTACCGGCCGACGACGGGGCACTGGTTCGTGCGCAATCAGCCGACGGTGCAGTTCGGCGACCCGAGCGACAAGCCGGTGCCCGGCGACTACAACGGCGACGGCCTGATGGACGTCGCGGTGTTCCGGCCGTCCACGGGGTTCTGGTTCGTGCGCAACCAGTTCGCGGTGCAGTTCAGCGTGGACTCGGCGGACATCCCCGTGCCGGGCGACTACAACGGCGACGGCAGGACGGATCTCGCGATCTACCGGCCGTCGAACGGGCAGTGGTTCGTGCGCAACGTGCTCGCGGTCCAGTTCGGCGATCCGGGGGACATCCCGGTGCCGGCCGATTACGACGGCGACGGCAAGATGGATCTCGCGATCTACCGGCCGTCAACCGGGCAATGGTTCGTGCGGAACCAGTTCGCGGTCTCGTTCGGCGACGTCGGCGACGTCGCCGTGCCGGCCGACTACAACGGCGACGGCGTGACGGACGTCGCGGTCTACCGGCCGTCCACCGGCCAGTGGTTCGTGCGGAACCAGTTCACGGTGTCGTTCGGCGATGCGACCTACGTGCCGATGGTGCGCATCGGCGGACCGCAGTAGAGATCAGGAGTTGTGAACAGGAGATCCAGGAGATCAGGAAAACTCCTGAACTCCTGATCTCCTGTTGGTTTACGAACCGTCATCGCCAGGAGGACATCCGGCATGGGAACGTCAGTGCGGCTCGGTTCGGCGTGTGCGCTGTTACTGGCCGCATTGACGTTGGCGCCTCTCAATGGCGCGGCGGGAAACGGAGACTCGAGCCGGCGTGCGGCTCCCCCCCCTCGAGGGCAGGCTGGAAAGATCGCGGCTCAGCAGGCGCCATCAGCCCCGCGTTCTCTCCAGGCCGTCGGCTTCGGCGTCTCTCCGGACGTCAGAGAGCTGGCCCAGGCGCAAAAGACCGTAGCAGATCCCTTCCGGGCCACGATCGGAAACCCGGAAGGGAAGCGCGACCCGGCCCGCGTTGCGCGAGCTGCAGTTCGCGGTGCCGGGCAACAAGATCGTCTCCCGGGCAACGCGCCGGCTTTCCCCCAGGTGATGCCCGCGCCCCTCGTGAATTTCGAAGGCATTTCACTCACCGAGACCGTTCCTCTGGGTCAGGGCTTCATTCCGCCGGACACGGTCGGCGAAATCGGACCCAATCACTACGTGCAGATGGTCAACAGCGCGTTCCGCATTTACAGCCGCAGCGGAACGCCGCTGATTCCGCTGACGAGCCTCGGCACGCTCTTCAGCACGATTCCGGGTGTCTGTGCCGGCAGCCAGGACGGCCGTCCGATCGTGCTCTACGATCAGTTCGCGGATCGCTGGATCCTCTCCGAGTTCTGCCTGCCCGGCGCGAGCGCCAACGCCCATCAGTTGATTGCCGTCTCACGCACGCCCGATCCGGCCGGCGCCTACTATCTCTACGATTTCGTGATGCCCAACAACAAGATCAACGAGTTCCCGAAACTGGGCGTCTGGTCCGATGCCTACGTGATGACGGATATCCAGTTCAATCAGGCGGGCACGGCGTTTCAAGGCGTGGGCATCTTCGCCTTCGACCGTTTCAAGATGCTTGCCGGCGATCCAGCCGCGAGCTTCATCTACTTCGACACGTGTCCCCCGTGCGAGCTCTTCGGCATGTTGCCTGCCGACATCGACGGCCTGGCTCCGCCCCCGGCAGGCGCGCCTGCGCCCATCGTCCAGTTCGACGCGGACGAGTTCGGCGACCACAGACAGCTTGCGCATCTTCGATCTCCACGCCGACTTTGCCGTCCCGGCCAATTCGACCTTCACGGAGCGCGCCGGGAGCCCGCTCTCCGTTGCGCCGTTCGATCCGCGCGAGGTGCCGTCGGGCTCGCGAAACGTCATACCGCAGCCTCTGCCGGCGCCCAAGGTGGACCCGGTCTCGAGCCGTTTGATGTTCCGTCTTGCCTACCGCAACTTCGGCACGCACGAATCGCTGGTCATGAACCACACCGTCAACGTGCTGACGAACCCGGCGTTCCGCGCCGGCGTCCGGTATTACGAGATACGCAGGACCACGCCTCCCGGCCCCTGGCTGGTGCACGAGCAGGGGACGATGGCCGGCGGTCTCGGAGACACAGAGCATCGATGGATGGGCAGTACGGCGCTGAACGGCGCCGGCAGCCAGGCCGTCGGCTACTCGGTGTCGAGCCTGACCGTCTTTCCGTCGATTCGTTACGCAGGCCGCCTCTCGGGTGATCCTCCGGGCAGCCTGGCCCAGGGCGAGGCTCTGCTCGTCGCCGGCACCAGTTCCCAGACTTTCAGTCAAGGGCATTGGGGCACTTCCAGCGATCTGACGGTCGACCCGGTGGACGACTGTACTTTCTGGTACACGCAGCAGTACGTCACCGGTGCGTCGGCTCCAGACAGTACCCGGTGGCATACACGCGTGGGCGCCTTCCAGTTCGGCGCCTGCGCGCCAGTGCAGAAGGGCATCCTCACCGGCACCGTCACCAGCACACTCGGCGGCGCAGCCATCGCGAATGCCACGGTGGCGGTTGGCGCCTTCACTCGCAACTCGAACGCGAGCGGTGTCTACACGATCGACCCGATGATGACCGGCACGCATACCGTGACGGTCTCAGCACCAGGCTTTGCGACCTCCACTTTTCCCGGTGTGACCATCACTCAGGGCAACACCACCACGCGCAACCTGGCCATCACGCCGCTGAACTTCCTGACTGCCGGCACACCGGTCATCGCGGCAGAGGGCTGCGGGGGCGGAAACAACGCGCTCGATCCTGGCGAGACCGTGACGGTCAACCTCCCGATCTCCAACAACGGCGGCGCCGGCTCGACCACCACGAACCTGGTTGCGACCCTGCAGGCGGTGGGCGGCGTGACGTCCCCGTCCGGGCCGCAGAACTACGGCGCGGTCGCGCAGGGCTCACCAGCCGTCATGCGGCCGTTTACTTTCACGGTCAGCGCCGCGTGCGGCGATTTCGTGGCGATCACGCTGCAGCTGCAGGACGGCGGCACCGATTTCGGCACCATCGTCTACAGCCTTCGCACGGGTCTACCCGGTCCCCTCAGCACTGCGACCTATTCGAGCGGCAACCTCGCGACGCCGATTCCGGACGTGAGCACGGTCGATATTCCGATCGCCGTCAGCTCGACCGGCCTGGTCAACGACGTCAACGTCCGCGTCCGACTGAACCACACGTTCGACGGCGACGTGAGGATGTCGCTGGTGGCTCCCGACAACACGGTCGTCGCGCTCGCGACCAACCGAGGCGGCAGCGGCGACAACTACGGCTCCGGCGCGAACAGCTGCTCGGGCACCCCGGCCATTTTCGATGATTCGGCTGCGCAGCCAATCTCGGCCGGAGTGGCGCCCTTTGCCGCCACGTTCCGGCCCGAGGCGCCGCTTTCGGCGCTGAGCGGCAAGTCCACTGCCGGCACCTGGAAACTCCGAGTCGAGGACACTGCCGCCCTGGACCTGGGCACGATCGGCTGTGTGACGCTCGAGATCACGCGCCAGCAATTCGTCTGCTGCGGGCAAGGGAGAGCCGTGATTTCGGACTTCAACGGCGACGGCACCGGCGACATCGCGGTGTACCGCCCGTCGACGGGCCAGTGGTTCATCCGGAACCAGGGCGGCGTGCAGTTCGGCGACCCGAGCGACGTGCCGGTGCCCGGCGACTACAACGGCGACCACGTCGCGGACATCGCCGTGTTCCGGCCGTCCACCGGCCAGTGGTTCGTGCGGAACCAGTTCACGGTGCAGTTCGGCGACAAGGGCGACGTGCCGGTGCCGGGCGACTTCAACGGCGACGGTGTGACGGACGTGGCGGTGTACCGGCCGTCGACCGGCGACTGGTTCGTGCGGAACCAGTTCAGCGTGAACTTCGGCGGCCCCGGCCATGTGCCGATCGTCGGCGACTACAACGGCGACGGGACCGACGATGTGGCGGTCTTCCAGCGGGCGACGGGCATGTGGTTCGTGCGCAATCAGCTCGCCCTTCATTTCGGCGACCCGGGCGACCGGCCGGTGCCGGGCGACTACGACGGCAACGGCACGACCGACATCGCCGTGTACCGGCCGTCCACGGGCCAGTGGTTCGTGCGCAACCAGTTCGCCGTGCAGTTCGGCGATCCGGGCGACATGCCGGTGCCCCGCGACTACAACGGCAACGGCACGATGGACGTCGCGATCTACCGGCCGTCGACGCACCAGTGGTTCGTGAAAGATCAGCTGGCCGTGTCGTTCGGCGACGGCCGCGACATCCCGGTGCCGCTGACGGCCTGGATGCCGCTGGCGCTCGCCGGCGACTTCGACGGCGACGGCGCGGCCGACATCGCGGTGCATCGGCCGTCGACGCGGCAGTGGTTCGTGCGGAACCAGCTCGCGGTGCAGTTCGGCGATCCAGGCGACATCCCGATCCCCGCCGACTACAACGGCGATCGGCGGATGGACGTCGCGGTGTACCGGCCGACGACCGGCCACTGGTTCGTGCGCAATCAGCCGACGGTGCAGTTCGGCGACCCGAGCGACAAGCCGGTGCCCGGCGATTACAACGGCGACGGCCTGATGGACGTGGCGGTGTTCCGGCCGTCGACGGGGTTCTGGTACGTGCGCAACCAGTTCTCGGTGCAGTTCAGCGTGGACGCGGCGGACGTCCCCGTGCCGGGCGACTACAACGGCGACGGCGCGACCGACCTCGCGATCTTCCGGCCGTCGAACGGGCAGTGGTTCGTGCGCAACGTGCTGGCGGTCCAGTTCGGCGATCCCGGCGACATCCCGGTGCCGGCCGACTACAACGGCGACGGCAAGATGGATCTCGCGGTCTACCGGCCGTCGACGCGCACGTGGTTCGTGCGCAACCAGTTCTCGGTGCAGTTCGGCGACAGCGGCGACGTCGCCGTGCCGGCCGACTACAACGGCGACGGCGTGACCGACATCGCGGTCTACCGGCCGTCCACGGGCCAGTGGTTCGTGCGGAACGTGCTCACGGTCTCGTTCGGCGACGCGACCCACGTACCGATGGTGCGCATCGGCGGGCCGCAGTAGAGATCAGGAGGTCAGGAGGTAATCATGGGTAGTTGTCCGGCTTTAGCCGGACCCGTGAGTCGCCACGTATGAATCAACACAAGTGAGCTTTCTCCCGCGTTGAACCTCGCTAGTTCCTAGCACGGTCGATCCGAGTCCCCCTGCCTATTGGCATCCCTAACCCCGTGAGCGGACGGGGTGTGCCCGACTACTCGAGAACCAGCAAAAAACTATCCCGCGCTCAGGCGCACGTGATCGGGACCGGGCGTATGTGACCGGCATGGAGGGCAGAAGTGATGGCCTTCATCTCGATCGATTCGCTCGTTCGGCGCGGGACACGTCCCCTCTCAGGATGGTGACCCTCCGGAGGATTCCCATGAGGATGAGAGTGCGCCGTCACATTGCGCCGATCGCCGTCGTCTGCGCCACGCTGCTTTCTTCGCGCCCCGCCCTCGCGCAGTTCTCACAGCAAGGGCCGAAGTTGGTGGGGACGGGCGTCGTGGCGAACGCTCGACACGGCTATTCCGTGTCGCTCTCCGCCGACGGCAACACGGCCATCGTCGGAGCGCCCTACGACAACAGTACCGCTGGTGCTGCGTGGGTCTGGACGCGGGGCGGAGGCGTCTGGACCCAGCAGGGAACCAAACTGGTCGGTTCGGGCGCCGTGCCGAACGCAGTGGGAAGCGTTTTCCAGGGCCACTCCGTGTCCCTCTCCGCCGACGGCAACACGGCCATCGTCGGAGGGCCGGCTGACAACAATGACGCTGGAGCCGTGTGGGTCTGGACGCGGACTGCAGGCGTCTGGACGCAGCAGGGCACCAAGCTGGTCGGCTCGGGCGCGGTGGGAGTCGCTGGACAAGGCTTTTCCGTGGCCCTCTCCGGCGATGGCAACACGGCCATCGTCGGAGGGTGGACCGACGACAGCAACGATGGGGCCGCGTGGGTCTGGACGCGGAGCGGAGGCGTCTGGACGCAGCAGGGCGGGAAGCTGGTCGGCTCGGGTGCCGAGCTTAGTCGCTCAGCAAGGCATTGCGGTGTCCCTCTCCGCCGACGGCAACACCGCCATCGTCGGAGGGTTTTTCGACAACGGTCAAGTCGGAGCCGCGTGGGTCTGGACGCGGAGCGGAGGCGTCTGGACCCAGCAGGGAAACAAGCTGGTCGGATCTGGCGCGGATGCTCGCAGTTCAAGGCTACTCCGTGTCGCTCTCCGGCGACGGCACCACGGCCATCGTCGGAGGAAATGCGGACGCCAACGGCACTGGGGCCGCATGGGTCTGGACGCGCAGCGGAGGCGTCTGGACCCAGCAGGGCACCAAGCTGGTCGGCTCGGGCTACCAGGGAGCGCCCTTCCAAGGTCATTCCGTGTCCCTCGCCGCCGACGGCAACACGGCCATCGTCGGAGGGTACGGCGACAATGGTAGCGCTGGGGCCACCTGGGTCTGGACGAGGAGCGGAGGGGTGTGGACCCAGCTGGGCGCCAAGCTGGTTGGTTCAGGCGCCGTGGGGTTCCTTGGCGCCTACCAAGGCTCGGCCGTGTCCCTCTCCGCCGACGGCAAGACGGCCATCGTCGGAGGGTTCATGGATAACGTTGCCGCTGGGGCCGCGTGGGTCTTCACCGCCCCGCTGCCGGAACCAACAGTCACGACGCAGCCGGCGAGCCGGACGGTGATGGCCGGCAGGACGGCGTCGTTCTCGGCGGCAGCCACGGGATCGCCCGCTCCCACAGTGCAGTGGCAGGTGAGCACCAACAACGGCAGCACGTGGAACGACATCGGCGGCGCGACCTCGACGACCCACGCGTTCACCGCGACGGCCGCGGACCACGGCAAGTGGCTCCGCGCCGTGTTCACGAACAGCGTGAGCTCGGCCACCAGCGTCGAGGCCACGCTGACGGTGCGCTCGGTGAGCGGCAGCGATTTCAACGGCGACGCCGCGACCGACATGGCCGTGTACCGGCCGACGACCGGGATGTGGCTCATTCGCGATCAGAGCGCCGTGCAGTTCGGCGGACCAGGCTATGTCGCTGTGACGGGGGACTACAACGGCGACGGCACGACCGACGTTGCGGTGTACCAGCCGTCCAACGGCACGTGGCACGTGCGGAACCAATCGACCACGCAGTTCGGGGATCCGGGTGACACTCCGGTTGCGGGCGATTACAACGGCGATGGCACGACCGATCTGGCCGTGTATCGGCCGTCCACGGGGAGCTGGTTCGTGCGCAACCAGTTTGCGGTCCCGGGGTTCGGCGGCGCCGACTACATTCCGGTGGCCGCGGACTACAACGGCGATGGGACGACCGACGTAGCGGTCTACCGGCCGTCCACCGGATTCTGGTGACGTACCGCAACCAGCTCGCGATCCAGTTCGGCAACCCGGGGGATGTGCCGGTGCCTGCGGATTTCAACGGCGACGGGTCGGCGGATCTCGCCGTGTACCGGCCGGCGACCGGATTCTGGTACGTGCGGAACCAGCTCGCGCTATCGCATGGCAACCAGGGGGACCTGCCAATCGCGCGCGACTTCAACGGCGACGGGATCGCCGATATCGCGGTGTACCGACCGGCCACCGGCCAGTGGTTCGTGCGCAACCACGTCACCGTGCAGTTCGGCGGCCCGAGCGACGTGCCCGTACCGCGCGGCCCCGCCCCGTTCGCGGCGACCAACGGGGACTACAACGGGGACAACGTGACGGATCTGGCCGTGTATCGCGCGTCCACGGGTATGTGGTTCGTGCGCACCCAGTCCGCCGCGCAGTTCGGCGATCCCTCCGACGATCCGGTGCCGGCCGATTACAACGGCGACGGACGCATGGACGTGGCGGTCTACCGGCCGTCAACCGGGCACTGGTTCGTGCGCAACCAGTTCACTGTGCAGTTCGGCGACTCGAGTGACGTACCGGTGCCGGGCGACTACAACGGCGATGGCCTTGCGGACGTCGCCGTCTACCGGCCATCCACCGGCTTCTGGTACATCCGCAATAAACCGGGAGTGCAGTTCGGGGAGTCCGGTGACATTCCGGTCCCCGGGGACTACAACGGCGACGGGGCGACCGACATCGCGGTCTATCGGCCGTCGACCGGATTCTGGTACGTGCGGAACCAGCTCGCCTTCCAGTTCGGCGGCGTCGGGTACGTGCCCGTCCCCGGGGACTACAACGGGGACGGCCTGACCGATCTCGGGGTGTTCCGCGTCTCCACCGGGACATGGTACGTCCGCGATCAGTTCGCCGTGCAGTTCGGCGACAGCACCGACACACCGGTGCCGGGCGATTACAACGGCGACGGCACGACTGACATGGCGGTCTATCGCCAGTCCACGGGCACGTGGTACGTGCGGAACCAGTTCGGCATCCAGTTCGGGGATTTCACTGACGTGCCCGTCGTCCGCATCGGTGGGCCGCAGTAAGTCACCATCGGTAGCGTCCGGCTTCCTTGGCCCGCCCTAGCTGCGCAGCGGGAAGGCAGCGAAGGCGGCAGCCGGACCCGTGAGTACGTAGCGCAGGCCTTCAGGCCTGCCTGCTTGCCCGACAAGCAGGCCGCAAGGCCTGCACTGCGAGTGGCGCGCGCTATCAACTTTCACGCTGAACGTCGACAGTTCTATTTAGCACGCTCGATCCGAGTCCGGCCGCCTGCCTACCAGCGCCCCTAACCCCATCAGCGCCGCAGTTTTGGCGGCATACCCGAACAATCAGAGGAAAACTATCCCGCGCTCAGCGGCGCGTCGAGCGGGAGCTCCGTATGTCACCGGCAGAGGAGCGGATCAACTGGTGAGTTCTGAAGGTGCAGCTATGACTTTCATCTCGAGCCGCCGGGTGACCCGGCCCTGTATGCGTCCCTTCTGGGCCCTCTTCGCCGCCTGGGCCTGGTGCGTCCCGCTGGCTGCCAGCGCCGGACAGAACAACCCGGAGCCCGGCTCAGCGACCATTACGGCCGAGAGTAGCATGCCCGCAAACGGTGCGCTCGATTTGGGCGAGACCGTGACGGTGAATCTCCCGATCGTGAACAACGGCGACCCCGGCGCAACCACCACGAATCTGGTTGCGACCCTGCAAGCGGTGGGCGGCGTGTCTTCCCCGTCCGGACCCCAGAACTACGGCGCGATCGCGCAGGGCTCTCCAGCCGTCGTGCGGCCATTTACTTTTACGGTCAACGCCGCGTGCGGCGTGTTCGTCTATATCACGCTGCAGCTGCAGGACGGCGGCACCGGTTACGGCACCATCGTCTACAGGCTTCGCACCTGTACGGCGCCAATCGCCGCGACCTATTCAAGCGGCAACATCGCCGTCCCGATTCCCGACCTGAGTACCACAAGCCTTTTGCTCTTCATCGCCGATGCCGGCGCCGTTGTCGACGTCAACGCTCGCGTCCGCCTGAACCACACGTTCGACGGCGACCTGGCGATTTCAGTAGCGGCGCCTGACAACTCTGTCGTCGCGCTCGCGACCAACCGCGGCGCCGCCGGTGACAACTACGGCACCGGCGCGAACAACTGCGCGGGCACGCCGGCCGTTTTCGATGATTCGGCCGCAGCGGCAGTCTCGAGCGGAGTGGCGCCCTTTGCGGGCAGCTTCCGGCCGGAGGCGCCGCTTTCGGGGCTGAACGGCAAGTCGGTTGCCGGAATCTGGAAACTCCGTGTCAGCGACACCGCCCAACTCGATGTGGGCACAATCGGCTGTGTGACGCTCGAGATCACGCGCCAGAACCTGTTCAAAGCCGTGGCGTCGGACTTCAACGGGAATGGCACCGCCGACATCGCGGTGTATCGCCCCGCGACGGGTCAATGGTTCATCCGGAACCAGGGCGGCGTACAGTTCGGCGAGCCGGGCGACCTCCCGGTGCCCGGCGATTACAACGGCGACGGCCTCGAGGACGTTGCCGTCTTCCGGCCGTCGACGGGCACATGGTTCGTGCGCAACCAGTTCACGGTGCAGTTCGGCGACAAAGGCGATGTCCCGGTGCCGGGCGACTTCGACGGCGACGGCAGGACGGATGTGGCGGTGTACCGGCCGACGACCGGCGACTGGTTCGTGCGGAACCAGTTCAGCGTCAACTTCGGCGGCCCGGGCCATGTGCCGATTGTCGGCGACTACAACGGCGACGGGACCGACGATGTGGCGGTCTTCCAGCGGGCGACGGGCATGTGGTTCGTGAAGGATCAGCTCGCCCTCCAGTTCGGCGATCCGGGCGACCGGCCGGTGCCGGGCGACTACGACGGCAACGGCACGGCCGATATCGCCGTGTTCCGGCCGTCCACGGGTCAGTGGTTCGTGCGCAACCAGTTCGCCGTGCAGTTCGGCGATCCGGGCGATGTCCCCGTGCCCCGCGACTACAACGGCAACGGCACGATCGACGTCGCGATCTACCGGCCGGCGACGCACCAGTGGTTCGTGAAAGATCAGCTGGCCGTGTCGTTCGGCGACGGCCGCGACATCCCGGTGGCGTTGCCGCCCTGGATCCCGCTGGCGATCGCCGGCGACTACGATGGCGACGGCGCGGCCGACATCGCGGTGCATCGGCCGTCCACCAATCAATGGTTCGTACGGAATCAGCTCGCCGTGGCGTTCGGAGACCCTGGCGACATCCCGATCCCCGCCGACTACAACGGCGACAGACGGATGGATATCGCGGTGTACCGGCCGACGTCGGGCCACTGGTTCGTGCGCAATCAGCCGACCGTGCAGTTCGGCGACCCGAGCGACCGGCCCGTGCCCGGCGACTACAACGGCGACGGCCTGATGGACGTGGCGGTCTACCGGCCGTCCACGCACCAGTGGTTCGTGCGCAACCAGTTCTCGGTCAGCTTCGGCGATGCGAGCGACATCCCCGTGTCGGGGGACTACAACGGCGACGGCGCCACCGACATCGCGGTGTATCGCCCGACGAGCGGGCAATGGTTCGTGCGCAATCAGCTCGCGCTGCAGTTCGGCGACCCGGGGGACATCCCGGTGCCGGCCGATTACGACGGCGACGGCAGGACGGATCTCGCCGTGTACCGGTTGTCGACCGGGCAGTGGTTCGTGCGGAACCAGTTCACGGTGTCGTTCGGCGACCCCGGCGACGTTGCCGTGCCGGCCGACTACAACGGCGACGGCGTGACCGACATCGCGGTCTACCGGCCGTCCACGGGACAGTGGTTCGTGCGGAACCTGTTGACGGTGTCGTTCGGCGACGCCACCCACGTGCCGATGGTGCGCATCGGGGGTCCGCAGTAGAGCGGAGATCAAGAGGTCAGGAGGTCAGGAGAAAGCAATCTCCAGATCTCCCGATCGGCAGCTGCTACCATGTACGCTCTGGCGCATCATGAACGGCGCGCAGGGTGGAGGGTGGCGCGTGGGTTGGAGCTCGATCGAGTCGATCGCCCGGCGCGGTGCGCGTCTCAGCTGGGCCGTACTCGCTGCGTGCGTCCTGTGCCTCCCGCACCTTGAAGGCGGACCTTTTGAAGGCGGACCTTCGGCCGCTCGCGATGGACAACCGCCCGTAAGCCTCTCCGCCGGCCAGGACGGGTCCATTGCAACCCCTGGATCGGCATCGCTAACCACCGGCCCCGCAGATCGCAATGTCACCAAAGATGAGACCGAACCGGGAGGACCGGTGTTCTCCTTCGTGGACATTTCCGCGACTGGCACGCAGCTGACCTTCTTCGATGCCGACAATCTGAGCGTCCCGAATGCCGACGATGGCGTCGCGACGAATGTGCCGCTCGGTTTTGCCTTCTTCTTCGCGGGTCGTACTTTCACGACAGTGAACATGTCCACGAACGGGTTCCTGCACTTCGAGTTGAACGGAGAATCGGATTCGTCTGCCAATCGGTGTCCGATACCAGACGCCGTCGGCCGCTTCGTGCCCAAGAACTTCATCGCCGTCCTGTGGGACAACCTGATCCTGAGCAACCCCGGCTCCCCGGGGCGAGGGGGCTACACCCAGCAGTTCGCCTCCTGTCCGAACGCGTCGGGGGGAACCGGGCCTTGCACGGTCTTCATGTGGGACAACGCCGATCACGCCGGCGGAGCGGTTGAGTCGTTCGACGTGGAGGCGATTCTCTACGCCAACGGGAACATCCTGATGCAGTACGGTCCGGGGAACCCCGAAGCCGGCGCCGGTTCAACCACTGCCGTTGCGGCGGTATCCACGGATATGGAAGCCGCACAGGTGTATGCCTGCGACATGTACGGATCCATCGCCGCCGATCGGGCCGTGCTTTTTGCTCGCAACATAAGTGTTGGGACGGTGAGGATCTCTGAATTCCGCTTGCGGGGCCCCAACGGCTCCACCGACGAGTTCGTGGAGATCTACAGCACGTCGGGCCTCACCGTAGGAACCACCGACGGTTCCGCCGGGTGGGCGGTCGTGGCCTCGTCGAACACCACTCTCAACGACGGGTCGCCCGCGATCAAGTTCATCATCCCTAACGGGACGGCCATGCCGGCAGGCAGGCACTACCTCGGCGTCAACGCCGCCGGCTACTCGCTCGGCGCGTACCCATCCGGCAACGGCACGACCGCTACTGGCGACGCCACCTACACCGACGACATTCCCGACAACGCCGGCATCGCGCTCTTCAGGACCGCGAACCCGGCGAACTTCACGCTGGCGAACCGCCTCGACGCGGTCGGCTCCGCCGCCGAGGCGAACCCGATCTACCGGGAGGGCGCCGGCTATCCGGCGCTGACCCCGGTTGATATCGACTACGCGTTCGCGCGCAAGCGGCCTGGAGGCTGCACCGGCTCAACAGCGGGTGGGGGCTGCAACAGTGTGCCTCGGATCCGAGCTGTTCCTGGCCCGGGCGCGACGCCCGTGGAAGACTCCGACAACAACGCGAGCGACTTCATCTTCGTGGACACCAATGGCATCGGTGCCGGCGCCGGGCTGCGGTTGGGGGCGCCGGGGCCGGAGAACCTGAGCGCACCCATTGACATCAATGGCGGTGGTCCGGCGGCGTTCAGGCTGGACGCCTGCAAATCCAGCTACGCGCCACCCAATGTCGTGCGCGCCGGCGGTGCCTTCTGCGCGGCTCCGAACCCCGTGATGCCTCCGTGCGATCCGGCGCAGAACTCGACGTTTGGTACGCTCGACATCCGGCTCAATTTCACCAACAGCGACGACGTCAACATCACGCGGTTGCGGTTCCGCGTCGTCGACATCACGACGTCTCCTTCGATTCCCGGTGTGGCTGACCTGCGGCCCATGACGTCGGCCGATCTTGACGTGGGGCCCGTCGATCGTCCGCCTTCTTGCGGAGGGGGTACGAGCAGCGGCCTCGTTCGGGGAACGACGCTGGAGCAACCCCCGACTCAGGTGGCTGGATCCGGTTTCAATGGATCGCTGTCGGTCGGCGCGATCACGCCTGCCGCGCCGCTCCTGCGCAACGCCTCGGTGAACGTGCGCTTCGTTCTCGGCGTTGAGCAGATGGGCGCCGTGCGCTTCTGTGTCGTGGCGGAAATGCTTCCGTCGAATAGCCGGCGCGTTCCGGTGATCTGTTTCATCGGCTCGACCGAGAAAGTGATGAGGGTCCGGACGGACTTCAACGGCGACGGCTCCGCCGACGTCGCGATGTATCGCCCGTCGACGGGTCGGTGGTCGATCCGCAACCAGGGGATGGTGCAGTTCGGCGAACCCGGGGACGTTCCGGTGTCCGGCGACTACGACGGCGATGGCGACGAGGATATCGCCGTCTACCGGCCGTCGACCGCCGAGTGGCTCGTGCGGGACCAGTTCACCGTGCAGTGGGGCGCTCGCGGCGACGTCCCCATCCCCGGCGACTTCGACGGCGACGGGACAACCGACGTGGCGGTGTACCGGCCATCGACCGGTGACTGGCTCGTGCGCAACCAGTTCACCGTGAACTTCGGCGGCCCGGGGCAGATCCCGGTCGCCGGCGACTACGACGGCGACGGGACCGACGATGTGGCGGTCTTCCAGCCGTCGACGGGCACGTGGACCGTGCGGAATCAAATGATCGTGGACATCGGCGTCCCGGGCGATCGTCCGGTGCCCGGTGATTACGACGACAACGGGACGACGGATATCGCGATCTACCGGCCGTCGACCGGCCAGTGGTTCATCCGGGGGCAGCCGACGGTGCAGTACGGCGACGTAGGGGACATCCCGGCGCCGGCCGACTACAACGGCGACGGCAAGATGGACACAGCGGTCTACCGGCCGTCCACGCGGACGTGGTTCACCGTCGCCGCCGTCTTCCAGTTTGGCGAGATCGGCGACATTCCCGTGCCGCTGACGCCCGGGATCCCGCTGGCTATCGCTGGCGACTACGACGGCGACGGCGCGACCGACATTGCCGTCCACCGGCCGTCGACAAACCAATGGTTCGTGCGGAATCAGCTCGCGGTGCAGTTCGGGGACTCGGGCGACGTGCCGGTGCCCGCCGACTACAACGGCGACCGGCGGATGGACGTCGCGATCTACCGGCCGTCCACCGGCTACTGGTACGCTCGCGATCAAGTCGCGGTGCAGTTCGGCGATGCCGGCGACAAGCCGATGCCGAGGGACTACAACGGCGACGGCCTCATGGACGTGGCTGTCTACCGGCCGTCCACGGGGTACTGGTACGTTCGCGATCAGTTCACGGTGCAGTTCGGAGACGCGGGCGACATCCCCCTGCCGGGCGACTACAACGGCGATCGCGCCGCCGACGTCGCGGTGTACCGCCCATCGAGCGGGCAATGGTTCGTGCGCAACCAGTTCACCGCGCAGTTCGGCGATCCGGGGGACATCCCGGTGCCCGCCGACTATAACGGCGACGGCAAGACGGATGTCGCGGTCTACCGGCCGTCGACCGGGACGTGGTACGTGCACAACCAGTTCTCGGTGCAGTTCGGCGCCGGCGGCGACCTCGCCGTGCCTGGCGACTACAACGGCGACGGCGTGACGGACATCGCTGTCTATCGGCCGTCGACGGGCCAGTGGTTCGTGCGGAATCTGTTCACGGCGCAGTTCGGCGATCCGGCCGACGTCCCGATGGTGCGCATCGGCGGGCCACAGTAGAGATCAAGAGTTGTGAACCGGCAACAGGTCGGCATAACACCCGCGTTCAGCTGCGAGCGCCCGGGACTCGCCGAAGGGCGAGCCCGCGGAGTGCCCCTCCTCCGGGTCCCGTGGGGCCGGAGCGAGGGCGATCGTCAGCTGCAACGCGTTGTTCGACGGCCGCTGCAACACTGCTTAGCCGCCACTCGGCTCAGGACTATCACGAGACCACGAGATCGCTGCACGCTGAACCGTCGACAGCGGCAGTGCCTCCTGATCATCGCCCGCCCTGAAGAGCCCGAGGAGCTTGGGCCTACGGAAGAGCTTCGCCCCCGTAAAAACCGCATCGGCGAACTCACAACCCTGGAACACTGACCCTCTCAAATCGGCTTCTGCGAGATTGGCGCCTCGGAAAAGGCAACGCACAAACTTGCAGCCGCGCAGATCGCTACCCGACAGGTCAGCGCCACTAAAGTCGCACTCGGCCAGGTCGCTCCAATTGACAGCTGACAAGTGCAGATCTGAGCCGCGAAAGGAGATGCGCCGCAGGTCCGAACGGGCCACATACAGGCCCGGCACAGTGAGGTCGTCGAGCTTTACGTCCTCCAGCGACAACCGAAAGATGCTTGGCCCAAGCTCCTCATCATCGTGCCGAGGCGGGCGCGAGACCTGGGGCTGCGCATCGCCGATGATCTCTACACGCTCCTTCAGTAACAAGAAGCTGCGGTCGTACGTGCTTCGCATTCGTTAAAGGTCCGTCGAACGTCTTGCCGCTCAGCCGCGAGCGCGAATCAGCAACTCGTTCCGGAACGAGTTGAATGCTGGCACAACAACGGTGCCGCTCGCCGGCTGCAGCGCCTCGTTCTGCGGCGGGTACGCCGTCCGCAGAATAGTAGGCCGACTCCTGCGAGGCTCGCAGCATAACGCCAGACGGGCTACGCCCGCGAAGTATCCGTAATGTGCGCCGTCACAAGGGGCTTGTGAGATGCGGCGAGCTTCGGCGAACCCGCATTAGACCGACCTGCATAACACCGCGCTCGGTGCTGCGTATCGCGGCAAGGGCGGATAGGTCCTGATCGGTCGCCCAGTGTTGAGCAATCCGCCGAGGACACGCTCGCTCGAATCGCACTGTTCGAGTGGGCGACGAACTGCCGTGGTTCGTGACCGTCGGGGTTTTGTTACGGACTCTCAATCTCCTCGATGGTGCGCATCGGGGGCCGCAGTCGGGCGTGACACTTCTGTCAGCGTCTGCGTCATTTTGGGGCTTGCCTCGCTTCTCTTGATCTCCCGTTTCCACGCTCCAACTAGACACTTCCCAACGCAGAACCCGCTCCCTAACTGCCCCCCTGCATGGGCCCGGAAGGTGCCGATTGGCGTTCATCTCGATCGATTCGATCGTTCGGCGCCGATGAGCAACCGACCGCCTTTTTCTTGAAGGCGGCCATCTTGCAGGCAGACTCCGGCAGCCAAGCGTCCATCACCCGCCCTGGATCGCAATCTGTCGCGGTCGGTCCTGACGTTCTTGGTTCCGCGCAAAAGAAAAGATCAGACCGCACCGGAAGGGGCCGGCTTCGTCCGTGCCCAACTCGGCGACCGGCACGCATCCATCTCGCCTCACGTGGTTCGTCGACGCGACGAACGCCGCGCAGTAAGTCAGCAGTCGAGTCAGGCACGGTCCCACTTCCGGGGTCGCGCTGCGTGCGTTTTGAACCTCCGCTCTTCCGGGCCGGAGGTCGAAGTTGAACGGTCCCGGTGTATCCGAGGAACGAATGATGCGTGCATTTGCCGATTGCCGTGCTTCACGAACCTTCCTGTTGCCGACGAAACCGCGGCAATCGACGTGGTTGTCTTCGCGTTCCGGACGGGTCCGCATCGCCTTGATGGTGCTCGCGCTCGCAACTCTTGGGCAATCGACTGGGCGGACGGCGCGACGTGTCCTGACTTCGCGGCAGCGGTGCTCCACAACAGCGGCGGCAACAACCCGAGTGGAGTGACGATCGGCGACGTCAGCGGCGACGGGAAGCCTGACCTCGTCGTCGCGAACTCCGGTTCCGACACCGTGTCGATCCTGCTTGGGAGCGGGAACGGTCTCTTCGCGCCGGCGGTCACCTACGGCGTTGGCATCGGCCCGCGTGCAGCGGCGATCGCGCGACGTCAACGGCGACGGAAAACCCGATCTCGCCGTTGCGAACTAGTACTCCGACACCGTGTCAATCCTGCTGGGGAACGGGGACGGCACCTTCGCGGCGGCGGTCGGCTACGGTACCGGCGCCTGCCCGGCGATTCAGTGGCGATTGGGGACGTCAACGGTGACGGCAAGTCCGACCTCGCGGTCGCGAACTCCAGCTGTCAGCACCGTCTCGATCCTACTGGGGAACGGGAACGGTACCTTCGCCACGAAGGTTGACTACGCCTCCGGCACCGGCCCGATTTCAGTGGCGCTTGGGGACGTCAACGGCGACGGTAAGCTCGACCTGGCGGTCGCGAACGCCAGTGCCAGTACCGCGTCGATCCTGCTGGGGAACGGGAACGGCACATTCGGGGCTCCGGTTTCCTACGGCGTCGCCGGTGGCTCATCTTCAGTGGCTCTGGGGGACGTCAACGGTGACGGGAAGCTCGACCTCGCGGTCGCGAATCGGTTCCAGCTACCGGTGCCAGATCCTGCTGGGGAATGGGAACGGCACCTTCGGGGCTCCGGTCGACTACGCCGTCGGCCGGCGGCTCTCTTCAGTGGCTCTCGGAGACGTCAACGGCGACGGGAAGCGCGACCTCGCGGTCACGCAGTTCAATTCCACCACCGTGTCGATTCTGCTGGGGAACGGGAACGGAGCTTTCGGGGCGGCGGTCACCTACAGCGGCGCCACCGCCAGTACCTCATCTTCATTGGCTCTCGGGGACGTCAACGGCGACGGGAAGCTGGACCTCGCGCATACAAACTCCGTTTCCAACACCGTGTCGATCCTGCTGGGAAACGGAAACGGTACCCTCGCCGCGGCGGTTCCTTACCCAGTCGCCACCCCGAATTTTGTGGCAACCGGGGACCTCAACGGTGACGGGAGGCCCGACCTCGCAGTCGGGACCGGGCAGTTCGTGTCGATCCGGCTGGGAACCGGGACTGGAGCTTTCGGGGCCGCGATCAACTACAACAGCGGTGGTGGCACGTGGTCAGTGGCGATCGGGGACGTCAACGGTGACGGGAAGCCCGACCTCGCAACTGCGAACGGCGTTGGTACCTTAGTGTCGATCTTGATTGGAAATGGGAACGGCACGTTCGGGGCCCCGGTATCTGTTGCCGCCGGCCAACAACCGCGTTCAGTGGCGATCGGAGACGTCAACGGTGACGGGAAGCCCGACCTCGCAACTGCGAACTTTGCCGACGACACCGTTTCGATTCTGCTGGGGAACGGGAACGGCACCTTCGGAGCGCCGGTCTTCTACGGGTTCGCAGGTGTCGGCAGCCGCCCCGTTTCATTGGCGCTCGCGGATTTGAGCGGCGACGGGAACCTCGACCTCGCGGTTGCGACGCGTCTGTCCCACACCGTCTCGGTCCTGCTGGGGAACGGGAACGGCACCTTCGGGTCACTGGTCAACTACCCCGTCGGCACCGAACCGTCGTCAGTGGCTGTCGGGGACGTCAACGGCGACGGGAAGCCCGACCTCGCGCTGGCGAACAACGGCTCCAGCAACGTATCGATTCTGCTCGGAGACGGGCCCGGCACGTTCCTGGGAGGGGCCGTCAACTACAGCACTGGCGCCGGTCCGACTTCGGTGGTCGTCGGGGACGTGAACGGCGATGGGAAGCTTGACCTCGCGGTCGCGGTTTTCGGCTTCAACGCTGTGTCGGTCCTCGCGGGGAACGGAAACGGTACCTTCGGGGCGGCCGTCAACTACAGTGTCGGCGTCAATCCGAGCGCAGTGGCCAGGCAGGACTTCAACGGCGACGGGAAGCCCGACCTCGCCGTGACGAACCTCAGTTCCAATACCGTCTCGATCCTCCTCAATACATCATGCCGGTCGGGCCCGGTCGGCGACTTCAACGGGGACGGCTCGGTCGACATCGCCGTCTTCAGGCAGCAGGGTGGCATGTGGCTCGTACGGAACCAGCCTTCCGTGCAGTTTGGAGCGCCCGGAGACATTCCGGTGCTCGGCGACTACAACAACGACGGCACGACCGACATCGCGGTCTTCCGCCCGTCTACCGGCACGTGGATGGTGCGCAACCAGTCCAACATCCAGTTCGGCGATCCGGGCGACATCCCGATGCCTGCCGACTACAACGGCGACGGCACGACCGACATCGCGGTCTACCGTCCCCTGACCGGCCAGTGGTTCGTGCGCAACCAGTTCAACACCCAGTTCGGCGGCGCGGGCTACATCCCGATCGCCGGCGACTTCAACGGCGACGGATCGGACGACATCGCGGTGTTCCAGCCGAAGACGGGCACGTGGTCGGTCCGCAATCAGTTCAACCTGCAGTATGGCGAGCCGGGCGACGTACCGGTTCCCGGCGACTACAACGGCGACGGCACGGACGATGTCGCCGTCTATCGCCAGAGCACGGGCCAGTGGTTCGTGCGCAATCAGTTCATCATCGCGTACGGCAGCCCTGGCGACCGGCCGATGCCGCGTGACTACAACGGCGACGGAACGACCGACATCGCGGTCCATCGCCGCGCCACTGGCGAGTGGTTCGTGCGGAACCAGTTCACCGTGCAGTTCGGTCAGCCCGGAGACCTCGCTGTCCCGCGCGGTCCATCGCTCGCGCGCGCGGTTGGCGGGGACTTCGACGGCAACGGGAGCACGGACGTGTCGGTGTTCCGTCAGACCACGGGTCAGTGGTTCGTGCGCAACAAGTTCGCCATCCAGTTCGGCGACCCGACGGACAAAGCGGTGCCGGCCGACTACGACGGCGACGGCATCATCGACGTGGCCGTGTACCGGCCGTCGACCGGCCAATGGTTCGCGCGCAACCAGTTCGCCATCCAGTTCGGTGACCCGACCGACCTGCCGGTGCCGGGAGACTACAACGGCGACGGGTTACACGATCTCGCGGTGTTCCGGCCGTCGACCGGCACCTGGTACGTGCGCAACGTGCTGGCGTTCCAGTTCGGTGATAACGGCGACATCCCTGTGCCGGGCGACTACAACGGCGATGGGATCACGGACCTGGCGGTCTACCGGCCATCGACGCGGCAGTGGTTCGTGCGCAACATCCTCGCGGTGCAGTTCGGCGACGTCAACGACAAGCCGGTGCCGGGCGATTACAACGGCGACGGCGTCATGGACGTCGCAGTCTACCGTCCGTCCACGGGGCAGTGGTTCGTGCGGAACGTCCTGGCGCTGCAGTTCGGCGACGCCACCGACACGCCGGTGCCGGGGGACTACAACGGCGACGGGATCACGGACCTTGCGGTGTTCCGGCAGTCCACGGGTCAGTGGTTCGTGCGGAACCTGCTCGCGGTGCAGTTCGGGGATCCCACCGACAAGCCGATGGTGCGCATCGGCGGTCCGCAGTAGAGCGGAGATCAGGAGATCAGGAGAGCAGGAACAAAACTCCTGATCTCCTGTTCTCGTGATTCTCCTACTGAAATTGTAACTCCGACCGCGTGACACTTCCGTCTGCGTCTGTGTCGTTCCGGGCCCTCTACTGGCTTGTCCTGATCTCCCGTTCACACCGGTGCACGTCCTAACGCACAACCGTTGAGAGTCCCTCCGAAAGCTGTACAAAACGGTACAGCGAGGCAATCCTCCAATGCGTCAGTGTAGCGGGATGCCCGTGACCCGTACCTGAACCAACCTCACCCTCCCTAACTGCCCGCCTAGCCCGGAAGGTGCCGATTGGCGTTCATCTCGATCGATTCGATCGTTCGGCGCTGTACGCGGCCAGCCTGGGCATGCCTGGCGGCATGCGCCTTGTGCCTCCCGCTTGAAGGCAGACCTTTCGAAGGCGGCCTTTCGAAGGCAGACCGTGGGTTGCGCGCGATGAGCAACCGCCGCTCGCCGATTTCTCGAAGGCGGACTTCTTGCAGAAAGACTCCGGCAACCGAGCCATCACACGCCCTGGATCGGAATCTGTCGCGGTCGGTCCTGACGCTTTTGGTTACAGCGCAAAAGATCAGACCGAACCGGGAGGGCCGGCCTTCTCGTTCGTGGACATCTCGGCAACCGGCACGCAGTTGACCTTTGTCGATACCGGTGACTTGACCACTCCCGATTCCGACGACGGGGTCGCGATCGATGTGGCTCTGGGCTTTCCCTTCAGTTTCTATGGCAGCAGCTTCGCCACGGTGAACATGTCGAGCAACGGATTGCTGCAATTCGACTCGAGCTCGCTGTCGTCGTCGCTGCAGACGCGATGCCCGCTGCCGGACGCCGACGCTCCCAACAACGAGGTCGCCGTGTTGTGGGACGACCTGGTCCTGAACAACCCGGGCTCGCCGGGGCGAGGGGGTTACACGCAGCAATTCGCGGCGTGTCCCAATACCTCTGGCGGAACCGGGGCGTGCACGATCTTCATGTGGGACAACGCCGCCCACTTCTCCAACCCAAGTCCAATCGGCTCGTTTGATTTCGAGGCGATTCTGTACGCGAACGGGAACATCCTCACGCAGTACGGACCGGGCAACGCCGAAGCCGGCGTCAATTCGACCACCGGCATCGAGAATCCCGCCGGCTCGGCGGGGCTGACCTACGCGTGCCGGACTGCCGCGTCCGTTCCCGCCAATTGGGCCGTGCTGTTCTCGGCTCCGCCCCGGACGGTTGCGAGCGCGGGCCGTCTGCTGATCTCCGAGTTCCGGCTGCGCGGGCCCGGCGGCGTCGCCGACGAGTACGTCGAGATTTACAACAACTCCGACGTTCCCCTCACCGTCGGTACCGCCGACGAATCTTCGGGCTATGCGCTCGTGGCTTCCTCGACAACGGCGGTCAACGTCGGGTCGCCGGTGATCGAGTTCGTCATCCCGGGCGGGACGCTGATCCCGGCGCGCGGCCGCTACCTCGGCGTCAACTCGGTCGCCTACTCGCTCGCCGCGTACCCGGGCGGCGACGGCACGACCGCGACGGCCGACGTCCACCTACGCGGACGACATCCCCGACAACGCCGGCATCGCGCTCTTCAGGACCGCGGATCCGGGGAGCTTCACGCTCGCGAACCGGCTCGACGCGGCCGGCTCCGCCGTTGACGCGAACCCGATCTATCGCGAAGGCGCCGGTTATCCCTCGAACCCGGCTCCGGCCGACGTCAGCTATGCCTTCGTCCGCAAGCTTCCGGGAGGATGCACCGGATCGGCGCCAGGCAGCGGGAACTGCACGAGCGTCGCGCTGGTGCGCACCACGCCCGGCCCGGTCACCGCGCAGGTACAGGACTCGGACGACAACGCGAGTGACTTCATCTCCGTGGAGACCGGCGGCGCGAGTGTCGGCGCCGGCAACCGGCTGGGGGCGCCGGGACCGGAGAACCTGGGCTCGCCCATCGCGCTCGATGGCTTTGCCCTGGCGGGGTCGAAGCTGGATTCGTGCGAACGCCGCAACGAAGGGCCCAATCACGTCCGCGACGTCACCTCCGATCCCGGCAACAACGCGACCTTTGGCACGATCGACATCCGGCGCACGTTCACGAACACCACGGGCGTCAACATCTCACGCTTGCGCTTCCGCATCGTCGACATCACCACGTTTCAGCCGCTCGCTGGCGTAGCGGACCTGCGCCCACGTACGTCACCCGATCTGGTCGTGTCGGTCGATCGGCCGCCCTGCGGCACAGGTACCGGCGACGTCACGGTAAGAGGGACGACGCTGGAGACTCCGCCGAATCAGCCGGAAGGATCCGGCTTCAACGGTTCGCTGTCGGTCGGCGCGATCACGCCCGGCACGCCGCTCGCGCCCGCGGCGTCGGTCGACGTGCGCTTCCTCCTCGGCATCGAGCAACCCGGCGTCTCCCGCTTCTGCGTCGCGGCGGAAACGCTTCCGGCGGCGAGCGCGCAGATCTTCTGCGAGATCGGCGGCAGCGAGGGATCGATCACGGGGGCGAAGACCCGGTCCGACTTCAACGGGGATGGCACCGGCGACATCGCGGTGTATCGCCCGGCGACCGGCCAGTGGTTCATCCGCAACCAGCCCGCCGTGCAGTTCGGCGACAAGAGCGACGTTCCCGTTCCCGGCGACTACAACGGCGACGGCGTCGAGGACGTCGCGGTCTTCCGGCCGTCCACCAACCAGTGGTTCGTGAAGGGCCAGTTCACGGTGCAGTGGGGCGATCGCGGCGACGTCCCGATCCCCGGCGACTTCAACGGCGACGGGACAACCGACGTGGCGGTCTACCGGCCGTCCACCGGCGACTGGTTCGTGCGCAACCAGTTCAGCGTGAACTTCGGCGGCGCCGGCGGCTACGTGCCGGTCGTCGGCGACTACAACGGAGACCTGACCGACGACGTGGCGGTGTTCCAGCCGTCGACGGGCATGTGGTTCGTGCGCAATCAGCTCGCGGTGCAGTTCGGCGCGCCCGGCGACCGGCCGGTGCCGGGTGACTACGACGACGACGGGAAGACGGATCTCGCGTTCTATCGGCCGTCGACCGGGCAGTGGTTCGTGCGCAACCAGTTCAACGTGCAGTTCGGGAATGCCGGCGATCTGCCGGTGCCTCGCGACTACGACGGCAACGGCGCCGTGGACGTCGCGGTCTACCGGCCCTCGACGGGGCAGTGGCTCGTCATGGATCAGCCTGCCGTGTCGTTTGGCGACGTCCGCGACATCCCGATACCGCCGACGGCGTGGATCCCGCCGGCGATGGCCGGCGACTACGACGGCGACGGCGCGACCGACATCGCGGTGCATCGCCCCTCGACCCATCAGTGGTTCGTGCGCAATCAGCTCGCGGTGATGCACGGGGATCCGGGCGACATCCCGATCCCTGCCGACTACAACGGCGACCGGCGGATGGACGTCGCGGTGTACCGGCCGTCGACCGGGCACTGGTTCGTGCGCAATCAGCCGACGGTGCAGTTCGGCGACCCGAGCGACAAGCCGGTGCCCGGCGACTACAACGGCGACGGCCTGATGGACGTCGCGGTCTACCGGCCGTCGACCGGGCAGTGGTTCGTGCGCAATCAGTTCGCGGTGCAGTTCGGCGACGCGAGCGACATCCCCGTGCCGGGCGACTACAACGCCGACGGCGTCGCCGACGTCGCGGTGTATCGCCCGTCGAGCGGGCAGTGGTTCGTGCGGGATCAGCTCGCGGTGCAGTTCGGCGATCCGGGCGACGTTCCCGTGCCCGCCGACTACAACGGCGACGGCAGGATGGATCTCGCGGTCTACCGGCCGTCGACGCGCACGTGGTACGTGCGGAACCAGTTCGCGGTGCAGTTCGGCGACACGAACGACGTCCCCGTGCCGGGCGACTACAACGGCGACGGGTTGACCGACATCGCGGTCTATCGGCCGTCGACGGGCACGTGGTTCGTGCGGAATGTGTTGACCGTGCAGTTCGGTGACGCCGACCTACGTGCCGATGGTGCGCATCGGCGGGCCGCAGTGAGACTTCGGTGGTGTCCGGCTTTAGCCGGACCGTTTGCATCGGTGGCGTCCGGCTTTAGCCGGACCCTGTGACAAATCAGAGATTGAGTCTTATGACCGCCCTTGTCCAATGTGCACGGCAGCGATCGCGCCGCATCTGCTTTTACCTCGGCGTGGGGCTGTGCCTGGCGCTTGTCCTGTCACCCTCGGGTCGCCCGCGGGCACAGGAACCGGGCGCGGATGCGGCCCGTGCGAGGCTGACGGACTCCGCACGCGAACGCGGGACTGACGGTGCGGTCGCGCTCATCGCTGTGCCGGGCTCGATGAAAGGCCTCCGGGGGCCCCGCGTAACGCAACTCGGGGCCAGTGCGACCGCGGCGGCCGTCGCCGAGGCGGAGCCCAACGACACGCCGGCGGCCGCGACGCCGCTCGGCGTGACGCCCGTGCGGGTGCGGGCCAATCTGTTCCGCTCCCCGTTCACCGCCGGAGTGGACATCGATGTGTATTCGTTCACGGCCGCGGCCGGCGATCGGGTCTACGCCGCGACGATAACCGCCGCCAGCGCGGGGAGTCCCGATACAAACCTCGACATCCTGGCATCGAACGGCACGACCGTCCTGGAGACCGATGTTGAGGATGGCGGTGCCAATCAACAGGCGTCAAATATCGCGGGCCTGGTCGTTCCCTCGAGCGGCACCTACTACGCGCGGGTCCGTCAGGGTTTCTTCGCCCTCTCCGGCACCATCCGTCCGTACGACCTCTACGTCCGCGTCCACTCTGGTGCGCCTGTTGCCGAGACCGAACCCAACGACATCCCCGACGGGCAGCCGCTCGCGGAGAGCGGCTGGATGAGCGGCGCGGTTGGCGCGCCTAGCGACCAGGACACGTACGAAGTCAGTGTGGACGCCGGCGACACGATCGTCGCCATCCTGGACGCGGACCCGGAACGCGATTCGCCGGAATGGAATCCGCTCCTGGGTATGGGCCTGTTCCTCGGCGCCATCCCCGGCGTGAACGGCTCCGCGACCGACGAGAATCCATCGGAAGCGTTCGCCTTGACGGTGAAGTCCGCCGGGACGTATATCGTGCACGTCAGAGAATCCGGATTGGGTGGGGCGGCAAGCTTTACCTATCACCTGTCGGTGAGTGTGCTCCCACGCACACCCCGTACGTGTACCAGCTATACCGGCACGACCGGGGCCATCGCCGATCTCGCCACGACGGATTTCAGTCTCTTCGTGCCGGACACGGGGATCATCGATCGTCTGCGGCTGTCGCTGAACGTCAACCACACCACCACTGCCGATCTGGACGTGTCGCTCATCGCGCCGGGTGGCAACGAGGTCGTCCTGTTCGACGATCTCCCGAACACTGGCGCGATTAACGGCGGCCCGCCCGAGATCGACTTCATCCTGGATGACGACGCCGCGCTGCCGGCAGGATTCCAGACCATCATGAACGGGGTCATCTCCTCGCCGGAGCCGTTTGCGCGTCTCGATTTGTTCAGGGGGCAGCAGGCCCTCGGACCGTGGACCCTGCGCGTGCGCGACGACCTGGCCGCGAATACCGGCACGGTCAACTCCTGGGGTCTCAGCGTCTGTGGCGCGAGTGCGCCTCCGCCGCTCGTCACCACGATCTTCAGCGCCAGTTTCGAGGGCGACGATGGCGGCTTCACCCACGGCGGCACGCTCGACTCGTGGGCCCTGGGCCTCCCGACCTCGGCGCCCATCACGACGTGCAGCAGCGGGACGAATTGCTGGAAAACAAATCTCTCCGGCCCGTACAGCGCGAACAGCAATCAGGACCTGGTGTCGCCGCCGATCGACCTGACGGCGTTTCCTGCGGCCAGCCGCATGACGCTGAACTGGGCGCAGAAGTACCAGCTGGAGTCAGCCAGCTTCGACACCGCGTATGTCGAAGTCCGTCAAGTCGGCGTGCCGTCGAGCGCCAGGCGTGTCTGGGAGTGGACGGGCGACACCATGACGCGACCCGTCGGTAACCCCGAAGTGTCGGTGAACGTGAGCGCCGGCTGGGCCCAGATGACCGCCGACATCTCGTCGTTTGCCGGCACGCAGGCGGAAATCCGGTTCCACCTCGAGAGCAACGCGACGGGACAGCTCGCCGGCCTGGCGATTGACGACGTCAACGTCGAGCGCCGCATAACCCGGACCCGGTCGGACTTCAACGGGGATGGCTCGGCCGACATCGCCGTGTATCGCCCGTCCACGGGCCAATGGTTCATCCGGAACCAGGGCGGCGTGCAGTTCGGCGACCCCAGCGACGTCCCGGTGCCGGGTGATTACAACGGCGACCGCACCGAGGACATCGCCGTGTTCCGGCCGTCCACCGGCCAGTGGTTCGTGCGGAACCAGTTCGCGGTGCAGTTTGGCGACCGTGGCGACGTGCCGGTTCCCGGCGACTTCAACGGCGACGGAACCACGGATGTGGCGGTCTACCGGCCGTCCACCGGCGACTGGTTCGTGCGCAATCAGTTCAGCGTGAACTTCGGCGGCGCCGGCGGCTACGTGCCGGTCGTCGGCGACTACAACGGAGACCTGGCCGACGACGTGGCGGTGTTCCAACCGTCGACGGGCATGTGGTTCGTGCGCAATCAGCTCGCGGTGCAGTTCGGCGCGCCCGGCGACCGGCCGGTGCCGGGTGACTACGACGGCAACGGCTCGACCGACATCGCGGTGTACCGCCCGTCGACCGGCCAGTGGCTCGTGCGCAACCAGTTCAACGTGCAGTTCGGGAATACCGGCGATCTGCCAGTGCCTCGAGACTACGACGGCAACGGCATCATGGATGTCGCCGTTTATCGCCCCTCGACGGGGCAGTGGCTCGTCATGGATCAGCCTGCCGTGTCGGTTGGCGACGGCCGCGACATCCCGATACCGATGACGCCGTGGATCCCGCCGGCGATCGCCGGCGACTACGACGGCGACGGCGCGACCGACATCGCGGTCCATCGCCCATCGACCCATCGGTGGTTCGTGCGCAATCAGCTCGCGGTGATGCATGGCGATCCGGGCGACATCCCGATCCCGGCCGACTACAACGGGGACCGGCGGATGGACGTCGCGGTGTACCGGCCGTCCACCGGCCACTGGTTCGTGCGGAATCGGCCGGCGGTGCAGTTCGGCGATCCGAGCGACAAGCCGATCCCGGGTGACTACAACGGCGACGGCCTCATGGACGTGGCGGTCTACCGGCCGTCGACGGGGCAATGGTTCGTGCGCAACCAGTTCGCGGTCAGCTTCGGCGAGCCCAGCGACATCCCCATGCCAGGCGACTACAACGGCGACCGCGTCACCGACATCGCGGTGTATCGCCCGTCGACGCGCACGTGGTTCGTGCGCAACCAGCTCGCGGTGCAGTTCGGCGATCCGGGCGACGTTCCCGTGCCCGCCGACTACAACGGCGACGGCAGGATGGATCTCGCGGTCTACCGGCCGTCGACGCGCACGTGGTACGTGCGGAACCAGTTCGCGGTGCAGTTCGGCGACACGAACGACGTCCCCGTGCCGGGCGACTACAACGGCGACGGGTTGACCGACATCGCGGTCTATCGGCCGTCGACGGGCATGTGGTTCGTACGGAATGTGCTGTCCGTGCAGTTCGGTGACGCCACCTACGTGCCGATGGTGCGCATCGGCGGGCCGCAGTGAGGCACATCGGTGGCGTCCGGCTTTAGCCGGACCCTGTGACAAATCAGAGATTGAGTCTTATGACCGCCCTTGCCCTTGTCCAACGTGCACGGCAGCGATCGCGCCGCATGTGCGTTTCCCTCGGCTGGCGCTGTGCCTGGCGCTTGTCCTGTCGCCCTCGGGCCAGGTTCGCACGCGGGCACAGGAACCGGGCCCGGATGCGGCCGCCGCGAAGCTGAAGGACGCCGCGCGCGAACGCGGGCCTGACGGGGCCATCGCGCTCATTGCTGCGCCGGGCGCGATGAACGGCCTCCGTGGGCCCCGCGTGACTTCGAGCGCGCAACTCGGGGCGACTTCGACCGCGGCGTCCGTCGCCGAGGCGGAGCCCAACGACACGCCGGCGGCCGCGACGCCGCTCGGCGTGACGCCCGTGCGGGTGCGGGCCAATCTGTTCCGCTCCCCATTCAGCGCCGGAGTGGACGTCGATTCTGTATTCGTTCACCGCCGCTGCCGGAGATCGGGTCTATGCCGCGACGATAACCGCCGGCAGCGCCGGGGCCCCCAACACAGTCCTCGACATCCTCGCATCGGACGGCACTACCGTCCTCGAGACCGACGATGAGGACGGTGCTGCCGGTGAAAGCGCATCCAACATCGCGGGCCTGGTCGTCCCCACGACCGGCACCTATTACGTGCAGGTGCGCCAGTTCACAACGACCGCTCTCATCGGCACAATCCGTCCGTACGACCTCTACGTCCGCGTCCACTCTGGTGCGCCTGTCGCCGAGACCGAACCCAACCACCTCGGTGCCGTGCAGCCGCTCGCGCCGAGCGGTTGGATGAGCGGCGCGATCGGCGTGGCGAACGATGCCGACGTGTATGCGCTCAGTGCGAACGCCGGCGACACCATCGTCGCCATCCTGGACGCGGACCCGGAACGCGATGCCCCGGAGTGGAATCCGCGCCTGGGTGTGGGCCTGTTCAACACCTTCATCGCGGACCTGGACGGCTCCGCAGCCGACGCGAATCCCTCGGAAGCGATCTCCTGGACGGTGAAGGCCGCCGGGACATATCTCGTGTACGTCGATGAAGCCGCGTCGGGTGGGGCCGCCGGCTTTACCTATCACTTGTCGGTGAGTGTGCTCCCCGGCACGCCCCGTTCGTGTACCGCCTATTCGGGCACGGCCGGGGCCATTGCCGATCTCGCCACGACGGATTTCACTGTCAGCGTGCCGGACCTGGCCATCATCGATCACCTGCGGCTGTCGCTGAACGTCACCCACGCCGTCACCAACAATCTGGACGTGTCGCTCATCGCGCCGGGTGGCAACGAGGTCGTCCTGTTCGACGACTTGGCGGGGATCGGCGGTGCGCCCCAGATCGACCTGATCCTGGATGACGACGGCGCGCTGCCGGCAGGATTCGTGACCGTTATGAACGGGGTCATCTCCTCACCGAGGTTGGTACGTCTCGAGTGGTTCAGCGGGCAGCAGGCCCAGGGGACGTGGACCCTGCGTGTGCGCGACGACACGGCCGCGAATACCGGCATGGTCAACGCCTGGGCACTCAGCGTCTGTGGCAGAAGTGCGCCCCCGCCGCTGGTCGACACGGTCTTCAGCACCGATTTCGAGGCTGGCGATGCCGGCTTCACGCACGGCGGCACGCTCGACGCATGGGCCCGGGGCCTCCCGACCACGGCGCCGTTCACGAACTGCTACAGCGGGACGCAGTGCTGGAAAACGAACCTGTCCGGCCCGTACAGCGCGAACAGCAATCAGGACCTGGTGTCACCGCCGATCGACCTGACGGCGTTTCCTGCGGGCACCCGTATGACGCTGAAGTGGGCGCAGAAGTACCAGCTGGAGTCGGCCAGCTTCGACAACGCGTATGTGGAAGTGCGTGAAGTCGGCGTGCCCTCGAGCGCCAGGCGTGTCTGGGAGTGGACCGGTAACACCATGACGCGAACCGTCGGCAACCCCGGCGTGCTCGTGAACATGAGCGCAGGCTGGGCCCAGATGACCGCCGACATCTCGTCGTTTGCAGGGACGCAGGTGGAAGTCCGGTTCCACCTCGAGGCCGACAACACGGTACAGCTTCTCCGGCCTGGCGATAGACGACGTGAGCGTCGAGCGCCGCGCCACGCCGACCCGCTCGGATTTCAACGGGGATGGTTCCGCTGACATCGCCGTATACCGCCCGTCGACGGGCCAATGGTTCATCCGGAACCAGGGCGGCGTGCAGTTCGGTGACCCGAGCGACGTCCCGGTGCCCGGCGACTACAACGGCGACCGCACCGAGGACATCGCCGTCTTCCGGCCGTCCACCGGCCAGTGGTTCGTGCGGAACCAGTTCACGGTGCAGTTCGGCGACCGTGGAGACGTGCCGGTGCCCGGCGACTTCAACGGCGACGGGGTGACGGACGTGGCGGTGTACCGGCCGTCGACCGGGGACTGGTTCGTGCGCAACCAGTTCACCGTGAACTTCGGCGGCCCGGGCGGCTACGTGCCGGTCGTCGGCGACTACAACAACGACGGGACCGACGATGTGGCGGTCTTCCAGCCGTCAACGGGCACGTGGTTCGTGCGGAACCAGCTGACCGTGCAGTTCGGCGACCCCGGCGACCGGCCGGTGCCGGGCGACTACGATGGCAATGGCTAGACCGATATCGCGGTGTATCGGCCGTCGACCGGGCAGTGGTTCGTGCGCAACCAGTTCGCCGTGCAGTTCGGCGATCCCGGCGACGTCCCGGTGCCTCGCGACTACGACGGCAACGGGACGATGGACGTCGCGATCTATCGGCCGTCGACAGGTCAGTGGTTCGTGAAAGATCAGATGGTCGTGTCGTTCGGCGACGGCCGCGACATCCCGATCCCGCTGACGGCCGGCATTCCGCTGGCGATTGCCGGCGACTACGACGGCGACGGCGTGACCGACATCGCGGTCCACCGGCCGTCGACGAACCAGTGGTTCGTGCGCAACCAGCTCGCGGTGGGGTTCGGCGACCCTGGCGACGTCCCGATCCCCGCCGACTACAACGGCGACCGGCGGATGGACGTCGCGGTGTACCGGCCGTCCACGGGTCACTGGTTCGTGCGCAATCAGCCGACCGTGCAGTTCGGCGACCCGAGCGACAAGCCGGTGCCCGGCGATTACAACGGCGACGGCCTGATGGACGTCGCGGTCTTCCGGCCGTCGACGGGGCAGTGGTTCGTGCGCAATCAGTTCGCGGTGCAGCTTCGGCGACCCGAGCGACATCCCCGTGCCGGGCGACTACAACGGCGACGGCGTCACCGACATCGCGGTGTATCGCCCGTCGACGGGCAGTGGTTCGTGCGCAATCAGCTCGCGGTGCAGTTCGGCGATCCGGGCGACGTCCCGGTGCCGGCCGACTACAACGGCGACGGCAAGATGGATCTCGCGGTCTACCGGCCGTCGACGCGCACGTGGTTCGTGCGGAACCAGTTCGCGGTGCAGTTCGGCGACGCGAGCGACGTCGCCGTGCCCGGCGACTACAACGGCGACGGGTTGACGGACATCGCGGTCTACCGGCCGTCGACGGGCACGTGGTTCGTGCGGAATGTGTTGTCCGTGCAGTTCGGTGACTCCACCTACGTGCCGATGGTGCGCATCGGCGGTCCGCAGTGAGGCACATCGGTGGCGGACGTGCACGAGTCCGGCCTTCAAGCCGGACCGTGCATCGGTGGCGAACGGCACGGCTTGTCTCGAGCCGGACCGTCGGAGTTGTCGACAAGCGACTTCTCGTTAAAGGAAAAGGTGCCCAACGTGTCCTTTGCCCCGATCGATGTCACGCTCCGCGGCTGTGGTGACGCGAATTGCCATCGCATTCGTCGTCTGCTTCCTGCAGGCCGCGCTGGCCAGCGCCCAGTTGATCATCTCTGAATTCCGCCTGCGGGGTCCAAGCGGGGCCAACGACGAGTTCATCGAAATCTACAACGCGAGTGGGGCCGATCACACGGTGGCGTCCAGCTCGGGCACGGGCTATGGCGTCGCGGCCTCGGACGGGGTCATCCGCTGCTCGATCCCGAACGGCACCGTCATCCCGAACCGCGGGCACTATCTCTGCGTCAACTCGGTCGCCTACTCGCTCGCCTCCTACCCGGCCGGCAACGGGACGACCGCCACGGGGGACGCGACCTACACGACCGACATTCCCGACAACGCGGGCATCGCGATCTTCAACAACAACGTCCTGGCCGACCTCATACTCGCCAACCGGCTCGACGCCGTCGGCTCCACCTCCGAGGCCAACACGCTCTACAAGGAAGGTACCGGCTACCCGGCGCTGACCCCGTTCAGCATCGACTACTCCTTCACGCGCCGGCCGGCTGGAGGCTGCACCGGCTCGGGCGGGGCGGGAACTGCAACAGCGTGTCGCTCATCCAGACGACGCCTGGCCCGACCACGACGCAGCTGCAGGACACCAACAACAACGCGACCGACTTCATGTTCGTCGACACCAACGGCACCAGTGCCGGCGCCGGCCAGCGGCTGGGCGCGCCCGGACCGGAGAACCTGAGCTCACCCATTTCGATCGATGGCGTCGCGCTGGCGGTGTCGAGGCTCGACTCGTGCCGGGTCAACGACGCGCCGCCCAATCACGTCCGCAGTTTCACCTCCGACCCTGTCAACAACGCGACGTTCGGCTCGATCGACATCCGGCGCACCTTCACGAACAACACGGGCGGCGCCATCACGCGGCTGCGCTTCCGCGTCGTCGACATCACCACGTTCCCGTCGATCTCCGGTGTGGCCGACCTGCGGCCACGCACGTCGTCCGACGTCGCGGTGACGGTCGATCGGCCGCCGTGCTTCACCGGTACGTCCACGCCGACCGTCAGTGGCACGACGCTGGAACAACCCCCCAGTCAGCCGAATGGATCGGGCTACGGCGGGACGTTGTCGGTCGGCGCGATCACGCTCGGCACGCCGTTGGGGTCTGGCGCCTCGGTGGACGTGCGCTTCCTGATGGGCATCCAGCAGACCGGCGCCGCCCGGTTCTGTGTCGCGGCCGAAACGCTCCCGGCGTCGACCTCTCAGATTCTCTGTTTCGTCGGCACGACCGAGGGCATGGTCAGGTACACCTCCCAGACCTTCTCGAACGCGACCGCCATCGTGATTCCCGCAGGAACCGGGCACGTCGGGCGCCCGCCACTCCCTACCCGTCGAACATTGCGGTGGCCGGTATCACCAACCAGGTGACCAAGGTCACGGTCACGCTCAAGCAGATGAACCACACCTTCCCGGACGACGTCGACGTCCTGCTCGTCGGCCCGACCGGGGTGAAGTTCATCCTGATGTCGGATGTCGGCTGGCAGCGCCGACTGGATCGGCCAGACCTACACCTTCGACGACAGTGCTGCCGCAGCCTTCCCGGACGGCGCCGCTGCCGGCCTCCGGCTCGTTCAAGCCGACCAACTACGGCGACCGGTGACCGTTCCCGGCGCCCGCGCCTGCCGGTCCGTATCTGAGTCCGGCAACCGCCGGCACCGATATGCTGGCGGCCTTCAACGGGCTGAACCCGAACGGCACGTGGAGCCTCTACGTCGTCGATGACGTCGGCGGGGATGTCGGCACCATCGCCGGTGGCTGGGACCTGACGATCACGTCGTCGTGCACGGCGCCACTGGGCGCCGTCACGTCGGATTTCAACGGGGACTGCTCCGGCGACATCGCGGTGTATCGCCCGTCGACGGGCCACTGGTTCGTCCGGAACCAGGCCGCCGTGCAGTTCGGCGATCCGAGCGACGTCCCGGTAGCCGGCGACTACAACGGCGACGGCGTCGAGGACGTCGCGGTCTTCCGGCCGTCGACGGGCACGTGGTTCGTGCGCAACATGTTCACGGTGCAGTTCGGCGATCCCGGCGACGTCCCGGTCCCCGGCGACTTCAACGGCGACGGCGTGACGGACGTGGCGGTGTACCGGCCGTCCACCGGCGACTGGTTCGTGCGCAACCAGTTCAACGTGAACTTCGGCGGCGCGGGCGGCTACGTCCCGGTCGTCGGCGACTACAACGGCGACGGGATCGACGACGTGGCGGTCTTCCAGCGGTCGACGGGCATGTGGTTCGTGAAGGATCAGCTCGCGCTCGATTTCGGCGACCCGGGCGATCGGCCGGTGCCGGGTGACTACGACGGCGACGGCCTGACCGACATCGCGGTGTATCGCCCGTCGACCGGCCAGTGGCTCGTGCGCAACCAGTTCACCGTCCAGTTCGGGGATCCCGGCGACGTCCCGGTGCCCCGCGACTACGACGGCAACGGCACGATGGACGTCGCGATCTATCGGGCGTCGACGGGCCAGTGGTTCGTGAAGGATCAGTTCACGGTGTCGTTTGGCGACGCCGGCGATAGACCGATCCCGCTGACGGCCGGGATCCCGCTGGCGCTCGCCGGCGACTACAACGGCGACGGCACGACCGACATCGCGGTCCATCGGCCGTCGACGAACCAGTGGTTCGTGCGGAACCAGCTCGCGGTGGGCTTCGGTGATCCGGGCGACATCCCGATCCCCGCCGACTACAACGGCGACCGGCGGATGGACGTCGCGGTGTACCGGCCGTCGACGGGCCACTGGTTCGTGCGCAATCAGCCGACGGTGCAGTGGGGCGACCCCAGCGACAAGCCGGTGCCCGGCGACTACAACGGCGACGGCCTGATGGACGTGGCGGTGTTCCGGCCGTCGACGGGGTTCTGGTACGTGCGCAATCAGTTCTCGGTGCAGTTCGGCGTGGACTCGGGCGATATCCCCGTGCCGGGCGACTACAACGGCGACGGCGTCGCCGACATCGCGGTGTATCGGCCGTCGAACGGGCAGTGGTTCGTGCGGAATCAGCTCGCGGTGTCGTTCGGCGATCCGGGCGACATCCCGGTGCCGGCCGACTACAACGGCGACGGCAAGATGGATCGTCGCGGTGTACCGGCCGTCGACCGGGCACGTGGTTCGTGCGCAACCAGTTCACGGTGCAGTTCGGCGACAGCGGCGACGTCGCCGTGCCCGGCGACTACAACGGCGACGGGTTGACGGACATCGCGGTCTATCGGCCGTCGACCGGGCAGTGGTTCGTGCGGAATCGTGTTCACGGTGTCGTTCGGGGACGCCACCTACGTGCCGATGGTGCGCATCGGCGGGCCGCAGTGACATCGGTGGTGTCCGGCTTCAGCCGGACCGGCGGGCGCCCGCGCGTCACGTCAATAGGAGGCCGATCCGTTTCCGGCCGTGTGCCTATCGACGTCGCTAACCCACTGGGCTGACGGTTGTTGCGCGGCTACGCAACAACCAGCAGAAGACTATCCCGCGCTCAGGGTATCCAGCGCGCGGGGAGCGTATGGGAGTCCGATGAATGGTGCGCATCGGCGGGCCGCAGTAGGGCGGGGGTCGGTGGTGTCCGGCTTTAGCCGGACCTTGGCGCGGGCAGGCCTAAAGGCCTGCGCTACGACTTGAAACGGAACTTGCAGGTAACGAAACACGGGACAGGGGATGGATAACATGAAGAAGGCGATCGTCGTGCGCAAGAGTCTGGCACAAGGGCTGGCAGTGTCCGGCATCATCGTGCTCGCCGCCGGGTGGGTGCTGCAGCCGATCGAGGCGCAGAGTCCACAGCAGTCGCAGGTTCGACAGGAGGCGTCCGGCGGTGAGGACCCTGCCGCGCGCAAGCGTCCGCAGCCTGCCTCCGAGCGTGTCGCAGCGTCCGCCGCGCCGGTCACGACGCATGCGAAGCTCGCGCCTCTCTCGACCGACCTCGCTGCCTGCAGCAACGTCATCGTGGACGGCGGCTTCGAGACCGGCGGGATTCCCAACACATTCTGGAATCCGGAAACCTCGACCAACTTTGGCACTCCGTTGTGTGACGTTCCGAGCTGCGGTACCGGCGGCGGCGCGGCACCGCCGTTCGCAGGCGCCTTCTGGGCATGGTTCGGTGGCCTCCCGGCGGTCGAAACTGCGACCCTGGGACAGACGGTCACCATCGCCGCGGCCTCAACTGCCAGCCTGACGTTCCAGATGCGGATCGGCACGGTCTCGTCTCCCTTCACGGACGTGCTGAACGTCAGGGTTGACGGCGCCATCGTGGCGAGTTTCCCGGAACCTGCGGTTGCCGAAGGCGCGTACACGCTGCGCACGATCAATCTCACCGCTTTCGCCAACGGCGCAGCGCACAGCCTGCTCTTCGAGTACATCGGACCCACCACCGGTACTGGCAGCTACACGGTAGACGACGTGGCTCTCAATGTGTGCCCGCAGGCGGCTCCGCCGGCTGCAGGCGCCCTGGTCATCTCCGAGTTCCGTGTGCGCGGGCCGAACGGAGCGAACGACGAGTTCATCGAGATCTACAACGCGAGCGGCGCCGATCACACCGTTTCTTCCGGCTCAGGCACCGGCTACGGCGTCGCGGCCTCTGACGGCGCCTTGCGCTGCACCATTCCCGACGGAACAATCATCGCGAACCGGGGGCACTATCTCTGTGCCAATTCGGTCGGCTACTCGCTTTCTGGATACCCTGCCGGCAGCGGCGCCACCGCCACCGGCGACGCGACGTATACGACCGACATCCCGGACAACGCCGGCATCGCGCTCTTCAACAACAACGTCCCGGCCAACTTCACGCTCGCCAACCGGCTCGACGCCGTCGGCTCCACGTCCGAGGCCAACACGCTCTACAAGGAAGGTGCCGGCTACCCGGCCCTTACACCGTTCAGCATCGACTATTCCTTCACGCGCAAGCTGCCTGGAGGTTGCACGGGCTCGGCAGGCGCGGCCAGCGGGACCTGCAACAGTGTGTCGCTGATCCAGACGACTCCCGGGCCGATCACCACGCAGGTGCAGGACAGCAACGACAACGCCGCCGACTTCGTCTTCGTGGACACCAACGGCACGAGCGCCGGCGCCGGACAGCGGCTGGGGGCGCCCGGTCCGGAGAACCTGACCTCGCCCACTTCCCTCGACGGCTTCGCCCTGACGGCGTCCAAGCTCGACACGTGCGAACGCCGCCACGAGCCGCCGAACGTGGTCCGCGATTTCACCTCCGTCCCCTCCCAAAACTCGACCTTCGGCACGTACGACGTCCGGCGCACGTTCACCAACACGACGGGCGTCCCCATCACGCCGATTGCGGTTCCGGATCGTGGACATCACCACGTTCCCTTCGATTTCGGGTGTGGCTGACCTGCGGCCACGTACGTCAAGCGACATCGTCGTGACGGTCGATCGGCCGCCGTGCGACACCGGTACGTCGATGGTCACGGTACGGGGAACGACGCTGGAGCAACCCCCCACTCAGCCGAATGGATCCGGGTTCAACGGGTCGCTGTCGGTCGGCGCGATCACCACCGGAACGCCGCTGGCGGCCGGGGCTTCGGTGGACGTGCGCTTCCTGCTCGGCCTGCAGCAGCTCGGCGCCGTGCGCTTCTGCGTCGCGGCCGAAACGGTCCCGGCGACGAGCGCCCAGGTTCACTGTGTCATCGGCACCGGTGACGGGTTGGTGACGCTGTCGAAAACCCGGTCCGACTTCAACGGCGACGGCACCGGCGACATCGCGGTCTATCGCCCCTCGACGGGCCACTGGTTCATCCGGAACCAGCCCGCCGTGCAGTTCGGCGATCCGAGCGACGTCCCCGTGCCCGGCGACTACAACGGCGACGACGTCGAGGACGTCGCCGTCTTCCGGCCGTCGACGAACCAGTGGTTCGTGCGCAACCAGTTCACGGTGCAGTGGGGAGACAAGGGCGACGTCCCGGTCCCCGGCGACTTCAACGGCGACGGTCAGACGGACGTGGCCGTGTACCGGCCGTCGACCGGCATGTGGTTCGTGAAGGATCAGTTCAGCGTCAGCTTCGGCGGCCTGGGCGGCTACGTCCCGGTCGTCGGCGACTACAACGGCGACGGGACCGACGATATCGCGGTCTTCCAGCCGTCGACCGGCATGTGGTTCGTGCGGAATCAGCTCGCGCTCGATTTCGGCGACCCGGGCGACCGGCCGGTGCCGGGTGACTACGACGACGACGGGAAGACGGACATCGCGGTGTATCGGCCGTCCACCGGGCAGTGGTTCGTGCGCAACCTGTTCACCGTGCAGTTCGGAGATCCCGGCGATATCCCCGTGCCCCGCGACTACGACGGCAACGGCTCGATGGACGTCGCGATCTACCGCGCGTCGACGGGCCAGTGGTTCGTGAAGGATCAGTTCGCCGTGTCGTTCGGCGATGGCCGCGACATCCCGATCCCGCGGACGGCCGGCGTCCCGCTGGCGATTGCCGGCGACTACGACGGCGACGGCGCGACCGACATCGCGGTCCATCGGCCGTCGACCAATCAGTGGTTCGTGCGGAATCAGCTCGCGGTGCACGCACGGTGACGCGGGCGACGTCCCGATCCCCGCCGACTACAACGGCGACCGACGGATGGACATCGCGGTGTACCGGCCGTCGACGGGCCACTGGTTCGTGCGCAATCAGCCGACCGTGCAGTTCGGCGACCCGAGCGACAAGCCGGTGCCTGGCGACTACAACGGCGACGGCCTGATGGACGTGGCGGTCTTCCGGCCGTCGACCGGGCAGTGGTTCGTGCGCAACCAGTTCGCGGTCAGCTTCGGCGACCCGAGCGACATTCCCGCTGCCGGGCGACTACAACGGCGACCGCGTCACCGACATCGCGGTGTATCGGCCGTCGACCGGGCACTGGTTCGTGCGCAATCAGCTCGCGGTGCAGTTCGGCGATCCGGGCGACATCGCGGTGGCTGCCGACTACAACGGCGACGGCAAGATGGATGTCGCGGTGTACCGGCCGTCGACGCGGACGTGGTACGTGCGCAACCAGTTCTCGGTGCATGTTCGGCGACGCCGGCGACGTGCCGGCGCCCGGCGACTACAACGGCGACGGGCTGTCGGACATCGCGGTCTACCGGCCGTCGACCGGCACGTTCTACGTGCGGAACGTGCTCACCCAGCAGTTCGGGGACTCCACGTACGTGCCGATGGTGCGCATCGGCGGGCCGCAGTAGACGGCTCAGTTTCTCAACAGGAGATCAGGAGGTCAGGAGTTTTTGGTTTTTGAGAAAAACTTTCTGACCTCCTGACCTCGCCCGCGCTTGAAAAAATCGCTCCCGTGGCTTCCGCCTTTAGGCGGAAGTCGGGCGTCCGTTGCAACCCTTCCGCCTGAAGGCGGAAGCCACAAGTGGCTCTCAGGGACAGCCCGCGGAATAATTAACAGACTCTTCAGGCCTGCCTACGCGTTGTCCACACAAGTCAGCGCTGGGGACAATCCGAAGTAGCTGATACAATAAAGCCTCATCCGCGCCCCGCCTCTCACGCGTTTCTGAGCTTCAGGTCAAGAAAAGTCACGGAGGGCTTTTGTCTCTTTGCACGCCGGTTACTCCGCCAACCGATAAACCATCCATGTCTAGACGTCTGACGGCAGAGTCGCCGGGATCCCGTGGATTCATCAATGATGCGCTGTACTCGACGTGCCGCTCGCATCGTCACTGTGTCGTGCACGGTACTCGCGATCTCTGCCCTGGCGCGCGCGCAGTCGGCAGCGGACGGCTTCAATCCAGGCGCGAGCGGCCTTGTGAACGCCGTGGTGGTGCAGCCGGATGGCAAGATTCTGGTCGGCGGCAACTTCACCGAGCTGGGCGGCGGTTCCGGCACGACTGTCCGCAGGTACATCGGGCGTCTCCACGCCGACGGCTCGGTCGATGCGAGCTTCAACCCGGGCGCGAACTCGACAGTTTTCGATTTGGCGTTGCAGGCGGACGGTAAGATTCTGATCGCCGGCGCCTTCACGGCCCTTGGCGGCGGCTTCGGCTCGACCCCGCGCAGGTATATCGGGCGTCTCAACGCTGACGGCTCGATCGACACTGGCTTCGATCCGGGCGCGGAGAATTTCGTGACCGCCCTGGCGGTCCAGCCTGACGGGAAGATCGTGGTCGGCGGCTACTTCGCCCTCCTCGGGGGCGGGACCGGAACGACGACGCCCCGCAGCCGTATCGGCCGGCTCCACGCCGATGGTTCGGTCGACGCTGATTTCGATCCGGGTGCGAATGAGTTTGTGCTCGCCGTAGCCATGCAACCGGATGGGAACATCCTTGTAGGCGGCGGGTTCACGATGATGGGTGGCGGAGGAACAGGCGCTACGCCGCGCGGCCGGATTGCTCGCCTGAACGCCGACGGCTCGGTCGATACGAGCTTCAATCCCGTGCACCAACGGCGATGTTAGCACTTTGGCGGTGCAAGCGGACGGCAAGATTCTCGTCGGGGGCAATTTCTCCGGCCTGGGCGGCGGGATCGGTACTCACGACTCGCCGGTTTTTAGGGCGCGTCAGCGCCGACGGCTCTGTCGATACAGGTTTCGATCCGGGCGCAAACCTCTCTGTAGATGCCCTCGTGCTCCAGCCTGATGGGAAGATTCTGGTCGGTGGCGACTTCACGAGACTGGGCGGCGGCGGAACCGGCACGACCACTCGCCTCAGCATCGGCCGGCTCCATGCCGACGGCTCGATCGATCCAGGTTTCAATCCGGGCGCGACCGGCGGCGCGGAGGCCTCAGGAGCGCTGGCGGTGCAGCCTGACGGGAAGATCCTGGTCGCGGCGAGTTCACCGGACTCGGCGGCGGGACTGGCGTGACGCCGCGCCTGAGAATTGGACGCCTCCACGCCGACGGCTCGGTCGACGCCGACCTGGATCCGGGCGCGAACAACATCGTTCGAGCATTGGCCGTGCAGGCGGATGGGAAGATCGTTGTCGGCGGCGAATTCACCGCACTCGGGGAAACCTCGACGACGACGCGTAACAGAATCGGCCGGCTCCAGCCGGATGGCTCGCTCGAGACCAGTTTCGATCCCGGTGCGAATAACCCTGTCCGAGCGATGGCGGTGCAGCCGGATGGGAAGCTCCTGATCGGCGGCGAGTTCACGACGCTCGGCGGTGGCGGGACCGGTGTGACGACGCGTAACAGAATCGGACGACTCCAGGCCGACGGTTCGCTCGACGTCGACTTCGATCCGGGGGCGAACAACAACGTCTTCACGATGGCGCTGCAGGCGGATGGGAGAATCCTGGTCGGCGGAAGTTTCACCGGGGTGGGCGCCGGAACCGGCACGACGCCGCGCGATCGCCTGGCGAGGCTCAACGCTGACGGCTCGCTCGACGCCGGCTTCGATCCGGGCGCGAACAACAGTGTCCACACTTTGGCGGTTCAGCCCGATGGAAAGATCCTCGTCGGCGGCGCCTTCACGATGCTCGGGGGCGGGAGCGGTACGACGATCCGCAATCACATCGGTCGGCTCAACACTGACGGCTCGCTCGACACCGATTTCAATCCCGGCGCGAACGGCATAGTCAATGTCCTGGCGGTCCAGCCGGATGGGACGATCCTGGTCGGCGGAGATTTCACGGCGGTGGGCGGAGGAGGCACCGGCACAACGACCCGCAACCGGCTTGCCCGACTCAACGCGGACGGATCGGTCGACACCAGCTTCGATCCGGGCGCCAATGCGTCCGTCTTCACTCTGGCGGCGCAGACAGATGGGAGAATCCTGATCGGCGGTGGCTTCACGGCGCTGGGCGGAGGCACCGGGACGACAACGCGCAACAACATCGGCCGGCTCAATGCGGACGGGTCGGTCGATCCGACGTTCGACCCGGGCGCGAATGGCGACGTCTACGGCGTGGCGATCCAACCCGATGGGAAGATTCTGGCCGGTGGTTCGTTCACAGGGCTCGGTGGGGGCACCGGGACGACGCCGCGCAACCATCTGGGCCGGCTGACGGGGACCGACGCGGCGAGCCAGGGTCTCAGCGTAACCGAAAGTCGGCGTCATCACATGGACGCGCAGCGGCGGCGGCCCGGAGGTCTGGCGCGTGACGTTCGACTCATCCACCGACGGGGCGACGTACACGTCAATTGGCGCCGGCACGCGCGTGCCTGGCGGCTGGCAGTTGACAGGCCCGAGCCTGAATACCAATCAGAACATCCTCATTCGCGCGCGCGGGTACTACGCCACGGGGTTTGCGAATGGATCGAGCTCGATCGCCGAATCGATACGCAACGCGTACGTTCCGTGTTCGACGACGATTGCGCCGCTGACGCTGACGCCGGGCGTGGTTGGTTCTCCCTACTCGGTGACATTCACGGCGTCCGGCACGAGCGGGACGGTAACCTTCGGCGTCACGGGGACGCTGCCCGACGGGATCATGTTTACCAATGGAGTGCTGTCGGGCACGCCGACCGAGGCCGGCGGCTTTCCCCTCACGGTGACGGCGACGGACAGCGCCGGATGTGCCTCCACGCAGAACGTGACTTTGACAGTTCTGACGGCGCTTTCACGCGGGGACTTCAACGGCGACGGCACATCGGATGTCGCCGTGTATCGGCCGTCCACCGGCACATGGTACGTGCGGAACCAGCTCACCGTGCAGTTTGGCGGACCGGGCTACGTGCCGGTGCCGGCCGACTACAACGGCGACGGCGTGACCGACCTCGCGGTCTATCGGCCGTCCACCGGCGTCTGGTCCGTGCGGAACCAGTTCGAGGTTCAGTTCGGGGATTCTCGGCGACATACCGGTCCCCGCCGACTACAACGGCGACGGCTTGACGGTCGGCATGACCGACATCGCGGTGTACAGGCCGTCGACGAGCCAGTGGTTCGTGCGCAACCAGTTCGCGGTGCAGTTCGGCGAGCCCGGCGACATACCGGTTCCGGCCGACTACAACGGTGATGGGGCCGACGATGTTGCGGTGTTCCGGCCATCAACGGGCGCGTGGTCCGTGCGCAGTCAGTTCACCGTGCAGTTCGGGGAACCGGGCGACAGACCGATCCCGGGTGACTACGACGGTGACGGAACGGCGGACGTAGCGGTGTATCGGCCGTCAACGGGCGAGTGGATCGTGCAGAGCCAGTTCACGCTGGTTTTCGGAATCCCCGGCGACTTGCCCGTCCCGCGCGACTACGACGGTGACGGCGTGACGGATGTGGCGGTCTATCGGCCGTCAACGGGCGAGTGGTTGGTGCGGAACCAGTTCACCGTGCTGTTCGGGGATTTCGGCGATCTGCCGGTGCCCCGCGGAGCGGCCGAACCACTGCCGACCGCCGGAGATTACGACGGCGACGGTGCGACCGACGTCGCGGTGTATCGGCCATCGAACGGGCTGTTCTTCGTCCGCAACAAGTTCGGGATCAGGCTTGGCCTGACCGGGGACATCCCGGTGCCCGCCGACTACAACGGTGATCGGGTGATCGACGTGGCGGGGTACCGACCCTCGACGGGCGAATGGGTCGTCCGCAATCGGTTCATGGCGCAGTTCGGGAACACCAACGACATCCCTGTGCCCGGCGACTACAACGGCGACGGCTTGACGGACGTCGCGGTATACCGGCCTTCGACCGGCGTCTGGTACGTGAAAGGCCAGTTCGCGGTGCAGTTCGGCGATGCGGGCGACATTCCGATTGCGGCCGACTACAACGGTGACGGCACCACGGACGTGGCCGTCTATAGGCCGTCAACGGGCGTATGGTACGTGCGGAACCAGTTCGCGGCACAGTTCGGCGACGCCGGCGACATCCCGATGCCGGGCGACTACAACGGTGACGGCTTCACGGACGTGGCCGTGTATCGGCCGTCGACCGGCGTGTGGTACGTGCGGAACCAGTTCTCTGTGCAGTTCGGTGACGACGGCGACATCCCCGTGCCGGGTGACTACAACGCGGACGGGATCCTGGATGTGGGAGTCTACCGGCCGTCAACCCGCATGTGGTACGTGCGAAATCAGTTTACGGTGCAGTTCGGTGATCCTGGGGATGTCCCCGTCGTGAGGATCGGAATCCCTAATCCCTAATCACTTGATCGCTGAATCCCTCATCGCGAATCGCTCAATCCTCGAATCGCGAATGCCGGAATCCTGAATCCGGAATCCCTCAGCGGCGGTTCGCATGGCTGTCGATTTGAGAGACGCCACGGTGGTGCCGACGACTCAAGCGAGTGCCGCTCGAATGCGGCCTCGACTGTGAATCACCGGTCCGACCTTTGTCAGATCTTCCCCAGCAGCCTCGTCACGCGGGCGAGCGGGGTCGGCGGCCGACGCGATGCGGAGCACGCCGTCGCAGTGCGTAGCCGGAAAGCGCGCCCGGCGATTCCCCGCGGCGAGTTCGGTCATTGTGATCCGCGTAGATCCCACGCGACCACCGGCGCATCTGTGCGCCTGGCATGTGCCGCCCACACGCACCCCTACTCGCCGCGGGAGCGACAGCGTATGAGCCGGGAGCGGTTTCCCGGCGTGCGGAGCGGCGGCGGCTGACGACCCCGCTCGCCCGCCGATGTCACGGTCTTCAGATCTGACAAAGTCGAATTAGTGATTAGGGATGATTGAGCTCTTCCCGCAACCAGCCCGAACGATCCAGCGGTGCGGAACTGATGCGATCGGGCCGCGCTCTCGCCTCGTGTGAGCGCGTAGGCGCGATCGAACGTCCGCTGCATCGCGTAGGTGACCCTCCGAAAGCCCGGCAGGCCCAGGCCGTGCGCCAGGAGCGCGGGGATGAAGCCCCATCCCGGCCACAAATCGACGAGCGCGAGATCCGCCGAGGCGCAGAGGACCGCAATCCCGTCGGGCGTCATGTGGAAACAGGACCGCCCGTGCCACGACTCCCAGAAGCTCACCGATCCGATGAAGCGGCCGCCTGGACGCAGCACCCGCGCGATTTCGCTGATCGCGACGAACGGCAGCGCGAAGTGCTCGACGGTCGCGGTCGACAACACGACATCCATGCTGCCGTCCGGGAACGGGAGCCGATGGGCATCCACGAGCGCCTCGGCGCCGGTCGTGGGGAAGTAGTCCACCGCGATGACGTCGCTGAAGCCATGGGCGAGGAGATATCGCTTGTTCCCGCCGTTGCCGCAGCCGAGGTCGAGCACGCGCGCGCCGGCGCCGAAGGTCTCCCTCGCCTGGTGCAGATAGTAGAGGACCTCGCGCTGCAGCTTCGTGCCGTAGATCGCGCCGCAGCTCGCCGCGTGACGGCGCCTGGAAGCTGGAACGGGCCGCCGCGCCGAACGCGCTCAGGTCGATCTCGTCGGGACGTGTCGCGGGAATTCGGACAGGCACGTCACGCGTGGTGACATGGCCGAGCGCTCGATAGTCGATGACGTCGCGCCGCGATTCCGTGGTCACCACCGGGAACACCGCGCCGCAAGAGACACACCGTCGATCGGTGATGTGCCCGCGATCCAGCGGGCAGACGAACAAGTCAGACATGTGTTGGCGTCGAGAGTCTATCGCTTTTCCGCCGGACGGCGCCGCTGTGCAGGAGCCCGCACGATTCGTCACGCGTGACACGACCCGTCAAGCATGAGGTGGGCCGGCCTGATTCCGCGACGGGCGCGGCGGACATCGGCCGCAAATGCTTGACAGATCCGTGGGATGCGGCCACAATCCCTTGTTCATTTCTTGAACATACCGGCCGCCGTTCGGGCCCAGGCATTCACCAAACCTGTGAGTGACGGGCACGGAGTGTCCATGCCGCACGTCGATCTCTACACCCGCCTCATCCTCGACGAAATCAGCGCCGGCCGCGCCGGCTCGCAGCGATCCGTCGCCCAGCACCTGGGCATCGCGCTCGGCCGCGCCAACTCGCTGATGCGGGATCTCATCGACCGCGGCTGGGTCGAGCCGCGCCCCGACGCCCCGAGCGCCCGGCACTACGTGCTGACCTCCGCCGGCCGGAAGCAGCTCGCGAGCCTGACGCGCCGGCACATGGACGAGACCGTCGCCGTCTACGCGTCCACGCGCCAGCGCCTCGTCGATCTGTTCGCGGCGGTGTCGGCCACGTGTCACGGCAGGCGGCGCGAAGGCGACGACGTCGAAGCGCGTCGCGTTCTACGGCGCCGGCGACGTCGCCGAGATCGGCTACGCCGCGCTCCGGCAGACGGACCTCACGCTGGTCGCGGTCGTGGACGACGAGCGGCGCGGCAAGTTCTTCGAGCACGCCATCCAGTCCAGCGCGCAGCTGGCCGGCTCCGAGATCGCCGGCGTCTCGTTCGAGCGGCTCATCGTGATGATGGTGAACCCCGCGCCGCAGGTCGGCTCGGCGCTCCGCGCCCGCGCGGTCCCGCGGGACCGGATCTGCTGGCTGAACGTGCCGGGGACGGCCCGCCCTCATCCACAGGGCGTCGACGCCCGCTTCACCTTCGCGCCGCCGGTCACGGACGACCCGGGCGGGACGGGTGGGCCGGAAAGCGATCCGGCATGACGGACCCCGCGCTGCATTCCGAGAGGGCCATCTATCACTCGCCGCTGCACTATGTCTGGAACCAGGTCCTGTTTCCTCTGAAGATGATCGTGCCGCAGCCGGCTGTCCGCCGTCTGCCGGGGCTCACGACCAACGAGGACATCCGTGTCGGCATGGTGCTGAAGCACGTGCGCGGGCGGCTCCTGGATATCGGCTGCGGGAAGAACCGCCTCGCGCGCGCGTACCGTGAAAAGGGAGGCGACGGCATCGGCGTCGACGTCTACGACTGGGGCAACGTCGATCTCCGTCGTCTCCAACACCGCCCATCTGCCCTACGACAGCGGCAGCTTCGACACGATTTCGTTCGTCGCGTGCCTCAACCACATTCCGAACCGCGCCGAGGTCCTGCTCGAAGCCGGGCCGGCTCCTCGCGCCATCGGGCCGATTGCTCATCACGAACCTCTCGCCCGGCATCTCCAGGCTCTGGCACTGGTATGCCTTCTGGGATGAGGACCAGCACGAGCGCGGGATGAAAGACGGGGAAGTGTACGGGTTTTCGCGCGCCGGGCTGCACTCCCTGCTCGAGGCGACCGGCTTCCGCGTCACCGGGCGCGTCGCGTTCTCGTGGGGGCTGAACTCGTTGTATGTCTGTCAGCGGACACCTCCACACAGTGTTCTATGACCTGGGTTCACCGATGAGGCATGAGTTCACGTGTGGACAACCGAGCTCTGATGCTGACGACGGGATGTCTTTCCAACACGGAGTTCACGGAGGCCACGGAGCTCTGACTACACGCTCCCGGACGCACTCGAGTCGCGCGAAGCGCGACAGGTCATACGAGACCGACGGGTGCAAGCCGTTCGCGCGATCTGATTCCGGCTTGCACCCGCCGGTCTCGCATGACCTGCAACGCCGGCCCTCTGGAAACTCCGGCCGGCGCTCGAGTGCGTTGCTGCGGTGGCCATCGGCATGCAGTGTTCATGTTTTGGTCGCGCTTGCTGCAAACGAGAGATCCTGTCGAAATACGAACTCCAACCCAATCGCTTCGTTCCCGGAGACTCCGTGCCCCCCGTGTCCTCCGTGTTGGAAGGACACGACGGACGCAGGCAACTTTCTAATCATTCACCGACCAGGGATACATGCGCATATTCATCGCGGGCGTTGACGGCTACCTCGGGTTCCCGCTCGCGCAGCACCTCGCGGCGCGCGGGCACGAGATTGGCGGCGCCGACCTGTTCCTGCGCCGGCAGTGGGTGCGCGAGATGGGCAGCGACAGCATCACGCCGATTGCCGACATGGACGGCCGGCGCGAGGCGTTTGCGCTCCGGTTCGGGCAGCCGCTGGAATTCTGGAAGGGCGACCTCCAGGACCACGACTTCGTCCGCCGCGCGCTGGCCGAGTTCCGTCCCGACGCCATCGTCCATCTCGGCCAGATGCCGTCGGCGCCGTACTCGATGGTCGACGCCGGGCACGCGGTGTTCACGCAGACGAACAACCTCGTCGGCACGCTCAACCTGCTGTTCGCGATGCGCGAGATCTGTCCCGACGCCCACCTGGTGAAGCTCGGCACGATGGGCGAGTACGGGACGCCCGACATCGACATCCCGGAAGGGTTCTTCGAGGTCGAGTTCCGCGGGCGGAAGGACGTGCTGCCGTTCCCGCGCCAGGCCAACTCCTGGTATCACTGGTCGAAGGTGCACGACTCCAACAACGTGATGTTCGCCTGCCGCATCTGGGGGCTGAGCGCCACCGACGTCATGCAGGGCGTCGTGTTCGGCGCCGAGAGCGACGAGCCCGCGTCCGATCCGCGTCTCGCGACCCGCTTCGACATCGACCAGGCATTCGGCACGGCGGTCAACCGGTTCTGCGCGCAGACCGTCATCGGCCATCCGTTGACGCTCTACGGCAAGGGCCGCCAGCGCCGCGGCTTCCTGCCGCTGCGCGACTCGATGCAGTGCCTGACGCTGGCGCTGGACAACCCGCCGGCCCGCGGCGAGTACCGCGTCTTCAACCAGTTCGCGGAGGTCCACGACGTCACGGACATCGCCCTCAGAGTCGCAGGCCGCCGCCGGACGCCTCGGGCTTCGCGTCGAGCCGATTCACATCGAGAACCCACGGCTCGAGAAGGAAGAGCACTACTACAACCCGGATCACAGCAACCTGCGCGACCTCGGCTACGTGCCGGCCCGAAGCGTAGACGACGAGATTACCGCGATGCTGAAGCACCTCGAGCCGCACCGCCATCGCATCGAGCGGCTGCGCGACGTCCTCCTGCCGGACATCTGCTGGGACGGCACGAGACGGAAGGCAGACGGGATTCCGACATGATCGTTGTCGTCACCGGCGGCTGCGGATTCATCGGCAGCAACCTCGTGCCGGTCCTGCTCGAGGCCGGCCACACGGTGCGTGTGCTCGACGACTTGAGCACCGGACGGCGTGAAGCCATTCCCGGCGACGCCCTGTTCATCGAAGGCGATGTTCGGAACGACACGCACGTGCGCCGGGCGGTCCAGGGCGCCGATGCGGTGATCCACCTCGCCGGCCAGTCGGGCGTCGTGCCGTCGCAGCTCGACCCGCGGCACGACTTCGAGCTCAACGCCGGCGGCACCTTGACGATGCTGCTCGAGAGCCGCGACGCGGGCGTCTCCCGCTTCGTCTTCGCGTCGTCGAACGCGGTGGCGGGCGAGGTCGAGCCGCCGGTCCATGAAGGCATGCCCGCGCAGCCCCGGTCGCCGTATGGGGCGAGCAAGCTCGCGGGGGAAGCGTACTGCGCCGCGTTCGCGGGATCGTACGGGCTGTCGGCGGTCGCCTTGCGGTTCGCGAACGTGTATGGGCCGCGATCGAGCCACAAGGAGAGCGTGGTGGCCCGCTTCATCAAGGACGCGATGGAGCGTGGCGCCGTGACGATTTACGGTGACGGAGCGCAGACGCGCGATCTGCTGCACGTCTCGGATTTGTGCGGCGCGATTCTGCGCACCATCGAGGTGCCGTCGCTCGATGCGCGGGTGCTCCAGGTGGCGACGGGCATCGAGACGCGGATCGCGGACGTCGCGCGCCTCGTCGGCGCCGGGCTTCAGATGCCGGACCTGGCGATACGGTTCGAGCCGGCGCGTCCGGGCGAGCTGCTGCGGAACTACGCGCGGATCGACAGAGCCCGCGCGGCGCTCGGCTGGGAGCCGCTCATCGAGGTCAGCCGCGGAATCGCCGACACCTGCCGCTGGTTCGCCGGCCAGGCCCCGCTTCAGCACAAAGCGCGAACCATGGAGAGCGGGAAGCTGGAAGCGGGAAGCTGGCAGCTGGCAGCGGGAAGCGGGAAGCTGGCAGCGGGGAGCGGGAAGCTGGAAGCGGGGAGCGCGAAGCTGGAAGCGGAAAGCTGGAAGCTGGAAGCTGGAAGCCGGAAGCTGGAAGCCGGAAGCTGGAAGCTGGACAGCTGGAAGCTGGAAGCTGGAAGCTGATTTCCATGTCTGAGCTCCGCATCCTCGGCGTCGTCTGCGGCACGGCGATGCTGCTCTTCGCGGTGCTTCGCCGGCGGTCCCGAGCGATGACGCGCGGGGAAGCGCTGCTGACGGCCCTTGCCGGCCTCACGCTGATGGCGGTCTCGTTCTATCCGCCGCTCATCAACGGCGCGATCGAGCGGACCGGGACGCGGCTGATGGCGCTGGCGATCCTGGGCAATCTTGCGCTGTTCGGCCTGGTGCTCTATCTGATGCAGGCGGTGTCGGGCGTCAGGCAGGAGCTGGGCGATCTGGTGCGCGCGCTGGCGCGTTCGGAGTACGAGCGTTCGCACGGCGGCGAATCGCGGAGCGGCGGCGTGGCGGTCGTGATCCCGGCGTACAACGAGGCGCACTCGCTGCGGCAGCTCCTCCCGAGCATGCCGCTGGACGTGTGCGGCATGAAGGTCCGGGCGGTGGTCGTCCTCGACGGCTGCAGCGACGCGTCGCTGCGCGTCGTCCGCGATGCCCGCACGCCGGTCACCGCCCACGCGATCAACCGCGGCCAGGGGGATGCGCTTCGGACGGGATTCGCGCTGGCCCTCCAGGACGGCGCCGAGATCGTCGTCACGATGGACGCGGACGGCCAGCATCGGCCCGGAGAGATCGAGCGGCTGGTTCGCCCGATCGCGGATGGGAGCGCCGACCTGGTCGTCGGGTCGAGGTTCGCGGGCGCCTATGCCGATCGCGGCAGCGTGCGGCACGCCGGCGTGCTCGGCTTCTCGTGGTTCATGTCGCGGCTCACCGGCGTGCCGTTCAGCGACTGCACGAACGGGTTCCGCGCGATTCGCGCGTCGTCTCTCCCCACGCTGCGGCTGCGCGAGACCCGCTTCAGCGCGCCCGAGCTGCTGCTGGAATCGGTGGCGGCAGGCCTGCGGATCGTCGAGGTGCCGGTCACCATAGAGGGACGCGCGGAAGGCCTGAGCAAGAAGCCGCCGACCTTGCGTTACGGGTTCGGCTTCGGGCTCGTGATCCTCCGGACGTGGCTCCGCTCGTGACCGGCGGTCTCGTCAGAACCTGGCCCGGCGAGCTGGCGGCGCTCGCGATCGTGGCGATCCTGTCGGCGATGATCGTGCCGATCATCGGGACCGACGTGACCGGCAACGCCGCCGGCTACATGATCCAGGCGCGCCAGATCTCCGCTGGCGAGTCAGGCGGGAACACTCTGGAAAGCCGCGGCACGATGGCGCGCGGTCCGATGTTCCCTCTGCTGCTTGCGCTCGGCTTCCGTGCCGGCTCCCCGACCGTCCAGACCGCGGTCACGGTGACGCGAATATTTTTCGCGGCGTCGGTGCTCCTCACGTACGGTCTCGCTCGAATGCTCGGCGGACGGGCCGCCGGCGTCGTCGCGGCGCTGCTCGTCCTGACGTCGTTCGGGCTCAATCAGATCGCAACCTACATCGATACCGATACGGTTCTCCCGGCGCTCATGCTCGGCTTCCTTCTGCTCTACGGTGGCGCCCTGCGGATCGCGAGCCGTCCGCGCGAGGCGCAGCGGAGCGCCGCGCCCGCGGTGGCGCTGGCAGTGGCGGCGGGTCTGGTGCTCGGCCTTGCGATCCTCGTCAAGGAGGCCGGCTGGCTCCTGCTCGGGGTTCCGGTGTTGATTCCGCTGCTGGTGCGCGCCGGCGAGCGGCGCGCGGCGATACGGTGCGGAGGGGCCGTGATCGCGGGGAGCCTGCTCTGCATTGCTCCATGGCTGGTGTGGATGCTGACGGAATACGGCAGCCTCGCGCCGGCGCTGGGCGTGGCGACGGCGGGGTCGCAGAGCAGCGAGCTCGCGGCGAGCGGCGGGACATCCGTGCTCCTCACCTGGGCGCGCATGGCCACCGTCAACCTGCCGCGCATCGCCGCCGACTTCTACGTCCGCTATCTGACCGCCACGACGGTTCTAGCGCCGCTGCTGGCGGTTGGCTGGGCATACGGATTGTGGCGGGCGGCTCGCGGCCGAACCGGTACGTCGCTCGTGCCTGTCGTCGCGTTCCTCTGCTACGCCCCGATCGTGCTGTGGGTCGTGCAGTTCGGCTACCGCCCCGGGCAGTTGACGTTCCTCGTGCTGTTGTCTTACGCGATGGCCGGCGTCGCGATTGCCGGATGCGTCACAGCGCTCGCCGCGGGGACCGCGGCGAGCCGGGTTCGATCGGCGGTCATCGGCGCCGTGGTGATCCTGATCGGCAGCGGCCTGTCCGCCGCGCAGCTCTTCGCGAACGTTCCGCCCAGCGAGCCGACCTGGCGTGCGTGGACCAGCGAGTCGCGGGGGCTCACGCTGCTCGTCCGGCGTCCGTTCCGTGCCACCTCGCGGATCACGAACGAGCAGGAGGCAGCCGCTCGCTGGCTCGAGGCGCATGCCCCCGGCGCGATCGTCGCCGCGGACGGCGGTGCGCGCGACGCGATGCAGCTTCTTCCTGCAGCGCCGCGACATTCCGTCGTTCTCGCCGTTCACCGAGCTGGCGCTCCGGTCGGCGTCGTCGCCCGAGCGGCAGTCCCGCCCGTTGTTCGTGCTGACGTCGGCCCGGATTCGAGAGACCACGCCGATCGTCTTCGTGGTCTTTCAGGAAGACGTGCTGGCGCAGCTTCACGACGTGGACTATCTCGTCGTGTCGCGGATCCGTTCGTTCATCAGGCCCTACCTCGATCGGGTCCGCTGGGCCTCGCTCGTCTCGGAGCACGGCGATACGGCGATCTATCGCGTGGACCACAAGTCGCCGCTGTTCGTCTCCAAGGAACTTGGACCCGCACCGCCGCGCGTCCGGGTCCGCAGCGGCGACGGCACCGTCGTCATCCTCGCGCTGGAGGAGGACTACCGGCTCTACGAGGTTCCCGGCTCGCTGCGCTCGTTCGATCACATGCACATGTTTCTCGACCGTCCGGGCGAGCTGTTCCTCGACGACGTCTCGTTCGTCGTGCCGTATCCGGGAGGAACCAACCTGCTGACGCCAGCCGACTCCGGCTTCGAACAACCGGACATCCACTGGCAAGGGCTGGGGGCATACACGGTCGCCCGCGCCGGTGGTGAGGCCGCGCACACCGGACGCTACGGGCTGGCCGTGTCGGGGCCCGTCACCGGCAGCGGCGGGAATCAGCTCGTGCTCCAGGTGTCGCACTACAAGGATCCCGGCGGCCGGACGAACCAGTTGTCGTTCTACGCCAAGGGGCGCGCCGCCGGCGACGGCTTCCTGTGCATCAACGATCGGTTCGGGGACGATGTGGAGTGGCTGCGCGCGAATGAGCCGCCGGCGCTCGCGGCCCTCGAGCGCGCGCTCGAGTCGTGGCACGTTCCCCTGGCGCGTGCGGTGACGACGAGCTGCCGCCTGCCGTCGAGGACGAGCCCGTGATGGGATGGTCGAGCTGTGATCGTATCTCTCCAACACGGAGGTCACGGAGGACACGGAGGCTCTGGATTCACGGTTCCTGCAGCGCACTCGAGTCGCGCGAAGCGCGACAGGTCATGCCGAGATCGAGCGATGCAAGCAGGCAGTATCGGCTGACCGCTTGCATCCTCGGTCTCGCATGACCTGCAACGCCGGCCTCTGGACTTCGGCCGGCGCTCGAGTGCGGTCCGTGGATCGGCATTCAGTTTTCTTGTTTGTTCCGACTGCCTGCAAACGAGAGATCTCGTCAAGACGAACTCCGTAACCCAGTCGCTTCGCTCCTTGAGACTCCGTGCACTCCGTGGACTCCGTGTTGGAAAGACACGCCGTCACGCGGCAGGTCTCTGACGTCATGATGACCACGAGGATCGAACGCGCCGATGAAGCGTGAGGTGCTGATCGACGGCCGGTGTGCCGTGATTGCCGAGGTGGCGCAGGCCCACGACGGCAGCCTCGGCATGGCGCACGCGTTCATCGACGCGGCGGCGCGCGCCGGGGCGGACGCGATCAAGTTCCAGACCCACATCGCCGCCGCCGAGAGCACGCCGTCGGAGCCCTGGCGCGTCAAGTTCAGCCTTCAGGACGAGACGCGATACGACTACTGGCGCCGCATGGAGTTCACCGAGGCGCAGTGGGCGGGCCTGGCGCAGCACGCCGCCGAGCAGGAGCTGGCGTTCATCAGCTCGCCGTTTTCGCGAGGCGGCGGTCGAGATGCTCGAGCGCGTCGGGCTCGACGCCTGGAAGATCGCGTCCGGCGAGATCAGCCACACGCCGATGCTCGATCGCCTCGGCGGCTCGGGCCGGCCGGTCCTCGTGTCCACCGGCATGAGCTCGATGGCCGAGATCGACGCCACCGCGGCGCGCCTGCGGGCCGCGGGTGCGCGCATCGCGATCATGCAGTGCACCAGCATGTATCCGTGCCCGCCGGAGATGGTGGGGCTCAATCTCCTGTCCGAGTTCCGGCGACGGTACGAGTGCCCCGTGGGCCTGTCGGATCACTCCGGCACGATGTTCCCGGCGCTGGCGGCCGCATGGGACGGCGCGGACGTCGTCGAAGTGCACCTGACGCTCAGCCGCGACATGTTCGGCCCGGACGTGCCGGTCTCGCTGACGCCCGACGAGCTCGCGACGATGGTGCGGGGCGTGCGGTTCATGGAACGGATGCGCGCCCATCCGGTCGACAAGGACGCCGCGGCCGGCGAGCTCGCGCCGATGCGGCACCTGTTCAACCACAGCGTCGTCGTGACGCGCGCGCTCGACGCGGGCGCGCGGCTGAGCCTCGATGTGCTCGGCGCCAAGAAACCCGGCACCGGGATTCCGGCCGATCGCCTGTCGTCCGTCGCCGGGCGCGTCCTGCGGCGCGCGGTCGCCGCGGATCACCTGCTGTCGGAAGCCGACCTGGAGGATGAGTGAAACGGAAGGTGTGTGTCGTCATCACCGCGCGGCCGAGCTACTGCGCGCGTGAAGACCGTGCTCGAGGCGATCAACCAGCACCCGGACCTGGAGCTTCAGCTCGTCGTCGCGGCATCCGCGCTGCTCGATCGATACGGCAATGCGGTGGGCGCCATCGTCCGAGGCGGGATTCGAGATCGCGGCGCGCGTCTACATGGTCCTCGAAGGGGAGAACCTCGCCACGATGGCCAAGACGACCGGCCTCGGGCTGCTGGAGCTCGCGACCGTCTTCGACAACCTGAAGCCGGACGTCGTCGTCACGATCGCCGATCGGTACGAGACGCTGGCGACCGCCGCGGCCGCCGCCTACATGAACATCCCGCTGGCGCACATCCAGGGCGGAGAGGTCACCGGGTCGATCGACGAGAAGGTGCGGCACGCGGTGACGAAGCTCGCGAACCTGCATTTCGTCTCGACGGAAAAATCGCGCGAGCGCGTCATTCGCATGGGCGAAGAGCCGGACGCCGTCTTCATGACCGGATGCCCGTCGATCGATCTGGCGTCGGTGCTGCTCCGGCAGCCGCCGCCGGCCTTCAACCCCTTCGAGAAGTACGGCGGCGTCGGCGAGCCGGTCGACCTGAGCAGCGGCTACCTCGTCGTCATGCAGCACCCGGTCACCACCGAGTACGAAGCGTCGCTGCTGCACGTGACCGAAACGCTGCACGCGGTCCGCGACGTCGGCCTGCCGGCGCTCTGGTTCTGGCCGAACGTGGACGCCGGCTCCGACGGCACGTCGAAGGGCATCCGGATGTTCCGCGAGATCGAGCGCCCGGCGAACATCCATTTCTTCAAGAACATGCTGCCGATGGACTTCCTGCACGTGCTCTACAAGAGCCGCGGGATCGTCGGCAACTCCAGCGTCGGCATCCGCGAGTGCGCGTTCCTCGGCGTGCCGGCCGTGAACATCGGAACGCGCCAGGGCGGCCGCGAGCGCGGACAGAACGTGCTCGACGTGGACTACGACCGCGCCCTGATCGCGGACGCGATCCGGCACCATCTTCGGAACGGCCGGTGCCCGCAGGATGCGGTCTACGGAGACGGATCGGCCGGGCAGCAGATCGCCGCGCTGCTGGCCGAGCAGCCGCTCGGCATCGAGAAGCGGCTGACGTACTGAGGCGTCTCGAGTCTCGAGTCTCGGGTCTGGACCGGGCTAGGTCAGGCAGACGATTGACCAAAGACCAGAGAAAACGCCTAGACCTCCTGAGACTCCTGTTCAACGTCACAGACACGAAGGAAGGACGACCAATGACGGATCGCGTGGCGCTCGAGCAAGCGACGGGAACCCTCTTCGGGGACCTGTGGGGCCCTTACAACACGAAGCTCTTCGAGGAATCGGTCGAGCTGTTCTTCCGCCGGCTCGATCTCGCCGGCCTGCCGCGCGAGCGGTTCCGCGGCGCGCGCTGCCTGGACGCCGGGTGCGGCGGCGGGCGCAACTCGATCGCGATGGCGCGGCTCGGCGCGGCGCGCGTCACCGGCATCGATCTCGGCGTGCAGGGGCTCGAGGATGCGCGGCGCCGCGCGGCCGATCTCTCCAACGTCGAGTTCCAGCACGCGTCGATCCTCGACATCCCGTTCCCCGACGCGACGTTCGACGTCGTCTGGTGCGCCGGCGTGCTGATGATCACCGCCGACGAAGAGCGGGCGCTCGACGAGCTCACGCGCGTGGTGAAGCCCGGCGGCAACCTTTATCTGCTGGTCTACGCGACCGAAGGGCTGCGGTGGCCGCTCATCGAGTGGCTGCGGCCGTTTGCCGCGCAGATCACCCAGCCGGTCATCGAGCGCGCGCTCGAGGCCGCCGGTCTCCCCGCGAACAAGCGCCGCACGTTCCTCGACGATCTGTTCTGCCCGAAGCTCGACTTCTACGACTGGCCGCGTCTCCAGCGCATGCTCGAGCGGCGCGGGTTCTCGACGATCGAGCGATGGCCCGACACCCTGCGGCTCGACCACGAGCAGGATCTTGCGGCGTACCGGGAGGATCTCGATTCGCTGCGGGCGCTGTTTGCCGGAGGCGACGCCAAGGACTTCGGCGCCGCACAGCCGCTCTTCCGGCTCGCCGGGCAGGGCATCTCCGCAACGGTGGACGCGGTCCGCTGGTTCGAAGCCGAAGTCGCCGCCGGCCGGGTGACACTCCAGGACGCCATGACGCGCGTCGTCGGCCAGGGACACCATCGCGTGTGGGCGACGAAGGGATGACGCGGAGATAGGAGATGGAGACAAAACCCGGAGATCGGCTAAAGCCGGTTCGCCTCCCTTCGCTTCTTGACTCCGTCCTCCTGAATTCTGATTTTATGACTTCCCGATGGCGCGTCCTGAACGCGGAGCCGGCGAACTACGCCGATGAAGCGCGCCGTCTGCTCGAGACCGTTGCGGACGTCCACGAGGCCGCGCTCGATCGTCCGGCGCTGCTCGCGGCGGTCGGGTCCGCCGATGCCCTCATCGTCCGGCTCCGGCATCAAATAGACGACGAGGTGTTCGAGGCCGGGCCGCGTCTGAAGGCGATCGTGTCGGCGACGACGGGGCTCGACCACATCGATCTCGAGCGCGCACGGAGGCAGCACGTCGAGGTGCTGAGCCTGCGAGGCGAGACCGAGTTTCTGCGCACCATTCGCGCCACCGCCGAGCACACGTGGGCGCTGCTGCTCGCGCTGGTGCGCAGGATCCCGGCGGCTGACGCGTCGGTCCGCGCCGGCCAGTGGAACCGCGACGCGTTTCGCGGCCGTGAGTTGTCGGGCCGCGCGCTCCGGCTCGTCGGCTTCGGCAGGGTCGGCCGGCAGGTCGCCGGATATGGCCTCGCGTTCGGCATGCACGTCGCCGCCTACGATCCCGTGGCCGGCGAGGCGATGCCGGGTGTCGAGCGGCGTGCGGACCTCGCGTCTCTGTTGAACGATGCGGACGTCATCAGCGTGCACGTGCCGCTCGATGCTTCGACGCGCGGCCTGATTGGCCGCGACATCCTGTCGGGCGTGCGCTCCGGCGCGGTGCTCGTCAACACGTCCCGCGGCGAGATCCTGGACGAGGCCGCCGTCGCCGAGGCGCTCCGCGGCGGACGGCTGGCGGGCGCGGCGCTGGACGTGCTGAGCGCGGAGCGGGGAGCGCCCGGCAGCTCGCCCCTGCGCGACTGCCTCGCGGATCCGGCGATCGACCTGCTGGTCACGCCGCACATCGCCGGCGCAACCTGGGAATCGATGGCGCGCACTGAAGTGTTCATGGCCCGGCGCCTGGTCGCGTTCATACGAGAGCACTCCGAAGCCGCCCGCGCGGTGAAGATCTCGTGAGCGCCACCGATCGCGTCCTCGCCGTCATCCCCGCCCGCGGCGGATCGAAGGGCGTCCCGCGGAAGAACGTGCGGCAGGTCTGCGGGAAGCCGCTCATCACCTACACCATCGAAGCGGCGCTCGCGGCGGCGGACGTGATCGACCGGGTGATCGTGAGCACGGACGACCAGGAGACCGCGGACATCGCGTCGGCGGCGGGCGCCGACGTGCCGTTCCTGCGGCCGGCGGAGCTGTCCGGCGATCGCGTGCCCATGGTGCCGGCCCTGCAGCATGCGGTGCGCTTTGCCGAGGAGGACGAGGGCGTTCGCTACGCCTGGGTCTGCCTCCTTCAGCCGACCGTGCCGTTCCGCACCGCGAACGATATCCGCGAGGCGCTCGTCCTGGGACGCCGGGGCTTGTGTGACTCGGTCATCAGCGTCGTGCAGGTGTTCGCCGTTCACCCGATGCTGATGAAGCGCATCGACGGGGACAGGCTCCTTCCGTACTGCGTGCCCGAGCCCGAAGGGACGCGCCGGCAGGACTACGACCCGCCGGCGTTCATGCGCAACGGCGCCATCTACCTGACGCGGCGCGACGTGCTGATGGAGCGCGGCTCGATCTGGGGGGACGTGATCCGGCCGATCGTCATGCCGCCGGAGCGATCGGTCGGCGTGGACAGCGAGCTCGACATGAAGCTCGTCGAGCTGATGATGGCCGAGCTCAAATCAGAATTCAGGAGGCAGGAGGCAGGAGGCAGAGTGTCGACGGAGATCACGAAAAGATCTCCTGATCTCCTGAACTCCTGAACTCCTGTTGAAATGCAGAACATTCTGGTCCGCCTTCGCAGCGAAGTCCGGGCAACGCTCAATCGCCCCTCGAGGGTGCTCGAGCTGGCCAACCCGCGGAAGCTGTGGGCGCATGCGCAGTGGCTCGCTTCGAGCGATCCGGCGTTCGAGGTCGGCGCCTGGCGATCCAATGCGGCGGGCTTGAACGTGCGCACCTACCAGTCGTACGAGGACTACCTGCGCCACCAGCGTGCGAAGTTGCCGACGCTCGATCTGACGGACTACGATCGGACGTTCCACGCCCATCTGAGCGAGCGGCTGAACGCCCATGGCCTGAGGCCCGGCACCACCGTGCTGTGCCTCGGCGCGCGGCTCGGCACTGAAGTCCGGGCATTCCTGGACCATCGCTGCTTTGCCGTGGGAATCGACTTGAACCCCGGCGCCGACAACCGGTACGTCCTGTCCGGGGATTTTCACGCGCTGCAGTTCGCCGATGGCAGCGTCGACGCCGTGTTCACGAATGCCCTGGACCATGCGCTCGACATCCAGCGTCTGCTGGGCGAAGTGTCGCGCGTGCTGAAGCCGAACGGGTTGTTCCTCGTCGAGGCCGTGCACGGCAAGGCCGAAGGCATTCACCCGGGCTTCTACGAGAGCTTCTTCTGGGCCACGGTTGACGATCTCGTGAAAGCCATCGAAGCGGCGCCGCTCGCATGCGACTACCGGGTCGAGTTCGAGCACCCGTGGCCCGGCGCCCACTTGCGCTTCCGAAAGCGCGGGAATGACAGTCCTGCGAAGGAGGCCGGCCCGGACGATCGAGGCTAAAAGTGTTTCAAAACCCTATTGGTCCGGCTGAAGCCGGATGCCACCAGCGGTTTTGAAACCGGCTCTAAATCAGTCATGTGTGGGATTGGGATCATCGCGGGAGGCAGCGGCGGTCGGCGGGAGGCCGCGCTCCGGTCGATCCTGAAGGCGCACGCGCCATCGCGGGCCTGACGGAGACGCGATCGTCCTGCGCGGACGTCGTCGGGTTCGCCCACAGCCGGCTCGCCATCATCGATCTCTCCGCCGCCGCCGCGGAGCCGATGCCGAACGCGGACGGGACCGCGTGGCTCGTCTTCAACGGCGAGATCTACAACTACAACGAGCTGCGCGCCGAGCTGGCCGGCTACCCGTTCCGGACCCACAGCGACGCCGAGGTGCTCCTGGCGGCGTACGCAGCGATGGGGCGAGGCGTGCCTCGATCGCTTCAACGGGATGTTCGCGTTCGCCATCTGGGACGAGCGGACCCGGACGCTGCTGGCCGCCCGGGATCGCTTCGGCGTGAAGCCGCTGCACTTCGCCACTGCGCCGGACGGCGCGCTCGTGATCGCGAGCGAGATCGTGGCGCTGCACGCCGCCGGCGTGCCGCGCGAGCCGGACGCCGCGGCGTGGGCGACGTATTTCACCCACGGCATGTACGACCACGGCGAGACGACGTTCTGGAGCGGAGTTCGTCGTGTGCCGCCCGGGTCGGTCCTGCGATGGAGTGTCGAGCGCGGACTCGAGCAGTCGCGCTGGTACGACGTGGCGGCGCGAGTGCTCGACGCCGGCGACGGACGAGCGTGACGAGAAGACGGTCACCGACGATCTGCTCGCGCTCCTCGAGAACACCGTCGAGTCTGCGCTTCCGGTCCGACGTGCCGGTCGGGCTGTGCGTGTCGGGCGGGCTCGACTCCTCGCTGCTGCTCGGGCTCGTGGCGCGCACCCACCCGGACGCCGGCATCGGTGAACGCGTTCACGTTCTACTGCGACCATCCGGACTACGACGAGCGGCGATGGATTGAGCCGCTGCTCGCCGCGTACGCCGCGGCCGTGGCAGCGCGTCGCTGCTGCGCGAGACCGATGTCCCGGCGCTGACGACGGCGGTGCAGCGGCATCAGGACGAGCCGTGGGGCGGCTTCCCGACGTTGGGGATGGCGACCGTGCACGCGACCGCGCGCGACCACGGCGTGATCGTGCTGCTCGACGGCAACGGCCTGGATGAAGGGTGGGGCGGCTACGAGTACTACGCGCGCGCGGGAGCGCAGGACCTGAACAGAGGGCCGGTGCAGGGGACAGCCGGGACCGGATCCGCCGGCGGCCTGCGGCCTGCCTTCGCGAGGCTCGCCGTGGCGCCGAACGTGCCCGCGGTCTTTCCCGACGCGCTGCGCAACGTGCAGTACCGCGATCTCGCGTACGCCAAGATCCCGCGCGCGATGCGCTTCAACGATCGCGTGTCGATGATGTTCTCGCGCGAGCTGCGCGAGCCGTTCCTCGATCACCGGATCGTCGAGCTGGGGATGCGCCAGCCGGCGGATCGGAAGATCCGGAACGGCCAAGGGAAGTGGCTCGTCCGCGAGCTCGCCCGGAAGGCCAACCTGATCGACCACGACGTGCTCCGCGCGCCGAAGCGCCCGGTGCAGACGCCGCAGCGCGAGTGGCTGCAGGGGCCGCTCGCGGCGTGGGCGGACGATCACATCGAAGCCGCGCTGGCCGGCTGGGGCCGCGACTGGCTCGATGCCGACGCCGTCCGGCGCGAATGGCGCCGCTATCGCGCCGAGGGGGCCGACAGCAGCTTCGGGGTGTGGCAGTGGCTGTCGCTCGGCCTCGCGCAGCACGCGCCGACTGCCGTAGGAACGAGTCTTGATCAGGATCGTGAAACAGGAGATCAGGAGATCAGGAGGTTTGTTGTTTTTCCTGATTTCTTACTGCCTGTCAGCTTGAAACCAAAAAAGAGAATCTCCTGATCTCCTGATCTCCTGTTAATGGTTTTTCGCGCGTGACTCTATCGTGAAGGCCCTCTTCCTAACCCAGACGAGCTCGCTGCCGATGTTCTACGGCCTGATGCAGGCGCTGCAGGGGCCGGCATCGCTCGACGGCGCGGCGTTCTACGTGGCCGGCCGCCGGTTCTACGAGGGCTTCAGCGCGGCCGAACCCGGCATCAACGCTCATCACGTCGTCAAGGAATGGGAGATCGTGCAGCGCGGCCTCGCGCGCCGGCCCGACCTCGGGCGTCTCCGCGAATACGAAGCGGAGCTGGGCGATCCGACGTTGTGGGGCCCGATCATCGGGGACCGCCGGATCTCGCTCGGGCGGCTGTGCACGCTCCGCCAGGACTACACGCCCCGTTTCTCGCACGAGGAGATGCTCGGGATCATCGAAGAGGGCCTGGTGACGCTCGAGCGTCTCTTCGACGAGCTCCGGCCGGACGCCATCTTTTCGTTCGTCTGCGTCACCTTCGCCGAGTACCTCGCGTACCTGTTTGCGCGGGCGCGCGGCATCCGCTATCTGAGCCTGCGATCGACGCGGGTCGAGAACTTCGTGACCTTCGCGCCGACCGTCTTCGAGCCGTCGGAACCGCTGATCGCGGAGTACCGCCGGCGATATCAGCACGGCACGGAGGACGAGTGGAGCTCGGCGGCGCGGCGCTACCTGGCCGACGCGCGCGCCGGCGTGCTGCGCTACGAAGGCGTCGTGCCGGTCTCGCGCCAGGCGATGCAGGGCCGGCCGGTCAGCGAGCGGCTGCCCGAGAGGCTGGCCGGGTTCGCGCGGGCCGAATACGACTACTGGTTCCGCGGCGGACGGGACGACAACCAGGTGCCGGATCCCGCCGTCACCCTCTTGTACTCGCGTCTCCTGAACCCGATGCGCGCGCGTGCCGTCAACCGCGCCCTGGCCGGCGAGTACATCGCCGCGCGGGATCTCCCGCTGCTCGACTACGTGTTCTTCCCCATGCACACCGAGCCGGAGATGAGCCTCTCGGTGCAGAGCCGCTTCTTCCTGAATCAGATCGACGTGGTCAGGAACATCGCGCAGTCGCTGCCGGTCGGATGCCAGGTCCTGATCAAGGAGCACCCGGCGTCGATGGGCAAGCGTCCGCCCAGTTACTACCGCAAGCTCCTCGGCGTGCCCAACCTGCGCATCGCGGATCCGGGCCTGAACTCGCGCGAGATCGTGGAGCACTCCCGCATGGTGATCACGATTTCCGGATCGATCGGGTTCGAGGCGGCGATCCGCCGCAAACCGGTCATCTGCTTCGGCCACGTCTCGTACGAGAAGCTGCCGACGTCGATGGTCCGCCGGGTGACGTCGTTCGACAACCTGGCCGAACACGTGCGGGACCTCTCGTCCGTCTACCGGTGCGACGAGGCCGCGCTCGTCGCGCAGATCGGGGCGTCGATGCAGGTGTCGGAGCGGGTGAACCTGTATTCGAACCTGCTGCGCCGCCAGGGCGTTCACGTGCCCGATACCACCGGCGCGGACGGGCGGACCGATCTCGATCGCCTCGCGGTGCTGGCGCTGCGGTATCTCGATCTCCCCTCAGGCCATCCGGTGGAGCCGGTCGCGCAACAGGAGCCGGGTTGAGCGACGGCGCCCTGCTGACCGCGGACACGACCGGCGATGCCCAGGTGGCCGCGCCGCCCGTCACACAGGTCCTGGTCCGATCGACGGCGGCCGCCGTCATCTATCGGCTGCTGAACGTGGCCGGCGGCGTCGTCACCTTGCCGCTGCTCCTCAGCGCGCTGTCGCGGCAGGAGTTCGGCACCTGGGTCGTCATGTCGCAGAGCGTCAGCCTGTTCGCGCTGTCGGATCTGGGCGCCGGCGCGGCGATCGGCCGCTTTGTCGCGCGCTACCGCGGGCTCGGCGACCGGCGCGGCCGCTCGGAGGTGTTGAGCACGGTGCTCGCCCTCCTTACCGCCGCGGGTCTCATCGTGGCCGCGCTGACATGGGTCCTCGCGTACCGCGTGCCCGGCTGGGTCGGGGTCGGACCGGCGGACCGTGCGGACGCCGTCACCGTGTTCCTCATCGTCGGCTTCGGCATCGCCGCCCAGATGCCGTTGCGCATCTCGCTCGGCGTGCTCGTCGGGCATCAGCTGTACGGCCCTCACGACATCGGACGGATCGCGGAGGCCGTGCTGATCCTCGCCGGCATCGTCGGGCTCTTCATGACGGGAAACCTGACGCTGATGACGCTCGCGATCGCGACCGTCGCCTCGGCCGTGATCGCCCAGTGCATCCTGCTGGCCGTCGCGTGGCACCTGACCCGCCCGTGGGATCTGAGCGCCGAGCGCGTCACCAAGCCCATGGCGGTCGGACTGCTGGAGATGGGCGGAAGCGCGCTCGTGCTCACGGCCTCGGCGATGCTCTATTCGCAAGGCACGGTGCTCATCTCCGGCCATCTCATGGGCGTCGTCGGCGCCGCCGTCTTCGGTGTCGCGCTGACCGTCGTCGGCAACCTCTATCCGCTCATCACCGCCATGGCGATCCCGCTCGCGACGCTGTCGAGCGAGTGGCACGCGCGCAACGATCGCGAGCGCCTGCGGCGCACGGGCCTGGCCGTCATGCGGCTGACGTTCGCGACCTCGGCCTGCATCGCCGGCGGCCTCGTCCTCTTCGGGGAAGCGACGCTCCGCTGGTGGCTGCAGAAGTCCGACTGGACGCGACGGGGAGTTCGCGCAGGCGGGGCGCGCGCTCGCCATCATGGGCGTCGCGCTCGCCATCGGGCTGCCGCACATGGGATCCCGATCGACGCTGCTGGGTGTGGGCCGCCACTGGACGGTCAGCTTCGGCGTTCTGACGGCCAGCATCATCTCGTTCGCCTGCGGCGCGGCCGCGATGGCCGCCGGCTGGGGTGTCACGGGCGCCGCGATCGGCTGGAGCGTGGTCTGGGTTCTCCAGGGCACCGTGCTCTTCCCGCCGCTGATCGCCCGCTACTACGGTGAACCGCTGCTGCACATGCTGGAGCGCGCCTATCTGCCCGGTGCGGCGCTTGGCGCATCTGTCGTCGCCGTGGGGTACGGCCTGATCAAGTGGGCGGCCCCGGCGACCAGCTTCGAGTACCTGCTCGTTTCTGTTCCGTACGTTGCCGTTTCGCTCGTCGGTCTCCTCCTCATCGCTCCGCACGGGCTGAAAGGGAGCGGCGGGCTGGACCCGGCCAGCTGGACGTCGTCTCGTGTCGGGCGCGAGGTCCGAAGGTGTGCTCCGTCCCACGCCCCGAATGGACGATGACGCCGTCGCGGGGGTAAGGCCCGATCGGCCCGTGACGAGCGTGCACTTCGCGTATCGGACCGTCGACGCGCCCTGGGGTGGCGCGAACAACTTCCTTCGGGCGCTTCGCGCGCAGCTTTCACAGGATGGCGGGTTCGTTTTCACCGAGTCGATCGAGGAGGACTGCGACATCCTGTTCATGAATCAGCTGGGAACGGGTCCGGGAGGCGGGAGCCGGCAGTATCCGCTTCGCCTGGTCCGGCGTCTCCTCGGCAAGAGGAAGCTGGTCGTTCGTGCCGTGAACCTCTACTCGAACGTCTTTGGTCCCGGGCTTCGCAATCTCACCTTTGGCCGTTTGCGTGACTGGAAAGCGGTCACGCTGCTCAACCTCGCGGATGTCGTGGTGTTCCAGAGTGCGTATCAGCGGGCCCTGTATCTCGATGAGGGCTACGGGGGCACGCACGATGTCGTCATTCACAACGGCGCCGAGGGAACGTTCTGGGTCCCGCGGCCCGTGCACCCCCCGCTCGAGGCGACGCTCCGGCTCATCTCGTCGACCGCCAGCCCCCGCGGGCAGAAGCGGCACGACCTCATTGCGCGGTTGTCGCTGCTCGGCGGCGTCGAGGTCTATCACCTCGGGGCCTGGCCCGACGGCGTGGACTCGATGCGGGTCAAACGGCTCGGGATGCAGAGCCGCGAGCAGATGGTCGAGGCGCTGTCGGCCTGTCACTACTTTCTGCACACCGGCATCAAGGACGCCTGCCCCAATGTGCTGTTCGAAGCGATGACCGTCGGCTTGCCCATCATCTACAACCCCGGCGTGGGAAGCAGCAGGGAGATCGTGCAGGAATGCGGGCTGCCGCTCGACGAAGAGGATCTCAAGACCACCGTCCTCGAGGCGAGACAGCAGCTTCGGGCGCTCCGCGCCGCGGTGCTCGCCGCGCGCGGGCGGTTCACGATCGCGCACGCGGCGGACGCGTACCGCCGGGTGCTCGAAGAGACCGATCGCCGGTAGCCGTCCGAACGGCAGTCTTCGATGGTCTTCAAGTCCCTCCGCAACCGATCGCCGCGCGCCCGTCGCTTCGCGGGTGCTGATGCACTCGGCGGTGACGGCGGTCCTGTTCCGCGGCGTGAACGTCGTGAGCGGCCTGATTACGCTGCCGCTGCTGCTCGCGTCGCTGACGCAGATCGACTTCGGCATCTGGGTCGTGATGTCGCAGGCGGTGAGCCTCCTCGCCCTGTCGGATCTCGGCGCCGGCAACGCGATCGGCCGATTCGTCGCGCGCTCGCGTGGTCTCGAGGCGCATGACGAGATCTCGGAGGTCTTGAGCACCGTCCTCGCCATCCTGCTGGTCGCCGGGTTGGTGGTGGCCGGCTCGACCGTCGTCCTCGCGTCGCGCGTTCCGTCGTGGGTTGGCGTCGAGCCTGCGCATCATCATTCGGCGGCCACGGTATTCCTCATCGTCGGTCTCGGCCTCGCGTGTCAGTTGCCGCTTCGGATGGCGTACGGCGTCATGGTCGGGTACCAACTGTACGGAGCGCATGTCGTCGGCAAGATTCTCGAATCCGTCCTCACGCTCGCCGGCATCGTGAGCTTGTACGTCCTGCACCAGTTGAACCTGGTGACGCTCGCGCTGCTCACGGCCGGCGCCGCCGTTCTGGCCCAGGCCGTGCTGGCCGCTCTCGCCTGGAGGATGACCGGACCGTGGGCGATCTCGTCGCGCAGCCTCTCGACGCCCATGGCGGTGCGGCTGTTCGGGATGGGCGGAAGCGTGCTGGCGATGACGGCGGCCGGCATGATCTACACTCAGGGAACGGGCATTCTCGCCGCGAAGCTCATCGGGATCGGCGCGGCGGCGATCTTCGGCGTCGCGCTGACCGTGGTCGGCAACCTCCATCCCCTCATCACCTCCATCGCGAACCCGTTGGCGACCCTCTCGAGTGAATGGCAGGCCCGCAACGACATGGAGCAGCTGCGCCGCACCAGCGCGATGGTCATGAAGCTGACGTTCGCCACGTCCGCGTGTGTCGCCGTCGGGCTGGTGATGTTCGGCGAGCCCGCGCTGCGCGTGTGGCTGAGGAGCGCAAAGTGGAGCGACGCCGACTTCGACCAGGCCGGCGACGCGCTCGCCATCATGGGCGTGGCGCTCGCGATCGGGCTGCCGCAGATCGGCTCGCGGTCCGCGCTTCAAGGGGTCGGCCAGCACTGGTATGTCGCGCTCGGGATGCTGGGCGCGAGCCTGGTATCGCTGACGGTCGGCGCGCCTGGCGATGGCGGCGGGCTGGGGTGTGGCGGGCGCGGCAGTGGGCTGGGCGTCTTGTCTGGGTGATTCAAGGGACCGTGCTCTTTCCGCCGGTCATCTCGCGGTTATCTCGACGTGCCGATTCGCCGGATGTTCACCGACGCGTACGTGCCGGGGCTCGTTCTCGCCGGCGCCGTGCTGGCCCTCGCCTGGACCCTTGAACGTCCTGGTGGCGCCGGCGTCCACGGGACAGCACGCCGTCGTTGCCGCCGCGAGCGCGACGGCCGCGTGCGCGGGGCTCCTGCTGCCTCGGACCCCACGGTTGGACCTCCCGCCTGAGGACGCGCAAGGCATGAGCGCGCCCGCGGTCCGTCAGGACTTCGAGGAATACGCCCGCGTCAAGCCGCAGCAGGGCGCGGTCGCGGACAGCTGGCTGAAACCGTTCCGCACTCGCATGTGCTCCCACGCATTGCCGATCGGTCCAGCGCCCGGGCGCTCGACTACGGCTTCGGCGACGGCCGCTTTTTCGATGTTCTCGGGGAGCAGTTCGGGCCGTCGAATGTCTATGGGGTCGAGGTCTCGGAGCTGCGCGCCGCGCGCGCGCGGGAGCGCGGCTGGTCGAACGTGCGCGTCACCGGTTCGGGCGCGCCGCTTCCGTACGACGATGCGTGGTTCGACTTCGTGAACATGGTCGAGGTGATCGAGCACATCCCGTCGGACGTCGTCGGCCGGTGCCTGTCGGAGCTCGCGCGCGTGCTGAAGCCGAACGGAGCCGTGCTGCTGACCACGCCCAACTACCCCATCAAGCGGGTCTACGACGTGCTGGACGCCGTCCGTCTGGGACGGTGGGAACGCCTGCGCGACGATCCGACGCACGTCAGCTTCTACGGTCACGCACGACTGGAACGCCTGCTGCGCGGCTACTTCCGAAACATTCAGTTCCTGGTCTACAAGGAGGGATTGTTCTACAGCCGCACGGGCCGGCGCTCTCTATGTCACAAGATCCTGGCGATCTGCACGGACGCGGTTCCACAGCAGCGGGCAGAATGATGGACGCTGCCGACGGATGCCTGGCGGGCCGCGAGCTCCTGCTGACGCGCGAGTGGCCGGCGCCGAGCGACAACCCCAAGAGTCCGGCGTTGTTGCGCCGCCGCGAGCGCTTCGCGCGCAAGCTCCATCGCTACCGCGCCGACCTCGAGATGGTCCTGCGCCTCATCGGGCCACGGCCGGTGCGTGTGCTCGACGTCGCGTGCGGCACCGGCTTCCGCGTTCTGGAGCTGGCGCACCACGGGCATACCGCGTTCGGAGTGGACATCGATCCGAACCTGTGCCGTCTGGCCAACGGCGCGGCCACGCACTTCGGCGTGCCCGCCACGCTCGTGTGCGGCGACGCGTGCCGCGTGCCGCTGGCCGACGCGAGCTTCGACGTCGTCATGTCGAACAGTTTCTTCGAGCACGTCTACGATGTGGACGTCGCGCTCTCCGAGCAGCTGCGGCTGCTGAAGCCGGGAGGGCTGCTCATCATCGAGGACGGGAACCTGCTGAACCCCGTGTTGCTGTTCGACCTCCTCGTGCTGTATCCGCTGCGGACGCGCGGCGAGTACGGCGGCCTGAAGTGGCTGCTGACCAAGCGGCAGGTGAAGCGCAACCTCTACGGCTACCTGCCGCTCGGGCGGGACGAGGACCTGAAAACGATGTGGTGGTGGGATCGAAAGCTTCGCGCGAGGACGGACGTCGAGCTGGTCGAAAGCGTCACCACGGGCAAGTACCAGAAACACTGGATTCCCGGCCCGTTCTATCCGCTGCGCGGATCGTGTCTCGTGATCGCGCGCCGGCCCCTCGCATGATCGCTGCTCCTCCGGTGATCGATCGATCGAGGACCGTCGAGTTCGACGGCGTCACGGTGTCGTCGGCGTTTCCCGGCGGGGCGGGTGTCGAGCTCCGCGCCGCCGGCGGCCAGGTGCGTCTCACGATTCCGCCGGATGCCGATTGCCGCGGCCTGCCGGGCTACGACTACTTCTTCTGTGTCCGCGTGACCAACGGCGCAGCGGCGCGGCGGCTGGTCATCGAGGCGCGTCTACCCGAGAGCGTCCGCGAGATCGCCTGGCTCCCCAGCCGGATCGCGCTCTTCGCGAGCGCCGACTTCCGCGCCTGGTACGTGCTCGATGGTGTCGAGGCCGCACCGACGCATCGCGAGTTCCGTTTCGCGATCGACCTGGCGCCGCACGAATCGCTGTGGTGTGCGAACTCCCTGCCGTGTCCGTCGGATCGCATGCGGCGATGGGTCGAGGCGCTGGCCGCACCGTACCCGGAGTGGGCGCGGATCGAAACGATCGGCACGTCGGCCATGGGGCGGCGTATTGATCTCGTCACGGTCACGGATCGGTCGATCCCGGACGCCGACAAGGATCGCGTCTTGATCACCTCCGGGTTCCATCCCGCAGAGCCCGACTGGCTGGCGACGACCGCGATCATCGAAGAGCTGACTTCGCGGAACGCGTGGGCGCGGGACAAGCGCCGGCAGTACGTCTTCGACATCGTCCCGCAGGTGAACCCGGACGGGTTCGACCTCGGCGCCAACGCCAGCAACGCGCACGGCGTGAACATGTACTGGGACTTCCGGCGCGACGATGCGGTGTCGAGTCCGGAGGCCGTCGCGCTGTGGACGTGGATCCGCGCGCATCCGCCCGACTTGTACATCGACTACCACGCCTACGTGTATCAGCTCGAAAAGGACTATCGGCCTTACATCCGCCCCGCGTCCGATTACCCGGCCGCCGCGCGGCCGGCCGTGCGGGCGATGGACCGGGCGCTCATCGCGCTCTGCGGCGGCCGCGGTGTCAGGGGAGCGGCGACCAGCGATCCGTTGTCGCTCGCGCCGCAACTGACCTCTCACTTCGGAACCATCACGTACCCCAAGTTCCACATGCACCTCTATCACGGGGTCGCGGCCTGCCGGACGCTGGGTCTCGACGTGGCGCGCACGCTGCTCGATGCCGCCGAACCGTTTCGGCCGCTGCGCGGGAGAACCGGCCGGGGAACGTGGCGGCAGGCAGGGCACGACCGCGCGCTCACGCGGCTCGGCCAGGCGCGCACGGTCGTCCGGACGCGCAACGTGCTTCGACGCACGCTGGGGCGCGTCGTCGGCCGCCCGGTTCGTGAAGCGGTTCCGGCGGCTCGCGGTCAGGGACTGCCGGCCCACTGGCTTGGGCACCTCTGGAAGGATTGCAAGAGCGCGGTTCCGGTTTTCGAGTTCGGCGACTCGAGCGAGGGACGCCGGTGACTCCGCGGTGCCCCGCGGAACACATCAAAGCCGGCCGGACGCCTCCTGGCCGGCTGGCCGATCGTCTTTGGTACTTTGCGCCGGCGCATCAGGGGTTTCCCAGCAAGTCCGCGAACAACGTCCAGATGATGAAGGTCTGTCAGGGACTGGCCGAGGCGGGACAACCGACGACGCTGGTCGTGCCGGGACGTCCCGATACAGCCGCACGGCTCCGCGCGGCCGGCGATCTGCGAACGATGTACGGACTGTCCCGCGACGTCGCGATCGAGCTGTGCGCGTTCCCGTATCCGTTCACGTTCCTGCAGCAGGGTTTGTACGCACCCGCTGGCGGCTGCCCGCGCCCGCCGCCGTCACGCGCGGGCCGTGTACGCGCGTCACGACTGGACCGCCGCGGCGCTCTGCGCACTGCGGATCCCCCTCATCTGCGAGTTCCACTACTTCAAGCCGAGTGCCGCACTGCGCTATCTTTTTCGTGAAGCGTCGCGCGGCCGCCCGATCGCGTTCGTCGCGATTTCCAGCGCGCTGGCGAACCTGCTCGTCGGCGCCGGATGCCCGGCCTCATCGCTGGTCGTCGCGCATGACGGCGTCGATCTGGAACGGTTCACGCCGTCCGTGGACCGGACCGTGGCGCGCACACGTCTCGGCCTGCCGCACCAGCCAACGGTCTGCCATGTCGGACACCTCTATCCGGGCCGGGGGGTCGAGACCTTGCTGGAGTGCGCCGCGCGCCTGCGCAGCGTGCTGTTCCTGTTCGTGGGGGGAACGGCCGCGGACGTCGATCAGCATCGCGCTCGCGCCGCTGCCAGCCAATTGTCGAACGTGCGGTTCGTGGGGGACGTCGCCAACGCGGACGTGCCCCTGCATCTCTATGCGGCCGACGTGCTCGCCATGCCGTACACCGCCGGGACGCCGACCCACCGCTACATGTCGCCGATGAAGTTGTTCGAATACCTGGCGGCCGGACGGCCGATCGTCGCCTCCGATTTCCCGGTGCTCCACGAGGTGCTGACGTCCGGCGGAGACGCGATCTTCGTCCCCGCGTCCGATCCCGCGGCGTTCGTGGCCGCGATCGAGCGCGTCCTGTCCGATGATGTGCTCGCCGCGCAGATGGGAGAATTCGGGCGCCGGACAGCAAGCCGCTACACCTGGACCGACCGGCAGAGGCGTGTGCTCGATTTCGCCACGGCGCTGTTCAAGGGCCTCCCGCCGGCCGCGTCTGCCTCTCTTGCAACGCCAGCAATGAATACTGTTCAACTCACTCTTCAGCGACACGCGGTCCCGGTGGCGGCAATCGGCGCCGCGACCTGCGCCGCGCTTCTGGCGGGCGCTGCGCTGGCGCTCGACGAACCTCGGATAGTCGTCGGCGGTCTTTGCGCTCGGCTGGTCGTCGTCGTCAGCCAGTTGAGCGATGCGGCGACCATCCGGCTGCTCATCGTGGTGCTGGCGGTTCAGGGGTTTCCGGCGTACTTCACCGGCTACTTTCCGGCCGGGACCCTGTTTGCCGACGACGCCGCCGCACTCGTGCTGATCGTCGGCTGGCTTGCGCGATCGGTGCCGCAGGGGCCACTCCATTCGGACGATCGGCGCCGTCGGCGCCTGGCTGCTGATCTTCCTCGCGTACATGGCCGTCTCGATCGTCCTGCACCGGGACACGCCCCTGGCAGAACCAGCTCCTCGCGATCTGGCAGATCACGTACCTCTGGCCGGTCGGCTTCATCGTCGCGAGCACGATGACATCGGCCGTCGAAGTGCGGCGGATGCTCACGTTTGTCTGGCAGCTCGCCTGGGTCCAGGTCGCCGTGGTCGCCCTCGAATGGCCCGTCCTGTTTGCCGTTCGATCAGTTCACGGCCATTCCGCCTGTCGACAAGTTCGCGGGGACGTTCGGCAAGGGGCAGGCGCACACGCTCGGGATCTGGATCAGCATGATGGCGCTCCTGACCGTCGCCTTCTGGATTCACGGCGTCCTCACGCGACGGCAGTCCGCTGTTTGCATTCCTGGCGTTCGTGTTCGTGCTCGTGTCGGGGAGCACGCGGCAGATGTACGTGGTGCTGCCCGCGGCCGTTGCCGTCATCGTGGCCCTGTCGCCGTTGCGCGTTACGGTCGCGCGCGGTATTGATGTCGCGGTCCCGATTCTGCTCCTCGCGCTTCTTCCGGGTCTACTCTGTCGCCACCCAGATGTCCTTCAGTGTCGAGAATCTCGTGGTGAAGGCGCAGGGGACCACCCGCATCGCGTTCTATCCCTACAGCTGGCGAGCTCGTGCAGGAGAGAGGCGTGGTCTGGTTCGGCGAAGGGCCTGGCAGTTACACGAGCACCGCGGGGCTTCGCTTCGGCGCGCCGCTTGCCAAGAAGGCGGCATTGGCGTTCTCGCACGACGTGAACATGGTGTCGTCCACTCAGTGGCCGGTGCTCTTCGTCGAGCTGGGCGCTGTCGGCGTTGGCCTCGTCCTCCTCATCTTCGGCGCGCTCGTCTGGCGCATGCTGATGATCGCGCGCACATCGCAGTGGCCACTGGCCAGGGGTCTCGCGCTGGGGGGAGTCGGCGGAGTGCTGGCGCTGTTCGGCAGCGCCCTTGCCAGCCGGTCGTTCGAGTATCAGTTGCCGTCGCTCCACGTCTGGCTGATCTGCGGTCTGGCGGCGGCGCTCTACGCGATCGAGCGGGAGTCTTCGACGTCCACCGAGCAGGTCGAGTGACCATCGCTGGTACATCCCTGTTCCGTCCCATGCGAATCCTGACCGTTCACAACCGATACAGGCACCTAGGCGGCGAGGACCTGTCGAGCGCGCACGAAGATACCGTGCTTCGAGACCATGGCTGGGTCGTGGATCGATACACGGACACGAACGCCCGCCTCGAGGAGGTCTCATCGCTGGCGGCAGCCGCGAGCACCATCTGGAACGAGCCGAGCCGGCGCGCCATCGTTGCGAAGATCCGCGAGTTCAAGCCGGACCTGCTGAAGATCCACAACACGATGCCCTTGATTTCCCCGTCGGTGTACTTCGCGGCCCAGGCGACGGGCGTGCCGGTCGTGCAGGTGCTCCACAACTACCGCCTCGTCTGCGCCGCCGGCACGCTGATGCGGCACGGCGTCGTCTGCGAGGACTGCCTGAACACGCGGGTCCCGATCCCGGCACTGCGCCACGGGTGCTACCGCCAGAGCCGCGCCGCGACCGCTGCCGTCGCCACGATGCACGTCGTGCACCGGGGCCTGGGCACGTGGCAGCGGAGGATCCAGCGGTACATCGCGCTCACCGGCTTCGCGAAAGAGAAGTTCATCGAGGCCGGTTTCCCCGCCGAGAGGATTCGCGTGAAGCCGAACTTCGCGTGGGACCGCGGCGTCGGAGCGGGACAGGGCGGGTACGCGCTGTTTGTCGGCCGCCTGTCGCGTGAAAAGGGGCTGCACATCCTGCTCGAGGCCTGGCGCACCCTGAAATGGCCGCTGGTGGTCATCGGCGAGGGACCGATGCTGGCGGAGGCGCGGGAGACGATCGCGGCCTTGAATCTCTCCGGCATCGAGTTCAGAGGCGTCGTGCCGAATGAAGACGTTCTGGAGGCGATGGGACAGGCGCGTTGCGTGGTGTTTCCCTCGATTTGGTACGAGGGAATGCCGCGCACCATCATCGAGGCGTTCGCGGCCGGCACGCCGGTCATCGGTTCCCGGCTGGGCGCCATGCAGGAAATGATTCGCGACGGCGTGAACGGTTTCACGTTCGAGCCGTCGAACGCCGCGGCTCTGGCGGCGCACGTCGATGCGGTGATGCGCGACGACGACCTGGCAGGCCGGCTGAGGGCCGGCGCGCGCGCGACGTACGAAGCGAATTACACGCCCGAGATCAACTATCAGCACATGGTGCGAATCTTCAGCGAAGTCGTCGAGGATGCGCGGCGGATTGTATGAAGCTTTTCCGGGGACCCGTATGAGCCACGGACGTGTGACGGTCCTGGCCGGCAAGGCCTGGTCGTTCCTGCTCGACGTGCTCAGGCAGCCGTCCTTCATCCCGTTTGTCGCGTGGCACGTGGCCGTGCGCAAGGTGCATCTCGGCGAATTGCTGAAAGTGATCGAGTATCGGCGCTGGCTGCTGGGCGCCGGCATCGGCACGCTGATCGACGTGGGCGCCAACAAGGGGCAGTTCGCCTCGGCGATTCGGGCACTGCTGCCGGACGTCAGGATTTTCGCGTTCGAGCCGGTGCCCGATTGTCACCGCGCCCTCGCGGAAACGTTCCGGGCCGACAGCGCGTTTTCCGCGTACAACGTCGCGCTGGGTGACGGCCACGGTCACCTGGACTTCTTTCAGAACGCCTTCAGCAAGTCATCCTCGGCGCTCGCCATGACGGACCTGCACGTGCAGGCATTCCCGTGGACCGGGTCGAGCACGCGCATCCAGGTCGAGCTTCGCCGGCTGGATGACTATGCGGATGCCGTCGGCGGACCAGGTCGCACGCTGCTGAAAATCGACACGCAGGGGTACGAGCTGGAGGTCCTGAAAGGCGCGGCGCGCACGCTGGACCGGATCGATTACATCCTGGTGGAAACGTCGTTCGTGCCGCTCTACGAGGGCCAGGCGAATTTCCGCGACGTCTATGCGTTCCTCACCGGCCGCGGCTTCGAGTACGCCGGGTCGTTCGAGCAGATGATGTCGCCGCTCGACGGGACGGTCCTTCAAGCCGACGGGCTCTTCATCCGTCGTCGTCCATGAAGCTGCTCTTCCTCAACCACAACGTGGCCCGGCGCGGCGGTACCTTCTTCCGCGCGCACGCGGTGGCGCGCGAGCTGGCCCGGCGCGGGCACGACGTGTCGCTGCTGGCGGTGTCGCCGTCACGGCGGTGGGGAAGCGACCGCCGGATCGTCGATGGCGTCGAGGTGATCGAAACACCGGACCTGCTCTGGGGCGTCGGCCGCACCGGCTGGGACCCGTTCGACACGCTCTGGCGCTGCGCGTTTCTCCGCGGACGGCAGTGGGATGTCGTGCATGCCTGGGACTCCCGGCCTGCCGTGATCCTGCCGGCGCTGTACGCCCGGCGGCAGAGCGCCGGCGCCCCGTTGATCGTGGATTGGGCCGACTGGTGGGGACGCGGCGGCACGCAGGCGGAACGTGGGCATGGCCTCGCGCAGATGATCTACGGGCCCGTCGAGACGTATTTCGAAGAGGCGTTTCGAACCCGTGCGGACGGATCCACGGCCATCTCGCAGCCGCTGCTCGAGCGGGCCGTCCGCCTCGGCGTGCCGGCCAACACCATTCGGCTTGCTGCCGCAGGGATGCGACGTGCACCTCGAGCCGCTGCCCGATGGCGCGGCCTTCCGCGCCGCACAGGGGATCGCGCCCGGCGAGCCGCTCTACGTGACGGTCGGCCGGCTGCTCCCCGGCGACGCTTCCGTTCTGTTCGAGGCGGCCGCGGAAGTGCTGCGCCGCGAGCCGGCGGCGAGGTTCGTGCTGATCGGCCGCCACGGCGCGACCATCCCGGCGGCGCTGCGGGCGTCGGGCCGCGTGACGGAAACCGGGTTCGTCAGCGACGACACCTTGCGCAACTACATGGCCGCGTGCGACGCTCTGGCGGTGCCGCTCGCCGACACGATCGCCTCGCGCGCGCGGTGGCCGTCGAAAACCAATGGATTCCTGGCCGCCGGCCGTGCGGTCGTCATCAGCAGGGTCGGAGATCTTCCGGCGCTGCTCGAGCGTGAGCAGGCCGCGTTCGTGGCGGATCCGAATCCGCCGGCGCTGGCCGAGGCCCTGCTGACGGCGGCGCGCGATCCGGAGCGGCGGGCGAGCGTCGAACAACGGGCGCGGCGGCTTGCCCGCGAACGGCTGGCGTGGCCCGTCGTCATCGACGGGCTGCTCGCATTCTATGAACAGGTCGCGCGCGTGCCGACCTTGCCGCGGCCGCTTGAAGGGGCGAAGTCTCCAGTCACATGATTCCTCGCCGCTTTTTCTGGTTGTTCGACGCGATGGCGGTGGGGGCTGCCTTCGCGTTGGCGCACGTCCTTGCGCCGCTGCTGAAGGTCGAGGTCATACCCGGCGGGAGGCTGCGGCCGTTCCTCGCCGCGCTGGGCGTTCCCCCGCCATTCTCGATCGGAGAAATCCAGCCGATTTCGGAGATGCTCTGGGTCTTCGTGGTGATGCTCGCCGCCACCATCATCTGGATGGAGTTCCTCGGCGGTTATAAGCCCATCCTGCACCAGTCGCGCACGCGGATTGTCGCCAGCGCGCTGGTCGCGCCGCTGACCGGCGTCGGGTTCATCACGCTGATGCTGTTCACGGTGCGCAGCCTGCTCTACAGCCGTCTGTTCATCCTGCTGTTCTCCGTGCTGTGCGTCGTGGGGCTGGCGTCATACCGCTTCATCCTCCGGTCGTACCGCCGCCGCCGCATTCGCGCCGGCTATCACGCCTGCCACGTCGCGCTCGTCGGCTCGCGCGAGGCGGTGCGCTGGATGGAGGACTACTTCGTCGATCGGCTTCGGCCGCTGGAGTACCGCATCTGGGGCTATCTCGATCTGAACGGCCCGCCGGCCGACGTGCGCAGTGCCGGACCAGCCGGCCGGGAGCGGCGGCTCGGCTCAGTGGATCAGCTCGGCGACCTGCTGGTGCACCAGCCCATTCACGAGGTGATCGCCATTTCGGGCGCGCAGCAGGACGACTGGCTCGCCGGCGTGGTCCGGCAGTGCGACTACTTCCGCGTGACGCTGCGGATCGTGCCCGAGACGCTCCTGCTCGGCAGCCTGCGCGATCTGGAATTGCTGTATCACGGCGACCCGTTGCGCCTGCCGCAGGTCGTGCTGCGGCCGCCGCAGCTCGATTCGGACGCGCTCTTCGTCAAGCGAGTCGCCGATATCCTTATTTCAGGCACGCTGCTCATCCTGCTTTCTCCGCTCTTCCTGCTGATTGCGCTGGCCATCAAGCTGAGCACGCCTCATCTCGACGTGCTCTACCGGTGGCGGGTGGTCGGCTACAAGGGACAGCCGTTCACCGGGTACAAGTTCACGACGATGGTTGCGGACGCGGATGCGCGCAAGGGCGAGCTGAGCGACCGCAACGAGATGACCGGTCCGGTGTTCAAGATCAAGAACGACCCGCGCGTGACGCGGCGTCGGACGCCTGCTCCGGAAGTACAGCCTGAACGAGCTGCCGCAGTTGTGGAGCGTCCTCAAGGGAGACATGAGCCTCGTCGGTCCGCGCCCGGCGTTCCCGCACGAGCTGGAGCGCTACGAGATGTGGCACAAGCGGAAGCTGTGCGTGAAGCCGGGGATCACGTGCCTCTGGCAGGTGCGCGGCCGCAACCGGATCAGCAACTTCGACGACTGGGTGCGGATGGATCTGGAGTACATCGACCACTGGTCGTTGTGGCTCGACTTCAAGATCCTGATCCGCACGGCCTGGGCGGTCGGCGCCGGCACCGGCTCGTGACCATGCGCCTGTTCGTCACCGGCGCGCGCCGGGTTCATCGGCAGCAACCTGGTCGATCGCCTGCTCGGCGACGGGCACGACGTCGTCGGCTACGACAACCTCTCGACCGGCCAGGAGCAGTTCATCGAGTCGGCGTTGTCGAATCCCCGGTTCCGGTTCGTGCGCGGCGACACGCGGGAGCGGGAGCGCATGGCGGCGGAGATGGCGGGCGCCGACGTCGTGTTCCACCTGGCCGCGAACGCCGACGTCCGGTTCGGCACGCACCATCCCGAGAAGGACGTCGAGCAGAACACGATCGCCACGTTCAACGTGCTCGAAGCGATGCGCGCGGCCGGCGTCCGCCGCATCGCGTTCTCGTCAACCGGCTCGGTGTACGGCGAGCCCGAGGTCTTCCCGACGCCGGAGAACGCGCCGTTTCCGATTCAGACCTCTCTCTACGGCGCGTCGAAGCTGGCCGGCGAGGCGCTCATTCAGGCATACGCCGAGGGTTTCGGCTTCCAGACCTACATCTTCCGCTTCGTCTCCATTCTGGGCGAGCGCTACACGCACGGCCACGTGTTCGACTTCTACCGGAGCCTGCGCCGCGATCCGGCGCGGCTGCGCGTGCTCGGCGACGGGCGTCAGCGGAAGTCGTACCTCTACGTCCAGGACTGCATCGACGCGATCCTGACGGCGCTCGAGCGTGCGAGCGGGCGCGTCAACATCTTCAACCTGGGGACCGACGAGTACTGCCAGGTGAACGACTCGATCGGCTGGATCTGCCGAGCACCTGGAGGTCGCCCCGGCGCTGGACTACACCGGCGGCGAGCGCGGCTGGATCGGCGACAGCCCGTTCATCTTCCTCGACTCGACCCGCATCCGCGCGCTCGGGTGGCGCCCGCGCCTGACGCATCCAGGACGGTGTCCTGCGCACGCTCGAGTACCTCGAGCGTCACCCGCATCTGTTCGACGTGCGATGAAGGTCGCGATCCTCGGCTTGTGGCACCTCGGCTCGGTGACCGCCGCGTGCCTGGCGGCCGCCGGACACGACGTCGCCGCGTGGGACCCGGATCCGGCGGTGCTCGGCGCGTCTGCGCGACGGGCAGGCCGCCGTGTCCGAACCGGGGCTCGACGATCTCGTCGCCGCGCAGCTCGCCGCGCGGCCGCCTTCGATTCGTGGACGATCTGGCCGCCGCCGTCTCGCGACGCCGAGGTCGTCTGGATCACGTTCGACACGCCGGTCGACGAAGACGATCGCGCGGACGTGGACGTCGTGCTGGCGCAGATCCGGCGCGCGCTGCCGCTCGTGCGCGACGGCGCGGTGGTGTTGATGTCGTCGCAGATGCCGGTCGGGCACCACGCGGCAGCTGGAGCGCGAGGCCGGCGCGATGGTCCCGGCACGCCGGCTGTCGTTCGCCTACTCCCCGGAGAACCTGCGTCTCGGCAGCGCCATCGCGGCGTTCACGCAGGCCGAGCGCGTCGTCGTCGGCGTGCGGGACGACGCTGCGCGCGCGGTGCTGGCGGCGCTGTTCGCGCCGATCGCGTCGCAGATCGAGTGGATGTCGGTCGAATCGGCTGAAATGACGAAGCACGCGATCAACGCGTTCCTGGCCACGTCGGTGGCGTTCATCAACGAGATCGCGGTGCTGTGCGAAGAGGTCGGCGCGGATGCCCGGCAGGTCGAACGCGGGTTGAAGACCGAGCGGCGGATTGGGCCGCGGCGCGTACCTGTCGCCGGGCGGCGCGTTCGCCGGCGGCACGCTCGCGCGCGACGTGGCGTTCCTCGAGGGTCTTGCGGAGCGGACCGCGGTCCGGACGCCGCTGCTCGCGGGCGTGCGCGAGAGCAACGCACACACACAAGGAGTGGGCGCGGCGGGCGCTGATCGCCGGGCTCGGCGATCTGCGCGGCACGCGCGTCGCGGTCTGGGGCCTGACCTACAAGCCCGGGACCGATACGCTCCGGCGCTCGGCAAGCGTGGAGCTGTGCCGGTGGCTGGCCTCGCAGGGAGCGGAGGTCGTGGCTCACGATCCGGCGATCCACGCGCTGCCCGAGGATCTTCGAGCGGCCGTGCGTCTCGCGCCGGACGCGCTGGCCGCGGCGTCGGGCGCCAGCGCGCTCGTCGTCTCGACCGAGTGGCCGGCGTTCCGGAGCGTGCCGGCAGACGCGCTCGTCGCGACGATGCGCAGTCCGATCGTGCTGCGATGCGAACCGGTTCCTGGCCGCGTCGCTTGGCGACGACCCGCGGATCCGGTACGTCACCGTCGGCCGGCCGCGCAAGCCAACTTCCAAAAGACCATGAGTGGCGCGCTCGCCGGACGGGCCGCGCTGGTGACCGGCGCGAACCAGGGACTCGGGCTCGAGATCGCCGAGGGCCTACGTGCGGGCAGGGGCGAGCGTGCTGCCTCTGCGCGCGCGACGCGGTCAAGCTGGAAGCGGCGCGCCAGGAAGTCGCGGCCGACGCCGGCGCCCGGACAGCTCGTCTGACGCGATCGCCGGCGGATGTCTCGCGGGCCGCCGACGTCGAGGCGCTCGCCGCGCGGGCGTTCACGCGCGTTCCCGCAGCTGCACATCCTCGTCAACAACGCCGGCGTCTACGGCCCGATCGGACCCAGCGAATCGGTGGACTGGGACGCCTGGGTCCGCGCCATCGAGATCAACCTTCACGGATCGGTGCTGCCGGTGCCGCGCCGTGCTTCCGCACTTCAAACAGCACCGGTACGGGAAGATCGTGCAGCTCTCGGGCGGCGGCGCCACCAATCCGCTGCCGCGGCTCTCCGCCTACGCGGCGTCGAAGGCGGCGGTGATCCGCTTCGCCGAATCGCTGGCGCTCGAGGTCGAGGAGTTCGGCATCGACGTCAACGCGATCGCGCCAGGGGCCCTGAACACGAGGATGATGACCGAGCTGCTCGACGCGGGCCCGGATGCCGCGGGGCACGCGTTCCACGAGCGCATGGTCAAGACGCAGCAGTCGGGCGGCACGCCGCTCGAGAAGGGGGCCGCGCTCGCGGTGTTTCTCGGCTCCGCGGCGAGCGACGGGATCACCGGACGGCTGCTGAGCGCGGTGTGGGATCCGTGGCAGACGCTGCCGGAGCATCGAGAGGCCCTGGACCCGACCGACGTCTACACGCTCCGGCGGATCACGCCGAAGGATCGTGGCTTCGGATGGGACCTGCCGTGAGCCTGCGCGTCGGGATCGTCGGCTGCGGCGCCGTCGGGAAGAAGCGTGCGGCGGCGCTCGGCGGCGGCCGGCTCGTGGCCTGCGCGGACCTCGACGCGGCGCGCGCGCAGGCGCTCGCGGCGACGTCGCCGGCCGCCGTGGCCGAGCCGTCGTGGCGAAGCGCTCGTGAAGCGGAACGATCTCGACGTCGTGATCGTCGCCACCACGAACGAGTCGCTCGCGACCGTGGCGGCGGCGGCGCTCGAGGCGGGGCAGCACGTGCTCGTCGAGAAGCCGGCGGCGCGCAACGTCGCCGAACTGGATCGCATCGCGGCGGCGGCCGAGCGCAGCGGGCGGCTGGTCCGCGTCGGCTTCAACCACCGCTATCACCCCGCGCTCCTGAAAGCGCGCGAGATCGTGGACTCCGGCGAGCTCGGCCCTCTGATGTTCGTGCGCGGCCGCTACGGCCACGGCGGCGCGGCTGGGCTACGAGCGCGAATGGCGCGCCGATCCGGCCCGGTCGGGCGGCGGCGAACTGATCGACCAGGGCGTCCACCTGATCGACCTGGCCCGATGGTTCCTCGGCGATTTCGTCGGCGGTCGACGGCGTCGGCGCGGACGTTCTTCTGGGACATGCCCGTTGACGACAATGCCTTCATGCGCCTGACGCACCGCCGCCGGACAGATCGCGTTCCTCCACGTGAGCTGCACCGAGTGGAAGAACCTGTTCTCGCTCGAAGATCTACGGCCGCCTCGGGAAGCTGCACGTCGAAGGGCTCGGGGGCAGCTACGGAACCGAGCGGCTGGCGTGGTACCGGATGCTGCCCGAGATGGGTCCGCCCGATACGACGATCTGGGAGTATCCCGGAGCGGACCGAGTCGTGGCGCCGTCGAGTTCGAGGAGTTCGCCGAGGACATCCGGCTCGGCCGGCAGCCGGCCGCCGGGCTTGGCGAGGCGCGCGCCGCGCTCGAGGTCGTCCGGCAGATCTACGCGGCCCCGGATTCCACGGTTCGATTCACATGATCATCACGCGCAGCCCGCTGCGGATCACCCTCGGGGGCGGCGGCACCGACCTCCCGTCCTACTACCGGGAGCACGGCGGATTCCGTCATCTCGGCCGCGATCGACAAGTACGTGTACGTGACGGCGATGCGCCCGTTCGTGCCCGGCGTCTTCCTCAAGTACTCGCAGCTCGAGCACGTGTCGCAGGTCGACGAGGTGCACCACCCGATCATCCGCGAAGCGCTGAAGATGGTCGGCGTGCGGACGCCGCAGATCGAGATCGCCACGCTCGCCGACATCCCGGCCGGGACCGGCCTGGGATCCTCGGGTAGCTTCACGACCGCGCTGTTGAAGGCCCTGTACGCGCACCGGCGCCGCCTGCTCCACCCGGCGGATCTCGCCAACCTCGCCTGCGAGATCGAGATCAACCGGCTGAAGGAGCCCATCGGCAAGCAGGATCAATACATCGCGGCCTACGGCGGCGTGACCTGCTTCACGTTCTCGCCCGACGACACCGTCGAGGCGCGGCCGTTGCCGCTGCCGATGGAGACGCTGTTCGACCTCGAAGACAACCTGCTGCTGTTCTTCACCGGGTTCTCGCGCAGCGCCGGGCTCGATCCTGGCGGACCAGAACACCCGCACGCTCGACAACGATCAGGAGATGATCGCGAACCTTCACTACGTGAAGCAGCTCGGCGCCAGCGAGCCAGCAGATGCTCGAGACGCGGCGAGCTCTCCGACTTCGGCGCGCTCCTGCACGACCACTGGGAGCACAAGCGCAAGCGCTCGGGCGGCATGAGCAATCCTCAGATCGACGAGTGGTACGACCTCGGCCGCAACAACGGCGCGCTCGGCGGCAAGCTGGTCGGCGCGGGCGGCGGCGGCTTCCTGATGTTCTACGCGGAGGATCACCGGCGGCTGCGCGCGGCGATGAGCAAGGCCGGGCTCGAGGAAGTCCGCTTCCGCTTCGACTTCGAGGGGACCAAGGTCCTGTTCGCGTGATGCTGCCCGTCGCGATTCTCGCCGGCGGCCTGGCGACGCGCCTGGGATCGCACACCGAGACGATGCCCAAGTCGCTGGTCGAGGTGGCGGGCCGGCCGTTCGCGGAGCATCAGTTGACGCTCCTTCGCGCGCGCGGCATCGAGCGCGTCGTCTTCTGCGTGGGGCATCTCGGCGAACAGATTCGGGAGACGATTGGAGATGGCGGGCGCTTCGGGCTGGACGTCCGCTATGCGTTCGACGGCGAGCGCCTGCTCGGGACGGGAGGCGCGCTTCGACGTGCGCGGCCGATGCTCGGCGAGGCGTTCTTCGTGCTCTACGGCGACTCGTATCTCGACTGCGACTACGCCGCGGTCGAAGCGGCGTTCCACGCGAGCGGACGCCCGGCGCTGATGACCGTCTTCCGGAACGAGGGCCGGTGGGACGCGAGCAACGTGCTCTTCGCCGACGGGCGAATCGTCCGCTACGACAAGCGGCCGGCGGCGACATGCCGCGACGATGCAACACATCGACTACGGCCTCGGCGCGATCGAGGCGCGCGTATTCGATCCCTACGAGCCGGCGGCGCCGCTGGATCTTGCAAAAGTGTATGCCGACCTCCTGGCGCGGGACGAGCTCGCCGGGTTCGAGGTGCCGACGCGCTTCTACGAGATCGGGTCCCCGTCGGGCCTCGCCGAAACACGTCGGCACCATGCTGGCCGACGAAGCGGAGACCGCGACGCACGATGACGACTTACGTCCGGCAGCACCTGAAAGAGGTGGCGGACATCCTCGCGGCGCTCGACGAGACGCAGATCGAGCGGATGGTCGATCTCCTCGCCGAGACGCGCACCGCCGGCGGGCGCCTGTTCTTCCTCGGCGTCGGAGGCAGCGCCGCCAATTGCTCGCACGCCGTGAACGATTTCCGTAAGCTGGCCGGCTTCGAGGCGTACTCGCCGGTGGACAACGTCGCGGAGCTCACGGCGCGCACCAACGACAACGGCTGGGACACCGTGTTCGCCGACTGGCTGCGGGGCAGCCGCCTGCGCGCGGCCGACGCGATCTGCGTGTTTTCCGTCGGCGGAGGCAGCCTGGAACACAACATCAGCCCCAACCTGGTCCGCGCCCTCGAGTACGCGCGCGAAGTCGGCGCCCGGATCGTGGGCGTGGTCGGGCGGGACGGCGGATACACCGCACAGGTCGCCGACGCGTGCGTGATCGTCCCGACCGTGAACCCCGAGACCGTGACGCCGCACGCCGAGGCCTTCCAGGCGATCGTGTGGCACCTGCTCGTGTCCCACCCGAAGCTCAAGACCGCGGCGACCAAATGGGAAGGTGTGCGGTGAGCCGGCCGGCGGTGTTCCTCGACCGGGACGGCGTGATCAACCGCTCGCATGTCGTGGACGGCCGTCCCTATCCGCCGGCAACTCCTGATGAGCTGGTCATCCCGCCGGACGTCCCGGAGGCGCTCGACCGGCTCCGTCTCGCCGGCTTCGACCTCGTCGTCGTCACGAACCAGCCTGATGTGGCCAGAGGTACCCAACGGCGGGAAATCGTCGAAGCCATCAACGCGGAGTTGGGCCGCCGGCTGCTCCTCGATGATTTCCGTGTGTGCTATCATGACGACCGTTCCTGCTGCGAGTGTCGGAAACCCTCGGCTGGCCTGCTGCTGGCCGCGGCGCGTGACCGCGATCTCGACCTGAACCGGAGCTTCATGGTCGGAGATCGCTGGCGCGATGTCGAAGCCGGTCGCCGCGCCGGTTGCCGCACCGTGCTCATCGATCACAAATACGCGGAAACCGTCACGACCATCCCTGATGCACGCGTGTGCGATTTCGCGGAAGCCACGGAGTGGATTCTGTCGGCACGACGGTAGGCCCGGTGCAAAACCGTTCGTCGCCTCCGGCTTTAGCCGGACCATGCGGTTTTGACACCCTCTACCTGGAGAAAGGATGTCAGGAGTGCCTGTTCTAGGTGTGAAGATCTTTGCGGACGGCGCGGATCTGCCCGGCATGCTCGCGCTCGCACACCATCCGCTCGTAAAGGGGTTTACCACCAACCCGACGCTGATGCGAAAAGCGGGGGTCACCGATTACGCGGCGTTTGCGCGCGAGGCGCTCGACGCCATTCCCGACAGGCCCATCTCGTTCGAGGTGCTGTCGGACGACTTCGACGAGATGGAAGATCAGGCGCTCGAAATCGCGTCCTGGGGCGCCAACGTCTACGTGAAAATCCCCGTCACGAACACGCGGGGCCAGTTTGCCGGGAACCTCATCGCGCGGCTCGCCCACGCGCGCGTCAAGCTGAACGTCACGGCGGTGATGACCGCCGAACAGGTCGATCGGATCCGCCCGTGCCTGTCGCCCGACACGCCGTCCTGCGTCTCGGTGTTCGCCGGGCGGATTGCCGATAGCGGCCGCGACCCGGTGCCGGTTGTCTCGGCTGCGTGCGATCGGCTGCGTGAGCTTCCCGCGGCCGAAGTGATCTGGGCCAGCCCCCGGGAGATCTTCAACGTCGTCCAGGCGGACCAGATCGGCTGCCACATCATCACCGTCACGCACGATCTGTTCGCCAAGCTCACCACGCTCGGCAAGGATCTCGATCTCTTCTCGCTCGAGACGGTTCAAATGTTTCGCAACGACGCCGTGCAGGCAGGGTACGTCCTGCGCCGGGCCGCCGCACCCGCGGCCCGCGCGGCCGTCTAGAGATACGAATGGCCACCACCCCCTCGCGCTTCAGGACCCTGACGCCCTTCGACGATCTGCTGCCGCCGCCGTTGAAAGACGATCGCGTCAGCCTCAATGCGACCGTCGTGACCCTGGCGGCCCACTATCGCCCGATCCTGCTGGCGACCATCGTCAGCGGCCTCATCGGTTACGGCCTCGTTCAGCTGGTGGACAAGACCTACGAGGCCCGGTCCACCGTCTTCGTCACGTCGCCGACGTTCTCGACGGCGCTGACGCCACAGCCGTTCTCCATCGAAGCCTACGAGCGGCTCGCCCAGTCCGATTACATCCAGCACCGCGTCGCGCAGGAGCTGCGGCACAGGAAACTGCTCGGCGAGGAGGAGGGGCCGGGGGTGTTGTCGACGCAGTTGTATCCGAGCCGCGAGCCGCAGAAGCCCTTTCTGCCGCTTGTCGATCTGGTGGCGCGATCCCGCACGCCGGAGCTGGCCCGGGCGGTCGCCAACGCCTGGGCGGACGTGTTCCTGACGGAGCAGACCAAGCTGGCGGTGCTCGGCAAGTCCAGCTCGGTTGATTTCATCCTCGAGGAGTTTCCCAAGGCCTCGGAGCGGGTGCTGACCGGCCAGCGGACGGTGAAGCTCGAGGAAACGCGTCTCGATCGCGAATACACCCAGGCGCGGACCGCGGCGGCCGTCGAGTGGAAGAGGAGCCGGCTCGCCTCGCTCGAACGCGAGATGGTTCGAGCCGAGGCGGAGCTGCTCGGCATCCAACTCGACGTGAAGCAGGGCCGGGAAGGGATCGCGAAGCTGGAAGCCGAGCTCGCGACGACCACGCCGGTGCTGACGCTCACCAAAGGTCCTTCGGACGAGGCGCTGTGGAACGCGGCCGTTCGCGGCGGCGAGACGAAAACCGCTGCCGGCGACCCGGCGATGGGGAAGCTCCTGATTCGAACCGAAGAAACCAACCCCGTCTACGTGTCGCTGTCGCGGCAGCTGTCCGAGGACCGCAGCACGATCGGCGGGCTCGACGCGCGTGAGCGCACGCTGAGCCAGCAGCTTCAGCAGATGCGCAAGGAGATGACCTCGCTGCGCGCCGACTACCTGGCGTCGGAAGGACGGCTCGAGGCCCTCTCGCGCGAGCACTCGATGCAGCTCGCGCCGCACCAGCTGGCGCTCGACGAGGCCAAAGCGCGCTTCGGCAAGCTCGAGCAGAAGATTGGCGACGCCCAGATCGCGAAAGCCGAGTCCGATTCCAACGTGAAGATTGGCGCGTACGCCGGAACTCCCGACCGTGCCGGTCGCGCCATCCGTGAAGAAGTACGTCGGCGCCTCCATGCTGCTCGGCTTCACGGCCGCGGTCGCTTGCCGTCTGGCTCCTGGGCTACGCGGGGATCCTGCGAGTCGCCTGAACGGGAGGCGACGCCGATCCCTAATCACCATGCCTGATCCTTGAATCCCTGAATCGCGATTCAGCGTTCGCGCACCGAGCGGTTAGCCTTGTCGACATCCGCGTGCAGGCGCGTCACCGCGCGTGCGAGGCTCTGCAGCACGACTTCGACGGCGTAGCGCGCACGTCGCAGGCGCTGCTGGGTGCGACCGGCGATTCCTACGCGGCGAGCTCGCGTCGTTGCCATCCGCGTAATCCCACGGCCGAGCGCTCGGCGCGTTCAGCGCTGCTTGTCCGTCTCTCGCTTCGTTGCTTCGCCGCGTGAGCGTGAGTCGTCAGAGCCCGGAGCGTTTCTCGTCGCGCGGAGCAACGTTCGACACCGACACCGCTCGCCCTGCGACTTCGCGCTCCGTGATCTCACGATGTCGAACGGACCTACGCCTTGGATCACGGGTCACGCTTGACGATTCGCGACGCACGCGACTCAGTGATTCCTGATCTCGAGCGTCTCTGCACGAACCAATCTCCTGTCGACGGCCGGTACACCGCCAGGTCCGTGACGTGGTCGCCGTTGTAGTCGCCAGGGCACCGGAATGTCGCCGGTCGTCCCGTACTGCGCCACGAGCTGCTTCAGGACGTACCACTTGCCGGAAGACGGACGGTACACCGCGAAGTCGATCGTGCCGTTGCCGTCGTAGTCCCCCGGCACCGGCACGTCGCCAGGATCCCCGAACTGGATCACGGGCTGATTCCGCACGTACCACGTGCCGTTCGACGGCCGGTACACCGCCAAGTCGATGACGTGGTCGCCGTCGTAGTCGCCCGGCACCGGAACGTCTCCCGGGTCCCCCCACGCGGTCGCTGATTTGTTGCGCACGTACCACGTGCCCGTGGACGGGCGGAACACGGCGAGATCGATTCGGCCGTCGCCGTCGTAGTCGCCCGGCACCGGGATGTCCGACGGCTCTCCGAACTGCAGCGTCGGCTGACCGCGTACGAGCCACCGGCCATCCGACGGGTGATACACCGCCAGGTCCACGATCCCGTCGCCGTTGTAGTCGGCCGGCACCGGACGATCGCCCGGTCCGCCGTGCTGGATCGTGCCCACCTTCTCGATCCGCCACACGCCCTTCGATTGCTGATACACGGCCGGATCCGCTGATCCGTCGCCGTCGTAGTCCCCCGCGGTCCGGCCTGTCCGGGCCGGGCCGGGCAGCACCGGGACGTCTCGCGTCTCGCCATAGACGGATCGAACCCTTCCCACCATGAGCGCCGGAATCTCACCCGCAGCCGTGGCGCGCGCGCGCAGGTCGACGCGACGGTAACGCGCGCGGACCGTCGGTACCACGAGCCGCACGATCTTCCAGCCGTCGCCCGCGAGCTGCACGCGGTCGGCAGGGCGGCCGTCCAGCAAAACCTCCACCTCGATCGGCCCTTTCCCCGGCACCCGGCGCAGCGGCAGATTGACAGCGCCGGCGTCGCTCGGCACGAACAGCGTCGAGCGGGCCCCGGCGATGCGGAAGCGTTCTCCCTGGCCGTCGCGCTGCCACCCCGAGAGCTCGTACCCCACGTCCTCCAGGTTCGCCTCGCCAATAGCTGTCGCGACGCGAAGCGGCAATCCAATCAACAGGAGAATGACGGCGACCGCCCCGGCCACGGCGGCTCGCGCCGGGCGCATCGGCGGAGCCATGTCGATTGGCGTTGCGCCGGCGGCGGCGGTCAGCCCCAGCACCATGAAGAACGGGTAGAGGGCTTCGGGGACCAGGAGCGGGTGCCCGGTCAGCCATGTCAGGACGTACGCGATCGCGCCTGCGGCCAGCGCGGCAGACGCCGGCAACTCGACACCGGCGCGCGCGGCCCGGATCGCCGGCAGCAGCGCCACGGTCAACAGCCACAGCAGCGCGGCGAGCCCCGTCAGGCCGAGCTCGCCCAGCACTTGCAGAAAGTTGTTGTGCGAGTTCTCCCGCGTGCTGCCCGGCGTCAGCACGGACGGAAGCTGAGGCCGGCCGTATTCGTCCGAGAGGTCGTAGAAGCGGCCGATGCCGACGCCAAAAACCGGATGTGCCGCCGACATGCGAAGCGCCGCGATCGCCAGTTCCCGCCGCCCGTCCACCGATCCGGCGACCTTGTTGTTGCGGTTCGCCGGGTATAGCGCCGCCAGCGCGAGGCCGAGTGCGAGCACCACCGCTCCGGCGAACGCGGCGTGCCGCCGTTGTCTCCCATCGGCGTGATGCCAGCCGATCACCGCCGCGAATGCCGCGCCCATGACGACCGTCGCCGCCAGCGCGGCACGCGACCCCGACAACCAGAGACCGACTGCCACCAGCAGCAGCGCGCAGCCGACGTAGGCCCGGCGCCGCCGTGACGCGCCGAGACTGCCGGCCGCAACGAACGCGACCATCGAGAACACGGATCCCGCGGCGTTGCGATCGTAGTGCGTGCTGATGCGCGTGTGCCACCACAACTCGGGAAGGGCTTGCAGCGGCGCTCCGCTGCGGAGCGCGGCCGCCAGGAGCCTCGTCAGGTTCAGGACCGCCATCCCGGCGGTCGCCGTGATCATGATCAGCGGCAGCCGGTCGCGCAGGTACGGCGCGCGCGCGCAGAGCGTCGCGGTCATCAAGAGCAGCACGACGCCCTCGACGAGGGCGCCCGTGACGGTCATCACGTTGAAAACGATCGATCGTTCGAAATAGCCCCGCGAGACGAACATCCACACGTCGCCGGCGAACGCCGCCCCACCCGATCGCGCCATCACGACGGCGAGCTGGACGACGCAGGACGACAGGGCGAGGAGGGCGAAGACCACGGCGGCCGGCGCGATTCGCCGTGAGGCGGCAGGGACCGGAGGCGGCGAGAGCGCCGTGCGAAGCATCCACGGGCCTGTCGTGGCGAGCACCATGGCCTCCGCGAGCGCCGTGCCCGAGAGGGACACGCCGGCCAGCGCCGTGAGCATCGTGGAGAAAGGAGAGAGACCGGCGAGGACGAGCAGCGCGGATCCGGGGGCGAACGATGCCAACACGCCCAGGGCGAGGACGCCGGCTCGAAGCGGCAACCCCGCCGTGTCGGTGCGAAGGAATGCGAACACCAGCAGGATGACGAACGCGCCGCCGGTTCCCCATCCGAGCCGCGCGAGTCCTCGGCCGGCACGTCCGGGCGCGGGGCGGGTCACGACTGCCGACGCATGGCCCGGGCCGGCACCCACCTCACTGGCTCGCGCTCTTCAGCGTCAGATCGAACGACCCCACCGCCAGCTGCGCCTGCATCCGCACCGGGAGCTTGCGGGCATCTTCAGACACCCACAACGTCAGGCGCCGCGCGCCTCCCGCGTTGGCGGCCGGCAGCACCGGCGTGATCTTCCACGCGCGCACCGCGCCGATGCCGGTCTTGACGGTCTCGATCGCCCCCACGTTGATTTCCAGCTTGTAGCTCTGGCCGCCGTCGCAGACGGGGATCGAGAACTTGTCGCCCTGCTTCAGCGGGATCGCGCGGAGCACGTAGATGGCGCCGATCGCGTCCTGTGAATAGGCGGGAATCGCCAGGTCCTTCTTGACCACCGTCCGCGTCTGCACCTCGTACTGCGCCCGTTTCTTCACGTGGTCGAACATCGTCACCTTCATCCGCTGACGCTTGCCTTCCTGGCTGAAGATGGACCCGCGCTGCGGCAGCAGCGTGTACACGTCGAGGAGCGTGTCCGCCTTGTAATAGAGGTCGTACAGCTTCGACACCAGCGGCGTCGGACGGCCTTCGGCGACGATGTAGTACGCGTCGGAGCCGTAGGACGGTTTCTTCTCCTTGACGGAGAGCGTCGCGGTGCCGGCGGTCAGGTACGACGACCACGAGACGTCGTAGGTCAGCGTTTCGCCCGCCGCGAACGGCACGGCCTGGGGTGTACGCTTCGCGGCGGCGGCCGGCGGCTTGGCGGCCGGGGCCGGCGCCGGCTTGCCGCGCTGCGCCGCGACACCGGCGCCGAGCGCCCCGAGCAGAGCGATGACCAGAGCGATGACCAGAGCGATGGCCGCGGGGAATTCGGGGCGCAGACGGATCACAGGGCCTTGTCTCCGATGACAGCGTAGTCGAGATACGTGAACATGCGCGCGTTGAGCTTTTCGACGTTCGCGTTGAACGCCTCGGTCAGGTCGCCGAGCGCGGCGTCGGCGCCGGCGTGGACGGCGATCGGCTGGAGGCGATCCTGCGGCGGCACCGGCGAGCGGAACTCGATCGCCGCTTTCGTGAAGCCGCTCGCGACGACGAGATACTTCAGCGTCTCCGGATGCAGCGGCCAGACGTGCGTGATGTCGCGGATGTAGCTTTCGAAGAACGCGACCCAGCAGGCGGGGTTCAGCGTCTCGAGCACGAGGCGCCCGCCGGGCCGGAGCTTGTGGAACGCGAGCTCGAGGAACCGCAGCAGGTAACCCGGCTGCAGGTGCTCGACCACCTGCGCGGCGAAGATGCCGCCGAGCGAGGCGTCGGGGAGCGTGGACAGGTACCCGACCGCGTCCGCTTCGGTGACGTCGAGGCCACGCGCGCGACACACCTCCGCCATCTCGTGATTCAGATCGATGCCGCGCGCGCCGATGCCGCGGGCGGCGAGCAGATCGAGGAACTCGCCGCGGCCGCAGCCGACGTCGAGCACGCCGGACGCGCCGTCGAAGAGCGGCAGATACGAGGTCAACCGCTCGCGGATCACCGCCTGCGAGCCCCGGAACTGATCCTCGAACCCGACGTATTTGTACGCATCGAGGGCCCCAGAGAAGGCGCCACCAGCAGCAGGCGCCGGGCCCATCTGACCGTTGGCAGGACCGGTCGGGGCGGCATTCTGGCGGCTCTCGACTGACCGCTTCAGCGTCATGAAGCCCTGCTGCACGACGCCGAGCGTCGTGCGCAGTTCTTCCTGGGCCGCGCCGAGCGCCGTGGTGCGGGCCTCGTAGCGATGCTCGCGCGCCGCGAGCGACTCCATCGTCTTATCGACATTCTCGGCGAGGCCGCTGAGCGCGGCGTTGAGCACGAGCGCGCCGCCGGCCGTGTCGCGATCCTTCGTATCCACGTAGGCGGTGATCTGCTGCAGGTAGACCATCAGCCGCGCCTGGAACTCGGCGTGCGCGGCGAGGCGCTCGCCGAGCGCCGTCACGATGTTGTCCGCGGCGCGGTGCGCGTCGCGCTGGGCGGCCGCGGCGCGGTTGACGTGATCGACGAGGAGCGAGTTGAACGTGAGCTGCCGCTGCAGATACGGGCCGACCATGCCCCAGATGAAGCCGGTCAGCCTGCCCCGCAAGCCGGAGGCCTGCGGGGGCGCCGGCAGGATGTTCCAGGCCTCGTTGAGCGGCGCGATCTGGTGGTCGTCGAGGCCGGGCGCCGGACGCGGAAGCGGCGCCGGCGGCCGCAGCGTCCGGTCGAGCGCGGTGAGGGCCTCGTTGTAACGCGCGTCCGCTTCGTCGCGCTCCTTTTTCAGGCGCTGCAGGGTCGCCTCGAGGCGGCTCGCGGAGACTGGTCCGCCATCAGCCGCCCGCGCGCCCGCCCGCCGCCGGCCCGGTCCCCGCCGCGCTGGCCGCGATGAGCCCCTCGACGGGACTGCTCGCCGAGGCGTGCGGCCGCATCGGAATGCGCCCGGCGCGAAACGCCAGCCGGCCGGCCTCGACCGCCAGCTTCATGGCGCGCGGCCATCGCGACCGGATCGGATGCGAGCGCGATCGCGGTGTTCATCAGCACGCCGTCGGCGCCGAGCTCCATCGCGATCGCGGCATCGGAGGCGGTCCCGACGCCGGCGTCCACGATCACCGGCACGCGCGCCTGGTCCTTGATGATCCGGATGTTGTTCGGGTTCTGGATGCCGAGCCCCGAGCCGATCGGCGCGCCGAGCGGCATCACCGCCGCCGCGCCCGCTTCCTCGAGCTTGCGGCAGATCACCGGATCGTCGTTCGTGTACGGCAGCACGACGAAGCCTTCGGCGACGAGGACGCGGGTCGCCTCGAGCAGCGCGATGTTGTCGGGGAAGAGCGTCTGCTCGTCGCCGATCACTTCGAGCTTCACCCAGTTCGACAGCCCCACTTCGCGCCCGAGCCGCGCCGTCCGGATCGCGTCGTCCGCGGTGTAGCATCCGGCCGTGTTCGGCAGGATGAAGATGCGCTCGCGATCGATGTAGTCGAGGAGCGATTCCTTCGTCCGGTCGCTCAGGTTCACGCGCCGCACCGCGACGGTGACCATCTCGGCGCCCGACGCGAGGTGCGCATCCCGCATGACCGCGTGCGACGGGTACTTGCCGGTGCCGACGACCAGCCGCGATCGGAACGTCTTGCCGGCGATGATGAGCGGATCGGAATTCATGTCTAAAGGTTCTACAGGGTTCCGCGGGGTTCCACAAGGTTCCGCGGGGTTCTGTTCCACAGGGTTCGCAGGGTTCAGGTTCCGCAGGGTTCTGAGTTCATCCGCCGCCGACGAATCTCACGATCTCGATCTCGTCCCCCTCGCCGATCTCGGTGGTGTCGTACAATGACGCTTGATCACGACGACGTTGTGCTCGACGGCGACGATGCGGGGATCGATGTTCAAGTTGGCGAGCAGCGTGCTGATGGTGACGGGGCCGGCGATCTCGAACGGCTCGCCGTTCAATCGTATGGTCAAAGTTTACCTCATGTAGTGCCGGCCTTCAGGCCGGCCGGCGGCCGGAGGCTGGCCTGAAGGCCAGCTCTACGCGCAGGCCGCACTCGTCGAGCACGCGGCGCAGCACGCGGTCGCCGTTCGTGACGAGATGCGGCGGCCGCTTCACCTCAGGCGCGGCGCGCCCGGCGGCCGTGACGAGGATGCGGCGATAGTCCTCGACCATCCGCGGCATCGAGTGCTCCTCGTCCCAGTATCGGCGTCCCGCCGCGCCGAGCTCGGCGCGCAACGCCGCGTCGGACGCGAGCCGGCGCATGGCGAGCCGCAGCGAATGGTCCTCGTCCAGGATGTCGATCGCGACGGTGACAGGGGCGATCGTACCGGGATCCGGGATCCGGGATCCGGGATCCGCGGAGCCCGGATCCCGGATCCCGAATCCCGACAGGCGAAGCCTCCACGTGCGCGGATCGAGCGACGGCACGTCCGCCAGGTGCGCGAGGTCGATGATGACCGTCGGCCGGCCCGCCGCCAGGGCGCGCAGCCAGGGTCCGGACACTTCGCGCGCGGTCGGCCAGCGCAGGTTCAACGAGACGTCGCAGGCGGCGATGCAGTCGGTCAGCTCGGCGTCCGTCTCGAGATAACCGGTGATCGTGACGCGCGAGCCGAGCCCTCGCCGCAGGACATCGGCGGCGAGATCGTAGTGTTCGGCCGCGGCGCCCGCGAGGAGCAGGTGCGCGGAGGGCGCGTACGGGAGCACGGCCGCGAGCGCGTCGAGCACCTGCGGGATGCGCTTCTCGGGAGTCAGCCCGCCGAAGACGCCGAAGAGGATCGCCGTCTCCGGAATCCCCCGCTCGGTGCGGACCTCGCGCGAGCCGCGCGCGCCTGCGCGTCCGACACCGGCTCGCCGTGCCCGAGGCGGATGGCTTCGACGCGCGCGTGCGGGAGCTCCTCGTTCAGGGCGGCCGCGAGCGCCGGCGTGTGGACGACCGCCAGGCGGGACGCCTCGACAACCAGCCGCGTCATCGGCCAGGCGTAATACAGCTGGTTGTCGAAGCCGGCCACCGCGAGCTCCGCCTGGTCCGCGCCGGCGGCCGGATGGTTCCAGGCGAACTCGGCCCGATAGTCGGCGGCGCGTTTGGTCCGGAGGAGCGCCGCGGCGCGCGCGTGGTGCAGATGCGCGTCGTGCAGCACCGCGAGCCCGGGATACCGGAACAGATACGGCCAGAGAAAGTCGTGATGAGACGAATTGCCGAGCTGGTAGACGGTCAGATCGTACGGCTCGAGCCGATGCCGCCAGACGAAGTCGTGCGCCGACCGGGTCCCGGGCACGAGCCGGGCCACGGGCTCATCCACGTAACGTCGATCTGATGGTCGTCCGCAAGGGCCGCGACCAACCCCGCGCTGCACGCGGCGATGCCGGACGGGACCGGGGGCATCGGGCTGAACCAGCCAGGCGCATGTCTTATTCTGGCGCAGGAAGCTGGGAGCTGGAAGCTGGTGGCTGGCTACTGGCAACTGGAAGCTGTTTTCCGTGATAGCATTTCCCCCGTTCAGGCGTCTCGAAAAGGCCGCTGCGGACATCCGAATCGCGTCCGGCTCCGACGCGCTTTTTTTCGGCCGGCTTTGAGAAAACATTCACAAGCGCGGGCCGGCCGCCGGGGATGGAGCACGATGCACGTCTGGGTTCCTATCCTTATTATGATCGTGCTCGGCGCCGGCTTCGGGGCGCTGAACATCGCGCTGGCTCATCTGCTGGCGCCGAGGAAGCCGACCCCCGAGAAGCTCGCGCCCTACGAATGCGGCATGCCGCCGGTGGGCGACGCCCGGGAGCGCCACCCGGTCAAGTTCTACCTCGTGGCGATGATCTTCCTGCTGTTCGACATCGAGATTGCGTTCCTCTACCCCTTCGCGATGGCGCTCCGCGAGCTGCGCTGGTTCGGCTTCGTCCAGATGGTCCTGTTCTTCGCGATCATGCTCGCCGGCTACGTCTACGTCTGGCGCAAAGGCGTCTTCGACTGGGGCCACGAGCGGTACTAGCGAGCCTGCCGCGCCGAAGCGCGCGGGACTGACGCGCGGATTCGGGGATTCGGGATTCGGGATTAGGGATTAGGGATTAGGGATTCAAATGCCTGACAACGACGACGTCGATGCCCCGTTCCTCCTGACGAAGGTGGACTGGGTCGTGAACTGGGCGCGGCGGTCGTCCATCTGGCCGGTCACGTTCGGCCTGGCGTGCTGCGCGATCGAGATGATGGCGATGAGCGCCTCCCGCTACGACGTCGCGCGCTTCGGCGCCGAGGTCTTCCGCGGCTCGCCCAGGCAGTCGGACCTGATGATCGTCGCCGGCCGCCTCTCGCGCAAGATGGCCCCGGTCCTGCGGCGCATCTACGACCAGATGCCCGAGCCGAAGTACGTCATCTCGATGGGCGCCTGCGCGTCGGTCGGCGGCGTGTTCGACAACTACGCCATCGTGCAGGGCGTCGACCAGGTCGTGCCGGTCGACGTCTTCGTGCCCGGCTGCCCGCCCCGTCCCGAATCGCTCATCTACGGCATCGTCGAGCTGCAGAGGAAAATCGCCAAGCAGAAGGTCTTCGCGTGAATCGAGCATGGACTCGACTGCCATCATCGGGGTGCTTTCGCGTGCCGTCCCGGCCGCCGGCCTGGAGCCGATCCAATCCGCCGACGGGATGCCGACCATTGCGGTCGCGCGCGAGCAGCTCGTCGAGACGTGCCGTGCGCTGCGGGACATACCCGAGCTGGGCTTCGCGTTTCTCGCCGACCTGCTGCCGATCGACTACCTCCCGCGCGTGCCGCGCTTCGAGATCATGTATCTGCTGGCCAGCCTCGGCATCCCGGGCTACGGCGACACGGCGAAGCGGCTGCGCGTGAAAGTGCGCGTGCCCGGCGGGGATGATCCGACGGTCCCCTCGGTGTCGTCGGTGTGGCCGGCCGCCGGCTGGTCCGAGCGCGAGGCCTACGATCTGTTCGGGATTCACTTCAGCGATCACCCCGATCTGCGGCGCATCCTGATGCCGGAGGACTGGGAAGGGTTCCCGCTGCGCAAGGACTACCCGGTGCAGATCAAGCAGCCGGTGAAGATGTACGAGCCGCTGCAGGTCTCGCAGGAACAGTTCGTCGCGAACATCGAGGCGACGAGAGAACGGGCGCGAAAGGACTGATGAGTCGCGGTTGATGCACGGCGCACGAGCGCCGAGCGTGATGGATCGGCGCGCCGACCCGGCGGAGGCCGTCGTCGTGAAGGCGATTCTCGACGACACGATCGCGCTGTACGCGCGGATGCGCGAGATGGATCCGGCGCCGGTCATCAGGGCGGCGGCCGCCATCCGCGAGGCCTTCACGAAAGGCGCTAAGCTGCTGGTGTTCGGGAACGGCGGAAGCGCCGCCGACGCGCAGCACCTGGCGACGGAGCTCGTCGGCCGGTTCACGCGCGAGCGCGAGGCGCTGGCGGCGATCGCGCTGACGACGGACACGAGCATCCTGACGGCCGTGGCCAACGACTATGGGTTCGACCGGGTGTTCGTCCGGCAGATCGAAGCGCTCGGGCGGCCGGGGGACGTGGCGTTCGGCATCTCCACGAGCGGCAAGTCGCCGAGCGTGCTGAAGGCGCTCGACGCCGCGAAGGCGCGGGGGCTGACGACGGTGGCGCTCACGGGCCGCGACGGGGGCCCGATCGGCGCAACGGCGCAGATTCACATCAACGTGCCGGCCGACTCGACGCCGCGCGTCCAGGAAGTGCACGGCACGCTGATCCACGCCATCTGCGAGCTGGTGGAACGGACCCTGATGACGGACTGACGACCAAAGACCAGAAGCCAGAGACCAGCCGGAAGACTCGAGACCAGGACCCGGGACTGGACCTGAGACTGGAGACTCGAGACCGACGACTCCGATGCCCGAACTTCGCAGCGAGATCATGACCGTCAACATGGGGCCCCAGCACCCCAGCACGCATGGCGTGCTGCGGATCGTGCTGGAGCTGTCCGGCGAGACGGTCGTCGGCGCGGACACCACGGTCGGCTACCTGCACACCGGCATCGAGAAGACGGCGGAGCAGAAGAAGTGGCAGCAGGTGATCCCGCTCGTCGAGCGCATGGATTACCTCGGCGCGCAGTCCAACAGCCTGGCCTTCTGCCTGGCGGTCGAGCGCCTGCTCGGCATCGAGACGCCCCAGCGCGTGCGCGACATCCGCGTGCTCATCGCCGAGCTCCAGCGCCTCGCGAGCCACCTGGTCTGGCTGGCGACGCACGCGCTCGAGATCGGCGCGGTCTCGGTGATGATGTACTGCTTCCGCGAGCGGGAGCAGCTGCTCAACGTCAACGAGATGCTCGCCGGCTTCCGCATGTTCCCGAGCTACCTGCGGATCGGCGGGCTGCGCGAGGACCTGCCGAGCGAGTTCCACGAGACCGTGAAGACGTTGCTCGACGCCTTTCCCGACAAGCTGCACGAATACGAGGACCTGCTCACGCAGAACCAGATCTGGTTGAAGCGCACGCGCGGCGTCGGCGTGATCTCGCGAGACGATGCGATCGGCTACGGGCTGGTCGGTCCGATGGCGCGCGCGTCCGGTGTGCCGTACGACGTCCGCCGGACCTTTCCCTATCTCGGCTACGAGACCTACGACTTCGACGTGCCGACCGGGACGGAAGGCGACGTCTACGACCGCTACCTGGTCCGCGTCGAGGAGATGCGGCAGAGCACGCGGATCGCGCAGCAGGCGCTGGCGCGCATCTCGCCGCGCGGCGTCTTCGACATCCAGGACTACCGCATCGTCCCGCCGCCCAAGGACAAGGTCTACACCGAGATGGAAGCGCTGATTCAGCACTTCCTGATCTACTCGCAGGGGTTCAGCGTGCCGGCCGGAGAGGCGTACGTGCCGATCGAGGGCCCGCGCGGCGAGCACGGGTTCACGATTATTTCCGACGGCTCCAACCGGCCGTACCGCATCAAGCTGCGGGCGCCGTCGTTCTACGCGTGCCAGGCGCTGCCGAAGGCGATCATCGGCGGCATGATTGCCGACGTGATCGCCGTCATCGGCTCGACCGACGTCGTCATGGGGGACGTGGATCGATGAGCTTCCATCCGTTGATGGTCTACGACCGCGAGCACTTCCAGCAGTCGGAGCGCGCGCGGCTCGACGAGGGCGCGCCGTTCACGTTCACGGCCGTGCGGCGGGCGCAGCTCGACCGGATCCTGACGCAGTATCCGCCCGATCGCAAGCGCTCGGCGGTCCTCGCGGCGCTCTATCTCGTGCAGGAGCAGGAGGGATACCTGACGGCGGGCGGCATGCGGCACGTCGCCGGCATCCTCGAGATGACGCCGGCCGAAGTGGAGGACGTCGCGACCTACTACGTCATGTTCTTCAAAGAGCGTGTCGGCAAGCACGTGCTGCAGGTCTGCCGGACGCTGTCGTGCGCGCTCAACGGCGCCGAGCGCGTGACCGAAGCGCTCTCCGAGAAGCTCGGGATCAAGGTCGGCGAGACCGATCCGTCCGGGACGTTCACGCTGCTCGAGTTCGAGTGCCTGGGGGCCTGCGACCGTGCGCCGATCGTGATGGTGAACAACGAGCACTGGCACGAGCGGGTCAGGGCGGAGGACGTGGGCGCGCTGGTCGACGCGATCAAGGCGGGCGGCCCCGGCGTGTACACCGGCTGTCACCTGAAGGTGGAAAAGGGATAGTGGAACCCATTCTTACGAAGTACGTCCGCGAGCCGAACGCCCATACCCTCGACTTCTTCGTGAAGCACCAGGGGTACGAGGGGCTGAAGAAGTCGCTCGGCATGAAGCCGCTCGACGTCATCGAGCTCGTCAAGGCGTCCGGCCTGCGCGGCCGCGGCGGCGCCGGGTTTCCGACCGGCCTCAAGTGGCAGTTCGTCCTCAAGGACACGCCGCTGCCGAAGTACATCTGCTGCAACGCGGACGAGAGCGAGCCGGGCACGTTCAAGGATCACGTGCTGATGGAGCGCAACCCGCACCTGCTCTTCGAGGGCTGCCTCATCGGGTGCTGGGCGATCGGCGCGAAGGTCGCCTACATCTACATCCGCGGCGAGTTCTACCACGTGCAGCAAATCATGGAGGCGGAGCTCGCCAAGGCGTACGCCCAGGGCTACGTGGGCAAGAACATCATGGGCTCCGGCTTCGACTGCGACATCGTGATCCATCGCGGCGCCGGCGCCTACGAAGCGGGGGAGGAAACCGCCCTCCTCGAATCGCTGGAGGGGAAGCGCGCGCAGCCGCGCATCAAGCCGCCGTTCCCGGCGGTCGTCGGGCCTCTACGACGCGCCGACCGCGGTCAACAACGTCGAGACGCTCTGCAACCTGCCGCCGATTCTCCTCAACGGCGCCGAATGGTTCGCCTCGCTCGGCCCCGAGAAGAACGGCGGGCCGAAGCTGTTCTGCGTCAGCGGCCACGTGAAGAAGCCGGGCACGTTCGAAGCGACGATGAAGACGACGCTCCGCGAGCTCATCTTCGATCACGCGGGCGGGATGCTCGACGGGCGCACGCTGAAGGCCGTCATTCCCGGCGGATCGTCGGTGCCCATCCTGTTGCCCGATCAGCTGGACATCCCGGCGAGCTTCGACGCCGTGGCGAAGGCCGGATCGATGCTCGGCTCGGCCGGCATCATCGTGATGGACGACACGACCTGCATGGTGTGGGCCGCGAAGAACCTGCTCCACTTCTACAAGCACGAGTCGTGCGGGAAGTGCACGCCCTGCCGTGAGGGGTGCGACTGGCTCTACAAGATCCTGACGCGGATCGAGAACGGCGAAGGGGAGATGCGCGACATCGACCTGCTCGTGAGCGTCGGCGGCAACATCGTCGGCAAGACGCTGTGCGCGTTCGGCGACGCGGCGGCGACGCCGGCGCTGACGACCGTGCAGCACTTCCGCGCGGAGTTCGAGGCGCACGTGCGCGAGGGACGGTGCACGGTGCCGGCCCCCTGGCGCGCCGCGACGACGCCGGTTGGGGCGCACTGATGCTCGAGCTGGCTGCTGAGTTGGGTCACGCCTCTCAACGTGCATCTCGCGTTGATCTTCGTCATCTTCAACATGCTCGTCCTGTCGGCGGCGTTCATGGTCTGGATGGAGCGCAAGGTGTGCGCCTACATCCAGGACCGCAGCGGCCCGAACCGGGTCGGCTTCGAAGGCGTGCTGCAGCCGTTCGCCGACGTCTTCAAGCTGGTCTTCAAGGAGCAGCTGCGGCCGAAGGCGGCCGACGCGTTCCTGTTCACGATCGCGCCGCTCATCTCGACGACCGCGGCGTTCGCGGCGTTCTCGGTCGTCCCGTTCGGGACCGAGACGACGCTGTTCGGCCTGCTCGACGAGCCCGTGCCGCTCCAGATCACCGACGTCAACGTCGCCGTGCTGGTGATCTTCGCGATCACGTCGATGGGCATCTACGGCATCGTGCTCGCCGGGTGGAGCTCGAACAACAAGTACTCGCTGCTCGGCGGCCTGCGCTCGTCGGCGCAGATGATCAGCTACGAGCTGTCGTACGGGCTGGCGCTGGCCGCGGTCATCATGATGGCGGGATCGCTGTCGCTGCGCGAGATCGTGATGAACCAGTCGGGGTATTGGCTGGGTTTCATCCCGCGCTGGTACCTGTTCCTGCAGCCGTTCGGCTTCATCATTTACATGATCGCCGGCGTCGCCGAAACCAACCGCGCGCCGTTCGACTTTCCGGAGGCGGAGCAGGAGCTCGTCGCCGGGTACCACACCGAGTACAGCTCGATGAGCTTCGCGATGTTCTTCCTCGCGGAGTACGTCAACATGGTGACCGTCTCGGCCGTCGCCACGAGCCTGTACCTCGGCGGGTGGCTCGGGCCGTTCCTGCCGGACTGGCTCGGCTGGCTGTGGTTCCTGCTGAAGGTCTTCCTGCTCCTGTTCTTCTACGTGTGGATGCGGTGGACGCTGCCGCGCTACCGGTACGATCAGTTGATGGAGTTCGGGTGGAAGTACCTGCTGCCGGCCGCGGTGGTGAACTTCTTCCTGGCCGCGGCGCTGGTGTTGTGGTTATCTCGGGGCTTCAGGCGGAAATTGGCGATTATGGACGTCTTTGCCTTCTACGCCTTCGCCGCCATTGCCGTCATCGCGTCGGTGCTCGTCGTGGCGCAGCCGAACCCGATGCACAGCGTGATGCTGCTCATCGCGTCGTTCGGCGCGCTGGCCGGGCTGTACGTGCTGCTCGACGCGCCGTTCACGGCGGTCACGCAGATCATCATCTACGCCGGCGCCATCATGGTGCTGTTCCTGTTCGTCGTCATGCTGCTCAACGTCCCGCGCGAGGAGCCGGCCCCGCCGGGGATCTCGGCGCTGCTCGGGCCGACGGGCATGCGGATGGGCGTGGTGATCTCGCTGCTCCTCGGCGTCGAGATCGTGTGGGCGATCACGCGGATTGGCGGGACCGACTTTCGGCGGACGGCCGCCTCGGTCAGCTCGGTGGCGCTCATCGGCAACACCCTGTTCACGCGCCACGCGTTCGCGTTCGAAGCGACGTCGATTCTGATCCTCGTCGCGATGGTCGGCGCCGTGGTGCTGGCGCGGAGGGAACGCTGACATGGTGACGGTGACGCTGACGCACTACCTGATCCTCTCCGGCCTCCTGTTCGCCATCGGCACCTCGGGCGTCTTCCTGCGCCGCAACCTGATTACCATGCTGCTCTCGATCGAGATCATGCTGAACGCGGTGAACCTGACGTTCGTCGCGGTCGGACGGAAACACGGGCTGGTGGACGGACAGATCATCACGTTCTTCGTCATGACCGTCGCCGCCGCCGAAGCGGCCGTCGGGCTCGCGCTGGTGATTTCGCTCTTCCGCCACCGCGAGACGCTCAACCCCGACGCGTTCACGGCGCTCAAGTGGTGACACGGATTACACGGATGACACGGATATGCTTCTGACACATTCCAATTCCGTTGGCTCAATGCTCTTACTGATCCCCCTGCTGCCGCTGGCCGGCTTCCTGGTCAACGCCTTCTTCGGACGGCGGCTGCCGAAGTCCGTCTCCGGCGGGCTCGCCTGCCTGGCGATGATCGCGTCGTTCGGCGTCTCCGCGCTGTCGGTCTCGGCGATGCGGTCGGCGCCGTCGGGCGCGCTGGAGCAGACGGTCTTCACGTGGATGTCGTCGGGGATGCTGCACGTGCCGTTCACGCTCCGCCTCGACCACCTGGCGGCGGTGATGATCCTCGTCGTGACCGGCATCGGCTCGCTCATCCACATCTATTCGACCGGCTACATGCACGAGGAGACCGACGCCGAGTACGCGCGCTACTTCTCGTATCTGAACCTCTTCGCCTCGTTCATGCTGGTGCTCGTGCTCGGCGCGAACTTCCCCGTCATGTTCGTCGGGTGGGAAGGCGTCGGGCTGTGCTCGTACCTGCTGATCGGGTTCTGGTTCAGGAAACAGTCCGCCGCCGACGCCGGCAAGAAGGCGTTCGTCGTCAACCGCATCGGCGACTTCGGCTTCATCCTCGGGATGCTGCTGATTTTCGCCGCGTTCGGCACGCTCGACTTCCAGGAGGTGGCGGCCAAGGCGGACGCCCGCGCGGCCGAGCACGGCGTGATGGGCGTCATGACGTTCGCGACGCTGCTGCTGTTCCTCGGCGCGACCGGCAAGTCGGCGCAGATTCCGCTCTTCGTCTGGCTGCCGGACGCGATGGAAGGGCCGACGCCGGTCTCCGCGCTCATCCACGCCGCGACGATGGTGACGGCGGGCGTCTACATGATCGGGCGCAACGCCGTGCTCTTTTCGCATGCGCCGACCACGCTGGTCGTGGTGGCGGGCATCGGCGCCGCGACCGCGCTGATTGCCGGCACCATCGGGCTCGTGCAGAACGACATCAAGCGCGTGCTCGCCTACTCGACCGTCTCCCAGCTCGGCTACATGTTCCTGGCGATGGGCGTGGGCGCCTACGGGGCGGGGATCTTCCACCTCTACACCCACGCGTTCTTCAAGGCGCTGCTCTTCCTCGGATCCGGCGCGGTCATCCACGCGCTGGCGGGGGAGCAGGACCTGCGGAACATGGGCGGCCTGAGGAAGTACCTCCCGATCACCTACTGGACGTTCCTCATCGGCGCGCTGGCGATCGCCGGGTTCCCGCTCCTGTCCGGCTTCTTCAGCAAGGACGAGATCCTCTACATGACCTTCATCGCGGACACGCCGGGCCACCTACCTGCTGTGGGCCATCGGCGATGGTGACGTCGCTGCTGACCGCCACCTACATGTTCCGCCTGGTGTTCCTGGCGTTCCACGGCGAGCGCCGCGCCGCCGCGCATCGGCCCGGGCACGCGCACCGATCGCGCACGCGCACGACGGCGCCGCGCACCACGGCGCCGCGCACGGCGGACACATTCACGATGCGCCGCCGTCGATGGCGATTGCGCTCATCGTGCTGGCCATCGGGTCGATCGTGGCCGGATACGTCGGCGTGCCGCACGCGCTCGGCGGCCACGAACCGGATCGAGCGGTTCCTGGAGCCGAGCTTCGAGGTCAGCGAGAGCGCCCGCGACGGATCCACGACGGGCGTGGATGCCGCGCCGCGCGAGGGCGTTGCCGCGGCGGAGCCGGCTCCGCTGCAGAAGCCAGCGCCGGCAGGCGGAGGAGCACGGCGCGTCGACGGAGCTCATGCTGATGAGGCTCTCGATCGCCGTCGCCGTTCGCGGGGATTGTGATCGCGATGTACTTCTGGTTGCGGAACAAGGCGGCCGCCGACGCGCTGGCGCAGCGGATGCACGGGCTCTACGTCCTGCTCTGCAACAAGTACTACGTCGACGAGATCTACGACACGGCCGTCGTGCAGCCGATTCGCCTGCTGTCCACCAACGGCCTGTGGAAAGTCGTCGATGCCCGGATCGTCGATGGCACGGTGAACGGCGTCGGCAGCGTGGTGCGGATGACGAGCGGCGGGCTCCGCCGGATCCAGACCGGATCGGTCAGGACCTACTCCGCCGGGCTGTTCTTCGGCGCGGCGTTGATGCTCGGGTGGTATCTGTGGCGATGAGCGGGTTCCACGGGGTTCCGCCGGGTTCCACAAGGTTCCACTGGCGTTCAGGGTTCTGGGTTCGGTTGCAGGTAGCGACATGCTTTCAGTCATAGTCATTCTGCCGCTTGCTCGGCGCGATCGCGGTCATGCTGGCCGGCGGGCGCGGCGATCGGCCCGATCGCGAGGGCCTCGTCCGCCAGGTGGCGCTCGGGGTGTCGCTCGTCACGTTCGCGGCGACGCTGCTGCTCTGGTGGCGCTTCGACCCGGCGAGCGCCGAGTATCAGTTCGTCGAGAACCGCGCGTGGCTGCCGGTGTTCGGGATCCGCTACCTGGTCGGCGTGGACGGCATCAGCCTGTTCCTGCTCGTCCTGACCGGGTTCCTGACGCCGCTCGCGCTGCTGTCGTCGTGGGAGTCGGTGCACAAGAACGTGAAGCTGTTCTCGTGCTTCCTGCTCGCGCTCGAGAGCTCGATGCTGGGCGTCTTCGTCTCGATCGACCTCTTCCTCTTTTACATGTTCTGGGACTTCGTGCTGATTCCGATGTACTTCCTCATCGGGATCTGGGGCTACGAGCGCCGCGTCTACGCCGCGGTGAAGTTCATCCTCTTCACGATGGCCGGCAGCGTGCTGATGCTCGTCGCGATCATCGGCCTGGCGTCGGCGTACGCGGCGGCCCACGCGGGGACGCCGAGCTTCAACCTCCTGGACCTCTACGGCCTCACCCTGTCGTGGCCGATGGAGAAGTGGTTCTTCCTCGCCTTCGCCGTGGCGTTCCTCATCAAGGTCCCGCTCTTTCCGTTCCACACGTGGCTGCCGGACGCCCACGTCGAGGCGCCGACCGCCGGCTCGATCATCCTCGCCGGCGTGATGCTGAAGATGGGCACCTACGGCCTGCTGCGCTTCGCGTTCCCGCTCTTCCCGTCGGCGGCGATGTACTTCGCCCCGTGGATCGCGGGGTTCGCGATCGTCGGCATCGTCTACGGCGCGCTCGTCGCGATGGTCCAGCCCGACCTGAAGAAGCTCGTCGCCTACTCGAGCGTGAGCCACCTCGGGTTCGTCGTGCTGGGGATCTGCGCGGTCAACGTCCAGGGGGTCCACGGCGCGGTCTACCAGATGCTCAACCACGGCGTCAGCACCGGCGGGCTCTTCATGATCGTCGGCATGCTGTCGGATCGCCGCCACACGCGGCTCATCTCGGAGTTCGGCGGCCTCAAGGCGGCGATGCCGCGGCTGGTCGCGGCGTTCCTGCTTGATCACGCTCTCGTCGATTGCGCTGCCCGGGATGAACGGCTTCATCGGCGAGTTCCTCATCCTCGTCGGCGCGTTCCTGTGGAGCCCGAAGTTCGCGGCGCTCGCCGCCTCCGGCGTCATCCTGTCGGCCGTCTACATGCTGTGGATGTTCCAGCGGGTGAACTACGGCGAAATCACCCACGAGAAGAACCGCTCGCTGCCGGACCTCACGCCGCGCGAGTGGGCGACTGATGGTGCCGACCATCGTGATGGCGATCGTGATGGGCGTGTTCCCGCAGGTCTTCCTGCGCCCGATGGAGCCGTCGATCAGGCGCACGATCGAGCGCATCAGCGGCCGGAGCTTCGCCGCTGCCGGGACTCGCGGACTCGGGTTCGGGACTCGAGGCCTGTCTCCAGGAACGCGGAGCCGGTGCCGACACTCGATCGCTTCTCGAGTCCCGTCCCGATCCCGAGTCCGAATCCCGAGTCCCGAATCCGAGTCCCGAGTCGAGCCCATCGATGAGCGACTACCTCGCCATCATCCCGCTCGTCATCGTCGCGCTGTCGGCGATCGCCGCCATGCTCGCGGAGGCGTTCCGGCAGCCGGGCGAGCGGATGCCGATCGCCGGGCTCGGCCTGATCGGGCTCGTCGGCGCCGCGATTGCGTCGGTCTGCCTCTGGAACAGCGATGCCCGGAGCATGGGGGTCATCCGCTCCGACAACTTCGCCCTCTTCATCAACGTCGTCCTCTGCATCGTCGGCGTGTTGACGATGCTGTTTTCGAACGACGTGGTGGAGCGGGAGCAGATCCCCGCCGGCGAGTACTACGCGCTGACGCTGTTTGCCATCTGCGGGATGATGATGATGGCGGCGGCGACCGATCTGCTGGTCATCTTCGTGGCGCTCGAGATCCTGTCGCTCGCGGTCTACGTGCTCACCGGCATCCGCCGGCAGAGCGCCGCCGGGGCCGAAGCGGCGTTCAAGTATTTCCTCCTCGGCGCGTTCTCGAGCGCGTTCTTTCTCTACGGCATCGCGTTCGCCTTCGCGCTGTCCGGCTCGACGCGGATCGAGCAGATCGGGTCCGTGCTCTCGGCGGCAGGCGTCCAGCGCGCCGTCGACGGTCGCGCTCCTGGCCGTCGGGTTCCTCGCCATCGGGTTCGCGTTCAAGATCTCGGCCGTCCCGTTCCACATGTGGACCCCCGACGCCTACGAAGGGGCGCCGACGATCGTCACGGCGTTCATGTCCACCGGGGTGAAAGCGGCGGCGTTTGCCGCCTTCGTCCGCGTCTTCCTGTCGGCGCTCGAGCCGCTGCAGGCGCGAGTGGATTCCCGTCCTTTCCGTAGTCGCCGGGGTGACGATGATCCTCGGGACCGTCGTCGGCGTCGTCCAGACGAACGTGAAACGGATGCTCGCGTACTCCAGCATCGCCCACGCCGGCTACCTGCTGCTCGGGATCGTCGCGGCCAACAGCGCGGGCAAGGCCGCCATCCTCTTTTATCTGTTGTCGTACGCGGTCACGAACCTCGGCGCCCTCGGTCTCGTCGCGCTACTCGGGACGGCGCAGCATCAGCACGACGAGCTCCGCGATTTCTCGGGCCTGTGGAAGTCGCGGCCGGGCCTGGCCGGGCTGATGACGGTGTTCCTCCTGTCGCTCGGCGGCCTCCCCCCGACGGCCGGGTTCATCGGGAAGTGGTACATCTTCACCGCCGCCATCCAGGAAGGGCACTACTGGCTGGCGATCATCGGCGTGCTCACCAGCGTCGTCTCGGTGTTCTTCTACCTGCGGATCGTCGTCATGATGTACATGACCGAAGGATCCGACACGGTCCGCCCGCGCGTGCCGGCCGCCGCCATGGCCGGCCTGGCGCTGGCGACCCTGGCCGTGTTGTATCTCGGCGTGCTGCCCGCGCGCGTCCTCGACTACGCCCTCGAATCGATCGCGACGATTTACTAGTCCTCTTCCTTTTTCCTTCCGCTTTCCTTCCGCGCTCTCTCCTGTTGATCTCTTGGCACCTTCGAACTCTAGAACTTTAGAACTTCTAGTACCGTTATCGCGATGTTTCGCCGGCAGGATCCGCGCCTGGCCGCCGCCCACCACGTCGCGCTCCGACTATCGTCACGCGGATTCCGTATGTACGTGTGACGCCGATAATCGCCGGAGTGCCCATCGGCACGGGGAGCGGCGCGCGCGCGTCGGGAGGGGACAATGACCCCGAACACTCCTGTCGACTTCCGCGCGGAACATCAGCGTGCGCATGCGCCCCGAGCGGTCCGTCGACCTGATCCTCATCGCGGTCAGCGCCGTGCTCCTGCTCGTGCGAGGCCCGTCGGCGGATCCGACACAGCCGCCCCGCGACGAGCCGCCCGCTGCGCCGAATCCGAGGGAGCAGCTCGCCGGCGTGCGCATACCGTTCGTGGCGAACGACGGCGCGCGGGATCCACGCATCAGCTTCTACGCGGCCACATTCGCCGGCATGGCCTACGTGACGCGGACAGGTCAACTGGTGTACGCGTTCACGGATCGCGAGAAGGTGCACCCCGGCGAGCACGCGTCTCGCCCTGCCCTGAGCGAGCGGATTGGACCACCCGAGTCGAAGGGCCGCCCTCTCGTGCTGACCGAGACGTTCGCCGGCGGAAGGGCGGCGCAGCCGCGCGGCGGCGAACGGTCGTCTGCCACCGTCAACGAGTTCCGAGGCAGCGATGCGGCGAAGTGGCGTCGCCACATACCGACCTACGACAGCATCAGTCTTGGCGAAGTCTATGACGGCGTCGAGGTCCAGTTGACCGCCCGCGGCAGCACGGTCGAAAAGGTGTTCACCGTGAAGCCCGGCGCCGCCCCGGAGCGGATACGCATCCGGCTGCAAGGCGGAGAAGATCTACGCGTCAGCACGGCGGGAGAGCTGCAAGTGGCGACGGATCGTGGTGAGGTGAGATTCGAGCAAACCCGTTGCGTATCAGGATACGAATGGAACGAGAACGTTCATCGAGGTGGCGTACTCCGTCGCAGGTCACCGAGTACGGGTTTCGACTCGGAGACTACGATCGTGGCAGCGCGCTGGTGATTGACCCGATACTCGCGGCGACGTTCGTGGGAGGATCACGTAGTGAGATGGTCACGGCCCTCGCAACAGACGCCGGCGGGAACATCTATGCGGCCGGCCACGGCGGCACCGGAAATTATCCGCTCGATTTTCCAGGGATCGGCCCCGGGTCCGCCGATCCGTCGCACGCCGGGTTCGAATATGAAGGGTTTGTCATCAAGTTCGATGCGCAGTTGAAGAACACCCTGGCGGCGACCTATCTGGGAGGAAGCGGCCACGACACAATCTGGGCTCTAGCCGTGGACCAGGTCGGCAACGTGTATGTCGGCGGCGCGACATGGTCTGCCGACTTTCCCGGAGTCGGCCCGCTGTCGGCGGACAACGTCCTCGGCGGCGCGTCCGATGCGTTCGTCGCGCGGCTGGACTCGAGCTTGAGCGCCGCGCCCGTCACAACCTACCTCGGTGGCAGTTCGGGCGGTATTCCGGAAGACGGGGCAACCTATCCCGGGGAGATTGTGACTGCCCTTCTCATCAACCTCGCGGGGAACCTGGTCGTCGCCGGCTTCACGCATTCGGCAGACTTCCCCGGCGTCACGGCGGCATCAGTTGACTCCACCTATGCAGGTTGGAACGAAGCGTTCGTCGCCACGCTCGATCCAGGTCTGAGCGTTCCGCCGGTGTCCACTTATCTCGGCGGAACAGATTGTGAGGGCGCCCGGGCTCTCGCCATACACCCGGCAGGCGACATCTACGTGGGAGGCTTCACGAGGTCGTCCGACTTCCCGACGGTGGGGGCCGCCCTTGCCGATCATACGTACGAAGGGGAAACCGAGGGCTGGATCGCCAGGCTGGATCCGTCGCTGACGGCAGGCGTGACGACGTTTCTCGGTGGCACGGAGGATTTCGGCGTGGAAGCGGTCGTCGGCCTTGCGATCGGGAACGGTACCCTCTATGCCGCCGGCTTCACCAACGCGACGGACTTTCCCGGTATCGGCGCAGGTTCGGTTGACAGTCTCAATACCGCGCTCGATCCGTTCGTCGTCCGCCTGACTCTCGATCTCGACGCGATCCTGGCATCCACATTCCTTGGCGGCAATTTCTGGGATTATGCGACCGCCATCGTCGTCGATGATTCCGGGGTCGTCTGGGTCGCGGGGGACACAACGTCCTATCATGCGTTTCCTGACCCTGACGATGGCGAGCCCCAGATGTGTCCGGGGGGTGGGTCGGCGTCCATCAGCTACTCGGCTTTCGTCGGATCACTCGACCCTACCCTCAGCACGCTGCTCACGTTCAAGTGTCTGGCACCAAGATCTGAGGCGTTCGCGCTCGTGGCCGCAGGTAATACCGTCTACGTCGGCGGAGGCCTGCATGATTGGCTGGACACGCCGATCGAATCTGATGCGGCAGACCCGGATTTTGCCGGCGACGAAGGGTATGTTGTCAGAATCGGCCCGATATCTCAGGTGCAGAAGCGGTTCTACGCCACTGTCAACCGGCTGAAACTGCTCATCCCTCCCTGTGATTGCCCTGAATGGGCGAAGGCTTCGCTCGTGCAGAAACTCGACGAGGCAATCGAACAGGCAAAGATGTCGCACGTCCAAGCCGCTGGCAACACGCTGAGGCAATTCATCTCCGCTGTCGAGGGACTGGTCCGGTCTGACGCGACGGCCGAGCGCGGCACGGCGCCGGGGATCTCCGAACGCGATGCGCGTGACTTGCTCGCGCTCGCCGAACAGGCGCTCGCAGAGCTGCCAGCTGTGGCAGCGGGTGAAGGGCGGTGATGCCCACGAAGTGCTCACAACTTCTCAGTTCATAATTGCAGCGGAGCAGTCTCATGCGCATCCCTGCTGCGGTAATCGCGTTCGTCGTCATCATCCTGATATCGGCCTGTCGTGCTCCTGTATCGCCGAGCGACTCCAACATCGTTCGCGTCAACGGGACCGTGCGGTTCATGACGTTCGAAGGAGGATTCTGGGCGGTGCGCGGAGACGACAACGTCACCTACGACCCGCTGAACGGCCTTCCTGCCGCCTTCCAGGTCGAAGGCCTGCGCGTCCGGCTGGAGGCGAAGCGGCGCCGGATGCCGACAACATTCACATGGCCGGCCCGATCGTCGAGATCATTACGATCGCCAGGATCGGATCCTGATCAAAGTTCTAAAGTTCTAAAGTTCGACGGTTCGGAGTGACGCTGAGCGCCACTCGAAGTGCTCCTGCGTTCGGGAGTATGATGGCCGCTCGCCAGACCCGACTGTCCCCGCCTCAGCGCGTTCTGGACTCAGCGCGCCTCGGCGGGCCCCGGAGTGAACCCCACATGAGACGACTGACCGTAATAGCGGCCGCGGCAGCCCTCGCGTTGACCGCGATCGTGTCGGGCCAGAGCGGCTTCGACGCGCCGGCGCTCAAGGGGCTCGAGCTCCGCAGCATCGGTCCGGCGCTCGCGACCGGCCGCGTCCAGGACATCGAGATCGATCCGAAGAACCCGAACGTCTGGTACGTCGCCAGCGGCGTTCGGCGGGCTGTGGAAGACCGACAATCGCGGCATCACCTTCACGCCCGATCTTCGACGACGGCGGCTCGTTCAACCTCTGCTGCGTCGTCGTCGATCCGAAGGACTCGAACATCGTCTGGCTCGGCACCGGGCGAGAACAAGAGCCAGCGCAGCGCGCACTTCGGCGACGGCCTCTACAAGTCCACCGACGCCGGCACAGACGTGGAAGCGCGTCGGCCTGGAGAAGTCCGAGCACATCGGCAAGATCCTGATCGATCCGCGCAACTCGAACGTCGTCTACGTCGCGTCGCAGGGGCCGCTGTGGTCGGCGGGCGGCGAGCGCGGGCTCTACAAGACGACCGACGGCGGCGCGACGTGGACGGCGGTCCTGCACGATCAGCGACGACACCGGCAGTCAACGACATCGTCTTCGATCCGAGGAATCCCGACGTCATCTACGCGTCCGTCGTATCAGCGCCGGCGCGCGCGTCGGCCAGATGATCGGCGGCGGCCCCGAGGGCGGCATCTTCAAGTCGACCGAACGCCGGCAAGACGTGGACGAAGCTGACGAAGGGACTGCCGAAGGACGACGTCGGGCCGCGTCGCGCTCGGCGTCGATCCGAGGCAACCCGACGCGCGTCTACGCGCTGATCAGCGCGAAGTGGCCCGCGCGGCCGCGGGTTCGGTGGACGCGCCGGTGACGCGACGCGCCGCAGCGCGCCGTCGTCGACGAAGCAGGGCTTCTATCGCTCCGACGACGCGGGCGCGACGTGGGCGCGGATCGGCCGCACCGTGCCGCGAGCCGGCCGCGGCGGACGCGGCGCGCGCCGCGGCGCCGAGCCCGGCGACGGCGAGTGCGCAGGCGGCGCGGGCGCGCCAGGCCGCGCCGCGCCGCAGGCCGGCGGCGACCGGCGACTGGTACCGCGGCGGCGGCGCCGGCTACTACCACGAGATCTTCGTCGATCCGCACCGCCCCGACTACGATCTGGTCGATCAACACCAACCTCGAGCGCAGCACGGACGGCGGCAAGACCTGGCGGCAGGCCGGGCTCGGGAAGCACCAGGGCATGCACGTCGATCATCACGTCGTCGGGTTCGATCCGGCCGATCCGAACCACATCCTCGTCGGCAACGACGGCGGCGTCTACGAGACCTACGACGAGGGGCGACGTTGCGGTTCTTCGCGAACCTGCCGATCACGCAGTTCTACCGCGTGTCGGTGGACAACGCGAAGCCGTTCTACAACGTCTGCGGCGGCACGCAGGACAACTGGTCGCATGTGCGGCCCGTCGCGCATCGCTGAACCGGTGGGGCGTCCGCACGAGCGACTGGTACATCGTCGCGCGGCGGCGACGGGTTCCAGACGCGCAGCGATCCGGAAGATCCGACCATCGTCTACGCGACGTCGCAGAACGGCGACATCTCGCGGCTCGATCTGCGGACCGGCGAGTCGCGCAGCATCCGGCCGCGCGCTCGCGGGCGCGCAGGCGATCAGCGACGACAGGCGCGACCGCGCGGATCGCCGCAGCCGCCTCCGGGCGCGCCGCGGCGCAGGCGCCGGCAGGCGCGCAGCCGCGGCGCAGGCGGCGGCGCGGCGGGCGGTGGCCAGGGCGGGCGGCGGCGGACGCGGCGGCGCGAACGCCGATCGCGCCAACTGGGACGCGCCCTACATCGTCAGCCCGCACACGCCGCGGCGGCTCTACTGGGCGAGCCAACTTCGTCTATCGCACGCGACGATCGCGGCGACAACTGGACGCGCATCAGCCCCGATCTCTCGCGCAATCTGAATCGCGACGAGATCCCGATCATGGGCAAGGTGTGGCCGGCCGACGCGGTCGCGCGCAACGAGTCCACGACCGCGCTCAGCAACATCGTCTCGATCGACGAGTCGCCGCTGCTCGAAGGACTGATCTACGTCGGCACCGACGACGGGCTGGTGCAGGTGACCGAGGACGGCGGCAAGAACTGGCGGAAGATCGAGCAGTTCCCCGGCGTGCCGCAGTGCACCTACGTCGCCGACGTCTTCGCGTCGCCGCGCGACGCCAACATGGTCTTCGTGTCGCTCAACAACTGGCAGCGCGGCGACTACAAGCCGTACATCGTGAAGAGCACCGATCGCGGCCGGACGTGGACGAACATCACGGGCAACCTGCCGGATCGCCACGACGTGTGGTCGGTCATCCAGGATCACGTGAACGGCAACCTGCTGTTCGCCGGCACCGAGTTCGGCGTCTTCGCGAGCGTGGACGGCGGCGCGCGCTGGGTGCAGCTGAAGGGCGGCATGCCGACGATCCAGGTGCGCGACATGGCGGTGCAGAAGCGCGAGAACGATCTCGTGCTCGGCACGTTCGGCCGCGGCTTCTACGTGCTCGACGACTACAGCGCGCTGCGCGAGATCACGCCGCAGACGCTGGCCGAAGAAGCGCGGCTCTTCCCGCTGCGCGACGCGTACCTCTTCAGCCAGCTCGGCCTGGCGCCGGCCGGCACCGCGGGCATCGGTCCGATGTCGGGCAACTGGACGGCGCCGAACCCGCCCTTCGGCGCGGTGTTCACCTACAACGTGAAGCAGGCGCTTCCCGACGACGACGAAGCTGGTGCTGACGATCACCGACGACACGGGCCAGCAGATGCGCCGGCTGGACCTCGACAAGTCGACGGGCCTGCGGCGCATCGCGTGGAACCTGCGCGGCGATCCGCCGCCGCCGGGGACCACTCCCAGGCCGGGGCCGGTGGTGCGGGCGGGGCCGGCAGGGCGGTGGATTCGGCGGCCGCGGCGGTCCGCCCAGGGCCCGCTGGTCGCGCCCGGACGCTACCGCGCGACGCTCGGCCGGATGGTCGGCGAGACCGTGACGCCGGTCGGGGCGCCGCAGACGTTCTCGGTCGTGCAGATTCCCCAGTAGCGAGTCAAGGAGCGCAACGTCGATCTCCCGAACGCACCTGTCTCTATGAACAGGAGACCAGGAGATCAGGAGATTCTTGTTTGAAAAAGATCAAAGACTCCTGATCTCCTGATCGCCTGTTCGAGAACCGCGTTTGAAGTTTGACTGCGCAAGAGGATCGATTCATGCACCCACTCCGCCGCCTCGTCCGCCTCGCCCTCCCGCTCGTCGTCGTCCCGCTGCTGGTGACGACCGTCAGCCCGCAGGAGCCGTCCGCCGATGATCAATCAGTCGGCCGATCCGCTCCTCGGCCGTTCCGCTTCCGCTCGATCGGGCCGGCGAGCATGGGCGGCCGCATCGACGACGTCGAGGTCGCCGAGAGCGATCCGAACATCATCTACCTCGGCTACGCGATCGGCGGCGTCTGGAAGTCCGAGAACAACGGCACGACGTTCGAGCCGGTGTTCGACACCTACACGACGGCGTCGATCGGCGACATCGCCATCCATCCGACGAACCCGAACATCGTCTACGTCGGCACCGGCGAGGCCGAACAACCGCCAGACCTCGTCGTTCGGCGACGGCATCTACAAGACGACCGACGGCGGCAAGACCTTCACCAACATCGGGCTGAAGGAGACGCAGACGATCGCGCGCATCGTCATCGATCCGAAGAATCCGGAAACCGTCTACGTCGCGGCGCTCGGCCACCTGTTCGGACCGAACCCCGAGCGCGGCGTCTACAAGACGACCGACGGCGGCAAGACGTGGAACAAGGTCAAGTTCATCGACGACGACACCGGCTTCACCGACATCGTGATCGATCCCGTGAACACGAACATCCTCTACGCGGCGAGCTACCAGCGGCGGCGCAGCGGCTGCTGCTTCAACGGCGGCGGTCCGGGCAGCGCGCTCTGGAAGACGACGGACGCCGGGCAAGACGTGGACGAAGCTGACCGGGCAGCGGGCTGCCGCCGGGCACCTACGGCCGCATCGCGCTCGACGTCTCGCGCTCGAATCCCAACGTCGTCTACGCGCAGATCGAAGCGGGCGACGACCGGCACGCCGCTGACCGGCGCGCGGTGCGGGTCCGGCCGTGAGCACCGAAGCGACGCCGCCGGGCGCGGCGGCGCGTCGGCGGGGCGCCGGGCGCGGCCGCGCGGCAGATCCCGCGGCGCAGCGCAGCGCGGCGGCGCGGCGGCGCCTGCGGCGGCGGCGGGCGGCGGCCGCGGCGGCTACAACTGGTGCAACAACGGCGGTCCGGCCGGGCTTCGGCCGGTCGCGGCGGCGGCCAGGCGGCACCGGCCCGCGACGCCTCCGCCGCTCGATCCGACGCGCGGCGGCATCTTCCGCTCCGAGAACAAGGGACGACGCTGGACGCACGTCAGCAACTGCAACGCGCGGCCGATGTACTTCAGCCAGATTCGCGTCGATCCGACGAACGACAAGGTCGTCTACGTCGCGGGCCTGCCGTGGGCGAAATCGCTCGACGGCGGCAAGACGTTCGTCACGCTGGACGAAGCGGGCGGCAACGGCGAGCCGGGCCACGTCGATCAGCACGCGATCTGGATCGATCCGAAGAACCCGAAGCACCTCCTGATCGGCAACGACGGCGGCCTGAACATCAGCTGGGACCAGGGCAAGACGTGGGACTTCGTCAACACGATGGCCACGGCGCTCGCCTACTGGGTGTCAGCGCCGACATGCGCCGGCCGTACTACGTCTACATCGGGCTGCAGGACAACGGCAGCTGGGGCGGGCCGAGCGCGCTGCGCGGACGCGGCGGCATCATGAACTCGCGACTGGTTCGGCATCGGCGGCGGCGACGGCTTCCAGACGGCCGTCGATCCGACCGACCACAACATCGTCTACACCGAATCGCAGGACGGCAATACCAACCGCTACGACCTGCGGCCGCGGACGCGATCGCAGAGCATCCGGCCGCGAGGCGCCGGCGAGCGAGGCCGTGGAGGATTCGGCGGCGGGACAGGCGGGCCGGCGGGGCGCAGCGCCTGCGGCTCCGGCGGCCCGGCGCAGCGCCTGCCGCGCCGGAGACGGCGCAGCCTCCAGCCGTCACGCCGCAGCAGCAGGCCGCTGCCGGCGGCGGACGCGGCGGCGCGCCGAACGTGCTCAACGCCGGCGCCGGACTGACGCTACCGCTTCAACTGGAACACGCCGTTCCAGCTCTCGCCGCACAACCCGAGCATCATCTGGCTCGGCGGCAACCGGCTGTTCAAGTCGTACAACCGCGGCGACACGTGGGTCGCGAGCGAGGACCTGACGAAGAAGCATCGATCGCAACACGATCGCGCTGATGGGCGTGCCGGGCAACCGCACGCAGCTGTCGAAGAACGACGGCGTCGTCTCCTACAGCACGATCATCGTCGCTCTCGGAATCACCGGTCATGCCCGGCGTCGTGTGGGCGGGACCGACGACGGCAACGTGCAGGTGAGCCGCGACGGCGGCGTGACGTTCACCGAGGTCGGCAAGAACCTGCCGGGCCTGCCGGCCGAATCATCCAGTACTGGATTTCGCGAATCGACGCGTCGCACTTCGACCCGGGCACCGCGTACGTCGTCGGTCGACGGTCATCGCGACGACGACCTGAAGCCCTACATCTTCGTCACGCGCGACTTCGGCCAGACCTGGCAGAGCATCGTCGACAATCTGCCGCCGTTCGGCAACGTCCAGGTGATTCGCGAGGATCCGAAGAACAAGGATCTGCTGTTCGTCGGGACCGAGTTCGGCCTGTTCATCTCGACTCGACGGCGGCAAGAGCTGGCAGAAGTTCATGAACAACTTGCCGACGGTGCGCATCGACGACATCCTCGTCCACCCGCGCGACAACGATCTGATCGTCGCGACGCACGGGCGCAGCGTCTGGATCGCCGACGACATCACGCCGCTGCAGCAGCTGACGCCGGCGGTGCGCGACGCAGGACGCGGCGCTCTTCGACATCCGTCCGGCGGTCGCGTGGCTCACCGATCGCAGAGCGGGCAGCAGGTCGGCGGGCAGAAGGTGTTCGTCGGCGAGAATCGCGCCGCGCGGCGCGGCGATCAACTACTACCTGAAGTCCGCGGCGGCCGGCGACGTGAAGATCACGATCGCCGATGCCGCCGGGCGGACCATCCGCACGCTCGACGGCACGAAGACGGCGGGCATCAACCGCGTGATGTGGAACCTCGCGCCGACGCCGGCGGGCGGGCCGCGGGCAGCGGGGCGGCGGCGGTGGCGGACGCGGCGGCGGCGGCGCCGTCGAGCCGGGCACCTACATCGTGACGCTCGCGGTCGGCGGGCAGACGCTGACGAAGCCGGTCACCGTCCTGCAGGACGGCTGGCTGAGCGAGCGCTAGCCGACGCTTCGGCGTTCTCGACCGCCATTTTTTGAATGTCGGGCCTTGCGGCCCGCCATTTTGTAAGTTCGTCAGTTTCCGTCCGACGCGTTCTGTCGCGATTCGATTCCAGCCCGGTCAAATTCCTGAAATCCCGACGCTCGTTTTGTTTTGACGCCGTCCGACCGCAGGAATATATTTCCCCCCGAGCGATCCGCGTTCCACTCGCTCTTTCGCGCGGCTCAGCCTTACGAAGCGCGCTTTGCAAGTCCTGCAGTTGTCCGTCGAGGAGGAGGTATGAGAATCGACCGGGTGTCGACGTTGTTGGCGGTCGCGGTCTTCACGACGTCGTTCGCGCTGGCGAGCCCGGCCGTCATACGCGCAGGGCGGAGCGACCAGCACACTTTCGGGCACCGTCACCGACGCGTCGGGCGCGGTCATTCCCGGCGCCGAGCGTCAAGATCAAGAACAACGCGACCGGCGCGGAGTCGGCGAGCCGTGACTGCCGAGAACGGGACGTTCTCCGTTCCGGCGCTCAACGCCGGCACCTACACCGTGACGGTCACGCTCGTGGGCTTCAAGACGGTCGTGCTGAACGACGTCGTGCTGAATGCCGGTGTCCCGGCGTCGGTGCGCGCCGTCGCTCGAGGTCGGCGGCCTCGAGGAGCGCGTCGTCGTTCAGAGCGGCAGCGAGCTCGTGCAGACGCAGACCTCGCAGGTGTCGAGCACGCTCAACGCCAACATGCTGTCCAACCTGCCGCTCATCAGCCGCGCGGCGCTGAATTCCGTTGTCGGCCTGGCAGGCGTCAATACGCCGGGCGGCACGCGGGACTCCACGATCAACGGACTGCCGCAGAGCACGATCAACATCACCCTGGACGGCATGAACATCCAGGACAACTGGCTCAAGACGACGGACGGGTTCTTCGCGCGACTCAATCCCAGCCTGGACGCCGTCGAGGAAGTCACGGTGACGACCGCCGCCAACGGCGCCGACAGCGCGGGCCAGGGGGCCGCGAACATCCGAATGATCACGCGGTCGGGATCGAACGATCTGCGCGGCAGCGCCTACTACTACCTGCGGCATGACGCGCTGAATGCGAACACCTGGTTCAACAACCGCGATCTCACGCCGGATCCGGAGACCGGGAAGGCCCCCAAGACCGCGCTGCGACAGTACCAGCCAGGCGTCCGCCTCGGCGGCCCGATCGTGATCCCCGGTCTCTGGGATGGCCACGACAAAGCGTTCTTCTTCGTCAACTACGAGGAGACTCGATCGCCGCAGGCAAGTGACGTACACCCGGAACCTCATGCACCCGCTCGCGCAGCAGGGCATCTTCCGATACAACACGGACTCGGGCGTGCAGTCGGTCGACCTGCTCGCGCTGGCGGCCGATCCGCGCTATCGCCAGACCTCGACCATCGATCCGACCGTCGCACGGCTGCTGGCCGACATTCGCAGCAGCACGTCACAGGGTCAGCTCGAGGACCTGTCGGATCCCGAGCCTGCAGCGGCTCACGTATCAGAACCCGGCGATCGGGCTTCACGCCTTCCCCGACGGTGCGCGTCGATTACAACCTCACCCAGAAGCACCGGCTCACCGCGTCGTTCAACTACCAGCACATCGACTCGGTGCCGGATACGACGAACAACCAGGAGCCCCGTTTCCCGGGCTTCCCGGTCACCGCAAGCCAGCAGTCGACCCGCTGGACGACGTCGGAAGCCGTGCGGTCCACGCTCGGAGCCAATCTGGTCAACGAGCTGCGGTTCGGCGGCACCGGCGGGGCCACGCTGTTTTCTCCCGAGCTCGGTGCGTCCATGTGGAGCGGGTCGCTCGCGAACACCGAAGGCTTCCGTTTCGCGATGAACAGCACCGCCTTCCCGGTCGCCAACGTGGACAACGGCGCCGGCAATTCCTCCCGCGAGGCGTCGACCAACGTGCTGGAGGACACGCTGAGCTGGATCAGGGGCTCGCACAGCGTCAGCTTCGGGGCGTCGTTCACGCAGGCCGAGTACTGGACCAAGACAGCAGACCTACGTGCCGAGCGTCGATTTCGGCATCGCCACCGGCGACCCGGCCGATGCGATGTTCGTCAGCGCGAACTTCCCCGGCAGCCCGTCGTCCACACAGCTGACCGCCGCCCGCGAGCTGTACTCGATTCTCACCGGACGCATCAACTCGATCACCGCCAACGCGCGGCTCAACGAGGCCTCGAAGCAGTACGAGTTCCTCGGCCAGGGTACGGAGCGCGGGCGCATGCGCGAGCTCGGATTCTTCGCGCAGGACTCCTGGCGGATGCGGCCCAATCTCACGGTCAACGCGGGCTTGCGGTACGAGCTCCAGCTGCCGTTCTACGCGCTCAACGACAGTTACTACCAGGCCACGCTCGCCGACGTCTGGGGCGTGTCCGGCGTTGGGAATCTGTTCGAGCCGGGCGTGCTCGAGGGGAAGAAGCCGCAGTTCGTGCCGTTCAACAAAGGCACGCGCGCGTACAACCTCGACACGAACAACTTCGCGCCAAGCCTCGGGTTTGCGTGGACCCCCGGCGCGCGGAGCGGCTTCCTGGGCCGGCTCGTCGGGGCCTCCGGTGACACGGTGCTGCGCGGCGGGTATGCCTACGCGTACAACCGGCCCGGGATGTCATCGTTCCGCGGAATCTACAGCGCGAACCCCGGGATCACGCTTGACGACGGACCGCAGCGCGACGCTGGGGAATCTGGTTCTCGACGGCGGATCGCTTCCACTGCTGTTCCGCGATCGGGGCCGCCTTGGGCCGCCGCCATTTCCTCAAACCCAGGTGACCCCGTTTACCGAGGCGATCACCGAGGACGTCAACGTGTTCGATCGAGAACCTTCAGGTCCCGTACTCTCAGACGTGGACGGCCGGCATTCAACGGAAGGTCGGTCGCGACATGGCGGTCGAGGTGCGCTACGTGGGCACGCGCCACCTGCAGCCCTGGCAGACGGTGAACTACAACGAAGCGAACGTCATCGAGAACGGATTCCTGAACGAGTTCAGGAGCGCCCAGGCCAACCTGCAGGCGCACGTCGCGGCCGGTTGCGGCAGGACGGGGCAGCCGGCGTGTTCGTTTGCCTATCGCGGCGCCGGCACGGGCACCGTGCCGCTGCCGATTTACCTCGCGTATCTCAACGGGCAGTCGGCGGCGAACGCGGCCAATGCGGCTCTGTACACGGGCGGCTCGTGGACCAGCACGAACTTCACCACGCCGCTTGCGACCTACAACCCGAACCCGTTCACGCCCGCCGGCACCAACTCGAACACCGGGCTCGATGGCGATGCGACTCGCCGCGCCAATGCCGCCAGGGCCGGCCTGCCGGCGAATTTCTTCCGGGCCAATCCGGATCTGCTGGGCGGCGCCAACGTCACCGGCAACGGCGGCTACACGCAGATACAACTCGCTGCAGATCGACCTGACCAAGCGGCTGTCGCATGGGCTGCAGTTCCAGGGGAGTTACGTCTACGGCGTCGCCATGGCCGTCGAATCGCTATTCCTTCAGGACGCCGTACCGAGCGTCGCTCGACACCGAGGAGGAAGGAGGCGTCACGCACGCCTTCAAGGGCAACTGGGTGTACGAGCTGCCGTTCGGCGAGGGGCGACGGTTCCTGAGCGACTCGAACGGCTTCGTGGACCGTCTGGTCGGCGGCTGGTCGTTCGACGGCGTCGCGAGAATCCAGAGCGGACAGCTGCTGGATTTCGGCAACCTCAGGCTCGTCGGGATGACTGTGAAGGAGCTGAGGAAATCGATCTCGCTGCAGGAGTACGCGCGTCACCGGCTTGAACGCCGGCGCGCGCACGCTCCTGTACGTCCTGCCGAAGGACATCGTCGAGAACACGGTCAGGGCGTTCAGCACGAGCGCGACGTCGGCCACCGGCTACGGCAGCCTCGGCGCGCCGACCGGCCGGTATCTCGCGCCCGCCAACGGGCCCGACTGCATCGAGCCGGACCCGAACGCGGGCTTCGGTGCGTGCGGGTTGAATCGGCTGGAGGTCACCGGGCCGAGGTACGTCGCGGTTCGACCTGAGCGCGGTGAAGCGCGTGAAGCTCAAGGGCCGGCTGTCGTTCGAGTTCAGAGGCGAGATGCTGAACGCGTTCAATCACCCGAACTTCACGCCCGTCATCCCGAACTTCACGCCCAACAACCTCAACGCCAACAACGCCGACAACTACCGGGTCACGGAACTGCAGGAGAACTCGAGCCGAATCGTCCAACTGGTCTGGCGCGCGAGCTGGTAACGGCAACGCGTCCTCCTCTCTCAGGGCGCCCGGCGACCGGACGCCCTCTTCCCCGCGGGTGACATCCAATAGATCGGATCTCCGAAGATTTGTCTGTCTTTCCATCACGTACCAGTTGACGGTAAGCGACGCTGGGCTTACTGTGTCACCGACGTTTTATTTGCAAGTCTTCGTGGGAGGATGGATGAATTCCATATACGGTAGGTTGTTAGTGCCAGCGGCCTGCCTGGCCATGCTGGCAATCGGCAGCCCCGCGCTCGCGCAGGGCAGCGCCACCGCATCGCTCACGGGCTCGGTCGTCGATGCTGCCGGCGGCGTCATTCCAGGCGCCACCGTCGTCGTCAAGAACAACGCGACCGGCGTCACGTTCGACGCGGTGTCGAATTCGTCCGGCGCGTTCTCCATGTCCCGGCGCTCGACCCCGGCACGTACACCGTGACCGTCTCGCTGCAGGGCTTCAAGACGGCCGTCATCAACGACGTCCGCCTGCTGACCGCGACCCCGGCGAACGTCAAGGCCGTCGCTCGAGGTCGGCGCGCTGACCGAGACGGTCGAACGTCAAGGGCGGCTCCGAGCTCGTGCAGACGCAGTCGTCGGCGGTGACGTCGACGATCAGCGTCGAGCAGCTCAAGGAGCTGCCGCTCGTCTCGCGCAACGCGCTCTACGTCGTCGCGTTCCTGCCCGGCGTCGAGACCGCCGGCGGCCCGCGCGGCGTCGATCATCAGCGGCCTGCCGAAGAACACCATCAACATCACGATCGACGGCATCAGCACCGGCAACCAGCTGCAGTCGACCGACGGCTTCTTCTCGATGGTCACGCCGCGTCTCGACGCGGTCGAGGAAATCACGGTGACGGGCGCGACGCCGGGCGCGGGCGGCGGGCCGGGCGCGGTGCAGATCGCGTTCGCGACCCGCTCGGGCACCAACAAGTTCAACAGCAGCATCTACCACTACTTCCGCCACCCGACGCTCAACACGCAACTACTACTTCAACAAGGTCAACGGCCTCGACAAGAACGAGGTCGATCGTCCACCAGTACGGCGGCCGCGTCGGCGGTCCGATCGTCATTCCCGGGCTGTTCGACGGCCGGGACAAGGCGTTCTTCTTCTTCAACTTCGAGCACCTGCACCAGCCGAGCGAGGCGACGCGGACGCGGACGATCCTGAATCCGCAGGCGCGCAGAGGGCATCTTCACCTACAACGTCACGGTCGGCGGCGTGCAGCAGCTTCGCACCGTGAACCTGTCCAGCTCGCGGCGGCACAACGGCCAGACGTCCACGTTCGATCCGACGATCGCCGGCGCTGCTCGACGCAGATCGCAGGGCGCCACCGACATCACCGGCACGATCAACGACGCCGGCTGGCGCGACGAACACGCAGCAGTATCGTGTACCAGGCGGCGTCGACGGGCAACCAGTACGCGCCGACGACGCGCATCGACTTCAACCTGACCGACAGGCACCGGCTGACGGGCACGCTACTGCTGGCAGCGGTTCCTGAGCAAGCCGGACCTGCTGAACAACGCCGAGCCGCCGTTCCCGGGCTTCCCGAACCAGGGCTTCCAGACGTCCTACCGGACGACCGGCTCGGTCGGCCTGCGGTCGACGCTGTCGTCGAAGATGGTCAACGAGGTCGAAGGCCGGCTGGCAGTGGTCGCCGAACAACTTCTTCGGCAACGTCAACGCGGACATGTTCGCAGAGCCAGGGCGGCTTCGGCCTCGAATTTCCCGGACCACCATCACGGATCCGGCGTTCGCACAACAACCCGGCGCCGCGCAACACGACCGAACTGGAACATCGAGGACACGCTCAGCTGGCTGAAGGGCGCGCACAGCCTGTCGTTGGGCGGGTCGTTCGCGCAGATCACCCACATCCAGAACGACGCGAACGCGCGTCCCGCAGCTCGACGATCGGCGTCGACGTGAACAACGATCCGGCCGACGCGATGTTCAACACGACGAACTTCCCGGGCGCGTCGACCGGCGAACCTGACGGACGCGCGGAACATCTACGCGGTGCTGACCGGGCGCATCACGGCGATCAACGGCACGGCGCGGCTCGACGCCGCGACCGGCAAGTACGTCTACCTCGGCAACCTGTACGCAGACGTCGCAGCATGAACTCGTTCGACCTCTACGCGCAGGACTCCTGGCGCGTGACGCCGACGCTGACGCTGAACTACGGCCTGCGCTGGGACGTGCAGCTGCCGTTCACGCCGGTGACCAACACCTGGTCGACGACGACGCTCGCGGATCTGTGCGGCATCGTCCGGCGTCGGCTCCGGTCCCGGCGGACGGGCCTGCAACCTGTTCCAGCCGGGCACCGATGCCGGCCGGCGCCGAACTTCGTCCCGACGTACCAGCGGTTCGAGCCGGGCGCCAAGCCGGTACAAGACCGACTGGAACAACCTCGCGCCGAACGTCGGCGTCGCGTGGCGGCCGAACGTGCAGGACGGCTGGCTGCGCACGCTCCTCGGCGATCCCGACCAGGCGACGGTGCGCGCCGGCTACTCGGTGACCTTCAGGCGTCGAGCGCATGGACCGCTTCACCGGCCTGCTACGGCGGCAACCCGGGCGGCACGACCGCCGCGACGCGCAACTACACCACCGGGCTTCCCGATCGTCGGCCCGGCGAGACGGCGCCGGTGCTGTTCCGCGACCGCAGCCGCGCTCGGCCCGCCGGCGTTCGTCGACCGAGCCGGTCTATCCGATTCTGCGGCGACGACGGCGAACAGCGTCAACATGTTCGATCCGAACATCAAGACGCCGTACGTGCACCAGTATTCGGTCGGCTTCCAGCGCTCGCTCGGCCGCGACATGGCGTTCGAAGTCCGCTACGTCGGCAACCGCAACATGAACGCCTGGACGACGGAGAACTGGAACGCCGAAGAGACGATCTTCGAGAACGGGTTCCTCGACGAGTTCAAGCTCGCGCAGGCGAACCTGCGCGCCAACGTGGCGGCGGGGCCGCGGCGGCAGCGGTTCGCGCTACATCGGGCCTGGCACGGGCACGTCGCCGCTGCCGACCTACCTCGCGTACTTCAGCGGCGCTGCCCGGCGTCGCAGGCGCGGCGACCCGGCCGCTGTACACGTCGACGAACTTCACGAACTCGGCGTGGACCGGCCACCTCGGCTACTACGAGCCGGATCCGGAGGACGCGGCGAACGACCTGCACGCCAACACGACGTTCCGCTCGAACGCGCTGCACGGCGGGCCTGCCGGCGAACTTCTTCGTGATGAACCCGGCCGTCGACCAACGCCAACATCACGCGGTCGCTCGCGGGCACGCGCTACCACTCGCTGCAGCTCGAGCTGCGGCGCCGGCTTCTCGCAGGGGCTGCTGGTCAACGGCAACTACACCTACGCGAAGCGCCTCGGGCTCGTCGCTCCAGACGCTTGCGGTTCGACCGCATCTACCTCGGCAGAGCGACCGGGACGTGCCGCACGCGTTCAAGATGCAGTGGACGTACGCAGGTGCCGGTCGGCCGCGGCCGGCGGTTCGGCGGCGGACATGAACCGGCTGGCTGAACGCGGTTCGTCGGCGACTGGGAGTTCTCGGGCACCGGCCGCGTGCACAAGGAGCTCTACGACATGGGCAGCGTGCAAGGTCGTCGGCATGTCGAAGAGCGAGCTGCAGAAGAACTTCAAGATCCGCACCGTCCGCGATCGGACGACGGGCGCGATCACGGTGTTCAGCTTCCCGCAGGACATCATCGACAACACGCGCCGGGCGTTCAACACCGACCCGACGTCGGCGACCGGCTACGGCGGCGACGGCGCCCCGACCGGCCGCTACATCGCGCCGCGCCAGCACGCCGGACTGCATCGCCATCTACGCGGGCGACTGCGGCGCGCCGCGGCAGGTGCTGCTGCTCGGCCCGATCGAGTCCGCGCTGGGACATGCGCGCTGAGCAAGCGCTTCCCGTTCGGCCGAGAAGGCGAGCGTCGAGTTCATCGTCGAAGTGCTGAACGTGTTCGACAACATCAACTTCAACCACGACGCCGACGCCCGGCGGCGGCAACGGCATCTTCCAGGTGACCACCGCCTACACGGACATCAACACGACGCACGATCCGGGCGGCCGCATCGGGCAGATCGTGTGGCGGATCAACTGGTGAGGTAGTGCCGACTTCAGGTCGGCCTCTTGCCGGCTGGCCTGAGGGCCCTGTTGCGGGCTGGCCTGGTCGGCCCTGTTGCGGGGCTGGCCTGAAGGCCAGCGCTACATTTGGACGACGGTCTGCAGCGCGGCGGCCAGCATCCCGTCGTCCGCCGGATCCACCGTGCGGAGGTCGAGCACGACGCGATCGTGTTCGATCCGCGCGATGATCGGCGGCTCTGCCAGCCGCAGCCGCGCTTCGAAGGCTGTGGCGCTCAGCGTGGGGTGCGCGATCGTGACGAGACGGGTCGGCAGCGCCGAACCGGGCGCGCTGCCTCCGCCGATGGTCGACTGGCCGTCGGCGACGCCGGCGTGCAGGCCGTGTGAGGAGAGCGCGGACGCGAGCGCGTCGGCGCGCCGCCCGATCTCGTCAGCGGTCAGGGCGAGCATCCTCGCCACCGGGACCGTCGATCGCGCGCGTCCCGCCGCGTACTCCCCGAGCGTGGCCTCGAGCGCCGCATAGGTGAGCTTGTCGACGCGCAGCGCCCGCATCAAGGGGTGGGCGCGGATCGCGGAGAGCGGCGCGCGGGTGCCCGCGATGATGCCGGCCTGCGGACCGCCGAGGAGCTTGTCGCCGCTGAACATCACGACATCGGCGCCGCTCGCGAGGCTGCGCGGCACGTCCGGCTCGTCACGCAGGGCGTCCGGCGCGGATCCGTCGAGCGGGGAAGTAGCCGCTGCCGAGATCCTCGACGACGGGAATCTCGAACCGCCGCCCGAGCGCGACGAGCTCCGCGAGCTGCGGCCGTTCGGTGAAGCCCTCGATGCGGAAGTTCGACGGATGGACGCGCAGGATGAGCGCCGTCCGGTCGCCGATCGCCGCCGCGTAATCGGCGGCGCGGGTCCGGTTGGTCGTTCCCACTTCACGCAGGACCGCGCCGGACTGGGCCATGACGTCCGGCACGCGAAAGCCGCCGCCGATCTCCACCAGCTCGCCGCGCGAGATGATCACTTCCCGGCCGGCCGCCAGCGCGGCCAGCACCAGCAGCGTCGCGGCCGCGTTGTTGTTGACGACGACCGCGGCTTCGGCGCCGGTGAGGCGGCACAGCAGCGCGCTCGGCGTGCACGTCGCGCCGTCCGCGGGCGCCGTGCTCGATGTCGTATTCGAGGTTCGTGTAGCCGGCCGCGAGCGCCGCGACGCGATCGGCGGCCGCGCGCGCGAGCGGCGCGCGCCCGAGGTTCGTGTGGATGACGACGCCGGTCGCGTTGATCACGCGGCGGAGCGACGGCGCCGAGTCGGCGGCAAGCCGTGCCGACACCGCCTGCTCCAGCGCGAGGACGACGGCGTCGGGTTCACGCGCCCTGAATCGTACCCGAACGGATCGCCTCGGCCTCCGCGCGGAGCGCGTCACCACGGCGGAGCGGCCGTACTGCGCCTCGAGCGCCAGCATGGCGGGACGCTGACGCAGCTGTTCGATGGATGGGATGGATCGCATCGGATTCGAGCGGAGAGGGCGTTTCAGGATATCATTTCGTTTCCCGATGAAGCCTGCCGATTCCCTCGACCGCCGGGCGATCGACTCCGCCAGCCGGGTCCCGGACGCCGGCGGCAACACGAGTCCGGAGGTCCCGGCGCGCGACTACCGCCCCGTCGAGCGGTTCTGGCCGTACGTGAATCTGCCGGAGCAGCCGACCGACGAAGAGCTCGCCGCGCTCAACCCGGAGCTGGCCGAGGCGCTGTTCGGGGCGTCGCCGCTGCCGTTTTCGATCTCGATCGACTTCCCGCGCTTCGACGGACCCGACTACGCGCGCGCGGTGGAGATGGCGCGCGGCTCGGCGGAGTATCGCGAGATCGGCGCCGGCGAGTCGCTGCGGCACCGCGCACGATTCTATCCCGCGGACGCCGTCAGGCTGCGCGATCTGTTCGAGATCGTCGGCCGGTTCGACGCGAGCGACGTGCTGATCGACGATCGCCCCGTGCCGTACGCGCGTGAGCTGTGGCTGCCGTTGTTGTGGTTCCTGATTAGGTAGCTTCCCGCTTCCCGCTTCCAGCTTCCCGCGGGGAGCTGGGAGCTGGCAGCTGGAAGCTGACTATGGCCGAGCTCACAGACGTCCAGCGCGACCTGCTGACGCTCGAAGCCGAGCTGAAGAAGCTCGAGGCGGAGTACAACATGTTCTTCTCCGGCCGGGCGCCGCGTCCGCCGTGGGAGACGCGCACCCGCGTCGACGCGATCATGAAGCGCTGGGGCCGCGGGCACATCGACACCGCCGTCGATCGCTTCCGCTTCCTCACCCTGCAGACGCGATACGCCAAGTTCGTGGATCTCTGGGATCGCGGACAGCGCGCGCGCGAAGAGGGCCGGCGCCGGGCCGTTCGCGCTGCCGCCGCCGAAGGTGATCCCGCAAAAAAGGGGAAACGCCGGACAGCAAGGTCCTGCACGTCACGGCCTTCCAGGATCCGATGGCCGAGATGGACAAGCTCCACTCGCTCTACGATACGTTGATGGACGCGCGGCGCCAGGTCGGCGACGAAGTCGTGCCGTTCCACCGGTTCGCGGCGCTCGTCAAGGATCAGGTGAGCAAGCTGCGCGAGAGCGGCAGTCCGGAGGTGGCGTTCCGTGTGGCGGTGAAGGAAGGGAAAGTGAACTTTACCGTGCGGGGATTGAAGGGGTCGGGAGAGTAACGACCGAGAGCCGGGAGCCCGCTGCCCCCGGCCCCCCGTCTGGATGCTTAGCTGGGTTTTGTCACGTTACCGGCCTGCGGGCCCTTCGGGCCATCAACGATTTCGAACTCGACCGCCTGGCCTTCTTCGAGCGTCCGGAACCCGTTGCCCTGGACCGCCGAGAAGTGGACGAACACGTCGCTGCCACCTTCGCGTTCGATGAATCCGTAACCCTTGGCGTTGTTGAACCACTTGACCTTGCCTGTGATACGCATCGTACTTTTCCTGCCTTGCAATGGCGCGGCGCCGAAGCGCCGACGTGACCCTTGCCCATCGCCCCTTCGCCCGCAGGACGGAGAGGTGCGGACATAAAAAAAGACCGCGAGTCCGCGGCCTCGGCTTACGACGCTGGCTTCACCAGCATCGGGGTCATAGTAGCGGTCCGGACTCGGCCGTGTCAAGAATCGAGAGATAATGCGTGCGATTTTGAGTGTTTCGGACAAAACCGGCCTGGCCGAGCTGGCCCGCGGCCTGGCCGGTCTGGGGGTGGAACTCGTGTCCACGGGGGGCACCGCCAGGGCCCTGGCGGCCGCGGGCGTGCCGGTCCTCAACGTCTCCGACGTGACCGGCTTTCCCGAGATGATGGACGGCCGCGTCAAGACGCTGCACCCCAAGATCCACGGCGGGATTCTCGCCCGGCGTCATCGTCCCGACGACCTCGAGGCGATCGCGTCCCAGGGCATCGAGCTGGTCGATCTCGTGGTCGTGAACCTCTACCCGTTCGCGAACGCGGCGTCGAATCCCGGAGACGCCGTTCGACGAGCTGGTCGAGCAGATCGACATCGGCGGGCCGTCGCTGCTCCGCGCGGCGGGCAAGAATTTCCGCGACGTCCTGGTCGTCGTCGATCCGGCCGACTATCCGAAGGTGCTCGAGCAGCTGGCGCGCCCGGGCGGGCCGTCGCTCGAGTTCAAGTTCAGCCTGATGCGAAAGGCGTTCGCGCACACGGCGGAGTTCGACTCGCTGATCGCGCAGACGATGGAGACGATCGGCTGCACCGGAACGGATTTCGTGCGGCAGGCAGGCGCGATCTCTACCTATCGGACAATCGAGGTGGCCGACAGCCGCTGCGGTACGGCGAGAACCCGCATCAGACAGGCCGAATGGGGACCCCTTCCCGCAGGCTTCGGGGATTGGCAGGTTCACCAGGGGAAGGAACTGTCCTACACCAACCTCCTGGACCTCGACGCCGCGCTCCGGATCGCGGTCGAGTTCACCGAACCGGCGGCGGTCGTCATCAAGCACACGAACCCGTGCGGCGTCGCGACCGGCGCGACGATCGCGGAGGCCTACGTCGCCGCCCGCGAGGCGGATCCCCTGTCGGCCTTCGGCGGCATCGTCGGCCTGAACCACGCCATCGACGCCGCGACCGCGACGGCGATCGCGTCCACGTTCATCGAAGCGGTGATCGCGCCGTCGATCGACGAGGATGCGCGGGCGATCCTCTGCGAAGAAGGCGAACATGCGCGTGTTGACCGCGGACTTCGACGGGGTCCGCGAGCGGAGGCCGGCGGGAGATGCGGTCGATCCTGGGCGGTATCCTCACGCAGGATGCCGATCGCGTCTCGGAAGCCCGCGAATCCATGGCCTCCGCCTTCGCGCCCTGACTCGATCGGCGCACGGCGCGACCGAGCCCTTCGGGCTCGGGCCGAGAAGCCGGAGATACGGGTCGTGACGAAGCGCCAGCCGACGGCGGAGGAGTGGATCGCGCTGCGATTTGCCTGGCGCGTCTGCGCGCACGTGAAGTCGAACACGATCGTCTTCACCGGCGCGGATCGGACGCTGGCGATCGGCGCCGGGCAGATGAGCCGCGTGGACGCCGTCAAGGTCGCGGTGATGAAGGCGACCGGCACCGCTCGCGGGCAGCGTCGTCGCCTCCGACGCGTTCTTCCCGTTCCGGGACGGTCTCGACGCCGTCGCGGCCGCCGGCGCCACGGCCGTCGTCCAGCCCGGCGGATCGGTCCGGGACGCGGAGGTGATTGCCGCCGCCGACGAGCGCGGCTCTGGCGATGGTCTTCACGGGGCGCAGGCATTTCAGGCACTGACGGGCATCGCCATTCGCGATTCACCATTCCGGCAACTCACCTATTACAATCGCTGAGCGTGCCGCGTTATCGTCTCGGTCTTGCCGCCCTCCTGGCTCTCGCCATCCTGCCGTACTTCGTCGATCTGAACGGGTCGTCGATCTGGGACGCCAACGAGGCGTTCTACGTCGAGACGCCGCGCGAGATGATCGAGCGCGGCGACTACATCGCCCCGACGTTCAACTACCAGCCGCGGTTCAACAAGCCGGTCCTCAGCTACTGGATCGTCGCCGGTTTCTACAAGCTGTTCGGCGTGTCGGTCGCCGTGCAGCGCTTCCGATCGCGCTCGGGGCGGCCGTGCTGATCCTGACCGCGTTCGTGCTGGCGTTACGCGGGCGCCGGTCCGGCTCGGATGCGCGGGGCCGCGCGCGGGGCGGCGCTCGACGGCGCGCTCTGGGCGGGGCTCGGCCTCGCCGTGGCCCCCCGCCTGGTGATGTTCGGCGCGGCGCATCTTCATCGACATCTACATCTCGATGTTCATGGCGCTCACGCTGCTCTTCTTTGCGCTGACCGAGCGCTATCCCGAGCGGCGGCGGCTGTTCCTGCTGTTGATGTACGTCTCGGTCGGGCTGGGCGTGCTGACGAAGGGCCCGGTGGCGATCGCGCTTCCGGGGCTCGTGTTCGCGGTCTACCTGCTCGTCCATCGGCGAGCTGAAGCGCGTGCGGGAGATGATGATCCCGGCCGGGTCGTGCTCGTCCTCGCGATTGTCGTCCCCTGGTACGCCGCGCTGTACCAGCGATACGGCTGGACCTACATCACGTCGTTCATCCGCGGCGAGAACATCGCGCGGTTCACCGAGGGGGTCGGCGTCGAGAGCCGCCGCGGCCCGCGAGTTCTACCTCCCGGTCGTGTTCAGCGATTCGTTTCCGTGGTCGCTGTGTCTGTTCGGCGCGGCGGGCTTGTGGTTCGCCGATTGGCGGAGCCGCGCCGAGCGCCGCCGCCAGGCGCACGCGGATCCGCCGGGACCGGACGACCGCGCCTTCCGGGTCCGCACGCTGCTGTGGCTCTGGGTCCTCGGCATCGTCGGCGTTCTTCACGCTTGTCGGCGGCGAAGCAGGACCTCTACATCTTTCCGATCGTGCCGGCGGTGGCGGCGCTCGGGGGCTGTTCATCGCGCGTGACGCGTCCTCGGGGCGGACCGGCGCGGCCCCGGGCGCTGCAGCGCGACGGCGGCCGGTCACCGGCTTCCTCCTCGCGCTCGCCGGGGCGGGGACGCTGTACCTGTTTCAGTCGGCCGGCAAGGTCTACGCGCTCAACGGCGCCGCGTTCGTCGGCGGCGTCGGAGCCGTCGGCGGGCTCGTGGCGCTGGTGCTCGCCGCGCTGAACCGCTCACGGGCCGCCTTCGCGGCCGTCCTCGTGGCGGTCGTCACGCTCAACTGGGCGTTCGTCGTGCGCGTGCTGCCCAGCTTCGAGCGCTACAAGCCGGTGCCGAGCCTGAGCGCCGTGATCCGCGAGCGCCTGGGCCCGGGCGACGAGGTCGTGCACTACAACGTCGCGCTGCCGAGCATGGTCTTCTACCTGCGGCGCCACATCGACGTGCTCTTCGATCGCGAGGCGTTCCTGGAGCGGCTGCGCGCCGGGCAGCACCGTCTACGCCGTGCTGTCGGCGAACGACTACGCCGCGCTGCTGCCCGAGATCGGCCTCCCGACCTGCGTCCTCGAGCGCCGGCCGACGGTGAACGTCAAGCTGAAGGCGGTCCTCGCGCGCGATCCGCTGCCCGAGGTGTTGTTGATCACCAACCGGTGTGAATGACGAAATCAACGACAGCCGCCAGCTTTTCAACACGGAGCTCACGGAGTTCACGGAGGCTCTGGTTCGACGTGTTCCAACGCACTCGAGCCGCGCGCGAGCAGCGGATCCTACGCAGCGACCGGCCGCTGCGATATCCGACCTACGGGCCGCATGCGGCCTCGAGTGCGTGCAGCGTGACCTCGTTCGCGCGCGCAGGATTCACGGCGCGCTTCGGCGGGACCGACACGGCTTGTCGCTCGTGTTTGGAACGCGACAAGCGCTGCGGGCACAATCCGTGTCAATCAGTGTGATCCGCGAAATCCGTGTAACCTGCCCCGAGTCACTAGCCGCAACGCTGGTGGTTCTTGAGACTCCGTGAACTCCGTGCCCCCCGTGTTGGAAGACAGGTTTCTTCCTGCTGGCTAGCCGCAGGCGCTGGATAGACTCATCTCAGCTCGTCGGTCGTGACCGTCGCGGGCCCGAATTTCCCGACGACGATGCCGGCGGCGCGGTTGGCGAGGCGCGCGGCGTCGAGCAGCGACGCCCCGGCGGCGAGCGCCAGCGTCATCGTCGCGATGACGGTGTCGCCGGCGCCGGTGACGTCGGAGACTTCGCGGGCCTCGGCCGGCAGCTCGGCGTCCCCGTCGGCGCCGAGCAGCCACATGCCGTGCTCGCCGCGCGTGATGAGCACGCTCTCGCAGCCCGCGCGCTCGCGGAACTGGCTGCGCGGCCGCGCGCGCGCTCGTCGCTCGTCCGGATCCGCATGTAGCGTGACCGCCTCCGCCTCGTGATGGTTCGGCGTGATCAGCGTGGCGCCGCTGTAGTAGTCGATGTGCGGCACCTTCGGGTCGACGAGCACCGGGATGCGCCGTGCGCCGTGCCGCGGCGATCGCCGCTGCGCGGTGGCCGCGTGAGACGGCCCCTTTCAGGTAGTCCGAGACCAGGATGGCATCGCGCCGAGTCCGCGAGCGCATCGATGCGGTCGATCACGGCGCGATTCCACCGCCGCCGCCGACCTCGCGCGTCGTCCTCGTAGTCGATCCGCGCCACCTGCTGGTTGCGCGATCGTCACCACCCGCAGCTTCCGCGTCGTGCAGCGGTCCGCGATCGGCGATGACGCCGCGCGTGCCGATCGCAGAAGCCGCGTGAGATCGGCGCGCAGCCGCGTCCGCTTCCGCGTCGTGCCCGACGAGGCCGACGATCTCGACGCGGCCGCCGAGCGCCGCGACGTTGTGCGCGACGTTGGCGGCGCCGCCGAGCCGGTACTCCTCGTGATCGAACCGGACGACCGGGACCGGCGCCTCCGGCGAGATCCGCTCGACGCCGCCGATCACGAAGTGATCGAGCATGAGGTCGCCGACGATGAGGACGGTGCGGCCGCGAGGCGGGCTGTCAGATCTTCGAGCGCGCTCATGTCGACGGTGTCGGCGCGGACGCCGTCGAGCGCGGGCGATCGCGCGCGGCACGGCCGTCCGCGCCATCACGGCCGGCACCGCGCGGTCGGCGGCGTAGGGGAGCGTCACGAGCACGAGGAACAGCATCAGGAACTCGGAGTCGCCGAAGTTGTATTCGAACATCCCGGCCGCCAGCATCGCCACGACCGAGGCGAGCGCCGCCGTCGGCGAGCGACGGGATCGCCGTCGTCTTCCGCTTGACGATGAAGTCGCGCACCAGCACGACGATGAACCACAGCCAGAGCGCGAGCGCCGGCAGGCCGCGCTCCGCCGCGATCTGCAGCGGCACGTTGTGCAGGTGCGGGTTCAGCTGGTTGACCGCGTCCTGGCTGCCGGTAGTGCGGGTACACCTGGATCACCATGTCGGGGCCGACGCCGGTCAGCGGATGGTCCTTGATGATCCGCAGCCCGGATTGCATCATGGCCACGCGATCGCGGTTCGACTGCACGCTCGCCTGCGTCTCGGCGCTGTCCTGCCTGAGCTTGTCGAGTCGGAACGACGAATACAGCCGGTCGGTCAGCTGCGCCGGCGCGAAGGCGATGAAGACGCGGCCACGACCGGGAGCAGCGCGAGCAAGCGGAAGTCCCGCATCAGGAACAGCAGGCCGATGCCGACGCACGCGCCGACCCAGGCGTTGCGGGTGAGCGTCGTCACCAGCGCGACGAGGAGCGCCGGCAGGACCAGCGTCGGCCCAGACGCGATCGTTCTGGCGGAACAGCATCCGCGCGGTCGCGACGCACGCGACCAGCATCAGCTGGCCCGAGTACGTCATGTACAGCCCGAGCGCGCCCTGCGGCCGCTGGCCGAGATGGTCGAACTTGAGGATGCCGAACTGGACGATGCCGACGACCGGCGCTGATCGCGCCGACGGTGATGATGACGTCGACGACCGTCAGCGCGCGGCGGCCGGGCAGCAGCCGGTAGGCGATCGGGACGATGGCGAAGAGCAGCAGCTGCTTGTAGTCGATGAGGCTGGTTCGCGGGTCGACGGAGAAGAGCGGCGGAGACGAGCGTCGCGCCGGCGTACGCGGCCAGCGGCCAGAACATCCGCGGCACCTCGATCGCGCTCCCGCCGCGTGACGAGGAGCGCCACCCACAGGACGCCGGTCAGCGTGAGGAGGACTTCCGCGGCGACGATCGACAACTGCAGCGACGCGGCGAACGCCAGCAGCGAGAAGTACGCCGCGCGCTCGAGCCCGCGCGGCTCGTCCAACGCCTGAACAGCCGGCGTCACACGCGCCGAGCCATCGCGCGCTCCGCCGCTGAAATGACGTCTTCCGGCCGCAACGTCGTCAGACATCGGAAATCGCCGGGTGCGCAGACCCGCTGATCGCACGGACGGCACGGCAGCCCCGCGACCTCCACCGACTCGGTCGGGAGGCGCCGGTCGCGCCACGGCGCCGAGCGCGCCGGCCGCGTCGGTCCATAGATTCCGACGATCGGCGTGGCCGTGGTCGCCGCGATGTGCAGCGGGCCGGTGTCGCCGCCGACGAACAGCCGGCTGCGCTCGATCAGCGCGCGGAGCTCCGGCAGGTCGAACTCGCCGAAATCGACGATCGCGATCGGCCGCGCCGGCCAGGACGTCCGCGCCGCCGCCGCGATCCGTCCCGCCGCCTCACGGTCGGACGGCCCGGAGCTGAACACGATCCGGCGGCGCGGCGAGGCGGCCGCGAGTGCCGCGACGAGCGCCGTAAACGCCGGCTCCGGCCATCGCCGGAACGGATTGCCGGCGCTGACGTGCGCGACGATCAGCTCGTGCTCGCGCGCGATGCCGGCGGCCGGCAGCCGGGCGGCGATTCGCGCGTCGGCCGCCTGGTCGCGCGCCATCTCGACGGCGTCGCGTCCGGGCTCCGGTCCCGCCCGGGCCATCCGTCGATCGCCTCCAGCAGGTCCCACTGATTGACGACCGAATGCCGCTGGCGGCAGCGCGCGCGGCCGCGGCACCGTGTGCGTATACATCCAGCTTCGTCCCTGGATGTCGTAGCCGATCCGCTGCGGCGCCCCGGTCGCCAGCGTCAGCCACGAGCTGCGCGGGCCGCCGTGCAGGTCGATCACGACATCGTACCGCGCGCGCCGCAGCCGCGCGCGCCAGGCTGCATGTCCGCGGCAATCCGCGCCATCCCGCGGGCCTGGCCGCGATGATCACCTCGTCGAGGTGCGGGTTGCCGGCGACCACCGGCGCCGCCTGCGGCTCGACGAGATACGCGACGTGCGCGTCCGGAAACGCGCGCTTCAGCGCCCGCGGAATCGGCGTCGTGAACACCACGTCGCCGATCAAGCGCAGGCGGATCAGGAGAATGTTCACGTTCCGGGACTCGGGACTCGGGACTCGGGACTCGCCGGGGATCCGGAATCGACGTCCCAGTCGGATCCCGCGTCCCGGACCTACGGCTCTATCGTCGCTTCGTCGAGCAGCATGACCGGGATGTCGTCCTTGATCGGATAGACGCGCTTGCACTTCGCGCACTTGAGCGCGGTGCCGTCCTTGACGAGCTCGACCTTCGTCTTGCAGTTCGGGCACGCGAGAATCTCGAGCAGTTCGGGATCGACAGGCATGGCACGTCCTCGAGAATGTGAATGGAGACCCATCGGACTATATCAGACCTTCAGTTTGCGTCCTGCGACCTGTGGGGTCATTATAGTCAGTCAGATGCGGGGATTCTCCATCGTCGTGACGCTCGCGGCTCTGCTGTCGGCCCCCGCGGCCCCGGCCGCCGCCCAGGCGACGTCCGGCCCGCCCGAGGCGGGCGCCGGCTACTACTTCCTGCTGGGACGCCACCTCGAGAGCGAACGCAAGATCGACGAAGCGATTGCCGCGCACAGGAAGGCGATCGAGCTCGCGCCGGCCTCCGCCGAGGTGCGCGCCGAGCTCGCCGGGCTGTACGCGCGGCAGGACCGCGCCCGTGAGGCGCTCGACACGGCCGAGGCAGCCATCCGGATCGATCCCTCGAACCGCGAAGCGAACCGGATCCTGGGCTCCGTGCTGGCGGCCCTCAGCGATCAGCGGGAGCCGTTCCGCCCGGGTGACGATCCGACGCAGTATCGCCCGCGTGCGATTGCGGCGCTCGAGAAGAGCCGTCGCGATGCCGGCGTCGATCTCAACCTGGAGCTGATGCTCGGCCGCCTGCACCTCCAGTCCCGCAACTACGAGAAATCGATCGCCAGCCTTCGCCGTGTCGTGGACGATCAGCCGGGATATCCGGAGGCCGCGATGCTGATGGCCGCGGCGCAGGACGGGGCGGGCCTGCAGGACGACGCGATTCGTACGCTCGAGCGGTCGCTCGAGGAGAACCCGGGATACTTTCGCGGGCACGCGCGGCTGGCCGAGTTGTACGACACGCAGCGCCGCTTCAACGACGCGGCCGAGTCGTACGCCCGCGCGCAGGCGGCCAACCCGCGGGCCGACCTGGCAACGCTGCAGGCGTCGGCGCTCATCAACGCCGGCAAGCCGGGCGAGGCGCTGGACATCCTGCAGGCGGCGTTGAAGCGGAGGACGTCGCCGGACGAGGCGCTCCTGTATCTGCTCGCCCAGGCCCAGCGCCAGTCGAAGGACCCCGAAGCGGCGGCCTCCACCGTCCAGAAGCTGAAGGCGGCCTTCCCCGACGATCCGCGCGTGCTCTATCTCGAGGCGCAGCTGCTCGACGATGCGGGAAGGAAGACGGAGGCGATCGCGGCGTTTCAGGACTTGATCAAACGGGCCCCCGACGACGCGTCGCTCGTCTACCAGTATGCGAACCTGCTCGAGAAGGGGGGCCGCGTCGCCGATGCCGAACGCGCGCTGCGCGATCTGCTCGCGCGCGATCCGCTCGACGCCAACGCGCTCAACTCGCTCGGCTACATGTTCGCGGAGCGCGGCGAGCGCCTGGACGAAGCGGTCGACCTGGTGCAGCGCGCCCTGAAGGTCGAGCCCGCGAACGCGTCGTTCCTCGACAGCCTGGGGTGGGCCTACTACCGGCAGGGGAAGCTCGATCTGGCCGACCCGCCGTTGTCGCAGGCGGCGGAGAAGCTTCCGCAGAGCTCCGCCGTGCAGGATCATCTCGGCGACCTCCGTTTCAAGCAGCAGCGGTTTGCCGACGCGGCGGCCGCGTGGGAGCGCGCGCTGGCCGGCGACGGCGACGCGATCGACCGTGCGAAGGTCGAACAGAAGATGCGGGACGCGCGCGCTCGCGTCCGCCGGTAGATCGTTGAGAGCGCCGAGAGCTATCCTCTTTCTGCTGGGGTTTGCCGCCGCCTGCGGCACGCCGCGCGTCACGCTTCCGAGCGGCGACGGCGTGCCGTTTCCCGAATCGACCTCCGCGTACACCGAAGCCACCGCCGAGTGCGGCTCCGTCAAGACGATGAGCGCGTCGATGGCGCTGTCGGGCCGCGCGGGAGCGACCAAGCTCAGCGCGCGAATCGACGCCGGGTTCGCCGAGCCGGACCGGCTGCGCCTCGAAGGGTTTCCGCGCGTCAGCTTCGGCGGGAAGCCGTTCTTCGTGCTCGCCGCCAGCGGCGGGACCGCCACCCTCGTGCTGACGCGCAGCGGCAGCGTGCTGCGCGGAGCGCCTCCCGCGGCGATCCTCGAGGCGCTCGCCGGCGTCGCGCTCGATCCGGCGCAGCTGCGTGCGGCCGTCTCCGGCTGCGGGCTGGGGACCGGACCACCCGGCGCCGGTCGCTCGTTCCCGAATGGATGGGCCGCGATCGAGACGGGCGACACCACGGTGTTTCTGCGCCGGATTGACGGCCGCTGGCGCGTCGCGGCCGCCAGGCGCGGCCCGCTCACCATCGAATACGACGGACTTCGCCTCCGGCCGTCCATCCACCGTCCGCGTGCGCACGGCCTCTGCGCCGGGCGCGACCACGGCCGACATCACGCTCCGGCTCTCGCAGGTCGAGATCGGCGTGCAGCTGGCGGATCCCGTGTTCGAAGTGGACGTTCCCCGCGACGCGGCGCCGATCACGCTCGAAGAGTTGAGGAAAGCCGGGCCGCTCGGAGGGAGCGTGATCAAGTTCTAACAGGTTGCTGAAAAACTGCAATCCATCCAAAACCAAACAGGAGAACGGGAGCAAGGGAGGCTCTTTGCTTCTTTTCTTTTCTCCCGTTCTCCCTTACTCCTGTTTGAACTCTCCAAAGTTCTAATGTTCTAAAGTTCGACGGTGATTTTTGTCTCTGGGAACTCTGGAACGTTAGAACGTTAGAACGTTAGAACTTTATGAAGCGTCACCTCCGACTCGTCGCCCGCGCGCACGCGAAGGTCAACCTCGATCTGCGCGTCCTCGGCACCCGGCCCGACGGCTTCCACGAGCTGCGCACGGTCTTTCAGGCCATCGAGCTCCACGACACGCTGGTCGCGGTCGAGCGGCCCGGCCCGTTCGGGCTGAAGTGCCGCACCTCGGGCGTGCCGCTCGACGACACGAATCTCGTCTGGCGCGCGGCGGCGGCGTTGTGGACGGCGCTCGGGCGTGCGGGCGAGCCGCGCGACGCGGTCGTCACCATAGAAAAGACCATCCCCATGGAGGCAGGGCTCGGCGGCGGGAGCGCCGACGCCGCCGCGGCGCTTCTGGCGCTGGCGCGGTTGTGGGGCGGCGTGCCGCTGACCCTGCTGCGCGAAGTCGGCTCGGGCATCGGCGCCGACGTGGCGTTCTTCCTGTCCGGCGGCACCGCGCTCGGCCTCGGGCGCGGCGAGGAGATCTACCCGCTCGTCGATCTGCCGCCCCACTGGATCGTGATCGTCCGGCCGCCCTTCGGCGTGTCCACCGGCGAGGCGTACACGTGGTACGACGAAGACCGGACGGCCGGGCTGAAGGAAACGCGCGAGCTGCAGATCCTGCCCGTGCCCTGGCCGACGCGTGCGGCGCAGATGATCAACGATCTCGAACCGCCGGTCGTCCGCCGTCATCCGGAGATCACCGGCCTCAAGGCCGCGTTGAAGGACGCAGGCGCCGTCGCCTCCGCGATGTCGGGGAGCGGCTCAGCCGTTTTCGGGCTCTTCCGCAGCCGCGCCCCGGCCGCGCGCTGCATCAGGCCGCTGTCGAAGGGCGGCGCCAGGGCGTTCCTGACGCGGACGCTGACCCGCGCCGAGCACGAGCGGCGGGCCCGCCCCGTTGCCAAACGGCCGTAAGAACGGATACACTTAATCTTTTGCGGACATGCCTGCGGGCCGCGCCTACGGGTGCGCGGGTGGTCTCGAGCCCCTTCTGGACGCGGCAACAACGTACAATGCCGTTCGAATGCCGATGGGGCGTGGCCAAGCGGTAAGGCGCGGGACTTTGGCTCCCGTATTCGGAGGTTCGAATCCTCCCGCCCCAACCACATCGTCGGCCGGACCGTGGCGCGGGAGGTCCGGCTCGAGCCGGATCGACACTCGTGTGATCGGACGCGACGCGGGATCAGCTGTAGCCGGGACGACGCGCGTATGAATGGTGGCCAGCTGAAACTCTTTTCTGGCAGCGCGCACCCCGCGCTCGCGCAGGAGATCGCCGAGTTTCTCGGGGTTTCGATGGGGCACGCGCGGCTGCAGCGCTTCCCCGACACCGAGTGCTCGTTCCAGATCGACGAGAACATCCGGGGCACCGATGTCTTCGTCGTGCAGCCGACCTGCGCGGACGTCGATCGCAGCATCATGGAGCTGTGCGTGATGATCGACGCGTTCCGCCGCTCGTCGGCGTCGCGCATCACGGCGGTGATTCCGTATTACGGGTACGCGCGGCAGGATCGCAAGGACAAGCCCCGGGTGCCGATTTCGGCCAAGCTCGTCGCGAACCTGCTGAGCGCGGCCGGCGCGAACCGGGTGCTGACGATGGACCTGCACAAGGCGCAGATCCAGGGGTTCTTCGACATCCCGGTCGATCACCTGTTTGCCGCGCCCGTGATCGTCGACTACTGCTCGCGGCTGGCGTTCCCGAACCTGACGATTGTCTCGCCGGACGCGGGCGGCGCCGAACGGGCCCGCGCCTATGCGAAGCGGCTCGACGCGGAGCTGGCGATCATCGACAAACGCCGCAGCGACGACGGCACGGCCGAAGTGATGAACGTGGTCGGCGATGTGCAGGGCCGGACCTGTATCATCCAGGACGACATCATCGACACGGCCGGGACGATCGTGAAAGCGGCGAGCGCGCTGAAAGAGAACGGGGCGGAGCGCGTGCTCGCCTGCGCGGTGCACGGCGTGCTCTCCGGCCCGGCGATCGACCGGCTCGAAGCCGCGCCGATCGACCAGATCATCATCACCAACACGATCCCGCTCGACGGGGAGCGTGCGCGGTGCACGAAGATCAAGGTGCTGTCGGTGGCGCGCCTGCTGGGGCAGGCGATCCGCAGCATCCACGAGGAAACGTCGGTGTCGTCGCTGTTTGTCTGAAGATCCCGGTAGCTGTCCGCCTTCAGGCGGACCCTGTTGGTCCGGCTGAAGCCGGACACTACAGGAACATGGAGCTGGAAGCGGGAAGCTGATATGGATGCAACACTTAAAGGCAGAAAAGCGCGACGGCCGCGGCAAGAACGAAGCGCGCCGGCTGCGGGCGGGCGGACGGATTCCCGCGGTGGTCTACGGCGCCGAGAAGAACAAGGCGGTGGAGATTTCCGTCGATCCCAAGATGCTCTTGCGGATCCTCCACTCGGAGTCCGGCGTGAACACGCTGATCGGCTTGCAGCTGGACGGCGGCGACACGCGCGTGCTCATGAAGGAGTACCAGCTCGATCCGATCGGGCACAAGCTGCTCCATGCCGATTTCTATCAGGTCGCGATGGACAAGACGCTCATCGTCACGGTCCCCGTCGTGCTGAAGGGCGAGGCGAAGGGCGTCAAGCAGCAGGGCGGCATCGTCGACTTCGTGCACCGCGAGATCGAGATCGAGGTGCTCCCGGGCGACATCCCGGAGAACATCGCCGTCGACGTCACCGAGCTGATGCTGAACCAGGGGTTGCGCGTGCGCGATCTGCAGATCGAAGGCGCCAAGTGGAAGCCGACGAGCGACGCCGACATGATGATCGTCCACGTCGTGGCGCCGAAGGCCGAGGAAGTGGCGGTTGCGGCCGATGCGGTCGTGGCGCCGACGGCGCCGGCCGAGCCCGAGGTCATCAAGAAGGGCAAGCCCGAGAAGGACGAGGACGAGAAGCCCGAGAAGAAGAAGTAGCGCCGGCAGGCTGAGTGAAGCTCATTGTCGGCCTCGGCAACCCCGGCCGCGCCTACGCCGGGACGCGGCACAACGTCGGGTTCGACGTGGTCGATCTGCTGGCGGAGCGTCACCGGCTGGGTTGGGAGTCGGCGCCCGCCGATGCGGTGCTGGCGAAGTGGCGCGAGGCCTCGGCGCTCGTCGCGAAGCCGCTGACGTTCATGAACCTCAGCGGGCAGGCCGTTGGCGACCTGCTGCGGTTCTACAAGATCGAGTTGCCCGATCTCCTGGTCGTGGTCGACGATGCGAACCTGGAGCTCGGGCGGCTGCGCACGAGGCCCGGCGGATCGGCGGGCGGCCACAACGGGCTGAAGTCGCTCATCGGATTGCTGGGGACCGAAGACTTTGCACGGCTGCGGGTGGGGGTCGGGCGCGGAGATGCCCGGCGCGATCTCGCGGATCACGTGCTGGCGAAGTTCGACCCGCAGGAGCGGGCGGACGTCGCCGAGGCGGTCGGCCGCGCTGCGGACGCCGCCGAGCTGTTCGTCGCCGAGGGCATCGGCCCGGTGATGAACAGATTCAACCGGAAGGAAGACGCGGAATAGGTCCGTTCTTTCTCCTTGCTACGGCTCGGCGTCCAGCCGCTCCAGCATGCCGGAGCGCTAGCCGAAGCGCGTAGCCGCTTAGTCCATAAGGAGACACATGAGCAGCGCACGACAGTACGAGCTCGTCTACATCGTCACCCCTGACGCCTCCGAGCAGGACATCGCCGATCTGCACACGCAGATCGAGCAGATCGTCCAGCGCTTCGGCGGCACCTTCGACAAGACCGAGAACTGGGGCCGGCAAGCGCCTGGCCTACGACATCGGCCATCACCGCGAGGGCAACTACGTCGTCGAAACCATCACCGGCTCGGGCGAGCTGATGAAGGAAATCGACCGGCGGCTGCGCGTGATCGATTCGGTCATCCGGCACCTCGTCGTCCGCGTGGACGAGGAGCTGCGGGTGGCGCAGCGGACGACCGACGCGCGCAAGACGTTCGTGGCGCGGCGCCGCGTGGCGCGCGGGCTGCCGCCGGAGCGTCAGCCGGGCGAAGGGCGCGGCGACGGCGACTCGCAGGATGACATGGACGGTCTGGAGGCCCAGCGATGAGGGAAGAACGGGGCGGCGGCGGGCGCGGCGGCGGCCGCGGCGGCGACAAGAAGGACGCCAAGGGCGGCGAGGCGCCGCGGCGCGGGTTCTTCCGGCGCCGGCGCGTCTGCAAGTTCTGCGCGGAGAAGATCGACTACATCAACTACAAGGACGTGCGGCTGCTCGCGCCGTTCCTGCCGGAGCGCGGCAAGATCCAGCCGCGGCGCATCTCGGGCACGTGCGCGCTGCACCAGCGGAAGCTGCAGGTGGCGATCAAGCGCGCCCGCCAGCTGGCGCTGATTCCGTACGTGCACCGGACTAGCCGTGAGCGATTGCCTGTTCTGGTCCGGCTGAAGCCGGACGCTACCGGATTCGGGAGAAATACATGGAAGTCATCCTCAGAGAGCACGTCGACAACCTGGGACGCCGCGGCGACATCGTGAAGGTCGCGGCCGGCTACGGCCGGAACTACCTGCTGCCGCGCAAGCTCGCGCTGGCGGTGAACGACAACAACAAGCGCCAGATCGAGCGCGAGCGCGCGGCGGCCGAGGCGCGCGAGCTCGAAGAGAAGTCGCAGGCGGAAGCGTACGCCGAGCGGCTCTCGCAGGCCGAGATCGCGATCGGGCGCCGCGTCGGGGAGAACGACACGCTGTACGGCTCGGTCACGTCGGCCGACGTCGCGCAGGCGCTGCACGCCAAAGGGTTCGACATCGACAAGAAGAAAATCACGATGGCGGATCCGTTCAAGGCGCTCGGCGAATACACCGTGCCGGTCAAGGTCCATCGCGACGTGACGGCACAGATCAAAGTCAAGGTCGTCGCCGAGCAGAAGAAATAGATCGTTCGCCCAACGACCGAGCTGGCTTCCGAATTCAGGCGGAAGATCTTCCGGCTGAAGCCGGAAGCTACGTGATGGAGTTTCTGCTACACTGCGAGGGCGCGCTTTCGGGCGCGCCTTTTCTTTTCCCGCTGCACTCCCTTGGCTGACATCGCTGCACCGGACCGCACGCTTCCTCACAATCTCGAGGCGGAGAAATCCGTGCTCGGCGCGATCCTGATCCAGAACGAGGCGTTCAACCACGCCGCGGAGCTGATCGACTCGCGCGACTTCTTCCGCGACGCGCACCGGCGCATCTTCGAGCGGATGATCGCGCTCAGCGAGCGCGGCGACGCGATCGATTTCGTGACGCTCAAGGAGGAGCTGTCGCGCGGCGGCGAGCTCGAGGAGATTGGCGGGCCGGCCTACATCGCCTCGCTGGCCGACGGCGTCCCGCGCTCGGCCAACGTCGAGTACTACGCGAAGATCGTCAAGGAGAAGTCGACGCTTCGCAGCCTCATCCACTCCGCGACCAAGATCCTGACCGAGGCGTACGAGGCCGAGCAGGAGCCGGATCTGATCCTCGACGAGGCCGAGCGGGCCATCTTCGCCATCGCGGAAGATCGGATCCGCGCCGGGTTCGTGCCGCTGCGCGACCTCGTCCAGAGCAGCTTCACGACCATCGAGAAGCTGCAGCAGCACAAGGGGCTCGTCACCGGCGTGCCGACCGGGTTCGTCGACCTCGACGAGATGACCTCGGGGCTGCAGCCGTCGGACCTGATTCTCGTCGCGGCGCGGCCGTCGATGGGCAAGACCAGCTTCGTCCTGAACATCGCCCAGCACGTCGGCACCTCGACCGACATGACCGTCGGCTTCTTCAGCCTCGAGATGTCGAAAGAGCAGCTCTTCATGCGCCTGCTCACCTCCGAGGCGCGGATCGACGCGCACCGGTTCCGCACCGGCTACCTCAACGAGAAGGACTACGGGCGGCTGTCGCACGCGCTCGGCACGCTCGCCGAGGCGCGCGTCTTCATCGACGACAGCGCGTCGATCGGGGTGCTCGAGATGCGCGCCAAGGCGCGGCGGCTCAAGGCCGAGCACGGGCTGCACCTGCTCATCGTCGACTACATCCAGCTGATGCAGGGACGCGGCCGCTTCGAGAGCCGGCAGACCGAGCTCGCGTCGATCTCGCGCTCGCTCAAAGGGCTGGCCAAGGAGCTGAACGTGCCGATCGTCGCCCTCTCGCAGCTGTCGCGCGCGCCCGAGACCCGCTCGGATCACCGCCCGCAGCTCTCGGATCTGCGCGAGTCCGGCGCGCTCGAGCAGGACGCGGACCTCGTCATGTTCATCTTCCGCGAGGAGCAGTACCGCGACGCCGACGGCCAGCCCAATCAGGAGGCGCAGGGGATGGCCGAGATCATCATCGGGAAGCAGCGGAACGGGCCCGTGGGCACCGCGAAGCTGGCGTTCATCAAGGAACACACCCGGTTCGAGAACCTCGCGCACGGCGCGCAGTAGACGTCCTCCAAACAGGAAGCCTGTACAAGAGAAGAGTCGTGAACAGGAGTTCAGGAGTTCAGGAGTGTTTTGGGTTTCCCCTGATCTTCGGATGTTCCAGTGAGAAAAAAAAGATAGCCCTCCTGATCTCCTGGCCTCCTGTTCAGATTCGGTTGGAGGTTGGGGTAATTTGATTCCCGAATGATTCGTCCCACCGTCGCGCGCGTCGATCTCGAAGCGATCCGATCCAACTTCCGCGCGATCTCGGACTTCCTCGCGGCGTCGGCGCACACCGCGCCCCCGAAGATCATCGCCGTCGTGAAGGCGAACGCGTACGGCCATGGCGCGGCCGAGGTCGGCGTCGCCCTCGAGCAGGCCGGGGCCTCGATGCTCGCCTGCGCCGACATCGAAGAGGGGATCGTCCTCCGCCGCGGCGGCGTGCGGGTTCCGATCCTGGTGTTCGGCGCGCTGGGCATCAGCGATCTGGCCGGCGTCTTTCAGCACTACCTGACGCCGACGATCTCGACGCCGTCCGCCGCGCGGGCGCTGCAGGCCGCCGCCGCGAAGCACGGCTCGATCCTGAAGTGCCATCTGAAGATCGACACGGGGATGAACCGCCTGGGCTTCCGCCACGACAATCTGGCCCGGACGCTGCCCGAGCTCGCGGCCAGCCGCAACCTGTCGATCGACGCCATCTACACGCACTTTGCGACCGCCGACGAGCCCGAGAGCCCGGCGTTCGCCGAGCAGTGCGCGCGGTTCGACGCGGCGTCGGCCACCGCGCGATCGCTCGGTCTCGCCCCGCGCATCCGCCACGCCGCCAACAGCGCCGCGCTGCTGCGCGACGAGCGCGTCTGGTACGACTTCGTCCGCCCCGGCCTGCTCCTCTACGGCATCGTGCCGCCGCCGCTCGCCGCGACGCTGCCGCTCCGGCCCGCCCTCTCGCTCCACAGCCGTATCGTGCACGTCAAAGGCCTGCGCCCGGGCGAGGGGACCGGCTACGGCCTGCGGACCGTCGTCGATCGCCCGTCGACGATGGCGGTGGTTCCCGCCGGCTACGCGGACGGCCTCGATCGCCGGCTCGCCGGCCGCGGCTACATGCTCGTCCGCGGCCGCCGCGCCCCGATCGTCGGGTCCGTCTGCATGGACATGACGACGATCGACGTCACCGGCATGGAGGTCTCGACCGGCGACGAGGTCGTCATCGTCGGCGAACAGGGGGAGGAGTCGCTCGGCGTGCGCGAGATCGCCGCGTCAATCGGCACGATTCCGTGGGAGCTGCTGTGCCGGCTCGGCGCGCGAATCGACCGGGTCTACCAGTAGCCCGGTCGAATCCCTAATCCCTAGTCCCTGATCCCGAATCCCTAATTCGAATCCCGAATCCCGATTACGAACACCCCCGTTCCGCCTTATACTCCCGCTCGTCACACCATTCGTCCCTGGGTTTGGGGACACTTGCAAGTCGATCGCGCGGTCCGGGCCGCCAGCCGGCGCCGGCCGCACCCTTGGAGGTGGAATGTGCGATTCCGTGGGCTCCGTCCGTCAACGGCCTCCGCTGCGGCGCTCGCCGTGGCACTCCTCTTCTCGGTAACCGGACTCGTGCGGGCCCAGGCGGGCGCCGCATCGGTCTATGGCGACATCAAGGATCAGCAGGGCGCGGGGCTCCCCGGCGCGACCGTCACGCTCACCAATGCCGGCACCGGCGCGTCGCGCACGACCACCACGAACGAGATCGGCAGCTACCGGTTCGTGGCGCTGACGCCCGGTCTCTACACGCTCAAGATCGAGCTCGCCGGTTTCCGGACCGCGGTCCACGACAAGCTGGAGCTGGCGGTCGACACGGCCACGCGGCAGGATGCGTCGCTGGCGCTCGGGAACGTGTCGGAGACGATCGAAGTGGCGGCCAGGTCGTCGATCATCAACACGACCGACGCGAGCCTCGGCAACACGATGACCGAGCGGCAGATTCAGCAGCTCCCGCTCGAGGCGCGCAACCCGGTGGGTCTGCTCAGCCTGCAGGCCGGCGCCACCTATCTGCCGACCAACGATCAGCGGAGCGGATCGGTCTCCGGCGCGCGCAGCGATCAGTCGAACGTCACGCTCGACGGCGTCGACGTCAACGACCCGGTGCAGGGCTTCGCGTACACCACGGTGGTGCGCGTGACGCTCGACTCGCTGCAGGAGTTCAAGGTCAGCACGAGCAACTACAGCGCCGACATGGGCCGCTCGAGCGCCGCGCAGGTGTCGCTGGTGACCAAGAGCGGCACGAACCGGCTCCATGGCGCCGGCTACTGGGGCGCACCGCAACACCGACTGGTCGAGCAACGAGTACTTCTTCAAGCTGACCCAGCTCCAGAGCGGCCTGCCGAGCAAGCCGCCCAAGCTCGACAAGCACAACTTCGGCGGCGCGATTGGCGGGCCCGATCCGCCGCGATCGCCTGTTCTTCTTCGGCAACTACGAGGGACTGCGGGAGGCGAGCGAGGATCCGGTCGTGCGCAACGTTCCCGTCGTCGACGCTGCGCGACGGCGTGCTGGTCTATGTCTGCGCCGTGGCGTCGAGCTGTCCCGGCGGCACCGTGCGCGGGTTCACCGAGCTCGCACTCGATTCCGGCGGGCCGCTACGGCCTGACGCCCGCGGAACTGGGGCGGCTGGATCCGCTCGGCATCGGCGCCAGCCGTGCCGTGTCGGACCTCTTCAAGAAGTACCCGATGCCGAACGATCCCGGACGCGACGGCATCAACTACATGGGCTATCGATTTGCGGCCCCGCTGAAGAACGAGCTCAAGACCTACATCACGCGGTTCGACTACCTGGTCGATCCGGTCGGCAATCACCGGCTGTTCTTCCGCGGCGGCAAGCAGGACGACGTCATCGACGGGCTGCCGCAGTTTCCCGGACAGGCGTCCGCGCACGCAGCGCGTCAACACGAACTTCGGCTACGCGATCGGCTACGACGCCGTGCTGTCGCCGAACCTCGTGAACACGTTCCGGTACGGGTTGTCGAAGATCGACGAGTCGACGGTCGGCATGCGAACCGCCGACGCCGTGACCTTCCGCTTCATCGACGATTTCGACCCGTTGACGGCGACCGACGTCGCGCGAGGTGCCGACCCACAACATCGTCAACGACGTCTCGTGGCTGAAGGGCGGCCACACGATCAAGTTCGGCACGAACATCCGCTTCACCCGCAACCCGAAATCCTCGAACGCGAACTCGTTCCACACCGGCAACCTCAACCCGTCGTGGGTGGACGGGCACGGGCCGGAAGTACATGCCCGGCAGCGCGACCTGCACGACGCCCGGCTGTACCCTCGTGCCGGCCGTCGCGACCAGCTTCGCCTCCGGCTTCGGCGATCCGTGGCTGACGCTGCTCGGCGTCATCTCGCAGCCGACCGCGCGCTACAACTACGACCGCACCGGCACGGCGCTGCCGAGCGGCTCCCCGGTCACGCGCACCTACGCGACCGACGAGTACGAGTTCTACGTCCAGGACAGCTGGCGCCTGCGGCCGAATCTGACCGTGACCGGCGGCGTCCGCTACAACCTGTATTCGCCGCCGTGGGAAGTCGACGGCCTGCAGGTGGCGCCGTCCATCCCGCTCGGCACCTGGTTCGAGCACGCGGCAGCAGAACATGTTGAAGGGCATTCCCGACAACGCGCTGCCGCCGCTCACGCTCGACCTCGCCGGACCGGCGAACGGGAAGACGGGCTTCTACGACTGGGACTACAACAACTTCGGTCCGCGCGTGGCCGTGGCCTGGACGCCGCACGCGAACGGCGGATTCCTCGGCTGGCTGACCGGCGGCGACAAGATGGTCGTCCGCGGCGGGTACTCGCTGCTCTACGACCGCGTCGGGTTCGCGCTCGCGACCATCTTCGACGAAGGGCGGATCGTTCGGCATGTCGACGAGCCTGTCGGCGACGTTCGGCAGCTCGGACGAGACCGTCCCGTCCGCGCGGTTCCGCGATCTCTCGACGCTGCCGCCGACGCTCCCCGCGCCGCCGCCGGGCGGGTTCCCGGCGACACCGCCGATCGGCAACGTCGCGATCTACCAGAGCATCGACAGACGGGATCACGACGCCGTACCACCACGTGTTCAACGCGGTGGTCGGCCGCGATCTGCCGGGCAACTTCGCGCTCGAGGCGGCCTACGTCGGCCGGCGCGCGCGCAACCTGCTGATCCGCCGCGATCTGGCGATGCCGCTGGATCTGGTCGATCCGAAGTCCGGCGTCAACTACTTCCAGGCCGCGGGGCAGGCGATCAAGGCGTACCAGGCTGCCGGCGTCGACGAGCTCCGCCGCCGGCGAACTTCCTCGGCATCGGCCCGATCCCGTACTGGGAGAACCTGTTCCCCGGCGCGGCGGGCACGGTGTCCGGTGTCGCCCTCACCGCCTCGCAGCGGATGGCGCGCCTGTTCTTCCAGAACGATCCCGACTTCAGCACGGCGATCTTCAACGCCGACACCGCCTGCTCGCCGGCGTGCAGCATCTACGGGCGGTACGCGTACTTCAACAGCCAGTTCTCCTATCTGCGCGGCGCAGAGCTCGATTGCCAACGCCGACTACAACTCGATGCAGCTCACGCTGCGGAAGCGGTTCAGCGCCGGCTACCAGTTCGACGTGAACTACACGCTGAGCAAGTCCACCGATCTCGGGTCGGCCGTCGAGCGCGGCACGGTCGGCCTCGGCGGCTACTCCGGCATTCCTGCTGAACCCGTGGCAGCCCGAGCTCCAGTACTCGTACTCGGACTTCGACGTCCGCCACCAGTTGAACCTGAACTGGGTCGCCGACCTGCCGTTCGGCCGCGGCCGGCGCGATCGGCGGCGGCGTGCCCGCCTGGCTGAACCAGGTCATCGGCGACTGGCAGTTCTCGGGCCTGTTCCGCTGGACGAGCGGGCTCCCGTTCAACATCATCAACTCGCGCTGCTGCTGGCCGACCAACTGGAACCTACAGGGCAACGCCGAGCTCGCGACACCGGGGCAGTATCCCGGAAACCGTCAGCCCGGCGGTGCGCAACGTCGTCGGCAAGGACGCGGACGGCGACTTCGGCCGCCCGAGCCCGTTCCAGGATCCCGACGGCCGTCCTCGACATGATCCGTTTCGCGAACCCGGGGGAAGTCGGGTTCCGGAACATGCTGCGCGGCGACGGCTACATCGGCGCCGACATCGGCGTCGGCAAGAGCTTCGGCCTGCCGTACGGCGGACATCGCCTGCGGGTCCGGTGGGAAGTCTTCAACCTGACGAACACGGCGCGCTTCAACACCAACAGCGTGACGATGACGCCCGATCAGGCGACGACGTTCGGCCGCTACGACGGGACGCTCGCCACGTGCGACGGCCGCGCGGGCCGCTGCATGCAGGCGTTCGCTCAGATACGAGTTCTAGAACGACGCGGGTTGCTCAATAACTTGCGAACACCCACGGGAGAAGGGAAGAATTCTGCCCTTCTCCCGTTCCCGAAAACAGACGCCATACGCTGTCCCGCTGTGCCGTGTCTCTCCAACACGAAGGTCAAGGGCACGGAGCTCCAATCTCACCTGACCTACCAACGCCGGCCCCTCCTGTCACTCAGGCCGGCGCTCGAGTGCGTTGCCCGCCATGGACATCGGCATTCAGTGTTCTTGACTTGTTCGCGCTTGCTTGCAAATGAGCGATCTCGTCGAAATACGAACTCCAACCCAACCGCTTCGCTCCCGGAGACTCCGTGCCCCCCGTGTCCTCCGTGTTGGAAAGACAGCCGTCTCTCAATGGTGTGTACTCAGTTCATTGGGCCACGCGGTTTGATCTTTTGGACCGTGAGCCGCCGGGACGATGAGATGATGGTCACGGGACACCGTGAAACAGAAAACCATCTTCGCGTGCCAGGAGTGCGGCGCGCAGTCGCAGAAATGGCTCGGACGCTGCCCCGAGTGCGGCGCCTGGAACTCGCTCGTCGAGGAGCGCTCGGCGCCGGAGACCGCCCCGGGCGCCGCCGCGGCCGACGTCGCCAGGCGCTACAGCCTCGCCGGATCGGCCGGCCCGCAGCTCTACGCCGAGATCGATTCGGTCGTGGCCGAGCGTTTGACGACGGGCATCGGCGAGTTCGATCGCGTGCTGGGCGGCGGCGTCGTGCCGGGATCGCTCGTGCTGATCGGCGGCGAGCCCGGCATCGGGAAATCGACGCTCCTCCTTCAGGCTGCTGCGCACTTCGCGCGGACGTACGGCCCGGTCCTCTACTGCTCCGGTGAAGAATCCGAGCACCAGATCAAGTCGCGCGGCGAGCGGCTCGGCATCGAGGCGGCGCCCCTCTACATTCTTGCCGAGACCTGCCTCGAGCGCATCCTCGAGGAAATCGCGCGGCTCAGGCCCGCGTTCATCATCGTCGACTCGATCCAGACCGTCTTCTCGCTGCGGTTCCAATCGGCGCCCGGCAGCATCGGGCAGGTGCGCGAGGCCGCCACCCAGCTGCTCTTCGCCGCCAAGGGACAGAACATCCCGACCTTCCTCGTCGGGCACGTCACGAAGGACGGCAGCCTGGCGGGGCCGAAGGCGCTCGAGCACATCGTCGACACCGTGCTCTACTTCGAAGGGGAAAAGCACCACTCGCACCGCGTCGTCCGGGCGGTCAAGAACCGGTTCGGCGCCGTGAGCGAGCTCGGCGTGTTCGAGATGACCGGCGCGGGCCTCCGCGCCGTGCCGAACCCGTCCAAGCTGTTTCTCGCCGAGCGGCCGGCCAACGCGCCCGGCTCGGCCGTGCTGTGCTGCGTCGAGGGATCGCGCCCGATGCTCGTCGAGATTCAGGCGCTCGTCAGCACGAGCACCTACGGCAACGCGCGGCGCATGGCGAGCGGCCTCGATCAGAACCGGCTGTCGCTGCTGCTCGCCGTGCTCGAGAAGCGCGCCGGCCTCAATCTCATCGCGGAGGACGTCTTCGTGAACGTCGCGGGCGGCATGGCGATCGACGAGCCGGCCGCCGATCTGGGCATCGTGGCCGCCGTCGCGTCGAGCGTGCGCAATCGCCCGATCAAGCCCTCGACCGCCGTCTTCGGCGAGGTCGGACTCGCCGGGGAAGTGCGCGGGATCAGCCAGGCCCCGCTGCGGATGCGCGAGGCGGCGCAGATGGGGTTCACCCGCTGCGTGGTGCCCGACGGCAACTGCGCCCCGGAGGATGCCCCGGCGGGGTGCGAAGTGGTGGCCGTCAGGAACGTGTCGGAGGCCCTCGACGAGCTCATGGACTGGTAGGACGAATCCCTGCAATCCCTAATCCCTAATCCCCGATCCGCGAATCACCCTGTAATATAGGGTTTGATGGTTTGGTTTCTGGTGGCCCGGGCGCTGTTCGTGCTCGCGGTCATGTATGCAGCGGTCCTGACGCGGCCGTTCAGCCCGGCGCTCAACTTGAACATCGGGCTCGGTCTGTGCCTCGGGCTGTTGATGGTGCTGGTCGAAACGCGCATGCGTTCCGCCGAAGTCACCGACCTGCTCGGCGCGCTGATCGGCGGCGCCATCGGCCTCGGCCTCGCGAAGACGATCGGCGCCGCGCTGTTCTGGGCCGACACCACCGACCCCCGCGTCGTCTTCCTCCACAGCTTCATCCTGCTCGTCTTCCCGTATCTCGGGATCGTCATGGGGGCGCGGAAAGGGGAGTGGCTGGAGCCGGCGCGGCTGGTCAGCCTCTTCCGCGACACCGGGCCGCAGAAGCGCTACCGCATCCTCGACACCAGCGTGATCATCGACGGCCGGATCGCCGACGTCTGCGAGACCGGCTTCCTCGACGGCACGCTCGTCATCCCGCAGTTCGTGCTGAAGGAGCTGCAGCTCGTCGCCGACTCCGCCGACTCGCTGAAGCGCAACCGCGGCCGCCGCGGGCTCGACATCCTGCAGAAGATCCAGAAGATGTCCGGCGTCGACGTCACCATCTCCGACATCGATTTCCCGGAGGTCCGCGAAGTCGACCTCAAGCTCATCGAGCTCGGGCGCACGCTGCAGGGGAAGATCGTCACCAACGACTTCAACCTGAACAAGGTCGCGCAGCTCCGCGGCGTCGAGGTGCTCAACATCAACGAGCTCGCCAACGCGCTCAAGCCGGTCGTCCTGCCGGGCGAGTTCATGAAGGTGTTCATCCTCAAGGAAGGCAAGGAATACAACCAGGGCGTCGCCTACCTGGACGACGGGACGATGGTCGTCGTCGACAACGCGCGCCGGATGATCAGCAAGAACATCGACATCGTCGTCACGAGCGTGCTGCAGACGACGGCGGGGAAGATGATCTTCGGCCGGTACATCGAGGCGCACGCGCGCAGGTGCGCGACCGCCGGTCGCCGCCGCGCCAGACGCCGTCGTCCAGGCGCCGGCGTCGAAGTGCACGATGCGACATGACATGCCTCGCCTTCCACTGGTGGCGGACGGTCTTCTTCCTGATTCCCGCCGATCAGCGTCTACACGATCGTGCTCGGGACGGCGTCGCTGGTGTCGACGCTGTTCGATCCGACCGCGGCGACTTCGGCCACAGGTGCGCGCGCGCGTGGTCGTGGCTGATCCTGAAGACGACCGGCGTGCACGGTCACGGTCTCGCGGCCTCGAGCGGCTCGATCCCGTCGCGCAGCTACGTCTTCGCCGCCAATCACCAGAGCATCTACGACATCCCGATCGTGTTCGCGTCGCTGCCCGTCCAGCTGCGGATCATCTCGAAGGACTCGCTCGGGCCGGATCCCGTTCCTCGGGCTGGCACCTGCAGCGCACCGGGCCACCTGCTGGTCGATCGGTCGAAGTCCGGGCGCCGGCATCGTGAAGAAGATGGCGCGGCTGGTCCGGCGAGCGGCACTCGCTGATCGTGTTTCCCGAGGGCACGCGCAGCGTCGACGGCAGGGTCGGCGCGGTTCAAGGGCGGCTCGTTCCTGCTCGCGATCGACGCCGGCCTGCCGGTCGTGCCGATCAGCATCGCGGGCAGCCGTCACGTGATGAAGAAGGGCCGGCTGATGGTCTGCCCGGCCGAGGTCACCGTCACCGTGCACGCGCCGATCGAAACCGCGGCCGTGGCGCGCGACGAGGTCCGCGATCTGTCGAAGACCGTGCAGGCGCGGGTCGTCGCGGACGTGACCTGACGGGAAAGCAGGAGGTCAGGAGGTCAGGAGATTCGTTCTTAGGAGAGCAACAACTCCTGACTCGCCTGATCTCCTGTTCAAGACTCCGGACCGCGCCACGGCGTCAGTATAATGGTCGTTTGACCGCAGGGCAGGATCCCCGTCCATGCACGTCACCGCCATCATTGCGGCAGCCGGCGCCGGACGCCGGCTCGGAGCGGCCATGCCGAAGCAGATGCTCGACATCGGCGGCCGCTCGATGCTGCAGCACAGCGTGGACGCGTTCCTCAGCCACGACCGGGTCGCCGAGGTCATCGTCGTGCTGCCGGGCGGCCGCTGGCCGAGGCGCCGCCGGCATGGATCACGTCGGCGGACCGCCGGTGCGGATCGTCGCGGGCGGCGCGCGGCGGCAGGACTCGGTGGCCAACGCCTTCGATGCGTGGTCGCGCGGTCGCGACGTCGTGCTCATCCACGATGCGGCGCGGCCGTTCGTGACGCCGGATCTGATCGTCGCGATCGATCGACGCGGCCGCGGCGCACGGCGCGGCGATCGTCGCGGCTCGCAGTCGCGCGACACGGTCAAGCGCGTGGACGGCCGAGCGGCGTCGTGCGCCGAGACGATTCCGCGCGAGACGATCTACCTCGCGCAGACGCCGCAGGGGTTCCGCCGCGAGGTGCTCGGCGACGCCGTCGCGCTCGGGCGCGCCGGCGTCGAGGCGACCGACGAAGCGGCGCTCGCCGAGCAGGCCGGGCACCCCGTGCACGTCGTCGACGGGGACCCCGGCAACGTGAAGATCACGACGGCGGACGATCTCGACGCCGCGCGCACGCGGACCGCGGCGTCGCGCCGCGCCGGCGCGCGATCGGCACCGGCTACGATCTGCACCGGCTCGTCGAGGGACGGCCGCTCGTCATCGGCGGCGTGCGCATCCCGTCGCCGATCGGCGCGCTCGGGCACTCCGACGGCGACGTCGCCTGCCACGCCGCGACCGACGCGATTCTCGGCGCCGCCGCGCTCGGCGACATCGGCCGTCACTTTCCCGACACCGATCCCGCAGTGGAAGGGCGCGCGAGCGTCGAGCTGCTGCGCGCGCGCGGCCGCGCATGGTGCGCGACGCGGGCTTCGAGATCGTCAACCTCGACGTCGTCGTCGTGCTCGAGCGGCCGAAGATCGCGCCGCTGCTCGAGCGGATGCGCGACAGGGGTCGCCGGCGCGATCGGCGTCGACGGTCGATCGCGTCAGCGTCAAGGGCAAGACCAACGAAGGCGTGGACGCCGTCGGCCGCGGCGAGGCGATCGCGGCCCACGCGGTAGCGCTGCTGCGCGATGTTGAGTGAACGGATCACCACGGACTGAACACGTCCCGACTCTGGTGAGAGCTACCTGAACGATGAGAGTCCGCTTCGCTCCCAGCCCGACCGGGCAGCTGCACGTCGGCAACGCGCGCACGGCGCTCTTCAACTGGCTGCTCGCGCGCGGCAAGGACGGCACGTTCATCCTGCGCATCGAGGACACCGACGCCGAGCGTCGACGCGCGAGTCCGAGGACAGCATCCTCGAGGACCTGCGCTGGCTCGGCCTCGACTGGGACGAAGGGCCCGACGTCGGCGGCGCGCACGGCCCGTATCGCCAGTCCGAGCGGCTGCACCTCTATGCCTCGTACGCGAACGAGCTCCTCGCCGGCGGGCACGCCTACTACTGCTTCTGCTCGCCGCAGAAGCTCGAAGCCGATCGCCGGCGGATCTCGCCGCCGGGCGGCCGCCGCGCTACGCCGGCACCTGCCGCGGGCTGTCGCCCGAGCAGGCGCAGCGCGCGCATCGACGCGGGCGAGCGCCCGGTCGTCCGCTTCCGCGTGCCCGGAGCACGTCGAGGTCAGCTTCCAGGATCTCGTCCGCGGCGAGGTCACGTTCAGCACCGACGTCATCGGCGATCCGGTGCTCGTCCGCTCCGACGGCCGCCCGCCTACAACTTCGCCGTGGTCGTGGACGATGCGCTGATGGAGATCACGCACGTGATCCGCGGCGAGGATCACATCTCGAACACGCCGCGGCAGGTGCTGCTCTACCAGGCGCTCGGCTTCGCGCCCGCCGAGTTCGCGCACCTGTCGCTGGTGCTGGGGCCGGACCACACGCCGCTGTCGAAGCGCCACGGCGCGACGTCGGTCGCGGAGTTCCGCGAGCGCGGCTACCTGCCCGAGGCGCTGACCAACTACCTCGCGCTCATCGGCTGGTCGCCCGGCGGCGACGAGGAGCTGATGCCGATGGACGAGCTGGCGCGCCGCTTCGCGCTCGAGGACGTCGGCCACAGCGCCGGCGTGTTCGACCCGGAGAAGCTCGCGTGGATGAACCGGCACTACATGAAGATGGCGTCGCCGGCGCGCCTGGCGGCCGAAGCGGCGCGCTACTTCCAGGCGCGCGGCTTCCTGCGGCGGAAGACCGACGTGGCGATGGAGTATCTCGAGCTCGCTGCTGCCGATGGCGGTCGGCTCGGTCGATCGGCTCGAGGAGATTCCGGATCGCCTGGCGTTCCTGTTCGATTTCGATCCGCGCAGCCGCGCTGCCGCGCGAGGAGGTCGCCGGGCGTGCTGCACGAGCCCGGCGCGCGCGAGGTGATCGCCGCGCTGCCCGGCGCGATCGAGGGACCGCTCGCTCGATCGCGACGCGTTTCGCGCGATGGCGAACCGTGTGAAGGAGAGGACCGGGCAGAAGGGCAAGGCGCTCTTCCATCCGATCCGCGTCGCGCTGACCGGCGAAGGCGGCGGCCCCGAGCTCGACCTCGCCGTGCCGGCGATCGATCGCGGCGCGCAGCTGTCGCCGCGAACGCTGCCGGGCTCGCGCCCGATCATGCGGGTGCCGGCGAGCGGGCGAGTCGCGTTTGCCGGCGGCCGACTGAGGCCAGGGCCACTGACGACTGACGCGAAGTGCGCCGGGCCATGATCATCTACGGCATCAACCCGGTCCTCGAGGCCCTGCGCACGCGGGCGCGTGCGGCGGCTGCGGGTCGGGCCGCGCGGCCGACCGCCGCATCGAAGAGGCGCTCGCCGCTCGCGCGCGCGAAGGGGGTCCGGATCGAGCGCGTCGACGCGCAGGCGCTCGAGCAGGCCGCGCGCGGCGGCGTGCACCAGGGGGTCGTCGCCGAGATCGAGGCGCCGCGCGATTACAGCCTCGCAGGAGCTCGTCGACGGGGCCGGCTCCGGCGGCGCCGCTCCTCGTCGTCCTCGACGGGATCGAGGATCCGCACAACGTCGGCGCGATCCTGCGGACGTGCGACGCGGCCGGCGTGCACGGCGTCGTCCGGCAGACGCGCCACGCCGCGCCGCTCGACGGCGTCGTCGCCAAGGCGTCGGCCGGCGCGCTCGCGCACGTGCGGATCGCGACCGTCGTGAACATCGCGCGCGCCGTCGACGAGTTGAAGGCGCCAATGTCTGGACGGTCGGGCTCGCCGGCGATGCCGACGGAGCGCTACACGCGCGTCGACTGGACGCTGCCGACGGCGCTCGTGCTCGGGGCGGAGGGGACCGGGCTGCGGCGGCTGGTCCGGGAGCGCTGCGACCGGCTGGTCGCGATCCCGATGGCGGGGCGGTGGACAGCCTGAACGTGTCGGTGGCCGCAGGTGTGGTGTTGTTCGAGGCGGTGCGGCAGCGAAAGACGGCCAAAATCCTAGGCTTATGGCTCGTCCGTTCCGGGGAGGCTACCGGCTGGCGCCTTTTGTCTTGCGCGGCCAGAGCTTGCACGGGTGGCACGGCATGTGCTATTAATACTCTTTTGTCTGGGCTGGCGTAGCTCAGTCCGGTAGAGCAGCTGATTTGTAATCAGCCGGTCGGGGGTTCAAATCCCTTCGCCAGCTCCAACGAGCACCAGAGAAGGGTTTGGCGCGACCGATTCCGCAGGGATATTTTCGCGAACGGCGCAATCCTGACAGCTACAGCGAACAGCCTGCCGCGTCTTGCCGCCGGAGCGTGCTCCGACACGGCTGACATGCGGCCGGCACGGCATCGGCGAGGTAGCGAAGCGGTCAAACGCAGCAGACTGTAAATCTGTCGGCCATGCGCCTTCGAAGGTTCGAGTCCTTCCCTCGCCACCAACCTTCGCTCGCTGGCGCGAGCGACGGCGCGCGCAAGCCGGGCTACGGATGGCAGGCCATCGGTCGCGCAGCCGGGCCGAGCGACGGTGCGCGCGAGCGAGTCGAGTGCGCAGTAAGGCGGCGAGCGGCATGCGCGAGCGACGATGAAAGGTTCGGCGGGCTTGCCCGCCGTAGCGCCGAGCGAGGCGCAGCGGGCGAGGCGCGAAGGCGGGAGTAACTCAGTGGTAGAGTCACAGCCTTCCAAGCTGTTGGTCGCGGGTTCGATCCCCGTCTCCCGCTCCAGCCTTCGCTCGCCGCAGCTTCGCGACGGCGAGCTACGGCTGGCAAGCCAGCCTGTCGCTCGGCAGGCGAGCGATTGGCGCAGCGCAAGGCTGGCACGCAGCGGCTGGATGTGAGCTGGCCGAGCAGCGAGTAGGCCGACTTGTCGGCCGAAGCGCTGCAGCGAAGTGAGCGGCGCGAAGGCCGATGTAGCTCAGTTGGCAGAGCACGTCCTTGGTAAGGACGAGGTCACCAGTTCGATCCTGGTCATCGGCTCCATCCTTCGCTCGCGGTGCACGCGAAGGCTGCTCACCGACTCGCGAGTGTCCGAGCGAGGACGGAGGGCTGAGCGAAGAGCTGTCGACGCGAGCGCCGGAGGCGAGCGCGAAGCGACGGACGCAGAGCCAGTGGAGCTCGCACGCCGTAGGCCGAAGCGCGAGAGCGGAGTGGCGCGTAGCGCGGCGCGACTGATACAGGCGTCACGAGACGCAACGCGAGGGCAGGACAACGACATGGCTAAAGAGAAATTCGATCGTTCCAAACCGCACGTCAACGTCGGCACCATCGGTCACATCGACCACGGCAAGACGACGCTGACCGCGGCGCTGACCAAGGTGGCGGCCGACAAGGGCTGGGCGAAGTTCATTCCGTACGACGAGGTCGCCAAGGCGTCCGAGTCGCAGGGCCGCCGCGACGCGACGAAGATCCTGACGATCGCGACGAGCCACGTCGAGTACGCGACGCCGAACCGGCACTACGCGCACGTCGACTGCCCGGGTCACGCGGACTACATCAAGAACATGATCACCGGCGCCGCGCAGATGGACGGCGCCATCCTCGTCGTCAGCGCCGTCGACGGCCCGATGCCGCAGACCCGCGAGCACGTCCTGCTCGCCAAGCAGGTCAACGTGCCGTACATGGTCGTCGCGCTGAACAAGGTCGACGCGGTGGACGACCCGGAACTGGTCGACCTCGTCGAGCTCGAAGTGCGCGAGCTGCTGACGTCCTACGGCTTCCCCGGCAACGACATCCCGGTGGTCCGCGTCTCGGCGCTCGGCGCGCTGAACGGCGACGCGGCCGGCGTCGACTCGGTGCTCAAGCTGATGGAGGCGCTCGACACCTACATCCCGATGCCGGAGCGCGAGGTCGACAAGCCGTTCCTGATGCCGATCGAAGACGTGTTCTCGATCTCGGGCCGCGGCACCGTCGTGACCGGCCGCATCGAGCGCGGCACGGTCAAGGTCGGCGAGGAAATCGAGATCGTCGGGTTCAAGCCGACCGAGAAGAAGGTCGTCACCGGCGTCGAGATGTTCCGCAAGCTGCTCGACTCGGGCGAGGCCGGCGACAACATCGGCGTGCTGCTGCGCGGCGTGGAAAAGGACGACGTCGAGCGCGGCCAGGTGCTCGGCAAGCCCGGCTCGATCAAGCCGCACACGAAGTTCAAGGGTGAGGTCTACATCCTCTCGAAGGAAGAAGGCGGCCGTCACACGCCGTTCTTCAACGGCTACCGCCCGCAGTTCTACATCCGCACGACCGACGTCACCGGCTCGCTGAAGCTGCCGGAAGGCGTCGAGATGGTGATGCCGGGCGACAACACCAGCATCACCGCGGAGCTCCACACGCCGGTCGCGCTCGAAAAGGGCGCGCGGTTCGCGATTCGTGAAGGCGGCCGCACCGTCGGCGCCGGCACGATCAGCGAGATCATTGAGTAGGGCCGGTGACTCGGGATTCGGGGCTCGGGACTCGCATCCCGATCGAATCCCGAGTCCCGAATCCCGAGATCCCGACAGTGTTACAGCAATGAGAGACATCATCGCCCTGGCGTGCACCGAGTGTAAGCGCCGGAATTACAGCACGACGAAGAACAAGAAGAAGACGAGCGAGCGGCTCGAGCTGAGCAAGTTCTGCCGGTTCTGCCGCAAGCACGTGGCGCATCGCGAGACGAAGTAGTAGCAGTGCCAGCTGCAGCGAGGCAGCGAGGCAGAGTGCGCTCTGTAGTCGGTCAGCTGAGTCCGACGCTCCTGGTTTAGGCCAGTAGCTCAATTGGCAGAGCACCGGTCTCCAAAACCGGGGGTTGGGGGTTCGATTCCCTCCTGGCCTGCCAGTGAGTGCCAGTGCCGACCGGAGCGGACGACTGGTGCGGAACTGGAACGGCGACTGGCAATGGGAACTGGTCGACAGGATCAGGTGATGAAGACGGCAATGGCGGACCACGAAGACTCCATCGGTGAACGCGCGCGCGAAAGTGTGACCGGCTGGTGGGGCCGCTCGCGGCGCTTTCTGTCGGAAGTCCGCAACGAGATGGCCCGCGTCACGTGGCCGAGCCGCAAGGAAGTCTACGCGACGACCTTCGTCGTCATCCTGACGTCGGTGTTCTTCGGCGTCTACCTCTGGGGCGTGGACCTGCTGCTGACCGCGCTCGTGACGCTGGGTCTACAGGACGCCTGGGAGCGGCATGACGACGATGACCGACGACCGCACGAAGCAGTGGTACATCGTCCACACGTACTCCGGCTTCGAGAACAAGGTGTCGGAGTCGCTCGAGCAGCGCGTCCAGGCGTACGGGCTCCAGGACGAGATCGGCGAGATCCTCATTCCGACCGAGGACGTCGTCGAGATGCGCGGCGGCAAGAAGGTCGTGAGCTCGAAGCGGTTCTTCCCCGGCTACATCCTGGTCGAGATGCACATGTCCGACAACGCGTGGCACGTGGTGAAGAACACGCCGAAGGTGACCGGGTTTGTCGGCGCCGGCGCGAAGCCGACCCCGCTCACCCGCGAGGAAGTCGACCAGATCCTCCACCAGGTGACCGTCGCGGCCGAGAAGCCGAAGCCGAAGTACACCTTCGAGAAGGGCGACCAGGTCCGGATCAACGAAGGACCGTTCACCAGCTTCAACGGCATCGTCGACGAGGTGAACCTCGATCGGAACACGTTGAAGGTCATGGTCACGATCTTCGGCCGGTCGACGCCGGTCGAGCTGGATTTTCTGCAGGTAGAAAAACTGTAGCTTCCAGCTTCCAGCTTCCGGCTTCCAGCACGTTGTCTGCTGGAGCTGGCAGCTGGTAGCTGGCAGCTGGTAGCTGACAGCGAGCCCCAAGAATCATGGCGAAGAAAATACAGGCGATGGTGAAGCTCCAGATTGCCGCGGGGAAGGCCACCCCCGCGCCGCCGGTCGGGACCGCGCTCGGTCCGCACGGCGTCAACATCATGGACTTCTGCAAGAACTTCAACTCGCAGACGGCGAAGGACGAAGGGCTGATCATCCCGGTCGTCGTCACCGTCTTCGCGGATCGCTCGTACACCTTCATCACGAAGACGCCGCCGGCGTCGATCCTGCTGAAGCGCGCCGCGAACCTCGCGAAGGGATCGGCCGAGCCGAACAAGACCAAGGTCGGCACGGTCACGAGAAAGCAGGTCGAGGACATCGCGAAGCTCAAGATGCCGGACCTCAACTGCGAGTCCGCCGAAGCCGCCTTCAAGACCGTCGCGGGCACGGCGCGGTCGATGGGCATCGACGTCATCGGGTAGAGCTTCGAGCTCCCAGCCTCCAGCTTCCAGCTGGAACGACGGCTCGAGCGCGAAGCTGGCAGCTGGCAGTGGGAAGCTGGCAGCGTACGTGGGAGGGCTCACGCCCGCTTGAACCACAGAGGTCAACCATGCGCAAAACCGGAAAGAAGTTCACGGCCGCCCGGAAGCAGATCCCCGAGCGCCTGCACACGCTCGAGGACGCGATTCCCCTCATGCAGAAGGTGAAGTTCGCGAAGTTCGACGAGACCGTCGAGATCGCGCTGCGCCTCGGCGTCGACCCGAAGCACGCCGACCAGATGGTCCGCGGCACGGTCGTGCTGCCGCACGGGCTCGGCAAGACGCAAGCGCGTGCTCGCGATCGCCGGCAGCGACAAGCAGAAGGACGCGCAGGATGCCGGCGCCGATTTCGTCGGCGGCGAAGAGATCGTCGAGAAGATTCAGGGCGGCTGGATGGACTTCGACGCCGTCGTCGCGACGCCCGACATGATGCGCGCGGTCGGCAAGCTCGGCAAGGTGCTCGGTCCCCGCGGCCTGATGCCGAACCCGAAGACCGGCACGGTCACGCCCGACATCGCCAAGGCGGTGCGGGAAATCAAGGCCGGCAAGGTCGAATTCCGCGTCGACAAGACCGGCATCGTCCACGCGCCGATCGGCAAGGTGTCGTTCGCGACGCAGAACCTCGTCGACAACGCCCACGCGCTCGTCGACAGCGTCGTCCGGGCCAAGCCGTCGGCGGCCAAGGGCAAGTACCTGAAGAGCGTGACGATGTCGTCGACGATGGGCCCCGGCATCGTGATCGACACGAGCCACGTGACCGAAGTGGTCAAGCACTGACGCCTCTCACCGCGGTAAAGAAGAGCACACATTCATGGCAGTCACCAGAGCAAGCAAAGTCGCGGACCTTCAGGAGCTCGAACGCGCGTTCAAGGGCACCGACAGCGCCATCCTGGTCGACTTCCGCGGACTGAAGGTCCCGGAAGTGACCGAGCTGCGCCGCCAGGTGCGCGGGGCGCGCGGGCGGTACAAGGTCGTCAAGAACACGCTCGCGACGCGCGCGGTCAAGGGCACGCGCTTCGAGCCGCTCACCGAGCACTTCGTCGGGACGACGGCGGTCGCCTACAGCGGCGACGACCCGGTCGCGCTCGCGAAGGTGCTGACGACGTTCGCGAAGACGACGCCGGCGCTGAAGATCAAGGCGGCCGTCGTGCAGGGCCGCGCCATCAAGGCGGCCGAGGTCACCGATCTGGCGTCGCTGCCCGGGAAGCCGGAGCTGTACGCGAAGCTGCTGTTCCTGCTGCAGGCGCCGATGGTGCAGCTCGTCAGCGTGCTGAACGCGCCGGCGCGGGATCTGATGAACGTGCTGACGCAGTACGAGAAGAAGCTCGGCGAAGGCGCGGCTCCTGCCGCGGACGCTGGTCCTGCCGCGGAAGCCGGTCCTGCCGCGGAAGCGTGCGGCGTCCGCCTGAGGCGGAAGCCGAGCAACGCAGCCTAGTGACGGCGATAGCGTGCGCCCGGAGCACGGAAGTCAGAGACAGACATCCGGCATCATCAATCGGGTTATCGAGGAGATTTCAGAAATGGCCGAGTTGAATCAGCAGCAGGTGGTCGACTACATCAAGGGGATTACCGTCCTCGAGCTGTCGCAGCTCGTGAAGGAGCTCGAGAAGGAGCTCGGCGTGTCGGCGGCGGCGGCGATGCCGATGGCGATGGCGGGCGGCGGCGCGGGCGGCGGCGGCGCGGCGGCCGCCGGTCGAAGAGCAGACCGAGTTCACCGCGACGCTGACCGAAGTCGGCGCGAACAAGATCAACGTGATCAAGGTCGTGCGCGAAGTGACCAGCCTCGGGCTGAAGGAAGCGAAGGACCTCGTCGAGGGAGCGCCCAAGCCGATCAAGGAAGGCATCCCGAAGGAGGAAGCGGCGGCGATCAAGAAGAAGTTCGAGGACGTCGGCGCCAAGGTCGAAGTCAAGTAAGGCCGCGCGGCTGGCGCACGCCTCCGTCGCCGGGGTGCGGGATCCGGGACCCGGGGCGTGTAGGCCCCGGTCCGTACCGGTCCCGTCGCGTCGGATCCCGGATCCCGGACCCCTGACCCGAGGGTTTTTCACACGCATGTACAGCCTTCCCAAGAACGTCTACCGCGAGCGCATCGACTTCTCGAAGATCAAGACGACGATCCCGATCCCGAATCTGATCGAGATTCAGAAGAAGTCGTACGAGCGGTTCCTGCAGATGAACCGGCTGCCCTCGGAGCGCGAGGACGCCGGCCTGCAGTCGGTCTTCAAGTCGGTCTTCCCGATCAGCGACTTCCGCGAGAACTCGTCGCTCGAGTTCATCGAGTACTCGATCGGGAACTGGGAGTGCAAGTGCGGCCGGCTGGCCGGGCTGCACCACCTGCGCAAGCCGTGCGTGAACTGCGGCCACACGCTGGTCGCCGATCCGTACGGCGAGCACGAAGTCCTCTGCCCGCGCTGCGGCAAGCCGAACGAGGCCCGCGGCGACGTCTGCGACATCTGCGGCAACACCGTCGGCCTGAAGCTGAAGTACGACGTCGACGAGTGCCAGGAGCGCGGCATGACCTACGCCGTGCCGCTCAAGGTGACGATCCGGCTCGTGGTCTGGAACAAGGACCCCGAGACCGGCGTCAAGACCATCCGCGACATCAAGGAGCAGGAGGTCTACTTCGGCGACATCCCGCTGATGACCGACAACGGCACGTTCATCATCAACGGCACCGAGCGCGTCATCGTCTCGCAGCTGCACCGCTCGCCCGGGGCGTTCTTCCACTCGGAAGACAAGTCGCTCTACATCGCGCAGATCATCCCGTACCGCGGCTCCTGGGTGGAGTTCGAGTACGACGCGAAGAACCTGCTCTACGTCCGCATCGACCGGAAGCGGAAGTTCCTGGCGACGGTGTTCCTGCGCGCGCTCGGCCTGCGCGGCGCCGACGAGATCATCCGGAACTTCTACACCGTCGACCGGCTCTACCTGAAGGGCGGCTCGATCCACTGGGCGGTCGGCGAGAGCCTGATCGGGCTGCGCGCGGCCAAGGACATCACGGTCGGCTCCGACGTCGTCACCCACGCCGGCAAGAAGATCACGGCCAACGCGATCGCCGCGATGAAGAAGGGGAACGTCGAGGCGGTCGAGGTCTCCGACGCGGAGCTCGAAGGGGCGTTCGCGGCGATCGACGTCGTCGATCCGTCGACCGGCGAGGTCATCCTCGAGGCCAACGAGGCGGTCGAGCCGCGCGTCATCTCGATGGCGCAGGAGAAGAACGTCGATCATCTCGAGATCTTCTTCCCGGAGCGCGACGAGATCGGCTCGGTGCTCTCGCAGACGCTGAAGAAGGACCCGATCCACACGCACGAAGAGGCGCTGATCGAGATCTACCGCCGCCTGCGGCCCGGCGATCCGCCGACGCTCGACAGCTCGCGGTCGCTCTTCGAGAACATGTTCTTCAACCCGCAGAAGTACGACTTCTCGCGCGTCGGCCGGCTGAAGCTGAACACCAAGCTGAAGCTGAACACGCCGCTCGACGAGAAGATCCTGCACCCGCAGGACTTCTACGAGGTCATCAAGTACCAGCTGAAGCTGCGGCGCAACCCCGCCAACGTGGACGACATCGATCACCTCGGCAACCGGCGCGTGCGCTCGGTCGGCGAGCTCCTCGAGAACCAGTTCCGCATCGGCCTCGTCCGGATGGAACGCGCGATCAAGGAGAAGATGTCGGTCTACCAGGAAATGGCGACCGCCATGCCGCACGACCTGATCAACGCGAAGCCGGTCATGGCCGCGATTCGCGAGTTCTTCGGGTCGTCGCAGCTGTCGCAGTTCATGGACCAGACCAACCCGCTGTCCGAGGTGACGCACAAGCGCCGTCTCTCGGCCCTCGGGCCCGGCGGCCTGTCGCGCGAGCGCGCCGGCTTCGAGGTGCGCGACGTGCACCCGACGCACTACGGCCGCATCTGCCCGATTGAGACGCCGGAAGGGCCGAACATCGGCCTGATCTCGTCGCTGTCGTGCTACGCGCGCATCAACGAGTTCGGGTTCATCGAGTCGCCGTACCGCAAGGTCAAGAACGGCCGGGTCATCGACTACGTCATCGTCACCAACGCCGGCGCGTCGAAGTACAAGGTCGGCGACATCGTCGAGGCGAACGAGTTCACGGCGGCGGACCTCGAGGCGGGCAAGGGCAAGCGGAAGCGCGGCATGGAGTTCGAGCCGTACTCCTACTACCTGTCGGCCTGGGAAGAGGACCAGTACATCGTCGCGCAGGCCAACGCCGAGCTCGACGAGAACGGCCGCTTCATCACCGATCGGGTCAACGCGCGCCAGGCCGGCAACTTCATCCTGACGCCGAAGGACAAGGTCGACTTCATCGACGTCTCGCCCAAGCAGCTCGTCTCGGTCGCCGCCTCGCTCGTCCCGTTCCTCGAGAACGACGACGCGAACCGCGCGCTGATGGGATCGAACATGCAGCGCCAGGCGGTGCCGCTGCTCCGCGCCCGGTCGCCGTACGTCGGCACCGGCATGGAGTACATCACCGCGCGCGACTCGGGGGCGGTCGTCGTGGCGCGCCGGACCGGGACCGTGGACTACGTCGACAGCCAGCGCATCGTCGTGCGCGTGGAAGGGGAGGAGTCGGCCACCTCGCGCGAGATGGGCGCCGACATCTACCCGCTGACGAAGTTCAAGCGGTCGAACCAGAACACCTGCATCAGCCAGAAGCCGATCGTCCGCGTCGGCCAGAAGGTCCACAAGGGGCAGGTCCTCGGCGACGGGCCGTGCACGGAGCTCGGCGAGCTGGCGCTCGGACGGAACGTGCTGGTCGCGTTCATGCCGTGGCGCGGCTACAACTTCGAGGACGCGATCCTCGTCTCCGAGCGGATGGTCAAGGACGACTACTACACCTCGATCCACATCGAGGAGTTCGAGATCGAGGCGCGCGACACGAAGCTCGGGCCCGAGGAAATCACCCGGGACATCCCGAACGTCGGGGAAGGCTACCTGCGCGACCTCGACGAGAGCGGCATCATCCGCATCGGCGCGTCGGTCAAGCCGGGCGACATCCTCGTCGGCAAGGTCACGCCGAAAGGCGAGACGCAGCTGACGCCGGAAGAGAAGCTGCTCCGCGCCATCTTCGGCGAAAAGGCCGGCGACGTGCGCGACGCCTCGCTCATCTGCCCGCCCGGCATCGAGGGCATCATCGTCGGCGTGAAGATCTTCTCCCGCAAGGGCATCGAAAAAGATGACCGCGCGAAAGCCATCGAGCAGGAAGAGCTCGACATGATGGAGAAGAACCTGCAGGACGAAATCCGCATCCTGCACGACGAGGTGAAGAAGCGCGTGATCGGGATGCTGCAGGGGCAGCAGTCGCGCGCCGATCTCTACGACGAGCACGGCCGCGAGCGGCTGCTGCGCAAGGGCACCGACCTGTCGGTCGAGGTGCTGCAGGCCCTGCCCTACGACGCCATCGTCCGGCTGAAGGTGCAGACCGACGACCCGCGGCTCGAGGAGGATCTGCGCGAGCTCGAGGAGCGGACCGAGCGCCAGGTCGAGGTCATCCGCCAGCAGTTCGAGGAGAAGAAGGAGAAGGTGCGGCGCGGCGACGAGCTGCCGCCGGGCGTCATCAAGCTGGTCAAGGTCTACGTCGCGATGAAGCGCAAGCTGTCGGTCGGCGACAAGATGGCCGGCCGCCACGGCAACAAGGGCGTCATCGCGCGCATCCTGCCGGAAGAGGACATGCCCTACCTGCCGGACGGCACGCCGGTCGAGATCGTGCTGAACCCGCTCGGCGTTCCGTCGCGCATGAACGTCGGGCAGATTCTCGAGACCCATCTCGGGTGGGCCGCGCACGCGCTCGGCCTGTGGTTCGCGACGCCGGTCTTCGACGGCGCGACCGAGGCGGAGATCAAGAACTGGCTCGAGAAGGCCGGGCTCCCGAAGAGCGGCAAGACGGAGCTCTTCGACGGCATGACCGGACAGGCGTTCGAGCAGGACGTGACGGTCGGCTACATCTACATGCTGAAGCTGTCGCACCTGGTCGACGACAAGATCCACGCGCGCTCGATCGGCCCGTACTCGCTCATCACGCAGCAGCCGCTCGGCGGCAAGGCGCAGTTCGGCGGACAGCGGTTCGGGGAGATGGAAGTGTGGGCGCTCGAGGCCTACGGCGCGGCGCACATCCTCCAGGAGCTGCTCACGGCGAAGTCGGACGACGTCACGGGGCGGGCGAAGATCTACGAGGCGATCGTCAAGGGCGACGCGTCGTTCCAGCCGGGGCTGCCGGAGTCGTTCAACGTCCTCATCCGCGAGCTCCAGGCGCTGTGCCTCGACGTCGAGCTGATGAAGACGAAGAAGAAGCCGACCCTCGATCTGCTGGAAGAACAGACGCCGGCGTTGACGGAAGGGTAGACTCGGCTGCCAGCTTGCCAGCTGCCGGCTTCCAGCTCCGCGGACACGGAGCCTGGAACTGGCAGCGCGTAGCTGAGACCGCACTGCCGTTTAGAACCTAGCTGGAAGCTGGCAGCTGGAAGCTGGAAGCTAAAAAAACATGAGACCATCTTTTGACACGCGCGGCTCGTTGACCTCGGACTTCGACGCGATCCGCATCAGCCTCGCGTCGCCCGAGAAAATCCTCTCCTGGTCCCATGGAGAGGTCACCAAGCCGGAGACCATCAATTACCGGACGTTCAAGCCGGAACGGGACGGCCTGTTCTGCGCGAAGATCTTCGGGCCGGTCACCGACTGGGAATGTCTGTGCGGCAAGTACAAGCGGATGAAGCACCGCGGCGTCATCTGCGACAAGTGCGGCGTCGAAGTCACGCAGGCGAAGGTCCGCCGCGAGCGGCTGGGGCACATCACGCTGGCGACCCCGGTCAGCCACGTGTGGTTCTTCAAGGGGCTGCCGAGCCGCATCGGGCACCTGCTCGACATCTCGCTGCGCGACCTCGAGCGCGTCCTCTACTTCGAGGCGTACGTCGTCGTCGAGCCGGGTGACACCGAGCTGAAGCAGAACCAGCTGCTGACCGAGGAGCTGTACCGGAAGGCGCGCGAGGAGCACGGCCTCGTGAAGTTCCGCGCCCAGATGGGCGCCGAAGCGATCAAGGAGCTCCTCAAGCGCGTCAACATCGAGAAGCTGGCCGGCGAGCTGCGCGACAAGATGCGCGCCGAGCCGTCGCAGCAGAAGAAGCTGAAGTACGCCAAGCGGCTGAAGGTCGTCGACTCGTTCCGCAAGTCGACCAACAAGCCGGAGTGGATGATCCTCGACGTCATCCCGGTCATCCCGCCCGAGCTGCGTCCCCTGGTGCCGCTCGACGGCGGCCGGTTCGCGACCTCGGACCTGAACGATCTCTACCGCCGCGTCATCAACCGCAACAACCGGTTGAAGAAGCTCATCGAGCTCAAGGCCCCCGACGTCATCATCCGCAACGAGAAGCGGATGCTGCAGGAAGCCGTGGACGCGCTGTTCGACAACGGCCGGCGCGGCCGTGTCCTCAGGGGCGCGAACAATCGCCCGCTGAAGTCGCTGTCCGACACGCTCAAGGGCAAGCAGGGGCGCTTCCGCCAGAACCTGCTCGGCAAGCGCGTCGACTACTCGGGCCGTTCCGTCATCGTCGTCGGTCCCGAGCTGAAGCTGCACCAGTGCGGGCTGCCCAAGAAGATGGCGCTCGAGCTGTTCAAGCCGTTCATCTACAACAAGCTCGAGGAGCGCGGGCTCGTCGCGACCATCAAGCAGGCGAAGGAGATGGTCGAGCAGCAGCGTCCGGAAGTGTGGGACGTGCTCGAAGAGGTCATCCGCGAGCACCCGGTCCTGCTCAACCGCGCGCCGACGCTCCACCGGCTCGGCATCCAGGCGTTCGAGCCGGTGCTCGTCGAGGGCAAGGCGATCCGCATCCACCCGCTCGTCTGCACCGCGTTCAACGCGGACTTCGACGGCGACCAGATGGCGGTCCACATCCCGCTCGCGCCCGAAGCGCAGATCGAGGCATCCGTCCTGATGATGTCCTCGAACAACATCCTGTCGCCGGCGAGCGGCGCCCCGATCGCGATTCCGTCGCAGGACATCGTGCTCGGCTGCTACTACCTGACCAAGGCGCGCCCCGGCGCGAAGGGCGAGGGCCGCGTCTTCGGCAACCCCGACGACGTGGTGCTGGCGCTCGAGGCGGGCGAGCTCGAGACGCTGACGCCGATCCGGCTGCGGATCTCGGGCGAGCTGCTCGACATGACCGTCGCGCGCGACGACCAGGCGATCCTGCAGACCGAAGTGCAGACCGTCACCAAGAAGATCATCAACACGACGGTCGGCCGCGTGATCTTCAACACCTCGCTGCCCAAGCCGATGCCGTTCGTCAACGGGCTCCTCAAGAAGAAGGGGCTGCAGCAGGTGGTGCAGTACTGCCACCTGCACTACGGGCTCGAGAAGACCGTCGAGATGCTCGACAGCCTGAAGAACCTCGGGTTCTTCTACGCGACGCGGTCGGGGCTGTCGATCGGCATCGACGACCTGGTCATTCCGCAGGAGAAGGCGCCGCTGGTCAGCGGGGCGCGCGACGAAGTGATCAAGGTCGAGGGCCAGTACCTCGAAGGGGCGATCACCAACGGCGAGCGCTACAACAAGGTCATCGCCATCTGGTCGGACGTCACCGAGAAGATCGCCGACGCGATGTTCTCGGAGATGGAGGACCTCGATCAGTCGGGGAAGAACTTCAACCCCGTCTACATCATGGCCGACTCCGGCGCGCGCGGATCGAAGCAGCAGATCCGCCAGCTCGCCGGCATGCGCGGCCTGATGGCCAAGCCGTCGGGGGAGATCATCGAGACGCCGATCACGTCGAACTTCCGTGAAGGGCTGACCGTGCTCCAGTACTTCATCTCGACGCACGGCGCGCGCAAGGGCCTCGCCGACACCGCGCTCAAGACGGCGGACTCGGGCTACCTGACCCGCCGGCTGGTCGACGTGGCGCAGGACGTCATCATCCACGAGATCGACTGCGGCACGATGGACGGCATCGAGGCCAAGGCGATCGTCGAGAGCGGCGAGATCATCGAGCCGCTGCGCGACCGCATCATCGGCCGGGTCACGCTCGAGAAGATCATGGACCCGCTCTCGGGCGACGTGATCGTCGACGTCAACGACGCGATCGACGAGGACAAGTCCTCGGCGATCCAGGAAGGCGGCATCGAGAAGGTCCGGATCCGCTCGGTGCTGACCTGCGCGAGCCGCCGCGGCGTCTGCGCGAAGTGCTACGGCCGCGACCTCTCGACCGGCAAGCTGGTCGAGCTGGGCCTGGCGGTCGGGGTCATCGCCGCGCAGTCGATCGGCGAGCCGGGCACGCAGCTGACGATGCGGACGTTCCACATCGGCGGCACGGCGTCGCGCGTGTCGGAGCAGTCGACGCTCGACGCGAAGCACGCCGGCACGGTCCGCTACCAGGGCCTCCAGGTCGTCGAGACCAAGGGCGAGGGGAACGACAACGCCGGCCAGCGCGTCGTCATGAACCGCACCGGGTCGCTGGTCGTGCAGGACGCGAAGGGGCGCGATCGCGAGCGCTACCCGATCGTCTACGGCGCGCGGCTCAAGGTCGCCGACGGCGGGCCGGTCGAGGTCGGCCAGATCCTCGTCGAGTGGGATCCGTACACGTTCTCGATCCTCACCGAGGACGCGGGCGTGGTGAAGTACAAGGACCTGATCAGCGACGTCACGTATCACGAGGAAGTCGACGAGGTCACCGGCCTGTCGCGGAAGATCGTCGTCGACTCGCCGGACGAGAAGAAGCAGCCGCTCATCGAGGTCCGCGACAAGGCGGGCAAGGTGACGCGGAAGTACCACATGCCGTCGCACGCGCACCTCATGGTCGAGGACGGCGAGGCGGTGTTCGCCGGCGAGGTCCTCGCGAAGATCCCGCGCGAGACCACGAAGACCAAGGACATCACCGGCGGTCTGCCGCGCGTCGTCGAGCTGTTCGAGGCGCGGAAGCCGCGCGAGACGGCCGTCATCTCGGAGATCGACGGCATCGTGCGGCACGGCGGCATCGTCAAGGGGCAGCGGAAGATCATCATCGTCCCCGAGGACGGTGGCGAGCCGAGAGAGTACTCGCTGCCGCGCGGCGTGCACGTCAACGTCCAGGAAAGCGACCGCGTCCGCGCCGGCGAGCCGCTGATGGACGGGCCGAGCAACCCGCACGACATCCTGTCGGTCCTCGGCGAGAAGGCGCTGCACGCGTATCTCGTCAACGAGATCCAGGAGGTCTACCGGCTGCAGGGGGTCAACATCAACGACAAGCACATCGAGGTCATCGTCCGGCAGATGATGCGGTGGGTGAAGATCGAGGATGTCGGGGACACCGAGTTCCTGATCGAGGAGCAGGTCGATCGGTTCCGGTTCATGGAAGAGAACGAGCGCGTGATCGCGGCGGGCGGGCGCCCGGCGACGGGCCGGCCGCTGCTGCTCGGGATCACGAAGGCGTCGCTCTCGACCGACTCGTTCATCTCGGCGGCGTCGTTCCAGGAGACGACGCGCGTGCTCACCGAGGCGTCGATTTCCGGCAAGGTCGATCACCTGCGCGGCCTGAAGGAGAACGTCACGATGGGCCGGCTGATCCCGGCCGGGACCGGCTTCGAGTATTACCGGCACGTGCGGATCCCGGCGGACGAGCCGCCACCGCCGCCGCCGCCGACGCCGGAGGAGCTCGAGCTCGAGCGCGAGATGGAGTACTTCGTGGAGCCCGAAGAGGCGTTTAC
>CAWGAS010000023.1:0-465820 GCA_963820645.1 uncultured Acidobacteriota bacterium | reverse complement strand
ACGCGGCCGCGCCCCTGATACCAGTAGAGGACCGCCTGGCGCTCGGGGCCTTTCTCGATCAGGTAGCGGTTGACCTCGATCGGCGTGCCCCCGGCGTCAACGGTCACCCGCTCCGAGGAGACCGGCCGCCATCCCGCCCCCGGCAGGCAGTTCTGCGGCGAGTAAATCGTGTCTCCCTGGCGCTGGCTGGCGTAGTAGCCGACGTAGAGCGCGACCGGCGGCCCGCCGTCCCGCTCGTAGGAGCGATTGATGTAGTCGTCCACGCCGAGCGCCGCGACAACGTCATCGGCGAACGGCTTCGTCTCGCGGCCCTGCCAGCATTGAGGGTGGCGGGCGGCTCGGACAGGGGCGTCCGCGTTACGGGCACTTCGTCGCCGGATGCGCCCGCGGCGTACACGCCAGCAGCCGCGATCATCGCGACCAGGATCAACGCGCGGGCAACCACGTGGCCTCCGTCCGCCGCGCGCGGCGCGCGCGGGTCATCTCCCATAACCCGTGCACGCCCATCAGGCCGGCAAGAGCGACAACGAATACCATCCAGCCCGAGAACGAGTGAAAGAACCCTTCGGCCGCCGCCGGGCTGATCCAATAGGCCGCGAGCCCGGTGCCCGCGACACGCGCCGCGTTGGCGACAATCGCGATCGGGACGGCCAGGGCAATCGCAATCCGGCCGCCGCCCGTGGCTCGGTGAAGTACCGAGCACGATGGCGGCATCAGCAGCGACATCAACGAACGGATGCCCGAGCACGCTTCGACCACTTCGAGCGCGCGGCCCGGCACGTGGAGGATGTTTCCCTCGCGCAGTACCGGCACGCCCGCGGCGGCAATGACCGCCTCACCGGCGCGCGACGCGATGCCCTGCAGGGGAAAGGTAATCTGATTGAAGACGATCGACGGCAGTCGAATGGTCGGAGGAGACGCAGCGGCGATGCGGCAATCCTGAGCCGCTGCCACCCCCAGCGCCAGAACGGTCCCCGCCAGCACGCCGAGGAGCGACACTCGCGTCAGGTGAAGCTCCGCGCCAAACCGGCCCGCGACGAAGACGAGCAGGCTCGCGGCCACCAGCGCAATGCCGGCCGTTGACGGGCGCGCCGGCGCCTCGAGGAGAGCGCGTCGTCGCTCCCACAAGAAGTACACCGCGACCGGGATCACGAAGAAGCCGTGCGAGAAGTCGTCGTCGCTCGCCCAGTGACGGGCGAGCGACGGAAGAGTGTTCCGGCGTACAGGCAGACCACGGAGACTGCCACTGCCGCGACGGCGGCCCTGCCACGCCCCATTGCCGTCAGGCGCGGCGCGCTTGCTGTCGCCGGCGATAGGCTCCGGCAATTCCCGACGAGGCCCGTGCTGAGCAGCAGCATCGACGCCGGCCTCGGGATTGGGCGTCGCGTGCGCCACCCCGGCGGCGGTCGCACGAAAGCCAGGAAGCCTCGCTTGCCGAGCCGGTCCCGAAGTCCGAAGGTCACGCGCGCCTGCTCGGCGCCGTTCAACCCGCTGAACATCAGGATGTCTCCACGGTGGGTCATCTCGTCCGCGACGGCGAAGATGCTGCCGCCCGCGAACGTGGCGCTGCGCGCGAGGCCAGAGTCCTGCGCGAAACTGAAGCCGTCGCGCTGGTTCGACGTCGAATACCCAGCCGGCGAGTAACCCGGCTGCGTCGCCGGATCAAACGCATCGTCGCTGTCCAGCGGATCGAACACTTCGAAACGCAGGTTCTGGAGACCGGCCGCGTTCGAGACGTTGCAGAACGCGACCGTGTAGTCCGAGCCGTGCTTGAGGCCGTCGACAAAGAACGTCGCGCTTCCATCCGCTCCGGACAGTCCACTCACCCAGGTCGAGGTTGAACCATCCCGTCGTCGCGGTGCCGGAGTATCCGGCATTCGTGGACGACTGGAGGTTCGCCGGTGATCGGCTCCGCCCGGCAGCCCAGCGGTATCGCCGCTACCAGCGCGAACGCCATACAGACCCGTCGCATAATCCTATGCCTCCCTCCGCTTCGCAGGGTGCTTACGGCCGATCGTGAAAGGAGCGCGCCAGTCTGATTGGGTATTGAGAAGGACGGTTCGGATGAGCTTTGATTCTTTACTGCTCAGCCGCACCGCCGACCGGGGAGACAGGCATTGAATGTCTCTGAATGCCCGGACCGTCCATTATTCCCCTACCAGGGTTGGCGCGGCCCTTCCGCCGAAGCCCGCAGCGAGCGACTGTGCAAATTGCCAACCAGTTGAAGTGGTGGAGGCGAGCTGAACTTTATTCAAGCGGCCGCCGATGCTCTTCTAGAGATGGTTTCAAAACCGATATGGTCCGGCTGCCGCCTTCGCCGCCTTCCGCACTATGCGGCTACGGCGGCCAGAAAGCCGGACGCTACCAGTGGTTTTGAAACCGCTTCTGCGTACAGGACGATCACTCGTGACGGAGTGCGACCATCGGATCCACGCTGGCGGCCCGCGCTGCAGGCAGATAACAGGCGCACAGGGCGACAACAATCCAAATCAGCGCGACGGCAACGTGCGTCCCAGCACCCATCAGTCCCAATCCCCGCCATCGACCCTGTCAGCCGGGTGAAGGCCGCTGTCAGGACCTCGCCAATCGCCACGCCGACAAATACGATCGCGAGACCGTACATCAGCACTTCGCGGAAGACGTCGCCACGGGTGGCACCGAGCGCCATGCGCACGCCAATCTCCTGCGTTCGAAGCGCGACGCGATACGCGATGACCCCGTACAGGCCGACCGCGGCGAGCAGCAGCGCCAGCAGACCGAAGCCCGTAGACACGCTGGACCATCGGAACGGGGCATAACGCTGCTTTACGTGCGTGCCGAGCGTCTGGACGGTATAGACGCGGATCCCCTGGCCCAGCGCGGAGCTCGCGGCGAACGGGCTCTACCAGGGCCGCAGGATCGGTTGCGGCGCTCAGGACTATCGCGGTCAGCCCCCCGGTCCTGCGCGATAGGCAGCCCAGAGCCCGTCCGGCGCAGGCCCGCAAGGCCTGTAATAGCCGAGTCGCCGACGACGCCGACGACCAGGGACGGGGACAGGCCGGGAGCTCAACGCAAGGCGAGTGGACGCAATGCCGTCCCGGCCACCGTGCCGCGGATCGCGTTCGTGGTGAGGATGTACGCGAACTCATAGGCGCGGTCGGCGGCCAGCGCCTCGAGATTGTTGAACTCGAGAATGTGCACGCCTTGTTCGACGAGCAGGTACACGTGCACCGGGTTGAAGCTGCCGCCCATGGCCTTCGAGTCCTCGGCCTTCGGGGGCACGTACTCGACACCGGACGTATCGGTGCCGACCGCGAGCGCGCCCTTCTGCTCGACGAGCCACCTGGCCGCGGTCAAACCGATCCCCGCCGAGTCGTGCTCGCCGATCTTGGCGTGGTCGCTTCCGCTGGCGCCCCAGTAGCGCGCGGTACCGGTGCGAATCAGCACGACGGTGCCCGGCGTGACGTCGACGCGCTGGCTGGCCAGGGCCGACTCGAGATCGGCGACCGTGATCTGGTACTGCGAGGGGAGGGCATCGACCTTCTTGAAGCCGGCGACGTCGATGAGCACCCCGCGCGCCACGATCGGCGGGATCGTGGTGACGTCCGCCTTCCGCAGGCCGAAGTCGCCGCCCCAGTCGGCGGCCTTCATGCCGTTGTAGAAGTGACTGTCCGGTCCATGCGTGATGTGCGCGAGCCCGTCGATCTGCGTCGCCACGTTGTCGTTCATGAAGATGACGTTGCTGTGCCACGCCGTGCCGCCGGTGTTGCCGCCGCCGGGCGTGGTGAACGGCAGGTCCTGCTGGGTTCTGACCCCTGCCGGCGAGCGGAAGCTGATGATCTCACCGGCGCTGTGACCGGGCCATTTGAACGAGCTCCGGTCGTACGGAAGTCCCAGGTCGTAGACCTTGCCTCGTGTGGCCAGCCGCAGCGCGGCCAGTCTCGACGCATCGGTCATCTCGTTGAGGTTGCCGACTTCGTCTGCGGGGCCCCAGACCCACCCCCACCCCTTGCCCTGCACCCATTTCTTCATGCCCGCGTCCTGCGCGAGCACGCCGGTGGTGGCGACGGCGACAGCCGCCGCCGCGAGCGCGAGGTGTCGAATCATCCTCATACCGGCCATTATAGAGTCGAGCACCTCGTGTAGTGCCGGCCTTCAGGCCAGCCCGAGTGGCCGACCCGAAGGTCGGCGCTACAAACGCTTCATCGATTGGCGTCAGCCATCCCGACGCGTGCGCCGCCCGCCCGGGCGGCTTCCTCTTGACAACCTAAATGTGGGTTGTCTATCATGCGTCTCATCTTGTTGCCCTAAAGGAGCCCGCGTGGAGAAGCTGGACGTCCCGCAAGGCACGCTCGACCTGATGATCCTGACGATCCTCGCGCGCGAACCGATGCACGGCTACGGCATCTCCCAGAAGCTCGCCGCGCTCAGCCACGACAACTTCCAGGTCAACCCGGGATCGCTGTTCCCCTCGCTCTATCGCCTCGAGCAGGACGGCAAGCTGAAAGCCGAATGGCGGCCCACGGAGAACAACCGCAAGGCCAAGTACTACCGGCTCACGCCGTCGGGGCGCCGGCAGCTGGAACAGCATCGGCGGCGCTGGGACCGGATCGCGTTCGCCATCACGAGCGTTCTGGAGGGCGCATGACGCTTGCTCCATCGGCTCGCGTCGGTCGCTGCGTGGGCTCTTCAATCGGAACAGGGCCGAGCAGGGCCTGGACGACGAGCTCCAGGCGTTCGTCGACATGTCCGCTGCCGAGAAGAGGCGCGACGGGCTGCCGCCCGCGGAGGCGCGCCGCCTGGCGCTGCTCGAGCTCGGCGGCGTCGAACAGGCCAAGGAACGCGTCCGCACCTATCGTCACGGCGCCTGGCTCGACGAGGTCGGACGCGACGTGCGCTACGCCTTCCGCATGTTCGTCAGGAATCCCGGCTTCACCGTCGTCATCGTGCTGACGCTGGCGCTCGGCATCGGCGCCAACACGGCGATCTTCAGCCTGATCGACGCGTTGATGCTGCGCTGGCTGCCGGTGCGCAATCCGCAGGAGCTCGTGCAGCTCACGCTCCACTCGCCTGGCGCGAGTGGGCCAGGCGGCGGCAGCTTCTCCTACGCCATCGTCCGTGCGCTGGCCGATCGGCACGAGATCTTCGCGGCGTGGCGGGTTTCAGCGGTTTGACTGGCTTCAGTTTCGACGTTGGCGTTCCCGGTTCCGTCAGTCGCGTTCCCGGCGCCCTGGTCACCGGCGACTACTACGAGACACTCGGCCTGAGCCCGGTCGCCGGGCGTCTGCTCACACGCGAGGACGACGAGCCCGGCGCGCCGTTGGTGGCCGTGATCAGCTACGGCTACTGGGAGCGTCAGTTCGGCGCGCAGCCCGGCAGCAGTCGGCCAGACGCTGCGGATCGAACGGCGTTCCCGTGACGATCGTCGGCGTCGAGTCCTCGCGGCTTCGTCGGCGCGACACGTCGGGCTCGGTTGCCGACATCACGATGCCGGTCGCCGCGCTTCCGCAGGTGAGCCCACGCGAGGCGCCACTCCTCGGTCCAGGCAATTTCTGGCTGCGCGTGCTCGCGAGGCCCGCGGCGGGCGTGTCGATTCCGCAGGCGACGGCGCGCCTCAACGCCGTGTGGCCGCAGATGGCGGAGTCGGTGATCGCGCCGCACTGGCCGGCGAGCCGGCGGAAGGCGATGGCGGAATCGGTGTTTCAACTGAGCCCCGGCGGCACCGGCTGGACATACCTGCGCGAGATCTACCGGAAGCCGCTCTACGTATTGATGGCGGTCGTCGGGCTGGTGCTGCTGATCGCGTGCGCGAACGTCGCGAGCCTGCTGCTGGCGCGCGCGTCGGCGCGGCAGAGAGAGATCGCGGTGCGCCTGGCCATCGGTGCCGGGCGAGGCCGAATCGTGCGTCAGCTGCTGATCGAAAGCACGTCGCTGTCGTTCGATCGGAGCCGCGGCTGGTGTCGGCCTGGCGTGGGTCTCGGGCCGCTTTCTCGTCGAGCATGATCTCGACTGGGCCGGATCAGATCGCGTTCGATCTGACGCCGAACTGGCACGTCCTCGGCTTCACCACGGCGGTGGCGATCGCGACGGGCGTGTTGTTCGGCGTCGCGCCTGCGCTACAGGCGACCGCGGCAGGACCCGGCCGCCGCGCTCAAGGAAGACGCGCGGATGAGCGGTTCGCGATCGCGGTTGCTGCCGTCGCTGGTGAGCGCGCAGGTGGCGCTCTCGCTGGTGCTGCTCGCCGGCGCGGGCCTCTTCGTCCGCACGCTGCAGAATCTTCAGAATTTCGATCCCGGCTTCAGTCGCAGAGGGCGTGCTGCTCGTCGATCTCGAGGGCCGGCCGACAGCCGTTCCTCGAGAGCTCCTCGAAGATGTTCAGCGCCTGCCGGGTGTGGTCGTCGGCAAGCCTCTCGACCCACACGCCGCTGAGCGGATCGGTCTGGAGCGACCCTGCGGTCCCCGCAGGGCAACCGATTCCGGAGCGCGACAACGCGTTCTTCGTCGGCGCCGGACCCGGGTTCTTCGCGACGATGCAGATTCACCTGCTGGCCGGACGGGAGTTCACCGATCGCGACTCGGCGAATGGTCCCGCCGTGGCGGTCGTCAACGAGGCGTACGCGCAGCGGTTCCTTCGGCAATCAGAACCCCGTCGGCCAGCACCTCTCGGCCAGCGTGAGGGGACAACGCACCGACCTGGAGATCGTCGGGCTCGCCAGGAACACGAATGCGGCCGGCCTGCGCGCGGCGCCTCCGCCCACGGTGTACGTGGCCTACGCGCAGCTCACCGGCGACGTTCCGACGACGCTGGCCGTCCGTGCCACCGGTCCGCTCGGGCGAGTGTCTTCGGCGGTCCAGCAGGCGCTTCAATCGAAGCTGCCGGGCGCATCGATCGAGGTTCGCCCGCTGTCGGCGCAGGTCGACAGGCCACGATCGTCCAGGAGCACATGATGGCGACGCTGGCAGGCGCATTCGGGCTGCTCGCGCTGACCCTCGCGTGTGTCGGGCTCTACGGCCTGCTGGCGTACAGCGTCGCGCAACGCACCAAAGAGATTGGTATCCGGATGGCTCTCGGCGCCCAGGAATCGCGCGTCGTCGCGCTGGTGCTCAAGGGCGGAGCCCGGCTCGTCCTGATCGGCATCGCGCTTGGACTGCCGGCGGCGTGGGCGGCGTCGCGTTGGGTCGAGTCGATGCTGTTCGGCCTGACGCCGACGGATCCGGTCGCCGATTGGCGGAGCGATCGTGTTGCTGACGACCGCCGCACAGATTGCCGCATACCTGCCCGCCCGGCGGGCGTCGCGCGTCGATCCGCTGGCGGCGCTGCGGCACGAATGAGCGATTAACCCCGGCGCACATGCGCGCGCCATTCGTAGCGCAGGCCTTCAGGCCTGCTTTCGGGCGCGCGAGCGGGGTCTGAAGACCCCGCCCTACATCAGCTTTTCAGAAACGTCAAGGGTTGTCCCGCGGTGACCGGGATGAGGCCCGCGCCGTTGAGGCCGCCCTGCGCCGGACCGACGCGCGCCGCCTTGGCGCCGGAATGCACGTCACTGGTGATGACGGTGGTTCCGGTGCTCGTCCAACCGGCAAGGTCGCTTTCGAAACCGCTGTTGGTGAGCAGCCCGCAAGTCTGCGCCTCTGCGGACGAAGGGATGGCCAGAGCCAGTGCAAGAAGGGTGGCGGAAGCCCAGGAGACGACGTGCGTGTTCATGTCGGGCCTGCAAGGTGCCGCGCAGGACGGCTGCAGCGATCTTACTGGGGCCTGCAGGCAGCTACTTCGGACTAGTGACGTACCGCTGAGGTGGGGTGGCGGGAACCAGGCGAGCGGGGTCAGTCCCTACAGGGTGGGTCCGCGTTTTCGGCGCGCACCCCAGATCGAGTGAATCTCAATGAGGTCGCGCTCGTGGTCGTGAAAGCAGTACACGTGGCAGCGAACTTCGTCATGAGTACGCGCTGAATCAGCTTCCCTCGCGAGCGGCGGTAACGCTGGCCGACGCCCGGCGTCGAGCTCAGTTGCCGGAGTACGTCCTGGAACTCGGTTAAGAAGAGCTCCTTTGCGGCACGGTTTTCCCGCCACCAGCGATCTTCGGCTTCGAACCTGCGCTGTGCCTCATCGAGCAGAACGATCTTCACGACCCGCTCGATATCGCTCCAGATACTCCGACGCGTCCATTCCCCGGCCGGCGTCGGAATCCTCCAGCGCGCGATCGAGCGACGCGTGCAGCTCGGCACGCTCTTCGGCGGTGAGCTCGTCGTCAATCACGAGGATTTCGACTTCTGCTCCATCCGGCAAGTTCGTCGGCTCATCCAGGACCAGCCGTCCGTTTTTCACCTGGATCTTGCGTGCGTGCATGTCGTCAATCATGCATCTGGTGTCAAGTTCCGGCAAGTCACCGCCAACTCGTGACGCAAGCCTCGCTACGTCTCCCGCAGGATCTCCGCTGGATCGACCCGGGCGGCGCGGAGGCCGGGCACGAGGCACGCGAGGGCGGCCGTCGCGAGCAGCGCCAGCGGGACGCCCGCCATCGTGCGCGGATCCGTCGGACTCACGCCGAACAGGATCGTCGTGAGCAGCCGCGCCGTGAGGAAGGCCGTGCCGACGCCGATCGCGACGCCCACCGCCACCACGCGCAGCCCCTCCAGGATCACCATCCGCCGCACGTGCGACGGTTCGCCGCCGAGCGCGAGCCGGATGCCGATGTCGCGCGTGTGCTGCTGGACGAAATGCGCCATGACGCCGTAGATGCCGACGAGCGACAGGACCAGCGCCGTGATCGCGAACATGGCCACGAGGACGCTCAGGTAGCGCGGCGCCGAGAGCGAATCCGAGACGAGCGTCTCGCCGGTCGCGACCGTCCGTCAGGGCCAGCCCGGGATCCAGCTCTCTGACCGCCTGTCGCAGCGCCGGCGCGACCGACGCTGGATCGGCGGCCGTCCGCAGCACGAAATATCCGCTGGGCATGTCGACGAAGGGAAAGTAGACCGTGCCCTGATCGTCCGACTCCAGGCCATCCCATTTCACCGAGCTGACCACGCCGACGACCGTCGTCCAGTCGCAGGATGTGCATCCGCCGCTCTTGAACCGGCGGCCGACGACTTCCTGGCCGTGGAAGAAGCGATCCGCCCACGCGCGATCCACGACCACCACGTCGTCCCGCTCGATCGCTCGTCGAGCAGGCGTCCGCGCTCGAGGCGGAGACCGGACGCCTTGAAGAAGCCGGGCGACACGCCGACCCATGGGCAGACCGGCTGGCTGCCGCCGGCGGCCGTCGGATGATCTTCGAGGTCGAAGTTGTTGTGCTGTCCCGGTTCGCGTGGGCGGCCGGCCGTCGGCGACCGCGGCCGCTTCGACGCCCGGCAACGCCGCCATCCTCTCGAGCGCGCGATCCCAGAACGCCTTTCGTTCGGCCTCGCCGGCGTACGCCGGCCCGAACAAGGAGACCGACGCGGTGAGCAGGCGATCGGTGTCCACGCCGACGCTGACGCGATTCAGCCGGTCGAGGCTGGCCATGACCAGCACGGCGGCGACCACGAGCGGCGTGGCCAGCGCGAACTCCGCCGCGACGAGCGCGCGCCGGAAGCGGCGCGACGCCGGTCCGTCGCTCGAGGAACGGCTGCCCGACCGCAGGGTGCGGTCCACGCGCATCGAAGAGCCGCGGATCACGGGAAAGAGGCCGCCGAGGAAGATCAGCGCACCGCTGCCGGCGGCCAGCACGCGCAAGCCAGCCGAGCATCGACGCCGACAGGCCGATCTCGTCGACGCGCGGGATGTAGTCGCTGCCGTAGGCGGCGACCAGCCGCAGCGCCAGCGCCGCGACGCCGGCGCCGGTCACCGCGGCGCCCGCGCAGAGCACGCCGCTCTCGGCCACGAGATGCTGCAGCAGCCGGCCGCGCGACGCGCCGAGCGCGCTGCGGATCGCGAGCTCCCGGCTGCGGGCCAGCGCGCGCGCGACGAGCAGGTTGATCGCGTTGGCGCACGCGATCAGGAGCACGCAGCCGACGGCCGCCAGCGCGACGAGCAGCGTGGCGCCGATGTCGCCGACGACGCGAGTCTTGAGATCCAACAGGCCCCACGTCGCCTTCTCGTCCTGACAGGACGACTTCCAGATCGGAAACAGCCGCGACGGTCGTCGCGCGCAGCGTGTCGAGTCGCCGCGGTCTGCGAGACGCCCGGCCGGAGGCGGCCCAGGACCATGGTGAAGAACGGTCCCTTTCGCCTGGGCGGCGGCCCAGCGGGCGGCGGTGAACACCGCGACGTTGCGCTCGAGCGGACCGGCGGACGGACTGCAGCACGCCGACGATGGTGTGGCTCGTGCCGTCGAGCGTGATGGCGCGCCCGAGCACGGACGGATCGCTCGCCGAAGCGGCGCGCCCAGTACGCCTTCGTCAGCACCGCGACGCCGATCGCCGCGCTTATCGTCCGACGGCGTCGAAGAGCCGGCCGACCGCGGCCGTCTGGCCCAGAAGCGGGAAATAGGATCCCGTGACGGACTTCGCCGTCACGCGCTCCGCGAGACCGCCTTCCGAGACCGTCACGCTGCTGCTCTGGTACGCGGCCACCGCGCTGAACGCCGGATGATCGGCTTCGAGCGCGCGATAGTCCACGACCGAGAACCGGAAGCGGAATGGGCGGACTGTCCGTGTAGATCCAGAACAGATTGTCGGGGGCGGCATATGGAAGCGGGTTGACGAGCACGGCGCGGACGACGCCGATCATGGCGCTCGTCGCGCCGAGGCCGACGCCGACCGTGAGGACGATCGTCGCGGTGAGCGCGGGGGTGCGCGCCAGGCTTCGAAGGCTGTAGGCAACGTCCCGCCACAGGTGACGCATGAGCGCTCTCCAGTCGCTGACGGCCGCGCCGCGCGCGGTCGAGGAAAAAGTGCAGGGGATAGAGGAGGTGCTGGCGCCTCAGCCACCGGGCGGCGGCGCGATCGCCGTCCTGGCGCCGGCGCAGCTCGTAGAGCTCGGCGAGATCGCTTTCGACCGCGCGGCGGTCGGCCTCGTCAGACAGGACGCGGAGCAGCCAGCGCATCCTCAGGCCTTGTGCGAACCGAGGAGGCGGCCGAGCCCGCGCCACAGGCGCGCGTGCTCGATGCGGGTCTGTTTGACGAGGGCCAGGCCCTGACGCGTGAGCTTGAAGTAGCGGCGGGTGCGGCCCGCGTCCCCCTCGTCCAGACGCGAGGTGACGAGGCCCTTCTTCTCCAGCCGGCTCAACGCGATGAAGACGGCGGCCTGCGCCACGCGGCGCCCCATCCGCTTCTCGAGCGCCACGACCAGCGGGACGCTGTAGGTCTCGCCGCGCTCGAGGAGCATGGCCAGCAGGACGTGCAGCTCGAAGTGCTGGAGTGTCGTGTGTTCCCATGACTAACAGCGTTAGACGTATCGTGGGCCGGATGGTTGGCCGCGATCAATAGCGCCGTTAGTGATGCAGGGTCCTCCTTGTCGTCCTGGCCGCGGCTGCCGACCCTGACCACGTCCTTTAGAATTTCACTCCGACATGCAGCCCCGGTTCCCCGATGAAATACGAGGGCCACTTGTCATCCAGTGCCCGGAACGTGGCCGGTGCATTCGTATTGATCGGCCAGTGGGTGATGGCGATGGACGGCTCGATGAACAGGCGGTGATTGAAAAACTCGACATGATACCCGAGCCGCACGGCGGTAAACAGCTGAAATCCCTGCTGGATGGATCTCTTGTCGGGATCCTGGTAATCCTGATGCAGCGCCGTTGCGTGGATGGCCGAATAGAGACCCGCCACAGATACCGCTGATACGCCAGTCCGGCACCGGTTCCCCGCACAGAACCCGGATACGCTTCCTCCTCGGCACCAAAGGACTTGCCGTATGGAATCCCGAGGGGATGGGTATACCGCCAGGTGATCACTTCCAGCGAGATCACATCCCGGCGGGTGAGCCAGTAGCCGATATTCAACTGGTAAAACGACGGTGGATCGTCGAGCACGACGTTCGCCAGCATGAACAGGGAACTGCCGATGAAACACCGGCGGTTCGACGTGTCCGGCTCAGCGGATTGCCCGGGCCCGCCGGCGGCGACAGCCTCGGCCGGGACGACCCAGGCGACGGCGATCGCCCATAGTGTGGTGGAGCCGACTCGCAGTAATCTACGCATGGCGTGGTTCCTCCGAGGCGGGAGCGCGAGGTCCTCGAGCGCGCACGCGCCCGCCGCTCGCGTGCTCGACGCTTACGTCGTAAGCCTCGTTGGACTTACAGTGTAAGCTAATAGCGTATACGGTGTAAGCTTGTCAAGGACGGCAATCAAGCCCGGGCGAGGACGTGTGCGGACACCAACCAAACGGGCCGGCAAATCCCGGCCGGCACCCGCGCGGCAGGCGCTCAGCCAGGACCGCATCCTGCAGACGGCGATGCGCCTGGCGGACAAGGCCGGCGTCGGGGCCCTGTCGATGCGCAAGCTGGCCCGGGCGCTGGGCGTTGAAGCCATGTCGCTCTACAAGCACGTCGCGGACAAGGACGCGGTGCTCGACGGCCTGGTCGACCTGGTCGTGACGCGAGATCGGCATGCCGCTGGCGGCCACCGACTGGAGGACGGCCATGCGGCATCAGCGCGATCTCGACGAGGCAGGTGTGTCTGCGCCATCGGTGGGCGGCCGCGCTCATGGAGCTGCGAGGCGCCCAAACACCGATTCGGCTGCGCTACGCCGATGCCGTCCTGGGCCTGCTCCGGACGGCCGGGTTCGCCGTGCCGATGGCCTATCGGGCGTTTCTCCTCATCGACAGCTACCTGTATGGCTTCATCATGCAAGAGGCGAACTGGCCGTCCGATGAGGGCGAGATGGCGCAGCTGGCGGCCTTCGTGACGTCGCCGTCCCCACAAGCCGGCTATCCGGCACTCGTGGAGGCCATGAGCTACGTCATGGACGCGAATCCCCAGAGCAGCGGGTTCTACGTTGCGGAGTTCGAGCACGGGCTCGACATGATCCTCGACGGTCTTGAACGGGGACGCCGGGACGCTGTCGGCGCTGAGACCGCCGCCGAGGACACGTAGCCGGCTTGCTAGGCGGGTTCGATGTCCTGGCCGAACACGATGGCCACGCCGTTGACATCGCGTATACCAAGTTCTCGAACGCCATACGGCTGATCTGTCGGTTCCATGTCCACGACCGCACCGCGACCGACGATTTCTCTGCGGGACGCGTCGACATCCTTGACCCACTGAAACAAGTGGACGCCGCTTGGGTTTCCAGCGTCTCTCACGAAGTGAATGGCGGAGTTGTCGCGCCACACCACCGCGTAGGTCTCGTCGCCGAAATCCCACGTAAACCCCAGGACATCACGATAGAACGTAGCTGTCGCCTCAACGTCCGCGACATGCAACACCGGTGCACCCTGAACGAACTGTGCAGGGTTGGACGATGGCAACATGGGGGCATTCGGCTGCTCCTGGTTTAACTGCGGTGGAATCGGCTGATCACTCTCTGTCGTCAGGCATGGCTGCCTTTATTGCGAGCGACCATGCCACCAGCAGTCCTATCGTGTGAATCCCGATCCGGCTCCATAGCCACAACGGCATCACCCGTTCGGTCTCTCGAAAGTACCGCCATTGTTCGCCGCCTGGCTCTCCTGGGTTCCCCAACCACAATACCAGTCCGACGGCGCAGGTATGAATCGCCAGCGCGGCGGTTGCCGGCCTCCATTGCTGACCCTTGAGCAACCAGCCGATCAGCGCCCACCACACGGGCGCGGCGAACAATCCAAGCACCGGGACAAGTGACAGTGGCGCCGCAAAGATCGCAAAGGGCAAATAGCCGCCATGCCCCGCACCAGCACTTCCGAAGGCGAATACGAAGAGCACGCATCCAAACGCGAAACCGTACCAAGGCCAACCTGCGCGGTGCACGTTATGCGTCACTGTCGCGCAGTATCACACGGCCGCCGGCTTGCGGTTCGGGGTTTTGCGAAAGGTTGATGCCGCTCAGTCGTGCCGCAGAGCGATCATCGGATCGATTCGAGAGGCGTGCCGGGCCGGCAGTAGCCGGCCAGAATCGCGGCGCTCACCAGGGTCACCACCGATCCTGTCAGCGCCAGCGGATCGTTCGGTTTCATGCCGAGAGAAACGATTCCACGAGCGTTGACGCGGTCAGGGCTGTCGGCACGCCGATCGCGAGCGCGACGGCCGAGAGCAGACAGACCTCGCGCAGCACCATCCAGATGACGGCCCCCCGGCCGGCTCCGAGGGCCATCCGAAGGCCGATCTCGCTCGTACGGCGCGCCACCGCGTAGGCCATCGTGGCGTACAGGCCGACGCAGGCGATCACCAGTGCGAGGATCGCAAAGGCGCCGCAGAGCCTGGCAAAGACGATCTCCTGGTTGATGGTCTGGTCGATGTCGGCGGCCTGAGTCTTGAAGTCGTCGGTCACGGGGACTCGGCCGTCGGCTGCGTGCACGATCTGGCGGACCGCGGCGACGTGGCGCAGCGCGTCGCCGTCGGTGCGCAGCGCGGCACGTCATCTCGCGTAGTACCCGGAGCGGGACCTGCGCGTGCGAGACGTAGACGACCGGGGGAATCTGGCCCTTCAGCCCGCCGTATCGGGCGGGCGCGGCGACCCCGACAATCTCCAGAACGAGGTAGTGCCGTCGACCTGCAGGCTGCCGCCGACTTCGATGAGCCGCCCCAGCGGGTTCTCGTCGCCGAAGTTGGTTCTGGCGAAGAGGTCGCTGACCACCGCGACGGGCCGGGTTCCCTGTCGATCGCCGTCGGTGATTTCCCGCCCTCGCAGCACTGGAATCTGCATGGTCGTCAAGAATCCGGGCCCGTGGCAGGATCCGTGTTCCCTGCGTCCGCACCCCGTTGATCATGACCGGGTGCCCCCTGCCCGCCCTGATGAGCGAGGCATGTGACATCGTCGCGTCGCGCACGCCGGGCACCTCGCTCAGGCGCCGCCGCAGATCGGCATAGAACGCGGCGACTCCGGCCTCCGGATAGCCGGCCTGCGGGGCATTCAACTCGAACAGCAGCACGTTCTCGCGATTGAACCCAGGGAAATCGAGTGGAGATTCGACAGCGTCCGCACGAAGAGTCCGGCCGCAACCAGCAGCAACAGCGAAATCGCGATCTGCGCCACCACCAGCACCTGGGTCAGGCCCAGGCGCGGAATCCTGTCACTGAGGCGCGTACGAGCGTCGCCGACAGACCTGTCCCTGAGCATCGGCATCAACGCCGGACGGGTCGCCTGCATCGCAGGCGCCAGGCCGAACAACATGCCGCACAGCAACGACAACGCAATGGTGACGACGAGCACGTGCCAGTTCAGCTCGGCGTGAAGCGTGAATCCCTGCTGTCCGTTCGGCCAGCACCGTCAGCAGACGGATCCCGACGACAGCGATGACGATGCCCAGCGCGCCGCTGACCGACGCAAGGAGGACGCTCTCCGTCAGCAGTTGCCGCACGACGCGCCACCGTCCGGCGCCCAGGCTGAGCCGCACCGCCATCTCGCGCTTCCGTGCGGCGGCCCGCGCAGAACAGGTTCGCGGTGTTCGGCGCACGCGATCGCCAGGATCAGGCCCACCATTCCCAGCAGCACGTAGAGCGGCTTGAAGGACTGGCGCCTGAGGCTGTCGAGTCCACCGGCGCCTTCCTCGAGTCCGGATACCTGGAAGATTGGCGCGCTCCCGATCGTTGCCCGCCGTCGGGGCCACCCACTGCTCGAATGGCCCTCGCAGCGCGGCCTCGGCGTGCGCGCGGCCGACGCCGGGACGCAGGCGTCCCATCATCTGGACCCAGTAGTAGTTCGGGTCCAGGAATGTACTCATGACATCCCGGTCGAACAGCAGCCTGGCGTGCATGGGCAGATACACGTCGGGCGCCGCGCCGGGATCCACGCCGAAGAAGCCGGACGGCGTCACACCGATCACGGTGAACGCCACGTTGTTGACGAGAATCGGCTGGCCGGCCGCCTCGGCGGCACCGCCGAAACGCCGCTCGCTGTAGCCCATGCTGATCACCGCGGCGGTGGCGCGCCGGCGCGATCGTCGCCAGCAAAGATCAAGCGGCCAACGGCCGGCGACACCGCCAGCCCGCGAAAGAAGCCGCCAGAGACGTATTCGCCTTTGGCGATCTCCGCTTCACCCTTTATCGTCACGTTCAGGTTGCCGGCCTGGTGGTAGGCAAAGAGGCTGGACAGGACCGGCGCCGACGCCTCCTGCAGGCGCTCGAACGCGGGAAACGGGAAGATGGCCGCCGTGACACCCGAACGATCGCGGTAGGTGGTGCCATCGATCGAGTGCAGCACGAACTCGTTCCCCGTGTTGGCGAACGGTCTGCTGCGCCATTTCACCACCACCAGCGACGCCGGGTCCGACACCGGCAGCGAGCGCAGGAGAATCGAGTCCATGAAGCTGTAGATCGCGGTGTTGGCGCCGATGCCCAGCGCGAGCGACAGCGCGGCCAGCGCCGTGAACAGACGGTTCTTGAACATGGACCGCAGGCCGTAGCGGAGATCCTGCGCCAGCTGCTCGAGCAGAATCCACGACCACAGTGTGCGCGTCTCTTCCCGCAGCAGCGTCACGTTGCCCAGGTCGCGGCGGGCGGCCCATCGGGCCTGGTCTTCCGTCAGCCCGCCGGCCTGGTGTTCATCCGCTTCCTCCGCCAGGTGGAAGTTCAGTTCCTCGCGGAGCTGGTCTTCCTTGCGCCGCCGCTGTATCCACCACGTGAACTTCCGAAAGAGCGAGGTCATCACCCCTCCTCGTCGACTGGCTTCAGAAGCAGCCCCATGGCGCGGGCGAAGGCGTCCCATTTCGACTGTTCGCTGGCCAGCTGCTTCCGCCCCTTCGGGTGATTCGGTAGTAGCGGGCGCGCTTGCCCTTCTCGGAGAGCTCCCAGGACGCGCCAATCCAGCCCCTGGCCTCGAGCCGATAGAGCGCGGGGTAGAGCGAGCCGGTTTCAACCTGCAGCAGGTCTTCCGAGGTCCGCTGAATGTGCTTCGCGATGGCGTGGCCGTGACTCGGGCCCGGCAGCAGCGTCCGCAGAATCAGGAGATCGAGGGTGCCGCGCAGGAGCTCGACGCGGGACGGCGGCTTCGGAACCATTGTGTAGAAACTCTACTCAGTTTTGTGTAGAAAGTCTACTTCCCGACGTCGAACGCGAGCAGCACGTTCCCCGGCTTGCCGCGCCAGAGACCGTACCCCGAGTTCGTCAGGAGCAGGCCGCCCGCGATCACCGGGCCCGCCGCGTCGATCGATCCACCGGTCGCCTTGACGCGGTTGACCGTGTCGAACTCGCGCGCCGTGTCGTAGTCCCAGAGAATCCGCCCGTCCCTCGTCGAGTACGCGCGAAGGTGACCGTCGACCGACCCGGAGAAGACCGCCCCCGGTATGACCGTTATCGCCGCGGACTGCGCTCCCGTGCAGCCGCGTCCTTCGGTGCAGGTGAGCGCGGGCGCCGGCGCATGCCAGACTTTCTCTCCATTGGCGAGGCGCAGCGCGAAACAGCCCGCCCGCCTCGCGCGCCGGGCGCAACACGTCCGACAGACCGGCACATACACGCGCTCTTCGTCCGCGGCCATCCCCCATTCGATGCCGCCGAGCGGCCCGCCCTTGACCGGCACGAAACTGCCACACGATGGCGCCCTCGCGGTCCGGATCGAGACGCATCCGCGACACCGGACTTCTGCCCGGCCACGAGGATGTCGCGGCCGGCGGAGAGCGATCCGCAGGATCGGCGAGGCGCCGAAGTCGAAGTCGGGGCCGATCGTCTCGGGACAGTTCGGGTTCGTGGCCTGACACCCCATCACGTAGCACGTCGTTGGGTGTCGTCTGACGCGACCAGCGAATCGACCCGGTCGCCATGTCGATGGCGAGGATGGCGTCGGACGTCTTCGCGGCAGGTTCGGAGTAGGCATTGCCGGTCCCGACATAGATCAGCCGCCGCTTCACGTCGATTGTCGGAGACGACCAGACCGCCGCACCGGCCGGACCCCAGAGCTGCCTTCCGGCGGGCGTCTTCCGTGTCGGCCGAGGCTCGCCGCGAATCGCGAAGCTCTTCCAGATCACCTTGCCGGTAGCGGCGTCGAACGCCACGACGCTGCCGCGAAACCGGCAGCACTCGTACGCTGGTCGTGCTCCCGCGACCTCTTCGACGGAGAGACCGGCACATAGAGTCGTGATTCGTACAGAACCGCCGCTCCGGTCACGCGCGCCGCGGGATGATCGTCGGCCTGCGCCTGCCAGAGCTTCTCGCCGGTTGCCGCGTCGAGCGCGTAGACATGTGCCGCCAGGTCGCCGAAGAACACCGCAGGGCGCGACGCGCTGGACGGGCTCGTCCGGCCGACGGCGATCGCCGTGCGTACAGCCGGCCGCGGCCGTGAACGACCAGTGCGCGCAACCGGTCGCCGCGTCGAGCGCGTAGACCGCACCCTTCTGACTGCCGACGAACACGCGCCCGGCGGCGATGGACGGCTGTGCCGCCGCCTGCGTCGCGTCAGGGAAGCCGAACGCCCATTTCAACTTCAGCCGCGGAACCTCGTCCGCCGAGATGCCGGCGTCCTTCTGCGACTGAAATCGCGTGTTGGCCGGATCGGCGCCCCATCCGATCCAGTGCGGTCCGGCGAGTGGATCGCCGAACGGCGCGTCCGCGTTCGCGCACACTCCCGTCTGCGCCGTCGGCGACGATGTCCCGGCCAGGTTACTCCGCCACCGCGCCTGCGGCGCGAGCACGACGACCGCGATACGTGTGAGCACGGACGGCCTCCTGTCCCGATTGCCCTTCGACTCGCGCGTGCCTGGGCTCGCTCAGGACAGGCGATGCTGACGCGAACGCGTGTCGCCGTCAACTTCCAAAAAACCAACTTCCAACTCCCAAAGTGTCTGGGGTGAAAGTCGCCGCGGATTTCACCCACTTGGTACGAAGCATTCGGCTTGGGAGTTGGCTTTCCGGGAGTTGGGAGTTGACGTAGAATCCCCAAGCTGTGCGACTCTCCAGATGGCTCGTTCTGCTCGGCGCGCTGCTCGGCGCTGGCTGCAACCGCGCCGCGCCTCCGCCGCCGGCTGCGCCTCCGCCGCCGTTTCGACCGGTCGCCGACGTCAAGCAGCTCATGGCGTCGGTCATCGAGCCGGCCGCAGAGGTCTACTGGGACGCGGTGGGCACGATCGTCGACAAGACAGGCACGGTGGAAATCAAGCCGAAGACCGACGAAGAGTGGACCGCCGTCCGCAACAGTGCCTATGTGGTGGCCGAAGGCGGAAACCTGTTGATGATGAACGGCCGTGCGAGAGACGGTGCCCACTGGATGAGGCTGTCGCAGGCGCTCGTCGACGTCGGGCAGCGCGCCCTCAAGGCGGCGGAGTCGAAAAACAAGGCGGCCGTGTTCGACGCCGGTGCCGAGGTCTACGACGCCTGCGTCGCCTGCCACGGCGCCAAGTACGCCTTGCCGGTGATGAGGCCGAACGCCGCCGGCAGGCGGGGTTCTGATCAGCAGCCCCTGCGAACAGTCAAGTTCTCTAGAATTCTTTGAACCAAAATAGCTCCTGATCTCCTGTTCAAGCCTTTCATCCGGACATGTCGCTCCTGAGTTTCGTCGAGTGGCTGGCCGGCACCCGCGGCAGCATCGCGCTCCACGAGTCGCTCTACATGTATCCGCTCATCGAGTCGGTGCACGTCCTGACGCTCGTGCCTGTTCGTCGGTCTCGCGGTGCTGCTCGATCTTCCGCCTGCTCGGCCTCGGCGCTGCGCAGCGTGCCGGTCACCGAGGTCACCGCCGGCTGCTCCCGTGGACGAACGCCGGCTTCGTGGTGATGGTCGTCACCGGCGTGCTGCTCTTCTACGCCATCCCGGTCCGGATCTACCAGAGCGTCTTGTTCCGCGTGAAGGTCATCATGCTGATCGCTGGCCGGGCTCAACGCGTGGCTGTTCCACTCGCGCATCTACAAGCGGGTGGCCGAGTGGGACTTGCGACGCGGTCACGCCGCGGCGCGGCGCCGTGTCGCCGGCGCCGCCTCGCTCGATCCTCTGGGCCGGCATCATCGTCGCGGGCGCATGATTGCCTACAACTGGTTCGACTGCGACATTCAGCCGCAGTCCGGATTCGTCAACTGGGCCGCCGGCTGCGTCGTGCCGCAGGACCTCGATAGCGACGTCCCTTGGAGACATCAGCTGCTCCCGCTTCTTCGAATGGTGTGAAGCGACCGCGATCGGCCGCAGTACATCCAGGGATTCCCTCGTGGCTCTTCCCGGTCATCGAGGCCTGCCACGGTCGCGCTCGCTGCCTCGGCGACGCCGTTCTGCTGCTCGCTGCGGCGGATCGGCTGCTGGTGGTCGATCTGCGGATGCTCGGCGTGGGCTGCGGCGTCTGCACGATTGCCGACCTCGCGCGGACGCCCGGCCGTGGCTCCTCGGCAGCCTCGGGGTGATGGTCGTCACCGGCACGGCGCTGCTTCCTGTCGGAATCGGTCAAGTGCTACTACAGTCAGGCCGTTCTGGGTGAAGATCACGACGCTCCCTGCTGGCCCTGACTGTTCTGGACGCTGCACACGTACGGCGAAGTCAGCGCGTTGCGCGGGCGGGGCACCGTTCGGACCCGATCGGCCAGGCACAGGCTGCGTCGCGATGGTGTCGTTGGCCCTGTGGTTCACCGTCGCCGCCGCGCGGACGCTGGATCGGCTTCTCTGAGGATAGCGGCGGCCAGCTAGGAGCCGCTCGCCCGCATCATAACGCGATCGCTGACGCGAGCTGCCGCGTTCTCGCCGACCACGCTCGCTAGCCGCCGCTCCTGCCTTTCGTCGGCTCGGTCGGATCACGCGCCGTCGCTCGGCGCGCCGGTGCCGGACGAGCCCATGAAGATCTTGCGGCCGTCCGGTGAACGTGACGTCGCGGCCGTTCGCCCGCTTCGCGAGTGGTCTTTGCGTCTGATAGCCGTCGACCGATCAGCTCGGTGCCGGTATTCGAGAGAATCCCGCGTCAGTCCCCGGCGCAGCAGCGTGTTCGGCGTGCCGCCTTCGACCATCCACACTCTCGGTCGTCCCGTCCTGCTTCTTCACCTCGATGTGGATCCAGGCGTGCGGGTTGACCCACTCGAGCTTGATCACCTTCCCCCGCAGCCTGATCGGTGCGTCGGGATCGAACTCGGCGCCGAACGCGTGGTGACCGGCCACCGGTATCGTGGCGGCCAGAAGGCCACACGCGGCCAGCAAGTATCGAGAGAGTTCTTGCATGGGACTCACCTGTCAGCGCGCTCACGGTTTGTTGACACTCGCGCGCCTCTCGTAGCGCAGGCCTTTATAGGCCTGCTTCTCGGGCGCGCGGCAGGCCTCGCACCGCACTGCGCGCAAACCGCTGCGGCGGGGACCCCGGCCCTGAAGGCCTGCGCTACGACTGCCTACGCAAGTGACCTCCGGGTCTATAAGGCTGCGTCTTCTTCGCCTGTCCGCGTTCCCTGGCGCGTTCTCCGCTCAGGATGTTGGAGAGCGCGTAATTCGCTTCGTGGCACGCGTACTCGTAGATGAGCTCGTCGGTGCGGTTGAAGGGCACCTCGCCGCTCCACGGCTGGGTAAACGTCGTCGGGTCGTCGATCGTGAACTTGTAGAGCATCGTGTCCGCGGCCGTCCGCGTGAAGCGTTCGATCACCTTCAGGTTCTCGGACGCGCTCCGGAAGATCTGCAGCGGGTGGAAGTTGGTCGTCTCGACGACCAGCGTATCGGCCTCCCAGCGTCCAATCGAGTCGCCCATCCAGGGACGGAGATGTTTCGGCAGGCGCTCGCCGCCCATCCGAATCACGCGGACGTCGTGCACCATCTCCACGAGGATCATGATGTGATCCCTGGTCTGTACGATCTGGTAGTTGTTGTTGTAGAAGTAATTGGGCAACATGGGCGGCCCGCGTTCGAGCCGAACGACATGACCAGCGCTCGCCGAGCGGCCGGAACTCCGGGCGGCCGTCCCTGGCCACGGCCTTTCATCGCTGCCGCGCGCGCCGCGTTGCGCCGCCGCGCTTCCGGAGTGAGTGCAGGGATCCTGCCGTTCGGCGGGTCCACGATGAGCCAGCTTGTCCCACCCGCCATAGACGGTGGCGACCTGATCGCCGGGCTCCAGCGAGAAATTGTCGTAGCCGCTCACGTTGCCTGCCGCGCCGGTCGATCCATCGCCGCCCTTGGGCGGGGCCGGCCTGCTAAATCGCCGCCGGCCCGTCGAGACGCTCGACGCGATCCGCCAGGCCCTTCTCGAGCCGGTCGAGCTCGTTCTTCCGACAGCACCAGGCCGGCGCCATCCGGGCGCTCGAGCGGCGCGATCGCGCCATTGGTCCACGTGCCCTGGAGGTCCGGACGACCATCCGAGGTGCGCGGCATGGTCCACGGTTTCGCTTTGGCCGCAGGGCCTTTCGTGGCGGCCCGTACAGGGGCTTGCGCGGTGGCGGGCGTCAGCCAGGCGACCGCCGACAGGGCGCCGACCGCCAGCACACAGATCGATCTCCAATCCCGCCGGTTGATTGGCGTTGCGGTCTTACTTGACCGGTTCCTTGCGAAGGAGGCCATACATCAACTCTTCGACGAACTCGACGCATTTGAACTGGCCGAGCCGCGCATCCTTGTCCATGTGCCGGTAAGCGGCATGCTGATTTTCCACGGGCGCGTGAAAACTTTGGGATCCGTGATCGTCGCTTCGTACTGAATGTGATCCGGCTCGGTCATCGTGTAGCGCTCGGCCACTGTCAGCGCTTCGCTGTGGTGGTTGCCCGCGCGATCGAACCAGCTCTGATCGTGGAATCCGTTGGCGTCGACGACAAACGTCTCGCCCTCCCAGCGCCCGACCGACTGCCCCATCCACGAATCGACCTGCGGTGGACCTGGATCCTTAGGGTACACGGTACGGGTCGCGCCGCATACTCATAGGCGATGAAGATCGCCGTGTCGCTCTGGACGATCCGAAACGGAAACGGCATGTAGGTCGCGCGCGGAACGCCCGGCAGGTAGCACTTGATCTCCGGATCGCGCGTCAGCCAGTTCCCTGGTTCTCCTTCTTCGCCTGGGCTTCCGGGGCGTAGGGAATCGCCCCGCCCTCCACCATACCCACACCGCCCGGAACGGATCCGACCGCCCCCAGCGCGAGCACCTCCTGGCGGGCACGGGAACGACCGGACCCGGGCGCATCGCCAGCGCCGGACGTGCCGCATGCGCCTCGAGGTCGTAGTTCGCGGTATTCAGGGCCTGCCGATTCCGTTCAGATCGGGCTGCCGCCGTCGTGCGCGGGATTCTGGACCCGGCCTGGCCCGAAGTTGGGGTGGCGGCGTAAAACGCGGCAGCCGTCGCCGCGGCGCTGGTGAACACGACCAACGCATCTCGAAGCCGCTGGGCATCCGACGGCCACCTCCGACCGCCGTGATCGTCGTAGATCGCTCGTAGCCTGTCAAGGCAGCCGGGAAATCCCCACAGGCATCATCGCAATGCGATTGGACAGGAACGCCGTTCCGGCCACAGTGCCGCGGATCGCGACGTCCAGCCCGACGCGCATCTTCGCCGCGCGCCTCGCTTGGGATGTCCGCAGCGAACCCTGCCGGGTTGATTTCCGTCAGTACCGGATAGTCGAGGTCTTCATGAGATCAGCGATTACGGCATGCCTGGTGGCCCTCTTCGTGCTGACCATGCCCGTCCTTGCCGCCCAGAGCAACAAGCCGCACATCCTCGACCCGAATCAGATGGCGCGCGCCTCGATCCTCGACTTCAAGATCAAGAAAACGTCCGGCTACATTCCACCCGAATGCGATCCGGACGATCCCCTGCTTCTCGACTGCTGGCTGGATCAGCACTATTACACCGTGGCGGCCGTCATCGACTGGGAAGTCCGTCTGCGCGACAACTCCATCAAGATCCTGACCTGGTATTACTGGGAACCGTGGCGGAAGGACGCCCTCCGGCAGGCCTGGTCGGATGCGCGGCAGTGGTACAAGAACGGGTTGACGAATTACCCGGGCGTGCTGACGCCGGAGCCGCCGCCGAACGAGGAAGCGCCGTGGATTCAACAGGGGCTCGGCCATCACACGGTGCTGTCCGAAGCGAACGCGTGGCAAATCTACGTCGCGACGGTCGGCATGAGCCTCGCGGCCGAGATCGACGGGTGGTTCAACTGGTCGCTGCGGGACTACGACTCCAACGCCCTGTTCTACACGCTGAGCAGCCGCGCCACGTTCCGGCTCAACAGAAACAACGATGTCGACTCCTACAACTCGAATGCGGACGGCTACATCGTCATGCACGCGGCTACGCCCGCACACCCGACCGTCATCTTCAAATTCCTGGCGGACAACAACCTGATCGGCGTGACGCCGACGCAGACGGTCGGGCACGTGCTGAACTGGGCGCGCTGGAACCTCGCGCACTTCTTCGGTCCCCACACGGTGGACCAGTGGTTCCTGTACTGGCAATACCTCGGCAAGCCGCCCGTGTCGCGCGTCATCGAGGGAACGGTCACGACCGATCCAGGCACCGCGCCGGGATTTCCGGGCAAGGTGCACTGGACCGCCGGCTGCTACGGCACGACCGACTTCATCACGCGCCTGCTGCGGCTCGTGAACATTCCGATTCACCGGGTCGGATCGTTTCAGGAGACCGGCGGCCACACCTCGCCGTACTTCGTGGCGTTACAGCAATACATGAGTCACGGCGACGATCCGTACACGTCGCTCTCGAAGGCGAACTTTCCGGGGCAGCTGTTGCTGATCGGCGAGAACACCTGGACCAGCTGGTTCCAGAACGCCGACCCGCTCGTGAACCTGTCCAACGTCGGCCGTCGGCCGGTGGAGCTCGCCGTCTGGTACCTGGGAGATTTCATGGTCGGCGAGTATTGCGGCGACGTCTGGGCGGGAAAGGACCATGCGACCGGCGACGTCTACTCGCACTACTCGACGCACTACACGGTGGCGCAGCTCGAGGCGACGGACCTCTGGGGACGCCTCCAGGCCAAGGCGGTGACGTCCGCCCTTCCGATCTGCGCGTTCCTCAACTTGCCGTAAGGCTCGAAAGGATGCAGCCATGAATCGCCGAGCGTTCGTCATCGCGTGCGCCATCTGCCTGGTCGCCGCGGCCGCGGAGGCGGGGCCGCTGACCATCGTCCACGTGAGCGCGCCGGCGTTCAACACCGTGTTCGACACCTCGGGCACGATCGTCGTCCAGGACTCGGTGTCGACCTTCGCGGTCGCCGGCGGCGCGGGCGATGCGCGTTTGCAGTCGCGCACCACCTTCGGCCAGCCCGGCGCGCCCGCCGCGGGGAAGTACATGTATGCCTACCGGCTCAATCTGAAGAACGTGATGGGCATCGTCAACATTCCGTGCATGTCGTCGCTGACGCTGAATTTCAGTCCCCTCACGAGCACCCTCGACTACGACGCGGACGGCGTGATCGGCGATCAGGTGTTCGTGGTGACCGGCGGCGGCATCGGGACCGTCGCGCCCACGTCGGCCGTCAAGACCGGCAGCAGCATCACCTTCGGGTTCAGCTCGCTGGTCTGCGCCGGCGGCAGCCCGGGCACGGGCGAGAGCACGTACCTCTTCGGCCTGACGTCGCCCCACGGGCCGAAATTCGTGACGGCGACCGTCAAGGACAGCGGGGGGCCGATGTACACCGCGCAGGCGCGCGCCCCCAAGCCCTTCATCCTCCAGCCGGCCGACTGGCTCGGTTGGCTTCAGGGACTGGGGCCCACGGGCGACAGCGCGACGCGCGCGAAGCTGCACATCGCGATGACGGAGCAGCGTCGGTTCGGCGGCACGATGACGATCGAGGACCCGCTGCTGGACCGCGGCTCGACGTTCGCCGTCGAGGGCACGATGGGCGCCGACGGCGGCTTCACGATGACCGGCCACGGCCCTGACGGCCGGCTCGTCGCGCACGGACAGGAAAGCCCCATGGGGGAGGTCGCGATCCTCGACGCACGCGTGCAGTTGTCGTTCGGCGACGGGAAGGTGCTGGACGGTACACTGCGGCTGGTGCAGTCGGTCGGCGCGATCGAGCCGCCGCAGGCGATCCGCGAGTGGGTGGATCGATACGCCGCGCGGCCGCAACCCGCACCACACTTACGCGCTCACCGGCTGCCGCTGCCGCTTCAACTGCACGAGCGTGGCGTGCAGGCACTCGGCGGCCAGTCCGTGCAAGAGCAGCCGGTAGCCCGCGTGGAGCGTCGACAACGGGATCAGCGGATGCTTGTTGTTGACGAGGCCGAGGTACGACGCGTCGCCGATCAGCTTCGAGCAGTAGAGGGCGACGGTCTCGTCGAGCTGGAGGGAGTTGCAGGCGCGCCAGAAGTCGCTGTCGGTGAGGAACAGCTGATACATCGGGTATAGAGCTCGATCGCGGTCTCCAGGTCGAGCACGTTCAGCCGGCCGTTCGGCAGACTGCTCTCGTCGATCTCGAATGGGCCGTCTGTAATGCAGTCGAAATTCAGGCGCGGCTGCCTGGTGAACTGGATGCCCTGGGCTTTCATCTCGCGATTGATGCGGATGAGGAAGTTGTAGATGTTGAGATCGTGCTTCAGAAACACGTCGTCGATCAGGTCGGAGAGCGTGGCCGGCCGCAGGGGATTGAGCGGGATCTCCACCTCCGGGGACATTGGTGGCGACGAACTGGAGAATCTCCGACCCGATGTGGAAATGGCGAAGAATGATGTAATTCGCATCGGACGCACGAACGTGCGCAGCCCCCAGTAGATCAGCCGATGCAGGAACTCGCGACGACGTGAACTTGTTCGGAATGGAGATCTTGAGGACCTGAAACCCAATGATCGTCAGCCTTGCGCACGGGCGGACGAGCGGCAGCAGGAACTGGCGTGACTTGCGAGCCCGAGTTCCTCAGCAGCGCGGCTTTCACCTCGTCGCTGAGCGGCAGGCTCATGTCCAGATACAGCGCGAGCCACGGGTTCGGGTCCGCGGGATCGTGGCTGGAACTCGTTCGTACGGATCGGTCGACCTGCATGACGGTGCGTCCTTGCGCGTTCATCCCATCGGTCCGGCACGTCTTTGGGCAGCCGGACTCGCGCTGCCGCCAACCCTGCGGCGCGCAGCGCCCGGATCACCTGCCAGGTCGGGTCAAACTGGCCCGGAAACAGGCCATGCCGGGCGGATCCCGGATACCGATGGTGGTTGGCGTGCCAGCCTTCGCCCAGGGTGAGATGCCCCATGAGCCAGCCGTTTCGCGTGGCCATCGTCGGTGCGGAGGTGCTGTTGACTGGTGTCGCCAAGTTGTAGAACAGCGCCGCGTGTGGCCACAGCGCCGGCGATCCCCGCGGCCCCCCAGCGCCCGGCAAGCGAGACGCCACCAGCGGGAATGTGCGCGTGCAGATGCATCGCGAGCGCGTAGGGCACGGGACGGCTCAGGACAGGCGTAGTAAGGGTCCGCGGCGACGTCGCGGGCCAGTGCGTTGGCTTCTGATTGGTGCGCGGCCGCATCCAGGCGTCGATGAGCAGACGCGGCCGGTCCGGCGAGCGCATACAGCGCCGAGCAGCAGAACGTTCGCGGCCGAGTACCAGCCGACGTGAGCGTGCCAGAAGCCTCGCTGGCGGGGCGAGTGCGGGTCGAGCGGCGTGTCGGTGTGGGCGTGATGTATAGCGATGATTGCCGGTCCATTGGATGGGCGTGCCCGCGGGCAGGCCGATCGTCACCAGCGTGCGCTCGAGCCATTTGCGGTAACTTCAGCGAACGATGGCCAAGTACGCGGTGATAGCCGAGGTTGACGCCGAGTCCGGCGACTAGTAGTAGCACAGCGAAGGCGTAGACGACACAGGCCGCATCAGAAGTGTCCGATCTCTTCGAGCTGCAGCGCGTAGAGCCGTGCCGTGACCTTGGCGCATCTCACGATGTCGGCCACGAGCTGTTCGGTGAGGATGCCCGACGGCAATGCGCCTGATCCAGACGGCTGAAGTGCTTGACGTCGCTTTCCGAGTGATAGAGGAAGAAGGAGACCGCGTCGTTCTGCAGGCCGAGCTGTTCCCGGATCCGCTCCCCCCATTGCCGGGCCAGGCGTTGGCCGAGGCCTTCGACGATGAACATGGCGCCGATCAGCTCGAACGGGTTCTCCTGGCTGGCCTTGTGGAGCATGTACGCGACAGCGCCTCGCTGCCGATGTTCTTTCGTCCCTTTCGGATCTCGTCGAGATTGCCGCCGACGGCCGCGTAGTTTCGCTCGAGCATCTCGAAGTCGCGATGCTCGTCGCTGGTGTGGGCGATGAACGCGCTGCGGATCGCAAAATGCTCGGGCGTGATGCTCGAGGCCACGCGCGCGATCCATCGCGACCCGTCGATGACCTGCTGGCGCAGGTTGAAAAGAAGGGCGCGGTAGTCATCCAGCGTCAGGCGACCCTCGTAGAGTTTCGCCACGACGGGCACGGCGCGGAGCCTCTCCTCGAACTCGAACCAGACCACGGCCAGTCCTTGAAGAAGCGACTGCGCGAGCGGGTTGCCGTCGGTTCTGAGCCGCGGGGGTTCGCTCCGAGCCGTCGCGGCCGCGACCGGTTTCGCCCCGCGCGGCTGCTTCGTGCCTTCGACGACCTTCAGCAGCATGTAGCCGAACAGAAAGCGTCCGCTCTCCGGCACCACGCACAGGACGCGCTGGCCGGGCTCGAGCGTTCCGGACGCGAGCAGTTCTTCGAGGAGCAGGAAGATCGACGCGGAACCCACGTTGCCGGTCCTGGACAGATTCGTGAACCAGCGCTCGCGTGGGAGATCGAAGCCGAGCCTGGCGGCCAGTTCGTAGCTCCGGTCGCGAAAGAGGTGCGATGAATAGTGGATCGCCATCCAGTCGATGCCGGCCGGACTGAACTTTCGCGCCTCGGCCAGCCGGATCAGCTCCTGGACGGCGTGACGCACGACCTCGTCCAGCATCCGGATGTCCTGCCGCAGGTTGATCGCGCCATCGTCCGCGGCCGACGTGTAGCTGGGATAGTCGAGCCAGGACTGCAGGCGCCCGCCGTTCTTCGCCGGGCCCACATACATGCACGGCTCGAAGGCATTCGCAAAGGACTTGAGCTCGATCCACTCCACTTCGAAGCACAGAGGTGCGTGCCCGGTCGAATCCTGCAGGACCGCCGCGCCGGCCCCATCCGACAGCATCCATCGAAGAAACTCGGCATCGAGCCCCAGGCCCTCGTCCAGCACCCTTTGCTGGGCCTCGAACCGCGACGACTTCAACAGCCGGCTCGCGAACTCACTCGCACAGGCGACGGCGTGGCGCTTGCCGCCGGCCTGCACCTGCAGCAGGGCCGATTTCAACGCCATGATTCCGCTGGCGCACACACCGTGCAGGGTCGCGATTTCGCAGGGCGGCGCCTTGAGCTCCCCATGGACCATGCTGGCGAAACCCGGCAGGGGAAGATCGCCCTGCGACGTGGCGGCCGCCAGAAAATCGAGATCCGCGACGTTCAGACCGGCCCGGTCGATCGCTTCCCGCACGGCCAGCGCCGCCATCCCGGCATTGGAGAACAGCGAGCGTTGGTCGCGATCGATCGCATAGTGCCGCGTCCGGATGCCGTTCTGTTTGAGGACTCTCTGGCGGGCGCGGGACGCTTTGCCCGCGATCTTCCCGAGGAATTCCTCCATCGATTCGTTGTCGATGGGCGGCCCGGGCAGGAACTTGCCGAGCGACGTCATGTAGGCCGTCATTGGTTTAGTCCGTTATGCGCTTCCAACGAGAATATTGTAGTCGTTGCGGCAGCCGCATAGCGGACTAGGCGCGCCACGGGCGCGCCCGCCGGAGCGGAGCGGGGCACGGGGCCCCCGCGAGCGACGGCGAAGGGGAGTCCCCCACCGAACAGATAGCGCCCAAAGGTACCCCAGGGGCCGCCGGCAGAATCAGGCCCCGGAGGAATCAAGAGAAGGGTAAGGGCTGTTCAGCTCAGCTCCGAACCCGAGGGCGGCGTCCGCCAAGGGACTCGTGGGACCCAGTCAATTCGTTGCAGCCAATCTGGTTCGAAGTCGCCCGGTTCCAATCGCGAGTATCCGCGCCCCGCTTGCTGCAGTGTGTCGGGCGGCGGGCGCGCGGGCGCCCCGGGCAGATGAGTATTGCGGCCGTTTTCAAACTGGGTTTGTCGAGACGCCGCCTGAGCTGGTTCGATTCCTACGCGGCTCACCATCTCCAAGTTCGTCGATCCCAGACGGTTGGAACATCTGCCAAGTCCCACTCCGGTGACCGAACCGCGGGCATTCTTCTGGGCGCGTCGACCGGGACAGGCGTTTCTGACGGGCGTGCACGCCTCGTCGCCGCCGAGAGCGTAGCAGCTCATCACGCCTTCGATATCGAGAGGCAGATGCAGCTTTACTCCGCCCTCAAGGCCATGACCGGATCGACGCGCGCGGCGCGACGAGCGGGAATGAACGCTGCCGCGAGTGCCACCACACAGACACCATGACGCCGGCCGGCGCGCGGCGACAATCAGCCGTCGGCGATCGAGCGGATTGAACGAGCGGGCGGGAAGCAGAATCAGGTTTACCGTCGGCCGCGTCGAGCGCGGAGTGCGTCCATGACTAGGGCGCCCATGCCCTCGAACAGGGAGTCCTTGGTCCACGGGCAAAGCCACATGAAACTACCGCCACTGCTGTTCAGCGCGCCGGAGTCGATGTTCCTGGCCACGGTCTTTCCGACCAGCATGATGAACAGGATGCCCGGGATGGTGAACTTGTGGCGATGAGTTCCGTCCGGGGCACGGGCGCTGCACGGAACGATGCTGGTGAAGCCGGCGTGCTCTTCGCTCCAGACGTGAATGAACACCCGTGCCGCTTGGGGAAACGGTCGTTCACCAAGAAGATATCGTCTCAACTCCTCCTCGTACGGACCAAGCCTGAGCCGCTGAATCGTCTGGCCCTCGTGCGCCCAAGAGCGAGCGGCGGCGCGCCAGAAGACACTGGCGGCGAAGTACAGGTAGTCCTCAACTCGCGTTCCGATCGATCCCTTGACATCGAACACCTTGAACCGTTGATCGTCGACGAGGGGCGGTAGCGTCTTCAGCACGTCACGAAGTGCGAACCCCTCGGGTCTCGCGCATTGAGCGAGGACGTACCGCTCACCGTGTTTCGAGAATCGATCTTCACACTCGTCACAGAGGAATTTGTCCGAAATTTGCCGAGAGGTCGATCCCGCATGGGCGGGCGTCACGACGATGGGGTTGGGATCCTTTCGGCCAGGTTCACGAGCGAGCTTGTACGCAGCCGCCGGCAGCAGGTGGCTGTCCCGGAGTGCGCGATCGCGGTGGCAGAGGCCGCAAGCCATTGAACCTTCGCCGCGCTCGAGTATGGCGACGCCGCGGCGGCAAAGATAGTAACGAAGATCACCTCGTCGTGATAAATTGGAGAGCAACGCGACAGTGGCCGGCGTCTTAACGGGCCGCACAGACAAGGACACGCACCATGAACACGGACGGCACCAGCCCGCTCGGACCTCGCATGCCCGAGGTCATCGATCACCTCACCAAGACTCTCGGCCCCCCGAAAGAATTTCTGTTGTCAGTTCAAGGCGGCAGGGATATCTACGCACCCGGTTGGCTCGTCGGGCACGGACACGTCGAATCGCCCCGCACCGGCGACACGGTTCGCACGCTGGACGTGGAGATCAGGCTCACGCCGGAAGGCAATTTCGTCGTGACTCGCATCAGCCGCTCGAGCGGTCCCGAACGGAATAGCGCGGGATCGACGGGCGCTGTTCGTTCGACACCAGCGCTCGCTTACGAGTGGCTGTTGGAGGACGGAAACGGCAAGCTCGGCCCCGCGTCCAAAGCCGCGTGGGTTCAGGCGTGCCGAACGGTCCCGCCGATGAACGGCCTGGAATACGAGCGAATCGGATAGATCCAGAAGGTAGGGGAGCCGGCGATCCGCGCGTCAAATTTCTCGCGCGCAGGACCGCCGGCTCCAGTTGGGAGGCTCGATGCACGATGACGCGCCGAAGGGCTTCACGATCGCCGCACCCGTCCGCTCGTCGGCGCTCGATCGTGACGCAACGATCTTGGCGCTTCGACTTGGACTCGCGGTGAACGCGGTGCGCGCGAGCCATCGACATTTTCTCGCCGTTGCGGAGGCGCCGGGACCGGGCGGCGAACGCGATCGGCTGTGGGCGTTTCTCTCCGCCGCTGCGTTCGTCAAAGAGGCGATGAACATCCTGTCGGGGACGAGAAATGCGCCCGCACAGAAGACGCAGGTTGAACAGCTCGCGCGTCGATCCGGTGCGAGCGACGAGCTCGTGCAGACGATCGACCGGCTGCTCGCCGGCACGCATCCGGTGAGCGAGATCGTGACTCGCGTGCGGAACAAGCTGACGTTTCACTGGGATCCCGCCGCGATCGGCGAGTGGATCGACCGCTACGACGAGCCGCACGCGATGTGGTTCGACGCGAGCGGCGGTACGTCAAACGGCGAGACGCTGTATCGTGCCGCGGCGGACTCGGCCGCGTATTCGATTCTTCTCCCCACTGACGCGGAGCTCGCGCTGCCGCTCGACGAGCGCCGCCGCGTGATCGCCGAGCGGTTCAAGGACGCCCTGCGCGAGCTGACCGGCGTCATGACCACCATTCAGGATTACTTCGAGCGGGCGATCGCGACGTTCCTACGCGATGCCGGCGCGACGATCACGCGCGTCGACGTGGATACACCGGCGTCGGACGCGTCGAATACAGGAAAGACCGTGAGCACCGATTCACGCGACGAGGCGGACCTGCAGCAGCAGGTCTCTCGGATCTTGGAGTTTCGGCCGCGCAGTTCCCCGGACGCGCAGCCACCGGACGACGGCACGTTCGACGAAAACCTGCTGCATGCGCTGCTGAGGGTCGCGCTCGAACAGCTCCGCAAGTCGATGGTCAACCATCAGGCCAACCTCGACGAGTTCGTGGGGTTCATTGATCGGCTCGGGGCACAGGGAGTGAACGTCAGCGGCAACTTCCGCGAAGGCGCGGAGCAGAATCGCGCCGAGCACGCCGCCGGCGAGCAGTTCCTACAGTTCGCGGAGGCGGCAGCGGACATCCTGAAGAAGCGTCCACCGGACGTCGCGGAGCGCCTCGCGCGGCTCGGCGCCGAGCATGGCTACAACGTGCCCGGCATTTCGGACGAGGAGCCGCATCGCTGAGCGCGCGCCTCGTCGAGCGGGAGATCACCGAGACGCTCCGCGCCGAAGGAAAGCGCGCGGCGACGGTGCAAGAATCTGACACCCTAACGACTGGAAACCGGCCCCATTTGCCTCTAGACGCTGGCGGACGGCAATCCCGCAGTTTCCTAATAGAAACACACGGCGTATACGCGGGCGGATAGGCCGCCCTTAGCTCTTAATCTGCGGGTTGAAGGTTCGATTCCTTCGCGGCTCACCAGTCGTTGCAATTTCCTTGGGAAAACTACGATCTCACGGTGGCGCGCCGCCGGCTGCGTACGCCCAAAACGCCGACTGATCCCGTTCTGAGCCTGTTCTGCCCGATGCAGCGAGCTTGCGGCGGGCGACCCGTCGGTCGACACTGGGCGACAACACAGGAGTTATCCTGCAGCCGTCGATCTAAATGGCGCCTCACGCCGGCCATCGGTGTCCACCGGCCAATTACAGTAATTCCGCGGTTATCCGGTGTTTTTATCAGCGTTGAACGATCGAATTGGTGGAACTCGCCGCGTCTTTAGGGCTTGGCCGCGACGTGAATCGCATCGATAATGACGTCAAAATGTCAGCTAGAAGGGCCGTCATTCATCAGCGTGCCATAGCCAGCGTCCGTGAGGTCGTGCCGTCAACCGATATGATAATAGCCGGACAAACAAGCGGACATTGAACTTGCATGTTTCTGGTCTAAACTACGCTAAGCAAGAAAGTGGTGACCAGTCGACCGGAGCTTGTCATGAGGATACAGATCGTTTCGGTTTCTTGTGTCGTCCTTACGGCGTGGTACGCAACAGCGGCTCTGCTGGGCACGCAGCCGGTCGCAACAAACATTGCGATGCTCTGTTCGGTCGACAACAAAACGAACCCTCAATCGTTGACCGGCAGCCTTCACCAAACAGACTATCAGTTCACTCACACTTCGGATGTCGACTCGGGGCAGCAGAATCGCTTTTCCCACTTATTGAAGAATAATCACCCACAGGTATGGCTGCCCGCGAAGTGGGTAAAGGCACACATCGAGTTCGATCGCATCGCGATTGGTGGATGTGGCAGAAACGACCTTTTGATACCACGCTCCAATACACCGTGGATCCCGATGCCCCTGTTGACTACGGCCCGCTAGCGCAACACCACAAGGTCGCATCGGTGTAAGTCATTCAGACCGCCCCCCCCGCTACCCCGACCAAGCGTCCAACCGCGCCTAAGCTCACCTCTCGCATTTTTGCTATGTTGGAGAGTCAACGAGTCGATTTCACGTTTACCACGTTCATATCGGACGGCGTCTTTCACTACGAGGCCCAGAACAATGGATCCCAGGACGTTCCGTTCTCAATTCCGGCGCTGACCTTGGCGTGGGCGGCGGTTCAGCCTGCCGTTAAGCCCCTGCAGTGGCCTCGATGGTCTGGGAATAATCCGAACATTTTTTCGCTCACCGCCTTTCGCGTGCCGCGTGCCGAGGAATTCCTAGTGTCCGCACCAGGAGTGAATTCGTTTAAGGAGGACGTCGTCGAAGCCGTCATTCTGTCAAAGGAGAGTCTCGCGAACCGTGTGCCGCCGGCCGCGTGACGGTGTACCTGCCGGTATCGGCACGCTAGGCCTTCGTCGTGCTGAAGATCATCGACCTCCTTCTTCCGCTGGTAGCCAGTCCGAGCCTGGTCCTGTTCCTCAAGATAATTCCGCTCTTTGATTTGCGACCGATGGCCCACTGGCGTTCAACCCGGATCCCTCGAAGTTCATCGTCGCGGCCGTCGCAGCCCTATTTGTGTACAACCGCATGACGAAGCGACAGCGACTCTGGCTTCTGGCCGCGAGCCTCTCCGTGTTTTTGTTTTGCCTTTATGTGTACGCGAAACTTTCGGACCAGCCACCCTCCGCCGCGAACAAGGACCTTTATGACAACGCCGCGTTCCTGACCTTCTTTGGGTATCATTTCGCACTTGGCTACTGTGTGGCGCACGTGTGCAAGTTCTTCACCCAGAGACATTGAGATGCTTAACTGGCGCTCGAGCCGTCGGCGTAGCTGGCGAATGAGCACCCCGGCTCAGCCCCAAGGTAACCGGCCAAAAACGCCGCAGGGTTGACCGATTCAGTTCAGCAAATCGCCCACCACTTGGCGATCGCTCAGGAGCGATCGTGGCGAGCACATCGCGCGCGCGTCCGCCAAGCGGACTGGTCCGTCTACGCAGAAGCCACTGACGCCGGGCCCGCGTGTGGCGAGCGCGACGCGCGCCCCTGCCATCGTGTATCGTTGTGACACATGCAGGACGAGCGCGAACTCACGGTCGAACTTGAACGGGCGCGGCTGGGAGATCGCCCCCATCCGAGTGGCGCCCGACGATCTGGAGCCAGACACGCTGCGGGCGGTGATCGAGTCGTTCGTGTTGCGTGAGGGCACCGACTATGGCGTGCACGAGACGTCGCGCGAGGACAAGGTCGCGCAGGTGCTGATACAGCTTCGACGCGGCGAGGCGCATGTCACGTTCGATCCAGCCACCGAGTCGATCAACGTCGTGGTGGCGAGCGCGAGAAGCGGATCAGGGCGGCCCTAGCGTTCCATCAGGCCAGTGCCCCACCGGGATTTTTTGGCTCCTCGGTTTGATGAGCGCCGACGCGAAGCACACTTCTCCTACTCCGATACCTCCCGCTGTCGGGGAGTTCGACCTGCTCCGCGAGACGGCCGGCCACCGTCTGCTCGCCGACCTGTGTCAAGCAGGCGATGGGCGACGACTATCCGGTCGACGTCGATACCTCCTGCAGCTGCACCCGCTCCTCTGGCCCATATCCTTGAGATGCTCGCGCTACGCCCGGGCGACCTTCTCGTCGATCTCGGTGCCGGACGTGGCGGCCCCGGCCTTTGGCTGGCCCGCGAGACCAGGGCCCGCCTCGTCGGGCTCGACTTCTCACCGAAGGGAATCGCCCTCGCACTGCGCACCGCCAGCGTTTCGCACTCCCAACGCCTGCCCAGTTCGCGTCGCATCGTTCGACGCGACGGGGCTTCCTGATGCCTCGGCCGACGGCGTCGTGAGCGTCGATGCGTTGCCGTTTGCTCCGAATTGCGACGCGGCGTTGCGGGAGCTCCGGCGCGTGCTTCGGCCCGGGCTCGCGCCGTGTTCACGGCCCGCCAAACCGGGGTCGAGAATACGCCCGCCAGGCCCGAGTGGCACGAGTGAGTGGCCCGACCGTGGGCTGGCGTCGGCCTCGAGCTCGATCATGACGAGCCGCGTCCAGACGTTCCCGGATTTTGGCTGCGGCTCTACCGTCTCTGGGAGCAGCTGAGGTCTCGTTGCGGACCGAGCTCGGCGATCGCGCGATTGACAACATGCTCGCCGAGGCGCAAGAGGTTGCTCCGAAGCTTGCAACGTTGCACTTTCGGGCCTTCACGGTTCGCCGACCGAAGGGCTAGTCGGATCCCGGCGACGGCCAACCCTGGCCTCAACGTGCGGGCTTTCTAACGTGAGTAACGGACAGTCGATTTTCGGACGCCGCGGCTTCCTCGCTGCATTTAATATGTTCGCCTGCCGCTCAACTCGGGCTTTCCTCGCGTGTAACGCCGCAGCGTGGATGATTGGCCGCGTTCGGGCGATGCCGCTGCTCGTTCGGCGGACTCACCATGGATAAGTCCGCTATCTACGTCGCGCGAAGCGACGTGGCCCTGCCGCTCGGTTGGTCTCTCCGTCGAATCGATATCGTGCACTCCCCTTCCGCCGCCGTGTGGAGCTGGAGGTTCTCTAAACCTCCACCCTTTCAATTTGGCGTTCGCGCAACACGTTCATTCACAGCGAATTGCGAACGGCGGTTTGCGGAACGCGTGGCCATTTGGGTCCAAATTGGGAGCACCCAGAGGCATGCGAGAGGCGGGGATCGACCGAGACCAGCGATTTTATTGAGGAAATTTTGGAGGCGCCGCCCGGATTTGAACCGGGGATGGAGGTTTTGCAGACCTCTGCCTTACCACTTGGCGACGGCGCCGGTCGGAATCGGATTGTGCGAGAGGGTATTCCGGCCGCGGCTAGAAGCGGCGACAACAGCGTGTCATTCGGCGGGTCTCTGGAGCCATCATCTGCGCGCAACGAACGGCGGAATCGCCAGCGGCCGCGACTGCACGCGGCGCGCGGAGCGATGGGCGCCGGAGCGCCGCGTAGCGGAGCGCGCCGGTCGGGGCTGCAGGGGCCCCCGACGATTAAAATGGAGCGGGAAACGGGATTCGAACCCGCGACTTCGACCTTGGCAAGGTCGCACTCTACCACTGAGTTATTCCCGCCCACCGACCCGCGCGGCAGCGCCACACTCCGGCTCAGCCGCTGTCTGGAAGCCTCAATCGTACCACAGCGCCTCGCGGCTGAGCAAGGCAACGGCCGCGTCGAAGCCGCCGTGCCTCGAGCGAGCTCGCCTCACGACACCGCGAATGCCGAAGGATAGACGGTGATGGTCTGGTCCGCGCCGACCCCGTCAATCGCCACCACGTCGAACCGGCACGGCCGGTCCATCAGCCGCTTCCGGGCCAGAAAGTCGACCGCCATCGACGCGAGCCGCCGCTGCTTCTCCGGCGTCACGGCCTCCGCCGCGGTCCCGCACTCGGCGCCGTGACCCGGGCCTTGACCTCGACGAACACCGTCGTCTCCCCGTCCCGCGCCACGATGTCGATTTCGCCATGCCGCGTCCGGTAGCGGCGCGCAAGAATCGCGTACCCCCGCCGCTCCAGTTCCTCGACCGCGAGATCTTCCCCCGTTTTTCCCAACGCCTGCCGCTGCATCGTCATGTTGCCTCCTTGAAAGGAGCAACACGCGCGCCATGCCCGGGCGTCGGCTAGCCGAATCACCGAGACTCCGGCCGCTACCGGAGCCACGATCCACCGGCTGAGCCGGCACCCCGACCTCGACCGACAGCTACGGCCCACGCCCCACTTCCGCGAGCGCCTCGTCGAAGACGCGCAGCACGGTGTCGGCCTGCGCCTGCGACAGGACGAGCGGCGGCGCGAGCCGCATCGCGTTCAGGCCGGCGCCGAGCGTCAGCACGCCGCGGCGGAACATCGCCTGGACGAGGGCGTTGCGCTCGCTCGGGCGCCCGCTCCTTCGTCGCGCGATCGCGCACGAGCTCGACCCCGATCATCAGCCCCTTGCCGCGCACGTCGCCGATGATCGCGTGCTTGTTCTGCAGCTCGCGCAGCCCGTCCATCAGGCGCGCCCCGACGGCGGCGGCATTGGCGACGAGCGATCCCTCGAGCAGCGCGATCGTGGCGTTGCGCGGCGGCGCACGCGACCGGATTCCCGCCGAACGTGCTCGCATGCGCGCCCGGCGGCCACGTCATGATGTCGGCGCGCGCGCACGTGACGCCGAGCGGCAGCCCCGACGCGATGCCCTTGGCGATGTTGACGACGTCGGGCTTCAGATCGAAGTGCTCCGACGCGAACATCTTCCCCGTCCGCCCCATGCCCGACTGCACTTCGTCGACGACGAGCACCATGCCGTGCTTCGTGGACAGCTCGCGCAGTCCCTGCAGGAACGCCTTCGGCGGCACGATGTACCCGCCCTCACCCTGGATCGGCTCGACGACGATCGCGCCGATCTCGTCCGGCGACGTCAGGTGCACGAGGATCTTGTCCGTGATGAACGCGAGGCACTCGGCGGCGCAGCGATCGGCGCTGCCGTCGTAGCGATAGGTATCCGGGTACGGCGCGTGATAGACGCCCGGCATGAACGGCCCGAAGCCGCGGCGCTGGATCGACTTGCTCGCGGTCAGCGACAACGCGCCGAGCGACCGGCCGTGAAAGCCGCCGATGAACGCGATGACGCCCTGCCGCTTCGTGTGGTAGCGGGCGAGCTTCAACGCCGCCTCGGTCGTTTCGGTCCCCGAGTTGGCGAAGAACGTCCGGACTGCCCCGTCGATCGGGACGATCCGCGCCAGCTCCTCGGCCAGCCGCACCTGCGGCTCGTAGTAGAAGTCGGTGCCCGACATGTGGATGAACTTCCCGGCCTGATCGACGATGGCCGCGACCACGTCGGGGTGCGACACGCCCGTCGAATTCACGGCGATGCCGGCGGCGCAATCGAGGAACCGGTTGCCGTCGACGTCCTCGACCACCGCCCCTTCGCCGCGGGCAATCACGAACGGGTAGTCGCGGGTGTACGACGGCGACACGAACTGCCGATCGCGGTCGATGATCGCCTTCGCCTTCGGACCGGGCAGGGGCGTCTTGATTTCAGGTGCATCCATCGAATCCGCTGATTCAACAGATCCCGGATTCCCGGACCCCGGATCCCGGAACGATCTACTTTCTCTTCCACCGCGTCGTCGAACCGGTGTCTTCGAGCATGATCCCACGCGCCTCGAGATCCTTGCGGATGCGATCGGCCTCGGCGAAGTTGCGCGCCAGGCGGGCGGCCTTGCGGGCCTCGATCAGCGCCTCGATCTCAGCGATGGGCACGGGCGGCTGCTCGTCCTCGGCACGGCGAAGCGCGAGGACCCCGAGCACCTGATCGAAGCGGTCGAACAGCGCGCGCACGGCGCCGGCATCGGACGCGCCCAGATCCCCCGCATCGATCGCGAAGTTGAGCGCGCGGACGAGCTCGAAGATCACGCCGATCGCGGCAGCGGTGTTGACGTCGGCGCTGACATGACCGGTAAAGGCCGCGCGCCGCCTCGTCGAGCTTCGTCGCGACCGACGGGTTCGGATCGCGCGGCGGCAGCGTCTCGAGCCGCGCGAGGAAGTCGGTGAGCCGCCGCAACGCCTCTTCGGCCTGCGCCATCGCGGTCCACGAGAAGCGGAGCTGCTTGCGGTAGTGCACGCCAAGATACAGATAGCGCAGCGCCGACGGCCGGAAGCCCCGATCGACGACGTCCTGGAGGTTGTAGACGTTGCCCAGGGACTTGGACATCTTCTCCGAGCCCTTGGCGTCCTCCTCGTCCATATCGACCATGAGGTGCTCGACGTGGAACCAGAAGCGCGAGAACTGCGGTGCCGGTCGCGCCTTCGCTCTGCGCGATCTCGTTCTCGTGGTGCGGGAAGATCAGGTCGACGCCGCCGGCGTGGATGTCGATCGGCGGCTCGCCGAGCAGCCGCAGCGCCATCGCCGAGCACTCGATGTGCCAGCCGGGCCGGCCGGGGCCGATGCCCGGATCCCACGTGCGGCTCGCCCGGCCTTCGTCGCCTTCCACAGCACGAAGTCGCGCGCGTCGTCCTTGTCGTACTTGTCGGAGTCGATGCGCGCGCCGCTCTTGATGCCGGAGTGATCGAGGTGCGCGAGCTTGCCGTAGCCGGGGAACGTCGACGATCCGGAAGTAGATCGACCCGTCGGTCCGGTAGGTGTGGCCGTTCGCTTCGAGCGCCTTGATCGTCTCGGCCATCGCCGTCGATGTTGTCGGCGTCGGTCGCGCGCGGGTTCTCCTCCACCACCTCGAGGCCGAGCGCCGCCGCGTCCTCGTGGAACGCGCGATGTAGCGGTCCGTGTACTCGCGCAGCGGCACGCCGGCCTTCTGCGATTCGAGGATGGTGCGGTCGTCCACGTCGGTGAAATTCATGACCTGACGGACGTCGAATCCGGCCTGGTACTTCAGCGTGCGGCGAAGCACGTCGATCGCGACGAACGTGCGGAAGTTGCCGATGTGTCCGCGCGCGTAGACCGTCAGACCGCACGCGTACATCCGCACCCGGTTGTCGCGGGACGGGACGAACTCCTCTTCGCGGCGGGTCAGCGTGTTGTACAGGCGCATCAGGGCATCGGATACCGGCGTCGGGCGGCTGACGATCGCGATCGCGCGATCAGGCGGGCAACGGGCAACGGACCTCGGAAGACCGGCTGCCGCAGCGCGCCTCGATCAGCAGCTCCCCTTCGATCTGGCGGAACTCGAACGTGATCTCGGCGTCGCTGCCGTCCGGCGCCACGCGGGACGCGACGCTGTTCGAGAGCGGCGCCGACCGAGCCCGGCTTCGACGGCCTTGTCGCCCAGCGACTCGGCCACCTTGCCGGCGATGTCGACCGCGACGCCGCGTAGCGGCCCCTGGGCGGGCACGGACAACCGCAGCACGAGCGTCGCCGGGCGTCAGACATATGCACGATTCTACAGCGAAATGCGGCCGAACAGCCGCCGCGCGCTGCGGCAGTCCGCCTCGATCTGCGCGCGCAGCGCGTCCACGTCCGGAAATGCCCGCTCGTCGCGCAGCCGCTGCACGAACGAGAGGCGAAGGGTGGTGTCGTACAGATCCCGGTCCATGTCGAAGACGTGCGTCTCGACGGTCACGCGCGTCCGACGTCGCCGAACGTCGGCCGCGTCCCGATGTTGGTGATCGACGGCGAGACGATGCCGTCGATCGTGACCGTGGTCGCGTACACGCCGGACGGAGGCACCAGCTCGTTGCAGGTGGAGAGGTTCGCGGTCGGAAACCCCAGGCCGCGGCCGCGGCCGGCGCCGCGCGTCACGGTCCCGTCGAGGAAGTAGTGATGCCCGAGCAGCGCGCCGGCCTCGTCGACCCGGCCCTCGGAGACGAGCCGCCGGATCCGCGTGCTGCTGACGACGAAGTCCTTGTAGCGGACGGGGTCGATCTTCTCCGCGCGGAAGCCGTAGCGCGCGCCGAGGCTGCGCAGGACGGTGAACGTGCCGGCGCGCTCGTGGCCGAACAGGAAGTTCGCCCCGACCCACACCTCCGACGACGTGCAGCCACTCGACGAGCACCGTGCGCACGAACGTCTCGGGATCCCACTGCGACAGCTCGCGCGTGAAGCGGACGACGGCGACGCCCTGCATGCCGGAGCGCGCGAGCGCTTCGAGCTTCTGGTCCTTCGTCATCAGCAGCTGCGGCGCCTTGTCGGGCCGCAGCACGCGCGGCGGATGCGGATCGAAGGTCATCGCGGCCGGCGTGCCGCCGCGCTCGCCCGCGCGCCGCCGCACCCGGTCGATGATCTTCATGTGGCCGCGGTGCAGCCCGTCGAAATTCCCGAGGGCGAGCACCGGCTGGTGCCAGCGCGGCGGCGGATCGTCGGGGAAGTGGGCGATGTTCACGTGTGCAGGGTTCCGGGCCCGTCACGCGGCTGCGGCGTCTCGATCACCAGGCCATCATAGGCCAGCTCCATCCCCGGCGGCAGCCGGGCGCGAGGTGGCCGCGTGGGCCAGGTCGTGGCACATGTGCGTGAAGTAGGCGCGCCGCGGGGCGATGCGCCGGGTCGCCTCGATCGCCTGGCTCAGCGAAAAATGCGTCGGATGCGGCCGTTCGCGGAGCGCGTCGAGCACCAGCACGTCGAGACCCTCGAGCAGCGGCCACGACTCGTCGGGGATGCGGCTGCAGTCGGTCAGATAGGCGAAGCCGCCGAGACGCAGCCCGAGAATCGGCCGCGCGCCGTGGAAGATCGGCACCGGCACGATCTCCTGACGGCCGATGCAGAACGGCCCGGCGATCGTGAAGAGCTCGAGCTCCGGCAGGCCGCCGCCGCGCGGCGTCGCGGGATCGAAGACGTAGCCGAACACCTTGCGGATGTCGTCGAGCGTCCGCGGGTCGCCGTAGCAGGCCATCGGCCGCCGCTGCAGCGCGTTGAAGCGGCGCACCTCGTCGAGCCCGAGGATGTGATCGGCGTGGCCGTGCGTGAACAGGATCGCGTCGACGCGGCGGACGCCGAACGCCAGCGCCTGCGCGCGCAGATCCGGTCCCGCATCCACCAGCAGCGACGCGCCGTCGCCGGTCTCGATGAACACGGAGGGGCGCCAGCGGCGATCGCGCGGGTCGGTCGAGTGACAGGTGGCGCAGTCGCAGCCGATCATCGGCACGCCGTGCGAGGTGCCGGTTCCGAGGAAGGTGATCTTCAACTCACGGTTCGATGATGCGCTTCTCGCCCTGCTGCGCCTGCACGTAGCGGAGCCGCAGCTCGTACAGCAGGTCGTCGACGAGACGCTCTTCCGGCTCGATGAGGTTCCCCTTCGTCCGTTCCTGCAGCATGGTGATGAGCTCGATCATCTGCGCGGCGGCGAGGAGGTTGGGCTCCCCGCGCTCGCCGGTGTTGGGATCCGCGATGTCGCCGAATTCCACGGCGGCGGTTCGTCGCCAGCGACAGGATGAAGTCGCTGAAGGTGATGCCGGGCTCCGGTGTATCCACGCATCGAATGCTAGCATAGTCGCGCATGGCGAAACGGACACGGACGGTCGCGGCGCGACCGCGCTCCACGCGGAAGAAGCCGACGCGCGCGCGCAAGACACGCGTCGCCCGGAAGCGGCCGGGCACGCGGCCGTCCGCGGGGCGCGAGTTCCAGACGCTCGTCGACATCATGGCGCGGCTGCGCGGACCGGGCGGCTGTCCCTGGGATCGCGAGCAGACGATCGAGTCGCTGCGCGGCTTCGTGCTGGAGGAGACCTACGAGGTGCTGGACGCGATCGATCGCGGCGATCACGCCGCGCTGCTGGGGGAAATCGGCGACCTGATCTTCGAGGGCGTGTTCCTGGCGCAGATCGAGCTCGACGAAGGACGGTTCACCATCGGCGACTCGCTGCGCGCGATCGGCACGAAGCTGATCCGCCGTCACCCGCACATCTTCGGGAAGAAGAGCGGGCAGCGTCCGGACGCCGGGCGAGGTGCTGGAGCAGTGGGAAGCGATCAAGGCGCGCGAGCAGAAGGACGCCGGCGAGCGCGGCTCGATCCTGCGCGGCGTGCCCAGGTCGCTGCCGTCGCTGCTCCGCGCGCACGAGATCGGCTCCCGCGTCGCGGCCGTCGGCTTCGACTGGGCGCGCGCCGGCCAGGTCGTGGACAAGATCGAGGAGGAGGTCGCCGAGCTGCGGCGCGCGGTGGACGCGCGAAGGCCAGGCCCGCTCTGAAGAAGAGATGGGGGACCTGCTCTTCTCGATCGCGAACCTCGCGCGCAAGCTCGGGATCGAGCCGGAGTCGGCGCTGCGAAAGGCCAACGAGAAGTTCAGCGCGCGATTCGACGCGCTCGAGCGCGCCTTCGAGTCGCGCGGGCGGTCCGTCCACGACGCGACGCTCGAGGAGATGGAAGCGGAGTGGCAGAGCAGATCAAAGTTCGAAACGAACATCAGAAACAGGAGAACGGGAGAACGAGAAGATGCAAAAAAACTACGAAAAGACAAAGACAACGAATCCGAAGCAAAGAACTGAAAACGAAACTAGAAAGTCTCCCGTGCTCCCGTGCTCCTGTTCAAGCGTTCGACTTTAGCTCAGCGCGACAACGCCACCCGCCTCCCACTCCACGTCGTGATCTCCGCACCCTTCCCGTCGGTCTCCACCACCACGGCCCCGTCCTCGTCGGTCCGGAAGATCGACGCGCCCGCGGCGCGGTAGCGCGCGGTGACGACCGGCGCCGGGTGGCCGAACCGGTTGCCGCGGCCGGCGCTGAACACCACCGCGGCGGGGTGCGCGGCCGTGATGAACGGCACGCTGCTCGACGTCGCGCTGCCGTGATGCGGCGCCTTCACGATCGTGATGGGTCCCGGCACGAGCCGCGGCGTCACGTGCCGCTCCCCCTCGCTGCCGATGTCGCCGGGCAGCACGATCGACACGTCGCCCATCCGGAGCTCGAGGACGACGGAGTCGTCGTTGCGGACGCGCTGACGCTCCCACTCGGGCGGCGGCGGGTGCAGGACGCGAATCTCGACCCCGGCGGCGGCCTCGCGGTCGCCGGCCTGCACGGTGCGCCACGACGCGGACGAGGCGGTGGCGGCGGCCGCGAGCGCGCGGAGACCCGGGTGCGGCGGAACCGGCACGCCTTCCCACACCGTTCGCGGCGAGAACCGCCGCAGCGCGGCCGGCGCGCCGCCGATGTGATCGGGATCGCCGTGGGTCACGACGAGCGTGTCCAGGCGTCGGACGCCGAACGCACGCACCGACGGAGCCAGGACGCGCTCGCCGAGATCGAAGCGTGGACCCCGCGAGCCCGCCCGCGTCAACGAGGAGCGCGCGCCCGTCCGGCAGGATCGCGAGCGTGGCGTCTCCCTGGCCGACGTCGAGGAACACGACCCGCAACGTGCCGGCGGCACCGCGCGACGTGACAGCCGGCCCCGCCAGCATGAGCGCGGCCGAGACGGCGACGCCGCACAGCGCCGGACGCACGTGGCGGCGGGAGACGAGCAACGCCGCGCAGGACGCATAGTACGCGGCCACGAGCCACCAGGCCGGGGGGACGACATCGCGCGAGAGCCACGGCGCGACGTCGACGAGCGCGGCGGACCGGACGAGACCGGACGCCGCGCAGTGCGTCACGTACCCGCAGAAGCGCGCGACCGGTTCGGCCGACGCCGATGCGGCCAGCGTCGCCATCGACGCGGCCTGCGCCAGGGTCATCAACGGAATCGCCGCGAAGTTCAGGATCAGTCCCGCCAGCGTGATCCGCGAGAAGAGCACCGCGCCGGCCGGCGCCAGCGCCAGCTCGGCGCACACCGTCGCGACGAAGAGCGCCGCGGCCGCCGTCGCGGCGCGGCGGGCCAACCGGCGTACGCCGTCAGCGCGCTCACGGCTCGAGCCCGATCCGGCGAGGCGGGATGTGCCGAGGAGGATGCCGAGCGTCGCGCCGAACGAGAGGATGAACCCGGCGTCGAACGGCGCCAGCGGCGAGGCCGCGACCGCGAAGACCGCCGTCACCGCCAGGGCGTTCAACGCCGGCCCGCGGTGATCCAGCATGCGCCCCGCCAGATACACGCAGGCCGCCATGACGGCCCTCGTCACCGACGCGCCGCCGCCGGCCAGCTGGCCGTAGAACAGCAGGACCGCGATCGCGACGGCCGACGCGACGCGGGGCGGCAGCCGGACGGCACGCATCCCGACGAGCAGCATCATCGTGAGAATCGCGATGTTCCCTCCGGAGATCGCGATGACGTGATACGTGCCCGCCTCCTGCAGCCGCCGTTCGTCCTCGTCCGACAGGCCCGAGCGATCGCCGATGAGGATCGCCGCCGCGATGGCGCCCGACTGCGGGCTCCACCCTCCGACGTAGCGCGCCAGCTGCCGGCGGGCCCAGGCGCGCGCCGCCGCCGCGGCCTCCTCCCGTGCGCTCCCGCGCGCGACGTCGTCCACGAGCGACGCGCTCTTCACGGACCCGACGAGCACGATGCCGCGCCGCGCGAGCGCGCGCGTCTCGTCCGGAAGACCGGGATTGCCGAACGGCGTGGGCCTGCGCAACGAGGTAGACACCCGGACCGTGCGCCCGGCACGCCAGTCGCCGGCGCGACCCGCGGCGCCGCCGCCGCCAATCGAGAGCCGCACGCCGCCGCGAGTCGGAGTCCGGCGGCCGGCCTGCTCGCCGGCCGGCATCGCGCGACGGCGACACCACGCACGTGACGTCCAGCGTGATCGACGCGCCGAACGGCGCCAGGGACGGCATCCTCGCGCAGCACGCCTTCGAGCAGCACCGGTGCGTCTCGAGCGTCGGGAGCCCGCGCGTCGAACCACTCGAGCAGAGCCGGGCGATACGCGGCACGCGCGCCCGCCGTGCCGAGCGACAGGCCGGCCGACCGCACAACCGATCGCGACGGCGAACGCTACGCCCTGCGGGTCCTCGTCAGCGAGAAAGCCGAGACCGGCCAGCAGCGACAGCACCGCCGCGCCGGCCGCGCAGAGCGGCAGCCAGCCGTCAGGACTATCGGCGAGCAGGATGCCGGCGGCTGCTCCGGCAACGAGAGGGACAGCGGCGATGGCCGCGGGAGTGTGCACGCGGCCGATGCGTGCAAGGGAGGTGACGGAGATATCGGAGGGGCCAGCGCGTCTTCAACACGGAGCAACGGAGACGGAGGAACGGAGATCAAATGGGTTTTTCCTTAAGAAAAACCCTCCGTTTCTCCGTTCCTCCTTTCTCCGTGTTGAGAAGACCTCCGCTGACTCCGTCCGCTCCGCTGTCTCGACGTCGCAGTTATTGCAGCAGCGCTAGGCCTTCCGCGTGGCAGCTTCTGCGTGGTACTCCTGCAGCGAGCGGACGGTGAGCCCCTCGGTGTGCAGCGCCCGGATGGCGCTGACGGTCGCGGCCGCGCCGGTCAGCGTCGTGATGGACGGCACGCCCTGCATCATCGCGATCCGCCGCACGGTCCGGTCGTCGAAGAACGACTCGCGGCCGAGCGGCGTGTTGATGACGAGCTGGATCTGGTCGTTGAGGATCTCGTCGCCGACGTGCGGACGGCCTTCGTTGACCTTGAAGACGATCTCGGCCTCGAGGCCGTGCGCGCGCAGGTAGTCGGCGGTGCCGCGCGTGGCGACCAGCGGAAGCCGAGCTCGCGCAGGTCGCGCGCGATCGGCACGACGGCCGGCTTGTCGTGGTTGTTGACGCTGATGAACGCGGTGCCCTCGGCGGCAGCTGCTGCCCGGCGCCCATCTGCGCCTTGGCGAACGCGCTGCCGAACGTCGACGCGCCGCCCATCACCTCGCCGGTGGACTTCATCTCGGGCCCGAGCAGCGTGTCGACGCCGGGGAAGCGCACGAACGGGAACACCGGCGTCTTGACGAAGAACCCCGACACCTCGAGGTCCTCGGTCAGCCCGAGCTCCGCGAGCGTCCGCCCGATCATCAGCGTGCGCCGCGACCTTCGCGAGCGGCACGCCGGTCGCCTTCGACAGGTACGGCACCGTGCGCGACGCGCGCGGGTTCACCTCGAGCACGTAGACCGTGTCGTCCTTGATCGCGAACTGCGCGTTCATCAGGCCGACGACCTTCAGCGCGCGCGCGATGCGGCGCGTGTAGTCGCGGATCGTGCGCGACGTGCCGGTCGACGACCTTGAACGGCGGCACGACGCACGAGCTGTCGCCGGAGTGGATGCCGGCCTCCTCGATGTGCTCCATGATGCCGCCGATGACGACGGCGCCGGTCGCGTCGGCGAGCGCGTCGACGTCGATCTCGATGGCGTCCTCGAGGAACTTGTCGATCAGGATCGGGATGCCCCGGCGAGGCGTGCACGGCGTTGCCCATGTAGCGATCGAGCGCCGCCATGTCGTAGACGATCGCCATCGCGCGGCCGCCGAGCACGTACGACGGCCGCACGACGACCGGGAAGCCGATCTTCGCCGCCACCTCCCGCGCCTCGTCGGGCGACGTCGCCGTGCCGCTCGGCGCCTGCGGGATGCCGAGATCCCAGAGCAGCTTGCGAGAAGCGCTCGCGGTCCTCGGCCAGATCGATCGAATCCGGCGACGTGCCGAGGATGCGGACGCCGGCCGCCTGCAGCGACAGCGCCAGCTTCAGCGGCGTCTGGCCGCCGTACTGGACGACGCAGGCGACGTCGCCGCCGGCCTCCTGCTCGCGCGTGATGATCGCGAGACGTCCTCGAACGTCAGCGGCTCGAAGTACAGCCGATCGACCGTGTCGTAGTCGGTCGAGACCGTCTCCGGATTGCAGTTGACCATCACCGTCTCGAAGCCCTCGTCGCGCAGCGCGAAGGCCGCGTGACAGCAGCAGTAGTCGAACTCGATGCCCTGGCCGATCCGGTTCGGGCCGCTGCCGAGGATCACGACCTTCTGCCGCGGCGTCGGGTCCGCCTCGCACTCCTGCTCGAACGTGCCGTACAGGTACGGCGTGAACGACTCGAACTCCGCGGCGCAGGTGTCGATCCGCTTGTAGGCGGCCACGATGCCGGCTCCAGGCGCGCGTGCCGTGACGGCTGCCTCGTCGGTCCCGAGGATGCCGGCGAGCTCGCGATCGCCGAAGCCGGCGCGCTTCAGCGTGCGCAGCAGGTCGCGCGACATGCCGCGCAGGCCGACGAGCCCGGCCGATCGCTGCAGCTCGACGATCTGCGGGAACTGCGTCGAGGAACCAGCGGTCGATCTGCGTCAGCTCGTGGATCTCGTCGACGCGTCCAGCCGCGCTCGAGCGCGCGGAAGACCGCCCACATCCGCCGGTCGGTCGGAACGCTCAGCGCGTGCTGCAGCGCCGCGTCCTCTTCCTCGGCCGTCAGCCCCGACTGGCTGCGGCGGGTGTTCTGGCCGAAGAGCAGCCCGCTCGTGCCGAGCTCGAGCGAGCGGAACGCCTTCAGGAACGCTTCCTTGAACGTGCGGCCGATCGCCATCGCCTCGCCGACCGACTTCATCTGCGTCGTCAGCGTCCGGTCGGCCTGCGGGAACTTCTCGAACGCCCAGCGCGGCACCTTGACGACGACGTAGTCGATCGTCGGCTCGAAGGACGCCGGCGTCAGGCGCGTGATGTCGTTCGGGATCTCGTCGAGGTGGTAGCCGAGCGCGAGCTTGGCGGCGATCTTCGCGATCGGAAAGCCGGTGGCCTTCGACGCCAGCGCCGACGACCGCGACACGCGCGGGTTCATCTCGATGACGACCATCCGGCCGTTCGCCGGGTTGATGGCGAACTGGATGTTCGAGCCGCCGGTCTCGACGCCGACGCGGCGGATGATGCGGCGCGCCGAGTCGCGCATCCGCTGGTATTCCTTGTCGGTCAGCGTCAGCGCCGGCGCGACGGTGATGCTGTCGCCGGTGTGGACGCCCATCGGATCGATGTTCTCGATCGAGCAGATGACGACGAAGTTGTCGGCGCTGTCGCGCATCACCTCGAGCTCGAATTCCTTCCAGCCGATCACCGACTCCTCGACGAGGATCTCGTGCACCGGGCTCATCTCGAGGCCGCGCCCGGCCAGCTCGCGGAACTCCTCGATGTTGTAGGCGATGCCGCCGCCGACGCCGCCGAGCGTGAACGACGGCCGGATGATGAGCGGGAAGCCGATCGCGTCGACCGCGGCGAGCGCCTCGTCCAGCGACCGGCACGTAGCGGCTCTCGGGCACGTCGATGCCGATCGCGCGCATCGCGTCGTTGAACTGCAGCCGGTCCTCGGCGACCTTGATGGCGTCGATCGACGCGCCGATCAGCTGCGACGCCGTACTTCTCGAGCGTGCCGTGCTCGCCGAGCGCGACGGCCAGGTTCAGCGCCGTCTGGCCGCCGACGGTCGGCAGCAGCGCGTCGGGCCGCTCGCGCTCGATGATCTGCTCGAGGATCTCCGGCGTCAGCGGCTCGACGTAGGTGCGATCGGCGATCTCCGGGTCGGTCATGATCGTCGCCGGATTGCTGTTGACGAGGATGACCTCGAGCCCCTCGGCGCGCAGCGCCTTGCACGCCTGGGTGCCGGAGTAGTCGAACTCGCACGCCTGTCCGATGACGATCGGACCGGAGCCGATGACGAGGATGCGTTTGAGGTCGGTACGCGTCGGGGCATTACGCGCGCTTTTCCATCGCGTCCAGGAACTGCGTGAACAGGTAGTCCGCGTCGTGCGGCCCGGGCGCCGCCTCCGGGTGGTACTGCACGCAGAAGACCGGCTTCGTCGCGTGGCGCAGCCCTTCGACGGTGCCGTCGTACAGATTGAGGTGCGTGACCTCGCACGTCGGGCGGCAGCGACTCGGGATCGACCGCGAAGCCGTGGTTCTGCGACGTGATCTCGACCTTGCCGGTCTCGAGCTCCTTCACCGGATGGTTGGCGCCGCGGTGGCCGAACTTCAGCTTGAAGGTCGCGCCGCCCATCGCCAGCGACAGAATCTGGTGGCCGAGGCAGATGCCGAACACCGGCACGTCGGCGTTCACGAGGTCGCGCGCGTTGTCGATCGCGTAGCCGAGCGCGGCCGGATCGCCGGGGCCGTTGCTGAGGAACACGCCGTCGGGATTCGAGGCCAGCAGGTCGGACGCCGGCGTCGTCGCCGGGAACACGCGCACGTCGCAGCCGTACGCCGTGAAGCGGCGCAGGATGTTCCACTTCATGCCGAAGTCGTAGGCGGCGATGCGCAGCGGACGCTTCGGCGTGCCGCTCGGGCGCCGGCGCGAACTCGTCGGACGGGCTCGGCGTCCAGTCGAACGGCGTCGTCGCACGTGACGTCGTGCACCAGATCGGACGCCTTCCATCGGCGGCGACGGCGCGCGCCTGCTCGACCAGCTCGCGCGGCTCGACGTCGCCGGTCGCGATCACGCCGCGCATGACGCCGGCCGAACGCAGCACCCGCGTCAGCGCGCGCGTGTCGATGTCGGAGATCGCGACGACGTTGTGGCGCGACGAGGTAGTCGCGCAGCGTGCTGTCGGACCGCCAGTTGCTGGCGATCGGCGACTCGTCGCGCATGACGAAGCCGGCGACCTGCGGGCCGCGCGACTCGCCGTCCTCGGGCGAGATGCCGTAGTTGCCGATCTCGGGGCACGTCATCGTGACGATCTGCCCGGCGTAGGACGGATCGGTCAGGACCTCCTGGTAGCCGGTCATGCTCGTGTTGAACACGACCTCGCCGCCGGTTTCCCCGGCCGCGCCGACCGCTTCCCCTTCGTACCAGGTGCCGTTTTCGAGTGCGAGGATGGCTTTCATCGAATGCGTTCGAGCGAACCGGTCACGACGCCTCTCTTCCTGGGACCACGCTGGTGCTCTTCGACCAGATGCGGTGGTCGGGCAGCTCGAGCCTGACGACATGCGTCCCGACCGGGATGTCGGGAATCCGCGCCGGAGTCGTGCCGACCTCCCGGCCGTCGAGCACCACGCGCGCGCCGCGCGGCCGCGAATCCACGTAGATCGATCCGACCAACGCCGATGGCGCGGCGCCCCGTGCCGACGGCGCCGTGCCGGCGGCCCGCTGGAGACGGGCCGACACCGTCCGCGACGGTTGCGCGGCCGAGAGCGTCACCTCCTCACGGGCAGTCGCGAATCCCGGCTGCACGATTCGCACGACGTAGGATCCGAATTTCAGGCCGGTGAGCGTCAGCGGCGTCCGTCCCCGCCAGTCGCCGTTCACCGTGACGCCGGCGCGCGGCGGACTGGACTCCACGATCATCAGTCCGGTGCCCGGCACGGCGCCGCGCGGACGTGCGGGGCTCGCGGAGCCGGCCCCCGGCGCGTCCCCCGGAACCGGAGGCGTTGCGGAAGGCTGCCGCACGATCTGTTCGCTATACGCCCTGCCCGAACGCTGCGGCTGCGCCTCACCGGATGGCTGGGGCTGAGGCGAAGCCGGCGGCGCGGTGGGACCCGGAGGGCTTGCGGCGGCCTGCTCCTCCGGGGCCGGGCTGCGTTCCGCGACGACATACCCCGCGGCAAAACCCAGCATCAGCCCGAGGATGAGCATCATCGCCATCGGCAACATGGCCGGGCGCGGGCGTTCCAGCGTCATCCCGCCGAGCTCGTCGTTCACCGACCCATCGCGGGCCCGCTCGCTGCTCCGATAGGACGCCAGCTCGCCGGATTCGGCAGCGCTCCGCCCGTTCTCGTCGTCGTCGGCTTCATTCTGCCAGGACGCGCCTGGCCCGGCCCCGGCCGAGGCCCGATCGAGCTCGGTGAGGTTGAACTGCCTCGACGTGTCCGGTGCGTCCAGCATCAGATCGGCCGCCGCTTCGTCGTCATACGCCGCGGCGTCGGAGTCTTCCTCGGCCTCTGCCAGCACGAGATCGTGATGGGCCGCGTCATCGTCGCGCTCGGCGTAAATATCGGCGGCCTCGGCGTCTTCTTCACTGGACGCGGGTTCTATGGACGCGGGTTCAATCGGCGCGGCTTCGATGGGCGCGGGGATTGACGCAGGAATTGGCACGGGCGCGTCAACGGGCGCTGCGACCGCGGCCATCGGAGCGGCGGCAGTGACCGCGGCGGGGGTCGCGGCCCTGGTCGAAACGGAGCCGGACACGTGCGCGCCGCGCCCCGCAGCCTCGAGCGCCGACGCGAACGCGAGCGCGGTCGGATAGCGGGCGGCCGGCTCGTCGTCCATCGCGCGTGCGAGGACCGCGCGGATGGACGGGGCGTGCACGCCGGCGTCTCCGCCTGTCAACGCGCCGATCTGATCGCCCGTCCCGGACGGACGGCGGCCGGTCAACAGCTCGTAGGCGATCGCGCCCAGGGAGAACACATCCGCGGGCGTGTTCCATGACTCCCCTGCGATCCGCTCCGGCGCGCTGTACGGCCGGCGCACCGGCGCGCGGAGACCGACGCGCTCGAGCGCTTCGACGATGCCAAAGCCGCTGGCGCGTGCTTCGTCGGGCGTGACGAACACGTCGCGCAGGTGCAGCGCGCCGTGGCCGACGCCGGCGGTGCGCGCGAAGTCGATCGCGCCGGCCAGCTGGGTCAGGAACGGCAGGGCCTTGTCGAGCGCGGCCGGCGCGTAGTGCCGGATCGCGACGTCGAGCGACTCGGCGGCGACGTACTCTTCGGCGCGATACGCGACCGTGCCCTCGACGCCCGCCGCGATGGGCTCGACGATGGACGGGTGGAACAGGCCGGCCTCGGCCGCCCGCGACAGCTCATCGGCAAGCACCTGCGCCTGCTCGGGCGTAATGTCGAGCCGGAACACCTTGACCGCCACCAGCCGATCGCGCGTCGGCTCGTAGGTGCGATACACCGGGCCGAGAGCGCCAATGCCGATCTGATGCAGGACCCGGAAGGGGCCGAACGCGGGAGGTGGGGCGAACGCAGCGGGGTCGTCTCTGGTCATTTTTCAATGCGCGTGGGGCCCCACACACACGCGCTGGCGCTCCGGCGCTCGCCCCTCGACTTCGCCCGGGACGACCCTGAGCGAGCGCAGCGAGTCGAAGGGTCGAAGACTCGCTATCCTCGCGCGGGCCGCAGGCGCCTTCCGGGAGGGCGAAAAAAATGTAACACAGATCGCGCGATTCTCCTTGCGGGATCGCGGTGATGGGCGTAGCGTTGACCCGCTCGGGACAGCGGCCGCCAGGCATTCCTGCTGCGTATTCCTGAGCCGCGGGATCCTTTCACGCCGTCACAGCGTCGAACCCTCGGGCAGTCTCCTTGACATGATTCCAAACCCTCTGAGAGAGTACGACCGGTGTCATCGCCGAGCCCGCACGGCCTGTAGCCTCCGGGTCGCACGCCGCCGCGGACGCGCCGGAACGCGGCCTCCGTCACGGGCATCGATCTTCGCCGGCTGCCGTGGATTCGTCCGCTCGTGGCCGACTACGCCAACCGTTACGATCATGTCGCCGCGCTCTACGCGGGCGATCCCTCTTCCCCCCAGGCGTGGCGCGACGCCATCGCGCGCGCGCACGCGCGCGCGCGCGACGCCGCGGCGATTGCCTCCGTCCTCGTGTCGCAGCAGGAACGGCGCGGCGCGCCTCCCGCGGCGCGCGAGGCCGCCGCGAGCCTGGCCGATCCGCGCACGTCGGTCGTCGCCACGGGCCAGCAGGCGGGCGCGTTCGGCGGTCCGCTCTACACCCTGCTGAAGGCCGTCACCGCCATTCAGATCGCGCGGCGGGCGTCGGCGGACCACAAGACCACCGTGGTTCCCGTGTTCTGGGTGGACGCGGAGGATCACGACTGGCAGGAGGTGCGGAACTGTACCGTGCTCGATGCCGACTTCCAGCCGCGGACCGTCGCGCTGGCCCAGCCCGAGGGCGCAGGCGAGCTCCCGGTCGCCGCGTTGACGCTGGACGGGCGCATCGAGCAGAGCCTCGACGAGCTTGCGGCCGCCTGTGCCGGCACCGACTTCACCGACTGGATGCTCCGCTCGCTCGGTGCCGCGTACCGGCCGGACACGGGCATGGCGGCGGCCTTCGCCACGTGGATCGAATCGCTGCTCGGTCCGCACGGTCTCGTCGTGTTCGAGTCGGCCGATCCCGCCGCGAAGCGGCTGGCGGCGCCGGTGTTCGTGCGCGAGCTTCAATCGCCGGGACGGACCGCGGCGCTCGCCGCGGCGGCGGGCGAGCAGCTGAAAGCACGCGGTCACGAGCCGCAGGTCGAGCCCCAACCCGACAGCCTGTCGCTCTTTCACCTGAACGGCATCCGGCGCGCGATTCGGCGCCAGGGGGACCGGTTCCTGATCGGCGACACGCCGGTGACCGCCGCCGCGCTCGTCGAGGAGGCGGAAACCAATCCCGCCCGCTTCAGCCCGAACGTCCTGCTCCGGCCGATCGTCCAGGACACGCTCTTTCCGACCATCTGCTACGTCGCCGGACCCAGCGAGCTGGCCTATCTCGGACAACTGCGCGGCGTCTACGAGCACTTCGGCATTCCGATGCCGCTCGTGTATCCCCGCGCCAGCGCGACGCTCGTGGACGGCGCGACCGCGCGGTTTCTCGGCCGCTACGAGTTCCCGCTCGAAGATCTCCAGCCGCAGGGGGAATCGGCGCTGAACCGCCTGCTCCAGTCGCAGCTCCCTCCCGAGATCGAGCAGTCGATCAAGGACGCCGAGGAGGCGATTCGCGGCGCGCTGCAGCGCGTCATCGAGGCGCTCCCGGCGCTGGATCCGACGCTTGGGGGCGCGGCGCGCACGACGCTGGGACGCATGGAGCACGATCTGCGGTCGCTGCAGTCGAAGATCATCCAGGCGGCGAAGCGGCGCGACGAGACGCTGCGCCGGCAGTTCACGCGCGCGCAGGCGCTCATCTTCCCGAGCGGACACCCGCAGGAACGCACCCTGAGCGTCGTGTTCTTCCTGAATCGCTACGGTCCGGCGCTGGTCGACCATCTGCTGCAGGAGCTGCCGCTCGAGATGGGACAGCACTGGGTGCTGACGATATAGAGTCGACTCAGGTCTCGGGTCTCAGGGTCTCGGGTTCATGTGGCGTCCGGCTTCAGCCGGACCAAGGCCATCCAGCCGTCAGATGCTCGCAGCCGCTTCCTTCAGCCTTTGCTCCGCGGCCCGCAACTTCCCGGTCACCTCGGTAAGCCACCCCTCGTCTGATTTCAGTAGCGCACGAGAGGCCTCGATCGCGCGTGCGGTCTCGGACGGCGCCGGACCGCCGGGCGTCGCGCGAACGTTCACGAAATGCCGCGCGCTCAGGAGCTCGGTGAGCGCCGCGTCGTCGTACTCGACGGCACGGCCGAGGACGGCGGTGGAGACCTCGCGCAGAATGCAGGCGCGCGGAGCCTCGGGCCGCCGATCGCACTCGGCGACGAAACGCGACGCGACCTTGTGGCTCGTCTTGAACGGCACGCCGTGATCGCGTGTGAGCGTGTCGGCCAGCTCCGTCACGGTGATCCACCCCTCCTCGGCCCGTGCGGCAAGCCGCGCGCGATCGAACGCCGCGGACGCCATCGCGGCCGCGGTGAGCCGCACGGCGCGGTTCGCATCGGCGAACATCGAGAACACGAGCGGCTGCAGGTCGTCCTCGGTATCGACGATGTCGCCGAACGGGGTGTTGTGGACCGTCAGCAGGATCGCGACCGCCTGGCCGAGCGCCTTGCTGCCGATCGCGCGCGCGTGCTCGAGCGCCACGGGATTGCGCTTCTGCGGCATGATGCTGCTGCACTGCACGAAGCCGTCGCCGAGCCGCAGGTACCCGAACTCGCGCGTGCACCAGAGCAGGAGGTCCTGCACGACGCGGCCCAGGCCGGCGAGGAGCACCGCGGCGCCCGACGCGCTCTCGAGCAGGTAGTCCACGGTGGCGATGCTGCCGTAGGTGTTGCCCGTCGGGCGCATCGAACCCCAGCAGCCCGGTCGTGCGCGACCGATCGATCGGGAAACCCGTCCCGGTGATCGCGCAGGCGCCGAGCGGATTCAGGTTCGTGCCGGCGTACGCGGCGCGGAGCCGCACGCCGTCGCGCTCGAGCTGCTCGACCACGGCGAGCAGATAGTGCGCGATCGTCGTCGGCTGCGCGGGCTGCGTGTGGGTGTGCGCGGCGAACACGTCCTCCCGGTGCGCGTCCGCCAGATCGATCAGCACCTGGCGGAGCCCGTGTGCGCCCTCGGCGAGCTCGAGGATCAGGCCCCGCTGCTGCATGCGGTACATCGTCATGTCGATGTCGTTGCGCGACCGCGCGGTGTGGAGGCGGCCCGCGGCGTCCTCTCCGCAGGCCTCGACGATCAGGCGTTCGACGAAGAAGAAGAGATCCTCGCAGGTGCCGTCGTACCGCGCCTGTTTCATCCCGGCGACATCGAGACCGTCGAGCGCGTCGCGGATGACGCGGGCGTCGGCGCGCGGCACGATCTGCTGATCCGCGAGCATGACCAGGTGGGCGTAGTGGATGGCCATGAGCGGAGCGAGGAACTGCGCCTTCGCGTCCTCGAAGTTCTCGTTGAGGACGCAGGACACGTATTCGGGATCGAAGCGCATGTCGGCCGTGCCTACCTTCGTCCGAGACTGAGGAGATTCGCGAGCAGGCGGTACGCGCCGTCGGTGCCCGCGGGCAACTGGCGCCAGAGACCGAGACCGATGTAGATCCAGCGGCCCTTGCCGGATCGCGCCTCGACGAGCGCGCCGGTCTTCGGCCCGGCGTTGAGCGGGAACGGATCGGTCGTCCGGATCAGGTCGACGTAGCGCGGATCGCGCTGCGCCAGGAAATACGTGCCGCGCTCCTGCACCCATCCCGCCCACGTCTCGGGCCCGATCCGGTTCGGTGTGTTGAAGGCCGGATGAGCGGGCGCCAGGATCTCGATGGAGGCGTTTTCGTCCGTGACGCGATCGGTGCCGACCTTCACCGGATACGGCCCGTACTGCGCCTGATTGAACTCCTGCTTGTTGTAGTTGACGAGCACGGTGCCGCCATTCTCGACGTACGACAGCAGACGATGGTTGTTCGCGCGGAGGTCCGGCCGCCGCTCGTAGGCGCGCACGCCCGTCACGATGACGTCGTACGGCGAAAGATCGCCCGACGCGAGCTCGTCGGGCTCGATCAAGTGGACCCCGGCGCCGAGCTGCTCGATCGCGCCCGGCATCTCGTCGCCGACGCCCATGATATAGCCCACACGCAGGCCGGGCGCGATCTTGACGTCGATCACTTTCACGCGCGCGCGGGCCGGCTGGGCGACGTGGCGGCGGTGGATGTGGGGGTATTCGACGACCTCGTAGCCCGTACTCGACGTGACGCCGCCGGGGGCGGTCACGGTGCTCTCGACAGCGTATTCGCCGTGACGGACACCCGCATCGGGCGTCACGGCAAACGTCACCGTCACCTGTTCGTCCTCGCGCTCGAACTTCACCGGGATCGATGCGGGCGCCGCTCGCCATCCGGCCGGAAGGCTCAACGCGGCGGAGGCCGTGACGGGCCCTTTCTGATTGTTGGTGACCGTGACCTGGATCGTGCGCGTCCGGCCTTCGCGCCCCATCTCCGGTCGCTTCGGCCCGGCAAGTCGCGTACCGGCTCCGGCCGCTCGAACAACGTCCGCACGAGCAGAAGTCACTTCAACCCCGGTAGGAATCACGGCAATGGTGGGCGTCATCGCCACGGCCAGAGGCGGCACGACCTGCAGCTCCATGCGCTTTTCGCCGGCGAAGAGATCGCTGTACCGGTATTCGACCGGCCGCTCGACGGTCACATCCGCGCCGGCGATCGAGAAGGCAAACATGGCGCGAAACGGCGTCGGCCTGAACGGCACGCCGAACGGCACATCAGAATCGAAGTCGTAGCGCGCAGCATCCTCTCGCGGCGTCCAGTACGGCGTCGAGAGCGGCGCGTCGCCGACGGCGCGTCGACCGAGTCGGTCACGGCTCCAGCGCCTGGTATCACGCTGTTGAGATCCGGGGAACGCACGAGCCGGACGACACGCAGGCCGAGGGTGACCCGGCGATGCTCACCGCTTCAGCGAGACATCCGCCGGGCCGTTGTTGCCTGCGATCGCCGAGATCTTCAGCCGCTGCCCGACGACCACGGTGCCATCGTCCGCGAGCGCCTCGAGGCGAATGCCGTGCGTCAGGAGCAGCGCCTCCTGGAATTGGGATTCTTTCCTCGCGAGGCGGAAGTCGATTTCGTATCGCGCCCCGTCGCTCAGCCCGAGCGTGGGCAGCTTCGCGCGGAGATCGCGAACGGCCGCAAGACCGGCGGCGAGAGACGGCGCAGCAGCGGCAGGGCCGTCGGTCGTGACGGCGGCGGCCGCGGCCGCGACGCTCGCGCCGATCGTCTGGAGCGACGCCGTCAGCGCGGAAGGAGGCGACGAACCGGCGTATGCGCCAAGCCCGTTCAACGTCGTCTCGATGCCGTCGAACATGCGCGGCGGCGCGATCCCGGGCTCGCCCACGACTGTATCCGTCAGCTTGGTAGGTGCGCGTCGGTGCCTGCCCCGGCAGGAGCAGCAGCTGGGACGTGCCCTGACACTTGTGCATGCTGCGCGCTTCGAGGCCAAGCTCGTTATAGGTGCGGCCGAGCAGCGGGTCGAATCCGGCAGGCGACACGCGCAGCAGATCGCGCGCGGTGGCGGCGGCGGCCGGCTGTCCCTGAAAAGAGAAACCCTGGAGGCAGAAGAGGCGCTTGGCCTGCCACGGCCGGAGCCCGTCGCGGATCTGTTCGGGATAGCGCGACGCATCGGCGGCCGCGCGGAAGGCCTCGGCCGTGAGACGCGTCGAGGCCTGGTGATGCTGCCCGCCGCCGTCGCCGCCGCAGATGAACCCCGCGATCACGTCGGGACGCGTGGCGCGGATGTGCCGGACGAAATCGCCGACGATCTCCTCGCGCCCCCACTTCTGGATGGACTCCTCGAGGCTGAACGAGTAGCCGAAGTCGATCGCGCGCGTGAAGTACTGCTCCGCGCCGTCGAACCGGTGAACGGCGAGCAGCTCCTCGGTGCGCAGCACGCCGAGCGCCTGGAAGATCTCCGGCCCGATCTCGTTCTGGCCGCCGTCGCCGCGCGTCGCGGTCACGAGCACCGACCGCATGCCCTCGCCGTGGCTCATCATCGCGAGGAGCGCGTTGTCCTCGTCGTCGGGATGCGCCGTCGTTTCCATGAAGGTCCCGACCGTGCTCAGCTTGCGCAGCATGAGGCGCAGCGAGGCCTCGGCCGGAAGCTCGCCGGCCGGCTGCACCCGCAGCTGCGCCGGCAGCGGACCGTTCAGACAGAGCAGGAGAAGGAGGACGGAGGCGATGATGCGGGGACGAATGGACACGGGTTTGGAACTGACCAACTGATCGTAGTGCGCATGTCGATCTATCAGTGACTCGGATCTCGAATCACTGAATCGCGAATCACCCTGAACTCGCTCGAATCCTCGCGATTCGCGGATTCGAGCGATTCGAGGATTAGTGATTAGTGATTGGCAATGACTTCGGCATAGAACGCTTCGTACTTGGGCACGACCAGGTCACGGCAGAAACGCTTGCGCACCGAGCGGCGCGCCGCGACGGCGACACGCGCGTGGAGCTCCCGGTCGGTCAGCAGCATGATCCCGCTCGCGGCCATCCCGTCGAGGTCGTCGGGAGGATGGAGGAAGCCGGTGACCTCGTGGTCGATCACTTCGTGGAGGCCGCCGACGCGGGACGCGACCACGGGCACGTCGCACGCCATCGCCTCGAGCGCGGCGAGGCCGAAGCTTTCCTGCGACGACGGCAGCAGGAACAGATCGGAGATCGACAGCAGCGGCAGAATCTGATCCTGTTCCCCGAGCGCCTCGACGTGCTTGGCCACGCCGAGCGCCCTGGCCGTGTCGAGCGCGGCGGACAGGTCCGGACCGTCGCCGACGAGCAGCAGCCGGGCCGGGATCCTCGACGCGATCCGCGCGAAGACCTCCACGACGGCCGCGGCGCGCTTCACGGGCCGGAAGTTCGAGATGTGGATGACGAGCTTCTCGCATCCCGCCGGACAGTACCGCGCGCGCAGCGCCGGGCTCGGGACGCGCTTGTACAGATCGCAATCCAGGAAATTCGGGATGACGGCGATCGCCTTCCGCAGCGCGAGCGCGCGGCACGTGTCGGCGCGGAGGCTCTCGGACACGGCGGTCACGCCGTCGGACTGCTCGATCGAGAACGCCACCGTCTCCAGGTACGAGTGATCGCTGCCGACGAGCGTGATGTCCGTCCCGTGCAGCGTCGTGATGACCTGCGGCACGCGGGCCGGCGCCGACAGCGACAGAATCTGCTTGGCGAGGTACGCGGCGGTCGCGTGCGGCACGGCGTAGTGCGCGTGCACGATGTCGAGGCCGTAGTCGCGCGAGACCTGCACGATCCGCGTCGCGAGCGCGAGCAGGTACTGCGGCTCCCGGAACAGCGGATACGCGGGCGTGTGGACCCGGTGAAACGTGAGCCCGGCCTGATAGCTCCCGAGCCGGAACGGCGTGTCGGCGCTCAGGACATGGACGTCGTGGCCGCGGGCGGCGAGCGACTTGGCGAGCTCGGTCGCGACGATGCCGCTGCCGCCGACCGACGCGTAGCAGACGATCGCGATGTTCAACGGCCGGCCCCTGCCGGAGGCGGCGGCTGACGCCAGTCCTTGAAGAGGTGCGGACGCAGCACCGGATCGCGGACGATCAGCCCTTCGGCGTAGGCGACGCCGGAGCGTGCGCCGAGCTGCGCGTCGCGGCTTTCGATGAGCTGCTGGAACTGCGGCGCGGTCAGGCGGGTCGCGATGCCGTCGGACGCCGACGGCGTGAACTGGGTCCGGTGGCACGCGAGCGCCTCGGCGCTTGGCCGCGTAGTGCGGCGACACGTCGACGGCGAACGACGCGGGGTCCGCGTCGTTGATGAAGTAGTAGCAGAGCCAGTCGGCGCTCCACGCCGGCGCCTCGCCGGGCGCGAACCGGCGCAGCCCGCTCTTGAAGACGGCGCGCGTCAGCGCCTCGCTCGCCGCGCGGTGATCCGGGTGCCGATCGTTCCAGTACGGCAGCGCGACCGTGCGCGGACGGCACGCGCGCATCAGCCGCACGACGTCGGCGATCTGGCCGTCGTTGCCGTCAATCCCGCCGTCGGGCCATTTCAGGTTGAGCCGCCAGGCGGCGCCGAGCACCGCGCGCGCCGCCTCCGCCTCCGCCTCGCGTTCCTCCGGCGTGCCGTTCGAGCCGAGCTCGCCGCGGGTCAGGTCGCACAGGCCGACCCGGAACCCGAGCGCCACGTGCAGCGCGACGGTGCCCGCCAGCCCGATCTCGATGTCGTCGGGATGCGGACCGAACACGAGCAGATCGACTTCACTCGGCGACGGCATGCACGGGAGCTCCTGTCGGGCCGGAGGAACGGAGATCACGGAGAACTGAGGATTCACCGCAGAGATAACGGAGATAACGGAGACGTCTTCTCCGTTTACTCCGTTCACTCTGTGGTGGAAGTGTCTCCGTTCCCTCCGTCCCCTCCGTTCGCTCATCCACCGAACTTGTGCCACTAACGACCACAGACCCACGACCCGAGACTACGACTGACGACTGACGACTGCGACTAGAGTACTTCAACCTGGATGTACAATCGGAGTTCAGCCGTGGCAGCCAATCCTCCGGGGCCCGTTGTTGCGCCCAAACCCCGCGCGCGCTGGCGATGGCGCGGGCGGGGCTGGAAGTTCTACGTCCTGGTCGGCGTCGGCGTCCCGTTCCTGATCCTGGCCGTCGTCTTCGGCTACTTCTACGTCAGCTTCTCCCGGATGATCGACGCGCGGCTGCACGGCGAAATGCAGCGCGCCGACCCGCGGGTGTACGCGCGCCCGTTCCAGCTGCGGCGCGGGCAGTCCTTGACGCCGACCCAGATCATCGACCGCCTCAACGACCTCGGATACTCCCACCGCGCGCGATCGGAGCAGCCCGGCGAGTTCACCGTGGGACGCGACGCCGTGCTGATGATCCCGCGCGACGGCGACCGCAAGGGCCAGCTCGTCCGTATCGTGTTCGGCGCGCGCGGGCCCAAAGGGGCGGAGCCGACGACGATCGATCACATCGACGTCGTGGCGACCAAGAAAACCGTCGATCGCCTGACGCTCGACCCGCCGCTCATCACGGCGCTCATCACCTCGGCGCGCGAGAAACGGCGCGACGTGCCGCTCGCCGCGATCCCGGAGCGGATGATCCAGGCGGTGCTCGCCATCGAAGACCGCCGGTTCTACGACCACGCGGGCGTCGATCCCATCGCGCATCGTCGGCGCGACTGTTCAACTACGTCTTCGGCAGCAAGACGTACATGCGCGGCGCCAGCACGCTCACGCAGCAGCTGGTCAAGAACACCTTCCTCACGCAGGAGCGGTCGCCCACGCGCAAGTTCTCCGAGTGGATCATGTCGATCGCGCTCGAGCGGCGGCTCTCCAAGGACCAGGTCCTCGAGCTCTATCTGAACGACGTCTGGGTCGGCCAGCGCGGATCGTTCGCGATCCACGGCGTGCCCGAAGCCGCCCGGATGTTCTTCGGCAAGGACGTCCAGAACCTGACGCTGAGCGAAGCGGCGACGATCGCCGGCGTCATCCAGTCGCCGCCGCGGCTGTCGCCGTTCAACAACCCCGAGCGCGCGAAGGAACGGCGCAACGTCGTCCTGCGCGCGATGGTGGACGCCGGGTTCATCACCAGCGACGCGGCCGACCGGGCCTCCCGCGAACCGCTGCGTGATGGCCGCGCGCGCGCTCGACGCGGAAGCGCCGTACTTCGTGGACTACATCAGCCAGGAGCTGGAGGACAAGTACAGGGGGTCGCGACCGGCGCGGTCGACGTGTACACGACGCTCGACCTGCACATGCAGAAGATCGCGCAGGACGCCCTCCGCGAGGGGCTGGTCCGCATCGACGAGATCCTCGCGCGGCGCAAACGCCAGCGCGCGCAGGCCGCGCTCCTCGCGATCGACCCGCGCACCGGCGAGGTCCTCGCGTTCGTCGGCGGCCGCAGCTACAACCAGTCGCAGTACAACCGGGTGATCGCCGCCAAGCGCCAGCCGGGATCGGTCTTCAAGCCGTTCGTCTACCTCGCCGCGTTCGAGCACGCGTTCGCGGAAAGCCGCACCGACGTGACGCCCGCGACCCTGGTGATGGACGAGCCCACGTCCTTCGCGTTCAACCAGCAGACGTGGAACCCGGGCAACTACGACGGCGAATACGAAGGCGCCATCACGCTGCGGCGCGCGCTCGCGCTGTCGCGCAACATCGCCACCATCAAGGTCGCGGAAGCGGCCGGCTACGACGAAGTCGTCCGCGCTCTGGCGCAAGGTCGGCGCCGGCACGCCGCCGCGGCCGTACCCGTCGATCGCGCTCGGCGTCTTCGAGGCGACCCCGTTCGAGATCGCCGGCGCCTACACCATTTTTCCCAACGGCGGCACGATGAGGCCGCTGCGCGCCATCCAGAAGCTCGTCACGGCCGGCGGCACCGAGATCGAGGTGCCGGTCGTGGCCGGGAAGGCCATCGCACGGCAGGACACGACCTACCTCGTGCTGAACATGATGCGGAGCGTCATCAACGAAGGGACCGGCGCCGGGGCGCGGGCGGCCGGCTTCGCGCTCGACGCGGCGGGCAAGTCGGGCACGACCAACGATCTGCGCGACGCCTGGTTCGTCGGCTTCACGCCCGAGCTCCTGACGGTGGTCTGGGTCGGGCTCGACGACAACCAGCCCGTGGGCCTGAGCGGCACACAGGCCGCGCTCCCCATCTGGACGACGTTCATGATGCGGGCCCTCGCCGGGCGGCCCAACCTGCCCTTCGAGGTCCCCGAGGGCCTCGCCTTCGTCAACATCGACAAGGACACCGGAAAGGTGGCGGCCGCCGGCTGCCCGCGGATCTTCCGCGAGGCGTTCATCGCCGGAACCGAACCCACCGAGATCTGCGCGCTGCACACCTTCTGATCGAACGGGTTTAGAATCGAACGAAGTTCTAAAGTTCTAAAGTTCGAAAGTTCTAACGTTCAGGACCCCCGTCGAGGACCATGTTTTGACCCGAGTATTCGCATCCCTTCTGATCGCCGGCCTGATGTTGAGCGCGGCGTGCCGCAAGCCGCCCGCGGCGGCCACCTCGAGCGCCGGCGGCCAGGCTGCGGCGCCGGCCGCGGCGCCCGGCGCCACGCCGGCCGGCCCGCCGCCGCCACCCAAACCGATGCCCGCGCAGCTCCCCGAGGTGCTCGCGCGCGTCAACGGCGAGGCGGTCACGAAAGTCGATCTCGACCGCCTGATCAAGAACATGGAGCTCAGCGCGAACCAGGCGGTCCCGGCCGAGCGGCGCGACGAGATCCTGCGCGAGGCGCTCGACCAGCTGGTGACCTACACGGTGCTGTCGCAGGAAACGCGGACGCGGCAGGTCACGGTCAGCGACGCCGACATCGACGAGCAGCCTCAAGGAGATGCGCGCGAAGTTCCCGAACGAAGAGGAGTTCAAGAAGGCGCTCGCGGCGCGCGGGACTGACGGTCGAGAAGCTCCGGTCCGATGCCCGCGTCGACATGAGCATCAACAAGATGATGGAAGCCGAGCTGGCCAGCAAGCCGCTGCCGACCGACGCACAGGTGCGCGAGTTCTACGACAAGAACCCCGACAAGTTCGAGACCGCCCGCGCGAGCCACATCCTCTTCAGAGTGGACGAGAAGGCGGACGACGCGGCGAAGAAGAAGGCGCTCGCGGAGGCGCAGGCCGTGTTGAAGCAGGTGAAAGGCGGGGCGGACTTCGCGGGGCTCGCGAAAAAGCACTCGGCCGACGGCAGCGCGCAGCAGGGCGGCGACCTCGGGGTCTTCAACAAGGGGCAGATGGTCCCGGAATTCGACCAGGCGGTCTTCTCGATGCTGCCCGGGCAAATCAGCGACATCGTCACGACCCAGTTCGGGCTATCACATCATCAAGGTGACGGACCGCGCGGCCGTTCCGTTCGATCAGGTCAGCGCCAAGATCAAGGAGTTCCTGACCGAGCAGCAGAAGCGCGAGCGCGCGCAGGCCTTCATCGACTCGCTGAAACAGAAAGCCAAGATCGAGGTGCTCGTCTGAGCGAGGAAGTGCTGTCGGCGGCGGCCGAGGCGCTGAAGCGCGGCGAGTCGGTCGCGCTCGTGACGGTCGTGCGCGCGCAGGGCTCGACGCCTCAGCGCGCCGGCGCCAAGATGCTCGTCTGGGCGGACGGGCGGACGGTCGGGACCATCGGCGGCGGCTGCTACGAGAACGATGCCTTCTGGAAGGCGCGCGAGGCGATCACGTCCGGAAAACCCTCGCTCGTCCACTACGAGCTCAACGATGACTTCGCCCAGGAGAACGGCTTGATCTGCGGCGGGCGTATGGACGTGCACATCGATCCCCTGCTGCCCGCGCCGCGGCTGCACATCGTCGGGGCCGGGCATGTCGGCTTGCACCTGGCGAAAGTCGCGGCCGACGCCGGCTTCCACATTCACGTCGTCGACGACCGCGACAAGTTCGCGAACGCCGAGCGCTTTCCCGGCGCCGAGGTCGTCGTCGAGCCGATCCCGGACTGGCTCCACCGCGCCGACCTTCCGCCGACCGCCTACGTCGTCGTCGTCACGCGCGGGCACACGCACGATCTCGACGCGATGCGTGCGCTGGCGGCGCGCGATCTGAAATACCTCGGCCTGATCGGCAGCCGCGCGAAGGTCGCGCGCATCTACGTCGGCGCTCCTGGCCGAAGGGATGCCGCCCGAATGCCTCGAGCGGGTGCACGCCCCGATCGGGCTCGAGATCGGCGCCGTCACGCCGGCGGAGATCGCCATCAGCATCCTCGGCGAGCTCATCGCCGTCCGGAGAGGCGTCGACACGGGACGCTCTCGATGAAGGTCGGACGGGCGAGCAATCCCTAATCGCTAATCCCTGATCACCCGAGCTCGAGCCCGAGTCAGCGTCGAGCCCGAGTCCCGAGTGCCAGCGATCGATGTCGTCCACGCTCATCCGCAACGCCACCATCGTCACGATGAACGACCGCTTCGACATCGTCGAAGGCGCGGTCGTGGTGCGGGACGGCCGCATCGTCTCGATCGGGCCGGAGCCCGACGGCCGGTACGAGCAGGTCATCGACGCGCGGCGGCGGGTATCTCCTGCCGGGTTTCATCCAGACCCACATCCATCTGTGCCAGACGCTCTTTCGCGGATCGGCGGACGACATGCCGCTGCTCGAGTGGCTGAAGCGCCGGATCTGGCCGATGGAAGCGGCGCACACGCCGTCGACGCTGCGCGCGTCGGCGCTGCTGGCCGCATCGGAGCTCCTGCTCTCGGGCACCACCACCGTGCTCACGATGGAGACCGTCCACGACACCGACGTCGTGTTCGAGTCGCTGTCGTCCGTCGGGCTCCGCGCGGTCGTCGGCAAGTGCATGATGGACTCGGCCGACGACGTGCCGGCGAGGCTGCGCGAGGAGACGACGGAGTCGATCGACGAGAGCCTGGCGCTGAAGAAGCGCTGGGACGGCGCGGCCAACGGCCGGCTGCACGCGGCGTTCGCGCCGCGCTTCGCGGTGTCGTGCTCGCGCGAGCTGCTCGAGGCGGTCGCGGCGCTGTCGGCGCGCGAGCAGGCGCTCGTGCACACGCACGCGTCGGAGTCGCGCGACGAAGTGGAGGTCGTCCGGCGGCTCTCCGGAGGGCACTCCAACCTCGAGTACCTCGCGGTCACCGGCCTGGCGACGCCGCGCCTGTGCACGGCGCACTGCGTCTGGGTCACCGAGCGGGAGCAGGCGCTCCTCGCCGAGCGCGACGTGAAGGTGATGCACTGTCCAGGCTCGAACCTCAAGCTCGGCTCCGGCATCGCGCCGGTGAGCGAGATGCGGGCGCGGGGCATCTCGGTGTCGCTCGGCGCCGACGGCGCGGCGTGCAACAACCGGCTCGACATGTTCGAGGAGATGCGGCTCGCCGCGACGCTGCAGGCCGTCCGGCACGCGCCCGGATCCCTGACGGCGCGCGACGTGCTCTCGATGGCGACGCGCGAAGGCGCCCGGGCCCTGGGGCTGGAGGAAGAGCTGGGATCGGTCGAGCCGGGCAAGCGCGCCGACCTCATCGTCGTCGAGCGCGATCGGCCGCACCTCGCGCCGGATCGCGACGCCTGGTCGACGCTGGCCTACGCCGCGCGCGGCACCGACGTCCGGCTGACGATGGTCGACGGCGAGGTGCTCGTCCAGGATTTCGCGCTGGTCCACCTGGATCCGCACGCCATCGCGTCGGAGGCGAGGTACGCGGCGGCCGAGCTGGCGGTCCGCGCGGGGATCTGACCGCGGTACCGCACGAGTCGATCGAGTCGGCCCACGTCCGTACGCGCTGAGCCGCGAATCTAGGCGGTCGAACGCGCAGTGGACGCACCGTACTCGGTACGAAGCGCGTTCAGACCGCGCGATCCGTCGGGCTTACAGCGACGCTGCGAACGAGGGCCCCTACCGCGGTCAGCGGAGTGAGGCGCGGCCCCTACGCGCGGTGCGAAGTGAGCGGCGCGCCCAACCCGTGTATAATGAAACTAGCACTCACAGGGTCCGAGTGCTAAGAACCCATGTCACGCCATCCTGAGCTACCGGAACGGGATAGACGGATTCTCGGCGTGGTCGTCCAGGCGTACATCGATCAGGGGGAACCGGTCTCTTCCCTCTGGCTGGCGAACCGGGGATTTGGCGTCTCGTCGGCGACGCTTCGTAACGTCATGGCCCGGCTCGAAGAGCAGGGATACGTCCGCCAGCCGCACACCTCTGCCGGCCGCGTGCCGACCGACCAGGGTTACCGCATCTACGTCGACCAGCTGCTGGCCGAGCGCAAGTCGTCGCGCCCGGCGCCGCAGATCGAGGCGCGTTTGCGGCGCGCCGGCACCGTCGGCGACATGCTGTCGCACGTCTCGCAGGAGGTCTCGCGCGCGTCGCACCAGGTCGGCTTCGCGATTGCGCCGCCCGCGGACATGACCATCCTCGAGCGGCTCGACTTCGTCCCGCTCGACGGCGGCAAGCTGCTGGTCGTCGTCGTCGCCGCCGGCGGCCACGTCTCGCACAAGGTCATCGACCCGTCGGAAGAGTACGGACCAGGTGAGCTGCAGCAGGCGTCGAACTACCTGAACCAGCGAGTTCAAGGGACGCACGCTGCTCGACGTCCGGCAGGCCGTGCTCGAGCGGCTGCGGCGAGGAGCGCACGCTCTACGACGAGCTGCTGGGGCGCGCGCTGCGCCTGGCGAGCACGACGTTCGAGGACATCGACACCGAGCCGACGGTCTTCATCCAGGGCACGTCGCTCCTGCTCGAGGACGTCGGCGGCGAGGATCCGGAGCTGACGCTCTCGACCTTGCGCACGCTGCTGCGGATGATTGAAGAGAAAACGCGGCTGGTGCAGCTGCTCGACGACTACATCAGCAGCGGCGGCCTCACCATCGTGATCGGGACCGAGCACCACGCGCCCGATCTGCAGTGCTTCAGCCTGGTCGCGTCGACGTACTCCGACGGGCACGGCACGGGCGCCGTGGGCGTCATCGGGCCGACCCGGATGCGGTACTCGCGCGCCATCAACGCCGTCGAAAGCATGTCGAAAGCCATCACGAGGATGGTCAACTCAAAGTCATGACCCAGGACAACAACATTCACGATATCGACGAGCCGGCTGTCGAGCCGGACAACCCCGCACCGCCGCCGCCGCCGTCGCCGACCCGCTGGAGATCCAGCGCCAGCGCGACGAGTACAAAGACCTCCTGCTGCGGAAGTCGGCCGAGTTCGACAACTACCGGAAGCGTGTCGACCGCGAGCGTCAGGCCGTCGGCGACGCCGCGGCCGCGAGCATGATCGAAGAGATCCTGCCGCTCCTCGACGATCTCGACCGGGCGTTGAAGGTGGAGCCCGGCAGCGACGCCGGCGAGTCATACCGCCGCGGGGTCGAGCTGATTCACCGTCAGCTCGACGACATCCTGCGCAAGCGCGGGGTGCGCGCCATCGACGCGCTCGGCGCGGACTTCGACCCGCACTTTCACCAGGCCGTCGCGCACGACGCCGGCCGAGGGACGGCGCGAGGGGGAAATCATCGAAGAGTTCCGGCGCGGATACATGCTGGGTGACCGGCTGCTGCGACCGTCTATGGTAAAGGTAGCCAAAGGATGAGCAGCGTGACCAAGCGGGACTACTACGAGGTCCTCGGCATCGAGCGCGACGGCGACGGAACAGCAAATCAAGAGCGCGTACCGCAAGCTGGCGCTGAAGTTCCATCCCGACCGCAATCCCGGCGATCACAAGGCCGAGGAAGCGTTCAAGGAAGCGGCCGAGGCCTACGCGATCCTCGCCGATCAGGAGAAGCAAGGGCTCTACGACCGCTTCGGCCACGCCGGCGTCGGCGTCCGCGGGCGGGGCCGGGTTCGACCCGACGATCTTCGCCGACTTCTCCGACATCTTCTCCGGCCTCGGCGACGTGTTCGGCCTCGGCGACATCTTCGGCCAGCGCCGCCGCCGCGGCGGACCGCAGCGCGGCGCCGATCTGCGCTACGACCTGGAGATCTCGTTCGAAGAGTCCGCCACGGGCTCCGAGACGACCATCCAGATTCCGCGCGAAGAAACCTGCGAGACGTGCACGGGCACGGGCGCGTCGCGCCGGCACGTCCGCCGAAACGTGCAGCCAGTGCAAAGGCGCGGGCCAGCTGCGCTACCAGCAGGGATTCCTCACCGTGGCGCGGCCCTGCTCGACCTGCCGCGGCACCGGCAAGACGATCGCCAAGCCGTGCCTGACGTGCCGGGGCGCCGGACGCGTCGGCCGCGAGCGCAAGCTGACGGTGAAGATTCCCGCCGGGATTGCGACGGGCCAGCGGCTCCGGTTGTACGGCGAAGGCGAGCACGGTTCGGCCGGCGGCCCTTCCGGCGACCTCTACGTCGTCGTCCACGTGCAGGAGCACTCGTTCTTCCATCGCGAGGAGGACGATCTCTACTGCGAGATGCCGATCAGCTTTCCGACGCTCGCGCTCGGCGGGAGCGTGAAGGTGCCCACGCTCGACGGCCGCGACGATGTCCACATTCCGGCCGGCACGCAGCCCGGCACGCGCTTCAAGCTGCGCGGCAAGGGCATGCCGCACGTGAACGGCCGCGGCCACGGCGACCTCCACGTCATCGCGCGCGTGGCCGTCCCGAAGAAGCTCTCGAAGGACCAGAAGCGCCTGCTCGAAGAGCTGGCCGCGACGCTGCCGCAGGAGAAGCTCGACGGCGACGGGGACGAGGCCGAGAAGCCGTTCTTCGAACGCGTCAAAGATATCTTTGGCTGAGTTATCCGGCGCTCGATGTGCGGTTCTCTTCCGCGCCGGGCGCCGCACGCCTCGAGGATCTGCTCCACGCGGAGCTCGACGCCTTCGAACCCCTCGCGATCCACGAACACGACGCATCGGACGGCTGGCGCGTCTTCTTCCCCACGCGCGAACAGCGTGACGAGGCGCGCGCGGCGCTCGCCTCGGCGCTGGGCGATCGCCTGCTCGCGCTTTCAGCCGTCGACGTCGAGGACGAAGGATGGGCCCGCCGGAGCCAGGCGTCGCTCGAGGCCGTTCACGTCGGGCGGATCACCGTCGCGCCGCCATGGGATCTTCCGGTAGCCGGGATCCGGACCGGGATCAGGATCGAGCCTGGATCCGCAGTCCGATCCCGATCGGATCCTGATGTCATCGACCCCTCGATGGGCTTCGGGACCGGTCATCATTCGATCGACGCGGCTGTGCCTGGAGTTGATGCAGCACATCGATTTCGCAGGCGCGCGTGTGATGGACGTCGGCACGGGCTCGGGAGTCCTCGCGCTCGCGGCGTGGAAGCTCGGCGCCGCCGGGGTGACCGCGGTGGACCACGATCCCGATGCGCTGCAGAACGCGCGCGACAACATCGCCCGCAACGGCGGCGCCGGGCTCATCGAGGTCGTTCAGGCCGATCTCTCGACCTTACTGGCCGATCCAGTCGATGTGGTGCTGGCGAACCTGACCGCCGCCGTCCTGCAACGTCACGCCGGCGTTCTGAGAAGCCTGAGCCGAGGCAGCGAGACCGGCGAGGGCACGATTGTCGTCAGCGGATTCAGCCCGGACGAGCTCGATGAGGTCGCTCGAGCGTTCGGTCTGGCCCCGCGCGACACGGCCGGTGAGGGCGAGCTGGGCGGCGGCGAGTGTTCTGAATGGCCGACCGTTCGAGTTGACGCTTCGAACTTTCGACACTCTTCAGAACTTTGACATCCCCCCACACCACGCTCAACGCCGCGAGCGCAGCGAGCGCGACGGCATCGGCGCGCAGGGTGAGCGGGCCGAGCGTCGCGAGCAGGCAGCCGGCCGCCAGCGCGGCCTCGCGCTCCTCGGGCGTCCAGCCGCCTTCGGGCCCGACCAGGCACGCCGCGGATTCGGGCGCGCGCGCGCCTGGAGCTGGCGCATCGAGAGCACGCCTTCCTCGCCGGCCGACGGCTCGACGAGCAGCAACCGCGGCCCGTCGAAGGGCGCGGCCAGCCACGACTCGAGCGGGACGGCCAGCTCGGTCGGCCGGAATCCACGCACGCCGGCACTGCTTGGCGGAGGCGACGGCGACCCGCTGCCAGCGCTCTCCGGCATGGGCGCGCTTGAGCGCGGACACCTTGATCTCCGTGCGGGCGGTCACGATCGGCGCGATGTGCGCGACGCCCGCCATCGTGGCGTCGCGGACGACGTCGTCCATCTTGTCGCCTTTGAGGACCGCCTGGACGAGGGTCACGCGGACGGCCGGTTCCGGCGCCGCGGCGATGGGCTGAACGAGCGCGACCGTCGCGGCGTCGCGATCGGCGCGCTCCACGCGTCGCGAGGAACTCGTGGCCGCGGCCGTCGAAGATCGCGACCGCGTCTCCCGGTCCGAGACGGAGGACCCTGGCCAGGTGGTGCGATTCGTCGGCGGCCAGCACCGTCCGCGCCGTTGACGGGTCGAGGCCGGGGGCGTAAAAGCGGGGCAACATCACAGTCGATTATTCATCATTCGCGCTATACTCGCGTCAGCTCGGCCGATCGACGAGTCGATCGGCCATCGGCATTCAACCACGTCAATTGCTCTTCAGAGGCCAGACGCTCGGCAAGTACAAGATCGTCGCGCCGCTCGGCAGCGGCGGATTCGGTACCGTCTACCTCGCGCAGGATACCTGGATCGACAAGAAGGTCGCGATCAAGGTTCCGCACCGTCAGGGCCTCGACTTCGGCGAGCTGCTGCGCGAGCCGCGCCTGCTGGCCAGCGTCAGCCATCCCAACATCGTCGCGATCACCACGGCGGAGAAGCAGGACGAACGTCTTCTTCATCGTGATGGAGTACGTGCAGGGCGAGACGCTCGAGAACATCATCGCGCTCCACGGCGCGCTCGAGCTCAACCGCGCGCTCGACTTCACGTGCCAGATCTGCAACGCCGTCGATCACGCGCACACGCCAGGGCGTCATCCATCGCGATCTGCGGCCGGCCAACGTCCTCGTGACCGAGCACGACATGCTGAAGGTCGCCGACTTCGGCACGTCGCGGTTCCTCGAGATCGCGGCGCACGGCACGACCGTGATCGGCAGCCCGCCCTACATGGCGCCGGAGCAGTTCCACGGCAAGGCGGTCTTCGCGTCGGACATCTACTCGCTCGGCGTCACGATGTATCAGATGCTCACCGGCATCCTTCCCTACGACACGCCGGCGCCGTCGGATCTCGACAAGCTGCATGTCCGGCGAGCTCGTGTCGCCGCCGCGGCTCAAGAACCCGGCGATTCCGAAGTCGATCAGCGACATCGTCATGCGCGCGATGGCGCCGGAGGTCACCGCGCGCTACCAGCGCGCCCCGGAGCTGCTCGCCGACGTGCTGGCGGCGCGCGCCGCGGCGCAGCCACGCCGCACACCGGCCGAGGCGGCGGGCGGCGCGGCCCGAAGCGGACCGGTCGCGCGGCACGCGCGACGATGCCCACGGCATCCAGACGCGGCTCCGCGCGCGCGAAGTCCCCGCGGCGCGGTTCTGCTGGCAGTGCCGCAAGCCCCTGCACGCGCGCACGCGACAGGTGTCCCTTCTGCGAAGAGACGCAGTAGCCGACCCGGCCATCTCGCAATTGGACCCGGCGGCCGGCCTGACAGGCTATGCTAAGATCTCGTCTTTTGAGGAGTTCTTGATGGCCTTCAGCGGCACCGGGAAGATCTGGATGAACGGCAAGCTCGTCGAGTGGGCGGACGCCACGATCCACATCGCCTCCCACGTCGTCCACTACGGCAGCGGTGTGTTCGAGGGCGCGCGGTGTTACCGACACGCCGCGCGGGTCGGCCTGCTTCCGGCTCGACGCGCACATGCGCCGCCTGTTCGATTCCTGCAAGATCTACCGGATGGAGCCGCAGCTGGACCTTCCGGCCATCACCGACGCCGTCCTCGAGACCATCCGCGCGAACAACCACAAGGCCTGCTACATCCGGCCCATCATCTATCGCGGCTACAACGCGCTCGGCGTGAACCCGTTTCCCTGCCCGGTGGACGCCGCCATCCTCACCTGGGAGTGGGGCGCCTATCTCGGACAGGACGCGCTCGAGAACGGCGTGGACGTGCGGATCAGCTCCTGGGCGCGGCCCGCGGCGAACACGTTCCCGACGCTCGCGAAGACCTCCGCGAACTACGCGAACTCGCAGCTGATCAAGATGGAGGCGGTCACCGAGGGCTACAGCGAAGGGATCGCGCTCGACACGGCCGGCTACCTCAGCGAGGGCAGCGGGCAGAACCTCTTCATCGTTCGCGACAACGTCATCTACACGCCGCCGCTGACCGCTTCGATCCTGCCGGGCATCACGCGCGACTCGGTGCATCACGCTGGCGGCCGATCTCGGGTTCCGCGTACGGGAAGAAATGCTGCCGCGCGAGATGCTGTACATCTGCGACGAAGCCTTCTTTGTCGGCACGGCCGTCGAGATCACCCCGATCCGCACGGTCGACAAGATTGCCGTCGGCAACGGCCGGCGGGGCCCGATCACCGAAGCCCTTCAGACGCGCATTCTTCGACGTCATCAACGGCGAGGCGCCGGACCGGCACGGCTGGCTGAGCTACGTGTATCCCGGCGAACCGCTGCAGACGGCGGCCGCGGGCGCAGCCAAGAGCGGGCGGGGCCAGCCGTAGCGCAGGGCTTTAGACCTGTGAAAAATCGCTCGGTGGCTTCCGCCTTAGGCGGAAGTCAGCGTCCGCCGCACCTTCCGCCTAGGCGGACGCCACGAGAAATGGACATCAACGAACTCCTCCGGACCGCGGTCGCCAGCGGGGCGTCGGACCTGCACCTGAAGGTCGGCAGCTACCCGATGATGCGCGTCAGCGGCTCGCTCGTCGTCGCCTCGGAAGAAAAACGGCTCGACAAGGCCGACACCGAGGAGATGGCGGACAAGCTCTTCAGCGCGGACCAGCGCGAGAAGTTCCGGCGCGCGCAGGAAGTCGACCTCGCCTACAGCCTTCCCGGGATGGGACGCTTTCGCTGCAACGTCTTCCAGCAGCGCGGCACAGTCGGCCTCGTCCTGCGCGTGATCCCGACGCGCATCAAGACCATCGACGAGCTGGGGCTGCCGCCCGTCCTCAAGAAGATCGCCTCCGAAGAGCGCGGCCTGGTGCTCGTCACCGGGACCACCGGCAGCGGCAAGAGCACGACGCTCGCCGCGATGATCGATTACATCAACTCGAGCCGCGCGGCGCACATCATGACGGTGGAAGACCCGATCGAGTACCTGCACCGGGACCACCACTCGATCGTGAACCAGCGCGAAGTCAACGTCGACACGCAGTCGTTCTCGCATGCGCTGCGGAGCGCCCTCCGGCAGGACCCCGACGTCATCCTGGTCGGCGAGATGCGCGATCACGAGACGGTCGAGACGGCGCTCCTCGCGGCCGAAACGGGGCACCTCGTCTTCTCGACGCTGCACACGCTCGACGCGACCGAGACGGTCAACCGCATCATCGCGGTCTTCCCGCCGCACCAGCAGCGCCAGGTCCGCATCCAGCTCGCGGCCGTGCTCAAGGGGGCGGTCGCGCAGCGGCTGCTGCCGCGCGCCGACGGCGTGGGCCGCGTCCCGGCGGTCGAAGTCATGATCACCACCGGGTTCATCCGGGACTGCATCATCGACAAGGACCGGACCTCCCAGATTCACGGCGCCCTCGCGGCCGGCACCTCGCAGTACGGCATGCAGACGTTCGATCAGTCGATCTTCAGCCTGTACCAGCAGGGGCTCGTGACGCTCGACGAGGCCCTGCGCTGGGCGTCCAACGTCGACGAGTTCAAGCTGAAGGTCCAGGGCATCTCGACGACCGCCGACATGGCCCGCGAGGAAATGGCCAGGAATGTCGGCGGCGGCTCTCCGGACATCACGCGGTTCGGGGGGTAACGGAGACCGGCCGCACTCGCTTCGTTCCTGGGACGTTCATCCTTCATCACCGTGCCCCCCTCAGCCTACCTCGACGGCCTGCGCCTGCTCGGACGACGCGAGCTGTCGGTGGCGGGGCTCCGGGCGCGGCTGCTCGATCGCGATCATCCTGCCGAGGAAGTCGACGCCGCGATCGCGCACCTGCTCGAAACGCGGGCGCTCGACGACGAGCGGGTGGCGCGGGCCTACGCGCGCACCGCCGCCACGGTAAAGGGACGCGGGCGGCTGCGCGTCATGCGCGAGCTGCACGCGATGGGGATCGCGAAAGAGACCGTCGCGGCGGCGCTGGCCGACGTGTTCGGCGACCTGGACGAGCGGACCCTCATCGCGCGCGCGCTGCAGAAGAAGCTCCGCGGCCGCCCGCGCATCGCCTCGGTGGCCGAGCATGCCCGGCTCTATCAGTACCTGATGCGCCAGGGATTCAGCCCCGCGGTGAGCGCGGCCGCCCTCAGAAAGCTGGGAGGCAGGGAGCCGGAAGAATGAATCCCTAATCCTAATCCCTAATCCTCGAATCTGGATTCAGGGATTCGAAGATTCAGGGATTAGTGATTAGTGATTAAATGTCTGTGTGCGTGCCAGCGAGATCGGCAGCAGCTTCAAGGGAGGCGAGAAAGCCCTCGCCCTGTCGATGCCCGGCGAGCTCGAGGCCGTCCTCGAACGGACCGGCGACAACTTCGAAGGCTACGAGTCCACGCGTGTCCAGGGTGTACCCGTGCGTGGCGCTGTTCGATGAATCGGGGACCGCGACCGACGAGCTCCAGGCGGGCGGAAAAGGGTACGTGGCGATCGCCGCCACGCCGTTCTACGCGGAGGCCGGCGGCCAGGTGTCGGACACCGGCCGGATCGTCGGCGCCAACGGCGTCGAGGCGGTCGTCGAGCGCATCGTCCGGCAGGGACCCACACGTCCGCGGCTCCATCTCGTCCGCGTCGAGAAGGGGTCAGTTGCGCCGCGGGCAAATCGTGACCGCCGAGGTCGCTGACGCCGCGCGGGCCGCGACCAGACGCCATCACACGGCCACGCACCTGCTCCACGCCGCGCTGCGTCAGGCGCTGGGCCCGCACGTCAAGCAGGCCGGATCGCTCGTCGCGCCGGACCGGCTCCGCTTCGACTTCGTGCACGCGGCCGCGATTGCGCGCGAGCAGATCGAGCAGATCGAACGGATCGTCAACGAGCAGATCTACGCCAACACGCCGGTGCTGACCGACGTGCGCTCGACCGAAGAGGCGATCGCCGGAGGGGCCATGGCGCTCTTCGGCGAGAAGTACGGCGATCGCGTCCGGGTCGTGTCGATCCCCGGCTTCAGCATGGAGCTCTGCGGCGGCACCCACGTGAAGGCGACCGGCGACATCGGGCTCTTTCTCATCACCGACGAGACCGGCGTGGCGTCCGGCGTCCGCCGCATCGAAGCGGTCGCGGGCGACGTCGCTGTCGCGCGGGCGCAGCGGGATCGCGCGGTGGTCGACGACGTCGCGGAAGCCCTCACGACTTCGGCGGCCCACGTGGGCGACGCCGTCCGGAAGCTGCAGGCCGATCACAAGCGCCTGGCTCGCGAGGTCGACCAACTGAAGAGCAAGATTGCGCTCGGCGGCGTCAGCGGCGGCAGCACGCCCGCGGCTGACGAGACCACGAACGTCGGACGGCGTCAAGCTCCTGACCAGGCGCGTCGCCGGGCTCGACAAGGCCGGGCTCCGCGGCATCTCCGACTCGCTGCGCGATCGGCTCGGGAGCGGCGTGGTGGTGCTCGCCTCGGACAGCGACGGCAGGGTCAGCCTCGTCGTCTCGGTCACCAAGGACCTCACGGGACGGGTCCAGGCAGGCCGCATCGTCAAAGAGCTCGCCCCCATCGTCGGCGGCGGGGGCGGCGGACGCCCCGATTTCGCCGAAGCGGGAGGCAAAGATCCGTCGAAGATCGACGAGCTCCTCGCCAGGGCGCCTGAGGTCCTCCGCAGCCTGCTGGGCTGATACACATCCGTAATCCCCCGTTCCAAATCGTCACGCTTTCCGGCGCGCTGATCCCCGCAAGTCGTTGAATCCACAAGGGCACCCTACTTGCGTTGTCGAGGTCAGCCGATAGTGTGTAAACTGCTGGCCTCCAAGACTTTGGGTTCAAAACTCATCCGGATCGCGATGGCGCTGGCCGCCATCGTCGCTGCGACCCCGGTCGCCGCCCACGCACAGATCTACACGTGGCGCGACGCCGCGGGCAATCTGGTGCTGTCCGACAAGCCGAAGGACGGGACCGAGCGGGCCTTCGCGGTGAGCAGCGGCGACCGTGTGCTCACGACCCGGCCGCGTCAGCCGGCGCACGACCGAGTACGACGGGCTGATCGAGCAGCACTCGACGCTTCAGGGCGTCCGCGCCGACCTCGTCCGGGCCGTGATTCAGGCCGAATCCGCGTTCAACCCGTTCGCGCGCTCGATCAAGGGTGCGATGGGCCTGATGCAGCTGATGCCCTCGACGGCGGCTGAATTGGGGGTCACCAACGCGTACGATCCGGCGGAGAACATCCGCGCGGGCGTTTCGTATCTCAAGTCTCTGCTCGTGCGGTTCTCTCAGAACGAGGAACTGGCGCTCGCTGCCTACAACGCCGGCCCCGGCGCCGTGGCCAAGTACGGCGGCGTGGTGCCCCCGTATCGCGAGACGCGCGACTACGTGAAGAAGATCCGCAACGAGGCCGGGGCACGGCCGGCTCCGACCCGCGTCTACCGGATCGTCGAGATGAAGGACGGCCGCGAGATCGTCCGCTTCACCAACGTGCCTCCCGCGCCCGCGATCCTCGCCGCGCGCGCCAGCCGCGCGCCGAGCGGCAACTGAATCGCTAATCCCTAATCCTCGAATCCCTCGAATCCTCGAATCCTCGAATCCTTGATCCGTCGAATCCCGTCGATTCGAGTACTCGAGTCACTGATCGTCGAATCCCGAATCCCCCAGTCCGAAATCCGGTTACGATCGGCTGTGGACTCCGTACGTCTGGATGTCTGGCTCGACGTCGCCTGCCTGTTCCGCACGCGCTCGGAGGCGCAGAAGGCGTGCAAGGCGGGGAAGATCGACGTCAACGGCCAGCCGGCCAAGGCCGCATCGCGACGTGCGTCCGGGGGACGAGATCGTCATCAGCCGGCCGATGGGGAGGAAACAGCGCGTGGCGGTCTACGGGCTTGCCGACAAGCACATCTCGAAGGCCGACGCGCGGGCGCTCTACGAGGACCTGACGCCACCCCCGACGGCCGAGGAAATCGAGCTCCGCCGCATGGCCAGGCTGATGCGGCCGTTCGTCAGGCCGGCGGGCGCGGGCTCGCCCGACAAGCGCGAACGCCGGCAGATTCGACGGATGAAGGAGGGGTCTGAGTAAGGATCAAGTCCGGGCGCGGGCCGCGGCCGGGTTCGTGTGCTACAATGAGCGGTTTGCGGCCAGCCTGAAGGCCGGCAGGTTCCATGGCCGGTGAAGCCCGGCCCTACGATAAGGATTCTCTACGTGGCCAGTCACGATTCCGCGCTCAAAGCGCACCGCCAGAACGTCCGCCGCCGGGAGCACAACCGTAACCTCCGCACGCGTCTTCGCAGCGCGCTGCGCGACATCCGCGCCGCCATCGACTCCGAGGACCCCGCCAAGGTGAAGGACGCGCTGCGCAACACCATCTCGCTCGTCGACAAGATGGCGGCCAAGAAGCTCATCCACCGCAACACCGCCGGCCGCTACAAGTCACGTCTCGCCAGCCGCGTCGCGAAGAAGTCAGCGGCGGCATAAGTCGACGACCAGCCGCTCGAGCAGCACGCGCGGGTCGCCTCCCGAGCTCTTGAGATCGATGTCGGTGCGGAAGAGCGCCTCGATCGCCGGCCGCACCCGCCGGGGATCGGCGGCCGACAGCCGCTCCCGGACGAACCACGCGAGCTGGCCCAGGATCTTCAAGGGGATCCCGCCCGACTCCATCACGAGCCCGATCTGCCGCAGGGCCTCGGCCGTATCCCCGTTCTGGATGGCCGTTGGTGACGGCCCAGTCGTCCTGCGCCGTCTCCCCGCTCACGACGGCCTGCACGTCCGTGAGATCGATCTTCGGCTTCCCTGCCGCATAGAGCAGCAGGCGATCCAGATCGCCGCGCAGCGTCGCGATGTCGGTGCCGGCGCGCTCGGCGACCAGGCGTGCGGCGGCGGGGTCGATCTGCTGTCCGGCGCCGGTGACCGCCTGCCTGACCAGCGCTTCCGCCGTCCGGGCGACCTGCCTCAGATCGACCTTCGCATCCCGGCTGGGTTTCAGTCCCCAGCACTCGACGATCGTCGCCTGCTTGCTGAGCGACTTGTACAGCTTCCGCGAGCGATCGACGTCGGCGGCGACGAGGACGAGCGTCGTCATCGGCTCCGGGCTCCGGACGTACGCCTCCAGAACGTCGAGATCGCTCGGCGGCTCCGCCTCCTCTTCCGCGTCGTCTTCGTCGAGCGGCTTGCCGCGGCGCTTCGGCTTGAGGATTCTCTCGGCGCGAAGCACGACGACCACGCGGCGATCCCCCATCATCGGCAGCGTGCGCGACGACTCGACAATCGAGGCCGGCGAGGCCGCCTTTTTCGCCGGCGTAGATCCGCTCGAGGTTGAAGGCCCGCAGCTCGTCCTCGACGAGCGTGGACAGCTCCGCCGTGAGCCGCGACATCTCGGCCTCGTCGTCGCCGATGATCAGATAGATGGGTTGAGGCTTGCCCTGCGTCTGATCTGCTGCCGGACCGCCTGCGGCGTCGTGCCACCGGGCACGTCAGAAACGCCTCGAGGATGGCGCTGACGATGGTGCGTGCGAACTCGGCGGCGAGCCGATCGAGCGCCTGGGGGTCCTGGCCGAAGAACGCGCTGGCGTCGGTCGAGCCGGCCGTGCTGCTCGTCACGTCGTATTCCTCGCGGAACTGCAGCGAGGGGTTCGACCACAACACCTTGTCGGCCTTGACGTCCTTGAACTCGATCTTCGCCGCTATGGTGAGGACGTAGCGCGAGGCCAGGCCGTCTCCCGTAAAGCCCGTCGGCGCGAGCGAAATCGACGAGATTTCTCCCAGCAAGGATGGCGTCGACGCCGGTCGTGCCCGGCTCCACCTTGTATTTGCCCCGGCCGATGAACTCCGACCTCACCCTCTCGGTGATGCGTTTTTCCACGTCGAACACGCTGGTGTTGTTCACGAACATCGGCACGCCGACGATCTTGATGGACGGCGGCAGGAACGAGCCGCGCCCGGAGAGCGAATAGCCGCAGCCGGGAAGAGTCACGAGGACCGCGACGACGGCCGCTCCCTGCACGAGACGACGCGAGGGAGTGTTCCACGGACTGCTCGTGCACGCGGGTTCGTTCTCGTGTCGCCACTCGCTGATCGCTGACGATGACCGACGATCGCTCGACGGCCCACGCTATGCCACGATGCTCACCAAACGGCCACCCGGCGCGACCACGATGTTCTTCACGGTCTTGCCCTCGAGATGTTTGCTGACGGCAGGGTCCGCCAGCGCGAGCTCGCGCAGCCGCTCCTCGGTGGTGCCGGCCGGGACCGTCAGCCGGCCGCGGACCTTGCCGTTGACCTGCACCGGCACGACGATCTCGTCCGCTTTCGCGACCGCCTCGTCGAACGCCGGCCAGCCGGCCGCCACGACGCCCCCCTTGTGGCCGAGCATCTCCCACAGCTCCTCCGCCATGTGCGGCGTGAACGGGGAGATCATCCGGACGAGCGCCTCGACCGCTTCCTTGACGACCGCGACCGTCTCGGCGCGCTCGACCGTGCCGACCGGCGCCGATTCGCCCGGATGCGTGCCGATCCGCAGGCAGTCGGTGCGCGCCGCAGAACGCGTACAGCTCGTTGACCAGCTCCATCAGCGCCGACACGGCGGTGTTCAGGTGCACGCGCGGATCCAGATCGGTCGTCACCCGGCGGATCGTGTCGTGGGTCTTGCGCCGGAGCGCCCGTTCGACGTCGTTCAGCTCGAGCTGGGCCGGGCTCGGGATCCCTTCCCCGCCGATCGTCTCGCAGAGCTGATCGACGAGCCGCCAGACCCGCGCCAGGAACCGCCAGCTGCCTTCGAGCCCGGCGTCGGTCCACTCGATCTCCTTCTCGGGCGGCGCGACGAACATGACGTACAGCCGCAGCGCGTCGGCGCCGTACTGCTGGATCATGTCGTCGGGATCGACCACGTTGCCCTTCGACTTCGACATGACCTGGCCGTCCTTGAGCACCATGCCCTGCGTCAGCAGCCGCGTGAACGGCTCGTTCAGGTTCGTCATGCCGAGATCGCGGAAGACGCGGCTGAAGAACCGCGAGTAGATCAGGTGCAGGATCGCGTGCTCGACGCCGCCGATGTAGAAGTCGACCGGGCCCCAGTAGGCGACCGTGTCCGGGTCGAACGGCAGCTCGTCGTTCTTCGGATCGCAGAACCGGAAGAAGTACCACGACGAATCGACGAACGTGTCCATCGTGTCGGTCTCGCGCCTGCCGGGACCGCCGCACTTCGGACACTTCGTGTTGACGAACTCGGGGATCTGCGCGAGCGGCGAATCCCCCTGGCCCGTGAACTCCGTCACCGTCGGCAGCAGGACCGGCAGGCTGTCCGACGGCACCGGCACCATCCCGCACTTCTCGCAGTAGACGATCGGGATCGGCGTGCCCCAGTAGCGCTGCCGCGAGATCCCCCAGTCCTTCAGCCGGTACTGAACGGTCCCTTCGCCGATCGCCGCGCGCCTCGGCGTCGGCCGTCATCTGCCGGTTGGCGTCTTCCCACCCCAGGCCGTTGAACTCGCCGGAGTTCACGAGCGTTCCGGCGCCGGGCTTCGCCTCGGTCATCGTCTCGGCCGACAGCGTCTCCCCTTCCGGCTGCACGACGATGGTGATCGGGAGGCCGTACTTCCGCGCGAACTCGAAGTCGCGCTGGTCGTGCGCCGGGAACGCCCATGACCGCGCCGGTGCCGTACTCGACGAGCACGAAGTTCGCGACCCAGATCGGCACGGGCTGTTTCGTGAACGGATTGATCGCGGTGCGGCCGGTGTCGAACCCTTCCTTCTCGACCTCGCCGGTCATCCGCGCGGTCCGATCCTGCGCCCGGAACCGCTGCGCGTTGCGACGCGGAACTTCGCCCCCCGGCGCCTCGCCCCAGGCCTGCGACGAGCGGATGCTCGGGCGCGAGCAGGATGAAGTTGGCGCCGTAGATCGTGTCGATGCGGGTGGTGAAGACCTCGATCGAGTCGGGGCTCGGGACTCGGGACTCGGGACTCGAGAATTCGGCTCGGGACTCGACGTCTGCCGGGTCCCGGATCCCGAGTCCCGAGTCCCGGACCGGCGCGAGCGCGAAGCGCACGCGAGCGCCCTCGGATCGCCCGATCCAGTTCCGCTGCATCGTCAGGACCTTCTCGGGCCAGCCGGGCAGCTTGTCGGCTGCCTCCAGCAGCTCGTCGGCGTAGCGTGTGATGCGGAAGAACCACTGCTCCAGCTCGCGGATCGTCACCGACGTGCCGCAGCGCCAGCACCGCCGTCGACCACCTGCTCGTTGGCGAGCACGGTCTTGCAGCTCGGGCACCAGTTGACGCTCGACCGCTTGCGGTACGCGAGGTCGCGCTCGAGCATCTTCAGGAAGATCCACTGGTTCCAGCGGTAGTACTCGGGCAGGCAGGTGGCGATCTCGCGCTCCCAGGCGTAGCTGATGCCGAGGCGCTGGAGCTGCCCCTTCATGTGGGCGATGTTCTCGAGCGTCCACGTCTCCGGATGCGTGCCGTTCTTGATCGCGGCGTTCTCGGCCGGCAGGCCGAAGGCGTCCCAGCCGAACGGGTGCAGCACGTTGAAGCCGCGCATCCGCTTCATGCGCGCGACGACGTCGCCGATCATGTAGTTGCGGACGTGGCCGACGTGCGCGTGCCCGGACGGGTACGCGAACATCTCGAGGCAGTAGAACTTCGGCCTGGCCGGATCCTCGGTGACCTCGAAGGCGCGCGTGTCGCGCCAGCGGTCCTGCCACTTCTTCTCGATTGTCTGGGGCTTGTAGTCGGGCACGATCTACAAATTATATCCCACGCCAGTACGGCGCCTGGGCGGCGCGCACGGCCTCGAGCGCGCGCGCGCCGCGCGGCGCCGGGCTCGCGGCCTCTGCGTCGGGCGGCCTCGGCATCCGCTGCGCCGAGAGCAATCGCCTCGAACGAGGCATCGAGGCACGACGCCAGCGCGGCGAGGTCGTAGCCGCCCTCGGTCACGAGCGCGATCGGCCCGTCCGGTGCGGCGGCGGTCAGCTGACGCACGATGGCCCGGTATCCGTGCGCGGTCATCCGCATCGAGGCCAGCGGATCGCGCTCGTGCGCGTCGAAGCCGGCGGAGACGAGCAGCAGCTGCGGCGCGAACCGCTCGAGCACGGGAATGACGGCCTCGCGGAACACGAGGCGTAGTCGGCGTCGGTGGCGCCCGCCTCCAGCGGCACGTTGAACGTGAACCCGGCGCCCGCCTCGCGCCCAACCTCGTCTGCCGCCCCGGTGCCCGGATAGAACGGGAACTGGTGGGTCGAGACGTAGAGCACGCGGGGATCGTCGTAGAAGATCCACTGCGTGCCGTTGCCGTGGTGCACGTCGATGTCGACGACCGCCACGCGGTCGAGGCCGCGGGCCAGCGCGTGCGCCGCCGCGACGGCGACGTTGTTGTACAGGCAGAAGCCCATCGCGCGGTCGCGCTCCGCGTGGTGCCCCGGCGGGCGGACGAGCGCGAAGGCGGGTCTCGCGGAGATCGAGGGCATGGTCGGCGGCCTGCACGGCTGCGCCCGCCGCCAGCAGCGCGATCTCGAGAGACTCCGGCGACGTGAACGTGTCGGGATCGAGCATCGCCGCGCGTCCGGCCGTGGCGGCGAGCTGGTCGAGATAGCCGGCGTCGTGGACGCGCGAGAGCTCCTCGCGGGTCGCCGGCACGCGGAGCGGCAGTCCGGCCGCCCTTCTCGAGCCACCGCGCCGCCGCCGCGTCGAACACCTCCGCGCGCTCCGGCCGTTCGGGATGGCCCGGCGGCGTGATGTGCTCCTCGAATCGCGGAGATGTGATCAGCAGCAAGGTGGTTTCAGACGTCGGCGGTTCCACGGATTCAGCGCGCAGCATAACATCGGACCCGCTGACGCTGGCATTGGTCAAAGGCGACCGGCGAGCAGGCCGAGCGCGCGCTGCTCCAATCCCGCGAGCGTGTCCTCGAGCCTGACGCGCGCCGCGTCGAGGCTGGCCGGCTCGGTGTCCCGGACCGTCAGCGGCTCGCCGATGGCGAGCGCGACCGTGCTGAACGGCTTCGGAATCTGCGTGCGGTCCCAGCTCCTCGCGGTCCAGAAGCGGTCCGCCTCGATGTGAAACGGCAGGATCGGATGGCCGGTCGCGCCGGCGAGCCAGACGGCGCCGGGCTGCGCGACGCGCGCCGGACCGCGCGGGCCGTCGACGGTGAACGCGGCCGGGCGCCCGTCCGCCAGCTCGCGCCGCAGCTGCACCAGCGCGCGCGCGCCGCCGCGCGACGTCGAGCCGCGCGCGGTGCCGTAGCCGAACCGGTGCATGATGCCGCGCGATCCACTCGCCGTCGAAGTTCTGGCTGGTGATGACGACGATGCCGCGGTCGCGGAAGTAGTGGAGACCGGCGAGATGCGCCCGTGCCAGAGCGCGAGGATCGGCTGGCGGCCCGAGCGCGACGACGTCGATCCGCAGTGCTGCGAGCGCCGTCGACTCGCGCCAGCGCGATAGGTGCGCAGCCGAGCGCCGCGAATCAGACGGACGTCGCCAGCCGCCGCGATCAGCCGCGGCCTTCCGAATCGCTGTCCGGACCGTCCAGTCCGGCAGTCGATCACATGCCGTCGTACTGCGGGCCCGCCGCCGCCTTCGGGCGGCACCCAGTCGATGATCTGGTACGGGTCCATGATGTCGCACGTCTTGCAGTGGACGCAGTTCGACGCGTTGATCTGCAGCTTCTTGGTGCCGTCGCCGGCGTCGACCATCTCGTAGACGTTCGCCGGACAGAAGCGCGTGCACGGGTTGCCGTACTCCTCGCGGCAGCGCGTCCGGCAGATGTCGGTGTCGTGGACGATGAGGTGCGACGGCTGATCCTCGGCGTGACGCGTGCCCGAGTAGTGGACGTTGGTCAGCCGATCGAACGTGAGCTGGCGATCGATCTTCGCCGGGCGCACGGGCGAGTCCGGGTCGGGCCGTCCGTCGTGGTAGTACTCGGCGAGCTTCTGCATGCGCTCGTAGCCCGCGTGCGGCGGGCATCGGATCGCGAAACCACCAGCCGCCGGTCACGAGCGACAGCCCCGAGTACAGCGAGCCCGCCGAGCAGGCCGTAGGCTGAAGCTCTGGTGGACGTTGCGGACCGGATAGAGCTCGCGCCGGACGTCGCTGCGGTCGATCGCGTCGGCGTAGCCCTTCAGCTTCGCGGACGACAGGTCGCCCGCGCGGACCGCGTCGAACGCCGTCTCGGCCGCGAGCATCCCGGTGCGCATCGCGAGGTGAATGCCCTTCAGCCGCATCGAGTTCATGAACCCGCCGGCGTCGCCGGCGATCAGCGCGCCGTCCGCGTAGACCCGCGGGATCGTGTGCCAGCCGCCCTCGGGCAGCGCCTTGGCGCCGTAGCGGACCATCTGCCCGCCCTCGAGCAGCGACGCGACGAGCGGATGCCGCTTGAAGTGCTGGAACGTCACGTGCGGATCGAACATCGGATCGCGGTAGTCGAGCCCGCTGACGAAGCCGACCGACAGCACGCCGTCCGGCATCGCGTAGATGAACCCGCCGCCGAACTCCTCGATCCGCAGCGGGTAGCCCATCGTGTGGATCACGGTGCCCGGCTGGCACCCGGTCCGTCGGGCACCTCCCACAGCTCCTTGATGCCGATCGCGTAGACCTGCGGCGTGCGCCCGTCGTCGAGCGCGAGCTGGCGCACCAGCGACTTCGTCAGGTTGCCGCGGACGCCGTCGGTGAAGATCGTCACCTTGGCGCGGATGTCCACGCCCGGCTCGAACGTCGACTTCCGCTCGCCGTGCTTGTCGATGCCGCGATCGCCGGTGCGGACGCCGACGACGCGATCGCCGTCGTACAGCACTTCCGACGCCGGAGAAGCCGGTGAAGACGTCGATGCCTTCGGCTTCGACGAGCCCGCCGAGCCACTTCACGAACTGGTTCAGCGAGATGATGTAGTTGCCGTGATTCTGCAGCGGCGGCGGCGTGATCGGGAACCGGAGCTTCGCGGCGCGGGTCAGGAAGTAGACGTGGTCGTGGTGCACCTCGGACGCGAGCGGCGCCCCTTTCTCCTTGAAGTCCGGAACGAGATCGCGGAGCGCCGACGGATCGAGCACCGCGCCCGAGAGCATGTGCGCGCCGGCCTCGCGCGCCTTCTCGAGCACGGCGATCGCGAGCGGCTCGCCGCCCTTCTCCTTCTGCAGCTGCGCCAGCCGCAGCGCCGCCGACATCCCGGCGGGGCCGCCGCCGACGATCAGGACGTCGACTTCGAGGGTCTCGCGTGTCAAGGAAGCTTCCAGTTTCCAGCTGCCAGCTGCCCAGCCCGTTACCATTCGCCCAGCTTCCCGGTCTGGAAGTCTGGAAGCTGGTAGCTGGAAGCTGGCAGCTACTTGTTCAGTTCCGCGATCATCGCGGGCACGATCTCGAACAGATCGCCGACGATGCCGTAGTCGGCGATCTCGAAGATCGGCGCCTCGGGATCCTTGTTGATCGCGACGATGGTGCGCGACCCCTTCATGCCGACCAGGTGCTGGATGGCGCCGGAGATGCCGAGCGCGACGTAGAGCTTCGGCGCGACGGTCTGACCCGAGCTGCCGATCTGGCGATCCATCGGCAGCCAGCCGGCGTCGCAGATCGGGCGCGACGCGGCGAGCTCGGCGCCCATCGCCTGCGCGAGCTGCTCGGCGATCTTCAGGTGCTCCTGCCCCTTGATGCCGCGGCCGACGGCGACGATGCGCTCGGCCTGCGAGAGATCGACCGCCTGCTTCGCTTCCTTGAACGGGGCTTCGGGCTTCTGCCGGATTTCGCCGGCGTCAATCGACACGTCCGCCTTGCGCAGCGGCGCAGGCGCCGCGCCGCGTGCCGCCGCGTCGGCGCGAAACGCGCCGATCTGGAACGTCACGACGTGCGGCGCCGGCCCGATCGGCCTCGACGTCGGCGTTCAGCTTGCCCTGGAACACCGGGCGGACGTAGGCGATCGCGGCCGCCTCTTTCCTGATGGCGGTCACGTCGGTGACGAGCGCGCGGCCGAGCCGGGCGGCCAGCGCCGGCGCGAAGTCGCGGGTCTGATAGGTGTGCGGCAGGAACACGAGCGACGGCGACTCCTGCTCGATGAGGCCGGCGAGCGCGACGACGTAGCCGTCGGCGGTGTACTCCTCCAGCGCCGGCGATTCGACGACGATCACTTCGGCCAGGTCGGCGGCGGCGAGCTCCGCGGCCGGCGCATCGACGACCGGACCCGAGGAGCGCGATCTTCACCGGTCCGCCGGCCTGCTGTGCGGCGGCGATCGCTTCCCAGGTGGCGCGATTCAGCTTGCCTCCGCGCTGTTCGGCGACGACGAGGATCATCAGATGACCCTCGCATCGTCGCGGAGCCGCTTCACGAGCTCCTTCGCGGCCTCGGCGGGAGACCCGGCAGCATCTGCGTCTTCTTGCCCTTCTCCGGGAAGTGCACGCTGAGGATGCGCTGCGCCGGGGCCTGGCCGGGCGCGCCCGACGGCGTCACTTTCCGGATCTCTTTCTTCTTCGCCGCCATGATGCCCTTGAGCGTGGCGTAGCGAAGCTGGTTGATGCCGCTCTGGATCGTCAGCAGGGCCGGCAGCGGCAGCGTCATCCACTGGAACCAGCCGCCTTCGAGCTCGCGCTTCACGCGCAGCGACCCCTGTCCTGAGCCTGTCGAAGGCGACACCTGGACTTCCATGATGATCGTCGCGTGCGGCATCCCGAGCTTCTCCGCGAGCACGACGCCGACCTGTCCGAAGCCCTGGTCGTCGGACTGCAGCCCGGTCAGCACGAGGTCGAACTGCTCGTCGCGAACCGCCGCCGCGAGCGCCTCGGCCGTCGTAAAGGCATCGGCCGTCGCGAGCGCGTCCGACTCGACGTGGATCGCGCGGTCGGCGCCGCGCGCCAGCGCCTCGCGGATGACCTGGGCGGCGCGCGCCGGCCCGGCGGAACAGACGACGACCTCGCCGCCGTGCTTCTCCTTCAGGCGCAGCGCCTCCTCGAGCGCGTAGGCGTCGGGCTCGTTCAGCTCGAAGCTGGCGTCCTGGTCGCGGATCCAGGTCTTCGCCTCGTTCACGCGCAACTGCCACTCACGCGTCACGACCTGCTTGATGCAGACGGCAATCTTCATTAGTCAGCTACCAGCTTCCAGCTTCCAGCTTCCAGCTTCCAGCTTCCCGCTTCCAGCTTCCCGCTTCCCGCCAGGCGCTTCGAGACCGGCTCTCCGTTCCGTGAAGTTGATCAACGTGAGAGCTGGGAGCTGGAAGCTGGAAGCTGGCAGCTATCTTCCAAACCGCTTGAACAGCAGCGCCGCGTTGGTCCCGCCGAAGCCGAACGAGTTCGACAGGGCGTATTCGATCTTCGCCGGGCGCCTGGTGTTCGGCACGTAGTCGAGGTCGCACTCCGGGTCCGGGTTCTCGTAGTTGATGGTGGGCGGAATGACCTGGTGGCGGATCGCGAGCACGGTGATGCCGGCCTCGAGGCCGCCCGCCGCGCCGAGGAGGTGCCCGGTCATCGACTTGGTGGACGAGATCGCCAGCTTCGCCGCGTGCTCGCCGAAGACGCGCTTGATCGCCAGCGTTTCCAGCTTGTCGTTGTAGGGCGTCGAGGTGCCGTGCGCGTTGATGTAGTCGACCTGCTGGGGCTGCACGCCGGCCCGGTGCAGCGCCGCCTGCATGACGCGCATCGCCGCCGTCGCCGTCCTCGGAAGGCGCCGTGATGTGATAGGCGTCGGCCGACATGCCGTAGCCGACGAGCTCGGCGTAGATCTGGGCGCCGCGCCGCGTCGCGTACTCGAGCTCCTCGAGGATGATGACGCCGGAGCCTTCGCCCATGACGAAGCCGTCGCGGTCCTTGTCGAACGGCCGGCTGGCGCGCTGCGGCTCGTCGTTGCGGGTCGAGAGCGCGCGCATGGCGGCAAAGCCGCCGACCCCCATCGGGGTGATGGCCGCTTCCGAGCCGCCGGCAATCATCACGTCGGCGTCGTCGCGCTTGATGATCTCGAAGGCGTCGCCGATGGCGTGCGCCGAGGCGGAGCAGGCCGTGCACGTCGCGGAGTTGGGGCCCTTGGCGCCGAAGCGGATCGAGACCTGGCCGGCCGCCAGATTGATGATGGCCGCCGGGATGAAGAACGGCGAAATGCGCCGCGGTCCGCCTTCGAGGAAGCGCACTGTGCTCGCGCTCGATCGTGCTGAACCCGCCGATGCCCGACGCGATGAAGACGCCGGTCCGGATCGCCATCTCCGGGCTGACCTTCAGCCTCGCATCCTCCATCGCGAACTGCGAGGCGGCGATCGCGAGCTGGATGAAGACGTCCATCTTCTTGACGTCCTTCTTGTCGACGAACTGCAGCGGGTCGAAGTCCTTGACTTCGCCCGCGATGCGCGCCGAGAACTGGGCGGCGTCGAACCGGGTGATCGGGCCGATGCCGCTCCGTCCCGCGCAGAGCGCTTCCCAGTTCGCGCCGGTCCCGATGCCGAGCGGCGACACGAGGCCGACGCCCGTCACGACGACTCGCCTGCTCAAACCGCCTCCGCTACTTTTTCTTGCTGTGGGATTCGATGTATTCGATCGCTTCCTTCACGCGCGTGATCTTCTCGGCATCCTCGTCTGGAATCTCGATCCCGAACTCTTCCTCGAACGCCATGACCAGCTCCACCGTGTCGAGCGAGTCGGCGCCCAGGTCGTCGACGAACGAGGCATCCGGCGTCACCTCTTCTTCGTCGACGCCGAGCTGCTCCACGATGATGCTCTTCACTTTGTCAGCAACCGCCATTCACCCTCCCTCCGCGGATTCCTCCGAACCCGCGCTACATATACATCCCGCCGTTGACCGCCAGGACGTGCCCCGTAATATACGATGCCTCGTCCGACGCGAGAAAGCACACGGCCGACGCGACGTCCTCCGCCGTGCCCAGACGCCCCAGCGGGATTCTCGACTCCCACTCGCCTCGCGCGGTCTCGGTCATCGCCCGCGTCATGTCCGTTTCAATCAGCCCCGGCGCCACCACGTTCACCGTGATGGCGCGCGAGGCCACCTCGAGCGCCACCGCCTTGGCGAAGCCGATCAGGCCGGCCTTGGACGCGGCGTAGTTGGCCTGGCCGGCATTCCCGCTCTGGCCGACGACCGAGCTGATGCAGACGATGCGGCCGCCGTGCTGGCGGATCATCGGCTTCAGCACGGCCTGCGTCATCGCGAAGGCGGCGGTCAGGTTCGTCGCCAGGACGGCGTCCCAGTCCTCGCGCTTCATCCGCAGCATCAACTTGTCGCGGGCAATGCCGGCGTTGTTGACGAGGATGTCGATTCGGCCGTGCCGCTCGAGCGTCGCGGCGACGAACGCGTCGGCGGCGCCGGCTTCGGTCACGTCCAGGGCGGCCGCCTCCGCCTTCCCGCCGCCCGCCTCGATCTCCTCGGCCACCACCCGCGCGTGGTCGCCGCGCGCGGCGGCGATCACATGGGCCCCCCGCGCCGCCAGCTGGCGCGCGATGGCGCGTCCGATGCCGCGCGATGCCCCGGTGACGATCGCGACGCGGCCCGAGAGATCCATCATACCTTCAGCGTATCCATCTGACGTGTCAGGGGTCGTGCGTGAAGGCTCAGCGCGGCAGCGAGTCGAGCGCCGCGAGCCCGCTCTCGTCCGCGACGCTCAGCACCGTTGCGCTGCGGTCGATCTTCCGGATCAACCCCGCCAGCACCTTGCCCGGCCCGATCTCGACGAAGGTCGTGGTCCCTTCGGCAATCAGCCGCCTGACGACGTCTTCCCAGCGCACCGGGGACGACACCTGACGGATCAGCGCCTCGATCGACGAGCCGGCCTCGCGCTTCGGCTCGGCATCGACGTTGGCGACGACGGGGATTCGCGGATCGGCCGCCGGGAGCGCCCGCAGTTCTGGTGCGAGCCGATCCTCCGCCGGTTTCATCAGCGGACAATGAAACGGCGCGCTCACGGCCAGGCCGATCGCCCGCGTGGCGCCGAGCGCCTTCGCCCGCTCGCCCGCCAGCGCCACCGCGTCCGCGTGCCCGGCGATCACGATCTGCCCCGGCGCGTTCAGGTTGGCCAGCGTCACGACGCGTCCGGGATGCCCGGCCTCGGTTTCGGCGCAGGCCCGCGTGACACCCTCGACGTCGAGGCCGAGAATCGCGGCCATCGCCCCCTCGCCGACCGGCACGGCTTCCTGCATGTACCTGCCCACGGCGGCGCACCGTGCGCAGGGCATCCGCGTAGGATAACGTACCGGCGGCGACGTGCGCGGAATACTCGCCGAGACTGTGGCCCGCGGCAAACGAGGCGCGAACGCCGCGCGACTCGACGAGCCGGCACACCGCGACGCTCATCGCCAGAATCGCCGGCTGCGCGTTCTCGGTGAGCATCAGCCGCTCTTCGGGTCCCTCGAAGCACAGCGTGCTCAACGGTTCTCCGAGGGCGGCGTCCGCTTCGTCGAACGCGGCACGGCAGACGGCCGCGCTGTCGGCCAGCGACTTGCCCATGCCGACCTTCTGGGCACCCTGCCCGGGGAAGACGAACGCGATCATCGGAGGTGACCTTCGGGTGTTGCCGCGGTGATGTCTTTGGACAGCTTCTCGATCAGGTTCTGGCTGACGAACCGCACCGCCATCGCGACGGCGTTCCGCACCGCCTTGGCCGACGAGCGGCCGTGCCCGATGAGGCACAGGCCGTTCACGCCGACGAGCGGCGCGCCGCCGTACTCGGCCGGATCCACGCGTTTGCGGAAGCGCCTGAACGCCTGGCGCGACAGCAGGTAGCCCACGCGCGTGCCGAAGGTCGCCGTCAGCTCGTCGTGAAGGAGCTGCTGGACCGTCTCGACGAGCCCTTCGCTGATCTTGAGCGTCACGTTGCCGGTAAACCCGTCGCAGACGATGACGTCCGCCTGGCCGGCGTAGACGTCGCGGCCTTCGACGTTGCCGACGAAGTTGACGGGGGCCGTCTTGAGCAGCTGATGGGCCTCCCGCGTCAGGTCGTTGCCCTTGATTTCTTCCTCCCCCACCGACAGCAGGCCGACGCGCGGCGATGCGCATCCGAGGGCGACGCGCGCGTACGCCGTCCCCATCACCGCAAACTGCACGAGATGTTGAGGCCGGCATTCGACAGTCGCGCCCGAGTCGAGCAGCACGGCAGGCTGGCGGCGGGTGGGGATGATCGTGGCGAGCGCGGGCCGATCCACGCCGGGCAGCCGGCCGAACGCGCCGAGCGCGGCCATGACGGACGCGCCGGTGTGTCCGGCGCTGAAGACCGCGGCCGCCTCGCCGTCGCGGACCGCCTCGGCGGCCAGCCGGATGGACGCGCGCGGCTTGCGGCGCAGCGCGGCCGCCGCCGGCTCTTCCATCGCGATGAATTCCGGCGTATCCAGGATCCGCAGATCGAGCGCGGCGGCCCGCGGATGCCGCGCCAGCTCGCGCTCGATCGTCTCGGCCGGGCCGACGAGCACGAGCCCTATCTGCAGATGCCGGGCGGCGACCAGCGCGCCGTCGATGATGCTGGCAGGCCCGTCGTCGCCGCCCATCGCGTCAATGGCGATGCGCATGCTTCAGTAAGCTTCCAGCTTCCCGCTTCCAGCTTCCCGCCGATCCTCCGCTCCCCATCCGGCGGCGTCAATCGGACACTCCATTCGCGAGATGGGAAGCTGGTAGCTGAACCCAGCGGGAAGCTGGTAGCTGGAAGCGGGCAGCTGGTTATGCCTCTTCGACCGCACGGACCTGACGGCCCTTGTAAAAGCCGCAGTGCGGGCACACCTGGTGCGGCGACTTCGCCTCGCGGCACTGCGGGCAGGCGCCAACCGGCACCGGTTGCAGCGTGTCGTGCGTGCGGCGCTTGGCAGTCCGCGTCTTGGAATGCCGGCGTTTGGGATTCGGCACGGGTCAGTTCTCCTTCTCTCGGTTCAGCAGCCCCTTGAGCGGCGCGAGCCGCGGATCTTCCCAGATCGGGGTGCATGCGCAGTCGGTACGGTTCAGGTTCTCCCCGCATGCCGGGCAGAGCCCGCGACAGGCCGGCGCGCACAGCGGCTTCATCGGCAGCGCGAGCACGAACTGCTCGCGCAACAGCTCCATCACGTCGAGCGCTCCCTCGCGATAGAACGCCGTCGTCAGATCGTCTTCCCCGACCTCGCGCTCGGGCTCGTCGGCGCGGTTCTCAGCCTGCGGCACGTAGCGCAGCTCGAAGCTGACGTCGACCGGCACCTCGACTTCCTCGAGGCAGCGGCTGCACTGTGCCGCCAACCGCGTCGTGGCCCGGCCGGTCACGCGAAAGGCCTCGCCGCCAGCCTTCTCGACGTCCATCGCCAGATGGACGGGCGAAGCGACGCGGTATTCCTCGTCCGGCGGGTCGAACGCCGCCGGCTGGAATGTCCGCTCGAAGTGCTCGCGTGAACCGTGGAGCCTGCTGAGATCGAGAAGCATGGATCGACAGAGCGCCCGAAACTCGGGCGGGAACCCGTCATTATACCCTGATTTCGAGAGATCTCGTGGCAACGCCTTCCGGCGAGTGGCAATTGCCCCGCTGGAGTCCGGTAGAATCGGGGCGCCTGCTTGCGGCCGGGGTGTCGGCCAATGCACGAGCGACAAGCGTTGGCGACACCTCGCCGAAGCGCGCCGGGATTCTGCAGCGCGAAGGCGGGTCTTTCCAACACGGAGACCACGGAGCGCACGGAGACTCAGGGACCGAAGCGACTGGGTTGGAGTTCGTATTTCGACACGATCGCTCAAGCGACGGCCAGTTCGAAGAAAAACAACGACAGTGACTGCAGATGCCCAGGGCAGAACGCATTCGAGCGCCGGCCTTGTGTTGCCGGAGGCCGGCGTTCAGGGTCAGACGGATCAGGAGCGCAGATCCGCTGTCTGAGCCCGCCGCGCTCGCGCGGCTCGAGTGCGGGCGGAGGGTGAAGTTAGAGTCTCCGTGGCCTCCGTGACCCCCGTGTTGGAAGAACAGCGAAGCCTGTTTGACAGCGAAGTCCGTTGATTGAATTGGCGGTACAGGCGAACATGGAAGCTGGTGGGATACCGATGCGTCTATTTGCGTGTGCGCTGGCAGCGGTGGCCGCGCTCCAGTCTCAACCGACGTTCCGGACCGGGGTCGAGCTCATTCGTATCGACGTCACCGTGCTGGACAAGGCGGGCAAGCCCGTCACCGGCCTCCAGCCGGAAGACTTCACGGTCACGATCGACGGGGCGCCGCGCCGGGTCTCGTTTGCCACGTTCTACGGTCCAACCCCCGACGCGCCGCCGGCAGCCTCCCCTGCTCCGAACGTGGCGACGAACAGGAATGCCGCCCCCGGCCGCGTCGTGGTCTTCGTCGTGGATCTGGAGAGCATGACACCGGGATATGAGAGGGTCCTGCTCCAGACGGCGAGCACCCTGGTCGACAAGCTCGGGCCGCGGGACGCCGTGGGGCTGCTGCCAATCCCGGGCAAAGTCGTGGAAATCACCCGCGATCGCGCGCGCGTCCGCGAGGCGCTCAAGGGCCTGCGCGGCTCGCCGACGCTCCACCTTCCAGACGCACGTCATCTCGATGCGCGAAGCGCGCGGGTTCGAGACCGGCGACAGCCGCGTGATTGCAGAAGTGGTGGAGCGCGAGTGCCGGGCCTCCGGCGATCGGGGATGCCCGACGGAGCTGCGCAACGAATCGCGCCAGCTGCTTCTCGAAGCCGGCCGGCGCATTCAGAACGTGCTGACGACGCTTGCCTCGCTGAATGCGCGCCTGCAGCCAATTCGCGCGCCAAAGACCCTGGTGGTGCTGTCGGCAGGGCTTCCGTTCGACCAGGAAAACCTCTCGTACTTCCAGGACCTGCAGAAGCGGACGGCGGAGAGCGGGACGTCAACGCACGTCGTGCAGCTCCACCAGCCGGAGACCGACGCCAGCGATCGCCGCATGGCAGGCGCGGGCCGTCTGCCGGCGAGCGATCTGTATGAGGGACTGTCGACGATCGCCGGAGTGACGGGCGGCTCGATGTCGGCCGGCGTTGGCCGGGCAGCCGGCGTATTCGATCGCATCGCCGCGGAGGTGACGCACTCGTGGCAACTGGGCGTCGAAGCGAGCGACCAGGACAACGACGGCAAGACGCACCAGATTCAGGTGAAGCTGCGCCGCGAAGGCCTGACGGTGCGCGCCCGGCGCGAGCTGATTCTGCCGGCCGCCCGCACCAGGCCGACCGCGATCGATCTGCTGTCGCAGCCGGTTGACGTGCTGGACGTGCCGGTTGTCCGCCGCCGGCTACACCGCGCGCGGCGAAGAGGCGGCAACGCTGAAGGAGATCGTCGTGATCGAGCTGCCGCGCGGCGCCGCCACCGAGCCCCCGCCAAGCTATGCGCTCGACGATCAGCAAGGACGATCGCGTCGTGTTCCAGACGGCCGACGAGATCCGCGCGGCCGGCGCCGACGGACCGCGCGCCGTGACCGGGGCCCAGCTTCCACCCGGCATGTATCGCCTGCGCCTGGCGGTCGTGGACGCGGCCGGCCGGCCGGGAACGCTGGAGATGCCGCTCGGCGTCGGTCTTCGCCCGATGGGCGCACTCCAGGTCAGCGACCTGTTCGTGGGAACCGTGAGCGACCGGTTCACGCCGGCGATCGAGGCCGCGAGCGGCACGCCGCTCACCGTGATGCTCGAGGTGTATGCCGCCGATCCCGCCACGTTCGACGGGGTGTCGGTGGGGCTGGAAGTTCGGCGCACGGGCGAAGATGCGGTGGTCACGAGCGTGCCTGCCCCGATCGCGACGACGGAGCTGCCGGGAAAGCGCATCGCGTCAGGGACCATTCCGGCGACCGCGCTTCAGCCGGGTTCCTACACGGTGTCGGCGATGGTGCTCGTCAACGGCCGGCCCATCGGCAAGGTGAGCCGCGCGATCACGCTCACGCCGTGACCGCGCGTGGTTGTGAACGCCGCTCCGACTGTCACGCCCGGCTGCGCCTGATCTTCCAGCACGGAGTTCACGGAGCGCACGGAGGCTCAGGGACCGAGCGACTGGGTTGAAGCTCGTATTTCGACACGATCGCTCAATTGGCAAGTGCGAACAAGAACGAGAACACTGAATGCAGGTGTCCCGGGCAGAACGCACTCGAGCGCCGGCCTTGTGTGGCTGGAGGCCGGCGTTGCAGGGTCAGGCGAGATCGAGGAGGCAAGCAGCAATCCGAGCCTGGGCTGCTTGTCTCCTCGATGTCGTCTGACCCCGCCCGCGCGAGCGCGGCTCGAGTGCGTGCGGGAGGGTGACGTTAGAGCTCCGTGCGCTCCGTGGTCTCCGTGTTGGAAGAACAGCGAAGCCTGTTTGACAGCGAAGTCCGTCGATGCAGCTCGTAACGCGAGGACGGTCAGGTGCGGATATCCACCCACGACTTTGGAATGAAGAGCTGCTCGTAGAGGCTCACCGCGTACCGGTCGGTCATGCCGGCCAGGAAATCGCGGGCGGCGGCGTCCAGGCCTTCCTCGTCGATCGTGCGGCGGTCGAGAAACTCGGCCGGCCGCTCGCGGACTTTTTCCCACAGCCCCCCGAGGATGCCCCCGGCCTTCTTGAACTCCGCGGTCGCCAGCTCGTTCTCGTACACCGCCTCGAACAGAAAGCTCCGCAGCCCGACGGTCGCCTCGAGGATCGCGTCGCTCATGCGGATCTCCGTCAGGCCCCCTTCGAGGCTCTGCACGACGACGTCGGTGACCATGCGGCCGATGCGCTCCGACGAGCTGGCCCCCAGCACCGAGACACGCGCCGACGGCAGGTCCTCCTCGCGCAGGATGCCCGCCCGCACCGCATCGTCGATGTCGTGGTTGACGTACGCGATGATGTCGGCGACGCGCGCGATCTGCCCCTCGATCGTGCTCGCGCGGTGCTCCGGATCGGCGCCGACCGGCATGCCGCTCTTCCCCTTCGAGTGCCGCGCGATGCCGTCGCGGACTTCCCACGTCAGGTTCAGGCCGGCGCGATCGTTCTCGAGCACGTCCACGATGCGCAGGCTCTGCTCGTAGTGGTTGAACCCGCCGGGGATGAGCTCGCTGAGGACCCGTTCTCCGGCATGGCCGAAGGGAGTGTGACCCAGATCGTGCCCGAGCGCGATCGCCTCGGTCAGCTCTTCGTTGAGCCGCAGCACCTTGGCGATGCTGCGCGCGATCTGCGAGACCTCGAGCGTGTGCGTCAGCCGCGTCCGGTAATGATCCCCGGTCGGCGCGAAGAAGACCTGCGTCTTGTGCTTCAGGCGGCGGAAGGCCTTGCAGTGGATCACGCGGTCGCGATCGCGCTGGAAGGACGGCCGAATCGGATCATCCGGCTCCGCCCGCAGCCGGCCGCGGCTGTCGGCGCTCTTGGCGGCCTGCGGCGCGAGGATCTCGCGTTCGCGTTGCTCGAGCTGCTCGCGGATGATCACGGCGTCGACGCCCGATCAGCGGCCTGGGACGCGATCTCTCCCAGGAAGCTCCTGCCGCCCGGCAGCGCCGCGACGCCGAACAGATCCGCCAGCGTCTGACCGAGATCCGCGAACGTCTGGCGCGTCCCGAGATCGACGCCGGCGCGGACGCCGGCGCCGGCGAGAAACAGGGGCACGTACTCGCGCGCGTGATCGGTGCTCGGCGTCGTCGGATCGTTGCCGTGATCGGCCGTCACGACCAGCAGATCGCCGGGGTCGAGGCGCGGCAGAAGATCGCCGAGGCGCGCGTCGAACCGCTCCAGGTTGGCGGCGTAGCCGGCCACGTCGTTCCGGTGACCGTACTGCGTGTCGAAGTCCACGAGGTTGGCGAAGATGAGCCCGCGTGCGGTGGTGGTCATCGCGCGCAGGACTTCGTCCATGCCCTGATCGTCGCTGGCCGTGTGGGCGGCCGACGTGATGCCCCGGCCGGCGAACAGGTCCTCGATCTTGCCGATGGCGACGACGGGCAGTCCGGCGGCCGTGAGGTGGTCGAGCAGCGTGGGGCCGAACGGGACCAGGGCGAAATCGCGGCGGTTGTGCCGTCCGGCGGAAGGCGCCCGGCGCGCCGATGAACGGGCGCGCGATGACCCGCCCGACTCCCAGGCCGACCCCCGCGAGCTCGTACGCGATCTCGCACCACCGATACAGCTCCTCGATCGGCACGACGTCCTCGTGCGCGGCGATCTGGAACACGCTGTCGGCCGACGTGTAGACGATCGGCTTGCCGGTGCGCAGGTGCTCCGCGCCGAGCTCCTCGATGATGGTCGTGCCGCTCGCCGCCTTGTTGCGCGAGCGTCTTGCGGCCGATGCGCCGCTCGAACTCGTCGATGAGCTCCGCTGGAAAGCCGTTGGGAAACACGGGAAACGGCCGCTCGAGGACGAGCCCCATCAGCTCCCAGTGCCCCGTGACCGAGTCCTTGCCGGGCGACGCTTCCGCCATGCGGCCGAAGGCGCCGAGCGGATCCGGCTCGGGCAGTGACGCGGTTGACAGTCGAGACCCGGGCGAGACCGAGGCGGCGCAGGTTCGGCACCGCGAGCGGGATGCGGCGCGCGATGTTGCCCAGCGTGTCGCTGCCGGCGTCGTCGTAGTCACGGGCGTCGGGCAGCTCGCCGATGCCGACGCTGTCGATGCACGATCAGGATGACGCGGACTGGCGCGGGTATCCCCAATCAGCTTTCGTGCGAAGAGTAGTAGTTGCTCATCGGACGCGGCGATCGAATGATCGCAATGGCGTGCTTGAAGATCATGTGGTCGGCGCCGTTGGTCTCGACGATCACGGCGAACCGATCGAAGTTCTTCACGCGCCCATCGAGGTCGGTGCCGTCCATCAGGCGGATGTGCACCGGCAGTTTCTCGCGCCGCGCGTAATTCAGGAAGACGTCCTGGATATTGGGCTGTGCGGAGGCTGGCTTCGACTCACGGGTTGGTGGCATCGCGGCGGATCTCCATGGCCGCGACAACACGGGCGACCTCCTCCTGAGTCTCCTCGCGTTCGCCTGCGGCGTGAATCCATTGTAGATTAGGCTCTTTCTTGAACCAGATCAACTGCCGCCGCGAGTATCGGCGGTTCTCGCGCACGATGAGCTCTCGCGTCGCGGCTTCGTCGCGGACGCCGTGCAGGTGCTCGAGCGCCTGCCGGTAGACGAGTCCGGTGAACGGGTGTGCGGTTTCGGGCAACCCCGAGGCCAGCAGCGCACGGACCTCGTCCAGCAATCCGTCCCGGAACTGCGCGTCCACCCGGGCGGCCACCCGCGCCGCCGTGGCCTCCGACGGAATCTGTAAGCCAAAGGCGGTCACCTCGAATTCAGGCAGCGGCGGCCGTGTCTCGGCGAAGTGCGCGGTCATGGGGCGGCCGGTCAGGAAATAGACCTCCAGCGCCCGCACCAGCCGCTTGCGATCGCGCGCCTGAATCCGGACGGCCGAGCCCGCGTCCACGCGCGCCGAGGAGCACGTGGAGCCGTTCGACACCCTTCCGGGCGGCGATGCGCTCGAGCCTCGCGCGCAGCGCCGTGTCGCGGCTGGGCCCGGGAAAGAACCCGCGGGTCAGCGCACGATAGTAGAGTCCCGTCCCGCCGACGAGAATCGGCAGGCGCCCGCGCGCCGCCACGTCGCGAACGGCCGCGGCCGCCTCACGCGCGTAGCGTGCCGCCGAGTACTCCTCGGTCGGATCCGCGACGTCGATCATGTGATGAGGAACGCCCTGGCGGGCGGCGGCCGGCACCTTGTCCGTGCCGATGTCGAAGCCGCGGTAGACGGCCGTCGAGTCGCAGCTGACGACTTCGCCCCCGAACCGGAGGGCGAGCGCGATGCCGAGCGCGCTCTTGCCGGTGGCCGTGGGGCCGAGGATCGCGACGAGCCGCGGCCCTCCCATCACCGCGCCGCGAGCGCGCGCACGACCGCGAGAGCCGCCAGGACGGCCAGCAGCAACAGCAGTCCGATCTGCTGCGTCCGCGTCGGCTGCATCATGACCCGGGGTTTTCGTTGTAGTAGAACGTAATCGTGAAGAACGCGCGGTCGTCGGGGTACTCCGGCGGCAGCGGCTGGGTGGGATTCGACGCCGCCAGCGCGTTGAACGACGAGTTGTTGAACGCGTCGATGCCCGACGGCCGCAGCACCCGGAGCTCGGTGATCCGGCCGTCCTTGCCGACGTAAAACGTAATGACGACGTGGCCGCGAAGGGTCTGGGCCGCGAGCGGGATGAACCAGTTGCGCCGGATCTGCGCGATGAACCGTCTCAGCCACGGACCGAAGTCCACGCCCTTGCTGTCGAACTGGATCGACGGCGCGGCCTGAATGTCGGCGCCCCCCTGCGGGTTGCCGAAGGTCTCGCGCGACGCGTACTTCTGCACGTTGCGGATCGCATCGGCAATCACGCCGACCGCCGGGCCATTCTGCGGCGTCTCCGCGGCCCTGGGCTCGTGCGCCGACGGCGAATCGGGGAGGGTCATGCCCTGGCGCGCCTGCTGATCCGCCGCGGCGGCTTCGGGTTGCGGCACCGACGGCTGGGTCTCCCGTGACGGTGCAGACTCCATGCGCTCCGGCGTGTTGCCGCGCGCGAAGGGCATGTCGTTGGTCGGCCGCTCGGCGCGCTCGACCGTCCGCGCTTTCCGATCGATGTCCGACAGCTCGGCCCGATCCGGAGGCTTCGGCGCCTTCAGGTCCACTTTCGGCGCGATGAAGACGAACCGCGCGTTGTCGCGCCGGCGTTCGAGCTGCTTCTGCTCCAATTCCACCAGCTGCTGCTGCCGTTTGGCTTCCATCGCCTTGACGAAGGGCAGGTGCGGCCAGACCAGCAAGAGGATCACCAGCGAGAGGTAGACGACGACCGTCAACAAGGACACTTCGAGGCGCGTCAGCCCCCGCGGCAGCGTCGGCGTATCCGGCCGATAGTCCTCGAAGTTGAAGTACATCAGTGGGTTAGAGAATTATAACATTTCTTCGTTCTCGGTTCTTGGTTCTCGGTTCTTGGTTCCGTTCTTCGTGTCCCGGTCTCCCGGTTCCAGGAACGAAAACGGTCAACGAGAACGAACAACGAAAGACAACCAAGAACCAAGAACCGAGAACCAAGAACGTCTCGTTCAGTTACGTTCCGCCACGAACAGATAGACGATGCCGAAAGTCAGAGGGACGGCGCGAACCTGTGAAAATCCCGTGGCAGCGATGATTCTGGAGAACTCGTCCGGCGGTGGAAACGTGCCCACCGACGCCGGCAGGTACGAGTATGCGCTCTGGTGCTTCGACACCAGCCGCCCGACGAGCGGCAGCAGATAGCGGAAGTACCACGAGTAGAGCGTGCGGATGCCGGGGATGCGCGGCTGGCCGAACTCGAGGATGGCCAGGCGTCCGCCGGGCTTCAGGACGCGGGCGATCTCCGCGAGCGCACGCTCCGGCTCGGCGACGTTGCGGATGCCGAAGGCGATCGTGGCGGCGGCGCACGAGCCGTCGCGGATCGGAATGCGTGCGGCGTCGCCTCGCACCAGGCGGATGCGCCCGTCGAGCGCGGCGGCCCGGACCTTCGCACGTCCGAGGCGGAGCATCTCGCCGGCGAAATCGATGCCGACGACCGACGCGCCAGGCGCGCGGCGCACGGTCGCGATCGCGAGGTCGCCCGTGCCGGTGCACAGGTCCATCACCAGCGCCCCGTCCGCCAGCGCCAGCGCGTCCACGGCGCGATCGCGCCAGCGCCGATCGAGCCCGGCGCTGAGCACGTGGTTCAACAGATCGTACCGCGGCGCAATCGCGTCGAACATGCCCGCGATGGCCGCGGGCGTCTTGTCGGGGGGGAGTTGCCGGCAATTGCGAGACCACCTCATCCCTTCCACGACGGATACAACTCGTGGCTCAGGCCGAGCGCGCTGAGAATCTTCCCGGCCATGAAATCCGCCAGGTCGTCGAGCGTCTGCGGCATCTGGTAGTAGGCCGGCATGGCGGGCATGATCATCGCGCCCGCCTCGGCGCACAGGACCATGTTCCGGAGCTGGGGCAGGCTCATCGGCGTTTCGCGCGGGACGATGATGAGCCGGCGCCGCTCTTTCAGCATCACGTCGGCGGCGCGCTCGACGAGGTTGCGCGACAGCCCATGGGCGATCCCGGCCAGGCTCTTCATCGAGCAGGGCACCACCACCATGGCCTCGGCGCCCTGGCTGCCGCTCGCGATCTTCGCACCCAGATCGCGATTGCTGTAGAGCGTGAAGGTGCCGTTCCGCACGGCGGGCCCGTACTTCGCGGCCAGGTAGTCGGCCATCTTGTCGATCGACGCGGCCTCGCCCAGCTCGTCGCGGAGCAGGCGCCGCCCGTAGTCCGACACCACCAGCTCGAGGTGCCACTCCCGCTCCAGCAGCGCCGCCATCGTCCGGGTCGCGTACAGCGCGCCGCTGGCGCCGGTGACGGCAACGACGATGCTGCGCCGCGCGAGGGTCTCAGTGGACATAGATGGCAATCGCGGTGGACGCGAGGTACAGGATCCCGACGTAGCCGTTCAAATCGAACGCGCGCTTGACCTGCGAGAGATCGTGCTCGCTCACGAGCGACTGCTCGTACACGAGCAGCACCGCGACGCCGGCGACACCGGCCAGATAGAGCGGCCCGAGATCGGCAACGGGGCCGAGCGCGGCGAGGCAGAGCACGGCGGCGACGTGCATCGCGCGCGAGATCGCGAGCGAGCGGGCGATGCCGAAGCGGACCGGAATCGAGCGCAGGCCGTGCGCGCGATCGAACGCGAGGTCCTGGCAGGCATACAGCACGTCGAACCCCCCGACCCATGCGCCGATCGCCAGCCCGAGCAGCCAGGGCTCCGCGCCGCCGCGGCCGCCCGCCGCGAGCCAGCCGCCGACCGGCGCGATCGCCATCGCGAGCCCGAGAAAGAGCTGCGTGTAGGTCGTGTAGCGCTTCGCCAGCGAATACCAGAAGACGATGGCGAGCGCGACCGGCGACAGCACGAAGCAGACGGGGCCGAGCTTCCACGCCGCCGCCACGAACACGGCCGACGAGATCGCGACGAAGGCCGTGGCCTCGCGGCGCGTCATCAGGCCGCGCGGCAGCTCACGCCCCGCGGTCCGTGGATTGAGCGCATCGTGCGACGCGTCGGCCAGGCGATTGAAGCCCATCGCGGCGCTCCGCGCGGCCACCATCGCGAGCACGATCCACGCGAAGCGCACCGCGACCGTGGCCGGCGACCACTCGCCCAGCCGGTGCAGCGCGAGCAGCGCCCCAGTCAGCGCAAAGGGCAGCGCAAAGACAGAATGGCTGAAACGGACGAACGAGGCGTAGGTTTGGAGGCGATTCACAGGTTCCGCCGGGTTCCGCTGGGTTCCTCAGGGTTCTACTGGTTCTGTTCCACAGGGTTCTCGGGGTTCGTTCGGGGTTCAGGTTCGGGGTTCCAGGTTCGAGGGTTCCAGGTTCGGTCGCGCGGAACCCTGCGGAACCCAGAACCTGCAGAACCCAGAACCCTGCGAACCCGAGGAACAGAACCCAGTGGAACCCTGCGGAACCTAGAACCTTGTAGAACCTACTCGGAATCGAGCCACCTGATGTCGTCAGGCTCGATTCCACTCAAGAGGTATTCTTCCACATCCTCGACGCCGGCCGGCAGGCTGACGGCGATCGCGTCGGCGCGCTTGCCGGGTTCGAGGGTGCCGAACTCCGACGCAAATCCCAGCGCAGCGGCGCCGATGACGGTCGCGCTCTCGAGCAGGCGGGCCGCCGGCACGCCGGGCGCCAGGCGGCGCAGCGCGGCCAGCTCCTGGAAGAGATTCAGATCCTCGACGCTCGCCAGGCTGTCGGTCCCGATCGCCACGCGCACGCCGGAGCCGTAGAAACGCTCGACAGGCGGCGTGCCGGCGCCGGTCCATCGATTGCTCCTCGGACAGGCCACCACCGTCGCGCCGGCCTCCGCCAGGCGCGCGAGCTCCGGGTCCGTCAGCTGCGTGCCGTGCACCGCGAGCAGGCGGCCGGTCACGAGCCCCATCCGATCGAGATACTCCACGGGCCCGCACGCCGGCGGCTCCCAGTCGGTGTTCCAGGCGCCGAGCTGTTCGAGCAGCTCGCGCCAGGCCCCGGTCCCGTCGCGGAGGAACTGGATTTCTTCAGGCGACTCCGCGAGGTGCACGCTGATCGGGCGGCCCTGTGACGCGCGCGCGATCGCCCGGAACAGGGCCGGGGCCACCGAGTACGGCGCGTGCGGAACGATCGACGGCCGAAGCCACGGGAGCGGCCTCAGCACGTCGAGCTCGGTCTCCGCGCGGGCGACGATCCGATCGGGATCGTCCGCGCCGAACCCGATCAGTTCCCGGAACACCGCGCCCCCAAGCTCGCTGTCCGCCAGGAGATCGTACGCCGCCAGCGTGTTGGTGACATCCCCGACGAGCGACGTGCCCGCCGCGCGCACCTGGCGGATGGCCTCGCCGATCGGACCGGCGGGATCGCCGGCGGCGGCACGGCGCAGCGCCAGCAGCTGCGACGCCCACGCGGGCATCGAGCCGCCAGGCGGGACGCGGTCGCGCATCCACGACAGCTCCAGGTGCGTGTGCGCGTTGACGAGCCCCGGCAGGATGACGGCGTCCCCGAGATCCACGACCCGGGCAGGCGTGCCGTCGCGACGCCCCGGAACGACGTCACCGCTCCCGCACACGACCACGTTCCCGCGATCCGCGAGCACCCACCCGCCGCGCAGCGGCGGCCGGTAGATCGGCAGCACCCAGGCGGCGCGGTGGAGGATCAATGGCCGGTGAGGCGCGCCTTCTTCTCGGCGGCGCTTCTCGCGGCATAGCGGCCGATCTCCGGCGGTCGCGACGTGTCGCCGTCGGCGCGGGCCACGGCCAGCTCCAGCATCCGTGGGATGCTGCGCTCCCGGAAGATCGGATCGCCCTGGATCTCGTAGTGCATGTTCCGCCGCTTGGGCACGTAGCCCGCGTTCTCGATGTTGCGGACGATCTCGATCTCGTCCATGCAGTAGCTCGCGCCGGCGGCGCGGACGACGTTTTCCTCGATCATCACGCTGCCCATGTCGTTCGCGCCGAACGCGAGACTGAGCTGCCCGACCTTCCCGCCCTGCGTCACCCACGAGGCCTGCAGGTTGTCGAAGTTGTCGAGCACGAGGCGCGCGATCGCCAGCGTCCGGAGATATTCGATCCCCGTGGCCTCCGCGCCCCCGAGCTCCGTGTGGTCCGGCTGGTAGCTCCACGTGATGAAAGCGGTAAAGCCCGCTCCGCGGCTCTCGTCCTGCAGCTCGCGAAGGCGCAGCAGGTGCTCCAGGCGCTCTTCCACGGTCTCGACGGTCCCATACATCATCGTGGCCGTCGTCCGGAGCCCGCGCGCGGTGCGCGTGCCGCATGACGTCCAGCCATTCGTCCGCGGTCGCCTTGCCGTAGCAGTTGAGGAGCTTCCGCACGCGATCGACCAGGATCTCGGCGCCGCCGCCGGGAATGCTGTCGAGGCCGGCGGCGATCAGCCGCTCGATGACCTCGGGCACGGTCAATCGCGACAGCCGCGACAGATGAATGACTTCCGGCGGGGACAGTGCATGAAGCCGGAACGCCGGATACCGTTCCTTCACCGCCCGGAACAGATCCTCGTACCAGGCCAGCGGCAGGTCCGGGTTGTGTCCGCCCTGCAGCAGCAGTTGACCGCCGCCGAGCGCAATCGTCTCGTCGATCTTGCCGAAGATCTCCTCGAAGCCCAGGACGTAGCCTTCGGCCGATCCGACGGGACGGTAGAACGCGCAGAAGTTGCAGCGCGCGACGCAGACGTTCGTGTAGTTGACGTTGCGATCGATGATGTAGGTGACGATGCCGTCCGGGATGCTTGCGCGCGCGGACCTCGTCGGCCAGCCGGCCGAGGAGCGGCGTGGGCGCGTGCAGGTAGAGCTCGAGCGCCGCGGCGCGATCCAGCCGCTCTCCGCCCCTCACCCGCGCAGCCAGCTCGTCGATTCATCGATGATAGAATTCCGGGGCGCGTGACGGCCTCCACGACGCCGTGGCGCTCCGCGAGCTCGAAGTATTTTCGCAGCCCCGCGTCCTCGCGCTCCCCGAAGCCGTACTGAATATTGTCCCTCAAGTACGCCTGGCAGCGCGCGGCCCGCTCCGGCCCGCAATACGCGGCCGCGACCTCGTCGGATGCCGCCACGCCGGCGTCCCGGGCCGTCTGGAGGGCGTTGACGGCATCACGCGAGAGGACGCCCGGACGCCCCGCCCAGAACGCCCACACGAACGGCAGCCCCGTCAGCGAGGTCCACTGCTCGCCCAGATCGATTTTCTGCACCCCAAGCGCCTCGTGATCGAGGAAAAGCGCGGGATCGCCGATGAGCAGCGCCGCGTCGCACCGCCTCAGCATCGCCGCGGGGTCGGGCGGCATGGGCTCGAAAGCCGGGCTGATCCCGAACCGCTCCACGCACAGCACGCGCAGGAGCGCGTTCGACGTCCGCGAGCTGACATCGGCGGCAATCGATCGGATGCGGTTCAGCGGAACGGTCGTGAACAGCGCCACGGAGGCGACCGGGCCGTCGGACGCGATCGCGATGCCGGCGACGATGCGGTACGCGGGCCCGCGCAGGTATTCAATCGACGGAATCATGCCGAGGTCGATGGACCCTTCGTGCAGCAACGCGGCGCACTTCGACGGGACGTCGAAGCGGAGCGAGAACAGATCGTTTCGCAGCTCGAGCCCGTAGACGAGCGGCCTGGCGTTGAGGTACTCGACCGCGCCCAGACGAACGATCCGCATCAGCCAATCGCCTCGTAGCGCGCGTTCCTCTCCACCGGTTCCAGCGACGCCGACCGGATGTTGCCGCGAATCTCCTCGATGGGGCTCCGCCGCGTGCCGAGCACGCCCGGATCGGCCGCCGCCACGCCGTCCACGTCGTCGGCCCCAATCGTGAGCGCGAACTGCGCGAGCTTGGGGCCGTAGAGCGGCCAGTCGACCTGGATGGACTCGACGTTGCCGGCCAGCAGCCTCGCCAGCGCGATCTGCTTCACGTCGTCGTACCCGGTGGACGGCGTCGAGATCGACATCGTGCGGGGCAGCGGCGCGAACACGCGGAACCCGCCGAGCGCGCTCTGGAGATCGCGGGCCCGGGAGACCACGGCGATCCGATCCGCGGCCGACAGCGCATGCACGGTCAGCCGCGAGATGACGAGGCCGGCCGCGCGCGCGGATTCGACGGCGGCGCCGACGTCGTCGAACAGATCGACCGGCAGCTCCGCGACGGCTTCGAGCCCCGCGGCACGGAGCACCGCGCAGAACGCGCCGAGCGACGTGCCGGGCGCGAGCGACTGCAGGTCGACGAGCGAAAACCCGGTGACCGGCGCGCCTGCCGGCGATGGCGGCCGCGGCGCGCACCGCGCTGACGGCTGCGTCGGCCGACTCGGGACGTCCCACGATGCGGAACTCCCCCGCCGAGACGCGCGGCGGCAGCGCCGCAGGCGGCGCGTCGACGTGGACCTCGAACACGCGGACGAACGTGGTGCGGGCGCCGTGGAGGCGGCGGCGCACGGTGTCGGCCGCGACGCCGACGGCAATCAGATCCGGGCAGTCCAGAATCAGGCGCGCGTCGTGCTCGTCGATGGCCTCGCCGCGCGACACGCGCTCGCCGAGCGCGGCAATCATTTCCATCCTCTGCCGGACCTTCTCCCACACGGCTTCGGCCTTCTGCGCCGCCGGGCCCGACGTGACGATGCGCCTCGGCCACGGGCGCGTGAACCCTTCGGAGGGCCATTTGCGCGTGGCGTCGATGCCCATCTTGCTGCCATAGGCCGCCAGGTCGCTCGCGTCCTCGAGATCGTCCACCGGCCCGCGCGTGAACTGGACGTCGCGCTCGGGATCGTAGTGGGTGCCGACGATCCACGCGACCTCGGCCTCGTTCTGCACGTCCACGTCCGAATCGACGACGATGATGGTCTTGGAGAACATGAGCTGACCCAGGCCCCAGAACGCGTTCATGATCTTGCGGGCGTGCCCGGGGTACCGCTTGTCGATCGAGACGAGCACGATGTTGTGGAAGATCCCGGCCGCCGGGAAGTGCATGTCGACGATCTCCGGCAGCGTCTTGCGGATGAGCGGCAGAAAGATCCGCTCGCTCGCCAGCCCGAGGTAGTAGTCCTCCATCGGCGGCACGCCGACGACCGTGGTGAGATAGACGGGTCGTTTCCGGTGCGTGATGCACGTGAGATGGAAGACGGGATAGTCGTCGGGGTGCGAGTAGAACCCGGTGTGGTCGCCGAACGGCCCCTCGCGGCGGCGCTCGCCGGGCTCGACGTAGCCTTCGAGGATGATCTGGGCGTTGGCCGGCACTTCCATGTCGATCGTGACGCACTTCACGAGGTCGACGCGGTCGCGGCGGAGGAACCCGGCGAGCATCAGCTCGTCGAGCCCTTCGGGCATCGGCGCCGTGGCGGCATACGTGAGCGCGGGATCCGGACCGAGCGCGACCGCGACCGGCATCCGCCGGTTCAGCCGCTCGGCGACGCGGTAGTGCTGCGCGCCCCCCTTGTGCCGCTGCCAGTGCATGCCGGTCGAGCGCGCGTCGAACACCTGCATGCGGTACGTGCCGATGTTGCGCACGCCCGTCTCGGGATCCTTGGTGAACACGAGCGGCAGCGTGATGTAGCGGCCGCCGTCCTCGGGCCAGCATTTCAGGATCGGCAGCTCCTCCAGCGACCCGTCCCGTCTGACGACCTCCTGGCAGGGGGCGTCCGAGACGGTCCTGGGCATGAGATCGCGGAGCCGATTCACGGTCGGCAGCATCTTCAGCGCGTCGATCATCCCGGCCGGGATCTTCGGCGTCGTCAGCGTCTCGATCTCGCGAGCCAGGTCGTTCAGCGTGCGCACGCCGAGCGCCATGCAGATCCGCTTCATCGAGCCGAACAGGTTCAGGGCGACGGGGATGTCGAAGCCGGCCGGGCGTTCGAAGAGCAGGGCGGGGCCGCCGCCCGGCGACTTGGAGACACGATCGGTGACGGCGCAGATCTCCAGATCGGGACTGACGGGATCGGCGATCCGCGCCAGCTCGCGCTCTTCGTCGAGCGCCGTGATGAACTCCGAGAGGTCGTTGAACATAAGTACTTGACGCGCTAGCCAAACAGGAGCACTGGAGCTCGCGAGGCTCCAGTCTTGGTCTTTGGTCTCTGGTCTTTGGTCTTTGGCTACTTTTGGGTCTTCTCGTCCTCCCGTTCTCCTGTTTCTGGCCTTCGATCTGATTGGTGGCGCTGACGACCTCGCTAGAGCGCTCTCCCATCTTCTCCGCGACGCGCGTCGCCAGCTCGAGCGCCCGCCGGCCCGCGTGGCCGTCGACGAGCGGCGTGCCTTTCTGACTGACCGCCCGGACGAAGTCCGCCAGCTCCCGCCGGAGCGGCTCATCGCGCTCGACCGGCAGCGGCCCACCCTCGATCCCGGGACGCTCGCCGTCGCGGCGCACGAGCCGCCAGCCCTCGACTTCCTGCGCGGCGTAGTCGACCGACAGGTACGCATCGGGCTGAAAGAACCGGATCTTCCGGACGCGCTCGCGGCTGATGCGGCTCGCGGTCACGTTCGCGATGCACCCGGTCGCGAAGCGCAGCCGGGCGTTCGCGATGTCGAACTTCGGGGTCAGGACGGGCACCCCGACCGCTTCGATGGATTCGACGTCTGAACGCACGAGCGCGAGAATCGACATCCAGATCGTGAATCATCAGGTCGAAGACCACGTCGATGTCCAGGCTGCGATCCGGGAACACCCCCATCCGGTGGACCTCGATGAAGCGCGGCGACGTCACGAGCGGAAGCACCGCGGCGACGGCGGGGTTGTACCGCTCGGTATGGCCGACCGCCAGGACCGCCCCCGAGGCGTGCGCGGCGGCGACCAGCTCGTCGGCTTCGGCCAGCGACCGCGCCATCGGTTTTTCGACCAGCACGGCAATGCCGCGCTCGAGGAACGGGATCGCGACGTCGCGGTGGAGCTCCGTCGGGACCGCGACGGTGACGGCATCGACTTCGTCGAGCACCTCGCGGAAGTCCGACACCGCGCGGGCGCCGGTTGCGGCGGCAGAGGCCGCGGCGCGGTCCGGCGCGGTGTCGACCACGGCCACCAGCTTCGCGCCGTCGAGGCCCGACAGAATCCGCGCGTGATGCCGGCCGAGATGGCCCACGCCAATGACCGCGATCCGCAGCGGCTCAGCCGGCATGTTGCTGGCTCCGGGGCCGCCCGACGATCGCGATGCCCGCTTCGTTCGCCGACTTCAGGACGTGCTCGCCGTCGAGCACCAGCGTCCGCTCCGCGTCGATCGACAGCGCCGAGGCGCCGGCGACGCGCATCGCCTGAATGGTGGCAATCCCGATGACGGGCACGTCGAACCGCATGTCCTGCTTCGGCTTGGCGACCTTCACAATCCGCACGCCGGGACCCGCCAGGTACCCGGCCCGGCCGATCACTTCGTCCGTCCCTTCCATCGCTTCGACGGCGACGACCGCCTGGTGCTTCACCGCGATCGTCTGGCCGATGTCGAGCGCGGCAATCGCGTCCGCCATGCGGTATCCGAACTCGAAGTCGGCGCGCTCCTGCTCGTCCGGCGCGCGATCGGTGATCGGCCCCTCGCGCGCGAGCAGCGGCTGCAGGAACGCCGTCGAGTCGAGCAGCTCGATCTCGCTGTCACGCATCACGTCGGCGACCGCGGCAATCAGCGCATCGGTGTTCCGGGCCTTGAGGCGCGCGAGCACGGACATCAGGGTCATGTCCGGGATGATCCCCGAGAAGATCTTCACGTGCTTCACCTGGCCGGCCATCACCGCCCGCGACACGCCGGCCGCCTTGAGGATCTTGATGCACTTGCCGAGCTGGCCGAGCGACACCCAGTGGAACTCCGCCTGCGCGTCGCGCGCCGCCTGCTCGAGATCGGCGAACGCCTCTTCCTTGATGGCGACCACCGTCGCCTCGTGCCCCAGGCTGCGGGCCCCCTGCAGCACGAGAAAGGGGAATCTGCCGTTGCCGGCGATCAGACCGATTCTGCTCATGGCGTGGATCGAAGAAGTCTATCAGATGGCCCCGGGTCCTCGCGGCCGGGCCGGCCCGGAGGGATGGGCTCGACGCGCCCGGCCGTCCTCCAGCCGAGCCCGGGAGTCACCATCGAGTGACACAGGAGGCGTTCGTTCGACGTATTATCTAGGAAGCGCAGCGGAACGCCCGTTGCTTGCAAGGACTGATTGGTGATTTTTCAAGGAGAAGGCATGCGCCGTTCGATTCCCGCCCTGCTGCTGGTCGTCATCCTCGCGACGGCCGCGGCAGCCTGCGACGAAGATACTCCGACTACGCCGAATATCCCCACGAACCCAGGGCAGCCGTTGACGTTCACTGAAACCTTCACCGGCGCGATCAACATGAACGGCGCCGCGACCTCCAACTTCACCGCGACGACCGGCGGGTCCGTCACCGCGACGCTGACGACCGTTTCCCCCGACGCGACGATCGCCGTCGGCCTCAGTCTCGGCACGTGGACCGGCATCGGCGTGCCAGGTCGTGATCGCGAACGACAACGCGCTGCAGGGCGCGATTGTCACCGGGACCGTGACGTCTGCCGCCAGCCTGTGCGTCCGGATCTACGACATCGGGAAAGTCACCGCGCCCGTGAACTACACCATCACCGTCGTGCGGCCGTCCCTGACCGGTAACGACTGACCAGCTCGCCGTCGTCCGCAGCTGCAGCTTCGCAGCGTTCGTCGGCGACTCGTGCCTTCGCAGCGTTCACTGATGGCTGCTTCGGCGCGGCAGCGTTATTCGTCGACGACCTCTTCGAGCCGCCGGCTCGGCCGTCGGAGCCCGACGCCACGGCTCGAGGTGCGGATGAAATCGACGACGTACTGCACTTCGTCGCAGGCCAGCGTCGGGTCGCGCTCGATCTGCGCGAGCGCCCGGCTCGTGTTCGAGTGCAGCAGGTGGCGGTAGGCGCGCCGCAGCTTGGCGATCGAGTCGGCGGAAAACTTCCGCCGCATCAGCCCGATCGTGTTCAGGCCGTAGATGCGCGCGCGGTTGCCGACCGTCTTCGCGAACGGCAGCGCGTCCTTGGTGATGACCGAGAAGCCGCCGATGAACGCGTGCTTGCCGACGCGGCAGAACTGGTGGACCCCCGAAAACGCGCTGATCGTCGCGTAGTCCTCGACAATCACGTGCCCGCCGAGCGTCGCCGCGTTGCCGAAGATCGTGTGGTGTCCGACGTGGCAGTCGTGCGCGACGTGCGCGTAGGCCATGAACACGTTGTGGTCGCCGATTTCCGTGACGCCGCCGCCGCCGGCGGTGCCGCGATGGATCGTCACGAACTCCCGGAACACGTTGCGGTCGCCGACGACCAGCCGCGTCGGCTCGCCGTGATACTTCAGGTCCTGCGGAATCAGGCCGATCGAGACGAACGGGAAGATCTCGTTGCCGTCGCCGATCTCGGTCGGGCCCTCGACGACCGACGACGCGCCGATGCGGCAGTCCCGCCCGATGCGCACGTGCTCGCCGATGACGGCATGCGGCCCGACGACCGTGCCGGCGCCGAGCACGGCGTCCTGGTGGACGATCGCGCTCGCGTCGACGGTGACCCCCGCCCGGGTCTCGCCCGCCTCGTCGGCGGCCAGGCCCATCAGGAGCTCGGCCTCCGCGGCGATGTTGTCGCCGATGTACGCGACCGCATGCGCGCGCGCGAGCCGCGCCCGCCGCGGCCCGATCGTGACTTCCAGCCGCAGCCGGTCGCCCGGGACGACCGGCAGCCGGAACTTGGCGCGGTTCACGCCGCGCAGATAGGTGCGCCCCGGCTGTGTCCGGGTGCGTCAGCAGGATCGTGGCGACCTGCGCGAGCGTCTCGATCATCAGCACGCCCGGCATCAGCGGCGCGCCCGGAAAATGTCCCTGGAAGAATTCCTCGTTGACCGTGACGTTCTTGACGGCGACGACGCGCCGGCCCGGCTCGTGCTCGGTCACCGCATCGACGAGCGGTGACGGATAGCGATAGCAGAGCCGATCGAGGACGTTCGGGAGGTTTATCGACACTGACAGGGAGTGTATCAGAGGAACCGTTCTCGGTTCTAGTTCTGGTTGTCGTTCCCGGTTCTTCGTTCGGGAACGCTCGACCTCGGGACACGAACGCACGAACTCAGAACTGAGAACCAGAACAGCCAAGAACGTTTATTTCTTTGTCGCCGCCGGCGTCTTCGCCGCCGCGTCGAACCGCTTGACGACTTCAGCCGACAGGTCGAGGCCGAGGTCGACCGCGATGATGCCCGAGTCGCGGATGCTGAAGATCATCAGCAGCCCCTTCTCGGCCCGCACCTGTTCGAGGACGGGGTTCAGCTTCTCCTGGAACTCGTTCTGGAGCTGATTGGTCATGTCCGTCAGCTCGGTCTGCGCGTCCTGCTGGGCGAACTGCAGCTCGCGCTGGCCCTTCTCGATTTCCTTCTCGAGCTGGGCGCGGGCCTGGTCGTTCATCACCGACCCGCCGGACGACAGCTTGTCCTGCATGGCCTTGAGCGACGTGTTCTTGGCGACGAGGGCGTCCTGCGTCTTCTTCCTGAACGCATCCAGCTTGCTGCTGGCCGACTTGCCTTCCACCGAGCCGCTCGCGATCGCCTGGATATCGACGAACGCGACCTTCGCCCCCTCCGGGAAGGGGCGCGGCGGCTGCGGCGCGGGCGCGGCCGGCGGGGCGGGCTTCTGGCCGCCCGCGGGAGGCGCGGCCGGCGGCTGCTGATCGGCCGCGGCGGAAGCGGCGGGGGCTTGTGCTCCCTGCGCGTGGCCGGGCGTCGCAACCAGCATCCCGCTGACTGCGCCAATCACCATCATCATCGTCAACATCTCATTGACCAGTCCCTTTCAATGACCATCTCACTGTCAGACTACCCGCTCACCATGATCATTTCCGAGTGCAGCGGCTTTCAAACTGGACAGCCATGCGGAGCGTCTGGTCAGCGCAGCCTCGCTAGAATGTCGAGCCCACGGCAAAACGGAACTTGTACTTCTTCTCGGGCTGCAAGTTGTTGTCGAGCACGTTTTCGCGCGACGGGTTCATCGCGAAGATCAACCGGAACGGCACGTTGAGGACCGGCATGAAGAACCGGATCTCCGCCCCGGTCGACGTCTTGAACGCGTACGCCTCCCCGACGGTGCGCGTTTCGATCGGCCGGACGACCCCCGAGAGCGGGTTCCGGAGGACTCCGGAATCGACGAAAATGGGCGGGACCAACTCGCCCTGCCGGAACTGTTCCTTGATCGGCTCCTTCCACGCGAACGTATCCCCGATGTCGCGCACCTGGCCGGCATCGAAGAACAGGACCAGCCGGACCGGCCCGGCGATGTTGATCAGGTACTCGCCGTTGAACAGCAGGCTCTTGTTGCCGCCGATCTGCACGCCGGAGAACGGGTCGCGCGGGGACACGCGACCGGATGTCGAAGCCGCGGATGCTGTACTCGCCGCCGAGGAAGATCTTGTTGAAGATCGGCAGCACCGTGGTGCTGGCAAACGGCTTGATGTACTCGCCCGCCGCCCGGAAGCCGATCGACGTCCGCCGGCGTGTGCGGGATGTAGACGATGGCTTCGGCCCGCGGGTTGATGTAGTTGGTGTTGCCCCCGATGCCCGCGAAGTCGGTCGAGAGCGTGAAGCGCCGGCCGGCCGTCGGGAAGATCGGATGGTCGACGGTGTTGTAGACGTAGCTCGGGCCGATCTTGCTGATCGTGCGCTTGCCGCCTTCGCCGATGAGCAGCGAGTCGGCGAGCAGCGGGTTGCCGGCCAGCACCAGCGGGATCGAAGAACGCCGGGTTCAGGTCCTCCACCCGGATGTGTTCGTAGCTGTAGTTGATGAACATCCGCGCGAAGTCCTGCACCTGGAAGCCGTAGACGAGGTTGCCGCCGCGCGACTTCTGCGTGTAGAGGCCGATGTACTCCAGCTCGCGGATGAAGAGATCGACGCCGGCGGTCTGCGGCCGGTTGAAGAGGAACGGCTCGCTGAAGGCGAGCTGGTAGTTGGTCGCGCGGCTGCCCTGCTGCGCCGAGACCGTGAACGTCTCCCCGCGGCCGAGGAAGTTCGACGTCTGGAACGAGAGCTGGCCGAAGAAGCCGTCGTACTGCGAGACGCCCGCGCCGAAGGTGAGCTGGTTGCGGTTCTGCTCCTCGAACTTCAGCTTGACGTCGACCTTGTTGTCCGCGCCCGGCGTCTTGTCGACCGAGATCGCCTCGCCTTCGAGCGGCTTGAAGTAGCCGAGCTGGTTCAGCCGCTTGACGCTGAACTTCAACGCCTCGGTGTTGAAGATGCCGCTCTCGAGGAGCCGCACCTCGCGCCGGATGACCGGGTCGCGCGTCGTCGTGTTGCCGACGAACGTGATGCGGTTGACGAAGTACTGCTTGCCCTCCTGGATCCGGAGCGTCACGTCCACGATCGGCGGACCGTCCGGCGCCGGCGCGGGCGCCGGCGCGGGAGAGGGGCCGGCCGCCGCGCCCGCGCCGTTGGTCATCTCGGGCAGGTCGCGCGGCTTCAGGTCCGGGTAGCCCGTGAACTCCATGTAGCCGCCGCCGCCGTACACTTCCTTGGCCTTCTCGAAGCCCTTGCGGATCACCTTTTCGCTGTAGACGTCGCCGTCGGCGAGCTTGAACAGCGGCCGCAGCGCCTCGCCGGTGACGACCTTGTTCCCCTCGAAATCGATCTTGCCGACGCGGTAGCGCTTGCCTTCGGTGATCGGAATGCGCAGCTGCACCCAGCGCGTCTTCTGGTCCCTCGAGTCCTCGAGGATCTTCAGATCCGGCTGTCCCACGCGGACGCCGATGTAGCCCCGGTCGCGGTAGTACTCGACGACGCGGTCGGCGTCCTCTTCGAACTTCTCTTCCTTGTAGGTGCCGCTGCCGAGGACGAACGAGAACATCCCCGGGCCCTTGTTCTCTTTCAACTGCTTCGAGAGCTTGCCGTCGCTCACGGCGGAGTTCCCCACGAAGTCCACGTCGCGGATCTTGACCTTCGGCCCTTCGGTGATGTGGAACGTCACGTTGACGATCTTCGTGCCGCCCTCGACGGGCTTGATCTCCGGCTTGACCTCGACGAACTGATACCCCTTCTCCGCGTAGACGTCGCGGACGACGCCGCTGACCTTGCGGATGAGGCCGGGATCGATGAACGAGTCGAGCTTGATCGTGATGTTCTTCTCCTTGAGCACCTCTTCAATCTTCGTCTGGTCGACCTTCTTCGGGCCGACGTAGTCGACGATCTTGACCCGCTGCCGCTCTTCCATGCTGTACACGACGACCTTGCCGGGGACGCCGTTCGCGTAGCGCACGTCGTGGACCTCGATGACGAGGTCGTCGAGGAAGTTCGTCCCCCACAACCGCTTGAAGTCGGCGATCGCCGATCTGCTGCGCGCGCGTCGTCGTACGGCACCCAGGTGTTGAGCGGACGGCTGACTGCCTTTCAACTGCGTGTAATAGAGGTAGGTGTACGCCTCGATCACCGGGCTTCCACCCTGCTTCTCGAAGCAGAGCATGACCGCGTGGACGAGCGGCCCGGAGCCGGCCGGGGGCAGCCGGCTGGGCGGCGGGACGGTCTGGTCGCAGATCGTCGCGGGAAGATCCCTCGCCGGGGCCGACGGGGCCTGGGCGGCACGGGAGTGCCGGCGGCGGCGTCTGAGCGCGCACCTCGCCGGCGGCCGCAAGGGCCACGAGCAAAAGAACAAAAACACGCATAATTGGGGGCTGCGAACGACCGGCCGCGGCCCGGACGGAAGGCCCAGGCTGAGGCCAAGCCATGAGTTTACTGGATCTTAGACGTGCAAGGCTACCCGGTGGCCTTGCCGAAGCCGCGCCGTAGCCGTTGCACGGGCCGCCCATGCGAAGGCGGGTCAGGCCAGCCGGCGGCCGCTCTCGGTTGCGCCGGCCGGACGGTACGCCAGGCTCCCCGCATCGAGGTACACCTGGATGTCGCCCCCCTTCAGGTGGCCGCGGATGAGCTCCTCGGACAGCGGATCCTCGATATAGCGCTGGATCGCGCGCCGCAGCGGACGAGCCCCGTACGAGCGATCCTTGCACGTCTGCTCGATGATCCAGTCGATGACGTCCGGCTCGAGCTCCAGGCGCAGCCGGCGGTCGACCAGGTTGTCGTTCACCTGCTTCACGAGCAGCTTGGTGATGGTCCGGAGGTCGTCGTCCGAAAGCGCCTCGAAGACGATGATTTCGTCGATGCGGTTGATGAACTCCGGATTGAACGTCTTCTTCACCTCGGCGAGCACCATGTCGTTGACGCTGCGGGCGATGACGCCGCTGTCGGCCGACTGGAACCCGAGCGACGCCTTCTTCTGGATGAAGCGGGCGCCGATGTTCGAGGTCATGATGATGATGGTGTTCTTGAAGTTCACCCGGTTGCCGAGGCCGTCGGTCAGGTGGCCGTCCTCGAACACCTGCAGCAGGATGTTGAACAGGTCCGGATGGGCCTTCTCGACTTCGTCGAGCAGGACGACCGAGTACGGATTGCGCTTCACCTTCTCGGTGAGCTGCCCGCCCTCTTCGTGGCCGACGTATCCCGGAGGGGATCCGATCAGCTTCGACACCGAGTGCTTCTCCATGTACTCGGACATGTCGAAGCGGATGAGGGCGTGATCGCTGCCGAAGAGGAAGTTCGCAATCGCGCGCGCCAGCTCGGTCTTGCCGACGCCGGTCGGCCCGAGGAAGATGAAGCTGCCGACCGGACGGGTCGGCGCCTTGAGCCCGGCGCGCGATCGCCGGATGGCGCGCGACAGCGCCGAGATCGCCGCGTCCTGCGAGACGACGCGGTTGTGCAGCGACTCCTCCATGTGCAGGAGCTTGTCCCCTTCGTCCTGATTGATGGAGGTCAACGGGACGCCGGTCCACTTCGAGACGACCTCGTCGATCTCCCCCTTGCCGACGACGACCCGGCGGGCGCTCGACTTGACGTCGAACTTCTCGCGGACGAACTGCAGGTTTTCGCGGGCCTGGACTTCCTGCTCCCGGAAAAACTGCGCCTTCTCGAAGTTCTTCTCGGAGACGGCCGTCTCCATCGCCTCGACCGCGACGCGGATGCTCCGGTTGATCTCGCCGAACTCCTCGCTGTAGCCCGCCTCGCGCAGCTTGGCGCGCGCGCCCGCTTCGTCCACGAGATCGATCGCCTTGTCGGGGAGGAACCGGTCCGTGATGTACCGGCTCGACTGGTACACCGCCGCCTCGATGGCTTCCGTCGTGTACTCGACGTGGTGGAAGCTCTCGTACCGATCCTTCACGCCCATGAGGACTTCGATCGTCTCGCGCTCGTTGGGCGGATCGACCTTGATGGCCTGGAAGCGCCGCTCGAGCGAACGGTCCTTCTCGATGTACTTCCGGTACTCGGACGGCGTCGTCGCGCCGATGCAGCGGATCTCGCCGCGCGACAGCGCCGGCTTGAGGATGTTGGCCGCGTCGAGCGAGCCTTCGGCCGAACCGGCGCCGACCAGCGTGTGGAGCTCGTCGATGAACACGATGATGTTCGGGTTCTCGGTCAGCTCCTTCATGATCGCCTTCAGGCGCTCTTCGAACTGACCGCGGTACTTGGTGCCGGCGACGATCAGCGAGATGTCGAGCGCGAGCAGCCGCTTGTCGGCGAGGAAATGCGGGACGTCGCCGTAGACGACCTTCTGCGCCAGGCCCTCGACGATGGCGGTCTTGCCCACGCCCGGCTCGCCGATGAGGACCGCGTTGTTCTTGGTCCGCCGGCACAGCACCTGCTGGACGCGCTCGATCTCGATGTGGCGGCCGACCAGCGGATCGAGCTGGTTCTTCATCGCCGCTTCGGTCAGGTCGCGGCTGAACTCGGCCAGCAGCGGCGTCTCTTTCACGCGCGTCAGCGTCGTCTTCTCGTTGAGCAGCGCGACGATGTCCTCCCGGACGGTGTTGAGGCGCATCCCCTTCTCCATGAGGATGGTCGCCGCGACGGATCGCTCTTCGCGCAGGATCCCGAGCAGCAGGTGCTCGGTTCCGATGTAGTTGTGCAGGAGCCGGTCGGCTTCCTCGGCCGCAAACTGGAGGACGCGCTTGGTTTCCGCGCTGAACGGAATCTCGACCGAGGTCGAGACCTTCTCGCGGAACACCGTGCGCCCTTCGATTTCCTTGCGGATGCTCTCGAGGGACAGGTGGGACCGCGCGAAGATGCGGCTGGTCAGCCCCTTGCCCTCGCGGATCAGCCCCAGCAGGAGGTGCTCGGTTTCGATCGAAATGCTGCCGAGCTGACTCGCTTCGTACCGGGCGAAGAAGAGTACGCGGCGCGCTCGTTCCGTGTAGCGTTCGAACATCCAGGTTACCTATGAAAAGAGGAGGACTTGCCTGTCCTTATTATACGGCAACGGACCTGCTGGAACCACCAGTTTTTCGTCCTAAGTTGCGAGTTTCAAGGCGGTTAGTCGCCTGCGCGCGTCCCCGCAGCACCCCCTGACGATAGGGCGTGTCCCAAAGCCGACTACAATTCTGGTGCAGGGAGGTCGACAGAGCATGCAAGCGAGCAGCGACGATCGGGTGTGGCATGTGTCTGGTGGCCGCCACGGTGGCCGCACAGCGGCGCAGGACACGCGGCCGGCCAGCCCCCCGGGAACCTCGGCGACGCAGGTCGGCGGGCAATGGGTCAAAGGGCAGCGCGGGGAACGGTATCAAGGCGGAAAGTGGATTGAGATCACCTACGGGCGGCCCATTCGAAAGGGCCGGAGCCTGTGGGGCAGCGGCGCGGACTACGGCAAGGCGCTGCTCGCCGGCGCGCCGGTGTGGCGTGCGGGCGCCGACGTCTCGACGCAGCTGAAAACCGAGGTCCCGCTGCAGATCGGCGGGAAGACCGTGCCGGCCGGGACGTACACGATGTTCATCGAGGCGAAGTCCGAGACCGACTGGACGCTCATCGTCTCGTCGTGGGCCGCGCAGACCACGTACGATGCAAGTAACAAGGCCGCGCTCTGGGGCGCCTACAACTACACGCCGGACAAGGACGTCACCCGTGTGGCGATGAAGGTCGACAAGATTCCGATGTCGGTCGATCAGCTGACGTGGGGATTCACCGACGTGAGCAACGCCGGCGGGAAATTCGTGCTCTGGTGGGACACCGTGATGGCCAGCGCGCCGTTCACAGTCGCGCAGTAGGGCTGGGTCTCTTGAACAGGAGATCAGGAGATCAGGAGATCGTTCTTGTGTTTTCGAAAGACAAAGAGAAAAATTCTCCTGACCTCTTGATCTCCTGTATCTCCTGTAAATCGGCGTCCGTTTCTCGTGTTCTGCGTTAGCGTCCCGTCCGCCCTCAGCCTGCCGTCCTCCAGCCGCAGCACGCGGTCGCACGCGGCCGCGAGCCGCGGGTTGTGGGTCGCGATCACGGAGGTGAGCCCGCGTTCGCGGTGCATCTCGCGCAGCAGTTCGTGGAGCGCATCGGCGGTGTGCTCGTCGAGGTCGCCGGTCGGCTCGTCGGCCAGCAGCAGCGTCGGATCCATCACCAGCGCGCGGGCGATCGCCACACGCTGCTGCTCGCCGCCCGAGAGCATGCCGGGCCGGTGGTCGAGCCGCGCGTCCAGGCCCACGCGGTGAAGGAGCTCGGCGGCGCGGGCCCGGCGGTCGTGGCCCCGGCGGCGCGCGATGCGCATCGGCATCTCGGCGTTCTCGATCGCCGTGAACTCCGGCAGCAGGTGGTGAAACTGGAAGACGAAGCCGACGTGGCGGTTGCGGAACGCGACGACGGCGTCATCGGACAGGGCGGTGACGTCGGTGTCGCCAATCCGGATCCGCCCTTCGTCGGCCGCGTCGAGCCCGCCCATCACGTGCAGCAGCGTGCTCTTCCCCACGCCTGAGGCGCCGACAATCGCCACCATCTCGCCGCGCTCGAGCGCCATGTCCACGCCCTTGAGCACCGTCAGGCGGGTTCCCCCGACCGGATAGCTCTTGGTGACGCCGGAGACTTCGATGAAGGGCATCAGCTGCCAGCTGCCAGCTTCCAGCTTCCAGCTAGCTTCAGTTCGCCGCTGACTCGCAGCGGGAAGCTGGGAGCTGGAAGCTGGAAGCTTCTCACTGATACCTCAACCCCTGCGCCGGATCGAGCCTCGACGCCTGCCGTGACGGGTAGATGGTCGCGAGGAAGCAGATGACGATCGCCGAGATCACCACGATGGCAAAATCGCGCAGCTCCAGCGTGAAGGGCACGTAGGAGATCTGGTACACGTCGATCGGGACGTGAATCAGCTTGTACCGATCGAAGATGTAGATGAGCGTGCACCCGGCCAGCGCGCCGGCGACCGTCCCGACGAGGCCGATCACGAGCCCCTGCAGCATGAAAATCCGCCGGATGCTCGACGCCGGAGCTGCCCATCGTCTTCAGGATCGCGATGTCGCGGCTCTTCTCCATGACCAGGAGCACGAGCGACGCGATGATGTTCATGGCCGCCACCATCACGATGAGGCCGATGGTGATCGAGATGGCCATCTTCTCGAGCCACAGCGCGGAGAACAGGGCCCCGTTCAGATCGGCCCAGTCCTGCGCCATGTACTCGGGCCCCAGCCGCTCGGGGATCGAGTCGGCGATTTCCTGCGCCGCGAACATGTCGTCGACGCGCAACTCGATGAAGTCCGGCGCGTCCTTGCCGAGCGCCCGCTGAGCCACGTCGATGCGGACGAACCCGTAGGCCGAGTCGTACTCGAACAGCCCCAGGCTGAACGTGCCCGCGACCTTGAACGGCCGCGGGCGATTCTGCAGCCCGATCGGGGTCAGCGTCTGCCTCGGGGGTGAACATCTGGACTCGATCGCCGACCCTGACCTGCAGCTTGTCGGCGAGGTCCTTGCCGACGAGGATCCCCGGCGTCGTCCCCGGCTCGGTCTCGAGCGCCTCGACGCTGCCCGTGAGCATCGCCTCCTCGATGCGCGTCACGGTCTTCTCCTGCGCCGGCACGACCCCCTTGACCTCGATGAACGCCTGGCCGCCGCCGTCGCTCGTGAGGAGCGCCTTGCCCTGGACGATCGGCGCCGCGCCGAGCACCCGCGGCACCGTCAGCATCTTCCGCACCTCCGCCTCGGGATCGGTGATGCCACCGACCCTCTGCACGTAGACGTGGGCCGCCGACCCGACGATCCGATCGCGGAGCTCCCCCTGCAGGCCGGTCATGAGCGCCAGCGAAATCAGCAGGGCCATCACGCCGACCATGACGCCGAGCACCGAGATGAGGGAGATCACCGAGATGAAGGCCTGCTTGCGCGGGGCCAGCAGGTAGCGGAGGGCGATGAAGAGCTCGAACGGGAGGTCCATGGTCTCTGGTCTCTGGTCTCAGGTCTCAGGTATCTCGGGTCTCTGGTCTCAGGTGTCTCGGGTCTCGGGTCCTGACGGGACCAAAGACCAAAGACGAGAGACCGAAGACGTCACGCTCCGCCCCTCGGCTTCATGAGCGGGAACAGGATGACGTCGCGGATGGACGGGCTGTCGGTCAGGAGCATCACGAGGCGGTCGATGCCGACGCCTTCCCCCGCGGTCGGCGGCAATCCGTACTCGAGCGCCCGGATGTAGTCCTCGTCCATCGCGTGCGCTTCGGCGTCGCCGGCCGCCCGGCCGACGAGCTGCGCCTCGAACCGGCGGCGCTGCTCCGCCGGATCGTTGAGCTCGCTGAAGGCGTTCGCCACCTCGAACCCGCCGATATACAGCTCGAAGCGTTCCACCGTGTCGGGATCGTCCGGCCTCTGTTTCGAGAGCGGCGAGACTTCGGTCGGAAAGTCGTACACGAAGGTCGGCTGCACCAGCGCGTCCTCGTTGAGGCGCTCGAAGATTTCGGTCGCGATCTTTCCCGCACCCCACGACGCGTGCACCTCGAGATGCAGCTGACGCGCGAGCGCCGCCGCGGTCTCGCGCCCGCGGAGATCGGCGTCGCTGACGGGGACCCCCAGCCGCGCGGCCGCCGCCGCCCGCGCCCCCTCGCGAAGCGACACGCGGTGGTAGGGAGGCGCCAGTGAAATCTCGTGACCGCCGAATTTGATGCGGTCGCTGCCGGCCGCCTCGCGCGCGCAGGACGACAGCATCTCCTCGGTCATGACCATCAGCTCCTGATAGTCGCTGTAGGCCTGGTAGAACTCCAGCATCGTGAACTCGGGGTTGTGCTGGGTGGAGATCCCCTCGTTGCGGAAGTTGCGGTTGATCTCGTACACGCGCTCGAGACCGCCGACGACGAGCCGCTTCAGGTAGAGCTCCGGCGCGACGCGGAGAAACAGCTGGATGTCGAGCGCGTTGTGGTGCGTCACGAACGGGCGGGCCAGCGCGCCGCCGGCGATCGGCTGCATCATCGGCGTCTCGACCTCGAGATAGCCGCGGGCGTCGAGGAACCCGCGGATCGAGGCGAGCACCTTGCTGCGCACGTGAAAGATCCGCCGCGAGTCCGGGTTGACGATGAGGTCGAGGTAGCGCTGGCGGTACCGCGTCTCGACGTCGCTCAGGCCGTGCCACTTCTCCGGCAGCGGCAGGAAGCACTTGGCCAGGAAGTCGAGACGGCTCGCCCAGATCGTCAGCTCGTTCGTCTTCGTGCGGAACAGCTTCCCTTCGACGCCGACGTGATCGCCGAAGTCCAGCAGCTTGAAGATCGCGAAATCGCGCTCCGGCACCGAGTCCTGCCGGACGTAGACCTGAATCGTGGCGCGGCCGTCTGAGAGCACCAGGAAATTGGCTTTGCCGAAGCTCCGGATCGCCGAGGATGCGCCCGGCCGTGCGGGCCTGAATCGCGGCCGGCTCGAGCTCTTCACGGGTCTTCGGCCGCCGTGCGCGGCCACCAGGTCGCCGATCGTGTCGCTCCGCTCGAACTTCCGCGGATACGGGTCCACGCCCAGCTGCGCGAGCTCCTCGAAGTTCGCGCGCCGCTGGCGCAGCAGATCGGACTCGCGCGGCTCGGTAGTATTCATTTGCTCGTGGGGCCCTCCGCCTCCGCGCGTTACCTTTCCTACACGCTACGGCGAGACCTCGCCGTAGCTGGTCGCCCGATCTCCGCGACCAGCGAGGCGCACTCACCGTCGACTTCGCTCGGACGCCCGACCCTCGAATCGCGCGCCTCCGGCTCGACGACTCGCCTCCGGCGCGGCCGCACCTTCGACTCGGGTGCTCACGCCCTCGCTCATGGTGCCCTGCGACCTGCCGTCAGGCGAGTCGAAGGCAGGCGCTATTCCCGTTGTAATTCCTTCCGTACCGCGTCGAGGATGCCGTTCACGAACCCGACGGCCTCGTCGCCCGAGTACGTCCGCGCGAGCTCGAGGGCTTCGTTGATGACGACCCGCGCCGGCGTGTCCGCCTCGGCCAGCAGCTCGTAGATGGCCAGCCGGAGGACCAGCCGGTCGATGACCGCCATGCGCTCGACGCGCCAGTTCTGCGCGTGCGCGGTCAGGATGGCGTCGATGTCCTTCACCCGCGCGATGGTCCCGCGCACGAGGCTGTTGGCGAATTCGCGCAGCGGTTCGCCGAGCTCGTGATCCGCGTCGTGCTCCGGCCAGTACGTCGCGACGGACTCGTCCGCGCTGGAGCGCCCGACTTCCCATTGGTAGAGCATCTGGAGCGAGGCTTCGCGCGCGCGGCGGCGGCCGGTCCCGTCCGTCCGGCTCACGTCGCCGTCCCGCGCGTCGTGCCGGGCTCGAACCCGAAGGGACGGCCGGCGCCGGCGCGCGCGGGCGGACGGCCGAGCCGGCGGAACAGCACGGCCATCTCGATGGCCGCGGCCGCGGCTTCCCAGCCCTTGTTGTCGCGGCCGGCCCCGGCCCGCTCCTCCGCCTGCGCCTGCGAATCGGTCGTCAGCACGCCGAACGCGATCGGGACGCCGGTCTCGCCGGCGGCCGCCATGATGCCCTGCGCGACGGCCGACGAGATGTACTCGAAGTGCGGCGTCGCGCCGCGGATCACGCAGCCGAGGCAGACGACCGCGTCGAAGCGCCCGGACTCGGCCGCGCACCGCGCCGCCTGCGGGAGCTCGAACGCGCCCGGCACGCTCAGCTCCTCGACGTCCGCGGCGTTCGCGCCCGCCTCCGTCAGCGCCGCCCGCGCCGCGTCGCGGAGCGATTCGGTGATGGCCGCGTTGAAGCGCGAGACCACGAGCGCAAAGCGGTATCCGGCCGCTCCGGGAAGCGCCGCCGGAGGCGCCGCGGAATCTCGGTGACGCACCGCGCTATTTCCCCTTGAACTCCGCCGTGCGCTTTTCGAGGAAGGCGCTCGTTCCCTCGCGCATGTCGTCGGTCGTCGACACGAGCCCGAAAAGCGTCGCTTCGAACACCTGCGCATCAGGGAACGGCATCTGGAGTCCCCTGTTCACGGCATCGATGATGTAGCGCGCGGCAATCGGCGGCTTCGCGGCCAGCGCGTGCGCGAGCTTGCGGGCCTCGCTCATCAGCTCGGCGGCCGGGACCACGCGGTTCACGAGCCCGAGGCGGAGCGCCTCGGCGGCGGAAATCTGATCGCCCGTCAGGAGCAGCTCCAGCGCGCGGCCGCGGCCGATGAGCCGCGACAGCCGCTGCGTGCCGGCATATCCGGGCATGATGCCGAGATTGATCTCGGGCTGGCCGAGCTTCGCCGTCTCGGCGGCCACCCGCAGCGTGCACGCCATCGCCAGCTCGCATCCGCCCCCGAGCGCGTAGCCGTTGATCGCGGCGATGACCGGCTTGCCCAGGTTCTCGATGAGATCGAAGACGTGCTGGCCGCGCATCGCGTGATCGCGCCCCCCGATCGGCGTCTGCACGGACAGCTCGTTGATGTCCGCGCCCGCGATGAAGGCCTTCTCGCCGCTTCCCGTCACGATCACGGCCCTGACGCTGTCGTCGCGCCGCAGCGCGAGCATCGCGCGGCGCAGCTCGTCGAGCGTCTGCGTGTCGAGCGCGTTCAGGACTTTCGGCCGGTTGATCGTGAGGATCGCGACCCCTCCGTCGCGATCGATCAGGATGTTGTGGAACGTGCTCGAGGCTCATGACCCCAGGATTTGAGTATACCCCAGCGACGTGCGCGAGCCGCCGCCACGCCGGCCGCCACCGCGAGCGCGGCGCCGAGACAATCCGCGAGTACGTCGAACCGATCCGGAGAGCGTCCGGGCACGAACCACTGGTGCGCTTCATCGGAGACGCCGTACAGCGTCGCGAGCAGAATCGCCGCGAGCGCGCGGCGCCCGGTCACGCCGCTCAGACGTCCACCCGCGAGCGCGCGCAGCAGCAGCGCGCCGAGCAGCCCGTACCCGATCGCGTGCCCGACCCAGTCGGTGACGCCGCCCGGCAGCCGGCCGATGCGGGGGATCGATGACGCCGCCGAAGATCACGGCCATCTGGAGGACGACCGGTCCCCAGAGCCACGCGTTCCGAAGCGGGGAGGGTCCGGGCACGGGGGCGCCGCCCGGAGACGTGGGACGCGGACGGTCCGGCTCGACCGGCGCCGTCACAGCGGCAACGGATACATCAACCAGCCGAGCAGGACCGCGGCGGCGATGAAGCCGCCGAACATCATCGCGCCCGTGCGAATCTGCGCGCGCGGCTGGTCGCGCAGCAACACCGCGAAGACGACCGAGACGAAGAACGCGAAGAGCACCAGCAGCAGGAAATGGCTCGTCACTTGCGCCCCATCCCGATGTCGAAGGCGTCGAGGACGACGAGGAAGTTCAGCAGCCCGGCGACGATCAGGTAGCAGTTGCCGTACTCGTAGGTCGCGGCCGTGACGGTGCCGGCTCCGGCGTCCATCATCCGCGCGAGCAGCCACGGCGCGCCGGCGCCGATGTTCGCGACCGCCGCCAGCGCCACGAGCGGCTCGGAGAGCTCGAAGGGAAAGATCCGGCCGTGCAGGAGCAGGCCGGCGAGGAACATCGCCGGCAGCGTGAGCAGGAACATGATCCCCTTCTGCCGCCGCCCCATCCAGAGATGACCGGCGCCCGGCACCGCCCACGCGGCCAGGCACAACAGCACCAGCGTCCCCCGCTCAGCCGCGGCACGCGTGCGGTCGGCGGCCGTCGATTTCGTCACCATCGTCTAGAGAGAATCATAGCGCATCATCTCCGCTCGGGACGGTCCCGGAGCCTGTCGAAGGGCTACTGGCGCGTTCCGCCCGGAGCGAGCGCACGAACACCCACCCCGCGCTGACCCCGAGCGGGACCGCGCAGATCGCGCGCACCATGCTCGACGGATGGGCCAGACCGAGCCACTCGAGACTGAAGGTCAGCGCGGTGGGGATGGCGGCGGCGACGAGCACCGCGCGCGTGTGACGGGGCGCGTTCAGCCGGCGCCGCCAGCCGAGCCACGCGACGAGCGCGCCGGCCGCGCCCGAGACATACAACCCCGTGCAGCGGGCGCACACCGGCAGCTGGACGCCGGCGACGTGGAAGGATCGATTGGACCGCTGATGGCAGATGCGTCCGGATGCGTCATAGACCAGGACCGCCGCCGACACGACACGCGGATGGGTACTGACGAGCGCAACGGGTGTCAGAAACAGCGCCGCTGTCCAGACGAACGCGCCCGTGGTCAGGAGGATGGCGAAGAATCGATTCAACCAGTCGCCCGGCTTCGCGCAGCTTATAGCGCTGGCGAGCGGCGAGGCGGTAGCTGAAGCGCTTAGCGGGGACCTGCGGCGTCACCGCCTGCACGGCGCGCAGCAAGGTGTCGGCGATGTACCCGAGCCGGGCCCGGGGTTTGAACTCGGGATGCGCCGTGACCTTGATCACAATCCGCCGGAAACGCCCGTCCGGACGCGCGTTGCTCGGGGCGTAGCCAATCGAGTACTGGTTCGACAGCTCATCGGAGATGCCGGCGTAGATTGCCTTGAGCTCGATCACCGACTGCGGGAAGTAGGACTGCGCTCCGGTTTCGTGGGCGAGCGACTTCATCGCGTAGTCCGACTCGGAGAAGTACCGGCGTCCGCTCTCGGCGCGGGCCCGCGCGTACTGGTTCTGGATACAAATGGTGTAGATGTTGATGCCGCTCTTCCGCGCCAGCGCGAGCACGTCGTCGAACGGGATGATGCTGGAGGTGTCTTCGCCGTCCGACAGCACCGCGATCGCCTGGCGCCGCACCTGGTCGCCCACCACCGGCGTGCGCGCGAACTCCTTCATCGCGACGTAGAGCGCGTTGTTGAGCGCGGTCGACCCGCGAGGCGTCGCGCGGCGGACCGCCTGTTCCAGAACCTCGCGATCGGAGGTGAGCGCCTGCAGGATGTTGACGTTGTCGCCGAAGGTCACGACGGCGCCCCGGTCGGTGTCCCGGAGGGTCTTCAGGAAGCCGACGGCCGCCTCGTGCACGACCGCCATCTTGTCCGCCATGCTCGAACTGGTGTCGAGGAGCAGGATCAAGTCAATCGGAACCTGCTTGGCCTCGAAGAACTGGACGCGCTGGAGGACGCCGTCCTCGTACACCGCGAAGTCGTCCGGGCGAAGGCCGGGCACCAGGCGCTTGCCGTCGGTGACGGTGACGTTGAGCGCCACCAGGCTGGCCCCGCTCCGGAACACCGAGACCGGCGCGGGCTCGGTGGGCGTGGGCGACTGTGCCGCGGCACCCGTGGCCAGGGCAAGCATGAGGGTCGATCCGATGGCGAGGCGTTTCACGGGGCGTCCTCCTCACCGACGTCTAGTGCAAGGGTTGTTCCCAGCGGGACCATAATAGATCGGGGCAAAAAACGCCAGCGACATCGCGACGTCGCGACGAACTAGGTAAATAACACCAAACGCAGCGTTCCAAATCACCCGCGTGTGCCGGCGCGACACTTTTACTGCTACTCGAGTCCCGCCTCCAGGCCGAAGTGCGTTTCATACCGCTGGAGAAACTCCGGCCACGAGTACGCATGACTCTGCCCACCCAGGTGTTCGAGCGCATACGTCGCCGCAACGCTGCCGATCTGTGCGCACACCGGGTACCCCGCCCCGCGCGCCATGCCTTTGAGGAATCCGCCGCGGAACGCGTCGCCGACGCCGGTCGGATCGATGATTCGATGGGGCGGGACGGCAGGGACGTCCGTCCTGCCGTGGCGTTCGAGGACGGAACACCCGTTTTCGCCGCGGGTGACCACCAGCGCACCGCTGAGCGACAGAATGGTTTCCTCCTCGAGCCCCGTCTTCTGTCGGATTAGTTCCATTTCGTAATCGTTGGCGATGACAAGAGTCGCCCCGGCCAACCCATCCTTCAACTCCCCGCCCGACATCCGCGCGCACTGCTGACCCGGATCCCAGATGTAGGGAATCCCCAGCGCGCGGCACTCATCGGCGTATTGCAGCATCGCCCCGGGGTCGTTCGGCGAGATGATGGCCAGGCCGCAGTCCGGCACGTCGCGGAACGACAACTCCCCGGAGTTGGCCATGGCGCCCGTATAGAACGACGCGATCTGATTGCTCTCCAGGTCGGTGCTGCAGAAAAACGACGCGGTGAACTTTCCGTCGATCTCCTTCACCAGCGACGTGTCCACCTGCGCCGCCTCGAGCCAGCGGCGGTAGTCGCCGAAGTCCTGTCCGGCCGCCGCCATCAGCCGCGGCCGCTCGCCGAGCAGCGCCAGCGTGTAGGCGATGTTCGGCGCGCACCCGCCGCGCCGCTTGTCCATCGTATCGACCAGGAAGCTGAGGCTGACGCGCGACATGTGCTCCGGCAGGAAATGCTCGGTGAACCTGCCGGGGAACGACATGAGGTAGTCGAAAGCGATAGAGCCGGTTATGACGATGTTCATAGTGGTGGTGTATGGGACTGTGACAGAGCAGCGGAGTTGACGGAGTCATCGGAGGTCGCTGGTTACCAGCATCGTTTTTACACGGACGTCGGACGTGGAACCGAGAACGAATCTCCGGTTCCTCCGTTCCCGTGTTTGAGTCCCCGCTAGACCTCCGTCACCTCCGGTGCCTCACGTCAGGTACTTTCCCACGAGCGGCGCCAGCTCCTGTTTGACCGTGGCGGGAACCGCGTCGGGCCGGGTGATGATCGCGTGCTCGAGGGCGCGCGCGCACTCGCACGTGCGGTCGAACGGCAGCCGGGCGACGGCCCCGGCGATGACCTGCTGGGCCGTCCGGGCGTTCTGCATCAGGGTGGCCACGATCATGTCCACCGTCACGCTGTCGTGATCCGGGTGCCAGCAGTCGTAGTCGGTGACGAGCGCGATCGTCGTGTAGCAGATCTCCGCTTCGCGCGCGAGCTTCGCTTCCTGCAGGTTGGTCATGCCGATGACGTCCATGCCCCACGATCGATACAGCCGCGATTCGGCCAGCGTCGAGAACTGCGGCCCCTCCATGCACACGTACGTTCCGCCCTTGTGGACCTTCGGAGCGGTGCCGGCATCACTGCCGCCCTTCAAGCCGGCAGCGATCGCCGCGTCGTAGGCGATGCCGCTGAGAGGTCCGCAGAACGGGTGCGCGAACCCGACGTGGGCGACGAGGCCCCGGCCGAAGAACGTCGAGACGCGGGCCCTGGTGCGATCGACGAACTGGTCCGGGATCACGAGATCGAGCGGCCGGTATGCTTCCTTGAGGCTGCCGACGGCGCTCGCCGACAGGATGAACTCCGCCCCCAGCACCTTGAAGCCGAAGATGTTCGCGCGGAAGTTGAGCTCGGTCGGGAGCAGCCGGTGGCCGGCGCCGTGGCGCGCCAGAAACGCGACGCGCTTTCCGGCCAGCGTGCCGGTGATGTAGGGTCCTGACGGCTCACCGAAGGGTGTCTCGACGCGCCGCTCCTGACGATCCGTCAGCTCCGCCATGTCGTACAAGCCGCTGCCGCCGATGATGCCGATGGTGATCATGTGTTGTCGATCAGCTGGGCTCAGAGTCTCCGGTCGCTCTCGTCGTCTTGGAGTCTCGGTCTCGAGCGTCTTTGGCCCGACCAGAACGTTCGACCGTCAGACCAGGACCAGTTCAGAACTGTGGAATGATACTTCACACCGCCACCGGCTCGACCCGCACGCGCCCGGCCTCCTCGCGGATGTATCCCGCGGCGATGACCGGATCGTGCTCGAAGAACACGAGGTAGTCCCGCGCAATCGCCTCCCGCACGAACGCGCGCTTGAAGGCCAGCGTGTCCATGGGATAGAGGTCGTAGGCCATGATCCACGGCTCGCTCACGTGCGCGGTGGTCGGCATGAGATCGGCCGCGAAGACGGCCGTACGGCCGCCCGATTCGATGAAGACGATTTGATGGTGCATCGTGTGGCCCCCGGTGCGGACGACCCGGACCCCGGGCATGATCGCCGCATCGCCAGGCACCAGGTCGAGCACGCCCGCCTCCTTCAGCGGGACGAAGTTCTCGGGCAGGTAGCTGGCCCGGTTGCGCTCGTGCGGGTGCGTCGCGTCCTCCCACTCGGCGGTCCGCACGACGTACCGGGCGTTCGGAAAGCGGGGCGTCAGCGCGCCCGAGCCGTCCCGCTTCGTGAAGCCGCCGGCATGATCGAAATGGAGGTGCGAGGCCAGCACGATCTCGATGTCGTCCGCCGTCAGCCCGGCCGCGGCCAGCGACGCATCGAGATCCGGGGCGCGGTCGATGCCGTAGATGTCGCGGCTCTTGGCGTCCATCTTGTCCCCGATCCCCGCGTCGATGATCATCGTCTTTGCGCCGCGCACGAGCAGCGGCCGCAGGCCGAGCAGGATGCGGTTCTTCTCGTCGGGCGCCGCGCGGCGCTCCCAGAGCGGCTTCGGGACGACGCCGAACATCGCGCCGCCGTCGAGGCGGAAGAACCCGTCGAGGAGCGGGATGAGCTCGAGGTCTCCAAAGGTCATCGCGCGATCAGACGGACGGCCTGCTTCAGCTCGACGAGCACCCCGTGGGCGCTCGATGGGTGAATGAAGGCCACGAGCGAACCGTGTGCCCCCTCCCGCGGGGTGTCGTCGATGAGCCGGACGCCGCGCGCTTTCAGCTGAACGAGCGCTGCCGCGATGTCGTCGACACGAAGCGTGATGTGGTGGAGGCCGGGTCCGCGTTTCGCGACGTACTTCGCGATCGGGGAATCGTCGGCGGTGGCTTCGAGCAGTTCGATGGCGCTCTCGCCGGCCGGGATGAAGTGCGCGCGGACGCGCTGCGACGGAACCTCCTCGGGCGCTTCGACGACGAGGCCGAGCGCGTCGCGGTAGAACGCGAGCGCGTCCTCGAGGCTGGACACGGCGATGCCGATGTGATCGATGGTGACTTTCATGGATGTTGCCGCAGTTTCAAACAGGAGCTTCGGGAGGACGGAGAATTTCTTCCAAAGCATAAACAAGTCCAGTCTTCTAGCGATCTCCCGTGCTCCCGTTCTCCTGTGTTTCCGAACTGTCGATCGGAGAGGCCACGAGCGCGCGCCTGACGATCTGATCCACCGCCGTGTACGGATCCAGCTCGCGCGCCGCGATGCGGTCGAGCATCCCGTCCAGCTCGCCGGCCTCGAGCACGCGTCGCTCGACGTGCTGCACGAAGCGCTGCGACAGCAGCTCCCGCACGCGGAACCCGGCCCGCGCGCGCCGGCGGCTCCCCTGCGACGCGAGCGTGTGCGCCCGGAACCGCTCCACGGCCTCGAGCAGCTCCGTCACCCCTGTGCCCGTCGTCGCCTCGGTCTTGACGATCGGCGGCCGCCACGCGCCGGGACCGAACGTCTGCAGCGACAGCATCGACTCGATTGACGCGACCGTTCGATCCGCGCCCTCGCGGTCCGCTTTGTTCACGACGAAGATGTCGGCGATCTCCATGATGCCGGCCTTGAGCGCCTGCACCTCGTCGCCGGTTCCCGGCACCAGGATCACGATCGACACGTCCGCGGTGCGCACGATGTCGACTTCATCCTGTCCGACGCCGACGGTCTCGATGAGGACGATGTCCGTGCCGGCGGCGTCGAGCACGAGCGCCGCCTCGCTCGTCGCCCGGGCGAGCCCGCCGAGATGGCCGCGCGTCGCCATGCTCCGGATGAACACGCCGGGATCGCGCGCGTGCGCCTGCATGCGCACGCGATCGCCGAGAATCGCGCCGCCGCTGAACGGGCTCGTCGGATCGACCGCGACGACGCCGACCGAGCGCCCCGACTGCCGGATCTCCGCGATCAGCCGATCGACGAGCGTGCTCTTCCCGGCGCCGGGCGGCCCCGTCACGCCGATGAGATACGCGCGGCCGGTGCGGGGGAAGATCCGGCGAATCAGCTCCGCGGCGGCCGGGGCCTCGTCCTCGATGAGCGAGATCGCCCGGGCGACCGCGCGCGCGTCGCCCTGGAGCACGCGTTCGGGCAGACTCGCTTCGGTCACGGGACGTTTCTGATCAGCGGCTGCGGTTGCAGTCACGCTTTACAGGAGTTCAGGAGTTCAGGAGATTCATTCTTGAACCAAACAAACTCCGTGATCTCCATGACCGTTGAAAAGACTCACGGGATCGATGACTCGCTGAGGAGCTGACGCGCGATGACGAGCCGCTGGATCTCGCTCGTGCCCTCGCCGATGGTGAGCAGCTTGACGTCGCGGAAGTACTTTTCGGCCGGATAGTCCTTCACGAACCCGTAGCCGCCGTGAATCTGCACGCAGTCGTCCGCGGCCTTGACGGCGATCTCGCTCGCGTACAGCTTCGCCATCGACGACTCGCGCGTCGTCCGCGCGCCGCGGTCCTTCAGGTACGCGGCGCGGTAGGTCAGCAGCCGCGCCGCCTCGATCCGCGTCGCGTTGTCGGCGAGCTTCCACTGGATCGCCTGGAAGGCCGCGATCGGCTGGCCGAACTGGCGGCGCTCCTTCGCGTACCGCATCGCGGCCTCGTACGCGCCCTGGGCCAGCCCGACCGACAGCGCGGCAATGCCGATGCGCCCCGAGTCGAGCACCTGCAGCGTGTTGATGAACCCCTGGCCTTCCTCGCCGAGCAGGTGCTCCGGCGACACGCGGCAGTCCTGGAAGATGACTTCGCTCGTGTCGCTGGCGCGCATGCCGAGCTTGTTCTCCTTCTTCCCCGCGCTCATCCCGGCCGTGCCGTGCTCGACGACGAACGCCGTGATCCCGCGGTGCCCCTTCGCCCGATCCGTCACCGCCATGACGACCATCACGCCGCCGATGCGGCCGTGCGTGATGAACGTCTTCGCGCCGTTGATCACCCAGCACTCGCCCTGGCGCACCGCCGTCGTGCGCATCGCCCGCCGCATCGCTGCCGGCGCCGGCCTCGGTGAGCCCCCAGGCGCCGAGCACCTCGCCGCGCACCAGGCGCGGCAGGTACTGCGCTTTCTGCCGCTCGTCGCCGAAGAGGGCGATGTGCGAGGCGCAGAGCCCGTTGTGCGCCGCGACCGACAGCGCGATCGCCGGGCAGACGCGCGCGATCTCCTCGATGCAGATGCAGTACTCGACCGACGACATCCCCGCGCCGCCGAACTCTTCGGCGAACTGGATGCCGGTCAGCCCGAGGCTCGCGAGCTTCGGCAGCAGATCCATCGGGAAGTGCTGCGCCTCGTCCCACTCCATCACGTGCGGGCGGATTTCCGCTTCGGCGAACTCACGCACCGTGCGGCGAAGGAGCTGCTGCTCGTCAGTGGGACGAAAATCCACGGAAGAAATGTATCAAGGGAGGAAAGGCCGATTGCGAGGACCAACGGGCCAGAAGGTGCATCGGCGGGCTGCATCCCGTCTCCACGGCCCGACGCGCGCGAGGGCCGATGGCTGCAGCCGATGGCGATCTCGTCGTCCGTGCAGTCGCGCATGCGCCGGGACCCTGGCGATCCGATGCTCCTCGTGTCGCGTCGCCTGCCTGCGCTGCGATCCGCCTCAGCCGACGTCACCGCGTTCCTCGGCACGAACCGGACGCCCTCCGATCGCGCGGTCAGGGGGTTCGCGATCGGTACTGGCCTCCTGATCGTCGGCTTCGAGTTCGAGTACGCGAACACGTCGGAAGACCTCCCGGAGGGCGCGCCGCAACTGCGGACCTTCATGTTCAACGGCCTCCTGCAGACGCCGGTTCCGATCGCGCGGATGCAGTTCTACGGCACGATCGGCGGCGGCGTCTATCGGGAGTCTTTCGGCGAGGCGTCGGAAACGAACTTCGGGATCAACGTGGGTGGGGGGGTCAAGGTGACGCTCGTCGGCCCGCTGCGGCTCCGGCTCGACTACCGGGTCTCCACGCTGCAGGGGACGCCGCTCCATTCGAAGCCGCAGCGCTTCTATGCGGGGATCAACCTGAAGTTCTGATCGAGAGACGCGCGCAAAGAGAAAAGGGACGGGAATGCGATCCGCCCCTTTCTCGATCGGCGTCGACCGTCGTGGCTACTGGAGCGGCGTCAGGCTCAGCTTGTTGAGGCCCGGTGGCAAACGCGTCGGCATAGCGCTTCCACGTCTCCGCCATCTCCGGCGCCCTGAGCTGCTCGGGCGTCATCGTCTTCTGCATCAGCGCGAACAGCTCGTACTCCGCGTCCGCGACGGTCGGCTCGATGAGTGATCACGTAGAGCGCATTGGCGCCGAACGGCTCCTTGGACTTGTAGACCTTGAAGCCGGCCGTCTGCGTCTTGAGTGCGGCGTCCGTAGCTGGCCGCCAGACCTGCCTTGAGCTTGGTCATCATCTCCTCGAAGACGGCGGTCTGGTCGGGCTTGATCTGCACGAGCAGAATCCCGGCGGGGGTCGCGAACCCTACCTTCGCCGCCACGGGCTGCGCCGGCGCGGCAGGGGCCGGTTGACCGGCCGGCGGCTGCGCGGGCGGCTGCTGTGCCGGCGGTGCGGCCTGGGCAAAGAGCGCGGCCGGCGCGAGCGCCAGCGACAGTGCAAAAATCGTCGCGACGAAGGAACGACGCATCAAATCTCCTCCTTAAGTCGAACAGCGAACCCCATGGGAAAGCGGGCATTTTACCCTACACCCCGCCGAGATGCCTAACAACAGTTCTGTCGAAAGGCTAGGAGTCCGTCCGAGCATGCCTGACAGACGGAGCGTGCCGGCTTTCTCAGACGCGCTCCTAGACGAACACCGACATGATTTCATTAGCCAGAAGCATGCCCTCGCGGGTGAGCCGCAGCCGCGGCCCCTCGCGGAGCAGCAGCCGGGCGTCGACGAAGGGCTGAAGCGGACGGCCGAACCGGCCCCAGACGTCCACGGCGTAGCGGGCGCCCACGGCCTCGATGTCGAGCCCGGCCGTCAGCCGCAGCCCCGTGAAGAGGGCCTCCTCCATCCGCGCGTCGTTGGTGAGCTCGCGGCGTTCGGCGGCGACCGGCTCGCCGGCCCCGATTCTCGTCACATATTCCTCGGTGGAGGCGACATTCTTCCACCGGGCGCCCCCGCGGGTCGAGTGCGCGCCGCAGCCGAACCCGTGCCACGCGCCGTCCTCCCAGTATTTGACGTTGTGGCGCGAGGCGCGGCCGGGACGCGCGACGTTCGAGATTTGGTACTGGCCGTACCCCGCCTCCTCCAGGCGCCCGAGGCTCCACAAATACATCTCCGCCGCGTCGTCATCGGGCGCCAGCGACCAGCCCGCGCGCGCCATCTCCTCTTTCAAGGGTGCGTTCGGATACAGCTCGAGGATATACAACGAGGCGTGTTCGGGCCCGACGTCGATCAGCGCGTCGACGTTGCTCTGCCAGTCGGCGACGCTCTGCTGCGGCAGCCACATCATGAGATCCAGGCTGACGTTGTCGAACCCGGCCGCGCGCGCCTCGAGCACTGCCGCGCGCGCGCGATCGGCCGAATGGATCCGGCCGAGCCGCCGCAGCTCCGATTCCCGAAACGACTGCACGCCGAAGCTGACGCGGTTCACACCCGCCTCGCGAAAGCCGGCCATGCGGGCCGCCGTGGAGGTTTCGGGGTTGGTCTCGAGCGTGATCTCGGCGTCGCGCGCGACGTCGAAGGTCTCGCGGCACGCCGTCACCAGCCGGGCGATTTCCGCCGGCTCGAGCAGCGACGGCGTCCCGCCGCCGAAGAAGATCGTGTCGGCCGCGCCACCCGGCCGCCGATCGGATCTCGCGCTCGAGCGCCGCGACGTACCGATCCTTCAGCCCGGCCTCGAACAGCCCGCGGTTGAAGTTGCAGTAGTTGCAGATGGAACTGCAGAACGGGATGTGCAGGTAGAGGCCGAGCATGACTGAGATCAAAAGCCCTTGAACAGGAGATCAGGAGAAAACAAACTTCCTGTTCACTATGGTTCACGATCTTGGTTGGATCTAACAAGCGGTCAGAAGATCAGAAAAACAAAAACTCCTGATCTCCTGCCCTCCTGTTTATTTCTTCTGATCTCCTGTTCAACTCCCGGCCTTGCCGCCGGACCAGCCCAGGTCGGCCTTGCCGTCGCGCGGCTTGAGCTGTGCGCGCACGGGTCCCTTGGAGCGGCTGGGCAGCGCGCGCCGGCCCGCGTTGCGCTTCCAGAGCATCACGAGATCCTCGACCCCGCCGTTGGGCGGCAGGTGACGGTAGTCGGCGCCGTCGTACTCGAGGAACTCGCACATCTCGTGCAGCCGCGAGTGGATGCGGAACCCGATCCGCGCCTTGAGGCAATCGGGATCGCCGTCGTCCGGCGTGTCTTCGTAGTTCGACGTGAAAATCGTGTGGCGGCGCTCGTTGTAGCGCGTGTTGACGATGAGGTTCATCGTCTCTTCGACCCATTCGGACGTCTTCTCGGAGCCGATGTCGTCGAGCACGAGGATGTCGGCTTCCATCACGGGCCGGAGCACGTCCATCTCGGCCGTGCGGACGAGCGGATTGTACGTGCTCCTGATCACGCGCAGCAGGTCGCGAACATCGTAGAACAGCCCGCGCGCGCCTCGCGTGAGAATGACGTGCCGCAGCACGGCGACCGCCAGGTGCGTCTTGCCGATCCCCGGCGGACCGATGAGGCACAGGCCCTTGCGCGGCTCCGGAAAGTCGACCGCGAACCGGCGCGCCTGGGCGACGGCGCCGAGCAGCTTCTCGTTGGGATACGTGACGAACGTTTCGAGATCGCACCGGCGGTAGCGCGGTGGAATGCGCGCGTCCTCGAGCAGGCGGGTCGTCAGCCCTTCGCGCCAGCAGTCGCAGCGCACGACTCGACGGGCGCCCGCGGCTTCCACAGGCTTCCATCCCGTATCATCGCAGAGCGGGCACATCGAAATAATGTTCGGTTGACTGTCTGAACCGGAGTGGAGAAAAAAGAATTGTAGGACGGTTCAGCTCAATCTGCAATTGAAGATCGGCCGATCCGCGTCATTAGTTCAATTGAGGTAACTCCGAAGCTCTCCGGCGCGTTTGGATCGCCGCAGCTTGTCCTTGGCTTTCGATTCGATCTGCCGGATGCGCTCGCGCGAGAGTCCGAGCAGGTCGCCGACTTCCTGCAGCGTGCGCGGCTCGCCGTCGCGGTCCAGACCGTAGCGGAGCTTGATGACTTCGCGTTCTTTCTCGTCGAGCTCGCCGAGGGCGCCGCGGACGCCCGCGTGCAGACGGCGATGGACGAGCGCGTCCTCGGCGGGCGGCACGCTCGCCTGCTGCAGCATCTCTCCGAGCTCCGGCCCCTCGGAGTCGTCGCGGCCGATCACGTGATCGCTGAGCGACACATCGCGGTCCCCGATGCGGATGAGCGCTTCGGCCTCGCCCTCGGAGATGGCGAGGTCGTCGGCGATTTCACGCGGCGTCGGCGTGCGCTGCAGCTGCTCGGTCAACTCGGTCACCTCGCGGCCGAAGCGCGCGGCGACGGCCGACAGCTTCTGCGGAAGTGAAAACGCCCGGGTCTGCCCCGACAGCGCGTGCGTGATGGCCTGGCGGATCCACCACACCGCATACGTGATGAACTTCACGTTGCGTTCCGGATCGAACCGGCGCGCCGCTTCCATGAGCCCGAGATTGCCTTCGTGGATCAGATCGAGGAAGGGGACGCCCAGGCCGCGATACCGCTTGGCGTAGCTGACCACGAACCTGAGGTTCCCCTCGACCAGCCGTCGCAGCGCCGCCTCGTCTTGATCGAGCTGGATCCGTTGGCCGAGATCGCGTTCCTCGCCGGCATTCAGCCGCGGCAGCTTCGCAATGGCCCGGAGGTACGCGTGCAGCGCGTCGGCCTCATCATTTCCCTCGCGCATCGAGTAATTTTACGGGATCTGCCGCCCGAAGATCGGGGCCGGGACGGTCTTGACGCGATCACGCTTTTCGTCGCGGCTCTTCGACCTGCTCGGGCTCGGCGGGCGGCTCGGTCTGGGTCTGCGGGGCGGAGGAACGGACGAGGTCGGTCGGCGAGGACTTGACCAGCGCCGTGCTCAGCCGCTGCTCCCAGTCGCCGATGCCGCGCGACAGCTCGCGCTTCACGTAGTCGATGAACTCGTTGACCTCGTGCTGCATCGCCTCGATCTTGCGGCGCATGTTGAGGATGATCTCGACCCCCGCCAGGTTCACCCCGAGATCCCGCGTGAGCGACAGGATGGTCTCGAGCTGTTCGAGGTCTTCTTCCGAATAGAGCCGGGTATTCCCTTCCGTCCGCGACGGCTTGAGCAGCCCTTCGCGCTCGTACAACCGCAGCGTCTGCGGGTGGATGTTGTACTTCTGCGCCACCGCGCTGATCATGTAGTACGCCTTGCCCGATCGCTTCGCCGTCATACGTGCAGGTCTCTTCTGACGTCTTCCTGGTTCAGGCGGCCGAACTCCCGCATCAGATCCTTCGATCGCTCGTCGACGAACGCCGGCAGCACCAGCTTGACCTCGACGACGAGGTCGCCGCGGCCGCCGTCGGCCGCGGGCGCGCCGCGGCCGCTGACGCGGAAGCGCCGGCCGGCCTGCGTGCCGGGCGGCACCCGCAGCTTGACGCCCCCGTCGAGCGTGGGCACGTCAATCCGCGCCCCGAGCATCGCTTCGTGCACCGCCACCGGCACGACGATGAACAGGTCGTCGCCGTGGCGGTGCAGCACCGGGTGCGGCTGCACGTGGACGTCCACGTACAGATCGCCGGTCCGTCCCGTCCGGCGTCCGCCGTGTCCTTTCTCCGGCACCCGAAGCCGCGCCCCGTCGAGGACGCCGGGGGGGACGCGCACGTGCACCGCCTCGCTTCGGACCGAGCGCCCGTGCGCGCCGCAGACCGCGCAGCGCTGCGAGCGGTGCCGGCCGCTGCCGCCGCACGCCGGCGCACGATTTCGAAAACACCATGTGGCCGCGGGCCCACCGCACCTTGCCGGTCGCCTGGCACGGGCCGCACCGGCCTTCCGGCGTGCGGATGCGCCCGGTGCCCTCGCACGCCGTGCACGCGATCTGGCGCGTCACCACGACCTGGCGCTCGACACCGCGCATCGATTCCTCGAACGTGACGCTGAGCGACGCGTGCACATCCGCCCCCGCTTCCGGCCGGCTCGGTTCGGCCGCCGGCGGGTGCAACACCTCCGCGAAGAGCTCGCCGAACGTCGCCGCGTCGGTGCCGTGCGCGGCGAACGAAAAATCGAACCCGGCGAACTCGAACGCTCCGGATTCCACCGGCGGCCGCGCCGCCCCGCCGGCCGCGTCGTACTGCTGCCGGCGCTGCGGATCGCTCAGCGTCTCGTACGCTTCGGCGATCTGCCTGAAGAACGCTTCGGCGGCGCGGTCACCCGGGTTGATCCCCGGGTGATACCGCCGCGACAGCCTCCGGTAGGCGCGTTTGATCTCGGCCGCGCTCGCGCCCGCGTCGAGTCCGAGGATGACGTAGAAGTCCATTCGCCCTTACTTCTTCTCCTCTTCCACGACCTCGGCGTCGATGACGTCGCCCGACGACTTGTCGCCGCCGCCGGCGCGCCAGGTCCCGGTTCCTGGCCGCCGGCCTGGCCCGCCGCCCGCGGCGCCCGCCGCGCTGGCCGACTTGTAGAGCACTTCCGCCGCCTTGTGCTGCGCGGTGTTCAGCGCCTCCATGGACTTCTTCATCTCGGCGACGTCGTTCTTCTCGATCGCCCGCTTGAGGTCTTCGATCGCCGATTCGATCGGCTGCTTGTCGGACGCCGAGAGCTTGTCCGCCCGAGTCCTTGAGCATGCGCTCGGCCGCGTACGCCGCCTGGTCCGCCTGGTTGCGCGTCTCGATCTCTTCCTTGCGCTTGCGATCCTCCTCGGCGTGCGCCTCCGCCTCCTTCATCATCTTGTCGACCTCGTCCTTCGACAGGCCGCTCGACGAGGTGATGGTGATCTTCTGCTCCTTCGCCGTCGCCATGTCCTTGGCCGACACGTTCACGATGCCGTTGGCGTCGATGTCGAACGTGACCTCGATCTGCGGCACGCCGCGCGGCGCCGGCGGCAGGCCGGACAGGTGGAACTTGCCGAGCGGACGGTTGTCGCGCGCCATCGGGCGCTCGCCCTGCAGCACGTGCACCTCGACGCTCGTCTGGTTGTCGGCCGCGGTCGAGAACGTCTCGCTCTTCCGCGTCGGGATCGTCGTGTTGCGCTGAATCAGCGGCGTCATCACGCCGCCCAGCGTTTCGATGCCGAGCGACAGCGGCGTCACGTCGAGCAGCAGCAGGTCCTTGACCTCGCCGGCGAGCACGCCGGCCTGGATCGCCGCGCCGACCGCCACGACCTCGTCGGGGTTGACGCCCTTGTGCGGCTCCTTGCCGAACAGCTCCTTGACGATCGCCTGGACGCGCGGGATGCGCGTCGATCCGCCGACGAGCACGACCTCGTCGATCTTCGACGAATCGACCCCCGCGTCGGAGAGCGCCTGCTTGGTCGGCCCCACCGTCTTCAGCAGCAGGTCCTCGACGATCTGCTCGAACTTCGACCGCGTGAGCTTCATCGTCAGGTGCTTGGGCCCGGTCTGATCGGCGGTGATGAAGGGCAGGTTGATGTCCGTCTCCATCACGGTCGACAGCTCCATCTTGGCCTTCTCCGCCGATTCCCGGAGGCGCTGCAGCGCCATGCGATCCTTCGACAGATCGATGCCCTCGGACTTCTTGAACTCCGCGACGATCCAGTCGATGATGCGCTGGTCGAGATTGTCGCCGCCCAGGTGCGTGTCGCCGTTGGTCGCCTTGACCTCGACGACCCCTTCGCCGACCTCCAGGATCGAGATGTCGAAGGTGCCGCCGCCGAAGTCGTACACGGCGATGGTTTCATCCTTCTTCTTGTCGAGCCCGTAGGCGAGCGCCGCCGCCGTCGGCTCGTTCACGATGCGCATCACCTCGAGGCCGGCGATCTGGCCGGCATCCTTGGTCGCCTGCCGCTGGGCGTCGTTGAAGTAGGCCGGCACCGTGATGACCGCCTTGGTCACCGACGTGCCGAGGTACTCTTCGGCGGCCTGCTTGAGCTTCTGGAGAATCATCGCGGAGATCTCGGGCGGCGAGAATTCCTTCCCGGCCGCGCTGACCCGCACGTCGCCGTTCGACGCGCGCGAGATGGTGTAGGGCACCATCTTCATCTCCTCGTTGACCTCGTCGTACTTCCGGCCCATGAACCGCTTGATCGAGAAGATCGTGTTCTCGGGGTTCGTCACCGCCTGGCGCTTGGCCACCTGGCCGACGAGCCGCTCGCCGGACCCACTTGGTGAATCCCACGACCGAGGGCGTAATCCGGCTCCCCTCGGGGTTGGTGATGACGACCGGCTCCCCGCCTTCCATCACCGCCACAACCGAGTTGGTCGTTCCCAGGTCGATCCCGATAATCTTGCTCATGCCTCTTTTCCTCTCCTCGCGTCCCGCCCACACGGGCGGCAATCTTTATAACGATCCTAATATAAAATCTGAGCGTTTTCATGTCAAGCTGTTGTAGTGGCGTTCTGCTAAGTTGGTGTATATAATGACATTGCCAGCCTGTCTCAGCGGGGTTGCTCCCGCTGCCGTTCAAGGGGATTCGTTCGGTGGCGTCCGGTTCAGCCGGCCGGCAGCCGCTACCCCAAATTGAGGTCGATATGACCCGCCCCTTTGGCGCGCTTCGCGCCGCCTGCGCGTTGATGCTGCTCTCCGGACTTCTTGGCAATCCAGCGGTGGCTGCCGGGCAATCGGTGCTCGATGCCGTCGAGGCCGATACCCCCGCGCACATTGCGTTCGTCGAGGGGTCGGCGGTCCTCGAGCGGGATGGACGCCCCGACAACTCGCCGGCCAACATGCCGCTGCTCGCCGGGGATCGCGTGCGCACGCAGGCCGGACGCGTCGAGATCCTGTTTGCCGACGGCAGCACGCTGCACCTCGACGCCAACACCACCGTGGATTTCCAGTCGGACGAGCTCGTGCGGCTGCTCGACGGACGTGTGCGCCTGGCGATCCCGGGACCGGACCGCGACGTCTCGTACCGCGTCGATGCCCCGTCGGCGTGGGCCCAGATCACGCAGCCGGGCGAATACCGGGTCGCGATCCTGCGCGGCGATCGGGAGCCGGAAGTCGAGCTCGCCGTCATCCGCGGGACCGCGGAGCTCGTGAACGAGGGCGGCCGGACGGCGCTCCGCGCGGGCGAGCGCGCGTTCTCCCGCGCGAACGCCGCGCCGTCGTATGCCTACGCGTTCAACTCCGCGACGTGGGACGAGTTCGATCGCTGGTCCGAGAGCCGCCGCGACGAACGCCGCGGCGTGTCGGCGCAGTACCTGCCAAATGAAGTCCGTCCATACTCGGCGTCTTTCGATCGGTACGGCTCCTGGCAACATGAAGCGTCGTACGGCTACGTCTGGTATCCGACGGTGTCGGCCGGATGGCGTCCGTATTACCACGGCCGCTGGGCGACGCTCCGCCCGTACGGCTGGACCTGGATCGGATCCGATCCGTGGGCGTGGCCGACGCATCACTTACGGGCGCTGGGGCTTCTCCGCCGGGCTCTGGTTCTGGATTCCCGGACGCAGCTGGGGGCCGGCGTGGGTGTCGTGGGCCTACGCGCCGGGCTACGTGAGCTGGTGTCCGCTCGGCTGGAACAACCGGCCGATCTTCGGCGTGAACTTCTACGGGGGCGGACACAATCCCTGGCGCGCGTGGACGGTCGTGCCGCGCCATCATTTCGGTCACGGCTACGTCAACGCCAGGGTTGTTCACGGAGATCGGTTCGACGCGCGCACACGCGGGTCGTTCGTCGCGCAGAACACGGCGCCCGCGAGCCGCGGGTTCGCCGTGCCGCGCGCGTCCGCGCCGATTCGCACCGCCGGCACCCGGTCGATCCAGCGAGGATCGTCTCCGGTCTACACGAACCTGGAGCCCGGGGCCTCGCGCGTCGGCTCCGCGCCGTCACGCACCATGGTCGGGCCGTCCAGAAGTTCGGTGGCGGAGCCGTCACCCGGACGATCGCGCGCCGTGCCTCGCGGGAGTGCGACAGAGTTCGGCGTCCCGGCCGCCGGCGCCGACAGCAGCGGCGTTTCCTCCGGACGGTCGCGCGCCGTGCCTCGCGCGGGGGCGACCGAGTTTGGCGTCCCGGCCGCCAGCGCCGACAGCGCGAGGCCGGACGCTCGCGCGCCGTGCCTCGCGGCGGTGCGACTGAGTACGGGGTTCCGGGCGCTACCGATTCGCGATCCCGCAGCGCGTACAGCGGGCAGTCGCCCTCGACAGCGCCGCCGAGCCAGGAGCGGTACGCGCCGGCCGATCGCGGTCCACGGGCCATTCCGCGCGCGGATAGCGCCTATCGCGGATCCGTCTCTCCGTCGCAGCGCCAGCCGGACTCGACCATCCAGCGGAGCGACCCCCCGGCAGGCTCGCGGGCTGTGCCGCGCTCCGGCGACAGCGCTCCGCCCAACTACCGCCGCGATTCGTACGAGCCCCGGTCACCGGAGCCCGATCGCGGTCCGTCGCGCGCGATGCCCCGGTCGGCGCCGGAGAGCTCGCGGCCGTCCGCGCCCGAGTACCGTCAGAGTCCTCCCAGCCGCTCCGGCGGCGATGCGGCCCGCAGCGCCCCGGCGCCATCCTCCGATCGGCCGTCCGGTTCGTCGGCGGGTTCGTCCCGCCCGAGATCCGGCGGCCAGTCCTCGTCCGGCACGGCCCAGCCGCGAGGAGGCGGACGGAGGTAGGACGGCGGTCGAGCTCGGTCCGAGACCCGAGACCCGAGACCCGAGACCTGCGACCGTTCGTGGTATTCTAATGGTGTGAAGACTACCATTGACAAGGCAGGGCGGGTGGTGATTCCGGCTGCCGTCCGCGACCGCGCCGGGCTCGCGCCGGGCACGGAGCTCGAGATCTCCGTCGACGAGTTCGGCGTGCGGCTCGAGCGGGTCGCGCCCGGGCCGCGGCTCGTCAAGGTGGGGCGTCGCACGGTGTCGCGTCCGACCGTGGGCGCCGATGCCCGTCCCGCCATCGATGTGGCGGCGCTGGTCGAGGAAGAGCGGAACCGGTGGCCGTAACGACGTTTCTCGACACGAGTGTCCTGCTCGCGGGGCTGCTCGATTTCGGGCCCCAGAGCGCGCCGGCGCAGTCCGTGCTGCACGCCGTCGCCGAGAAGACGATTCAGTCGCCGGGAACGGCCTGGCATTGCTGTCTCGAGTTCTACTCGGTCGCGACCCGCCTCCCGCCCGAGTACCGCCTGACCCCCGCGGACGCCGTGCACCTGCTGCGAGGAGGAACTGTTCGGCCGGATGCTCGTGCACGATCTTCCGCCGGCGGATCGCTCCACGCTGCTCCGATCCGCCGGGCAGGACGGCATCGCGGGCGGACGGATTTACGACGCGCACATCGCCGAGATCGCGCGCGCCGCGGGGGCGGCCGTCATCGTGACCGACAACCGCCGCCACTTCCTGACGACGCTCAGGCACGGGATTCGCGTCGAAACCCCGGTCGAGTTCCTCAGCGCGCTCAAAGGGCGCAAGGGCTAACATAAGACACATGACGTACATCCTTCGCGTCGCTCGCGGCGCCGGTCTGATTGCGCTGTTCCTCGTCGCGGCGCTGCTGGGCATCGCCACCGGCGTGATCTTCGCGTACGCCGGCGATCTGCCGCAGATCTCGGCGCTCGACGACTACGCGCCGAGCACCATCTCGCGCGTGTACGGATCGCGCGGCGAGGTCATCGGCGAGTTCGCCATCCAGCGGCGCGACGTGGTGCCGTACGAGGCGATTTCGCCGAACCTGCGCCAGGCGATCATCGCCGCCGAGGACTCCACCTTCGAGCAGCACTTCGGCCTCAGCATCCCGCGCATCATCGTCACGCTCGTCAAGGACATCATCTATCGCCGGATGCACGGCGCGAGCACGCTCACGCAGCAGCTCGCGCGCAAGCTGTTCCTGACCGACGACAAGACGCCGGAGCGGAAGATCAAGGAGGCGCTGCTGGCGATCCGGATCGAGAAGCGGTACACGAAGCGCGAGATCTTCACGCTGTACTGCAACCAGATGTACTTCGGGCACGGCGTCTACGGCGTCGAAGCGGCCTCGCGGCTTGTACTTCGGGAAGTCCGCCAAGGACCTGACGGTCGAGGAAGCGGCGCTGATCGCCGGCATCCTCCAGGGCAACGTGCGCCAGAGTCCGTACGTGAACATGGAGGCGGCGCTCCGGCGGCGCAACTACACGCTCGGCCGCATGGCCGAGGTGGGCTACATCACGGCCGCGGACGCCGAGACGGCGAAGACGAAGCCGATCGTGCTGCGCGGAGAACCGTCGGCACAGCCCTCCGTGGCGCCGTACTTCCTCGAGGAGGTGCGCAAGGAGCTCGAGAGCCGGTACGGCGCGAAGCGGCTCTACGAAAGCGGGCTGTCGGCTCAGACCGCCCTCGACGTGCGCCTGCAGGAAGCCGCCAACCGCGCGCTCGACGAGGGCCTGCGGCGCGTCGACAAGCGGCGGGGCTTCCGGAAGCCGCGCCGCAACGTCGTGACGGAAGGGCACGCGATCGAGGCGTTCCGCATCCCGCGCTGGGATCGCGCGATGAAGGCGGGCGACATCGTGCCGGCCGTCGTGCTCGTCGCCGACGGCGCCATGATTCAGCTGCGCGCCGGCGACCTGCGCGTCGCGATCGACAAGAAGGGCTTTGCGTGGACGGGCAAGACGGCCGGCACGCAGCTCGTCACGCGCGGCGATCTCGTCGAAGCGCGGCTGGTGACCCTGGACGACGCGGCGCACACCGCCACCGCCACGCTCGATCAGCCTCCCGCCGTCGAGGGAGCGGTCCTCGCCATCGACAACCGGACCGGGCAGATCAAGGCGATGGTCGGCGGCTTCAGCTTCGAGCGCAGCAAGTTCAACCGCGCGACGCAGGCGCTACCGGCAGGTCGGCTCCGCGTTCAAGCCGATCGTCTACACGGCCGCGATCGATCGCGGGTATACGCCGACGACGCTGCTGATGGACACGCCGGCGAGCTTCCCGGGCGGCGCCGGCTCGCCGGCCTACACGCCGCAGAATTACGATCACAAGTACCTGGGCCCGGTCACGCTCCGCCACGCGCTCGAGGACTCGCGCAACATCCCGGCGGTCCGGGTCATGGAGCAGCTCGGGCCCCGGCAGGTCAACGAGTACGCGCGCCGCCTCGGGCTCGAGTCCGCCGCTGCCGCCGTACCTCGCCGTCGCCCTCGGCGCCGCGGAGGCGACGCTGACCGAAATGACGAGCGCGTACTCCGCGTTTCCGAACCAGGGCGTGCGCATGCGGCCGTACCCGATCCTGAAGGTGACGGATCGTGAAGGGAACGTGCTCGAGGAGAACCGGCCGGAACCGAAAGAGGCGATTCGCGCCGACACCGCGTTCGTGATGACGAACCTGCTGCGCGGCGTCGTCCAGCGCGGCACGGCGGCCAAGGCGGCCGCGCTCAACTGGCCGGTCGGCGGCAAGACCGGCACGACCGACGACTACACCGACGCCTGGTTCATCGGGTTCGATCCGGACATCACGGTCGGCGTGTGGATCGGCCTCGATCAGAAGAAGCCGATCGGCCACAACCAGACCGGGGCGGAAGCGGCGCTGCCGATCTGGATCGACGTCATGAAAGCCTGGATCGGCGATCGCAAGGAGCCGCCCGCCTTCGATCCGCCCGGCAACATCGTCTTCGTGTCGGTCGACAAGGGCTCGGGCAATCCCGCCGAGCCGGGCACGCCGGGGGCGATTTCAGAAGTCTTCATCGCGGGCACGCAGCCGGGATCGGGGTTCAGGCAGTAGCTGGGAGCTGCCAGCTTCCAGCTTGCCAGCTTCCCGCCGGCGTCTAATCTCCCGATCAAGGAGGCGCCTGCCGACCGCGGCGAGCGATGCGCAGCGAGTCGAGCCGCGCGAGCGGGGGTGGGGCCTCGCGAGCATCAGAATGACCATGCTCAAGTCAACCGTCGTGGTCGCCCTTGCACTCGGCTTGGGCGCGGCTTCCGCGGCTACGGCGGACAAGAGCAGATCTACCAGCCAGGCGACGGCGTGAAAGCGCCGGTAATCGAAACGAAGGTCAAGCCTGCGTACACTCGGCTGCGCGGGCCGCCGGCGTCGAAGGTGTCATGACGCTCGAATGCGTCGTCCGCGCGGACGGCACCGTGTGGGAAGGCCGCGTCGTCAAGTCGCTGCATCCGACCCTGAACATGGAGGCGCTGCGGGCACTTGCGGATTGGCGGTTCAAGCCCGGCACGAAGGACGGAAAGCTGCTGTCGCGGTTCGCGTCGAGATCGAGATGTCGCTTCTCGCTGCAGGACGCGGAAACGCCGTACCGTGGACCAGCGGTCGACTCGCCAGAGGTGTTCATCGCGGTCAACGGTGTCACAACACCGACAGTCGTCCGGGAGGTCAAGCCGAACTACGCCTTTACGGCGCTGCGCGACCAGGTACAGGGGCTCGTGCAGATGAAATGCGTCGTCCTGCCAGATGGCACGGTAGGCGACGTGAAGCTGACGCAGTCCGTGCACCCTGACCTCGATGACACGGCCGTGCGGACCCTTCGCCAGTGGACGTTCACGCCCGGCACGAAGGACGGCGTCGCGGTGCCGGTGCAGATCAACGTCGACATGTTCTTTACCATCGCCCCGCGCAAGTGACCGGGAATCTCCCAGCGGGAAGCTGGAAGCTCAGCTAGTCCTCCTCCGCCAGCGCCTGCCCGAGCGTCCCTGACGCTTTCCTCATCAGGTAGGTCTTGATGAAGCCGTCGATGTCGCCGTCGAGCACGCGGTTGACGTCGCCGACCTCCTCCTTCGTGCGGTGGTCCTTGATCAACTGGTACGGGTGCAGGACGTAGCTGCGGATCTGGTGGCCGAACGCGATGTCCTTCTTCTCGCCGCCGAGCTGGTCCAGCTTCGCCTGCTGCTCCTTCATCTTCAGGTCGAAGAGCCGCGACTTCAGCACCTTCATCGCGGAGTCGCTTCTTGCGTGCTGCGACCGCTCGTTCTGCGACGAGACGACGATGCCGGTCGGCAGGTGCGTGAGCCGGACCGCCGAGTCGGTGACGTTGACGTGCTGTCCGCCGGCGCCGCTCGAGCGGTACGTGTCGATGCGCAGGTCCTTTTCCTCGATCTCGACGTCGACGTCCTCGGGCAGCTCCGGCCAGACGAAGACCGAGGCGAACGACGTGTGGCGGCGCGCCGCCTGGTCGAACGGGGAGATCCGCACGAGCCGGTGCACGCCGGCCTCGGCCAGCAGCATGCCGTAGGCGTAGTCGCCGAAGATGGTCAGCGTCGCGCTCTTGATGCCGGCCTCGTCGCCCGGCTGCAGGTCGATGACGTCGCGCTTGAAGCCGCGCCGCTCCGTCCAGCGGAGGTACATGCGCAGCAGCATCTCGGCCCAGTCCTGCGACTCGGTGCCGCCGGCGCCGGGATGAATCGTGACGATGGCGTTCTTGCGATCGTGCTCGCCGCCGAGCATCTTCTTGGTCTCGCCGGCGTCGACCTGGCCGGCGAGCTCGTCGAGGCCGCGTGGCGAGATCGTCGAGCACCGGCTCCCCCGCCTCCGCCCACTCGACGAGGACCGCGAGATCGTCGACGCGGCGCTTGAGCGAGTCGCTCAGATCGCGGTCGTCCTCGAGGCGGCGGCGCCGCTGCAGCAGCTTCTGCGCGGTCGCCTGGTCCTTCCAGAAGTCCGGATCCGAGACGCGTTGTTCTATCGTCGCGAGCTCTTCAGCGGGGCGGGCGGCGTCAAAGATAGCTCCGCAGATCGGTGGCGCGGCGCGCGAGATCCTGGTACCGGCGAAGCTGTTCGTCGAGTGGATGTGGCCATGTCTACGGTTTATCTTACCTGAGTCTCGTGCTCTACCGTACTCCGTCTCGAGGTACCGGGACCCCTCCGCTACCTCTTTCTCGCAGCCGAGAAGCGCCGTGACGGTCACGCCGAGCGACAGCCAGGCGACCAGGTCGCCGATCCGGCTGTAGATCGTGCGGTCCGTCAGGAATCGCAGATCCTCGACCAGGACGGCGGTCTCGAACAGTCCCTCCTGGTCCAGGACGCGGCCGTACGGATCGACGAAGCCGCTGATGCCCGTGTTGGCGGCGCGCGCCAGGTAGCGTCCCTCCTCGATCGCGCGCATCGACGCCTGCTCCCAGTGCTGATACGCGGCCGACGACCGGCCGTACCACGCGTCGTTGGTGATCGTCGTCAGCAGCTCGCTGCCGTCGAGGACGGTGCGCCGGATCAGGTTCGGGTAGATCACCTCGTAGCAGATCGCGGTGCTCGCCGTGTGGCTGCCGACCGGCAGCAGCACCGGCTCGGTGCCGGCGGTGAACGGCGAGAAGTCGGCGACCGCCTCGACGATCGGGCCGACGAAGAACAGCAGCGGCTGGAGCGGCACGTACTCGCCGAACGGGACCAGGTGCATCTTGCGATAGACGGCGCCGACGGTGCCGTCCGGCTTGCACGAGATAGGCGGCGTTGTAGGAGCGCTCCTTCACGCGATCCGTCGGCGGCGGCGGTCTTGATCGGCTCGACCTGATCGCTGCCGATGAGCAACGTGACCTTGGCCTCGGCGGCCAGCCGGCGGATCGCCTCGCCGCGCACCAGGTCCTGCTCGAAGTAGAACGGCGTGGAGGACTCGGGCCAGAGGACGAACGTCGCGCCCTGCGCGAGCGCCTCGCGCGTCATCGCGATGTAGCGATCGGTGATCGCGTCGCGCAGCGCCGGATCCCACTTCTGATCCTGCAGCGATGTTGCCCTGCAGCACGGCGACCCGGACGGGCTCCCCGCGCGTCAGGAGCGGCGACGCGGCCAGGCGTGCGTTCCCCCACGCGACCGATGCCGCGATGACGAGCGCGACGATCCCGCGAACACCCAGCCGCGCGCGGCCGCGATCGAGGACCACGCAGGCGACGGCCGTCGAGGTCAGCGCGAGGAGCGCCGACAGGCCGTAGACGCCGACGACGACGCCATCTGCGCGATCGGCAGCGTCGTCACCTGGCTGTAGCCGAGCAGCTCCCAGGGAAAGCCGTCCCAGACGTAGTGCCGTCCCAGCTCGGTCGTGACCCAGATCGGCGGGACGAGCGCCAGCGCGCGCAAGCCCAGCGCGCGGTGCAGACGCGCCTGGATCACCGCGAACGCCGCGGGAAACAGCGACAGATACGCGACGAGCACCGCCGCCGCGAACACCGCCAGCGGCACCGGCAGCCCGCCGAACGTCGTCATCGTCTCGACGAGCCAGTACAGCGTGCCGGCGAAGTAGACGGCGCCGGTCACGCAGGCCGAGGAGAAACGCGCGGCGCGCGCCCCGGCGCGACGCGCGGACGGCCGCGACCACGAGCGGCGCGAGCGCGATCCACGCGCACGCGGGATGGCCGAATTTCGGGAAGCTGAGCGCGAGCAGCGCGCCGGAGAGGAGGGCGAGCGCGAAATCCAGGGCTGGAACTGCTCTTCCTTCTTGAGCCGGGGCGACGCCTGCTCGGCCTCGCGCCGGTCGGTGTAGCGGCCGACCTGCACGCGGTAGATCGGCTGCGCGGCGCCGGCCGCGGGGTTGACGACGAAGGCCGGATAGCCTTTGGCGGCCAGGCGCTTGACGATGGCGGTCGCGACCGCGGATCCTGCAGCGCGATCACCTGCACGACCCAGGTGCCCGGGCGCCCCGCGGCGCGGCGACGTCGGCCGCCGGCGGCGCGGTGGCGGCGCGCAGCCGGCGGCGGGCGGCGCCGCCGGCGGCGGGCGGCGGGGCCTCGGCCGGCTGCGGCTTGAGCGTCTCGGGCGCGGCGCCCGCGCCCTGCAGCCGCTTGCGATAGCTCAGCTCGTCGTCCGGTTCCGCCGCGGGCGCCGGCGGCTCGGCGGCCGGCGGGCCGGATGCCGGCGGACCGGCGCCGGCGGGCCGCCGTCGGCCGCCGGTTGAGGCGCGGGCGCGGTCGCGGCGGCGACGGCTTCGGGCTCCTCGCCGCTCGCGCCGCGGGCGCCGCGGCCGACCAGCACGCCGCACAGGAAGATGGCGACGAGGACGGTCGTCGTCACGATGAACAGGAAGACGAGCTGCTTCCCGCTCAGTTGAATCTCGTGGAAGCCGTCGTCGGCCGTGTCGTGTGATAGCTCGGACACGCTACGCCTTGTTCGTGTTCGTCTGAGCAGGTTCATCAACTCGATCGGCAGCGGGAAGATGATCGTCGAGTTCTTCTCCGACGCGATTTCCGTGAGCGTCTGCAGATAGCGCAGCGTGATCGTCATCGGCTCGACCGCCATCACGGTCGCCGCCTGCGCGAGCTTCTCCGACGCTTCCAGCTCGCCTGCCGCGTGGATGATTTTAGCACGCTTCTCGCGCTCGGCTTCCGCCTGCTTGGCCATCGCGCGCTGCATGTCGGGCGGCAGATCGACGTGCTTCACCTCCACCGACGACGACCTTGATGCCCCACGGATCGGTGTGCTGATCGAGGATCTGCTGGAGCTGCTGGTTCAGCCGCTCCCGCTCCGACAGCAGATCGTCGAGCTCCACCTGCCCGAGCACGCTCCGCAGCGTCGTCTGCGCCAGCTGCGACGTCGCGTAGTGGTAGCTCTCGACCTCGACGATCGCCCGGCGCGGATCCATGACGCGGAAGTAGACGACGGCGTTGACCTTGACCGAGACGTTGTCGCGCGTGATGACGTCCTGCGGCGGCACGTCCATGACGATCGTCCGCAGGCTGACCCGCACCATCCGATCGATCGGCGCGAAGACGAGGATGACGCCGGGCCCCTTCGGCTGCGGCAGCAGCTTGCCGAGCCGGAAGATGACGCCGCGCTCGTACTCGTTCAGGATCTTGATCGAGCTGAACAGGTAGAACGCGACGATGGCGACGAAGATCAGCGAGGGGGAAAGATCACGGCATGCCTCCGCGCGCATCATACACGCACGCCGACCGGGCTCGGCCTCAGGCTTGCCAGCTACCGTCGAGACGGGCGGCCCGTTCGACGGCTCGACGGTCAGCATCAGGCCGTTGACGCGCACGTCACGCCGGACCGCGATCGCCCGGCGTGCGATCGGCCTCGTCGGCCGTCGCGCTCCAGATCTCGCCGTGCGTCGCGACGCGGCCGACGCCGCCGGGGTCGATCGGCGTCAGCGCCTGCCCAGCTTCGTCCAGCATACCGGCTTTCCCGGTGACCGGACGGCTGCTGCTGCGCCTGGACGCCCAGCCGGCACGAGGAACAGCGATGATGCCGGCCATCCCGAACGTGATCGGCAGGATCAGGCGCAGCCCGATCTGCAGCTCCGGCAGCGGCGAATCGATGAGCATCATCGAGCCGAAGAGCAGCGCCGACGATCGCCGCCCGACCGCCAGCAGGCCGAGGCTGGCGACCTTCACCTCGAGGACCAGCAGCGCGAAGCCGAAGCAGGATCAGCAGGACGCCGGCGTAGCTCACCGGCAGCACCTGGAGCGCGAAGAACGCCAGCAGCAGGCAGATGCCGCCGACGACGCCGGGGAGGATCGCGCCGGGGCTCCACAACTCGATCGTGAGCCCGAGCGTGCCGAGCGTCAGCAGCAGGTACGCGATCTGCGGATGCGCGATCGCGCTCAGGATCTGCTGCGGCCAGGTCATCTCGACGCGCGGTCGTCGATGCGCCCGCCGTGTGGAGCGTCTGCGACGCGGCCGTCGAAGCGCGTGATCGTCCGGCCGTCGAGCTTCGCGCAGCAGGTCCGGCACGTCGGTGGCGACGAGGTCGATGAGCGGCGGGCTGGCGCTGAGCGCTTCCTGCTCGGTGAACGAGCGGCTCTCGGTGACCGCCTGCTCGACCAGCGCGACGTTGCGCTTCGCGCTGCGTCGCGAGCGTCCGCGCGTAGGCCGCGCGATGTCGGACGTCATCTTCTTCGCCATCATCTCGTCGACCTTCTCGCCGTTGCCGGAGACCGGATGCGCGGCGCCGATGTGCGTGCCGGGCGCCATGGCGGCGACGTCGGCGGCGATGGTGATCAGGAAGCCGGCCGAGGCGGCGCGGTTGCCCGCCGGGCCGACGAACACGGCGACCGGCGTCTTCGCGCGCGATGATGGCGTTGTTGATGTCGCGGGTCGAGTCGAGCAGGCCGCCGGGCGTGTGCAGCGTGAAGACGATCAGCGCCGCGCCGGCCGCGTCGGCCTTCTCGATGGCGCCGATCGCATGAACTCCGCAGCTGACGGGATGGATGATGCCGTCGACCGTGGCGGTGTAGACGATCGGGCTCTGCTGGCCGTCGATGACGGCCGACAACAGCAGCAGCGCGGCGCCGGCGGACAGCGAGATCACTGACGCGCGCATGGGATCTCCTTTCGATCGCGTCCGGCTGAAGCCGGACGTCACGATCGCGCAGGCTTCAGCCCGCCTTCTGTCGATTCGTCCGACAGCAGCCGCTTCGCGTCCGCCGACGCCGGATCGAGGGCGAGCGCCTTCTCGAGCTCCGTGCGGGCCGCGGCGGCGTTCCTCAGCTTCAGGTAGGCCTCAGCCAGCGCGACGTGCGCGGCGCCGAGTCTCTCGGCTCCAGATCGAGATCTTCAGCGCGTCGACCGCCTCCTGCGGGCGGCCCGCCGCGCAGGTGGATGCGGCCGATGAGCAGGTGCGCCTCCGCCTCGTACGGCGACAGGAAGACCGCGCGCCGCAGCTCCATCATCGCCTCGCGATCCTGCTCGCGCTCGAACAGCCGGCGGCCGCGCTCGAGGTGGAACGTGCGCGAGGTCGCGCTGCTCGCGCTGCGCCGTGTTCGACGATCGCCTGGTCGGGCCGGAGCCGCGTCCCGACATCGAGGTTCGGCGCGCACGCGCTCGAGGCCGCGCGGCACCGGGAGCGTCTCCGCCGCGGCGCGGCGCTCGAGCTCCTCGTACTCGGCCGACAGCTGCGCGCGCCAGCTCGCGCTCGCGCGCCGCCTCGACGGTGCTGCCCGACGCCGTCGCAGCGCCGCGGCGAGGACGAAGTGCGCGTCGGCGTCGGACGGGTTCGCGCCGCAGCGCCTCGCGCAGCCAGTAGATCGCCCCCTGGGGATCGCGATCGAGCGCGTAGGCGTAGCCGAGATTGAACAGGAAGTCCGGCGTCGTCCGGCTCGGCGTCGGCCGCCTTGGTGAAGTAGATACGCCGGCGGTGCCGGTCTGCGGCGTCCGCGCCGCGGCGCAGCTGGATGACGCCGAGGTTGTTGAGCGCCGCGGCGGTTCCGGGCCGCGGGACCGGTCGCCGAGCGGGCTTCGTCGACGAGCGCCTTGAACAGCGTGAACGCCTCGTCGTACTGCTTCAGCTCGAGCAGCGAGACGGCGGCGAGGAAGCGCGCGCGGCGGGCCAGCGGCGAGCCGGCGCGGCACGGCGCGGACCGCCGCCAGCGCCGCCGCGTGATCGCCCTGAGCGGTCCGCACGTCCCACAGCGCCAGCTCGGGCGCGATCGTACCCCGGATGCAGCTTGAGCGCCGTCTCGAGAAACGTCGCCTGCGCTCGCCGGGCTGCTCGGCCATCAGGCCCTTGACGTAGTGCTCGAACGCCTCGAGCGGCGGGCGGGCATCGCGGCGGCGCATCGGTCCGCGCCCGGCGACGACGCCGGCGCGCCAGCCGGTCGAACAGCGCGAACAGATCGGCGAGCGGCCCCCGCTCGCGTGACCTCCGGCTGCGAGCCGGCCGACGTCGATCGCGGATCGCCGTGCGCGGACACCGTGAGCTCGGCCGCCGTCGAGGCGACCTCGCCGACGATGACCTCCGACGCGCCGACGATCTCGCCCGACCTTGATCACCGTCGCGCGGCTCAGCGACGCCGTCGGCGGCAGGTGCAGCTGCTCGAACGCGCGCACGCGCTCCGCGCGCGTGATCGCCCCGAGCCCCGCGCGTTGAGGTCGTCGGCGAGCAGCATCGCGACCGCTTCGCCGAGCCAGTGCAGCTGCGGCCGTCGCGGCCTCGCGTTCTCGAACGGGACGACGAGGATCCGGCTTCCGGCCGCTCGCGCGGCTGCGACTGCGGCGCCGGCCGCGGCCGCCGGCCGCGGCAGGAGCACGACAGAGCGCCCAGACGACCGCGATGCAGGATCATCAGACTCGCTCACAGCGGCGGCGGTCATGCGGCGACCGACGCCTGTCGGTGGCGCGGCCGACCGACGACCGACAGCAGGCAGCCGCGGCGCGCGCCGACGGCGCGGCACTCGTTGACGCGCGCGTCGGCGCGGACACGTCGAACAGCTGCAGCACGCGCGCGATCGCGGACGCGTAGAAGCCGCACAGCGGCTCGACGGATGTCTCGCGCACCTCGCAGAAGAGCGACCCGCGGAGGTCGATCGACGCGATGCCGCGCTTCAGCTTGGTGATGGCGCGCGAGCCCGGATAGGTCGCCCGGACGAGCGCGCGCGCGGTGCGCGAGCGCGGCCCGCGCGCGCAGCGCCGCCGGCAGCGCGCGAATCATGCGCCGCTCGATCGGCGGCAGGCCGTTCTCGAACGTCCAGTCCGCCGCGTACTCGCCGGCGCGGGTCGTGATCAGGTCGTAGGCGTGCCCTTCGGTGCGCAGAAAGCTGAGGACCGCGGTCAGCGGCGCGAGGCCGATCGTGCCTTCGCGCAGGCCCGCGACGTTCAGCCAGTTCTCGTAGAACTCGAGCCGCGTCGGCAGGATGATCCGCGATCGCCTGGTGCAGGCTCGCGACGAGCACGCGTCCGATTCTGGGCTTCACTCATGACCGCGGTCGAGCCGCCGCGTGCGAGTCGCACGCCGCAAGTCTGATACTGTTGGCGGTCTGAGCATGGCGCACAATTGTCCGCGCGCGCGCAGCGCTCGACTTGGCCGCGGCGATCCTCGCCGGAGGCCGGCCCGCCGGCTCGGCGGCGCCGACAAGGCGACGCTGCCGATCGGCGGACGCGCGCATCATCGATCGCCAGCTCGCGGCGCTCGCGACCGTGGCGTCGCCGGTGTTCGTGGTCGGCCCGGACGCTGCGCGACCTGGTCCGCGCGCGGCCTCACGGTCGATGCCCGACGACATCCCCGGCATGGGGGCCGCTCGGCGGCATCTACACGGCGATCCTGACGCGTCGCCGTGCGATCGCACGCTCGTCGTCGCGTGCGACCTGCCGTTTCTGTCACGCGGCACTGCCTCGAGCGCGCATGGCCGAGAGCGGACCGGCGCGGAGCTCGATGCGGTCATGCCCCGAACGGCGCGCGCGGCTCGAGCCGCTCTGCGCCATCTACACCGCGCGCGTGCCTCGCCGGACATCCGCGCGCGCCTCGGCGCGGGGCGCGCTGCAGGTCGCGGTGCTGCCGCAGGGCGTGCGCGTCGCCGAGCTCGGCCCGGACAGCGCTCGCGGCGTACGGAGGACGGATCGTTGTTCGAGAACGTCAACACGCCGCATGATTACGAGCGCGCCAAGAGGCTGGGTTGAATTGAATGACGAAACCGATCCGAAGATCGTATCACGACTGACGCACGTCACGGACCGATCACAATTCATGATTCTGCCGATCCATCGACTCGTTCGCGCCCGCATGGCCGAGGCCGTCAGCCGCCTCTACAGCATCCCGGCCGACGATCCGGCGATCGCCGACATTCCGCGTCGAAACTGCCGCCGCGCCGCGCGCTCGGCGACCTCGCCGTGCCGCTCGCCTTCGACGCTGGCGCGCCGGCTGCGCAAGGCGCCGCGCGTCATCGCGCAGGAGCTCGCCGGCGCGCTCGGGACCGATCGACGGCGTCGCGCGCATCGAGGCGGCGCCGAACGGCTACGTCAACTTCTTCCTCGATCGCGCCGCACTTCGCCGCGCGAGTGGCTGAGCGGCCGGCCGGCCGCCGCGGCCTCGGCGCGAGGGCAAGGCCATCGTCGAGCACACGGCGATCAATCCGAACAAGGCGGCGCACATCGGCCACCTGCGCAACGCCGCGCTCGGCGACGCGTTCGGCCGGCTGCTCCGGTTCCTGGGCCGCGACGGTCGAGATCCAGAACTACATCGACGACACCGGCGTCCAGGTCGCCGACGTCGTCGTCGGCTTCCGCGAGCTCGAGCACAAGACGCTCGACGACGTCCGCGCGATCGCCGACGCCGACGCGGTTCGACTACTACTGCTGGGACCTCTACGCGCAGGTCACCGAGTGGTACGACGGACGGACAAGAGCGCGGCTGAAGATCCGCACCGCCGCGCTGCACGACATCGAGCACGGCGGCAACGACACCGCCGACATCGCCGCGTTCATCGCCGACCGCATCGTCCGCGCCACCTGAAGACGATGCGCGCGCATGAACATCGGCTACGACCTGCTGACGTGGGAAGGCGACATCCTGCGCCTGCACTTCTGGGCGCACGCCTTCGAGTTCCTGAAGAAGACCGGCGCCGTGTTCCTGCAGACCGAAGGCAAGCTCGCGGGCTGCTGGGTCATGCAGATCGACGAGACGACCGGCGAGCCGGCCGCGCGCGAGACCGCAGCGGAGGCCACGGCAGCAGCGGCGAGGGACCGGACGCCGACGAGCCGAGGGCGACGCCGGCGAGCCGCGGGAGAAGGTCATCGTCCGCTCCGACGGCACCGTGACCTACGTCGGCAAGGACATGGCGCTACCAGCTCTGGAAGTTCGGCCTGCTCGGGAAGGACTTTCTACTACCGCGATCTTCGAGGACGCGATCCGCCGCCGCTGTGGTCGACCACGTCGGATCCGGCGACCGCCGCGGCCGGCGCATCCGGCCTTCGGGCGGGCGTCCTGGGTGTGCAACGTCATCGACACGCGGCAGTCCTACCTGCAGAAGCTGCTGAAGCAGGCGCTCGCGGCGCTCGGCTTCCAGGAGCAGGCGCGCCAACTCGATCCACTACTCGTACGAGATGGTCGCGCTCTCGCACGCGACCGCGCGCGAGCTCGGCTACGACACGAGCGAGGACGCGGATCGGCCGTTCGTCGAGGTCTCGGGCCGCAAGGGCCTCGGCGTCAAGGCCGACGACCTGCTCGATCGGCTCACCGACAAGGCGGCCGCGGAAGTCGCCAAGCGGCAACCCCGAGCTCGCCGCCGGACGACGTGCGCGCGGATCGCGGAGGCGATCGCGACCGCGGCCGTCCGCTACTTCATGGTGAAGTTCTCGCGCGGCAAGGTCATCGTGTTCGACATCGACGAGGCGCTGAGCTTCGAGGGCGAGAGCGGCCCGTACCTGCAGTACGCCGTCGTCCGCGCGAACAACATCTTCAACAAGCTGAAGGAGCGCGACGGCGTCGACGAAGCCGGCGTGGTCGTCGCGCGGTCGGCGTCCGCGCCCGATGCGGTGCTCGCGGACGGACGACGACGAGGCGCACGACCTGTGGGGACTGGTGCTCGAGGCCGCGCGGCTCGACGAGGTCGTCGACCAGGCGGTCCGGACGCTGGAGCTGTCGGTCGTCGCGAAGTACGCGTTCGGCCTCGCGCAGGCGTTCAACGGCTTCTACCACAAGTATCCGATTCTCAACGAAGAGCGCCCCGACGTCCGCGCTCTGGCGCGCCGCCGCGGTCGCCTACTATCGCGCGCAGCTGACGAAGGCGCTCGAGCTGATGGGGTGCGCGGTGCCGGTGAAGATGTAGACGCGTGCGGCGATCGCGGGACTGCGGTCGCGGACCAGCTCGGTATGAGGACGGACTGCAGGCCATGAAGACCAGACACGACCGCCGCATCATCGGCGTGACCCGCTGCGGCCGGCTCGACGACTACGTCGCGTCGGTCGAGAAGTCAGGCGCCACGGCGCGCGTGCTCGAGGTCAGCGAGAGCCCGCGGGCGCTCGTGGCGGAGCTCGACGGCGCTGCTGCTCACCGGCGGCGGCGACGTCGATCCGGTCTTCTACGGCGAGGCGCGGCATCCCGAGGTCGACGATGCCGAGCCCGGGCGCGACGAGTTCGAGATCGATCTCGCGCGCCGCGCGATGGACGCGGACCTGCCGCTCCTGGCGATCTGCCGCGGCGTGCAGGTGCTCAACGTCGCCGCCGGCGGCTCCCTCGTGCAGGACATCCCGTCGTCGCAGCCGACGGAGCTGGCGCACAGCATCGACGTCCCGAAGGACTGCGTCGCGCACGACGTCCGCATCGTGCGCGGATCGCGCCTGCACGAGGCGCTCGGGAGCGCCGTGGACGCCGCGTGCGCGTGCCGGGTCAACAGCCGGCACCATCAGTCGGTCGCCCGGCTCGGCCGGGCTCGTCGCGACCGCCGCGGCGCCGGATGGCGTCATCGAAGGCATCGAGTCTCCCGAGGCCCGCTTCTGCGTCGGCGTGCAGTGGCACCCGGAGAATTTCTGGCGGACCGGCGAGTTCCGGCCGTTGTTCGATGCGTTCGTGGGCGCCGCGAGAGAGCGTCTGGATCCAGAGACGCGAGTTCAACAGGAGCACGGGAGGAACGGGAGGACACTCGGTAGACGCGGAACAGCAGCAGACGTCACGCTGGCATGTCGCACGCGAGCGACGGACGGTAGGCCAGGACCGGCGTTAGATGTCAGGTCGAGATGAAGATGCAAGCAGAGAGTTCTCCGCTTGCTCGCGTTTCATCTCGCCTGACCTCCGTGCTTACGCGCGGCTCGAGCGTGTCCGTGTTCTCCCGTGCTCCCGTCCTCCTTGTTGCCTCATCACCGCTCGAATACCCCGACCGTTTCCACGTGCGGCGTATTCGGGAACAGATCGAACCCCTGCATCGACGCCAGGCGATACCCCGCGTCGAGAAGCCGCCGCGCATCCCGGGCCATCGTCGGCGGATCGCACGAGACGTAGACGAGCCGTGAGGCCTGGAGCTGAACGATGGCGTCCATCGCTTCCCTGGACATGCCGGTACGCGGCGGATCCACGATGACCGTCCCCACGGCCGTGCGGCGGCGCACGTGCTCCTCCACGCGGCCGACGATGGCCTGAAGCTCGCTCGCGTACGGCACGGCGTTCCGCAGGAGATCGGCGCCGCTCTCGCGGTCCCCTTCCACCGCCGTGATGCGGTCGCGTCCAGCGGCGGCAAGCGAGACAGAGAACAGCCCGACCCCCGCGTAGAGATCGAGGACGTCCCCCTCGGCAGGCACGGCGTCCATCACGGCGCCGACGAGATCGGCAATCAGGAAGCGGTTGCCCTGGAAGAACGACACGGCATGCCGTCGAAGCTCGCCGCCCGAGGCGCGGCCGGCGGTCAGCGCGGCGAGCGGATCCGACACGGCCGGGTTCCCCGCCGTCGCGAAGGCGCCGTTCGCGGAGCGTGCGGTGCAACCGGTCAGCCGTCCCGCGGCGACCGCGGTCGAGAGAATCCCCTCCGCCAGGCGCCGGCCCGGCCACCTCGAGGTGCAACGCGCGCTCGTCGGCCGCGACGTTCTCGCTGATCTCGATCGACGCCACGTCCGCGCGCCGGCGCCCAGCGCCGACAGCGCCGCCTCGATCGCGGTCACCGATTCGGGCAGCAACTGTCCCGTCGCGCCGGCGTCGCAGAGCTGATGCGTCCCCTCGCGGAAGAAGCCCGGCCGGCCGCCGGCGACGTGCAGGCGCGCGCGCAGCCGGTAGCCGGATTCCCGCGACGTGGCCACCGCGACGGGCGATTCGAGCGGAATGCGGCCGATCCTGACGAACGCGTCGGCGATGACTTCGGACTTGAGCGCGGTCTGCCGCGGATACTCGATGTGCGCGTAGACGCAGCCGCCGCAGAGCGGATCCGCGAACACCGCGCGGCGATCTGCCGACGCGGTCAGGATGTCGGCTGCCGAGGCGAACGCCAGCCGCTTGTCGACACGCTCCACCCGCGCGCGCACGCGCTCGCCCGGTATGGCGCCGAGGACCAGCACGACCTGCCCTTCGTGGCGCGCGATCATGCGCCCGCCGGCGGCAGGCTTTTCGACGTCGAGCTCGATCAGGTCGCCGGGCGCCAGCATGGTCTATTCGTATCGGAGCACGGGGACGCCGAGCGCCTCACGCACCAGCCGCTGGTGAGCCGCGCCCACCGCCCGGTCGCGAACCTCGGGCGCCATCCGCGAGCCGAACGGCGCCAGTTCCGCCTCCGCCTCGCGCTTCAACGTTTGCGCCTGATGTGGATCGATCTCGAGGACGGCCGCCGCCAGCAGGTCGGCATCGAGCGCCGCGAGCCGGTCGACAAGCTGCGCGCGCGCCTCGCCCCGTGCGTGTTTCGCCTGATCGGCCAGACCGTCGAGCTCCCGCACGATCGCGTCGACGCGGGCGGAGAACTGTGCCGACCGTGAACCACTCCCCCGGCTGGCCAGCAACCGCGAAGACGCGCGCTCGACGTGTGCCGCGAGTGACGGCTTGCGCGGGGCCGGCTCGGCGTTGTCCGCGGTGCCCGCCACGCCAACCGCCCGCCGCCACGCGTCGAAGAGATCGAGGATGTCCGGCTCGCAGAATTCGATCCGCACCGGCCGGCGTCGCGGCCCCTTGGCGTAGTAGCGCTCGCAATACTGATCGATGCCGCGGAACGCAATCTTCAGCGGCACGCCGAGCTGCGCCCATCCGCAGACCTGCTCGAACGCCGGCCCGACGATGCGGATGAGATGCCCTTCGTTCTTGCGGCAGAGATACGTTTCGATCTCGCGGCAGTATTCGGCAGGGGTCCATGAAGTCACTAATCGCTAATCCGTCGAATCCTGAATCCTCGGTCCGAGATCGTCCTGAATCCTCGAATCGTCGAATCTGCCGGACTGCCGTTCAGAGTCTGCGCACGTCGCTCGAGGCGCGATCAGGATTCACGATCGATTCGAGACGGATTCAACGATTACGGATTGTTCCGCTCCCAGATCATGCGCAGCCCGTGCAGCGTCAGATCCGGATCGACCCGCTCGATGGCGACGGTTTCGCCGGCGATGATGTCGGCCATGCCCCCGGTCGCGATGCAGGCGGCGCGGTCGCCTCCCTCGAGCTCCGACCGCATCCGCGCCACGATGCCGTCGACCATCGAGACGTAGCCGAAGAACAGGCCCGACTGCATCGACGTGACGGTCGTCCGGCCGATGACCGCCGGCGGCTTTCTCACCTCGACGCGCGGCAGCCGGGCGGCGCGCTGGAACAGCGCGTCGGCGGAGATGCCGATGCCGGGACAGATCACGCCGCCGATGTACTCGCCGGCCGCCGAAATCGCGTCGAACGTCGTCGCCGTCCCGAAGTCGACGACGATGACCGGCGATTTCGAGGCGCGTCCGTAGGCCTCGTACGCCGCGACGGCGTTGACGACGCGGTCGGCGCCGACGTCCGACGGCGGCGAGTACAGCACCGGCATGCCGGTGTTGCTGCCGGGGTCGACCGTCAGCGGGGCGCGGCCGAAGTAGCGCTGCGCCATCTCCTCCATCGTGCGCGTCAGCGGCGGCACGACCGACGACAGGATGATGCCGCTGACGAGGTCGAGCGCGATGCCGCTCCGCTCGAACAGGTGCGTCACCAGAATGCCGACCTCGTCGGCCGTCCGCTCGCGCAACGTGGCGAGCCGCCAGCTCTCCGCGAGCCGCTCCCCGTCGAAGACGCCGAGGACGATGTTCGTGTTGCCGACGTCGATCGCTAGCAGCATGGTGATCAGAACCGCGTCAACTCCGATTCGCCAACTCGCGACCCCAAGGCGCGTGGCTCGTACCAGTCGGGTGGAACTCGCCGCGACTTTCACCCGGACTTCGGGAGTTCGGGAGTTGGGCGATTCGGGAGTTGACAGACTGGTTCACAGCTCAACTCCACCGCAGCTCGCCGGAGATGACGCGCTCGATGCGCCCCGCGACTTTGACGAGCAGCGCCCCGTCGGCGGCAATGCCCGCCGCGGTGCCGGACCTCGCGCCCGCCGGCGTGTCCCATTGCACCAGGGCGCCCTGCGCTGACGGCGCGAGCGCGCGCCACCGCGCGAGCACCGGGTCCGCCTCTCCGGCCGCGAGCCGCTCGAACAGCGCCGCGAGCACGACGAGCGTTTCGGCGAGCACCGCGCCGCCGTCCGGCGGCCGGCCGAGCTCGGTCTCGATCGACGTCGCCCGATCCGCCAGCTCCGGCGGATACGCGGCGGATCGAAGGTTGATTCCGAATCCGAGGATGACGTACTGCAGGCCGTCCGCGCCGGTCGACCCTTCGGCGAGGACGCCGGCGAGCTTGCGCCGGCGCGCCGGCACGCCGCTTTCGACGACCACGTCGTTCGGCCACTTGATCTGCACGGGCAACGCCGACGCCACACGGATCGCGTCGGCGACGGCAACGCCTCCAGCCAGCGTCAGCAGCGGCGCGGCGGTCGCATTGCGGCACACGACCGAGGCATAGAGTCCCGCGCCCGGCGGAGAGAACCACGTCCGCCCGAATCGGCCGCGCCCGGACGTCTGCGCCGCCGCGACGACGGTCGCCCCCTCGGGGGCGCCGCGCTCGGCGAGCGCCGCCGCCACGTCGTTGGTCGAACCCGTTTCCGAAAAATAGTAGACCGGGTCCCCGAACCGGCCGCGGCGCGGCGCGCTGGCCGTCAGCGCGGCCGCGAGATCCGGGGGCAGCGGCTCAGACATCCGCCTTCGCTGATGCTCCGGAGGACGAGCCTGGTCTGGAACCAGGCTGCTCCGGCGGACGAGCCTGGTCTGGAGCGAGCCTCGGCGGACACGCCCGCCTTCGCGGACGTTCCAGCAGACGAGTCCAGCTCGAGCTCGAAGCTCAGATCCGCCGCGGGAGCTGAATGCGTCAACGCCCCGACCGACACGTAATCCGCGCCGGTTTTCGCGAGCAGCGGGATCCGATCGAGCGTCACGCCTCCGGAGATCTCGACCTTCGCGCGCCCGCCAATCCGGCGCACCGCTTCGCGGATCTCGTCGAGCGACAGGTTGTCCACGAGAATGAGGTCGGCGCCCGCGGCGACCGCCTCGTCCACCTGTTGCAGGCTCTGCGCCTCGATTTCGATCGGCATCTCCTGACGCGCCGCCTTCATCTTGCGCACCACTTCCGTCACGCCCCCGCCGAGCCGGATGTGGTTGTCCTTGATGAGGATGCCGTCGTCCAGCCCCGAGCGATGGTTGGTGCCGCCGCCGGCGCGGACCGCGTACTTCTCGAGCGCGCGCAGCGTCGGCGTCGTCTTGCGCGTGTCGAGGATCGTGATCCCGCCGGCCGCGGCATCCACGAACCGGCGCGTCAGCGTCGCGATCCCCGAGAGCCGTTGCAGGAAATTCAGCGCCGTCCGCTCGGCGGTCAACATGGCGCCGGCCGCGCCGCGCACGTTCGCGACCACGGTGCCGTTGACCGTCCGATCGCCGTCAACGAGCGCGCGGGATGAAGACCGCTCCCGGATCGAGCTGGCGGAACGCCTCGGCGGCCACGTCGAGGCCGGCGATCACGCAGTCGCACTTGGCGAGGATCACGCCGCGGCCGTGGAGCGCCGGCGTTGATCGTCGCCTCGGTCGTCACGTCTCCCCAGCCGAGATCCTCGGCGAGCGCGCGGCGCACGGCCTCGCGATAGAGCGCCGGATCGAGCGGCGCGAACGGCACCGACTTCATGACGTACGCTCCTGCCCGGCGGGCGTGGGCGCCTCGAGCTCCACCTCGACCTGCAGCGTGGCGGCGGCCGCGGTCTCGAGCTCGCGAATGAGCCCGCACGCCCGCAGGTCCGCTTCGACATCCGGCAGCAACGCCAGCGACGCGTCGGGGGCGCGGACGACAGCCCGCGTGACGAACGTCTTCATCGGCCGCTGCTCCTCCGATTTCTTCTTGCGGATCGCGCCCAGGACGGCGGCAGCGAACTGAAGCGCCTCGACCCCCCGCGTGTCTTCGACCCCGCCGCACGGCTCGAGCACTTCCCCCGCCGTGGGCCACGCGGCCTTGTGGATGGAGCCTTCCCTCCACCACGACCACACTTCTTCGGTGACGAACGGGAGAAACGGCGCGAACAACCGCAGCATCGCCGAGAGCGCCGTCAGCAGCGCGCCGTTGGCGGACGCCGCGAGCTCGGCCCCCTGGTCGCCATACCGGCGCCCCTTGACCAGCTCCAGGTAGTCGTCGCAGAACGACCAGAAGAACGACTCCGTGCGCTCCAGCACGCGCGTGTAGTTGTACTGATCGAGATCCGCCGTCGAGTCGCGGACGATGGCGGCGAGCGTGGTCAGCAGCCCCCGATCGACAGGGGCCGTCACGGCCCCGTGCGGCCCCGGTCTTCCGGCGCGGGCTGCGCGAGCACGAACTTCGAGGCATTCAGCAGCTTCATCGCCAGCCGCCGGCCGACTTTCATCTGTCCCGGGTCGAAGGTCGTGTCGGTGCCGGCGCGGCCGCTCGCGGCCCAGTACCGCACGCCGTCGGATCCGTGCGCCTCGAGGAGATCCATCGGCGTCACGACGTTCCCCTTCGACTTCGACATCTTCTTCCGGTCCGGATCGAGCACCCAGCCGGAAATCGCCGCGTTGCGCCAGGGCAACGTGCCGAATTCGAGGTGCGACCGCAGCACCGTCGAGAAGAGCCAGGTGCGGATGATGTCGTGCGCCTGGGGCCGCACGTCCATCGGGAAGACACGCGCGAACAGATCGGGATCCTCTTCCCACCGGCCGGCAATCTGCGGCGTGAGCGACGAGGTCGCCCACGTGTCCATGATGTCGGGATCGCCGGCAAAGCCTCCGGGCTGGTTCCGCTGGTCGGCGCGATACCCCTCGGGGACGTCGGTCGACGGATCCATCGGCAGCCGATCGTCCGACGGCAGCAGCCGCGCCGCGTAATCGAGAGTGCCGTCGGCGCGGACCTGGTACCAGAGCGGAAACGGCACGCCGAAGAACCGCTGCCGGCTCACGCACCAGTCGCCCGCGAGCCCGTTGACCCAGTTCTCGAACCGCGCCTGCATGTACGGCGGGTGCCACTTCAGCTCCCGTCCGCGCGCGAGCAACTCCTCGCGGAAGTCCATCGTCTTGATGAACCACTGGCGGCTGGTCACGATCTCCAGCGGGCGGTCGCCCTTCTCGTAGAACTTGACCGCGTGGGTAATCGGCCGCGGCTCGCCCGATGAGATCGGCCGACTCTTTGAGCAGCTCGACGATCTTCACCCGCGCCTTCGCGGCCGACAGCCCCGCGAGCTGATCGTACTGTCCCTGCGCGCGCGCCGGATCGATCGACTCCCAGCCGCGCTCGCCCCATGTGACCGGCTTGAGGGCGCCGTTCGTCTGGATGATCGGCGCGCACCGGCAAGGCGAGCTCGCGCCACCACACGACGTCGGTCAGGTCGCCGAACGTGCAGATCATCGCGACGCCGGTCCCTTTTTCCGGATCCGCGAGCGCGTGCGCCCTCACCGGCACGCGCACGCCGAAGAGCGGCGTCTCCACCTCGGTGCCGAACAGCGGCTTGTAGCGCTCGTCGTCGGGATGCGCGACGAGCGCGACGCACGCCGGGATGAGCTCGGGCCGCGTCGTGTCGATTTCGATGAACGCGCCCGTCCCGGCCTCGCCCGCCACGGTCGCGAACCGGATCCGATGGTACGCGCCGGGCTGCTCGCGATCCTCGAGCTCCGCCTGCGCCACCGCGGTCCGGAAATCCACGTCCCACAGCGTCGGCGCTTCGAGCTGGTAGGCCTGATCGCGCCGCACGAGCCGCAGGAACGACAGCTGCGAAATGCGCTGCGCGCGTCGATCGATCGTCGCGTAGGTCATCCCCCAGTCGACCGACAGGCCCAGGTAGCGCCACAGGTGCTCGAAGACCTTCTCGTCCTCGGCGGTCAGCCGCGCGCACAGCTCGATGAAGTTCGGCCGGGAGACCGGAACCGGCTGCTTGCCGGGCTTGTCCGGGGGATTGAACGACGGATCGTAGGGCAGCGACGGATCGCAGCGGACGCCGAAATAGTTCTGCACGCGGCGCTCGGTCGGCAGGCCGTTGTCGTCCCAGCCCATCGGATAGAACACGGCCTTGCCGCGCATCCGCTGGAAGCGCGCGATGACGTCGGTGTGGGTGTACGAGAAGACGTGCCCGACGTGGAGCGAGCCGCTCACCGTGGGCGGCGGCGTGTCGATCGCGTAGACGTCGGCGCGCGGACGGGTCCGATCGAAGCGGTAAATCCCCTCGGCGTCCCAGCGCGCCATCCACTTCTGCTCGAGCCCTTCGAGCGCCGGCTTGTCGGGAACCGCGGCGGGATGATTCAGGTCGTAGCCAGCAGGCATAAACGCTGATGGTACCTCACCAGCGACGCGACGCCTATCCCCCTTTGATCCGTGAGATTTCCTCGCGAACCAGCCGTTCCGCGACATCGAGGACGGTGTCGCGCACGGCTTGATCGCCCATGCGGGCAATCACCCGGCGGCACGATCTCGTCCACCATCTGGTCGGTCACGACGGGAGCGACCAGTGCCGATGGCGCGATTCGGTGGCCCTGTTCGGCGGACAGCAGCGTCGCGAAGGCTTCCGCAAGCGACGGCATGGGCGCCGCGTGAACGACGGCCACTGGCGGCGCCACGTACGCGGCAGCCGGAGCGGGAACTGGAGCCGGAGCGGGAGCCCGAGCCGGAGCCACGACCGGAGCCGGCGGTGGAGCGGGAGCCGCAGCTGCAGGCGGCGGAGGAGGAGGCGCCGGCGCGGCCGCGATCGGGGGCACGATGGCCGGCGCGGCCGCGGTCGGGGGCACGATGGCCGGCGCGGGCGCGCGCGACGGCTCGGTCGCGATCGCCAGTGGCTCGAACCGCGCGGATGTCTTCGGATCGCCGGCCAAATCGGGATCCCAGCCCGACAGATCGTCCAGTGGCGAGATGGCCGCTGAGGGAACCTGATACGCCGCGGGAGGCGGAACCTGCGGCGGCGGAGTCGAAACCGGCGGCGGGGTGAACTCGATCGCCGGCCGCGGCGCGGGCGCGGCCGCCGCCGGGGGCGCGGCGCCGGGAGGCCCGTCGAGGCTGGCAAACGCGGCGTCGAGCCGATCGAAGTAGTCCTCGAGCGATCCCCCGGCCAGGGGCGGCGCAGCATGATCCGGGGCCGCTGGCTGCCGCAACGGCGTCTGCGCCGCCGGGCTGGCGGCCCATACCCCGGTCGGCTTGCGTCCGGCGAGCAGGTCCTTCACGCGGCTGATCACCATCTGCGGCTCGAACGGCTTGACCAGGACGCCGTCGCAACCCACCGCGCGCGCGCGCGTCTCGTCAATCGGCTCGAATGCGCCCGTCAGCAGCAGGACCGGGATGTGCGCGAGCTCGGCCGTGCCTTTGATGAACGCCGCCACCTCGTAGCCGTCGCGCTCGGGCATGCCGACGTCCGCCAGAACGATGTCGGGACGATCGGCCTGGATGCTCGCGATCGCCTTCTTTCCATCGCCGACCGCGATCACCTGCACGTCCTCGTCGGCGAAGGTGAGCTCGATCACGCGCTGGATGGTGACGCTGTCGTCGGCCAGGAGCAGCTTGTGCGTCATGTCAGACCTGCTCCACGCGCGACCTGACGTTCTCGGAGATGAACGTGATGATGTCCTGCATGGGGCTGCCGGGCAGAAAAATTCCCTTCACACCCGCCTCCCGCAACTTTGGAATGTCCACATCCGGAATAATCCCGCCAATCACAACCAGCACGTCGTCGAGCCCCTTTTCTTTGAGCAGCTGCATCACACGCGGGCAGATGTGCATGTGCGCGCCCGACAGTATGGACAAGCCGATGGCGTCGGCATCCTCCTGCAGCGCGGCCGCGACGATCTGCTCCGGCGTCTGACGAAGGCCCGTATAGATGACCTCCATGCCCGCGTCCCGCAACGCGCGGGCAATGACCTTCGCGCCACGGTCGTGGCCGTCGAGCCCGGGCTTCGCGATCACGACGCGGATCTTTCGCATAGGTCAGTTTCCAGTTTCCGGTTGCCAGTTTCCAGTCACGGTAACTGGTCACTGGTAACTGGCAACTGGTGACTAGATTAACGGCACCTCGACGAACTCCCCCCACTCGTCGCGCAGCGCGTCGCACATCTCCCCGACGGTTGCGTACGCGCGGACGCAGTCCATGAGCGGGTACATCGTGTTCCCGGTGCCCCTGGCCGTCGCGCGCAGCGACTCGAGACACCGCCGCACGGCATCGTTGTCGCGGGTCCGCTTCAGGTCTTCCAGCCGGGCGAGCTGTTTTTCCGCGGTGCTGTCGTCGATGTACAGAATCGGGAAGGGCGGCTCGCCGGCTTGCACGTAGTCGTTGACCCCGACGATGACCTTGTCGCGGCTTTCAACCGCCTGCTGGAACTTGTACGACGCCTCGGCGACCTCCCGCTGGGGGTAGCCCTCCTCAATCGCTTCCACCATCCCGCCCATGCCGTCGATCGTGGCGAAGTACTCCTTCGCGCCGCGTTCCATGTCGAGCGTGAGCCGTTCGATGAAATACGAGCCGCCGAGCGGATCGACGAGGCCCGTCACGCCGCTCTCGTGGGCGATGATCTGCTGCGTGCGGAGCGCGAGCGTCGCGGCCTCGGCGGTCGGCAGCGCCAGCGCTTCGTCGAGCGAGTTCGTGTGGAGCGAGTTCGTCCCGCCGAGCACGGCCGCCAGGGCCTGCAGCGCCGTGCGGACGACGTTGTTGTAGGGCTGCTGCGCGGTCAGCGAGACGCCCGCCGTCTGGGTGTGGAAACGCAGCTTCCAGGAGCGCTCGTGCCTGGCGCCGAACCGATCGCGCATCACCTCCGCCCAGATCTTGCGAGCCGCCCGGAACTTGGCAATCTCCTCGAAGAAGTCGCTGTGCGAGTTGAAGAAGAAGGAAATGCGCGGGGCGAAATCGTCCACGTCGAGGCCCGCGTCGATCCCGTACTGGATGTACTCGATGCCGTCGCGCAGCGTGAAGGCGAGCTCCTGCAACGCGGTCGATCCGGCCTCACGGATGTGATAGCCGCTGACCGAGACCGTGTTCCAGCGCGGGACTTCCTTCGAGCAGAACGCGAAGACGTCGGTGATGAGCCGCATCGACTCGCGCGGCGGATAGATGTACTCCTTCTGCGCGATGAATTCCTTGAGGATGTCGTTCTGGATCGTGCCCGAGAGCGCCTGCCAGTCCGCCCCCTGCTTCTCGGCGACGGCCAGATACATCGCGAAGATCATCGGCGCCGGCGAGTTGATCGTCATCGACGTCGTGATGTCGGCGAGCGAAATCCCGTCGAACAACCGCTCCATGTCCGCCAGCGAGACGATGCTGACCCCGCACTTCCCCACTTCGCCGAGCGAGAGCTCGTGGTCGGGGTCGCGCCCCATCAAGGTCGGGAGATCGAACGCGACGCTCAGGCCCGTGCCGCCCGCCGCGAGCAACGTCTTGTAGCGTTCGTTCGTCTGTTCCGGCGTGCCGAACCCGGCAAACTGCCGCATCGTCCAGAGCTTCCCCAGATAGCCCCGGGGGTGGATGCCGCGCGTGTAGGGAAACTCCCCCGGATTGTTGAGGTCGCGCCGGTAGTCGAAGTCAGGGAGATCGTCGGGGGTGTAAAGGCACTCGATGGGGCGGCCGGAGATCGTCGTGAAGGCGGCAGCGCGCTCGGGAGCCCGGGCGAGCGCCGGAGCGAGCACGTCGCGCTCCCAGCGTTGCTTATCCGGCTCGGCCGTGACGCTCTTCATCCTGTCTGCATTATAGCCCGCGCCTATCGGAGCCGGTCTCGAGGATGCCGTGAAGTGCGTGGGGGACGCGAGGACCATGAGCGGACACGAATCGAGCGGGAAACCAGGGCGCCAGAGTGCCATACGTCTGGCACCCTGGCGGCTGGCCAGATCTCTACTGAGTGACGCAGACGGCGTATGCGCGGGCCGTGAAGGTTCAGACCGCGGGAATCTGCGCGACGCCGAAGCGTCGCCCTCCACGTTATCGGCCGAGAGGGAAACGACGACGGGATAGACCGGACCGGTTCGGGGTCGTCGTGTCTCGTAGCCGCCGCCGATGACGATCTTGCCCGCCGGGCACACCGCAAGAGCGGTCGATCGTGGCGCCCCGTTGACGCTGACGGTCGCGAAGGCGTCTGGACGACCTGGTAGCCGCTGACGCCAGCCGGCCCAGCGGGACCAGCGGGACCCTGCGGACCGAGGAATCCCATGGGTCCCATCGGGCCCTGCGCGCCGGTGGCGCCCTGCGGACCTGCGACGCCCTGCGAACCAGCCTGACCCTGCGGTCCTGCCGGACCGGTGTCACCCTGCGGACCAGCGGATCCCGCGACACCCTGCGGACCAGACTGACCCTGCGGTCCTGCCGGACCGGTGTCACCCTGCGGACCAGTCGATCCCGCAACACCCTGAGGTCCAGCCACGCCGGCCGGTCCCTGGGGGCCTGTTGCGCCCGCTGCGCCAGCGTCACCCTGCGGACCCACGGGACCCGCATCACCCTGCGGCACCCTGCGCGCCCGGTGCACCAGCTTCGCCCTGCGGTCCAACCGCGCCCTGCGGCCCAACTGCACCCTGCGGCCCGACTCCACCCTCCGGTCCTGCTGCGCCGGCCGGTCCAGCTGCGCCAACCGCGCCGGCCGGTCCAACCGCGCCAGCCGGTCCCACCGGACCGTCGCTCCGGCCGCGCCGGTGGCTCCGGCCGCGCCGGTGGCTCCCGTCGCGCCAGTGTCTCCCTTGGGTCCAACCGCGCCGGCCGCTCCCTGGGGTCCCGCCACGCCGGCGTCACCCTTCGGTCCCGCGGGGCCGACAGGTCCCTGCGGACCGGTGCCGCTGGATCCCGATGACTGGACGGTCGCGTGGAACACATCCCGTTCGTTCGACAGCAGCCCGTAGCCGCGAGCAACGGTCAACAGGTATGTGCCATCGCGCGTGGTATCCGGAAGGCGCACGACGATCTTCGAATCGGTCGCGCTGAGAACGATCATCTGGTGCGTCTCGCACCACACCTGCGGCGTGCGCGATCCGAATCCGAGGCCGCGAATCGTCAACGTGTCGTTCGCACGATCGACGTAGGTGCTGAGCACGACGAGCTGCGTGAAGACCGGCTTGTTGTGGGAATTCGACTTATCCGCAACCAGCCCGGTCGTCTGGGCGTTTGCGTGTGCGGTACTCAGAAGCACCAACACGATGGCAGCTATGAAAGATTTATTAAATTCAACGGACATAAGGCCTCCACTATCGTTTGCTCCCTACTGAGCAAGCAGTCGGCCAACCCGTCAATAAATGCGAAAGAGCTGTGTCCACAGATGGTTAAAGAGTCATATCGAGGCACACTATACCCGTCCAAAAAGTTCGAATCTGTACGTGAACTAACGTTCCTGAGGGTCACGGTGTAGGACGATCACCGTCCGCGATCACGGATCGGGGCCGTGTACCGGCGTGTGCGATGACATGTTCGAGCGTTCGTGTGTGCGGCTTGACTTGACGCGAGGCTCCACGTTACGGTGATCCGTTTGCGTTTTGCGGGCGGTCTGCGCGGTGGACCGCCGTCATTCACTGGTGGTTTTCACACCACCGGACCCCGCTGCGGACAAAGCCGGCGCTAGGAGAGTCATGGAAGGAGGCGGCAGCATCTTCAACGCGATGCTCCAGGAATTCGATGGAGCGGCGCGGCTGTTGGGTCTGGACCCGGGCATCTGGAAAATCCTGACGCATCCGAAGCGGCAGATTGTGGTGTCGTGCCCCATCCAGATGGACAACGGCGAGATCGAAGTCTTCACCGGCTACCGGGTCCAGTACAACATCACGCTCGGGCCGGCCAAGGGCGGGATCCGCTATCACCCGGACGTCTCGCTCGACGAAGTCACCGCGCTCGCGGCCTGGATGACGTGGAAGTGCGCCGTCGCCCACGTGCCGTTCGGCGGCGGCAAAGGGGGCGTGATCTGCGACCCGACGCGCATGTCGCGCCGCGAGCTCGAGGCGCTCACCCGGCGGTACGTCGCGGAAATCATCGACGCCATCGGGCCCCAGAAGGACGTGCCGGCGCCGGACGTCAACACGAACGATCAGGTCATGGCGTGGGTGATGGACACCTACAGCATGCACGTCGGCCACACCGAGACGGCGGTCGTCACCGGCAAGCCGGTCGAAATGGGCGGGTCGCTCGGGCGGCGCGAAGCCACGGGGCGCGGCGTGATGATCGTCACGCGCGAGTCGGCCAAGCACCTCGGCATCGACATCAAGTCGGCGCGCATCGCCGTGCAGGGCTTCGGCAACGTGGGCTCGGTCTCGGCCGACCTCCTGTCGAGGATCGGGGCGAAGATCGTCGCCGTCACCGACTGGAAGGGCGGCGTCTACAACCCGAACGGCCTCGACATCCAGAAGATGCTCGACTTCGCCAAGCAGCACAAGACGATCGACGATTTCCCCGGCGGCGAGCCGATCGACAACGAGCAGCTGTTCGCGCTCGACGTCGAGGTGCTCGTGCCCGCGGCGATGGAAAACCAGATCACGATGGAGAACGCCCCCGCGATCAGGGCGCGCATCGTCGCGGAAGGGGCCAACGGACCGACCACGCCGGACGCGCACAAGCATCTGCACGAGCGCGGCGTCTTCGTCATCCCCGACATCCTCGCGAACGCCGGCGGCGTGACCACCTCGTACTTCGAGTGGGTCCAGGATCGCCACGGCTATTTCTGGGAGGAAGAGGAAGTGAACAAGCGCCTCGAGGCGAAGATGTGCGAGGCGTTCGAGGACGTGCTGAAGACGTCGGTGAAGTACAAGACCGACCTGCGCACCGCCGCCTACATCGTCGCCATCAACCGCGTGGCGACGGTGACCAAGATGCGAGGGATGTACGCGTAAGACAGGGTTCCACGGGGTTCCACAAGGTTCCGCCGGGTTCCGCTAGGTTCTGTTCCGCAGGGTTCTAGTTCCGCGGGTTCGGTTCAGCAGTTCGGTTCCGCGAGGTTCGGTTCCGCCGGAGCCGAACCTCGGAACCGAGAACCCTGCGGAACCTCGTGGAACAGAACCTGAGGAACCCTGTGGAACCCCGTGGAACCCTGTAGAACCTTTATCTATCGGCCGACCCGGAACGCGATCATCTCCTGCGCCGTGCCCGACTCGGTCTTGGCGGTCAGCTCGATCAGGTACTCGCCGGCCGCGAGCGCGGACAGCGGGAGATCGATTTCGGCGGAACGGCCGGCGGGCGTCTGCACGGGCAGATTCGACATCGACGAGCCGCCGCGGTTCAGAAGACGTGCGGTGATGGCCGGGGTCGCTCCGCCGGGCGCGTAGCTGTCCAACCGGATGTGCAGCCGCTCGGTGCGGCTGAATTCGCGATCGACCGTCGGCACGGCATCGGCTTTCGCCCTCAGCGCCTGCAGCTCCGGCACCGTGCGGACCCGGTACACGCGAGGCGTCCCGAAGGAGACCTGCACCTTCGTGAAGTCCGGAACCGTCAATTCCCGCGCGACCGAGTCGATGACCTGCCCCCGGCCTCCTTCGACGACGATGCGCAGCTCGAGCTGCCCTGGCGGCACGTCGAAGCTGGTGACACCGCCCTCGGCCACGCCCGCCGTCGGCGGTGCGCCGGTCGACGCCACCGGCTGTTCGGGCACGCGGGCGCGGTAGAGCGGACGCCCATCCCGCGAGAGTGCCGTCAGCGAGACGCGCGCCGGCGGGGTTTCCGCGGGCTGCCCGGGAATCGGCGGCACGGGTTCCCACAGGAACGTGACGCGCGTCGCGCCGTTCTCGCCGCGCGCCGTGCCGATCCAGAAGTGCGCCGAACGATCGCGGACGGGCGCGGCCAGATCCTTCAGCGCCGACGTCACCGCGGTCGGCGCCTCCGGTTTGGACGCGGTCGCGTTCGCGCGGGCGACGTCCTCCGTGGTGTAGGCCCAGTAGCCCTTGCGGGCCCGGACGTCGAGCCCCCGCCGCTTCACGTTGACCTTGATCCCGTGAAACTTGCCGTCGGTCGGCGCCTGCGTCGAGTTGTAGCCGAGCAGGTAGTAGCCGCTCGAATCCCGGATGATCTGCTTCATCCCGGCGGCGAGATCGTTCCGGTTCACGATCGCGCGCCCGTCGGTGTTGTTCGCGAGCGCGTGCAGCGTGTCGAGGCTCATCCGCAGGCCGGTCGCGTCCTGCTGCAGGCCGATCGCTTCGTTGATGCCGTACTCGAAGACCGCGAGCCCCCGCGGATCGACGGCGTAGATCGACGTGTTGTTACGGTTGGCCTCCGCGAAAACCCGCGGCATGTCGGAGTTGAGATCGGCCGTCGCCGTCAGCGTCTGCATGTCGGTCGGCTGCGGCGCGTTCGTGCGCCCGCGGTAGGGGTTGTTGACGCCCGGCTGGGACGCATTCGGATCGTTCAGCTGCGCCGGCAGCATCGTCGTCAGCCCTTCGCTGACGTAGATGATCGATTTCCGCCCTTCGCGCAGGCCTCCCATCTTGACGGCCGCGCCTTTGAGCGCGTCCATGGCGACCTGGTTGCGGACGCGCTCGACCACGCTGGCCGGGTACATCGCGTACTGTTCCTCGAACATGTTGCGCGGCCGGTAGTCGAACTTCCGGCCCTCGAACGCGCTGATGGCCCGGATGGTGGCGTCCCGGTCCCGGCTGAAGCGCAGATCGGTGACCGGCGTGAGCGGATACATGATCGCCACCATGTCGGCCGGGGCGAGCTGGTTCTGGACGAACTCGATGAGCGGCTTGCGCACCGACATGTCGTTGCCGCGGCGCACGTGGTAATCGTCGAGCAGGATGACGAACAGCCGCACGTCGGGGCGCTGCGCCTCGCGTTCCTCGTCGAAGTCGTTCCGGATCGCGCGCGGCGGCCCCGACGCCACCTCGGTGGCGATCGAATCGATCTTGACGATGCTGAAGGCGTCGATGATCTGGGGTTTGCCGTCCTCGGCGAGGGTGAAGTCGTCCTGCGTCAGATCCAGCACCGGCTGCCCGTCCTTGTCGTTGACGAACACGTCGACACGGACGTAATTGACCCCGAGCGGATCCGCGGCGGCGGGGGCTGGGGCTGCTGCGGATCGGGCGGCGGCGGCTGAGTCGTGGGCGCGGACGCCGTGGGCGCGGGCGTCGCTGGGGGTGTCTGCTGTGGCGCCTGCTGACCTGCGCCCGCCGGGCTGAGGCCCGGCCTTGAGCGTCGGCCGTCAGGCGCAGCCCTTCCGGGGTACCCACTGCGCCGAAGACCCCGGCCACGAGCAGAGGGAAGAGAACGCGTGCGCGGATTCTCATGACCTTTAGACTCCCGCGTCCAGGCCGCAGTCTTGGGACGCGCTCCGTCTGTGCCGAAGGCCAATGATAACATTGGCCGTTCAGCCCGGGCGTCCCGATTGTCCCGAGCGGGCCCGCCGAGCGGGGATCGCCGGCGGGGTGTCTGGAGGAGCGACCGTGACCCAGGAAGCCGCCGAGCACGCCTCACCGCTCACCCTGCTCGCCGAGGACGAGATCATCTTCCGCGACAGCGTGCGCGCAGTTTGCCGAGGCGCAGATCCGCCCGCTCGTCCGCGAGATGGACGAGCACGCGAAGATCCCGCGATCCCTCATCGATCGGCTCTTCGACCTCGGCGTCATGGGGATCGAGATCCCCGAAGCCTACGGCGGATCGGGAGGCACCTTCTTTCACGCGGTCCTGGCGGTCGAGGAGCTGTCGCGCGTGGACCCGTCGGTCGGCGTGCTCGTCGACGTCCAGAACACGCTCGTCATCAACGCGCTGCTGCGCTGGGGCAGCGACGACGTCAAGCGGCGCTACCTGCCGAAGCTGGCGGCGAAGACCGTCGGCGCCTACGCGCTCTCGGAAGCCGCGTCCGGCAGCGACGCCTTCGCCCTGACCACGCGCGCGCGCGAGGACGGCGACGCGTTCGTGCTGAGCGGCCGCAAGCTGTGGATCACCAACGGCAACGAGGCGGACCTGTTCATCGTGTTTGCCACGGTCAACCCGGACGCCGGCTACCGTGGCATCACGGCGTTCCTGGTGGAGCGCGGGTTCGAGGGGTTTTCGGTCGGCAAGAAAGAGGACAAGCTCGGCATCCGCGCCAGCAGCACGTGCGAGCTGATCCTGGAAGACTGCCGCGTGCCGCGCGCGAACGTCCTCGGGGAAATCGGCAAGGGCTACAAGACCGCCATCGAGACGCTCAACGAGGGGCGCATCGGCATCGGCGCGCAGATGATCGGCCTCGCCAAGGGCGCGCTGCAGCACGCGATCGCGTATACGAAGGAGCGGAAACAGTTCGGCAAGCCGATCGCGGAGTTCCAGGCGGTCCAGCATCAGCTCGCGCGCGCCGCCGTCGAGGTCGAAGCCGCGCACGCTGACGGTCTACAACGCCGCGCGCCTGCGCGAAGCGAACCGGCCGTTCCTCACCGAGGCCGCGATCTGCAAGATCTTCTCGTCCGAAGTGGCCGAACGGGTCGCCTCGCTGGCGGTGAACCTGTTCGGCGGCAACGGATTCGTGAAGGAATACCCGGTCGAGAAGCTGTACCGCGACGCGAAGATCGGGCAGATCTACGAAGGCACCTCGAACCTGCAGCTGCAGACGATCGCGAACAGCTCCTCGGATCCGCAAGTGGCTTCGGGAGTTGAGTCCTTAGCGCGAGGATGTGCTCCGCGATCACCATCCGCTGGACCTCCGACGTCCCCTGGTAGATCTCCGTCGCGCGCACATCGCGGAACAGCCGCTCGCACGACTGACCCGCGTCGATAGCCTTTCGACGCGAGGATCTGCATCGCCTTGTCCGCGGCGCGATGCGCGGCCTCGGACGCAAAGAGCTTGGCCATCGACGCGTCGAGCGTTTTCGTCGACGCCCCGTGTGGCGTCTGGGCCGTCGTCGCCTGCCGGTCCACCGAGTCGGCCGCCTTCAAGGTCAGCAGTCGTGCCGCGTCGAGCTCGGTCGCGATGTCGGCGAGCATCCACTGAATCGCCTGGTAGTTGCCGATCGGCTGCCCGAAGGCTTCGCGCGATTTCGCGTGGCTGAGCGCTTCGCGCAACGCCGCCGTCCCGACCCCGAGCGCCTGGGCCGCGATCGCGACGCGCCCGCCGTCGAGCGCCCACATGGCGATGCGGAAACCGTCTCCCGGGGGGCCGAGCAGCGCGTCCGTGTCCACGCGGACATTCGTGAGCTCGAGGTCCACGCACCCGAGGCCGCGGACGCCGAGCGAGTCGGCGGTCATCACGCGCGTGATGCCCGGGGTGTCCATCGGCACGAGGAACGCGCTGATGCCGCGTCCGCGGATGCCCGGCTGCGTCGCGGCAAAGAGGATCAGCAGGTCGGCCGCCTCCGCGTTGGCGACCCACACCTTGCGCCCGTTGATGACGTAGCCCTGTTCGTCGAGCCGCGCGAACGTCTGCTGGTTGGCCGCGTCCGAGCCGGCGTGCTCCTCGGACAGCGCGAACGCGCCGAGCGCGTCGCCGGTCGCGAGACGCCGGAGCCACGTCTGTCGCTGAGTGTCGCTGCCGAATTCGGCGATGGGCTCCGCGACGAGCGAGTTGTTGACCGCCGCAATGACCGCGATGACCGCGCTGGCCTCGGCGAGCGCTTCGACCGCGAGCGCGTAGCTGACGTAGTCGCGCCCGGCGCCTCCCCAGGTGGCGGGGATCGTCACCCCCATCAGGCCGAGCGCGGCGGCCTCTCGAATCAGTTCGCGAGGGAACACGCCCCGCTCGTCGATGCCGACCGCCTCCGGTGCGACCCGGTCGGCGGCGAACCGCCGGATTTCCGCCTGGAACGACGCCTGCGCCTCAGTCAGCTCGAGGATCATCGTCCTTTTAATGTAGCGCGAGATGGCCATCGTCGCCGGAATGCCATCGCACTCTGGTCCGCTCAACCATCCGGAACATGGATACACGGATGCTTGGGGTCTGACCCCGTCCCATTTACGGTCAGTGCGGAAGTGACTCGATTCACGACAGGCAGACAAGTCTGCCGGACGCAGGTGAGAGGTGGGTAACTCGACGACTGGGTCTGACCCTGCTGACCCGACAACGCAGGCCCGCCTTCGCTCGAGGGAATGGCGCGAGCTTCGGCGCGGCAGGCGACTGGTCGAAATGGGCGATTTCGGCAATTTGCGAACCAATTCGTCCCGCCACCCGTCCTAAGTCGAGATCGGGGACACGCACGTCCCGCGCGGCTTCCGGCCGCTCCTCTTGGAGGCTTCGATGGAATTCGGGATCAAACCTCACTGGCTTGCGGTGCTGGCGGCCTCGGCGGCGGTCACCATCCCCCCGCCACAGTCCCGCGCGACGCTGGCCGACCTCCACGGCCTGACTCCTCGCGAGGTCAAGACCGAGGCGTTCTCGCTCGCCTCGCCCCAGGATGTCCAAATCGAAGCAACCGGTGCGGAGCCGTCGGCCGTCCGCGGCACGGTCGCGAAGATCCGCACGATGTGGAACGGCGAAGGCCGCCCGAATCCGTGGCCCGGCAACGCGTGGATTCTCGATTTGACGACGCGCAAAGTCGTGTGGGAGCTGAGCAAGGCGTCGACGACGTCGGGCTCGCGAAGCGCCCGCCTGTTCAACGGCACGGTGCGGCTGCCCGGAGGACTCGTACGCGGCCTACTACTCGGCATTCCCTGACGGCGAGTACTGGACCAACGACGACGGGAAGGCGGAGTCGCGGAAGTGGCACTGGTTCGGCGACGAGCGGATCGACGACTTCAAGCTGATCGTGCGCGGCAACGGGCAGCGGCTCGCGGCCGCCGAAGTCGAGCGGCTCCGCCAGGCGGCCGACGCGTCCGCCGTCGTCGCGCTCCACGCCGGATCGGGCGAGCTCTTCCAGCAGGCCGGCTTCTCGCTCTCGAAGCCCACGGACATCGAAATCCGCGCCGACGGCGAAGCCCGCGAGGACGGCGAATTCGATTACGGCTGGATCATCAACGCCGACACGCGCGCGAAGGTGTGGAGGCTGACGTGGCGCGACTCGGCGCCCGCCGGTGGCGCCGACAAGAACCGCGTCGTGGCGCTCACCCAGACGCTGCTGCCGGGACGGTACGCGGCCTTCTACGCGACCGACGACACGCACGACCCGTCGGAATGGAACGCGCCGCCTCCGCACGACCCTGACGCCTGGGGCCTGACCATCACCGTCAAGGACGCCGCCGCGCGCGCCGCCGTGTCGCGCTTCACCTACGAGCACGTGCCGGAGCGCGCGACGATCCTGGCGCTGACGCGCATCGGCAACGGCGAGTCGCGCAAGCAGGGATTCACGCTCGCGCGTCCGATGGAAGTGCGCATCTACGCGCTCGGCGAAGGGCGCAACGGGCAGATGTTCGACTACGGGTGGATCACGAGCGCCGCGTCGCGCAAACGCGTCTGGGAGATGCGCTACGGCGACACCGAAGGGGCCGGCGGCGATCCCAAGAACCGCCTGGTCGACACGACGGTCCGCCTCGACAAAGGCAGCTACATCGTGCACTACATCTCGGACGACTCGCACTCGGCCGAGGAGTGGAACGCCTCGGCCCCGCCCGACGGCCGGCGATGGGGCATCACCGTCCTGGCGCCGCAGGGCACGCTCGATCCCAGCGCCGTCGCCCGCTACGACGACAAGGGCGATCCGTCGATCCTCGCGCAGCTCACCGAAGTGCGGGACGACGATCAGGTCCGCAAGCGCTTCACGCTCGACCGCGACAGCGACGTCCGCATCTACGCGGTGGGCGAAGGCAGCGGCGGCGACATGCACGACTACGGATGGATCGAGAACGCGAAGACCGGCAACCGTGTGTGGGAAATGACGTACCGCGATCACCGAGCACGCCGGCGGCGCCAACAAGAACCGCCGCTTCGAGGGCACCGTCAAGCTGCCGCCGGGCGAGTACGTCCTGCGCTACGAGACCGACGGCTCGCACGCGTTCGGCGACTGGAACGCCACGCCGCCCGACGATCCCGAGGCTGTGGGGAATTACGGTGTTTCGCGCGGCGACGGTAGGGGCGGTTCGCGAACCGCCCTCGACTTCCGACGCGAGACGTTCGAAGATCGGCCTGAGCTTCTTCGCGGTCTCCGGCAACTCCTCCGGCAACACCCGCGTCTCCCCGACGACGGTCATGAAGTTCGTGTCGCCGTTCCACCGCGGCACGACGTGCATGTGGAGGTGATTGAGCACGCCCGCTCCCGCCGTCTTCCCGAGATTGATGCCCATGTTCAGGCCGTGCGGGGCGTACGCCTCGGTGAGCGCCAGCTCGGCGCGCCGCGTCAGCTCGATGAGCTCGCACAGCTCGTCGCGCGTCGCCGCGGCGAGCGACGCGATGTGCCGGTTCGGGACCACCAGCAGGTGGCCGTTGTTATAGGGATACAGGTTGAGGATGACGTAGCAGGTGGGACCGCGAAAGAGAATCAGCGGCTCGGCGTCGGGCTCGGTCGAGGGCCTCGCAGAACACGCAGCCCCCGGCCTCGCCTCCCCGCATGATGTAGGCGAGCCGCCAGGGGCTCCATAATCGGTCCATTGATCGAGATGCTCAGACGCCGGCGATGTCGGTGTCGACCGCCACCGCGGCGCTCGCCGGCGGCGCCGGCGCGCGCCTCGGGCTCCCGGTTGATGAGCTCCTTGAGCTCCTTCCCCGGCTTGAAATACGGCACCTTCTTCGGCGGCACGTCCACCTTGTCCCCGGTCTTCGGGTTGCGTCCCTTCCGCGGCTCGCGGCGGCGAAGACGGAAACTGCCGAACCCCCGCAGCTCGATTTTCTCCCCACGATGCAGCGCGTCGATGATGCTCTTGAAGACGGTGTCGACGATGACCTCGGAGTGCTTCTTGGTCAGGTCCGAGACCCGCGAGACTTCCTCGACGAGCTCCGCCTTCGTCATGCTGCCGGTGTTCATAGGGGCCCTTTCGCTCTCAGCTTCCAGCTGCCAGCTCCCCAGCTCCCAGCCGAACAGCACTGGAAGCTGGAAGCTGGAAGCTGGCAGCTCTTACTGCTGGTGCTTGAAGTGATCGCCCAGCGTGACTTCCGGACGTCCGGTCGTCTCCGTGTAGGCTTCCCAGTCCGCCCGGAACTCGTCGTTCTTCAGCGCGCGGATGCTCAGCCCGATCTTCCGCTCCGCCGCGATGAGCTTGATGATCTTCATCTGGTACGTCTCGCCGACGTTGAGCTCCAGCTTGCCGTCCTTGCCCGCCTGCTGCGAGTCGTCGAACTCCGAGACGTGGATCAGCCCCTCGATCCCTTCGACCAGCTCCACGAACGCGCCGAAGTTGGTCATGCGCACGACCTTGCCCTCGACGACGTCGCCCATGTGGTGCTGCGTGAAGAACTCGTCCCACACGTCGGTCTGCAGCTGCTTGAGGCCGAGCGACAGCCGCTGGTTCTCGGCGTCGATGTTGAGCACCATCGCCTCGACCGTGTCCCCCTTCTTCAGGACCTCGGACGGGTGCTTCAGGCGCTTGCTCCACGACATGTCGGAGATGTGGATCAGGCCGTCGATCCCCTCCTCCACTTCGACGAACGCGCCGAACTCCGTCAGGTTGCGCACCTTGCCGGTGATGGTCGTGCCGATCGGGTACTTCTCCGACAGCTCGTGCCAGGGATTGCTCTCGACCTGCTTCAGGCCGAGCGAGATCCGCCGCGCGCCGGGATCCACGCCGAGCACCATCGCCTCGACGCTGTCGCCGACGTTCAGGATCTTCGACGGGTGCTTGACGCGCTTGCTCCACGACATCTCGCTGACGTGGATCAGCCCTTCGACGCCGGGCTCGAGCTCGACGAACGCGCCGTAGTCGGTCAGGCTGACGACCTTGCCGCTCATGCGCGCGCCCACCGGGTAGCGCTCGATCACGTTCGACCACGGATCGTTCATCAGCTGCTTGTGGCCGAGCGACACGCGTTCGGTCGCCGGGTCGTACTTCAGCACGATGACGTCGATCTCGTCGTTGACCTTGAAGAGCTCCGACGGGTGCGAGACGCGGCCCCACGACATGTCCGTGATGTGGAGCAGGCCGTCGATGCCGCCCAGATCGATGAACGCGCCGTAGTCGGTGATGTTCTTGACGACGCCGCGGAGGACCTTGCCCTCGGCGAGCGTGTCGAGCGTGTGCTTCTTCTTCTCGGCGTTCTCTTCCTCGAGCAGCACCTTGCGCGACAGCACGATGTTGCCGCGCTTCTTGTTCACCTTGATGACGCGCATCCGCAGCTCCTGGCCGCGCAGGGCGTCGAGGTTGCGGACGGGACGGACGTCGATCTGCGAGCCGGGCAGGAACGCGCGGACGCCGATGTCCACCGCGAGACCGCCCTTGATCCGCTCGATGACGCGGCCGATGACGACCTTCTTCTCGGCGTAGGCCTTCTCGACTTCGTCCCAGATCTTCATCTTCTCCGCTTTTTCGCGCGAGAGGACGACGTAGCCTTCGCGGTCTTCGGTGCGCTCGAGCAGCACGTCGACGGTGTCGCCGGGCTGCACGGAAATCTGGCCGGTCTCGTCGACGAACTCGTCGACGGGGATGATCCCCTCGGACTTGTAGCCGACGTCGACGATGACTTCGGATGCGGTCACTTTCAGGACGGTGCCCTTCACGACCTCGCCTTCCGCGATGTTGCGGAAGCTGTTATCGTAAAGGTCGAGGAGGCGGGCGTATTCCTGCGGATCGACTGATCGTCCATCGGAGGAGAATCCCGATGTCTTGAGATCAGCGGTCCCGGTGCCACCTCCTTTTGGATTGTTGAGCGTCGGATTTTCACTTGCCATGCTGAACGGGTCCTCCTCGATCGTACTGGCCGGGATCGCAGCTCCGGCGGGCTGTAGGTTGGCTTCGCTTTGATTGCGATAAGCACTAGAAGATACATCACTTACAGGCCGCCGTCAACGCGCGCGGCGGCCGCCGGCCGGACGACGCGGCCGTCCCACTGACGCGACGGACACGGGGATCAACCACCATGGCCAAGAAAGCGGCACAACGGAAGAAAGCCGGCGCCGCGCGGAAGTCCACGAAGGGACAGAAGCGGACGCCGTCGAACAGACGAGCCAGCGCCGCGCGCTCGGGCATCCGCCCGAGGATCGCGATCCAAGCGCGTCTGCCACGGCGCCCCGGAAGACCAGCCGGAAGGCCGCCCGGCCGGCCTCGCGCAAAGCCGCCCGCGCCAAGGCGCCGGCCGGCAAGAAGCCGCGGTCGCGCCAGGAGTCGCGCGGCGCCGGCGCGCGCAAGAAGGCGTCGCCGCCCCGCCGCACGCCGGCGAAGCCCAGGGCCGGCGGCACCGGCCTCGAGCGGGACCTCGCGCAGACGCCGGAGACCGGGCGATCGGTCAAGGGGCCCACCAACCCGATGCCGACCAAGCGTTCGACCGGCACCGCGGCCGGCGCCGGCAACACGCGCCGCGCACCGGGCCTCGAGCGCGCGCGTCGTCAGCTGCGCGAAGTCGAGGAGTCGATCCAGGGCGTGCCGTCGAGCCTGAACCTGGATCGGCGGCCGTCGGCGGCGCGGAGCGGACGCCACGAGCTGCGCGAGGCGCGGCTCGAGCACAACGAGGTCAGCCCGGAGATCACGGCCGGCGACGTCGACGCGAGCTGGGAAGACGCGTACGCGGTCGGCGACGAAGCGCCGGGCGGCGACAACCCGACGCCCGATCAGGATCGCGTGGACGACATCGGCAAGGCGCTCGGCGTGCAGTACGAGGACAACGAGGAGCTGAAGGCGTCGGACAAGATCGCGGAGCGCGACCGGAAGCGCTGGGAGCTCGACCCCGCCTCCTCGGACGACTACAAAGACAGGACGTGAGACGGAGCGGTGTTCACCACAGAGTCAGCGGAGTAACGGAGAAACAGAATTGCCTCCGCTATCTCCGTTAACTCTGCGGTGAGAACCTCATCGTTTCTCCAGCTGTCTCCGCTATCTCCTCGACCCGCCTTTCCACGACCTCCAGCACCCGTTCCACCGCGTCGTCGATCGAGAGGCCGGTGGTGTCGATCACGACCGCGTCGCCGGCCTGCGACCAGCGGCGACGCCGTGCGGGTGCGATCGATGCGGTCGCGCTCGGCGAGCGCGGTCGCCACGTCGGAGATGGCCGCCGTGCCGCGGCCCGAGGTGTGCGACGGGATCGGTGCGCGCGCCGGCGGGCGCGCTCCTCCGGCGACGCGTCGAGAAAGATCTTCACGTCCGCGGCCGGGAACACGACCGTCCCGATGTCGCGCCCTTCCATCACGACGCCCCCCTCCCGCGCCGAGCTCGCGCTGCCGCGCGATGAGCGCCTCGCGCACGCGCGGCTGGCGCGCGACGATCGCGGCCGCCGCGTCCATCTCGGGGGTGCGGATCGCGGCCGCGACGTCGTGGCCGTCGATGCGAATTCGACCGTCGCCGGTCTCGAACCGGGCCTGGGCCGCCAGCGCCGCGACGGCCGGCTCGTCGGCGAGATCGATCCCGTCGTGCCGCGCCTTCCACGCCAGCGCGCGGTACATCGCGCCGGTGTCGATGTGGCGGTAGCCGAGCCGCGCCGCGACCGCGCGCGCGATCGTGCCTTTGCCGGCGCCGGACGGACCGTCGATGGCGATGATGAGGGACCGCTCGCGCGGCCGGGATTCGGGTATCCGGGGTCCGGGATCCGGTCGTTCGGCTGGTCGCTCACGCTGATATTATCCACCGCAATGCGCCGCAGAACGAAAGTCTGGCTCGGCCTCGCCGCCGTCGTCCTGATCGCGGGACTGGTACGCCGTCGAACGGCTACCTTCGGGCGGCGGCGTTCGTGGTCCAGGCGGCGGGGATGCAGGGATTCGCACGCAGCGCGGCGCGGCTCGAGACCAACGCCTTCGACGAGCGCGCGCTGACGATCCCGTGGCGCGGAGGTGAGCTTCGCGGCCGGCTGTACACGCCGCGCGGCGCGTCCGACCGCGCGATGCTGCTCGTGCCCGGTGTCCACGCCGCCGGCGTCGACGAGCCGAGGCTGATCCAGTTCGCCCGCGATCTGGCCTCGGTGCGGCACACCGTGCTGACCGCGGAGCTCGCCGACCTCAAGCAGTACCGCATCACCCCGCGAACGACCGACATGATCGAGGACGCGGCGCTGTGGCTGTCGCAGCAGAACGCGCTCGCGCCGGACGGGCGCGTCGGGATGATGGGCATCAGCTTCGCGGGCGGCCTGTCGATCGTCGCGGCCTCGCGTCCGTCGCATCCGCGACCGCGTCGCGTTCGTGATGTCGTTCGGCGGCCACGGCGATCTGCCGCGCACGCTGCGGTATCTCTGCACCGGGATCCAGGCGGACGGCACGCACCGTCCGCCGCACGATTACGGCGTGGTCATCATCCTGCTGAGCGTCGCGGAGCGCGTCGTCCCGCCGGACCAGGTGGCGCCGCTGCGCGAGGCGATCCTGACGTTTCTCGAGGCCTCGCGGCTCGACATGGTGGACAAACAGAAGTCCGCAGGCGGAATTCGAGCACGCCCGCGCCCTCGCGGCGGCGCTGCCGGAACCGGCGCGCACGCTGATGCAGTACGTCAACGAGCGCGACGTCGCGCATCTCGGGCCGATCCTGCTGCCCCACGTCACGGCGCTCGGCGACGACACGATGCTCTCCCCCGCCCGCGCGGCGGCGCCGGCGGCCCACGTTTACCTGCTGCACGGCACCGACGACAACGTCATCCCGGCCATCGAGTCGTACCTGCTCGCCGACACGCTGCGGCGCCGGGGCGTGGCGGTCGACCAGCTCGCCACGCCGCTCATCACCCACGCGGAGGTGGACAAGTCGGCCGGCGCGCTGGCGATGTGGAGGCTCGTGAGCTTCTGGGCAGAGCATGCTGGGCGAGTAGCAGTTGCTGAACAACTGCAGATCCAGCCAAGAGCAAACAGGAGCATCGGGAGCTCGGTTGGCTTTCGCTCTTAGTCTCTTGCTCCGAATCCGTTTCTGGAGGTTGGTAGTGCTCAGGGCTTTCGCGGTCGCCGCCTTCTTCAACGCCGCGACTTCCCGCGCGTCGAGCTCCCGGAACTCCCCCGGCCGGATGTGCGCGTCGGCGATCGGGCCGATGCGCACGCGCTTGAGCCGGTCGACGGGATGGCCGACCGCCTCGCACATCTTGCGCACCTGGCGGTTGCGGCCCTCGTGGACGACGATCGAGAGCAGGGCGTGCTGCCGGCCGCTGCCTTCGGTCACCTTGAGCAGCTTGATCCCGGCCGGCGCGGTCTTCCGGCCGTCGATGACGATGCCCTTCGCGAGCCGCTCCAACTCGTGCTCGTCGGGCACGCCCAGGACCTTCGCCTCGTACTCGCGCGGGATGCCGTGGCGCGGGTGCGTCAGCTTCGCGGCGAGGTCCCCGTCGCTCGTCAGCAGCAGCAGGCCTTCCGACTCGTAGTCGAGCCGCCCGATCGGGTACACGTAATCGCGGACGCCGCCCTTGGTGAGCAGGTCGATCACCGTGGGCCGCCGCTGCGGATCCGAACGGGTCGTGATGTAGCCCGCGCGGCTTGTACATAAGGATGTAGCAGGCGCCGGGACGCCGTCTTGAGGCGGCGTCCATCCACGCGGATGTCGTCCGCGTCCGGATCCGCCTTCGAGCCGAGCTCGGTCACGGTCTGACCGTTGACCGACACCCGGCCCTGCGTGATGTAGCCCTCCGCCGCGCGGCGCGACGCGATGCCCGCGGTGGACAGGATTTTCTGGAGGCGGGTCTGCATGCGGGGAGCGTCGCGGTCTCGGGTCTCGGGTCTCGGGTCTTGGTCTGGTTCGGTCTTCAGGTCTGGTCGTCTTCGGTCCTGGTCTCGAGACCTGAGACCTGAGACCTGAGTCTCGAGACCGTCAGTGCACCGTCTCGTCCGAGAGACCCTCGGGAGACGTCGGCCGGCTCGGGCGCCGCGCGTTCGGGCGCGTCGTCCGGCTCGAACGGCAGCGCGCTCGTCGTCGACGATCGGCTCGGCGAGCGCGTTGGGCAGCTCGAAGCCGAGCGCGTCGGACATCTCCTCGACCTTCGGCAGATCGCTGAGGTCGTTCAGCCCGAACCGATCGAGGAACTCCCTCGTCGTCGCGTACATGAACGGACGGCCGACGACCTGCTTGCGGCCGACGGTCTTGATCAAGTGGCGCTCGACGAGCGTCGAGAGCACGCCGCCGCTGCTGCTGACGCCGCGGATCTCGGCAATCTCCGGGGCCGTGACCGGCTGCTTGTAGGCGATGACGGCGAGCGTCTCGAGCGCCTGCACCGACAGCTTCTGCGTCGTGCGCTCGTGGAACAGCTTGCGCACCCACTCGTGCAGCTCCGGCCGCGTCACGATCTGGTAACCGCCGGCGACCTCGACGATCTGCAGGCCGCCCGGACGCTCGTAATCCGCCTTCAGCGCCGCGAGCGCCGCGTCGACGTCTTCCCTGGGCTCGCCGTCGAGAAGCTTGTACAGGCGTCTTCGGGGTCAGCGGCTCGGGTGACGCGAAGATCAGCGCCTCGACGATCGGTTTCAACTGGTCGGACACAGTGGGTTCCTCGATTGTTACGCGCGGCGTTCACGATGCCGCGACGCTCACCGCTCACTTCACGGGCTCCGTGATCTTCGGGTCGAGATCGCCTCCTCCGATGCCGGCTCCTGCGCCGCCACTTCCGCGGCGTGCCGCTGTTCCGGATCGAGCAGCGGCCTGGGCGCGTCGGCGGGCCGCGCCCGCTTGTAGACGCGGATCGGGCCCATCGCCCCGGACTGGAACACGCGAATCAGCTTCAGCCGAATCATCTCGAGCATCGCCAGGAACGTGACGATCATCCCGGCGCGCGTCTGCACGTCGGCGAACAGGTCCTCGAAGCCGCACGCCTCGGTCTCCGAGAGCATCGTCATGAGCTGCTCGATGCGATCCTCGATGGGAATCTGCTCGCCCGGCAGGTAGACCTTGGGCCGCTGCTTCGCGCGCTCGACGACCGACGCGGAACGCCGCGATCAGGCTGAACAGATCGACCTCGATCTCGGGCTCCGGCGCCTCGCCGGCGATCTCGGCGATCGGGCCGTCGGGCCGCGTCCACTGCGCGCTGCGCAGCGTCTCCCGCTCGTGCAGCAGCTCGGCGGCCGCCTTGAACTTCTGGTGCTCGAGCAGCCGGCGCACCAGCGCCTCGCGCGGATCCTCGTCCGGATCCTCCTGCGACGGGTCGACGCGCGGCAGCAGCAGCCGCGACTTGATGTGGATGAGCGTCGCCGCCATGACCAGGAACTCCCCGGCGACGTCGAGGTTCATCTCCTGCATCAGGTCGATGTAGTCGAGGTACTGCTGCGTGATGGCCGCGATCGGGATGTCGTAGATGCTGACCTCGTGCTTCTTGATGAGGTGCAGCAGCAGGTCGAGCGGCCCCTCGAAGTGTTCGAGCCGGACGGGATACGCCTTCGAGGATCGATTCGAATTCCAGTGGTTCCATTTGTAGCTAGCGGAGTCGACGGCAGTCAACGGAGTCGTTTCACCACAGAGTTAACGGAGTACACGGAGCAAAACAAACTATGTTCTTTCTCTGTTGTCTCCGTTAACTCTGTGGTGATCAGAACGTCTGCTGTTCTCCGTCTCCTCCGCTTACCTCCTAGCGATAGCTGAGTTTCACCGCGCTCCGGACGCGCGCCATGGTTTCCTGCGCGATGCCGCGCGCCTTGCGCGACCCCTCGTGGAGGATCTCTTTCAGGGCCTCCGGCTTCGACTGCAGCTCGGCGCGGCGCGCGCGCATCGGCTCGAGGACCGCGTTCAGCGCTTTCGCGAGCTTCGTCTTGACCTCGACGTCGCCCACCTTGCCGGCCCGATAGCGGGTCTTGAGGTCCTCGACTTCGGCGGTGTCCGGGTTGAACGCGTCGTGGTACATGAACACCGGGTTCCCCTCGACGGTGCCGGGAATGTCGGCCCGCACGCGCTTGGGGTCGGTGTACATGTGCATCACCTTCTTGCGCACGGTCTCGGCGTCGTCCGAGAGGTCGATGGTGTTGCCGTAGCTCTTCGACATCTTGCGGTTGTCGAGCCCTGGCAGCCGTGGAAACGTCGTCAGCAGCGGCTTCGGCTCGACGAACAGCTCGCCGTAGAAGTTGTGAAAGCGCCGCACGATCTCCCGGCTCAACTCCAGGTGCGGCACCTGGTCGTCGCCGACCGGGACGAAGTGCGCGTTGTACATGATGATGTCGGCGGTCTGCAGCAGAGGGTACCCGAGGAACCCGAGCGTCGACAGATCTTTCTCGGACAGCTGATCCATCTGCTCCTTGTAGGTCGGCACGCGCTCCAGCCAGGGAATCGGCACGGTCATCGACAGCAGGAGAAACAGCTCGGCGTGCTCGGGCACCAGCGACTGGATGAAGAGCGTGCTCCGTTCCGGATCGAGGCCGGCGGCGATCCAGTCGGCCGCCATGTCGTGCGCGCTCGCCACGATCTCGGAGGTGTCGGCGTAGTCGCTCGTCAGCGCGTGCCAGTCGGCCACGAAGTAGAAGCAGTCGTACTGGGCCTGCAACCCGGCCCAGTTGTTCAGCGCTCCGACAAGATGCCCGAGATGAAGCTTGCCCGTCGGGCGCATGCCGGACACAACGCGTGGTTTCATGCAGCTGATTACTGGTGAATGTTCGAAGCGCTGTTGTGTTGCACCACAGAAAAAAATTTCTTCTCCGCTATCTCCGCTAACTCTGTGGTGACAAGATCTCACGGCTGATTCAGTCTCCGGGCGGCAGCCCAAGCCCGCAAGAATACGGCAAAACTGCTTCACTATCAAGGATTTATGCTGCTTCACGTCTGCGACGCGAAGTGCGCGAGCACCGCGTCGGCCGATTTCGGCCCCACCACCTTCATGAGCTCCTCGCGCGTGGCGCGGCGCACGCCGGCGAGGCTGCCGAATGCCGTCAGCAGCGCCTTGCGCCGGCGCGGCCCGATCCCGCCGACCGCGTCGAGCTCCGACCGCAGATCGCGTTTCGTCCGCGACAGGCGGTGGAACGTGACGGCAAACCGGTGCGCCTCGTCGCGAATGCGCTGAATGAGCAGCAGCGCGGGGCTGTCGTGCGACAGCGCGATCGCGTCCTCGCGATCGCGCGTGAAAATCAGCTCCTCCTTCTTCGCGAGGCCGACGGCCACGAGGTTCCCGAGCCCGAGCTCCTGCAGCGCGGCATACGCGGACGACAGCTGCCCCTTGCCGCCGTCGATCAGGATCAGATCGGGAAACGGCCCGCCGTGCTCGAGCAGCGTGCGGTAGCGGCGCAGGACGACCTCGTGCATCGCGGCGAAGTCGTTGAGGAAGCGGGAACCCGGCTGCGGCGAACGCGCGTCGGGCGCGGCGACGGCCGACTGCTGCAGATCGGCCGGCGTGTGGACGTCTCGGAGCAGATCGGGCATCCCGGATCCCGGATCCCGCACCCCGGATCCCGACATGATCACATTTCCGCGGATCCTGAACTTCCGGTACTCGGATCGCTTCATGCGCCCGTCTTCGCAGACGACCATCGACGCCACGGTCTCGCTGCCCTGGATGGTCGAGATGTCGAAGCACTCGATCCGGCGCGGCAGCGCGGGACAGCCCGAGCACGCCGCGCAGCGTCTCGAGCGCGTCGTAGTGCGGCGGCGACGTCTTCGCCGAAGTGCGACTGGTAGGCCGACCGCCGCGTTGCGCGCCGCGAGGTCGAGCAGGCCGCGCTTCTCGCCGCGCCTGGGCACGATCGAGCCGGACGCGACGTCCCGCCTCGCCCGACAGCCAGGCCTCGAGCGCCTCGCCGTCCGCCTCGGGAAGCGGCACCGGGATGTGGATCTCCGGCGGGGCCGTCCGTTCGGCGTAGAACTGCTGCAGCGCCGCCTGAAGGACGTCGCATTCGGTCAGGTCCGCGGCTCGTCGCGAGCGATCGGCCTGGACGCCACCGTTTCAAGGTCCGGCTGAAGCCGGACGCCACCGGGATCCACGTCGGTCACGAGCTCGATGCGATCGACGACGCGGCCGCGGCGCATCTGGAACATCTGGACGACCGCGCCGGCCGGCCCGAGCTTGAGGCCGAACGCATCGCGATCGCCGTGGCCGGCGCTCGCCATCTTCTGCTGCCGGGCGCGCAGCGTCTCGATGGTCCGGATGGCATCGCGCAGTTGCGCCGCCTGCTCGAAGCGTTCGGCCTGCGCCGACGCCGCCATCTCGGTCGCGCAGCGTCGTCGATCAGCTCGTCCTGGCGTCCCTCGATAAGCAGCTGCGTCTGGTCGACGGCCCGGCGGTATTCGTCCTCGGTGCAGAGCTCGCGGACGCAGGGCGCGAGGCACCGCTTGATGTCGTACTCGAGACACGGCCGGTCGCGCTCGCCCGTCGATGATCTCGTTGCAGGAGCGGATGCCGAACAGCCGGTGCGCCAGCGCACATCGTCCGGCGCGCCACCGAGGCCGGCATGAACGGGCCCGGCGTAGACGTTGCCGTCGCGCTCGACGCGCCGCGCCACCAGCAGCGCGCGGCGCGCGCTCGGTCGTCGTGAGCTGCAGGTAGGGATACGTCTTGTCGTCGCGCAGCAGGACGTTGAACCGCGGATTGCGCTGCTTGATCAGGCGGTTCTCGAGCGCCAGCGCCTCGACGACCGAGTCGGTGACGATGACCTCGAGCGCGCTGGCGTCGCGCAGGAGCGCGTCGATGCGCGGGCTGATGCCCTGGGCGCCGAGGTACGACCGGACGCGGTCGCGCAGCACGCGCGCCTTGCCGACGTACAGCGTCTCGCCGGCCGCGTTCGAGGAACAGGTAGACGCCCGGCTGCTCCGGCAGCCGCGCCGATCTGGGCCTTGAGATCGTGAATGGCCATGCGCTACGATCGCGGCCGCGTCTCTGAACCTGATCGGCGATCGCGACGTCCGAACCCTGTGACCTTCACTGGCGCCATCGGCCGCGGCTGTTCTACTTCCCGCTGCGGCTGATCATCGCCGTCTGCGTGCGGCTGCGGATCCATCCGAATATTCTCACGTTCATCGGCGTCCTCATCAACGTCTGCGGCCGGCTGGCAGCTGGCGCATGGGCCACTTCATCGCCGGCGGCGTGATCATGATCGTCGCCAACATCTTCGACTTCATCGACGGCAAGGTCGCCATCGAGACCGGCGCCGTCAGCCTGTTCGGCGGCTTCTGGGACTCGGTCATCGATCGGTTCTCCGACCTGGCGCTGTCGGTCGGGCCTGATCTGCCTCTACTCGTCGCTCGGCCGCACCGACTACGTGCTCATCACGTCGATCGCGATGGTGTTCGCGACGATGACGAGCTACACGCGCGCGCGGGCCGAGTCGCTGATCCCGAAGTGCAAGGTCGGCTTCATGGAGCGGCCCGAGCGCATCGTGCTCTTCATGATCGGCGCGTTCACGAACCGGATGGCGGCCGTCATGTGGGTGATCGGCGTGCTGTCGGTCGTCACCGTCATCAACCGGATCCATCTACACCTACCTCGAGCTGAACGGCCGGCCGCAGCCGCAGCCGCATCGGGCGCCGCGCGGCCTCGTTCGTGCGGCGCGTTCTACTGGACCGACGAACGCGCGACGCTGGCCTACGACCTCTGGGTGATCGCGATCCTGGCGTTCGTCTGGCTCACGCCGCCCGACTGGCTCGGCGATCCGATGGCCGTCGGCGGCCAGGGACTGCTGCAGTGGCTGCTCGGACTAGCGAATCGCAACTCAGCCAACTCGCTGAATCCAGCGACTCTCCGACGGAGCTTCAGCGATTGCGTGACCGTTCGGGACTCGTCTTATCCTGCCCGAGCGTCGGATCGAAACAGTGCCGGCAGCGCGCCTCGTAGGTCCCGTGCGCGCCGACGAGCACGCGCTCGCTTCGACGCCACGAGCCGCTGCGTGTGGTTGGCGGGCCCGCCGCAGACCATGCAGATCGCCAGCGTCTTCGTGATGTATTCCGCGATCGCGAGCAGCTGCGGCATCGGCTCGAACGGCTTGCCGAGATAGTCCTGGTCGAGCCCCGCGACGATCACGCGCTTCCCCCGGTTCGCCAGCGTGCTGCAGACCGCCGGCAGCTCGGCGTCGAAGAACTGCCCCTCGTCGATGCCGACGACTTCGGTGTCGGCGCGGACCTGCGTCGAGCAGCTCCGCGCGACGTCGACACGTTGTCCGACGGAATCTTCATCTCGCTGTGGGAGACGATCTGATCGTCGCTGATAGCGGTCGTCGATCGCCGGCTTGAAGATCTGGACCTTGCTGCTTCGCGATCTGCGCGCGGCGCAGCCGGCGGATCAGCTCCTCGCTCTTGCCGCTGAACATGCTGCCGGTGATGACCTCGATCCAGCCGGCGTTCGGGCGATGCTGGGTGATGTCCATGAATCAAAGTTCGAGCAGTTCTAAAGTTCTAGAGTTCGAACATTAGAACTGTCGAACTTTAGACACGGCTTACGCCCGTGACAGGTACTCGCCGGTCTCCGTGTTGACGCGGACCTTGTCGCCGGTGTTGACGAACGACGGCACGTTGACGACCAGGCCCGTCTCGAGCGTCGCGGGCTTCACCTGCGCGCGACGCCGTGGCGCCCTTGATGCCCGGGCACGGTGTCCTCGACCTTCAGGTCGACCGTCAGCGGCAGGTGGATGCCGACCGGCTCGCTCTCGTAGAACTCCACGTTGATCAGCGCGTCCGGCAGCAGGTAGAGCGCCGCTGTCGCCGAGCGCCTCGGCGTCGATGTGCATCTGCTCGTACGACTCCGTGTCCATGAAGTGGAACAAGTCGCCGTCCTTGTAGAGGAACTGCATCTCGCGCTCGTCCAGCATCGCGCGCTCGACGTCGTCTTCCGACCGGAACTTGTGATCCGACAGGTCGCCGTTGCGGATGTCGCGCAGCTTGCATCCGGACGTGCCCGCGCTTGTTGCCGGGGGTGATGTGGTGCAGCTCGAGGACCCGGAAGAGATCCTCCCCGATCTTGATCAGCATGCCCTTCTTGAGTCGTGTCGCGTTGATAGAGGCCATAATTCGCCGTCCAGAACCTTCGGATCGTAGCACAGGTCCCGGACCCGCACCGGCGCCCTGAGCGAGGCCGTCGCCGAGTCGAAGCGGTCTTGGCCCCGGTGCGGTTCCCTGCTACGATCGGCCCTATGCCGTGGGATCCGCTGCGAGACCTTCGCGTGTGGCAGGAACGACTCGAACGGCTGACGGCGCCGCAGGCCGACTCGTGGACGCCGCCGATCGACGTCTACGAAACGGACGATCGCTACGTCGTCTCGGCGGAACTGCCGGGCCTCGCGCGCGACCACATCGAGCTGAAGCTCGAGGACTCCCGTCTGACGATCCGCGGGCAGCGCACGGATCACGCCGCGAGCGGCGCGCGAGGTCCTGCACTTTCACCAGGTCGAACGCGGCCACGGGGCCTTCACCCGGACCTTCGAGTTCGCCGGCCAGGTGGACGTCGACGGAGTGTCCGCCGACCTGACCAACGGCGTGCTGACCGTCACGCTGCCGAAGCTGCCCGAGCCGCCGCTCCGCACGATTGAGGTCCGATGATGTTTCGACGCGCTGCTGTCCTGGTCCTGTTCACGACGCTCGGCTTGATGGCGGGGCTGGTCCTGACCAGCCGTTCGCGCACGGATGCGAAAGCGGCCGCCGCCGAGCCCGCGGCCGAGGCGGCCCCTCAGCGCGCGAGCCTGGCCGTCGCCGGCGGCATGCCGGACCTGACGGCCGTCGCCCAGCGGGCGATCGGCAGCGTCACCAACATCTCCTCGACCCAGGTCGTCCGCACGCCGAATTCTCCCTTCGCGAACGACCCGTTCTTCCGCTTTTTCTTCGACGATCAGGAGGAACGGTTCGGCTACAGCGAGCGCCGCGCGCAGAGCCTCGGGTCCGGCGTCGTCGTCTCGGCGGACGGCTACGTCATGACCAACACCCACGTCGTGGCCAACGGCGTCGAGGTGTCGGTGACGTTGCCGGACAAGCGCGAGCTGCGCGCGAAGATCGTCGGCGTGGACGAAGCGACCGACATCGCGGTCCTGAAAATCGACGCGGGCAACCTGCCGACGCTGGCGTGGGGCGATTCGTCGAAGCTCCGGGTCGCCGAGTGGGTCCTCGCGATCGGCAACCCGTTCCAGCTCAATCAGACCGTCACGCTCGGCATCGTCAGCGCCACCGGCCGGAGCCTCGAGGGCCGGCTCGCCTCGTACGAAGACTTCATCCAGACCGACGCGGCCATCAACCCGGGCAACTCGGGCGGCGCGCTCGTGAGCGCGCGCGGCGAGCTCGTCGGCATCAACACCGCGATTTTCAGCGACACCGGCGGCTACCAGGGGATCGGATTCGCGGTCCCGAGCAACCTCGCGCGGCACGTGATGGACGACCTCATCAGCTACGGCGCGGTGCAGCGCGGGACGATTCAGGGGCTCGAGCTGCAGTCGCTGACGACGCAGCTCGCCGAGCAGCTCGGCGCGCCCAACACGCAGGGGGCGGTGGTGGTCCGGATGATCCAGCGCTCCGAGGCCTACGCGGCCGGCATCCGCCCCGGCGACATCGTCACGACCTTCAACACGACCGTGATCGACGATGGCCAGCAGCTGCTGCGGCTCATCTCCGACTCGAAGATCGGCACGACCGTGACGCTCGGCCTGTTGCGGGATGGCAAGCGCCTCTCGGTCAAGATCCCGATCGTGAAATCGACCGCCTCCGGAACGGCGGCGCTACCGATAGCGGCGACGCGGCGCGCTTCGCGCCCGACACCGCGGCGCTGCCGACCGCCACGCACCGCCACTCCGGCTCCACGCCGACCGTGATGCCGATTCGTCGTGTCCACGCGACCTCGCGCGCCGGCAGGCCGCGGTCTTCGATCCTCAGCGGCCCCCTCGTCAGATCCCGGAGGTTCTGATCGAGGCTGATCCCCAGCGCCCGGGTCAGATTCCCCGGTCCGCGGCACAATTCCGCAGAGCTGAACGCGCGGGCTGGACGGCCCGTGCCGCGGGCCCGGCGGCGCCGCATCATCGGTTCACCCTCGACCGGCTCGAGCGCGCGGATCAAGACCGCTGCGGGCCAGCCTTCGGCTTCGGTCACGGCGTTGACGAGATAGTGGATGCCGTAGTTCAGGTAGACGTACGCGATCCCGGCCGGCCCGTATAGCGGCGCGTTGCGGGCGGTCGGCCCGGGCGCCGCGTGGCACGCGGGATCCGATTCACCGATGTAGGCCTCGGTCTCGACAATGACCCCCGCCGTCACACCAGCGGCGGTTTCGTGCACGAGGACGAAGCCGACGAGGTCGCGCGCGACGTCGAGCGTCGGGTCGCGCGTAAAAATCGCGAGGGAGAATCATGCGGGACGCCGGCCGTTGCGAGTCGAGAGTTTGTAATCACCACAGAGGTAACGGAGCAAGCGGAGGACAACAAGAATGTTTTTTCTCCGTTATCTCCGTTAACTCTGTGGTGATCCACCCTGTTGACTCTGCTGCCTCTGTAACCTCCGTTAACTCCCCGCTAACGCCTCCGGCACGTTGCGGCTGATTCACGAGTCGCAACTCACGACTACTGGGTCTTCGCCATCTTGATTCGCTCGATCGCCCGGCTGGCCGCGCGCGCCACGTCCCGATCGCGATCCTGCGCGAGCGCCTCGAGCGCCGTGCGCGCCTCCTCCCCGCCGAGGGCGCCCAGCACGAGCGCGACGTTGCCGCGAATCGCGGGCCTCGGGTCCTGCAGGTGGGTGACGAGCAGCGGCGCGATCGAGGGGCCCAGCTCGATGAGATACTCCCCAATCTGCGGCGCCATCTTCGCGGACTTCATGAACTCGACGAGGCCGGGGATGTGGCTCCGCCCGAGTTTCTGGAGCGCGAACGCCATGGCGGCGCTCGCCATCTCGGATCCGTCGTTGGCCGCGCCCACCTCGAGCGCCGGGATTTCCGACGTGTCGCCGGAGCGCCCCAATCCTTCCGCGGCCGCCCGTCGCAGGAAGGGATCTTTGTCGGCGAGCCGCGCCTTGAACAGCGGGACGCTCGACGCGTGCCCGATGCGCCCCAGCGCCTCGAGCGCCGACCAGGCCCCTTCCCCCCGTGCGTAGAAATTGAACTGCTCGGTCAGGGCCACGATGGCGAGCTCTTCACCGAGGGCGCCGAGCGCGCGCATGGCGGCATATCGGACCGGCGTGCTCGAATCGTTGAGGGCCTTGATCAGGACCTCCCCCGCTGCCTTGACCTGGAGGCGTCCGGCGACGCGGGCGGCCCCCGTGCGGATCGCGGGGTCGTAGTGATCGAGCGCCTTCACCAACTGCGGAACCCATTGGGCGTCGAGCGGCGGGCGCACGACCGACCCGAGCGCGTAGACCGCCTCGAGCCTGACCCTCGGGTGCTCGTCGTCGATCGCCTGGAGCAGCCCGCGAATCAGCTCCGGGGGCGCGGGCCGGGGCCATGCGGCCAGCGGACCGAGATCGAACGCCGCGGGCGCGCCGCCGGCGTTGCGCACTTCAACGACCAGCGCCACGCGCTTGCGCGAGGGAACGTCGTCGACGAGGAAGAACGACAGCTCGGCGAGAATCGCCTCGATCTGGATTTCGTCGATCGGATCGGTCACGAGCGCCGCCATCGGCGTCACCGCTTCCGGATGTTTGGCTTCGCGGAGCAGCCGGACCGCGTTCAGGCGGATTTTGGGATCCGGGTTGCGCAGGTTGCGGACGACGTCCTCGAAGCGCGCCGGCTGCGCCGCGGACGTCCCGCCCGCGAGCAGGCATGTCACCAGGCTTAGCGTGATGGTGCGGATCATTCTGGTCATGAACATGGACATCTGAACAGGAGATCAGGAGACAAGAAATTTTGGTTTTCTCCTGATCTTCTGCCCTCCTGTGAAGCTCTTTCTCCTGATCTCTTGTTAAGTCCGCGCCGTCCCGTATGCATTCGATCGACCCACGGCGAGGACGTCCCGCAGATAGCGTCCCGTGTGCGACGCCTCCACCTGGATGATCTGCTCGGGCGTTCCGACGGCGACGACGTGTCCGCCTTCCTCGCCCCCTTCGGGCCCGAGGTCGACGACCCAGTCCGCGGTCTTGATGACGTCGAGGTTGTGCTCGATGACGAGCAGGCTGTGGCCGGCCTGCAGGAGCTTCCGGAAGGCCGCCAGCAGCTTCGCGATGTCGTCGAAGTGCAGCCCGGTCGTCGGTTCGTCCAGGATGTAGAGCACGCGATCGCCGGTGTGCGACGAGAGGTGCGCGGCGATCTTGATCCGCTGGGCCTCGCCGCCCGACAGCGTCGTCGCGGGCTGGCCGAGCCGGAGGTAGCCGAGGCCGATCTCGTCGAGCACCTGGAGCCGGCGCAGCACTTTCGGCGAGCTGCTGAAAAACGTCAGCGCTTCGCGGACGGTCATGTCGAGCACCTGGTCGACGCCGCGGCCGCGGTACTTCACCTCGAGGACCTGCGGCTTGAAGCGCTTGCCTTCGCACTGCTCGCAGGGCACGAAGACATCCGCGAGGAACTGCATCTCGACCTTGACCTCGCCTTCGCCCTCGCACGCCTCGCAGCGTCCGCCCGGCACGTTGAAGGAGAAGTGACTGGCGGTGAGGCCGCGCGAGCGCGCATCCTTGGTCGCGGCGAACAGCTCCCGGATGGGATCGAAGGCCTTGAGATAGGTGACCGGATTCGATCGCGGCGTCCGCCCGATCGGCGCCTGGTCCACGAGCACGACGTCGGTCACGAACTCCGCGCCCTCGAGCTTCCGGTGGGTGCCGACACGGCGGTCCCACTCCCCCTTCGTCTTCTTGAGCGCCGCATAGATGACGTCGTGCACCAGGGTGCTCTTGCCTGAGCCGCTGACCCCGGTGACGCACGTGAGGACTCCCAGCGGGATCTCGACGTCCACGGCCTTCAGGTTGTGCTCGGAGGCGGCGAGCACGCGCAGCTTCTGCGTCGTCGGCTTGCGCCGCACCGCCGGCACGGGGATCGCCAGCTCGTTGCGCAGGTACTTCGCCGTCAGCGAGCGCGGCTCGTTCAGCAGCCCTTCGAGGGTGCCGCTGAAGATCACGCGTCCCCCTTGTTCGCCGGCCCCCAGCCCCATGTCGACGACGGTGTCGGCGACCCTGATCATGTCGGCGTCGTGCTCGACGACCAGCACGGTGTTGCCCTGGTCGCGAAGCTGGCGCAGGATGGCGATCAGGCGCTCGTTGTCGCGCGAGTGCAGCCCGATCGACGGCTCGTCGAGCACGTACAGAGTATCCACGAGGGCCGAGCCGAGCGACGTCGCCAGGTTGATGCGCTGGGACTCGCCGCCCGAGAGCGTTGACGACAGCCGATCGAGCGTGAGGTAGTCGAGGCCGACGTCGCGCAGGAACCCGAGGCGCTTGCGGATCTCACGCAGCACCTTGTCCGCAATCGCCGTCTCCTTTTCCGACAGCGCCAGCTCGGAGAAGAACTTGTCGGCGTCGCGGACGGTCTGGCCGCAGACCACGTCGATCGTGCGGCCGCCGACCTGCACGTCGCGCGCCTCGCGCCGCAACCTGGCGCCGCTGCACTCCGGACAGGTCAGGTAGCCGCGGTAGCGGCTGAGAAACACGCGGACGTGCACCTTGTACTTCTTGCGCTCCAGCCATCGGAAGAAGCCTTTGACGCCTTCGAAGCTCGCGCCGTCGCCGTCGATGACGAACCGCTTCTCGTCGTCGGACAACCGCGACCAGGGGACGTCGAGCCGCAGGCCTCTCGGCTTGGCCGCGCGCTTCAAGTCAGCCAGCTGCGCGCGGTAGTGCGGCTTGCTCCACGGCTCAATCGCGTTCTCGGCCAGCGACTTCGACGGATCGGGGACGACCAGATCCATGTCGAGCTCGATGATGTTGCCGAAGCCGTGGCAGATCGGGCAGGCGCCGAACGGGTTGTTGAACGAGAACAACCGGGGCTGCGGCAGCTCGTACTGGATGTTGCACTCGCGGCACTCGAACCGCTCGCTGAAGCGATAGACTTTGCCGGCCTGAAGGCCGGCGCTACGTGTCTCCCCGCCGCTCTGAACGCCGGCGCCGGCGCCGCTGCCCTCTTTCGACGCCACCTCGATCGCGAAGGCCGCGCCGCCGCCTTCGGTGTACGCCGTCTCGATCGAATCCGTGAGCCGCGCGCGCATGTCCCCTTCGATCTTCACGCGATCGACGATCACCTGCAGGGTTCCGCGATCCTTCAGCGCCGCGACGTCCACGTCTTCGAGCGTGACGGTCTCCCCGTCGAGATACAGGCGGCCAAACCCCTTCCGCCGGAGCGCCGCCAGCGTCTCCGCGATCGGATCGACGAGATCCGGCAAATCCGGCTGGGGTGTGCCGCCCTCGTCGCCACCCCCCGTTTCCGCGGCCGTCGCCTCCTCGTCCTCGGGCGCCGGCTCGCGGGTCATCGGCGAGCCGGTCACGACCGGCATCTCGAAGCCGATCAGGAGCCGCGTGCCTTCCGGCAGCGCGCCCAGCCGCCGCGCCACGACCTCCGCCGTCTCGCGGATCACTTCCTTGCCGCACTTCCGGCAGTAGGTGCGCCCGACCCGGGCGTAGAGGAGGCGAAGGTAGTCGTGAATCTCCGTGGTCGTCCCGACGGTCGATCGCGGATTGCGGATGCTGTTCTTCTGGCGGATCGCGATCGCCGGCCGGATCCCCTCGATCGAATCGATGTCCGGCTTCTCCATCCGCTCGAGGAACTGCCGGGCATACGCCGACAACGACTCGACGTAGCGGCGCTGCCCCTCGGCGTAGATCGTGTCGAAGGCGAGCGACGACTTGCCCGAGCCGCTGACGCCCGTCATCACGACGAGCGACCGGGCCGGCAGCGTCAGGTCGACGTTCTTGAGGTTATGTGTCCGGGCGCCGCGGACGACGATCTGGCCGCGCCGGGCCGCAATGGTGGTTGTCATGTAATCGCGCCGGGCTCCAGCGGGCCGGCGCACTTCCACGGGCCCGGAGGTGGCCGGACAGGGGCGTACCGTCGGCTTTTTCTGAGATTCCCGAACAGTCCATGGTAGCCCAGGGGCCGGAACGCCATCAACCTCGGCAGGAACCATTTGTGCTATTTTGTTGGGGCTCGTCGGCTGGGATGGGCCGGAAGGTCCGGCCTCCCCAGGCACGACACGAACCAAGAGGGGGCTGTGTCAGTCCGTCTGTTTATCGGGAACCTGCCTTACGCCGCGTCGGAGCCAGAGTTGCGCGAGCATCTGTCGAGCGTCGGCGAACCCACTCAGATTGTTCTCCCCGTCGATCGGGAAACCGGCCGCCCTCGTGGCTTTGCGTTTGTCGACTATGCGGACCGCGCGGTCGCGGAAGCGGCCATCAGCCGGTTCGATCAGCAGCCGTTCAAAGGACGCCCGCTCGCCGTCAGCGAAGCGCGCCCCCGCGAAGAGCGTCCGGCCGGTGCCCCGCGGCCCGGCGGTTACGCACCACGGCCGGGGCCCGGTGGCCCGCCCAGCGGCGCCGGCGGATTTGGCGCGCCGCGGCCCAGCGGATGGGCGCCCCGGCCCACGGACTCGGGGGGCGCACCGGGTACCCGCAGCCGGAATTTCGGACCGGACGCGCCACCCAAGAACAAGCGCAAGCCGCCGCGGAAGGATGACCGCGGCCCGAAAGGCCCCATCAAAGAGCGGCCGGTCAGCCGCTTGTACGAAAACGACGAGGACTGGCGCAACGAGAAAGACGACGAGGTCGTCCTCGACGACATCGCGACCAGCGCCAAGGACGACGACACCGGGAAAGACGACGATACCGTAGACGAGTAGAGCTCGCGAGGCTGCGCAACGGAGGAACGATGCAGACGCATGTGAAAGTGCTCGGCGCGCTCTACCTGGCCGTCAGCGCGATCTTTCTGGCCCTCGCGTTGTTTCTCATCATGGCGTCGGGCACCGCCGCCGGGATCGTCGGGGCGGCGGCGGAACCCGAGGACGCGGCGGTCGCGATCCCGCTGATCGGCATCGCCGGAACGGCGGCCGCGATGTTCCTCGGCGTCTTCGCGCTCCCCGGTCTGCTGACGGGATATGGACTGCTCCAACGCAAATCGTGGGCGCGCATCGTCGGCATCGTGCTGTCGGCGATCAGCCTGCTCTATATTCCGATCGGGACGGTTATCGGCATCTATGGCCTGTGGGTCCTGCTGAGCAAAGAGACGGAGCCCCTGTTCGACGATCGCCCCGTGGTTCACCCCGGCGTTTGAAGCGGCCCCTCGTCCTTTACATCCCCGTTTTTGTCGCCATCGCCGCCACGGCAGCATGCGCTGGCGGCTACGCTCTGGTCCGGAGCGATCCGGTTGCACTTCCGGCCGGTCCTGCGCCGGCCGCGATCACCTGGCACATTCCCGCGGCGAGCTCCGATACTCCGAAACTCGCCCGCTGGCGCGCCGGTGTCGGTCCGCCCGTGGTGCAGCCGCCTGCATTGCCCCACTCGTCCGCCGCCGACACCGTGACCATCGCGAGCTGGAACACCGCCCTTGGCTCGGCGGACATCGCCGGTTTCGTCCGCACGCTGCCGGATCCCGGCGGACCGATCGTGCTGCTGCTCCAGGAGGTCGTGCGGAGCGGACCGGAAGTGCCGAGCCGTTTGCCGCCCCGCACGGGATTCGGACGGCGCCACGGCGGCGCGTCGATCGGTCCGCGCTTCAAGGAGATCGAGGCGATCGCCGGCGGCCTCGGCTTCGGGGTGTACTACGTGCCGTCCATGCGGAACGGCCCGCCGTCCGCGTCCGACGAGGATCGCGGCAATGCGATCCTGTCGAACGTGCCGCTCACGGAACTGATGGCGATCGAGCTGCCGTTCGAGCGCCAGCGGCGCGTCGCGATTGGGGCGACGATTGCCGGACGCACGACGGCCGGATTGCCGTGGCGGATGCGCGTGGTCTGCGCCCACCTCGACAATATTGGCGGCGCCAAACGCGCGTACCTCGGGGCGGAGTACGGACGCACGCGCCAGGCGCGCGGCGTTGGTGACGCTGCTCGCCGGCAGCGAGCCGGCGGTCCTCGCGGGCGACTTCAATACCTGGTTCGGGTTCGCGGACCGCGCGTACATCGAGCTGGCGCGCGCGTTTCCACAGACCCGCATGGTCGATCGGCGCCGTTCCTTTCACGGCCTGCTGCGTCTCGATCACGCGTTCTACCGGCTGGCGTCAGGATGGCACGCGGAGTTCCAGCGCGGCAACGAACGGCTCGGCTCCGACCACTATCCGATAGTGGGAGCCGTCCGTTTCCGCTGATATAATGTCCGGATCATGCGGAGTCAACAGGAGAACTGGTTGAGAACTTTAGAACTTGATAGCTCTCGAGCTTACGTCACTTCTCCGCCCATGAACGGGTAGCTGAAGTCCCGCGGCGGCGCGAAGGTTTCCTTGATCGTGCGCGCGCTGACCCAGCGGACGAGGTTCAGTTTCGACCCGGCCTTGTCGTTGGTCCCGGATCCGCGCGCCCCGCCGAACGGCTGCTGGCCGACGACGGCGCCGGTCGGCTTGTCGTTGATGTAGAAGTTGCCCGCCGCGTTCCGGAGCGCGCTCAGCGCCTGCCGCACGCCCACGCGATCCCGGCTGAACACGGCGCCGGTCAACGCGTACGGCGACGTGCGATCCACGATCGACAGCGTGTCTTCCCACTGCGCATCGGGGTAGACATACGCCGTGATGACCGGTCCGAAGATCTCCTCGCAGAGCGTGCGGTATCCCGGATCGTCCGTCTCGATCAGCGTGGGGTCGATGAAGTAGCCGTCCTCTCCCCTGACGGTGCCTCCCGACAGGACCCGCGCATTCCGCTTCGCGTCGTCGATGTACCCGCTGATCTTCGTGAAGGCCTTCTCGTCGATGACGGCCCCCATGAAGTTGCGGAAGTCGGTGACGTCGCCGACCTTGATCTCTTTCATGATCGCGATCGTGCGATCGCGGACGTCGTCCCAGAGGGATCGCGGCACGTAGACCCGGCTCGCCGCCGAGCACTTCTGCCCCTGGTACTCGAAGGCGCCGCGCGCGATCGCCACCGCCACTTCGGCGGGATCCGCGGACGGATGGACGACGATGAAGTCCTTGCCGCCGGTTTCGCCGACCAGGCGCGGGTACGAGCGGTAGCGCGCGATGTTCTCGCCGATCTTGCGCCACATCCCCTGGAAGACTTCGGTGCTGCCCGTGAAGTGCACGCCGCCGAGCTCCGGGGAATCCAGGAGCTGGTTGCTGATCTGGCGGGCGTCGCCGGGGATGAAGTTGATCACGCCGGGCGGCATCCCGGCCGTCTCGAGCAGCTTGAGCGTGTAGTAGCCGCTCAGCATCGCGGAGGAGGCCGGCTTCCAGACGACCGTGTTGCCCATCAGCGCGGGTGCGGTCGTGAGGTTGCCGCCGATCGCGGTGAAGTTGAACGGCGAGACGGCGTAGACGAAGCCTTCGATCGGCCGGTACTCCATCTGGTTCCAGACGCCGGGGCCGCTGATCGGCTGCTCGCCGTAGAGCTCCTGCGCGAAGTACGCGTTGAAGCGCCAGAAGTCGACCATCTCGGACGCGGCGTCGATCTCGGCCTGGAACGCCGTCTTCGACTGGCCGAGCATCGTCGCGGCGTTCAGCGTCGCGCGCCAGGAGGTGGCGAGCAGCTCGGCGGCGCGCAGCATGACGGCGGCGCGATCTTCCCAGGGCCAGCTGCCCCACTCGCGGCGCGCGTCGGCCGCGGCGGCAATCGCCTGCGCGACGTGCTCCGGTCCGGCCAGGTGGTACTCGGCCAGCACGTGCTTGTGATCGTGCGGCATGACCGATTTCGCGGTGCGGCCGGTGCGGATCTCGCGTCCGCCGATCACGAGCGGGATGTCGAGCTGCTCGGCCGCCATCGTCTCGAGGCGCGCCTTGAGCTCGGCGCGTTCGGGCGAGCCCGGCGCGTACCGAGCGGTTGGGATCGTTGACCGGTTGCGGCACGCGCCGGATCCCGCCGAACGCGGCAATCGGCGTCGAGCTCGCGTGGGTTGACGACGGCGCCGGGCCGGTGGCCGCGGGCGTGGTCGCGGGAATCGTCGAGGTCGGTGTGGACATGGTGTGCTCGCTCGGAGAATGGGACGAAACCGTCATTCTACTCCAAGCGTCGGACGTCCACGCGCGTCCCGCTCGGCCGTCCGGGCTCACGCCCGCGGCGGCTCGCCGACCAGTTGCACGACGATTTCGCGCATGCGGGGGCGCGTGTCGAGCTCGATCAACGTGATCTGCTGCCAGGTGCCGAGCGTCAGCGCGCCCTCGACGAACGGGATCGTCAGCGACGGCCCGACCAGGGCGGCGCGCACGTGACTCGATCCGTTGTCGTCACCCCATCGCTGGTGATGGACGTAGTCGGCGGCGCGCGGGGCGAGCCGATCGAGGAGGCCGTTGAAATCGGCCACCGCCCCCGGTTCGAACTCGATCGTGGTGAGGGCCGCCGTCGATCCGACCACGAAGATGGTCGCGAGGCCGGCCGTCATGCCGGACGCGACGATCGCGCCGGCGACCTGGGCGGTGATGTCGTGCGCGTCCCCCTGGCCCTGGGTGGCGACGGCGCGACGGTGCGTGGAGACCATGGCGTGCTAGAATACCCGTTTCCGGCCATTCCTGATGGCCGGTCCTGCCAGACGCCGGCGTAGCTCAGTTGGTAGAGCAGCTGATTCGTAATCAGCAGGTCCTCGGTTCGAGTCCGAGCGCCGGCTCCAACTTCGCTCTCGACATTCAGGCGAAGGTTGCCCACCGAAGCGCTTCGCGCGAAGGTGGGCCTCCTGAAAACGTCTCGAGGAGCTTCGGTTTGGCAGGCCAGATTTCCTCAGTAGAAGATCCAAAGTACGAGACGTCAGTTCCATTCTGCAGTCCGGTGGACGGATGGTGGACGGACCGTGCCGCTGGGAGGCTGTCGTGACTGGCCACGCCAGTGTGCGCGGAAATCATCGCTAGCGAATCGATAGACCCTGCGGCGTACTCGAGACCTGTCGATTCTTGGCCTGGGTCTCAGGGACTCGAACCCGGTAGACCGACGGGCTGGCGCAGACGGCCGTCTGGTTGTTGCGGCGCGACGTTGAAGGCTTCGGGCAGAGAACGTTGCGATAACAAGATGAGCCCTCGATGGTTGAGGTACAGGCGGCGCCTCATCGACTGCGTCCGTGCCGCCAGACCGGGCTCACCGAGCTCGATGCGCCAGAACGGCCCGCCGGTAAATAGCGGCTGCTCCGCTCTGATGAAGGCAGGTGCCTGGCCACAGTCCACCGTTGAACGTCAGGTTAAAGCCCGCCGGCTGCCGTGGGCATTTTTGCCTCTCTTGAGGTCAATGTGTCACAATGTGCACATGAAGACGATCTCCATCCGAGAACTTCACTTGGAAACCGGCCGGTGGGCTTCGCCATGCTGCCAGCCGAGGTCCGATCGTGGTCACGGATCGCGGGCGACGCGTCGCCGCGCTTCAGCCATTCGATGCCTGCGTGGCGGCCTGCCCCTGCCCAACCGCGCGAAGCAGCGATACGCCACGGTCATCGAGGTCCCCGTCACTCGCGCAGTGTACCAGACATCCCGAGCCGCGCGAGGATCGGCGATCTGACTTCGACGCGGCGTACGTCGCCAAGCGCTGCACTCAGACGAGCCTGGCGCGGATCGAGTTCTCGAACTCGCGCATGCGCGCCGATGGTCTCGCATCGCTGAGAGCTGGCTTCGACTGAAGCCTGCATCGCATCCTCAAGCGGCACGTCAGAGAGCGCCACGTCACTCGCCGGGAGATGACGGCGATCTTGAAAGACTTCGAAGAGGATGAGCAGATCGCGTGTGGCAGTGGTTGGGTGCGACGTCCGACCTCGCTGAAAAAGCCCGCAAGGCCGTGCTCGACCTGCTGATGCATGGCTTCCTTCGATCGGCGCGACGCCGTACAGCTGCCTGCGCCGAGGAGCACGGCTTTCAGGAGGTCTAGCACCAACGACAGCCACACGCCGAAAGGCGGCATGGCATTTCCACGTAACTCGGCGTCGAACGTCCTCGGCAAAAGCCGTTGAGCTGTAATTTCGCAGCCGGAGTCGGTGGACGGACGGGAGAAAACGCGCGGATCTGCAAGATCGCGAGTCCAGAAATTCCGCCTGAACGAAGCGCCGCTCGCTGCTGGATCTGTGCACGGTGCCCCCCGATCAGAATTCCCTGCTCGCCGCACTGATCGACGCTAAAATGAGCTGAATCGTCCGGCACTCGGGATGTGATCGGAGGTGCGCCTGTGGGCCCCTACGTCGCTCTCAACGCCGTCTTCATCGGGTTCTATGGCTTCTCGGCGATCTACCACGCGGTGCTGTGGTCGCAGTCACGTCGCGAACCTGTCCTGTTCGTGTTCGCGCTGCATTCCGCGCTCTGCGCCGCGCTCAGCGCCGCCATGATCGCGCTCACCACCGTCGTGACGCCGGCAGAGGGTCAACGGGCGCTCGATCTTCGCGTGGAAGTCGCCGCCGTCTCACAGGTGTCTTCGGTCTGGGTGTTGTCGCTCATCGCCGGCGTGCGGGCTCGCTGGTACGTGTGGTTCGTCACCGTTGTGTTTCTGACGGTCGCGGCGGTCAACATCGCCGTCCTGCCGATTACCGGCACGGTCACCAGCGTCGAACGGGTGTCGACGTCGTGGGGAGTCATCTCGGTTCTTCGTCGCCAGTCGCCCAGCCCGTGGGTGGGCACCATCTACGCGCTGAGCTTGTCGATCAATGTCTTTGGGTACATCTGCGCGGCGCGCGAATGGTCGCGCGATCGCATCGGCGGCCTGCTGATCGCCGTGGCCAACACCGGCGGCGTGGTCGTCGGTCTGTGGGCGCTGCAGATCGACACCGCCGGATCGAACCAGCCCTATCTCGGAGCCGTTCACTATCCGCTGTGGGTGCTGCTGATGGCATCGCAGATCGCCCGCAACTATCGGCTGCGGGTCGACCAGCGGAATCAGGCGCTGCAGGCGCTCGAGCACTCGCGGGAGGAGTTGCGACGACTGACCGCCGGCCTGCTGATGACGCGGGAGGAGGAACGAACGGCCATCGCGCGGGAGATTCACGACGTGCTCGGCCAGACACTGACCGCGCTCAAGATGGACGTGTCGTGGATCGGCGCGCGGTCGCCCGCCGACGCGCCGGCGGCGATCCGGCAGAAACTGACCGCGATGGCGGGACTCATCGACGACACGATCGGCACCGTCCGCCGCATCGCCACCGGCCTGCGGCCCGGTGTGCTCGACGACCTCGGGCTCGCGGCAGCCGTCGAGTGGCAGGCCCAGGAGTTCGAGCAGCGCACGGGCATCCGGTGCGCGCTGCGTACGAATGTCGGCGAGGCACCGCTCGATCCACTGCTCTCGACGGCCGTGTTTCGAATTTTTCAGGAGTCCCTCACCAACGTCGCGCGTCACAGCCGCGCCAGTCGAGTCGCTGTCGCCCTCGAACACTCCGGCACGGATCTCGTTCTCGAAGTCCGGGACGACGGAGTGGGGATTACCGCGGCCGAGGCCGCCAATGCCCGCTCGATTGGTCTCGCCGGCATGCGGGAGCGGGCTCAGCTCGTGGGCGGCGGCGTGTTCATCTCCGGCGCGGCGGGCGCCGGCACGACCGTGCGCGTGCAGGTCCCGCGGCGCGACGCGCGCAGGGCAGGCCGGCCACACGCTGGCCTCGTCGCCGAGCGTCGCCGAGGCTCGGTAATGGCGTCGCACTGAGGGCGTGAGGACCGCGCGCAAGCTGCTCGTCGCCTTCGGCGTCGGACTCGCCCTGATCTCAATCGGCAGCGTGTTTGCCCTCGTCTACCTGTTCGAGCTGAATGGCGTGGTGCGACACTTGGCCTTCGATCCAGTCCCCGGGCCGGCGGCTATCGCCGGCGTGGCCAAAGACTTCAACGAGTACCGGGTGCTGGAGTCGTCGAGCCAGGCATCGGCGTCGTCCGGGAACGAGCGGCTGGCACGGATGGCAGCCGAAATCGAACGGGATCTCGAGGCCTACGACGCGACCATCACGCAGGCCGACGACCGTCGCCGGTTCGCCAATCTGCTGGCCCTGTGGACGTCCTACCGCGACGGGACTGGCCATCATGAACGGGGTCGCCGACGAGATCAACGCCTTGTTGACGACCATGATCGACTGGAATCGCGCTGGAAGGCGTTCGTTCGATCGCCGTCGCCGATTCCGCCACGCGCGCCGCGACCGCGACCGTGCTCTTCATGCTGGGCGCCGCCGTGCTGCTCTCCGCGTTGGCGATTCACTTCAATCGGACGGTCGAGCGTCCGATGAACGCGCTCGCTGAAACCGCGCGGGCGATCGCGCGCGGCGATCGGGAGGTCAGAGGCCCAGGTGGTCGGGCCGTGCGAGGTCGCGACCGTCGCCCGCGAGCTCAACGGCATCCTGGATGCGTGGGTGAAGGCCGACGCGAAAGCGCGGGCGCTGCACGGCGCGCTCGAAGAGTCGCGCGACCAGCTCCGACGCCTGACCGCCGGCCTGTTGCTGGCGCGCGAAGAAGAACGCACCCAGGTGTCGCGCGAAATCCACGACGTCCTGGCCAGACGCTCACCGCGCTCAAGATGGACGCCGCGTGGATTGGCGCGCGGCTGCCGGATGATGCGTCCGCGATTCGCCCGAAGCTGGCGGCGATGGCCGCGTTCGATCGACGACACCGTCGTGACCGTCCGTCGTCATCGCGACCGACCTCAGGCCCGGCGTGCTCGACGACCTCGGCCTGCCGCCGCCGTCGAGTGGCAGGCGCAGGAATTCGAGCAGCGCACCGGCATTCCGTGTGTCGGTGCACGACGACCGTCGACGACGGACGACTCGATCCGCTCGTGGCGACCGCGCTGTTCCGGATTCTTCAGGAGTCGCTCGACCAACGTCGCGCGCCACAGCCGCGCGTCGCGCGTCATGGTGATCCTCGAAGACTGCGGCAGCGACCTCGTCCTCGAGGTGCGTGACGACGGCGTCGGGATTTCGCCGTCGGCCGCGGCGAACACCCGTTCGATCGGTCTGGCCGGCATGCGCGAGCGGGCCCAGCTCGTCGGCGGCGGCTTCTCCATTTCCGGCGCGCCGGGCACCGGCACGACGGTCCGCGTGCAGGTGCCCCGTCGCGCAACGGTCGGCGCGTGACTGGACGGCTGCGCATTCTCATCGTCGACGACCACCCGATCGTCAGGCACGGTCTCAAGCAGACGCTCGCGGAGGCCGCGGATGTTGGCGAGATCGGCGAGGCGGCAAACGGCCAGCAGGCGCTCGACCTGGTTCGTCAGGGCGACTGGGACGCGGTCGTGCTCGACATCGGCCTCCCGGGGCGCGGCGGCATCGAGATCCTCAAGGACATCAAGCGGAGCGCCCCCGCCTCCCGGTGCTCATCCTCAGCATGCACCCGGAGGATCAATACGCGATCCGGGCGCTGCGCGCCGGCGCCGGAGGCTATCTCACGAAGGAAGCCGCCACCGAGAGCCTCGTCGAAGCGGTTCGCAAGATCACGACCGGAGGCCGCTTCATCAGCGCCGATCTCGCCGAGCGCCTCGCCATGGAATTGGCCGTCGACGCCGCCGGGCCGCCACACGCGTCGCTGTCCGATCGGGAATTCGAAGTGCTGCGCCTCATCGCGTCGGGCCTCTCGGTCGGCGACATCGCGGATCGCCTGTCCCTCAGTGTGAAGACCGTCAGCACCTACCGAGGCCGCATTCTCGAGAAAATGCGCATGAAGAACAACGCCGAGCTGATGCAGTACGTCCTCACGAATCGCCTGCTCGAGTAATCTCCCCAGTAGGACAAACGCCTAGCCCGAGAACGAGCGCTCCGCCGATTCACCGGCCCGGTCCACGCCGTTACGCTGGTGTGTTTGAGAGGGGCGCTGTGAATGTTCTGATTGTTGACGATTCCGCCGAGATTCGCGCTCGCCTCAGCGAGATGCCGTCACGTCCCTGGCCGGCGTCGGCCACGTCGAGGCGGCCAGCAGACGCGGCAGGACGCCCATCGGTGCCATTCACGCGCAGCCGCCGGACGTTGTCGTCCTCGACCTCCAGATGCCGCACGGGCTCCGGCTTTCAGGTGCTCGACGCGCTCCGGGCAGCGCCGACACCGGCGACGACGATCGTCCTGACGAACGATCCAGGCCCTCAATGGCGCCGCCGCTGCCTGCAGGCCGGCGCCGATTTCTTCTTCGACAAGTCGGTCGAATTTCAGCGCGACGATCGACGTCGTGGCCGGTCTGGCGCGAGGCGCCGCGCCGGCGAATCGCGCCGACGACGGCTCACGATGATCGGAGCACTTGCTGCGCGCCAGCGAGCAGCGATACCACGACCTGTTCGAAAACGCGACCGACGCGATTTTCACCACCGATCTCGATCTGAATTTCACGTCGCTCAACGGCGTCGCGGAAACGCTGATTGGATACCCACGGGACGAGGCGACGGGTCTCAACGTCTCGGCGATCGTGACGCCGGAGACGCTCGACGTGGTGCGACGGAAGCTGGAGGAGCAACGGGCGGGACGCCCCGCGTCGATGTACGAGACCGAAATCGTGAACCGAGCCGGGCTGTCTCGTCCCCATCGAGGTCACGGCGCGCCTCGTCTACCGCGACGGCAAGCCGGTCGGCATTCTGGGCATCGCCCGCGACATCAGCGAACGGAAGCGCCTCGAGCAGGGACTTCGGCAGGCGCAGAAGATGGAAGCCATCGGCCGCCTGGCCGGGGGGCTCGCGCACGACTTCAACAACCTGCTGACGGTCATCATCGGCTACAGCCATGAGATGATCGACGCGGCTGCCGCCGGGCGATCCGTCTCGCGCGGACGCCGTGCAGGTCCTCAGCGCCGGTGAATTCGCGGCCGGCCTGACCCGCCAGCTGCTCGCCTTCAGCCGCCAGCAGATCATCGCGCCGCAGGTGCTCGACTTGAACGCGGTCGTCGCGAGCGCTCACGCCGATGCTGCGGCGGCTGATCGGCGAGGACGTCACCCTCGATATCCGCACCGGTCCGGAGCGCTACGCGGTCGAGGCCGACCCCGGCCAGCTCGAGCAGGTCATCATGAACCTCGTCGTCAACGCCCGCGACGCGATGCCGGGTGGCGGCACGCTGACCATCGAGACGACGGAGCGTGCTCATCGAGGCGTCCGACGTCGTCGACCGAAGCTTCATGGCCGTGGGCCGCTACGTCCTGCTCGTGGTGCAGGGACACCGGCCACGGCATGGACGATGAAACGAAGGCGCACCTCTTCGAGCCGTTCTTCACGACCAAGGAATCCGAGCGGGGCACTGGACTGGGCCTCTCGACGGTCTACGGGATCGTGAAGCAGAACGAGGCTATATCCTTGTCGATAGCGAGCCCGCGTCTGGCACGACCTTCCGGCTGTACTTTCCACGCCGCGCCGCCGCCGACATCGCGCCGGCCCCCGGTCGACGAGCGCCGCGCCAGACGACGGGTGGTTCGGAGCGCATTCTCCTCGTCGACGACGATCTCGGCGTCAGGAACTTCGCGGCGCGCGTGCTGATCGTCGCGCGGCTATTCCGTGCTTCCGGCGTCGTCACCGGACGAAGCGATCGAGCATCGCGACGCGAACACCAGGGTACGTATCGATCTGCTGCTCACCGACGTCGTGATGCCCGGCGCCAGCGGGCGCGCGCTCGCCACCACCTTAAGCGAGTCCAGTCCCGGGTTGAAGGTGCTGTACATGTCCGGCTACACGACGGAAGCCATCGTCGACCGTGGCATTCTCGACCCGTCGGTCGCGTTCATCGGCAAGCCGTTTACCGGACAACGTCTCGCGCTGAAGGTCCGCGAGACGCTCGACGCGGCTGGAACAGGGGGAGAGGGGCCCCTCCAATCGGCCGCATGACGCCGGCCGTCGGGGCCCGGTGTCTCGCTGCGTTCCTCCCCCGCCCGTCGGGCGCGTCGGCGCAGCCGCGATCGTGTTCTGCGGCCACGTCGAGTGGGTCGATGCGTTGAGGCACTGAAACCGCGAGCTGCATCACTGCCCGAGGTCGAGCGCCATCAGGCTCTTCGGCAGCTCCGCCGAGAGCCCTCGCCGGAACCCGTCACGCCAGCTGCCGTACACCGGCTGCCAGCCGAGCGATCGCTTCGCCTTCGCATTCGATGAACCGCGCACGTTGGTCATCATCGACACGCCCGCCGCGCCAATCGCGAATCGGCCGATCCAGGCGGGCACCCTGAGGGGCGGCTTCGCGCCGATCGCCCGGGCCAGGTCGGGGAGCCACTCGGACACCTCGGCGGGATCGTCGTCGACGATGTTGTAGACGCCGGGAGCGCCGCGCTCGATCGCCAGTTGTGTGGCGCGGGCTGCATCGTCAACGTGGATGAACGACCAGACGCCGGCGCCATTGCCGATGAGCGGAAATCTCCGTCGACGGAGCAGCTCGACGAACACACCCTCGGATGAAAGGGACGTGCCCGGCCCGTACAGACTGCCGTATCGCAGCGCGATCCCGTCAAGGCCGCCGGCGTTGACAACGATGTGCTCGAGCGTCTGAATCGCAGCGAGGGTCCTGGTCATCGGGAACGGCGGATCGGAATCCAGCGGATCCGCCTCGGTCTTGACGCGCCCCCGTGACGCTGGTTCGGCCATCCCGGTAGCTTTGCGCGACGAGCTTGCGTGTGCCCGCCATCGCGGCGGCCGCCACGAGATGACTGGTCCCTTCGGTCCGGAGCCGGTTCGTCAACGCGAACTCCTCGTCGAACCTCTTCAGGTCGAGCATGGACCCGAGCGCGGTCATCTGGTGCACGATGACGTCCGGACGGGACGACGTGACCGCGTATGACGCTCTCGCGGTCGGCCTCCATGACGATGCTCCCTCGGAGCGCAGCCGTTCAGCTTGTCCGGCGTCCGTGTGGTCGCGATGACGTGATGGCCGCCGGACACGAGGAGCGGGACGAGCCGGCTGCCGATGGCGCCCGTCGCCGCCACGAGAATCCTTGGTTCCTCCTTCGCAGGACCGACCGCCGCCCTGCATCATTTAAGACGATGAGCTCCTCTCGCGTGACGCCCGTCCGTCACACGGTTCCGTCTGAAGCGACCCCCGGCAGCAAGAGGCAGGTCCTTTGCAATCGTCGGCGGCCGGCCCCTCTCGAGGGAGGAAGTACGAACCGTGCGGTCATTGATGGGAAACGGTTGAGAACATGAAGGCATTCCCGTACTGCTCGCGCGGTTTCGCCGGTTCAGTGGACGGCAGGCTCGGCCGTTCGCCGATTGCGACCGCGGTTACTCCGGTCTCAGCTCGGCAGCAGCCGGCCCGGTGTCCAGCGGCACCTGACACGTTGATGGGCTGAAGCACCCTGCGAAGTTGGAAGGAGGCACGTGTCTATGCGAGGGGTCTGTATGGCGCTCGCACTGGTCGTGGCGGTTCCGCTCGGCGCCCGGGCCGAGCCAATCACCGTCAATCTCCAGTCGGCGTCGAACGCCGACCTCACCGGCAGTCCCACCACGGGATGGTTCGCCCTCGACCTGGGCGAGTTGGTGTTGTCGGGCTCCGATTCAACCGCCACGTTCTTCATCAGCGGCCTCAAGCATGGCTCTGACTACACGGTGGGGTTGGATGTCTCGAACGCGTCGGGTCTCGAGAACCTGCGCTTCGAAGTGCTCAATCCGCTGGACTACGACGACGCCTACGATCCGGCGTCGCAACCGGCGTACGTGCCGGCGGGGTATTCCACGTCGAACAAAAACGACGGCTTCAGCTTCGCGCAGGATTCGGGCCTCGCGCGCAGCGCCACATTCGCGGGCGGCAGCGTGTTCGCCGTCGCGGATGAGAGAACCCACCGGGGGGACATCCTGATGTTCAGCGGGTTGAACGGCGCCGAGGACGCGCGCGTGACCTTCGGACTTCGGGACCGGATCGGCCAGCGAGGTTTCCTCGTTCGCATCAGCGCGATCGGGAGAGGCCTCGACACGACGCCCAATCCGGAACCAGCGTCGATGCTGCTGCTCGGCACGGGCCTCGCGGGAATCGCGGGCGTCTATCGCCGGCGAAAGCAAGCCCTCCCCTGACGCCGATGGGGCGATCCAGCGCCGCCGTCGCGGCAGTGGCAGTCTCGATCGTCTGCCTGTACGCCGGAACACTCGCGTCGCTCGCCCGTCACTGGGCGAGCGACGCGGACTTCTCGCACGGGTTTTTCGTCATTCCTCTGGCGGCCTACTTCCTGTGGGAGCGGCGGACGGCCTTTCTCGAGGCGCCGGTGCGCCCCTCGGCCGGCGGCCTTGCCCTCGTCGCCGCGAGCCTGCTGGTCTTCATCGCGGGCCGATTCGGTGCGGAGCTCTACCTGACGCGGGTGTCGCTCCTCGGCGTCCTGGCCGGGACGGTGCTGGCACTCGGCGGGTGGAAGCGGCTCGGGATCGCCGCGTTTCCGCTGGCCTTCCTGCTCCTGATGGTTCCGCTGCCGTCGATCCTCTTCAATCAGATCACGTTTCCCCTTCAGGGGATCGCGTCGCGCGCGGGCGAAGCCGTCATCGCGGCCGCGGGTGTGCCGGTGCTCCGCGAGGGCAACATCCTCCACGTGCCGGGCCGTGCCCTCGAAGTGGTGGAAGCGTGCTCGGGCATCCGTTCGTTGATGTCCCTGCTGATGCTCGCGATCGTGCTCGGGTACTTCACCGAGCGCCGGATCGGCGGCCGCATCGCCATCGCCGTGGCGGCGGTTCCGATTGCGATCGCCGCCAACGCGGCGCGCGTGGCCGGGACCGGAATCGCGGCCTACTGGATCAGTCCGGCGGCCGCCGAAGGGTTCTTTCACTCGTTCTCGGGCTGGATCGTGTTCGTCGTCGCGCTCGCCGGTCTGCTGGCCGTTCAACGGCTGCTGGAGATGACTCGCACGCGCCGCGCTCAGTTGATGGAGGCTCGATGGTCGCCCGCGCGCTGATCCTCGTCGCGATGATGGCGGCCGCCGGTGTCTACGCCGCGGGCGCGTCCGGCGACGAAGTGGCGGTGACCCGGACACCGTTGTCCGACCTGCCGGCCACCATCGAGACCTGGCACGGGCGCGATACGCGGCCGTTCGACGACGACGTCGTGGCGGAGCTCGGCGTGGACGACTACATCAATCGCCACTACGAGCGGAACGGCGGTCCGTTGGTCGCGTTGTACGTCGGCTACTACGCCAGTCAGCGGCAGGGGGACACGATCCACTCGCCGCAGAACTGCCTGCCGGGGGCGGGGTGGCGGCCCGTGTCGTCGGAGCGTGTCACGATCGACGCGGGGGCACGCCGATCGAGGTCAATCGCTACCTGATTCAGAAAGGCGTCGAGCGCCAGGCCGTCCTCTACTGGTACCAGGGGCGCGGCCGGGTCGTGGCCAGCGAATACGCCAACAAGCTGTGGCTGATGCTCGACGCCGCGCGCCTTCGCCGCACGAACGGCGCGCTCGTGCGTCTCATCACGCCCGTGGTCAGCACGCCGGACGCCGCGTTCGACGAATTGTCAGCGTTCACAGGGGCGGTGTTCCCGCGCCTGGCGGTACATCTTCCGTGACGCGGGTAGAAACCGCGGGGACTGTCATGAAACGTACGTGCCTCGTGTCACTAGAGCCGGTTTCAAAACCGAAGGTGGCATCCGGCTTTAGCCGGACCTCGCGGGTTTTGAAACCACTTCTCGCCAGTCTTGTCGTCGTGGCGCTCGCCGGCGCCGGCTGCTCTCGCGACCCCGTGGCGAGGGCGCAGAAGTACGTCGCCAGCGGCGACGAGTACGCCAGGAAGAACCTCCGCGAGGAGGCGGTCATCCAGTACGGCAATGCCATCAAGACGCGGCCCGACTGGTCGGAGCCGCACTACAAGCTCGCGCAGACGTACCAGGCCGGCGGCGACCCCGTGAACGCGTACGGCGAGTACGCGCGCGCCGCGGATCTGGATCCGTCGAACGTGGACGCCCAGATCAGGGCGGGGACGCTGCTGCTGGTGTCGGGGGAGTTCGCCGCTGCGCAAACCAGAGCGGAGCTGGCGCTCAAAGCGGACCCGAAGAGTGTCGCGGCGCACATCCTCCTCGGCAACGCGCACGCGGGTCTCAACGAGCCGGGATCGGCGCTGCGGCAGATCGAGCAGGCGATTACCCTGGAGCCGTCTGTACGCGCCCGCCTGGACGGCGCTGGGCGCGGTGAAGTTTCTCGGTGGCCAGCGTGGCGACGCGGCGCCTGCATTTCAGAAGGCTGTCGAGCTCGCCCCACAATCGATCGACGCCCGGCTGGCGCTCGCCAATTTCCAGTGGGCAAGCGGTCAGATGGCCGAGGCCGAGTCCACGCTCCGGGCAGCCCTCGACATCGACAGCCGGAACGCCGCGGCGCACCGCGTCCTCGCGCTGCTCTACTTGAGCACGAACCGCGCGCCGTCCGCCGAACCGCACTTCAAGGCGCTCGCCACGGAACCCGGCGGCAAGCTGGCCCTGGCCGACTACTACATGGGACTCCGGCGCTCCGCGGACGCCCTGGCCCTTGTCGACGAGCTCGAACAGTCCGACGACCAGGCGCAAGTCCAGTCGGCGCGGCTGCGGCGGGCAGCGCTGGCCTATGGAAGCGGGAGGAAACCGGAAGCGCACCAGATCCTCGATCAGCTGATCGAAGCGAAGCCGCGCAACGCGGAAGCCCGTGTGGCGAAAGCCCGCATGCTGCTCGCCGACGGCAAGGCCGCGGACGCGCTCGAGCAGGCACGCGAGGCCGTGAAGGCGGACAGTACGCTTCCCAGCGCGCACTACACGGCCGGTCTGGCCGCGTTGGCGGCGGACAAGCCCGACGTTGCGGAGAAGGCGTTCGAAGAAGTCGTACGCCTCTCCCCTCGTGCGGCGGGCGCCCAATTGCAGCTCTCGCGCCTCCGGTTGGCCCGTGGGCAGGCCGCCGACGCCCTGACGGCCGCGCGTGATGCGGCGTACCAGCGTCCCGACAGCCCGGAAGCGGCAATTCTCGTCGCGCGGAGCCTGCGCGCACAGGGGGAAGCCGCGAAGGCATGGTCGGAGCTGTCCGCGAGCGTCGCTCGACACCCCGAGTCGGCGCCGCTCCACATCGAAAGGGGATGGGTCGCGCTGGACCGGAAGGATCTCGAGGCCGCACGCAACGCGTTCGAGGTGGCCCTGCGCCAGGCGCCCGGCTCACTCGACGCGCAGTCCGGGCTGGTCGCGACCCATCTGGCTGCCGCCGACGTGACCAACGCGCGCGCCCGGGTGGCGGAGTGGCGCGGCGCGGCGCCTGGTCACCGCGGCCTCGACGTACTGGCCGCGCGCGTAGAGCTCATGGCGGGCAATTCGGCCGATGCCGAGCAAATCCTCCAAACGGTCGTCGCCGCCGACGCTTCGCAGCTCGACGCGTACGACCTCCTTGGGCGCCTCTATGTCTCGCAGGGAAAACTCGATCGGGCGATCGAACAATACGAAACGATCGCGCAGCGAGCGGCCCGGCCGACGGGACCGCGGACCCTGGCGGCCATGCTGCACGAGACGCGCGGCGACCGGCCACGCGCGAAACAGGCGTACGAAGCGATCGTGGCGGGCGACCGGCGCGCCGGCATTGCGGCCAACAACCTCGCCTGGATCTACGCGGAGGAAGGGAGACTCGACGACGCGCTGCGGCTCGCACGGATCGCGCAGGAACAGCTGCGGTCCCGTCCCGAAGCAGAGGACACGCTTGGCTGGGTTCAACTGCGCAGGGGCGTGACGGCTGACGCGATCACGGCGTTCACTCGCGCGGTGGCCCGCTCGCCGAACAACCCCGTGTATCACTATCACCTCGGCCTCGCCTACCTGAAGATCGGAGACAAGGAAAGAGGACGCGGGGCCTTGCAGCGCGCCCTGACGTTGAGCCCCGGATTCAACGGCGCCGAGGACGCACGGCGGCAGCTGTCGCAGGTCAACGGGCTGTAGGCTGCCCGAAGCGGTAGCGGGAGGTGTGCTACGCTCCCGCGCGATGGATGGGGATCAGCCGTGCGTGACCTGCGGTGCGCCGATGTCGGGCCGCTATTGCTCGGGGTGCGGTGAGCAGGCGTCACACAGGCACAGCTACTCCATCCGGCACCTCGCCGAAGAGGCGTTCGAAAACCTCGTGCACCTGGACGGGCGCGTCCTCAGGTCTCTTCGCGCGCTGCTGCTGTCGCCGGGCCTGCTGGCGGCCGATTTCCTGCGCGGGCGCCGCAAGCCGTATGCAGGTCCCCTTCACTTGTTCCTGATCGCCAACCTGATCTACTTCTTCCTCCAGCCGTTCTCGGGGTTCGTGCCGTTCACGACCACGCTCAAGGTGCAGACGACGGCGTTCCCGTGGAGTGGATTGGCCCAACGCATGGTCGCGTCGAAGGTGGACTCGCGCTCGCTCGATGCCGGCGCCTACCGCGACGACTTCAACGAGACTGCTCATCTCCAGGGCAAGTCGCTGGTGATCATCATGGTGCCGCTCTTCGCGCTCCTCGTCTGGGCGCTGTACAGGCGCGCGAGGCCGTTCCTGCTGCAGCATCTGGTGTTTTCGTTCTACGCGTTCGCCTTCTGGCTCATCTGGGTTGGAGTCTCGAGCATTCTCGCGACGTGGGTGATCACCGTCTCGGTGCGTCTCGGCTACAGGCCCAGTCCGTTGACGATGGAAGGGGGATCTTCCGCGGTCATGCTGCTCGTCTTTGCGATCTACCTGTATCTGGCCAGCCGCCGCGCGTACGGGGGACGGCCTGCAGTCACGATGCTCAAGACAGCGATCCTCTCAGGCTGGCTGTTCGGCGTGCTGACGGCCTACCGGTTCATCCTGTTCTTCACGACGTTCTACGCGACGTGACGCTCCAGGCCCGCGAGATCGGGCGGGTCAGAAATCGGCGGGCGTCAACGGACGGGGAGTCTTGCCGTCGATGTCGGTGAAGCCGTACTCCGAATGACGCTCAGGACTGACATCTGACAATCGCACTGCGATCCGCTTACTGGGGACCTGCCTGTTGTCGAAACAGCAGCGGCACGAGCTGCGATCCCATCCCGCTCGCGACGTAGACGGCCCTGCGGTTGGACGTGAGCTGCGCCACCCAGTCGAAGACACCGCCGTCGATGAGTGGAATCTCGACGCCGTCGCTCGAGCGCGCCGCCACCTGAAACCGCACGCCGCCGTTGTAGTACGGATGCTCCAGAAGGGCCCGGCCCACCGGCCGTCCGAGCATCGCGATGATGCGATCGCCGAGCGCCGCGCGTTCCTCAGTTGCCAGGACGGTGACGCGCCGATCGGGGAACGCGAAGCCGTGCCGCTCGAGCTCATCCAGCCCGTGCAGCATGACCGTGATGTGCTCGACGGCCGCCTCCACCGCGAACGCGTGGTGCTGCCGTTCGAGTCCGGCCGAGGCGAGGCAGAAGATGCGGAAGTTGGCCGTAAAGCCGCGCTGCTTTGGGACCTCCTGCGCGCGAACGCAGCGATGCGAGGTGGCCAGACGCACCACCGTTGCCGCATGGCGGCGCAGCCGCCGCGCACATTCGAGCGCCATGACGTTGGTCGGATCCGAGACGACTTCGGTGCCGCGGAGCGCCGAGAGCACTTTGTTCTGGCTCGCGTGGCCCATGAGGGAGCAGACGCCCAGCGGGGCGACGGGCGACAGCTCGATCGATTCGAACGCGGCGGCGGCCGCCAGCAGATGCCGATCGACTTCGACGAGGCTGCGCTGATCCACCAGCGCCGGCTGGACGAAGCGGTCGCGATCCCATTGCTCGACGAGATCGGCCGGCCGGCGGCCAGCCGCGCGCGCGTCGGCGACCTCGAGCAACAGCGACCAGAGCCGCGACGGGGGCAGTCCGTCCACGAGCGCGTCGTAGGCTTCCGGCGGTAACCCCGCGTTGACCCACGGTCGTGCGGTCCGTGTCATCGGCGTGCGCTCAATGGAAGGGGTTATCGCCGCTCAGGGCGCCGTCAGCCACCGCATCGCTTCGTCGCGATCCGGAAACACCGCGAACTGCACGTCGCGGCGGCTGGCGATCGTCTCGACCAGGCAGGCGACGCTGTCCTGCGCGCCGCCGGCTCGCACAACCGCCGCCAGACGCGAGCCCGGGAGCTGCGCCCTTTCGGCTTCGTGTCCTCGAGAGCCCGCCCGGCGCTTATCGCCGGTAGGCCGAGGGCCGCTGCTGGCGCTGATACGTGTCGTTCCACTCCCCGATGTAGTCCTGCGGGAAGCGCCGGCTGAGATCGATCTCGGCGACCGCGACAGCCGGACCTTTGTCGATCGGCGCCGCGGCCAGCACATCGCCGACGGGCGAAATGATTTCGCTCGGATAATTGTACCCGGACGTGGCCACGTAGACGCCGTTTTCGATCGCGCGCGCCCGCACGAGCGCTTCCCGGCCGCCCCAGATCGGCATCAGGATCAGCTCGGCGCCGTTCAGGGTCAGCTCGCGCGCCGCTTCCGGGAACGACGCATCGTGGCAGATCAGCATGCCGACGGTGCCGAAGTCGGTGGTGAACACCGGAAAGCTGCTGCCCGGCGCGATGCCAAGCGACACTTCCTCGAAGGGCAGCTGCACCTTGCGGTAGGTGCCGGCAATGCGGCCGCTGCGGTCCAGCAGGACGGCCGTGTTGAACAGGTCCGGGCCGTCGCGCTCGACGATGCTGAAGGCAATCCATGACCGGTGCCGCCGCGCCTGCTCGGCGAGGCGCTCGGTGGCAGGGCCGGGGATCGGCTCCGCCTGTTCGTCCGGCCGGCCCGCCACGCCCACGCGGTTGATCATTTCCCCGAGCACGATGACGTCGGGCCGGTGCTTCGCCGCGACCTGGTCGACGTATTCGGCGAAGCGCTCGACCGAGTCGGCGCCCTTGCGCGAGCCTGTCGGGCGAAGCCAGACCGTCGCCACGCGCACCTTGCGGGCGAGAGGCGCGGCGCTCAGCTCGAAGCTCAGGGACTGCCACTCGACGTGCCCGGTGGGTGTCCACTGCAGCACCAGTTCGAGGTCCACCGCGCGCGATTTCGGCGGCGCCTGCAACACCCGGTCGAACTCGTACGTTCCCTCGGGTTGCTTCAGCTCACGAGCGTCCCACACGTAGCCCGGCGCCACCGCGCCGCCGAAATCGCCGCGCCAGCGGATCAGGGCGCCCACCGACTCGCGCAACCCGGCCCTGTCCTCGAATCCTTTTGGCAGGACCCGGGCGCGCAACCGGTAGTGGCGGCCGGGCTCGATCCCTTCGATGCGGCACCGCCAGCCGCCATACACATTTCGCCTGCCGCCGGAATCCGACGTGAGGACGTAGCCGTTCGTCTGCGTTCGCACCTCGCCCGCCGGCGCGTTCTGCGAGCGCGGCGCAAACGGCTTCCAGCACGAGCCGTCGGCGGGAATCAGCTCGTCACTCGACGCCACCGCAGCGGCGGCCAGCACCAGTGTGACGGCCGCCGAGACCTGCAGGAATCTGCGCATTTGTGGTCCCTCGGGATCAGAACTTCAGCTTGAGCGAGAATTGCCAGCTTCTCGCATCACCGGCGGACGTAATCCGTCCGAACGCGGTGCTGGTCGGGCTCGTGTTCGGATTATTGAAGTTCGGGTGATTCATCGCATTGTATACCTCGGCACGGAACTGGATCGTCGTCCCGGCCAGCCGGACGTTCTTGATCGCCGAGAAATCCCACGTCGCGCGCCCGTCGCCACGAACGTTGCCGAAGCGCAACGGGAAGGTGCGGACGTTGGAGCTGAGCTGCTGGGCCGAGTTGCGGTTGAAGCCCGCCTCCGTGTTGAACCACCGGTCGACATTGCGCTCGTCTTTGGGCAGGGGGATGTCCTTCAGATCGCCAGTGAACATGGCATTGCCGAACTCGAGTGGTGCGCCCGACTGACGGACGACCACGCCTCCGAGCTGCCAGCCGCCGACGAACAGGTCCACGAACGGACGGAAGCGAGGCGCCGAAGCGCCGATCTCGACCAACCGGAATCTCCCAAATCCCGCTCATCGTCAACCGGTGCGTGCGATCCAGCGGGCCGATGGATTCGTACGGCGCCGCGTCCGCCGCGTTCAGGTACTGGGTCGCTTCCATCAACTTCGACCAGGTGTATCCGAGCTGAAAGGTGAATCCGTTCGCCAGGCGGCGCTCGAGGCGAGTCTGCAGCGCGTGGTACCACGAATAGCCGATCGGCTCGGCGACCTGGATACTTCCGAAGTGCGGATACGGCTTCAGCAGGTCGGCCCGGGAGATGACGGATCCGTAAATCGGGTTCGTCCCGAAGAACGGATTGGGAAACGTGGCGCTCAGGAAATTGATGGTGGCCTGATCGCGTGTGGGGCTGGTGCTCAGGTACTGCAGCGGCAGGGCGTTGATATCGCGGACGACGGGGAGATTCGTGCCCGCGATTCCCGACGTAGGTCGCTTCGCCGACGAACTGCCATGGCAGCAACTGCTGCACTCCGACGGACCAGCGTTGCGAGTACGGGTGTTTTCGTTCCGGCAGGTAGAACTCGAGCGCCTGGCCGAGATTGGTTTGCAGGCCGCCCGCCGATCCCCGAGGCGCGAGCAGCCCGTTCGGGAACGGATTCGCCGTCGACGCAACGAAGGTCAACCCGTTGTCGAGCGAAGCCTGAATCGGGGTTGTCTGTGAAAACCCGGTCTGGATGGCGCGCGTGGCATTGACGCCGATCGTGTCGAAAAACATCCCGTAGCCGCCACGGAGGATCGTGTTCTGCGTCAGCCGGTACGCCAGTCCGACGCGAGGCATGACATTGTTCTTTTCGCCCTCGAAAGGACTGCGTCCTCTGCCATCCTCGTTGACCCACAACAGTCCGCCGCGCGCGCGGAATTGATCGACGGGGAGCTCGGGAATCGGCGCCGCGGCGTAGTTGGCACGGGCCGCGGCTTCAATGGGATTCGACGCGTCGAACGCGAACCCTGCCACGAGCCGGTCGGCCCGCTCGACCAACGGCGTTTCGTACTCGTAGCGCAGGCCGACATTCAGCGTGAGCTTCGAGCTCACCTTGAAGTCGTCCTGCAGATACAACCCGAGGTAACGGTCCATCATCGAGAAGTCTTCGGTGCGCTCCATCTCGCCGGACGGAATGCCGAGCAGCAGGCTGGCCAGCTCCTGGCCGAGAGGCGCCGCCGCCGAATTGTCGAACGGGCCGCGTGTGTAGGCGTTGCCGAAGCCCAGGTCGGGTGCCGTCTGGAGCGGAAACCGGTGCCCGGCCGCCTGGTAGACGCGGAAATCGCTCCCGAACTTCAGGTTGTGATTGCCCTGCAGCTTCGTGAAATGCGCCCCGACGCTGTGCGTGAGGCTGGTCGTCACGCCATCGCCGCTCTCCCAGCCGCCAAAGCTGGAATACCCCCCGGCCGAGACTCGTGGAAGTGTCGGGTACCCTCTGACCAGGCCGGTCAGCGCCGGAGAAAATCCGAGCGACGCGAGATCGAAGCCCTGGCTCGAGCGGCGCTCGCTGAAATCCTGGTCGGTGAGACCGTAGCGGACGTTCAACACCAGCGTGGGGCTCATCACCAGCACATCGTCCAGCGCGAATCCCCTGTTCATGCGGTTCAGGACGATGCCGTTGACGTCGTCGCTGAACCAATGGTTCTTGTCCTCCTCCCACTTGTCATAGTGGACCCGGACGAACGTGCGATGGTTCGCGCTCCACGCGTGATCGACGCGAGCCATGTGCACGTAGTAGTCCTCCAGGGCGTTGATCGCCGTTGAAGTAGTTGTTGCGGCCGTCGGCGGTGCCGGGGCGGTTGGGCAGCGGATAGAGATTGACGAGGTTCACGCCCACCGCGTCGAGGCGGCCCGGTGGGATGACGTTGTTCGGAAACGGTTGACGGCTGGTGCGCCCGCCGGCGGACGTTCTGAATCGTCGCGGGATCGTAAATCTGATAGTTCTGCCCGAGCGCGAGCAACTGGGAGAAATCGCCGCGCCGCTGCGCTTCGGTCGGAACCGTTCCGGTAAAGGTCTGCGGAACGGTCCACTTGTTCGCTTCCCACACATAGTGAAAGAACGTCTTGTTCCTGCCGTTGTACAGCCCCGGAATGATCACGGGACCGCCGACGGACGCGCCGTAGCGGTTGTCCTTGTACTTCGGCTTCTGCGTGGCGTTCTTGTTGTTGAAGAAATTCGCCGCGTCGAATGTGCTGTTCTTCGCGAACCAATAGGTTTCGCCGTGGAGGGTGTTCGTGCCGCTCGCGGTGCTGACGTTGACCAGCGAGCTCATCGCGTGACCGATGCTCGCGTCGTACGGCGTGGTCTGCATCTTGAACTCGCTGATCGCAGCCGTCGGGGGAGCAAACGCATATCGGTTTCGGCCGGCGTTGCCTTCGGCGAACGTGTTGGGCACGCCGTCGATCTGATACTCGGTCGTAAAGCTGGGATTGCCGTCGCCGGCGATGTTCCGGAAGTTGAATGCCGGTTTCCAGGCGAACTTGCTCGGCTCGATCATGCCTGGCGTGAGCAGCGTCAGCTCGAGGGCATTCCCGGCGGCGATGGGGAGCTCCTGGATTCTGCGGCTGTCCATCACCTGGCCGAGTGACGCCGACGCCGTATCGAGAAGCGGCGTGCCCGCCGCGACCTCGACGCGTTCGCTGACGCCGCCGATTGACACGGTGATGTTGAGCTCCGTGGTCTCGCTGACCCTCACCTGCACCCCGCCGCGCGACCAGGGGCTGAACCCGCTCAATTCTGCAGTGACGGTGTACAGCCCGGGCGGCAGAAACGGAATACTGTACATACCCTCCTGGTTGGTCTGAGCGGCGGCACGAATGCCAGTGACGGCATTGACCGCCGACACGGCCGCTCCCGGCACGAACGAGTTCGAGGAATCAACGACCCGGCCGCGAATGGAACCGCGCGGGTCCTGAGCGAAGGCCGTGCCCATGAAGCAGAGAATCGCGCCGACAGACACGAGAGCGAACCTGAAGTGCATTGAATCCTCCCAGGAACTTTCAATGTTTCGCGCGGCGGTTCAAGATGGCTGAGGTCACGGCGAGCGCCCCTGGTCGGGTTCCGATCCGATCGGTCAACAGGTGAGCGTCGCCGCTTACGGCCGCGTTGTCCGGATCCAGCCCAGCAGCTGAAGAACCGGATCGGGCCCGTACAGGTGCAATTTGGACACCAGACGTTCGGAGACCTCGAGTCAGGCTACCGGGACATCAAGGCGCGCAGGTGGACCCGCGCGACCAGGTGCATGTAACCGCCTTCGCGCTCGAACCGATCGGCCGCGGCCATCGTGATGTGCTCGAGCGCGCGCGCCTTCATCCCCTGCGCTTCGAAATACAGACCCACGTATAGGTGTCCGTAGAACTGCGCGGCAGGCTCGGATCCCGCGGCTGACAGGACCTGCTCCGGCGTGAGCGTCCCGCGGAACATGCGATAGACCTCGCGCATGGGCGCGCGCGCGTCAGGACCCACTGGCAGCAGCGCCGCCCTGGCCTTGTCCGGCGACTCGGCGCGCGCGACGCACAGAAAATGCCACGCCGCGTTCTCCACGTCGTCGGGGTTGACCGCCCGATGCGATTCGAACTGGCGGCGGCAGTCACCGTAGCGGCCGGCGTAATAGAGCGCGATGCCGCGCTGCCAGAGGTGGGGCGCCCGATCGGGAACGGCCTTCGCCAGGCTGTCGAACGCGGCGGCGGATTCGGCGAAGCGGCCGCTTTCGAAATCGGCCACCGCGCGATTCAGCAACGCTTGCGGGCTCTGCGCGAGCGCCGGGCCCGCCAGCCCCGAGTAAGGCACCAGGCACAGCAGAAAAAGAATGAAGACGGCGACGCGAGGTGGGGATTCGGCCACAGCCGATCTAAACACAGCCATTGACCGGGCGTCGAGTGACGCGGTGGACGGCCGTTCACCGGCCATCGGCTTGCAGACCGCAGGCCGCGCTCGATTCAGAACGTGCCCCGCGATTCCCGGCGCCTCTGCCGGCCGGCGCTGAAGATGAGGACTCTGGCGGAACCCGGCTTCTCGGGAAGCGCGACGTTCCACAGATGCTGACAGTGCGGACAAAAGGCCGTGCCGACGCCCTGCTCTTCGAACGCCAGCACCGCCTTCTCCCATGCGCAGGTGGGACACTTGAGATGGAGTGACCGTACCGCGAGGAAAGCAGCCCATGGCGTACTCTAGCGAATACCTCCCGTGCGACGCTGTTCAGTAATGCACGCCCGGCGATTTTCCTTCTGCCGCCATAAACCTCCCTCCGCGCCTACAATCGGGAGCATGCGAAGCATCCTCGTCCTTGTTCTGGCATTCGTGGCCGTCCAGCCGGCGTCCACCGGCATCCGCCTGATCGTCAAGGGAGACGACATGGCCGCCGGACACGGGATCAACGTGGCGACAATCGACGCCTACCAGCGCGGCGTCCTCACGACCACCAACGTCATCGTGCCGGGGCCGTGGTTTCCGGAAGCCGCGCGGCTGCTGAAAGAGAATCCAGGACTGGATGTCGGCGTGCACCTGGCGCTGACGAGCGAGTGGGACAACGTCAAGTGGCGCCCGCTCTCGCAGGCGCCGTCGCTCGTGGACGCCGACGGCTATTTCTTTCCCATGGTGAACCCGCGGGCGGGCGCAGCGCCGGGAACCAGCATCAAGGAAAGCCGCTGGACGATCGGCGACGTCGAGCGCGAGCTGCGGGCGCAGCTGGACATGGCGAAGCGGCACCTTCCGCAGGCGACCTACACGTGGAATCACATGGGGTTCACGTCCGTCTCGCCCGAGGTGGCGACGCTGGTCCTGCGGCTGAGCAAGGAGTACGGCCTGCTGGTGCCGTCGGAGGTCGGCATCCAGATGATCGGCCGCGTCTACGAGGGCAAGGACCCGGGCGCCGTGAAAGCGGACAAGCTGGCCGCCAAGCTCGAGACGCTCGGGCCGGGGCTGTGGCTGCACATCGATCACGCCGCCACCGACGATCCGGAGATGCGGGCGTACGGGCATGCCGGCTACGAGTGGGTCGCGGCCGATCGCAGCGCCGTGCTCGAAGCCTGGACCAGCCCGAAAGTGCGTGAAGTGATTACACGGCGCGGGATCAAACTGACGAGTTACCGGGACTTACGATAGGCCGCGAAACGGAGGACGCGGCCCCTACCGGCGAGCGCTAAGCGAGCCGGCCCAACCAATACAGAAGTATTACAGTGGCCCGCGAAACGCGGCGGTATCCTCGGCTATGGCTTCGCCGACTCTGATGTACGGCCGCAGGCACCAGAAGGGCTTGAACTGGATCACCGCGACCGCCATGGCGGCTTTTCACGTCGGCGCGGTGGCGGCGCTCTTCTTCATCGACTACGGGGCGATGCTCGCGGCGCTGATCCTCTACGTCGTTGCCGGGATGCTGGGGATCGGCATGGCGTATCACCGCCTGCTGACCCACCGCGGCTACAAGACGTACAAATGGGTCGAATACACGCTGACGTGGTGCGCGACGCTGGCGCTCGAGGGCGGCCCCATCTTCTGGGTGGCGACGCATCGCATCCACCATCAGCATTCGGACGTTGAAGGGGATCCGCACTCGCCGCGCGAGGGGACGTGGTGGGCGCACGCGGGATGGATCCTCATGGGCGACCGGATGCATCACGACGCGTCCGTGCTCGCGCGCTACGTGCCCGATCTGACGCGCGACCGCGTGCAGGTCGCGCTCTCGAACTGGCACTGGACGTCGAACATCATCGTCGGGCTCGGGCTGCTGGCGTTCGGCGGCGTTCCGTACGTCCTGTGGGGCATCTTCTTTCGCACGACCGTCGGCCTCCACGCCACGTGGCTCGTGAACTCCGCGACGCACAAGTGGGGCACGCGCCGGTTCGCGACGCGCGACGACTCGACGAACAACTGGTGGGTGGCGCTCCTGACCTTCGGCGAGGGATGGCACAACAACCATCACGCGCATCCGACCAGCGCCCGGCACGGCCTCGCGTGGTACGAGGTCGATTTCAACTGGATGGGCATCCGCACGCTCCAGGCGCTCGGGCTCGCATGGGACGTCAAGCTGGCGCGCGTCCGCCAGCCGATGGCGCACGACGGAGACGATCCGCAGGTCGGACAGGCAGTTGCCTGACACTCATCCAGGTCCGGCTGAAGCCGGACACCACCGACATCCAGGTCCGGCTGAAGCCGGACACACCGATATCCAGGTCCGGCTGAAGCCGGACACCACCGACATCCAGGTCCGGCTGAAGCCGGACACCACCGACATCCAGGTCCGGCTGAAGCCGGACACCACCGATATCCAGGTCCGGCAACCGATATCCAGGTCCGGCTGAAGCCGGACACCACGCTAGCGGATGATTCGGAACCTGGCGGGCGCCGCAGGCGGGGGCGCGGCGTTCCCCGCCACGACGAAGAGCGTCACGCTCTGCGGCGGGAGCGTGACGACGAAGCTCGGGCCGGTAAAGCCGACGTCGGCGGGGTGACCGATCGCGTTGGCGGCCGTGAGCTGCCAGACCTGAGCCGTACCGCGGTGCGCGAACGTCGAGAGATTGATCGTCGCAGTGCGTGCTCGACGCCTGCTTGTTGATCGCCATGACGGTCAGGGCCCCGTCGGCCGATCGCACCGCGGCAAACGCCGAGACCGCGTCGGGATTGGCCGTGGCGGCCCTCACGCTGGTCTCGCCGAACCCCGACTTGTTGCCGTCGTAGTTGCGATACATCTTCATCGCTTTATAGGTCGGCGTGCTCGTGGCCGGCGTGGTCCACCGGGCGCCCATGTCGAGCCCCTCGCGGCCGAAAATCCCGAAGACATCGGCCTGCGTGGTCGCGCCGTTGATGTGGTTCTCGGCGCCCCAGTTGTATTCCGTGATGCCCGTCAACGTGCCGGGGTAGTGCGTGTTGACCCAGCCCTTGATGCGCGGAATCAACTGCACGCGGTCGTTGATCCATGTCTCGTCGACGTAGCCCGGATCCCACAGCGAGCGGGTCGAGCGGTTGCGCCGCAGCTGCATCGCGCTCGAGACGTCGTCGCTGAACTCGCCGCCCTGCGGGTAGTAGTGCACCGTGAAGACGTCGAGCAGCCGCCGGCCCGCCGTGGCGCTCCTCTGCCGCAACTGGCCGAGCAGCCAGGTCAGATAGTCGGCGCCCGCGTGATTGTTGCGATCCGGAAGCGACCCCCACCCGTTCGTGCTTCCGTATTGCTGATCGAACCCGCTGTAGAAGTAGCCGCTCCAGCCCCATTCCTCGGGTCCGACCACGAGCGCCGACGGGTCGGCCGTTTTGATCTTCCCCGCGAAATCGACCATCCGGTCCCGGATCTCGTCCATGGTCGCCCCGGTCGGGCGCACGTCCCGATGGGTCGAGTGCCAGATGCTCGGCTCGTTGTCGAGAATGTAGTAGCGCAAGCCACCGGCCGCGTTCGTGCCCCAGCGGGAGACCAGATGCTGGATCCAGCCCTGTTGAAAGACCGCGTTCGACGGCACGTTGGCGTCGTTCGGATCGTTGCCCGTGACGAACTGCCCGTTGGTCCGGACGCCGTTGCCCGCATCCGGGAACCACTGCCAGTCGTTGCCGCTCTGCGCGCCGTATTTCGCGATCGAGAACCCGGCGAGCTTGGTTCGGCCCGGACCGACCTTGGCGACCCAGTCGATCGTGGGAATCGTCAGCATCGCCCTGGCATTCGCCGCGCGCGCATTGGCGATGAACGTGTCGCCGCGTTCCCCGGCCGTCGCGCTGCTGTCGGCGATGCTCTGGTAGTACCAATCGTTGCCGCGATTGTCCGCGTTGAGCTGCCAGTTGTACCGCGTGGTGTTGTTTCCGCCATGACGGTTCAGCGGCGTGTTCAAGTCGTTCAACTGCGCCGTCGTCGCGTGCGCCACGCCGTAGACGTTGGGATCGATCGGACGCCGATTGGCGGTGGCATCGACGGTGATGGTGACCGCCGGGTTCTGGGCCATCCCGGCAAGCGGGTAACACACGAGCGCGAGCGCCACGGCCACAACTGCCTCGATCGGACGCGAGTACCGTTGAGCCACGCGAGACCGGCGATTCAGACTGGATTTGTCAGGCACGGTGGTGATGCCGGGACACGCAGGATTCGTGCCGCGCGCGATGCGGGAGTTGACCTGCCCTGAGCGAGCTACCCTTCGACTCGCTCGTCCCCAGCGCTCGCTCAGGGCAGGCCGGGCGTAACAGAATTGTGCGCCATTCGCGACAAACGTCCCCGGCGGGTAGGATGCTGTGGACTGACCTGCACGGTGATGATGCTGACAGCGCTCTTCGTGGTGACGAGAATCGTCGCCAACCCGCTTTCGAACCTTTTCCAGAAACAGCTGACCCAGCGCTCTGCCAGTCCGGTGTTCATCATCGCCGTCGTCCACGCGACCCTGACGGCGATGTGCCTGCCCCTCCTTCTCGTGCGCGGGACCCTGCCGATAGCGCCGGGGCCGGAGGTCTGGGTGAACATGATCATCTGCGCGCTGCTCGCGGTCGCCGGCAACGTGCTCCTCGTCCACGCCGTGAAGGCGGTCGATCTCTCGGTCCTCGGCCCGATCAACGCCTACAAGTCGGTGATCGGCCTCGTTCTCGGGATCTTCCTGATCGGCGAACGGCCGACCGCGATGGGCGTGGCGGGCACGCTGCTGATCATCGCCGGCAGTTACTTCGTCGTGGACGATCCCGTAGACGAGCCGCGCCGGCACGCGTTCGTCCGGTTCTTTCGAGAGCGGGGAATCCAGCTGCGCTTCGCCGCCCTGGGACTGTCGGCGACGGAGGCGGTGTTCCTGAAGAAAGCCATCCTGCTGTCGTCTCCCCTGACCACGTTCGTGTTGTGGTCGGTTCTCGGACTTCCGATCGCCGGCGCAGCCGTGGTTCTCCTCTCGAGAAACACAATCGATGAAGAGGTCTCCGTCCTCCGGCGCCATTCGCGGACGTATTTGTGGCTGGTGGTCACGACCGGGCTGATGCAGCTGAGCACCGTGCTCACGTTCGACAAGCTCCACGTCGGCTACTCGCTGGCGCTGTTCCAGATGTCCACGTTGATCAGCGTATTTCTCGGGTATCAGTATTTCCAGGAGCGTCAGATTCGGAAGCGGCTGTTCGGGTCCGTCGTGATGGCGGCGGGCGCGGTCCTGATCGTGATGGTCGGGAGTCGAGGCTGAGTGAACCCCTTCCGAATCCGCCGTCTTGCCGCGGAACACGCCGGCGGTTTATGCTGACCGCCGACGGAGAGCTGATTGGATTTGCGAAACACGAATGCCCGTGGCAGTCTAGACGAGGCTCAGGGGTAGAATTCGGCGGTAAGCGCCTGTACAGGAGGCGCCCTCGGTCTTGAGGGCGGCAATGTGCCATGGCCAAGTCGAAGCGCGCTCCGAAGGTCAAGCCGGTCCGCCGGGTCCTCAATTGGACCGGCGTGCGGACACAGCGCATCGAGTACCCGGCGGCGGCAGTCGTCTACGCCCAGGGCGATCCGGCGACGAGCGTCATGTATGTCGAGCCAGGGCGCGGTCAGGCTGTCGGTCCTGTCGCACACGGGAAAAGAGGCCGTGGTCGCCGTGCTCGAGTCGACCCATTTCTTCGGCGAGGGCTGCCTGGCCGGCCAGCCGCAGCGGATGGCCACGGCGACGGCCATGGTCCCGTGCACGATTCTCTGCGTCGAGAAGAAGGAAATGCTGCGGCAGCTCCACGCCCGGCCCGCGTTCGCCGATCGGTTCCTGGTGCACATGCTGTCGAGGAACATCCGAATCGAAGAAGATCTGATCGACCAGCTGTTCAACTCCAGCGAGAAACGGCTGGCCCGCGCGCTGCTCCTGCTCGCGCGTTACGGTGAACAGGAGACGGCACACCTGGCGCTGCCGCGGGTGTCTCAGGAGCTCCTGGCCGAGATGGTGGGCACGACGCGCTCGCGGGTCAACTACTTCATGAACAAGTTCCGGAAGCTCGGGTTCATCGACTATAACGGCGGCCTGAAGATCAACAACTCGCTCCTGAGCGTCGTCCTGCACGACTGACACCCCTGTGCGTTACTGCACACCGTCCCGGCGTCGCAACTGGTACGATTACGTACAGGCGCCATGCCAGACGACCAGAGTCCACCGGATCGCGGACGCCAGCCGGCAGATGGCCCCCCCCTGAAGGGCGACGGAGGCCCTCAGGGTGCCGGGCCGGACGACGCTCTGCTGGAGAAACACGCCAGGGTGGCCGAGGCCGACAGGAACGAGGCGGAACGGTTCAGGCGGCTGGCAGAGGAAGCGCGGGTGGTCCGTGACCATCATCGCGAGGCGCTGGAAACCATCCGGCAGGACCGGGAGCGGCTGCGCGAAACTGCCGAATCGGCGCGCGTCGCCGGCGAGGACGCCCGGGCGGCAGCCGACGCGGCCCGTCAGGCGACGGTGGAGGCGGTGCAGGCCACAGCCGAGACCCTGAACGCGACGCTCGCTCAGATGAAGATCGTCGAGGAGATGCGGCGGACTCTCCGTGAGATCAAGGACGCCTCCAACCTTGACCACAACTGAACGGCGCGCAGACTTACGTCGGCTGCATAGCCGGAAGCAGGAGGCGGGGCAGGTCGACGGTAAAGACGCACCCCTTACCGGGCACGCTGCGCGCGTAGATCCGGCCGTGGTTCTCTTCGATGGCCCATCGGCTGAACGCGAGGCCGAGGCCCAGGCCGGTTCGATCGACGCCTCGCTGCTCGAACGGGCGGAACAGTTCGTTCACATCCCCACCCGGCAACCCCCCGCACTCGTCGTGGACCTCGATGAGCACGCGCTGGGCGCTGCCGCCGACCCGTAGCGTGACGCTCGTGCCGGCCCGTGTGAACTTGAACGCGTTCTGCAGGAGGTTTCCCATCACGGCGCCGAGGACCTGCCGGTCGGCTTCGATCGCCATGCCGTCCTCGACTGGCAGGACGACGAGCGTGATGCCCTTGGCGTCTGCTTCCAAAGTGGCCGCCGGCGCGAGCTCCTCGATGAACTCGGACAGCAGAAATCGCTCGAGATTCTGGACGGACTGGGTGAGACGGACCTCGGCAAGCGAGCGGTTGACGAGGGCGCTCAGTCCCGTGAGGCTGCGCTGCAGCACCGCGCCGGTACTCCCCGCGACCCCGACGTTCCCGGTCTTGAGCACCTCGAACGCGAGTATGCCGGTGTTGATCAAATTCCGCAGTTCGTGGGTCAGGAACCCCAGGCGCTCGGTCCCGCGCGCGTTCTCTCCATCGATGCCGGACTGATTCCGCTCTCGCCCATACGCGGTCACGGCGCTCGCGATGGCATCGTCCAGGCACCGGTTCAACCTGCGGAAGTCGTCCGTCGTGATGGTCGCCTGTGTTTCGACCGCCAGTTCGGTGATCGCCTGGCAGACGTCGCCATAATCGTGCACGACCTGTGACACGGAGAACCCCTGAAGCAGGAGATCGTGGCCGTGCATGAGCGCGCTCCGGCCAATTTCCGGGCTCGACGCCAGCCCGAGGCGCAACGCGTCCTTCAGTTGATCCAGGAACACCGGTACACCGTGCTCGATCTCCGCTTTGGTCGGCGTCGGAACAGACCTCTTGGATACCTTCGCCCGGCAGCGGTCGATGATTTCTTCGCGGTTCGCCGCAATGAATTCGTGGAGCATTTCTTCGGTTGTGGGGAAATGGTATCCGGGATCCGAGGAAAGGGCTGTCCCAAACAGCACACGGGGACTGCAGTTACGGTACGGTAGTCCGTTGGCACCCCAGGATCCGGGAAACGGGTCCGAATGCTCGTAAACCGTTGTGCAAAAGTGTGCGGGAGGCACGCCGCCCGGACTGACGCGGTAGAATGAGCCCGGTCACCCCATGCCCGCTCCGCCAGGCCCGCGCAGCGCGTTCTTCGGCCTGCCACTCTCCCGCTCGTTGCGGCGCGATCGTCTCGGATCGCTGAAGCGGCTCGCGCGGGAGCACGGCGACATTTCCACGTTCAAGGTCGGTCCGCAGCGGCTCGTGCTGCTGAATCATCCGGACCACGTGGAAGACGTGCTGGTGACGCGCGCACGGTTGTTCAAGAAGGGACAGGCGCTCGAACGCGCGAAGCGGCTGCTCGGTGAAGGACTGCTGACGAGCGAGGCGGACCTGCACCGCCGCCAGCGCCGCCTCGCGCAGCCGGCCTTCCACAAGCAACGCCTCGCCGCCTATGCGGAGACGATGGTGGCGCACGCGCAGCGGACGTCGGCGCGCTGGCACGACGGCGAGGCGCTGGACATCTCGGGCGAAATGAACCGGCTCACGCTGACGATCGTCGGCGAAACGCTGCTCGGCACCGACGTCGAAGCGGACGCCGGGGGCGTGCGGGACGCGCTGACGACGGTCTTCGAGGCGTTTCCGTTGACCATGTCGCCATTCGCGCCGATCCTCGAGCGCCTGCCGCTGCCGATCGTCCGCCGCTACAGGCGCGCGCAGGCGACGCTCGACCGGCTGATCTACCGGATCATCGAGGAGCGCCGCCGGAGGCCGGATGACCGCGGCGATCTGCTGTCGATGCTGCTGCTCGCCCGCGACGACGAGGAGGACGGCGGCCGGATGAGCGACACCCAGGTGCGCGACGAGGCGATGACGATCTTCCTCGCCGGCCACGAAACGACCGCGAACGCGCTCGCGTGGACGTGGCACCTGCTCGCGCAGCACCCGGACATCGAGCGGCGGCTGCAGCGCGAAACAGACAGCGTGCTCGAGGGCCGTCCGGCCACGGCCGCGGACGTGCCGCAACTCCCCTACACGCGCATGGTGCTCGCCGAGTCGATGCGGCTGTATCCCCCGGCCTGGGCGATCGGCCGGCGCGCGATAGACGACGTCGACATCGGCGGGTACACGATCCCGAAGGGGACCGTCGTGCTCTTCTCGCAGTATCTCCTGCACCGGGACGCGCGGTTCTTCCCGGACCCGGAGCGATTCGACCCCGATCGCTGGCTGCCCGATCGGCAGAAGGGCCGGCCGAAGTTCGCCTACTTCCCCTTCGGCGCCGGCACCCGCGTCTGCATCGGCGAGCCGTTCGCGTGGATGGAAGGGATCCTGGTCCTCGCGACGCTCGCCGCGCGGTGGCGCATGGAATCGCTGGAGACCGGCCCCGTGCCGTTGCAGCCCGCGATCACCCTGCGGCCGGCGCACGGCATCCGGATGCGGGTGCACGCGAGATCAGGAGATTGAACAGGTAGGGCAGGAGATCAGGAGAAAGCAGATCACGAAGATCAAAACTCCGACCTGAAGGTCCGCGACTACTCTTGATCTGCCGCTACCGCACCGGCTTCCCGCCGCCGGGCGCAGCGCGTTCCAGTCGACCCCCATCCACCCAGCCAGCGTCGCAGCCGCCTGGTTCGTGTGCAGCGGCGCGTGCTCGCGCCATTCCCCGCGCCGAGGCATGGACGGCGACACGAACGCCATCCACACGTCCTCGGCCCCCTCGACTTTCTCGCCGTGGCTCCGCCAGTCCTTGACGGTCCGTCCGCGCCCGTGATCCGTCGTCACGAGGATGTGCGTGCGATCGCGGTAGTCGGGCTGCGACTGGATCCACGTCCACAATTCCTCGAGATAGGCATCGGTTCGCGCGAACGACTCGAGCACGCGATCGTAGCGGCCGTCGTGCGCCCAGTCGTCGGTCTCGCCGAGCGCGATGTACATGACGCGCGGACGGGCGCTGTTCAGGTGCGCCATCGCCAGGCGGAACGTGTAGACGTCGTGGCGGACGGAATCCCACGCGGTCGGCGTCTGGAATTGCAGCGCGCTCAGCTCGCGCACCGCCGGGTCCGGATGGTCGAACGCCTCGTACCCGGCGTTGACGGTCAGGGCGCCGCTCGTGTGCTCGACGATGGCGTCGAACACGTTCCATGACCCGAACACGCCGACCCCGGCCGGCGGCAGCCCGAGCCGGGCCTTCAATTCCTCGAGCACCGTCACGTAGGGATTGCGTAAGGGATCGTTGCTCTTGATGGTGTCGTCGTGCGCCTCTCCGAGCAGGATCTCCGAGTAGCCGGGGTACGAGAAGCGATGCGTGTTGGTCAGGGTCACGGAGCTCCCCGCCGTCTTGTTGCCCGCGATGGATCCGTGGCGCGCCATCAGCGTCCGCCAGAAGAACGGCATCATCCTTTCACGACGTGCCTGCGGCGTGTCGGCCCAGAACCGGCGGTACGCCGCGCTGGTCCTCGAGCGTCTGATTCTTCCCCAGCGTGGACGCGAAGACCACGGGATCGAGGCCGCCAAACACCTCCTCGATGCGCGCGCCGTCGAGCGTGATCAGGATGACGCGGTCGGCCGGCGGGCCTTGCGTGGAGGCGGGCGCCGTGAAGCTGAGGAAACGAGAGCGAGCAGCGCGGGGAACGTTCGTTTCATGCGCGATCAATATATCAATCGTGTAACAACCACAACCGCGCGGGTAACGAGGCCAAGAGCGTGAACAGGAGATCAGGAGGTTAGGAGAAACCGGAATTTTTGTTTCTTGGTTTTTGATCTCCTGATCTCCTGATCTCCTGTTCAGCTCTTGATCTCCTCTTCACAGCTCCGCGCGCGACAGACGCAGCGCGTTGGCGATGACCGACACCGAGCTGAACGTCATCGCCGCGCTGGCCCAGATCGGGCTGAAATCAGGATCCCGAAAAACGGGTACAGCACGCCGGCCGCGACCGGCACGCCGACGGCGTTGTAGACGAACGCCAGGAACAGATTCTGCCGGATGTTCCGCATCGTCGCCCGGCTCAGCCGTCGGGCGCGGACGATGGCCGCGCAGATCGCCCTTTGACCAGCGTGATCCCGGCGCTCTCGATCGCGACGTCGGTGCCGGTGCCCATCGCGATGCCGACGTCGGCCTGCGCGAGCGCCGGCGCGTCGTTGATCCCGTCGCCCGCCATCGCCACGACGTGCCCCTCGCGCTGCAGCCGCCGAACGACCGCGCGTTTCTCTGCCGGCAGCACGTCGGCGATCACGTCGTCGATCCCGAGCCGCGCCGCGACGGCCTCGGCGGTCGTCTCGGTTGTCCCCGGTCAGCATGACGATCCGCAGACCGTCCGCGTGCAGCAGCCGGATCGCCTCGGGCGTCGAGGCCTTGATCGGATCGGTGACGCCGATGAGGCCGGCCGGCGTCCGATCGACGGCCACGAACATCACCGTCTGGCCGCCGGCGCGCAGGCGCTCCGCCTGGGCCTCGAGGGGCCCGAGCGTCACGTGCTGATCCGTCATCAGCGCGGGGTTGCCGAGAAGCACCGCTCGGCCGCCTGCGGTACCACGAACGCCCTGGCCCGGTCAGCGACTCGAAGGCCGCCGCGGCGGGCACGGCGACGCCGCGGTCGCGCGCCGCCGCCACGATGGCGGCGGCCAGCGGATGCTCGCTCGCCTGTTCGAGCGCTGCCGCATAGCGCGAGCACTTCGCTTTCGGTGAATGGCGCCACGGCGACGACCTGCGTGACCAGCGCGGCTTGCCCTTCCGTCAGCGTGCCGGTCTTGTCGACGACCAGCGTGTCGACGCGCTCGAGACGCTCGAGCGCCTCGGCGTTTCTGACCAGCACGCCCGCGCCGGCGCCGCGGCCGGTGCCGACCATGATCGCCATCGGCGTCGCCAGGCCGAGCGCGCACGGACAGGCGATGATCAGCACCGCGACGGCGCTGACCAGCGCGTGGGCCAGCCGCGGCTCCGGTCCCCACAGGCCCAGGCCGACGAACGCGAGCGCCGCGATGACCACGACGGCCGGCACGAACCAGGCCGCGACCCGATCGGCCAGCCGCTGGATCGGCGCCCGGGTGCGCTGCGCCTCGCCGACCATGCGGACGATCTGCGCCAGCAGCGTGTCGGCGCCGACGCGTTCCGCGCGCATCACGCAGCGTGCCCGTGCCGTTGATCGTTCCGCCGGTCACGCGCGCGCCGGGCTCCTTCTCGACCGGCATCGGCTCGCCGGTCACCATCGATTCGTCGACGGAGCTGCGTCCCTCGAGCACGACGCCGTCGACCGGAACCTTCTCGCCGGGCCGGACGCGCAGCAGATCGCCGACCGCGACGTCGGCGAGCGGCACGTCCTCTTCGTGGCCCGTCGCGGATCACGCGCGCGGTCTTCGGCGCCAGGCCGAGCAGCTGCCGAATCGCGCGCGCTCGTCTGGCCTCGCGCGCGCAGCTCGAGCACCTGCCCGAGCAGCACGAGCGCGATGATGACGACCGCGGTGTCGAAGTAGGTCTCGACGGCGCCGTGCGATGCGGAAGCCGTCGGGAAAGAGCCCGGGCGCGATCGTGCGCGACGACGCTGTAGCACGTACGCCGCGCCCACGCCGAGCGCGATGAGCGTGAACATGTTCGGGCTGCGGTTGACGATCGACGCCCAGCCGCGCTCGAAGAACGGCCAGCCGCCCCAGAACACGACCGGCGTCGCCGAGCACCAGGCCTATCCAGTTCGTGACCGCCGGATCGATGCGTCCGCCGAGGCCCATCCCGAGGACCATGTCGCCCATCGTCAGGAGAAACACCGGCGCGCCGAGCAGCGCGGCGACGATGAACCGGCGCGTCATGTCGACCAGCTCGGGGTTCGGCGCCTCGCCCGCCGTCACCGTGCGCGGCTCGAGCGCCATGCCGCAGATCGGGCACGCGCCCGGCGCAGTCCCGCACGATCTCGGGGTGCATCGGGCAGGTGTATTCGACGCGCGTCGCCGGCAGGGTCGAGAGGTCCGGCTCGAGCGCCATCCCGCATTTCGGGCACGCGCCTGGATGGTCCTGCCGGATCTCCGGATCCATCGGGCACACGTAGGTCGCGCCCTGCACGCGCGCGGAGGGGATCTCCGTCTTCGGCGACAGAAACTCTTCCGGAGTCGCTTTGAAGCGCTCGAGACAGCTCGGATGGCAGAAGTAGTAGCGCGTGCCGTGGTAGTCCCAGGCGCCCGCTGCCGTCGCCGGATCGATCGTCATCCCGCAAACCGGATCGACGACCTCTGTCACTTGATTCACGTGGTGTGTGTGCCTGCGGCGCCGGACGTCCTCGGGCGCTCTACGCTAGGACGACGACCGCAGCGGTGAGGGTCCAGGTCGGAATTCTCCTCGGATCGCCGTAAATATACTTCGAGTCGCGCGACCACGCCGGGTTGTTGGCGTGATCAACAGGAGAGGAGCGTTCTCTCCTTCTCCCGGCGGGCAGGTTCCTCACGGGTCAGTGAGGGGTCCGGCTGAAGCCGGACGCCACCGGAGAGATTGAATCCGGCCCGAAGCCGGACGCCACCGGAAAGGCGAGTCGCCTATCGGCGGGCCACAGGCAGTGTCCACTGAAACGGCACCGACGCCGGCCGGTAGCATTCGCTATCGTCGCAGGCCTGGTAGTCGAACGTGCCCTTGATGGTCATCTGAGTCCGTCCCCGCAGCTGCGCCCGCAGCGCTTCGACGTCCGCGGCGACGACGGTGAGGGCCAGCCGGAACGGCGCGTCGTACACCAGCACTTCTTCCTTGAGCGGCTTGAAGAGGAAGCGTGCCGGCTTCGGATAGACGGACCCCTGCACCCGCAGCAGCGAACCGGTATCGAGGCGGATCGCCACCGAGCGGTACTGCGTGCCGGGCGCGTAGACGTGCATGCCCTTCTTCGGGACCACGTCGAAGTTGATCGACATGCGCGCGTCCGGCGAGACGGCGGCGGGCGAGATCGTTCCGGTGAACGTCAGGTGCGCCGTCGAGCGTGAGACGACGCGGGGATCGGCGCGCGGGACGGGCGGCTGTGTGGCCGACGGCGTGGCCGCGGACGGCGGGGCCGCGGGCGGACGGCGCGGGGGCGGTGACTGCGGGACGGTGGCTGCGGACGGCGGCTGCGGCGCCGATTGCGAGGCGGCCAGACTCGTCCACACGCCCAGCGCGAGCAGCATCGCGGCTGCGCTGCGAGCGCCGGGCACGAGCGACCAGGCGTTCGGGAACGTCATGGCTTCGCCATCTGTTGCCAGTTGAGCACGACCGTGAAGCTCTGCGACTTATCTTCTGCGAAGTCGGTCCTCAAGAGAAACCGCTCGCCATCCCGGGTCACCGTGTACTGGCCCGTGCCCGGGTTTCTCTGGAGCCCGGTCGGGAAGAGCGCCGCCGGCACGCCGGCCACGAAACCGCGACTCGTGTCCACGACCGCCGACATCATCGTGCCGTCGAGTCCGAGGTAAAAGAGCTCGTGGCCGTCGGCGCGCCACTGCGGCTGGATGCCGCCCGACGTCGAGACCGGAAACTTCTGCTGCGCATCCGGAAACGATGTCACGTAGGTTTCCCACCGTCCCGTTTCGTTCGAGTTGTAAGCGACCCATCGCCCATCGGGTGAGAACTGGGGCTCGTCCTTGAGGAACGGGCTGACCAGGAACGGCCTCGCCTGCCGCGAGCCGAACATCGGCAGCATCCACAAGTCGAATCCCTCCTTACGCACGACAAAGATGAGGAACTTCCCATCGGCCGACCAGTCCTCCGCGTACTTCGCGTGTTCCGACGTCAGGAGGACTTCGTCGCGGGCGTTGGCGTCGGTCCCCTGTTGGTGAAGGTCGAAGAACAGCTTCTCGCGCACGGAGAAGGCAACCCGCCGGCCGTCGGGCGACCAGACGGGGTCGGTATGGCTCCTCGATTCGATGGAGAACCGGGTCAGCGTCCCGCGTTCGACGTCCATGAGCCAGAGGTTGTTCAGCCCGCGGTCCGGGTCATAGCGCGCGACCACGAGCCGGCGGCCGTCGGGCGACAGATCGAAATCGCGGTACAGTCCCGCGGGCCCGACTCTTCCGCAGGACGCGGCCGGCTTTGTCGAACCAGACGAACTGCTTCCTGCCGGCATCGCCGGTCGAATAGCACGCGATCCCGGTCAATGAGATGGAGAACGCGGAGTAGACGCCGCGATCGGCCAGAAACGGAAGATTCTCAGCGATGGGGAACGGATCGCCGGTTGTCTGCAGACTCTGGACGTCGAAGGCGTGCGCCAGCAGCCGCGGCCCGCGCGCGTAGATCAGAAACCCGGACGAGTACGCCGCCTCGGAGTCGGCAGTCAACAGCCGCGCGGCTCGATCCGGACTGCGCAGGGACGCGACGTGGACGCTGCCGCCGATCTGCCCGTGTTCCTGCGCCACAAAGAGGAAGTGCTCTCCGTCCGGCAGGAACCACGGATGGCGGTGCGACGTGACCGGCGAGCCTGCCGCGATCGTCGTGAGCGGGGTCGAGCTCCCGCCGACGGCGCGGACGCGGTGCAGCGGGCCGGCGCCGGCCGGCGCGAAGACGATCACGCCGTTCTGGTTCCACGATCCGCCGGCGCCGGCCGGAGCGTCCGCGACAACCTGCGGCGCGCCGCCGTTCACATCGACCTTTTTCAGCTTTCCGCCCTCGAAGAACGCCACCTGCCGCGAATCCGGCGACCAGAACGGCAGGCCGGCGCCGTCGGTCGCGCCGACGGCCTCCGATCGGGCGGACTCCGTCGACCAGATCCACAAGCGCTGGATGCCGTCCGGCGACACCGCGCTGAATGCGACGTGGCGGCCGTCCGGCGAGATCGCCGGCATCTGGGGCGCTGCGGCCTCGGCGCCGGGGACAATGCTCAATCGCAGCAGCGGAGCGTCCGTCCGGGGCGCGCCGCGGTTCGACCTCCAGATCGCGACGCCAACGGCTGCGACAAGGAATGCGGCGATGGCTCCGGCCAGCGCAGGCCGCCACGGCGCCTGTCGGGCAGGCGTGCGAGGCACCTCGGCCGATCCCGTCCCACGCAGCTCCAGGAACGCGTCGCGCGCGCTCTGATATCGATCCTCGGGATCCTTCGCGAGACACCGGGTCACCAGCCGGTCCAGGGCAAGCGGGGTCAGGGGCTGCCGTTTCGAGAGCGGTTCCGGCTCGCGTTCGAGAATCGCCGCGATGGTGCCCGCGTCGCTCTGCCCCGAGAACGTCCTGTGGCCGGAGGCCATCTCGTAGACGACGCAGCCGAAGGCCCAGATGTCGGCGCGGTGATCGGCGATCTTCCCCTCGATTTGCTCCGGGGCCATGTAGGCGAGCGTGCCGAGAATCCTCCCGGCGCCCGTCAGCGGCACCGCCGAAACCGGCGCCGTCTCGGTCGCCCCGCTTCCGAAACCGCCGACTGCCAGCTGCGGCCGGAGCTTCGCCAGACCGAAATCCAGGAGCTTGATGCCCGAGGACGTCAGCATGATGTTGCCGGGCTTGAGATCGCGGTGCACGATACCGGCGCGGTGGGCCTGGTGGAGCGCATCGGCGATCTGGAGCGCGTGCTGGATGGTCCGATCGACGGCGAACGGTCCCCGCCGGAGGTGCTCGGCGAGCGTTTGGCCCTCCAGGTACTCCATGACGAGAAAGTCGATGCCGTCCTGGTGCCCGACGTCGTGAAGGGTGCAGATGTGCGGATGCTGGAGCGCGGCGACCGCTCGCGCCTCGCGCTCGAGCCGCTGACGGAGGTCGGCGTCGGCGGCAAGCGCCGCGGGCAGGACCTTGATGGCCACCAGGCGGTCGAGCCGGACGTCCCGGGCCTTGTACACCTCGCCCATGCCGCCGGCTCCCAGCGTGCCCAGGATTTCATACGGGCCAAGGCGAACGCCGGAAGCCAGACTCATGGACGGTGCATCATGTCGATAGGCGGCACCGCCGTCAACCGTCCGCCTGGTGACGGCGGACGCAATCTCGCCAGAGGCGCCTGCCCTGAGCGAGCGTAGTGAAGTACGCGAGTCGAAGGGGCTTACATCCCACCGGCGCTCGACGGGGGCACGAGCCCTTTGATCCGCATGTACGTGACGATGTTGCCGTAGTGCTCGGCGTCGTGGGCGTTGTTGAACGCCAGCACGCCGAGGCGGGTCGTAGAGCCGGGCAGGAAGAACTTGACGACCTCGTCGACCCGCGCCGCGGTCATCCCGTCGAACGCCGCGTCACAGAACTTGAAGGACTGGGCCAGCGCGTCGCGCAGTTCCGCCTTGGTCTTCTTGGTCTTCTCGATGCTGCCGGTCACGGCAGCTTTTTCGCCGCTGGCGGCGCTGCAGATGTTGAAGTTCGCATCGGCGATGTGGCCGAAGACGGCGCCCATGGTTCGAACCGTCGGCGCGGGAGCGAACCCGTAATGTTCCTCCGGCACCTGCTCGGCGGCCTTGAGCAGCCAGCCCTTGACCAGGTCGTAGGTCCCCCTGATGCTCGCCACCGTCGGGCTCGCCGGCGCTTGCGGCGGCGCCGCGGGGCCGGCCAGGGCCATCACCAACATCATCCCACCGGGCATTAGGCTCATTCGGCTCCTCCTTTGTTGACTGTTACCGTGCGCGGTTAGTCTGACGCATCTTGCCGCCGCGAGGATCCCGCCCGGGACGGCCGTGGCGATTGTGCCGGCCGGCGGTGACGGCCGGGTGACGAACACCGCTTGACAACCCCCTTTAGACCCTCTAGGTTAGCGTCATCTCACACCATGTTCGGCCGGAGGGTAAGCCGAACTCTCCCGACCCTTGCCTGACCCCGGAGGAGGAAAGCGAAATGACGCTGAGAATACCGCGTCGTCCTGATGTTCTGGTTTATACGCTGCTCGTGGCGCTCGCCGCGGCCGTGCCGGTGGCCCACGCTCAGGTTCTGTACGGCTCGCTCGTCGGCAACGTGACCGACTCCACCGGCGCCGCGATGCCGGGCGCGACGGTCACGATCGAGCAGTCCGAAACGCAGTTCAAGCGGGAGCTCGTGACCGACTCCGCCGGGGCCTATCACTTCACGGCGGTGCCGTCCGGCACCTACGCGATCTCCGTCACGATGACCGGGTTCCGCACGGTCAGCCGCCGCAACGTCCCGGTCACGCTGAACTCGGTGGCGCGCGTGGACGCGAAGCTGGAGGTCGGACAGCTCACCGAGACCGTCATGGTGACGGGCGAGACGCCGATCCTCCAGACCGACCGCGCCGAGGTCCGCTCGGAGCTGAAGGCGCGGGATCTGACGGAGCTGCCGGTGCCGATCGGCCGCAACTACCAGCAGCTCTTCAAGACGCTTCCGGGCTTCACGCCGCCGGCCGATGCGCACTCGATTCCGTCGAACCCGTCGCGCGCCCTCGTCTTCAACGTGAACGGCGCCAGCGACAGCTCGAACAACACGCGGATCGACGGCGTCAGCACGACGAACGTCTGGCTGCCGCACGTGGCGGCCTACGTCCCGGCGCTCGAATCGCTCGAGACGGTGAACGTCGTCACCAACAGCTTCGACGCGGAGCAGGGACTGGCCGGCGGCTCGGCGATCAACGTGCAGATCAAGAGCGGCACGAACCAGATGAGAGGGTCCGCCTTCGAGTTCTACAACAACGAGCAGATGCGCGAGCGCAACTACTTCACGCCGGCCAACACGCCGAAAGGGGACTGGGCGTATCACCAGTTCGGCGCCACGCTTGGCGGCCCGGTCCTGCGCAACAAGTTGTTTTACTTTGGCAGCTACGAAAGCACGCGGGACAAGCAGAATGCCACCCGCACGATCTCGGTGCCGACCGAGGCGCTGCGCCGCGGCGACCTGTCCGCGTCGGTGAACCCCATTTACGACCCGGCGACCGGCGCCGCGAACGGCACCGGGCGGACGGCTTTTGCGGGCAACATCATTCCCCAGAACCGAATCGACCCGATCGCGCGGAAGATCATCGACCTGATGCCGTTGCCGAACCTGCCCGGCGAGACCAACAACTACTTCGTCGCCGCGCCGTTCGAGTTCAACCGGTGGACGCTCGACACCAAGGTGAACTGGAACGCCACGCCGAAGCTGAACATCTTCGGGCGCTACAGCCACCTCGACTTCTGGACGTTCAACGAAGCGGTGTACGGCGACACGCTGCAGGGCATCCCGATCGCCGGCGGGAACCCGGGGACCGGTCAGGGCTACACGGCCAACTTCTCGGCGGGCGGCACGTACGTGTTTTCGCCGACCCTCGTCGCCGATGCGCACTTCGGCTACGTGCGGATGTTCACCGACGTGGCGCACACCGACATCGGCCAGAACAAGGGCATGGATCTGCTCGGGATTCCGGGGCTGAACGGTCCCCGTCGCGTTCGAGGGGGGCATGCCCGTCTTCGACTTCAACACATTCCAGGATATCGGGATCACCGAGCTCTACATGCCGTACACGCGCAACGACGATCAGTATCAGACGGTCGTGAACGTCAACTGGATGAAGGGCAAGCACAACGTCCGGGCCGGCACGGACATCTATTTCCAGGCGTTGAATCACCTCCAGCCTGAAACGACCGGCGACAACTTCGGCGCGCGCGGCGGCTTCCGCTTCGGGACCGGTGTGACCCAGTTGAACGGCGGGCCGACGGGCAACATGTACAACGCGTGGGGCGCGTTCCTGCTCGGGCTGCCGGACCAGCTCGGCCGCCTGAACCTCACCGTGGCGCCGTACGCGACGCGGATGCAGCAGCTACAGCTTCTACGTGCGCGATCAGTGGCAGGTGACCAATCGCCTGACGCTGTCCTACGGCACGCGCTACGAGTTTTTCCCGATGCCGACGCGGGACGATCACGGGCTCGAACGCTACAACCCCGACACCAACATGATGGAGATCGGCGGCGTGGGCTCGGTGCCCATGGACATCGGCGTCAAGATGGAAAAGGGCCTGTTCGCGCCGCGAATCGGCGCGACGTTCCGAGCGACGCCGTCGATGGTCCTGCGCGGCGGCTTCGGCATCACGAACGACCCCTACTCGCTCGCGCGGCCGATGCGCACGAACCACCCCGTGCTGCTCAACCTCATCGTCAATGCCCCGAACACGTTCGCGGCGGCCGGGCGGATGGCCGACGGCGTGCCGCCGGTCCCGAACGCCGATCTCGGCAACGGGATCATCCCGATTCCGTCGAACGTCAGCGCCATCACGATTCCCGAGGAGTTCAACCGCGGCTACATCAAGTCGTGGAACGCCGCCGTGCAGAAGGAGCTGAAGTGGGGCTTCGTCGGCGAGGCCGCCTACGTGGCCACGCGGCAGATCGACCAGCTCGGCTTCCTGGAGCTGAACTGGTCGCCGATCGGCGGCGGTCAGGCCGGCCGGCAACTGAACCAGAAGTTCGGACGCACCGCGCAGACGCGGCTCGTGGCGCCGGTCGGCGACACCAAGTACGACGCGCTGCAGGCCCGCCTCGATCGCCGGTTCGCGAACGGCTTCCAGATCGGCGTCGGCTACACCTTGTCGAAATCGACCGGGATCGCCGGCGCCCCGCGCAGCGACGGCACCCCGCGCATCATGATTCCCGAGTTCTACCATCTGAACACGGCGATCAGCCCCTTCGATCGCACGCACAACCTGCAGATCACGAACCTCACGGAGCTGCCCTTCGGGCCGAACCGGCGCTGGCTGAACGGCGGCGGTGTGGTCGCCGCGATCGTCGGCGGCTGGCAGGTCAACAACATCCTGAGCTTCACGAGCGGGACGCCGTTCGACGTCACCGCGAGCGGCACGTCGCTGAACGCGCCGGAGAGCGCGCAGCGCGCCGACCAGGTGAAGTCGGACGTGGAAATCCTCGGGGGGATCGGAACGCACGAGCGCCTGGTTCGATCCGCTGGCGTTCAAGCCGGTCACCGAGGCGCGCTTCGGCACCGCACCCTGGGGCGCCGTGCGCGGGCCCGGCTACGCGAACTGGGACCTGGGCGTGTTCCGCCAGATCGCGCTGCACGCGCAACATGAACGTGCAGCTCAGGTTCGAAGCGTTCAACGCGCTCAACACGGCGCACTTCAACAACCCGGGCGGCAACGTGTCGAACCTGCAGCTCAATCCCGACGGCACCGTGCGGAACCTGAACGGCTTCGCGACGGTCACGAGCGCGTTCGGAGAGCGGCAGTTGCGCGTCGGCATCCGGCTCGGCTGGTAGCAACACTCGGGCTGGAGTTAACGGAGACTACGGAGATAACGGACTAACACGGAGGAACGAAGAAACGGAGAACAAGAGTCTTTCTCCGTTTGCTCCGTTTCTCCGTGTTGGATTCCGTTGTCTCCGTCCGCTCCGTTGGCTCTCACTCCATCACGATCGGACGACCCCGATGAGAATCGCGCACGCCGCTCCTCGCCACGCTGCTGCTCCCGCTCTCGCTCCTCGCCGCCGATCCGCCAGCAGAGATCGCTCTGTGGCCCAACGGCGCGCCGGGATCCGAAGGGAAAACCGCGAAGGAAGCGGTGACCACCTCGGCCAGCGGAGAGCTCAGCGTCTCGAGCATCCACAACCCGAGCATCACGCCGTATCTCCCCGCGAAGGACAAGGCGACCGGCACGGCGATCCTCGTGATTCCGGGCGGCGGTCATCGCGTGCTGGCCATCACGCACGAAGGCTACAACGTCGGCGAGTGGCTCCGCGATCGCGGCATCGCCGCCTTCGTCCTCAAGCACCGGCTCGCGCGTGAAGCGGGCTCGACCTACCAGATCGACGTGGACTCGTTCGCCGACACGCAGCGGGCGATCCGGTTGATCCGGAGCCGGGCGCAGGAGTGGAACATCGACCCGAGCCGCCTGGGAGCGATGGGGTTTTCCGCGGGCGGAGAGCTCGTGGCGCTGGCCGGCATGCGGTTCGACGCGGGCAACGCCGCCTCGACCGACGCGATCGAACGGCAACCGTCCCGGCCGGACTTTCTGGGGCTGATCTATCCCGGACGCTCCGGCGACATCCTGCCCACCAAAGAGACGCCGCCGGCGTTCATGGCGTGCGCCTACAACGACCGGACGGACATTTCCGAAGGACTGGCCGAGGCGTATCTCCGGTTCAAGCGCGCGGGCGTCCCCGCGGAGCTGCACATCTACGGCACCGGCGGGCACGGCTTCGGCCTGCGCCAGACGAACAAGCGGCCGGTCGGCGCCTGGATGGTGCGATTCGAGGAGTGGCTCGGCGACAGCGGGTTCCTGCAAGCCGTAAACCGTACGACAGGGTACGTGCCGGCCTTCAGGATCGGCCTGTTCGGAACAGACTCGGCCTGAAGGCCAGCACTACGGATCGCCGACTCACCGCGCCGGAACCGTCCACAGGAAGAGATCCGTCCGATCGTCTTCCGAGCGAACGATCTTGTCCGGGGTCCAGGCCCCGATCGGGAACTGGTGCGAGACGATCCGCGTGCCCGGCCTGAGCTCGCGCCGCAGCTTCGGCTCGAGCCGCTTGTTCACCCCCGGCGACAAGTACAAGGTGACGATGGTGGCGGCGGAGATGTCGGCGGCGAACAGATCGCCTTCGATGAACGCGACCCGATCGACGACCTCTCCCTCCCGGGCGACCTGGCGCGAAATCTCGACGAGCTTGGGATCGAGCTCGATGCCGACACCTCGGGCCCCGTACTTCTGCGCGGCCAGAATCACGATGCGCCCGTCGCCCGACCCGAGGTCGTAGACCACATCGTCTGCGGTGATCTTCGCCAGCTTCAGCATCGCGTCGGCCACGGCTTCCATGGTCGGCGCGAAGAAGATGTCGGGCGTTCGCGCCGGCTGCTGAGGGGGGAGGGCCTGCAAGGTCAGGCTGAACAGCGCCGCCAGCCAACGCGCAGCCGATCCGTCCCATACCTGGCTCCTGTCGCTTCCGGCTTCCAGCTTCCAGCTTCCAGCTTCCAGCTTCCAGCTCCCAGCTGTCCCGCGACATCAACGCGCTGCGCCGTGCCGCCCGAGCAGGCGTCTGATCTCCTCCTGCTGCGCCTTCGCTTCTGGCGAGCCGGATCCGCCGCGGCCGGTGTTCAGCGTCGCGAGCCGCATGGGCGTCGAGCCGCTCTTGTTCCTGCGTCGCACGTCGGCGCCGCCATCGAGAAGTGCACTCACGGCAGCGGCGCAACGAGTCCGGACCGCGCGGTGTAGGGGCGTCACGCCGCTCCGGTCGACGGTGTTCGGATCGGCGCCGGCTTCGATGAGACAGGCGACGGTCGCCGCCTGCGCAGAAGGGTCCCACGTGCGCGAACCGGGCCCGCCGTCAGCGGCGTAGTGGAGCGGCTCGGCGCCGCGGCGATTCCTCGCGCGGACATCGCCACCCATGGCTATCAGCCTTCGCACGATCTCCAGCCGGTACGCAGCGGCGGCAATGTGGAGTGCCGTGTCGCCCGCGTAGACGTAGTGCTGGATCTCGTCGAGGAAGTGCGCCTTCGCCTCCTGACGGGTCGCGCCGTCCTCGGCGCGCGCGCTCGCGAGCATCGGCGACTTGGCGAGTAACCGCAGAGCGGTAGCCGCATCACCGCCGACGATCGTCCGTGCCAACGCCATGAGCCCCGAATCACCGGTAACCATTGCCAGGCCAGAATACTGCGAACGAAGGACCAAGGCGACAGGGTTCCACGGGGTTCCGCAGGGTTCCACGGGGTTCCGCTAGGTTCTGTTCCACGAGGTTCCGCAGGGTTCTGGGTTCTGGGTTCTGGGTTCTGGGTTCCACGAGGTTCGGAGCCGGGCGCCGAACCTGGCGGAACCCGGAACCTCGGCGAACCCTGCGGAACAGAACCTTGTGGAACCCGGTGGAACCCCGTGGAACCCAGCGGAACCTTGCTAGTCGTGCCGGAGCGCGGCGGCGGGGTTCACGCGGGCGACGCGGATCGCCGGGAGGATGCACGCGGCGAGCGCGATCGCGAGCAGCAGCGCCGCAATCGCCGCATACGTCGCGGCATCCCCGCCGAGGCCGGCCGACAGCGTCGCGAGCACTGGCCTGACGGCGAGGGCGCCGAGAACGCCGGCGGCGAGGCCGGCGGAGGTGAGCCACGCCCCGTGCGTGAGCACGATCCGCGCGAGTCCCATCGGATCCGATCCCAGCGCCAGGCGCACGGCGAACTCGCGCGTGCGTGACGTCACGTTGTACGAGATCACGCCGTACAACCCAATCGCCGCAAGCACGACCGCGAGGGCGGCGAACAGACCGATCAGCCACCGGTAGAGATTCAGCTCCCAGAGCGAATCGGCCACCACCTGCTCCATCGTCTTCACGTTGAAGATCGCGAGACGCGGGTTCAGGTCGCGCACCGCCGCGCGAATCGTCTCGGTCACCCGCTCCGGGGCGGCGGACGTGCGAACGATCAGCGACATCCCGATGTCCGACGCCATCGCGACGTTCTGCGCGGCCGGATAGTACAGCTCGGGCTCGGCCGGCCGATCCAGGCCAGCCTGCCGCACGTCTCCGACGACGCCGACGATGGTGCCGCGGTTGAGCTCCCGGCCGACGGCCTCTTCCCCGGGGAAGTACCGGCGCGCGAAGGCATCGTTGACCAGAATCACGCGGGGCGCGTCCGCGCGGTCTCCCTCCGTCAGCGCGCGGCCGCGAAGGAGCGGGATCCCCAGCGCCCGGAAGTAGCCCGGCGTCACGTATCGCAGCCCCGTCGTCAGCCACTCCTCGGACGGCCGTCCGCGAATCTGGAAGGCCGCGTCCCATCCCCAGTTCTGCAGCGGCACGAGCTGCGTGAACCCCGCGGCCTGCACGCCCGGCAGCTGCGCCACGCGCTGCTCGATCGCGTAGTAGTCCGAGGCCGGCGCGCGCGGCGTGAGATGGAGCGCGAGCACGTTCTCGATCGCCATCCCGGTCTCCACGTGCTGCAGCCGGATGATTTCCCGCATCACGATCGCGGCGCCGAGCGCCAGGACGAACGCGAGCGCCACCTCGACGACGACGAGCCCGTCGCGGATGCGGCCGTAGGTGCGCCCCATCGTGGCGTGGCCGCCGGAGTCCTTCGTGACGGCCTGCACGTCCACGCGCGCGGCGGCGAGCGCGGGCGCGAGACCGAACAGCACCGCCGTCGCCAGGCAGACCAGCAGGAGAAACCCGAAGACGCGCCAGTCGAGCGTGATTTCGTGCGCGCGGGGAATCCTGGCCGAGCCGAGCACGACCAGCAGATCCGTGCCCCATCGCGCGATCGCCACGCCAAACAGGCCGCCGGTCAGCGAGAGCAGCAGGCTCTCGACGAGAAACTGCCGGACCAGGCGCATCCGGCCCGCGCCGAGCGCGGCCCGTGTGACGACTTCACGAACCCGTGCGGTCATTCGTGACAGGAGCAGGTTCGCGATGTTCGCGCACGCGGCGGCAAGGACGAGACCGGCCGCGGCAAACAGCATCCACAGCGATCGGCGCACGGGCCCCAGCACGTCATCGGCCAGGGGCACCAGGCGCACGCCGATGCGAGTGCCGGCCGGAGACTGCGCTTCGAGCCGTGCCGCGATCACGCGCAGCTCGGCGGCCGCCGCCTCGATCGGGACGCCCGGCTTCAAGCGGGCGGTGACGTGGCTGCGCCCCATCCGCAGCTGCCCGGAAGGCGCCCGCAGCGGCGTGATCGGGATCCAGAGATCGGTGCGTGATTCGGTCAGCGCGCCCGCCAGCCCGGATGCCGCCCGGTACGGAAACTGGAACGAGTCGGGCATGACGCCGAGGACCGTGAACGGCCGGCCGTCCAGCGCGATCGACTTGCCGGGCAGCGAGGGATCGCCGTCGAAGCGGCGCCGCCAGAGGCTCGCGCTGATCACGGCCACTTCGGGCGGATCGTCGGCCCGGAACGTCCGGCCGGCGAGCGCCTCGACGCCGAGCATCGAGAAGAACGCGCCGTCGGCCCAGACCGCGGTGAGCCGCTCCACTCCCGAGGGGCCTTCGAGATGTCTCGTGGTCAGCGCGAAGCCGGCAAATGCCTCGACGGTGGTGCTCTGCTTGCCGAACGCCTCGAGCTCCATCGAGCCGACCGGAGCGGTCATCGGATCCGGAAGCCCGGCGCGATCGTTTGCCCAGTTGCGTCCGTACACCTGGACGAGCCGATCGGGATCGGCAAACGGCAACGGCCGCAACAGCACGCTGTTGACGACGCTGAAGATCGCCGCGGTCGCGCCGGTGGCGAGCGCCAGCGTCAGCATGACGGTTGCGGCGAAGCCCGGGTTCCGGAGCAGCGTGCGAGCGCCGAAGCGCGCGTCCTGTCCGATCTCAGCGAGGATGGCCATCGGTGTCTGCTTCAATCCGTCCGGCAGCAGGCGAGGTCGCAGCGATCGTTCAACCGGAGCGGCGCGACCAGGCGGGGCCGGTGCGATCGGGCACGTTCAGCGCGGTGAACAGCCCGATGTTCTCCATGCTCACGACGAACCGCTCACGCTGCCGCTCGAGCGTCTTCACTTCGTCGCTGAAGTCCGCGACGTGTTTCTCGTAGACCACCATCTCGCTCCAGTACTCGACGAGAAGGTAGCGATTCGACCGCCGCGATATCGCGGAGGAACGAGCTGCCGAGAAAGGAACGGCTCTTCCGCGAGAGTTTCGTCCACTCGCCGTCGGCGCCGTACAAACGCTCGAACGTCTTCGAGTCCTCCGGCCGGATATCGAACTGCCAGACGATTGCAACCACGCGACCTCCAGGGTCCGCTCAGTATACAGAGGGTGGCATCGGATCCGATGCGGGCAGGCGGCAACGAACGAGACGCTCGGCCTTGGGGACACACGGGGAACGACGCGAGCTGTGCCATTCCGCCCGGCGCTCGAGCCGTGGAACAAACGTGAGAATCCGCGCAGGATTACTTCGCCCGGTTCGCGCGCAGCGTTTGCCGGATGCCCTCGATGAGCACCGCGCGATTGTCGCGCATCTCCTCGGTCATGACGACCACGGGCAGGTGCTCGGGCGCCTCCATCCGGATGCGATGGGCGTCGTCAGGACCGGCGACCACGATATCGGGGCGCAGGCCGGCGAGGACCACCAGAGCCTCTTCGACGCTGTTGCTGACCGTCACGCCGAACTTGAGCTTGGCCAGGACGGCCTCCGATTGATCCACCACGCTCGCGTCGGCGCCCACGAGGAGCACCAGCGGGGCGAAGCCCTCGCGGTCCTCTTCGCGGCGGCCCCCGCGCGGCCGGCGGCGTCGATCCGGACCGCGACGGTGCTCAGGTGCGTTCGGCATGCGATGAAACGATACTACGTTGCCCATTGGGGTTGATACTACCCCGCCCCGATGGGCCATCGGAGAACCAATCACATTTTCGGCTGAATTCCCCGGCCGGCGGCCAGTGGCGCGAGCCCGCCCGACCGGCGCCTGCTTCGGCCCTTCCGACCGGATCGCGGCATTCACGGGGGGTGTTCAATATTGCACAGCGCGTGTCTGTCAGGTTCCTTACACTTGAGCCGGCTGCAGGCGTATCATCTCGACTCGGAGACTTAGGAAAAACAAAGGGATGCCTTCCTCCGCACCATTGCCCTCGATGGACGATTCGGTCCTCGATTTGCTGCCGGTACCCGCCTGCCTTTGCGAGCCAGCCTCGGGCCGGATTCTCCGCTGCAACACCCACGCAATTGCCCTCCTGGGGAAGACCGTGGAAACCGAAACGCGGATCCACGACGTCCTGCGGTTCGTCGCGCCGGACGGAACACCGCTGCCACAGGATGTTGCGCCCCTGGCGAAGGTCGTCGCCGAGGGCACGGGCGCCATCAGCCAGCACGCCGTGATCGATCGGCCGGGCCAGGGGCCCGTGCGTGTCAGCCTGCACATCGCGCCGGTCAGGAGCGCCGATCTCGAGCGAGAGGCCGGCCTCCTGGTGTTCCACAACGAGCTCGTGCCGGGCGGGCGGGAGTCGCTGCTCGCCGCCCAGGAGCGCGCGCTCGAGATGATCGCCCGTGGCGCGCCGCTGGCAGGCATTCTCGATGCGCTCACCGGGATCGTCGAACAGCAATCGGGAGGCGCCGCGGTGGCCGCCGTGATGGTGCTGGAGCCCGACGGTCTGCACCTTCATCATGCCAGCGCCCGGGGCCTTCCCGTCAATCTCAAGAAAGCGATCGACGAGCTCAGGATCGGACCCGGCGCCGGGACGTCGGCGGCCGCCGCCTTCCTTCGCGAGGCGGTCGTGACCGAAGACATCAGCGAGGCTGCGAGAGTGGTCGGGCCTCAAGCATCTCGCGCTCGGCGCCGGACTCAAGGCGGCGTGGTCGATGCCCATCATCTCGTCGAGCAACCGGGTGCTCGGTACGTTCGATACGTATTTCCGTGAGGCGCGTCCGCCCTCGACGGAGGAACAGGAGATCGTCGCGCTCCTCACGCACACGGCAGCGATCGCGATCGAGCGGCAGCAGGCGGCCGATCTCGCGTTCGAGGCCGACCGGCGGAAAGACGAGTTCCTCGCGATGCTCGCGCACGAGCTCCGCACGCCGCTCGCCCCGATCCGGACCGCCACGCAGCTCCTCGCGTTCGCCGAGCGCGACACCAGCATCGCGCCCCGTGTGCGGGCCGTCATCGAACGGCAGGTCCAGAACATGACCCGGTTGATCGATGACCTGCTGGACGTCTCGCGCATCACCCGCGGCGCCGTCGAGCTGCAGCTGGTCACCACGGACGTGGCGCGGCTCATCGCGCAAGCCGTGGAGACCGCCGGACCGCTCCTGCAACGGCGCGAGCACCGGCTGACCGTGTCGGTGCCGGACGGACCCATCCACGTGTGCGCCGACTCCACGCGCCTGGAGCAGGTGATCGTGAATCTCCTCGCCAATGCCGCGAAGTTCACGACCAGAGGAGGCGATGTCCGGGTGCAGGTGGACAACAGCCGCGACGACACGGTGGCGATCCACGTGATCGACAACGGCCGGGGAATCTCCAAAGCGCTGCTGCCGCGCGTCTTCGAGATCTTCACGCAGGGAAGCCGCAGCCTCGACCGTGCGGACGGGGGGCTTGGCCTCGGCCTGACCGTCGCCCAGCGCCTCGTCGAGATGCACGGCGGGTCCCTGACGGTGCAGAGCGAGGGGGCCGGCTGCGGCAGCGAGTTCACCATCACGCTGCCGCGCGCACAGGGCCCCTGCCAGCGACGACGTGGAGCCGGTCGCCGCGGCGCCGTCTGGTCCCCGCAGAATCATGATCGTCGAGGATCATCGCGACGCGGCGGAGATGCTGGCCATGGTGCTGACGGCGCAGTCTCACCAGGTCCATATCGCGGCCGACGGGCACGCCGCCCTCCAGGCCGTGGCGCGGTTTCGGCCGGACATCATGTTCATCGATATCGGTCTGCCGGGTATGAGCGGCTACGATCTGGCGGAGCGGGTGCGGAGCGATCGATCGCTGGGGCAGGTGCTCCTCGTGGCGCTCACGGGATACGGAGGCCCGGACGACCGGAGCCGCGCGCTCAAGTCCGGGTTCGATCGCCACGTGGTCAAGCCGATCGACGAGCGCGCACTCGACGAGCTGCTCCGCGGCGCGCCGCCGCCCCGGAGCGTCGCGCCACCCGCCGACCCGGATCCACGCGACGCCGCCGAAATCGACGAACGCGTCAGATAACGGACTACAGACGCGGCTTCTACACTGCGATAAAATGTCAGGAACCGAACGGACGGTCCGCTCAATGGCGATGAGAAAACAACGAAAGGCAAGGGCCGCGCCCCGGTTCGATACGCAGCGGTTTCTGGAGTCCGCGGGCGTCGCGAAGCGGATCGTGTCATACGGGTCCGGGCAAATCGTGTTCGCTCAGGGCTCGCCGGCCACCGCGGTCCTCTACATCCAGGAGGGGGGCATCAAGCTGTCCGTCCTCTCGAAGACCGGCAAGGAAGCGATCGTCGGGATGCTCAGCCCCGGTGACTTCTTCGGCGAAGGCTGCCTGGCGGGTCAGCCGTTCCGCATGAGCACGGCGACGGCCATCACCCCGACGAGCGTGCTGCTCATCGAGAAGCGCCGGATGACCAAGATGCTCCACGAGCTGCCGGGCCTGTCGGACCGCTTCATCACGCACATGCTGACGCGCAATATCCGGATCGAGGAAGACCTCGTCGATCAGCTGTTCAACTCCAGCGAGAAGCGGCTGGCACGGACGCTCCTGCTGATCGCGCAATACGGCCAGCAGGACAAACCGCCGCGCATCCTGCCGAAGGTCTCCCAGGAAGCGCTCGCGGAAATGGTCGGCACGACGCGGTCCCGCGTGAACTTCTTCATGAACAAGTTCCGGAAGCTGGGGTTCATCGAGTACAACGGCGGCCTGAAAATCAACAACTCCCTGTTGAGCGTCGTCCTCCACGACTGACTGCCGCTTTGAGCGTCGTCCTCCACGATTTGAGCGTGCCTCGCGGCTGAGGTCCGGGCTGGTCCGAGGACCTCGGTATCCACGGCACGCGCGAATGCAGCGGGGCCCATGTGGCCAGTTTTGACCGCAGACAAAGCCAACTAGTGGCACCGATGGACCGCAGACGGAGCTATGTCGACGTCATGGAGCGGGTCCTCGCCACGTCGAGCTTGCCGATCGGTCCGGGCACCAGGAGCCGCGTCTGCAACTTTACGATTGGACGGCTGAGGTCGACTGTTTCGCTGACCGTGCTCGACCATACCCGCAGCGATTCCGTGTCCAAGAATCCATAACAAAAACAAGAGGTCGGGAGATCAGGGTTCCTGATCTGCCAACCTCTTGTCCGTCTTCGTACTCTCGCGTGCGGCTCTGCGCCGGTTACCCCTCGTGGAGGTACGCCTCCTCGCCGTGCAGGCTGACATCGAGCCCCGAGCTTTCCTCGCTGTCCGTCGCGCGCAGCGGCATCACGAGACCGATCAACTTCAAGAGCACGAAGCTGGCGATGCCGCTGTAGACGGCGACCGCGAGGATGGCTTCGGCCTGAATCAGCAGCTGCCCCGGATTGCCGAACAGCGCGCCGTCCTGGATCCCGTTGAGGCTCTTCTGCGCGAAGAGTCCGGTGAGCAGCGCGCCCACCGTCCCCCCGACGCCGTGCGCGGCGACGACGTCGAGCGAATCGTCGAGCGTCGTCTTGACCCGGATCATCAGCGCCAGGTAGCTCGGCACCGCGGCGATCGCGCCCAGGGCAATCGCGCTCATCGGACTGATGAAGCCCGCCGCCGGCGTCACCGCCACGAGACCGACGACGATCGCGGTCGCGGCGCCGACGGCCGTGGGCTTGCGCGATCGGAACCCGTCGAGGAAGGTCCAGACCACGAGCGTGGCGGCCGGCGCGAGCATCGTCGTGACGAACGCCAGCCCCGCGATGCCGTTGGCCGCGAGCGCGCTGCCGGCATTGAAGCCGAACCAGCCGAACCACAGCAGCCCGGCGCCGAGCAGCGTGAACGGGATGTGGTGCGGCAGCAGCGACGCCGACGGATACTCCTGGCGCTTCCCGACGACGATGGCCGCCACCAGCGCCGCCACGGCGGCATTGACGTGGACGACCGTTCCGCCGGCGAAGTCGAGCGCGCCGAGCGTCGCGAGCCAGCCGCCGCCCCAGACCCAGTGCGCAATCGGGCTGTAGACCACGAGGGCCCACAACGAGATGAACAGCACGTAGGCGGAGAACCGCATCCGCTCGACAATCGCGCCGGAGATCAGCGCGGCGGTGATGATCGCGAACGTGCCCTGATAGGCCATGAAGAGCGCGTGCGGAATGGTCCCCTGCGCCTGGAGGCCGACGCCCCGCAGGAAGAAGCGCGACGTGTCGCCCAGCCACGGCCCGCCCGGGCCAAACGCGAGCGAGTACCCGAACAGGGCCCACAGGACGCCGACGAAGCCGAGCGACACGAAGCTCATCATCATCGTGTTGAGCGCGTTCTTCGATCGGACGAGGCCGCCGTAGAAGAAGGCCAGCGCGGGTGTCATCAGCAACACGAGCGCGGTGGCCATGAGCATCCAGGCGGTATCGGCCGGGCTGATCGGCGGCGGCTCGGCGGTCTGGGCCGTCGCCACCGCCGGATCGCCGGCGAGCAGAAAGGCCCCAAAGACGAGTGCGATTCTGACGATCGCGTAACGTGCAGCAGTGCTCATGTCCGTGCGCTCCTGACCCTGTCGGTTTCTCGTCGGGCGGCCCCTCCGGAGCACGCCCGGTGGCAGCTCACGCGTCGCGTGTCCCGGTGCAGCTCACGCGTCGCGCTCGCCGGTGCGGATGTTGTAGCTGTGCTCGACCGGCAGCACGAAGACGCGCCCGTCGCCGATCTCCCCCGTGCGCGCGGCACGGATGATCACTTCGATGACCTCCTCGACGACCTCGTCGGGAACGACGACCTCGATCTGGGTCTTGGGCAGCAGGCTGACGCTGTACTCCTTCCCGCGATACACCGTCGTGTGGCCCTTCTGGCGTCCGTGGCCGCGGACGTCGGTGACCGTCATCCCCGCGATGCTCAGCTTCTCGAGCGCATCGCGCACGTCGTCCACCTTGTGCGGGCGAACGATGCTCTTGATCAGTTTCATAATCTCCCCTCCGTCCGAAGACAGTTCCGAGCCGCGAGCACCGGCCGGTCGCCGACCGGCGGTCCGCGGGCCATTTGTACCACCGGAGCGGAGGCGCCCGGTTCACCGGTGACCGGCCGCGACTGCCGGTGTCAGCGGGCGTCATCACCGGCCTCCAGCACCCGTTCGAGTTCCTCTTTGAGCGCGGCCTGGTCCGGCTCGGACAACTTGCCTCCTCCCTTCATCACGTGCAGGACGTCGATGGCCCGCTTGCCTTCGGTGGCGATGAGCACGAGCTCGACGTCGCACCCCTGGCCGGAGATCACCCGGCTGATCCGGTACAGCAACCCCGGCGCGTCGTCGGCGACGATCTCGAGGACCGTGAACTTGCGCGAATGCTCGTTGTCGAAGTGGACGACCGGCGGCCGGCGCTGGCGGCGGCGGTTCAGCGTGCTCCGGACCCGCCCGCTCAGCAGGGCCTGCACGTCGACCGATCCGGCGACCGCCCGCTCCAGCCGCCGGCAGATGTCCGAGGTGGCCGCCGGGTTCTGCCGGAGGAAGCCCTCTTCGTCCGAGAACTCGAACACGTCGAGGACCAGGCCGTCCGGCGTGGTCATGGCCTGGCCGCGGTAGATGTTCATCCCGAAGGACGACAACACGCCGGAGACGTTGGAGAACAGGTACGGCTTGTCGAGCGTGACGAGCGTCAGCTCCCAGACGTCGCCGTGGTTCTCGAGAAACGCGTGCACTTCGTCGGGACGAAGCCCGCGAGCCAGGCGGACGTGCCGGTAGACGGTGCCGAGGCCGACGCTCGTGAGGTAGCGGCGCGGGAGGCCGGCGAGGAAATGCTTCAGCTCCTCCTCGGAGATGTCCTCGGGACGCCCGGCGATCAGCACGCCGAGGGCCGGGTGGTCCTGCTCGAGGAGATCGTCGGCGTACCCGAGCGTCAGGCGGTTGTACGTGTCGACGTAGAGGCGCCAGAGCAGATCTTCTTTCCACGGCGTCAGGGTCTCGGGGCTGACGGCGCCGACATCGGCGAGCGTCATCAGCGAGAGCATCTTGAGGTGCTCTTCGGTCCCGACCAGCTCGGCGAACTTCCCGACGACCTCCGGATCCTCCGAGTCGCGCCGGAACGCGGCCTGGGACATCTGCAGGTGCTGGCGAATGAGGAACTCCACGGTCGCGCGCTCGTCGGCCGGCAGCTCCAGCCGGTCGAGCATCCCCTGCGCGAGGCGCAGGCTCTCCTGCGCGTGGTCCGCTTCGCGCCACTTGCCGACGTCGTGAAAGAGGAGCGCCAGCGTGAGCAGTTCCGGCGCGCGCACCTCGTTCAGAATCGAGCCGAACCGATTCTGGCTGACCGTCTCGGGATGCGAGCAGCGCCTCCAGTCCGCGGATGGCGAGCAGCGTGTGCTCGTCGACCGTGTACTTGTGGTAGAAGTCGCGGATCACGCGGCAGTGCACCTTCTCGAACTCCGGAAAGATGCGCGTGAGGAGCCCGCAGTCGTGCATCTCCGAGAGACGCGCGTACGAGCCCGCGCCGCGGCCGGAGCAGCATGCGCAGCTGCTGCCGCTCCCCTTCGGTCGCGACGAAATCGTCAACGGAGCAGTGCTCGACGTGCTGCTCGATGCAGTCGAGCGCCTGCTCGGAGACGGCGCAGTCCTGCTCGAGCGCGAGCCGGAACGCCTCGAGCCAGAGCGACGGCTGCGAGGCGGCCCGGTCGAGGTTCACGAAGCGGACGCCGTCGCTCGCGACCTCGAACTGCCGGCCGACACGCCTGACCGGGAGATCCGCGGAGGCCGGCGGGCGGACGATGCGCTGCGCCCGGGCCAGTGTCCGGGTGACCGCGCGCGCGTGGCGGAAGTAGTCCCCCATGAGCGTCTCGACGCGGCGATAGGGCTCCGCGCCGTCGTAGCCCAGCACCTCGGCGACCTGCTCCTGGAGCTCGTGGGTCAGGAGATTGACGTCGCGGCCCGCCTGCAGGTGCAGCACCGAACGGATGCGCAGGAGAAAGTTCTCGGCCTCGCGCAGCGCATCCGGCCCGGCCGAGCCGTTCTCGCCCGGTCCGCCCGGCTGCAGCGCCCGCAGATGGCGCGCCGCCAGGATGTCGCGAAGGCCGCCCGGCGCCTGCTTGATGTCGGGCTCGAGCTGGTAGTGGGTGTTGTTGAAACGTTCGTGGCGCTCGCTCGACGAGCTCCAGCAGGGGATCGACGGTGGCGGCGGCGAGCGCGCGCCCGCCCAGCCATTCCACCAGGTGCTCGAAGAGGCGCTCGTCGCCGGCGAGAAAGCGCACGTCGAGCGCCGCCAGGAGGAACTCGGGGTTGCCGACGTCGACCACGTCGAAATCGGCGAGCTCGCGCACGTGCTGTCCGACCGACGAGCCGGAGATCCCACAGCGGCTGGACCACCGCCTTGACGTAGGACTCTTCGGCGCTCGATCAGCGGGCGCTCGAACAACAGAAGCAGATCGATGTCCGAGTGCAGGCACAGCGCGCGGCGCCCGTACCCGCCGATCGCGCAGAGCGCCACCGGCATGGAGGTCTGCTGGCGCGCGGCCGCCGGCGATGGCGCGCACCATGTCGTCCATGCGCTCCGAGTAGCGCTCGACCGTCTCGATCCCGCCGCGTCCGAGCCGGGTCGCGGCCGCGTACTCGTCCCGCGACGCCGCGAGCATCGCGGCCCAGCGCGCCTTGCCGTTCCCGCCGTCGTCTCCAGGGGTGCTGCCGGTCATCGAGCGGTGATCGGTCGTCTCCAGACTGATTGTCATGCAGAGCCTACCTCAACCCCGGAATGGGGATAGGGCCCCCCGGAGTCAGAATGTTCGGCGGCTCCGCCGACACCGAAGGATCCGAACCGCGCTCGCGCCCGGCGCGCGCGTCTTCGCCCAGGCGTCTGCGCCGAACGCGTGCCGCGCCACGCCTAATACGTGAACGTGAAGCCGATAAGCGCGATCGGCTTGAACCCGTCGTCGCCGTTGAGCGCCTTCAGGTTGTCGCCGAGCCACAGCATGTCGACCCCGCCGTGCGCTTCGAGCGAGCCGCCCTTGCCGGAGACGACCGGCACGCTCAACTGCAGTCCGGTGCTGAAGAACCCGAACGTGTTGTCGCCCGTGGGGCCCTCGTAGTACTTGTTCACGCTCAGGCCGGTCTTGACCGGAATGTTCAGCGTCAGTTTCTCGTGGAGCTTGACGGCAGGGCGGATGCCCAACTCGAGATACGTGCCCTTCTCCGAGCCGCCATCGGCCTGCCCGTCGGACAGTTCGAAGGCGAGGATCACTTTCGGCGACAACGGAAACGCGCTGGCGCTGTCGTCGACGGCGACGACGCCCGCGAGCTCGTGCACCGTGGTGAAACTGTCGGCGGGACTCGTGTAGGACGTGAACAACAGGCCGGGCTTCAGCTTGCCGGCAGTGAAGGTCACCGAACCGTAGTAGTCGGCCTCGTACCAGTTTCCGTTCGGCGCGCGACGAGTGGATGCTCTCCCAGCCGCCCACGTTCGCGCTGATCCCCTCCGCAATCGCAATCCCCAGGTCGGCGAAGGGCTGCGCGATGGTGCCGCCCGAATGCTGGCGGATGCCGCGGAAGAAGTACGCGGACGTGAAATCGGAGCCCGTCGCAATCGTCAGCCGCTTGGTCGGGGCCGTCGCCTCCGGTGCCTGGGGCGTCGTCGTCGCGGTTCCCGCGGCGGCCGGCGCCGAAGACGGCCCCGCGGCGCTCTGCGCCCGGGCCGGCGTGGCCAGGAGCCCTGCCACGCATACACCGCACACGATTCCCGCTATCGTTCTCATGCACCCTCCTTGACTGTAGTGTCCGGCTGTAGCCGGTTGACCGGACCGATAGGTCCCGAACCCGGGCCGTCAGGCGGACATTACCGAGACCTCGATTCCCCGAACAGAGAGCAAGTTGGACGCCAGCGGCCCGGGGCCGGGGCGGGAGGACGCGGGGCGGCGCGTTCATCGTTTTTCCGGTGCAAGATCGTCGATTTCGGGGAATCCGGAGCGACAAAACCGCACCGGACCTGGCGGACAATTTTGTCCATGACCGGGTGGACGGGACATTTTTGTCCAGACGTTGGACGGCGACCGGGAGCCGAACTCTGGGGGAAATCACGACGACGCCCGTCTGTGCGCGACGGATCGCCGGTTTGGCGCCTGAGGCGGGAGCGACAGTTTTGACTGCCCGTCACTCGTATCAGACAATTATGTCTATCGGTCGTTGGCTCAGGTCTTTGTGTCTGGTGTCTGGTGGTGTCTTCGGTCTTTAGTCTTTTAGGTCCCGAGACCCAAGACTCGAGACCTGAGACCCGAGACCCGACACCGAAGTGTCAGCCGGTGACAGGGAGCGGCAGCGTGGTCGTGCCCATCAGATACGCGTCGACGTGATGCGCCACGCTGCGCCCGTCGGCGATCGCCCAGACGATGAGGGACTGGCCGCGCTGCATGTCGCCGGCGGTGAAGACCGCGTCCTCGCTCGTCATCCACTTCTCGTCGCGCCACACCGTCCCACGCTCGGTCATCCGGACGCCGAGCTCGCCGAGCAGGCTGCCGCGCTCGGGCCCGGCAAATCCCATCGCGAGCAGCACGAGATCCGCCGGGATCTCGAAGGACGTCCCCGGCACCGGCTCGAACCTCGGCCGGCCGCCCGGTTCCTGCCGCATCTCCACCTGCGTCGCCTGCAGCGCCGACACGCGGCCGCGAGCGTCGCCCCCGGCACAATGAACCGCTCGGTGGACACCGAGTAGATGCGGTCTCCGCCCTCGTCGTGCGCGGCGGAGCTCCGGAAGATGAGCGGCCACTGCGGCCACGGGTTGTTCGTCGGCGCGTGTGTCGGGCGGGCGCGGCAGCAGCTCGAACTGCGCGACGGACGCCGCTCCCTGCCGGTGCGCGGTGCCCAGGCAGTCCGCGCCGGTGTCGCCGCCGCCGATGATGACGACCCGCCGGCCTTCCGCCGAAATCAGCGGCTCGTCGCCGAGGTCGTCCCCTTCGCAGCGCCGGTTCTGCTGGGTCAGGTACTCGACGGCGAAATGAATGCCGGCCAGCTCGCGCCCCGGGATCTGGAGATCGCGAGGGGCGGTGGCGCCGCCGCACAGCACCGTCGCGTCGAACCCGCGGCGGAGCGCCGAGCCCGGCAGATCGAGGCCGATCTCCACGCCGGTCCGGAAGCTGATGCCCTCCTGCGCCATCAGCGCGAGGCGGCGATCGAGCAGCCGCTTCTCCATCTTGAACTCGGGAATCCCGTAGCGCAGCAGCCCGCCGATGCGATCGGCGCGCTCGAACACCGTGACCTGGTGCCCGGCCTGGTTCAACTGATCGGCCGCCGCGAGCCCGGCCGGCCCCGAGCCGACGATCGCCACTCGCCGGCCGGTCCGCACCGCGGGCGGTCTCGGGACAACCCACCCCTCGTCGAACGCCCGCTCGACAATCGACAGCTCGATGCTCTTGATCGTCACCGGGTCGTCGTTGATGCCCAGCACGCACGCCCCCTCGCAGGGAGCCGGGCACAGGCGGCCGGTGAACTCCGGGAAGTTGTTCGTCGCGTGCAGACGGTCGATGGCCGGCTGCCAGCGATTCCTGTAGGCGAGATCGTTCCAGTCCGGAATCAGGTTGCCGAGCGGACATCCCTGATGGCAGAACGGGATCCCGCAATCCATGCAGCGGGCGCCCTGGGCCTGCACCTCCGGCTCGGGATCGAGGAGGTAGACCTCTTTCCAGTCGCGGACCCGCACCTCGATCGGCCGCGACTTCGGCTTGTTCCGCCGGATTTCCATGAAGCCGGTGATCTTACCCACGGGCCGCTCCGACGAGCTCCGCGAACGCCGGCTCGCGATTCTCCGACCGCGCGCGCGCCTCCGCCATCAGGACCCGCTTGTAGTCGCGCGGAATGATCTTCACGAAGCGGGCGCGCGTCGCCGGCCACGTCGAGAGCAGCATCGCCGCGTGCGTGCTCCCGGTCTGCGCCGCGTGCCGCGCGATCATCCCCATGCACCAGATCCGACGTCCGCCTCGTCGTCGAGCGGCTCGAGATCGACCATGCCGCGATTGCACCGCGAGGCGAACCGGCCGTCGTGGTCCAGGACGAAGGCGACGCCGCCGCTCATCCCGGCCGCGAAATTCCGGCCGCTGCGCCCGAGCACGACCACGCGTCCACCCGTCATGTACTCGCAACCGTGGTCGCCGACGCCTTCGACGACGGCGTGGGCGCCGCTGTTGCGGACGGCGAACCGCTCCCCCGCGATGCCGCGCACGTAGGCTTCGCCGCTCGTCGCGCCGTACAGCGCGACGTTCCCGATGATGACGTTGTCCTCGGCCGCGAACGTGCTGGCCGCCGGCGGGTAGACGAGCAGGCGGCCGCCCGAGAGCCCCTTGCCCCAGAAGTCGTTGGCGTCCCCCTCGAGGCTGAGCGTCACGCCGTGCGGCACGAAGGCGCCGAAACTCTGACCTGCCGACCCGGTGAACTGCACGCGGATCGTGTCGTCGGGCAGCCCTTCGGCGCCGTACCGCTTCGTGATCTCGTAGCCCAGCATCGTGCCGGTCGCGCGGTTCGCGTTCCGAATCGGCATCTGCAGGGTCACCGGCTCCCGGCGTTCGAGCGCCGCCGAGGCGGCGGCGATGATCGAGTGATCGAGCACCGCGGACAGCCCGTGGTCCTGCGCCTGGGTCCGCCGGCGGGCCGCCGTGTCCGGCAGCTCGGGCTGGTAGAGAATCCGCGACAGGTCGACACCGGCGGCTTTCCAATGGTCCAGGGCCGGCTTGACGTTCAGACGGTCGGCGCGGCCGACCATCTCGTCGACCGTGCGGAACCCGAGCGCCGCCATCAGCTCGCGCACGTCCTCGGCCACGAAACGGAAGTAGTTCTCGACGAACTCCGGCTTCCCGTTGAACTTCTTGCGCAGCTCGGGGTCCTGCGTCGCGACGCCGACCGGGCACGTATTCAGGTGGCAGACGCGCATCATGATGCAGCCGGACACGACCAGGGCGGCGGTCGCGAAGCCGAACTCTTCGGCGCCGAGCAGCGCCGCAATCACGACGTCGCGGCCGGTCTTGAGCTGCCCGTCCACCTGCACGACGATCCGATCGCGGAGGTCGTTGAGGAGGAGCACCTGCTGCGTCTCGGCGAGCCCCAGCTCCCACGGAATGCCGCTGTGCTTGAGCGCCGTGAGCGGCGACGCGCCGGTGCCGCCGTCGTGGCCGGAGATCAGCACGACGTCGCCGTGGGCCTTCGCGACGCCGGCCGCAATCGTGCCCACGCCGACCTCGGCGACGAGCTTCACGTGCACCCGCGCGACCGGGTTGGCGTTCTTCAGATCGAAGATCAGCTGCGCCAGATCCTCGATCGAATAGATGTCGTGGTGCGGCGGCGGCGAGAGCAGCGTGACGCCGGGCGTCGAGTGCCGCACCTTGGCAATCCACGGGTAGACCTTCGGCCCCGGCAGCTGGCCGCCCTCGCCCGGCTTCGCGCCCTGCGCCATCTTGATCTGCAGATCGTCGGCGTTGACGAGGTACTCGCTCGTCACGCCGAACCGCGCCGACGCGACCTGCTTGATGGCGCTGCGCCGCGAATCGCCGTTCGCATCGGGCACGTACCGGGCGGGGTCCTCGCCCCCTTCGCCGGTGTTCGACTTCCCGCCCAGCCGGTTCATCGCGATCGCGATGCGTCTCGTGCGCTTCCTGGCTGATCGATCCGTACGACATCGCGCCGGTCGCGAACCGCTTCACGATCGCCTCGACCGGCTCGACGTCGTCGATCGGCACCGGCGGCCCGCCCGGCGCGAAATCGAGCAGGCCGCGCAGCGTGCCGAGCGTGCGGCTCTGATCGTTGACGAGCGCCGTGAACTCGCGATAGACGGCGTACTGGCCCGAGCGCGTCGCGTGCTGGAGCTTCTGCACGGTCTGCGGGTTGAACAGGTGCATCTCGCCGTCGCGCCGCCACTGGTACTCGCCGCCGTTGTCGAGATCCAGCGCCGCGCCGGGCGCGGGCCGGGAACGCGCGCTCGTGACGCTGGCGGACTTCCTGGGCGACCACGTCGAGGCCGACGCCGCCGATGCGCGAGGCGGTCGACGTGAAGTACCGGTCGACGAACGCCTGGTCGAGGCCGACCGCCTCGAAGATCTGCGCGCCGCAATAGCTCTGCAGCGTCGAGATCCCCATCTTCGACATCACCTTGAGGATGCCCTTGTTGAGCGCCTTGATGTAGTTCGTGACGGCGCGCTCGTGCGGGATGCCGCTCGAGCGACCTGCTGGCGGATCATGTCGTCGAGCGTCTCGAACGCCAGGTACGGGTTGACCGCGCCGGCGCCGTAGCCGATGAGCAGCGCGACGTGGTGCACCTCGCGCGCGTCGCCCGATTCGATGACCAGCGCGCACCGGGTCCGCGTGCCTTCGCGCACGAGATGATGGTGGACGCCGGCCGTCGCCAGCAGGCTCGGGATCGGCGCGAACTCGCGCGCTGACGCCGCGATCCGACAGGATCAGGATCGTCGCGCCGTCCTTGACCGCCTGGCTCGCCTGCTGCCTGGAGCGCCGTCGAGCGCGTACTCGAGGCCAGCCCCTCTTCCTCCGGCCGGTAGAGCATCGGCAGCGTGACCGATCGAAACCCCTTCAGCGCGATGTGCCGCAGCTTGGCGAGCTGGTCGTTGTCGATGATCGGGTAGGTCACGCCAATCTGCCGGCAGGACTCCGGGCCGGGCTTCAGCAGGTTGCCCTCCGGCCCGATCGTCGATTCCATCGACGTGACGAGCTCCTCGCGGATCGCGTCGAGCGGCGGATTGGTCACCTGGGCGAAGAGCTGCGTGAAGTAGTCGTAGAGCAGCCGCGGCCGCTCCGACAGCACCGCCAGCGGCGTGTCCGTCCCCATCGACCCGATCGGCTCCTCGCCGGCCGAGCGCCATGGGTCCGAGCACGATCCGCAGGTCCTCCTGCGTGTAGCCGAAGGCGTGCTGGCGCCGCAGGACGGTCTCGTGGCTGGGCGGCGGCAGGTACGGCGCCGCCGGCAGGTCCTCGATCTGCGATCATGTTCTGCCGCAGCCACTCGCGCGTACGGGCTGCGCCTGCGCCAGCTCGCGCTTGATCTCCTCGTCGGCGATGATCCGCCCCTGCGCCGTGTCGACGAGCAGGATGCGGCCCGGGTGCAGCCGCTCCTTGATGACGATCTTCTCCGGCGCGATGTCGAGCACGCCGACCTCCGACGCCATGATCACCAGGTCGTCGGTCGTGACGTAGTAGCGCGACGGCCGGAGCCCGTTGCGATCGAGCACGGCGCCGATCACGGTGCCGTCGGTGAAGGCGATCGACGCCGGGCCGTCCCAGGGCTCCATCAGCGACGAGTGGTACTCGTAGAACGCCCGCAGCTCCGGCGCTCATGCCCTCGTGGTTCTGCCACGGCTCGGGGATCATCATCAGCACGGCGTGCGGCAGCGACCGGCCGGCCATGACGAGGAACTCGAGCACGTTGTCGAAGGTCGCGGTGTCGCTGCCCCCTTCGCGGATGATCGGCAGGATCTTCTTCAGGTCGTCGCCGAGCACGTCGGACTCGAGCAGCGCCTCGCGCGCCTTCATCCAGTTGATGTTGCCGCGCAGCGTGTTGATCTCGCCGTTGTGCGCGACGTAGCGGTAGGGATGCGCGAGCGGCCAGGACGGGAACGTGTTCGTGCTGAACCGCTGGTGCACCAGCGCCAGCGCGGACTCGACGTCCGGATCCGCCAGGTCGGGGAACATCGGCGCGATCTGGTCCGCCGTGAGCATGCCCTTGTAGATCAGCGTCCGCGACGACAGGCTCGGCACGTAGAACGCGTTCCGGTCGGCGAGCGCCATCGCGTCCACGGCGTGCTCGACCCGCTTGCGGATCACGTAGAGCTTCCGCTCGAACCACGCGTCGGCGTCGGCGCCGGTCGCCTCCGTCGGCCCGCGCCCGACGAACAGCTGCCGGAACACCGGCTCGACCGCCACCGCGCTCGGCCCGACCGCCGCGTCGTCGGTCGGCACGTCGCGCCAGCCGAGGAACTGCTGCCCTTCCTCGACGACGATGCGCTCGATCAGCGCCTCGATCTCGGCGCCGCAGGGCGGGGTCGCGCGGCAGGAACACGAACCCGGCGCCGTAGTGGCGCTCGGGCGGGAGCGCGAAGCCGAGCCGCGCCGTCTCGCGGCGCAGGAACCGGTCCGGCATCTGGATCAGAATGCCCGCGCCGTCGCCGGTGTTCGCCTCGCAGCCGCACGCGCCGCGGTGCAGCAGGTTGATGAGGACCTGGAGGGCCTGCGCGCACGATCGCGTGCGAGCGCTGCCCCTTGACGTGCACGACGAACCCCACGCCGCAGGCGTCGTGTTCGTCGCGGGGGTCGTACAGACCCTGCGCGGGAGGAAGTCCTGGCATCTGCACACATGCTTTATGCGCCACCCGGCGCCATCCGCAAAACGGAATCTACAGATACAACCCATGCGTTCTGCTTCTGGGGGTGTTATGCGCCGTACGCATGGACCCCATCGATTCCTTGCAAGTAGAGAGACCGGAGGAGACGGAGCTACCGGAGCCCAATCCGCAAGCGTCAGTTACACGGAGAAACGGAGAAACGGAGGAACGGAGTATTTTTTGATGTTTTTTCTCCGTTTCTCCGTTCCTCCGTGTTTTGCCAGCGGTTGATCGGTGCACTCTTCGTTCACTCCGTCCCCTCCGCTAGCTCATCACCCGGCGCTTGCGGGACCTCCGGGGTTCGTGCTACGGTCTAAGGACTCATGGTTTCTCGAGCCACCCGCTGTCGCCCGTGCGCCGCATCGATGCCGTGTCGATGCACCTGTACGGTGCCGGCATTCGGATGGTGAGAGGGTCCTTCGACTCGGTAGCGCTTCTTCCCGGCCTCTCCTCTCCTGATCGCCCGGCATCCCCCGACAGGCCATCGGTTGTCGCACGCGCCGGTTGCGCGCGTGCCAGGAGAGTTCAGTGCCGTCCCAGACGATTGCCATGCCGCCCCCGGTTGCGCGGGCGCCCCGACTAGACCACCTCCGGCTGCTCGAGGCCGAGAGCCTCCACATCATCCGGGAGGTCGTGGCCGAGTTCGAGCGCCCGGTCATGCTCTATTCGATCGGCAAGGACTCGTCGGTCATGCTGCGGCTCGCGCAGAAGGCGTTCTACCCGGCGCCCATCCCGTTTCCCCTGCTCCACGTCGACACGACCTACAAGTTCCGCGAGATGATCGCGTTCCGCGACCGCTACCCGGCCATGGTCGGCGCCCGGCTGATCGTGCACACCAACCGGCAGGCGATCGCGGACGGCGCGCAGCCGTTCGTGCTCGGGACGCAGCGCTGCTGCGGCCTCCTGAAGACGCAGGCGCTGCTCGACGCGCTGACCGAGGGGGGGTTCGACGCCGCGTTCGGCGGCGCCCGCCGCGACGAAGAGCGGTCGCGCGCGAAGGAGCGTGTGTTCTCGCTGCGCAACGACAAGGGGCAGTGGGATCCCAAGCGGCAGCGCCCCGAGCTCTGGCACCTGCTCAACAGCCGGATCTCGCCCGGCGAGAGCATCCGCGTCTTCCCGCTCTCGAACTGGACCGAGCTCGACGTGTGGCACTACATCGACGTCGAGAAGATCCCGGTGGTCCCGCTGTATTTCGCCAAGCCGCGCGAGGTCATCGTGCGCGGTAGCGCCTTGCAGCTCGTCGAGCAGCCGTTCGTCCCGTTGCTCCCGGACGAGCGCCCGCAGCTCGTGACGTGCCGCATGCGCTCGCTCGGCTGCTCCCCGTGTACCGGCGCCGTGCGCTCGGAGGCCGACACGGTCCCGAAAATCATCGAGGAGCTGGTCTCCGTCCGGCACTCGGAGCGGCAGCTGCGCGTGATCGACCACGATCAGGACAGCTCGATGGAGATGAAGAAGCGAGAAGGGTATTTCTGATGTCCGGCCTGCTCAGAATCTGCACGGCCGGGAGCGTGGACGACGGGAAGAGCACGCTCATCGGACGGCTGCTGTACGATTCGCGCGGCGTCTACGAAGATCAGATCCGCTCCGTGACCGCCGCGTCGCGCAACCGCAGCGCCGGCCCGATCGACTTTTCGCTGTTCACCGACGGCCTCAAGGCGGAGCGCGAGCAGGGCATCACCATCGACGTGGCCTATCGATACTTCGCCACGGCGCGCCGCAAGTGGATTCTGGCGGACACGCCCGGCCACGAGCAGTACACCCGCAACATGGCGACCGGTGCGTCGACGGCCGATGTGGCGATCCTCCTCGTCGACGCGCGGCACGGCGTCCGCGATCAGACCCGGCGGCACGCCAAGATTGCGCAGGCTGCTCGGCATCTCCCGTTTCGTGCTCGCCGTGAACAAGATGGATCTCGTCGATTTCGACGAGGCGGTCTTCGACTCGACCTGCGCCGACTTCTCGGGGCTGCTCGGCGATGCGCAGCTCCACGCCATCCCGCTCAGCGCGCTGCACGGCGACAACGTCATCACGAGAAGCGACCGGACCCCGTGGTTCGACGGCTTCAGCCTGCTCGAGTATCTCGAGACGGTCGACGTCGACGGCGAGGCCGCCGGCCGCCCGTTCCGGTTCCCGGTGCAGCTCGCCGTCCGTCCCGATCACGAATTCCGCGGCTCGGCGGGGCAGATTGCCGCGGGCATGATCCGCGTCGGGGATCCAGTGACCATCTGGCCCGCCGGCCGGACGACCCGCATCGGGCGGATCGTGACGTGGGACGGCGATCTGGACGAGGCGTTCGCACCGATGTCGGTGACGCTGGTGTTCGAGGACGACATCGACGTCAGCCGCGGGGACATCGTCGCGACGGGTGACATCCAGGTGGCCGACCGGTTCACCGCGCAGGTGGTGTGGATGGACGAGCGCGCGCTCGATCCGCGGCGGACCTACCTGCTCAAGCACACCACGCGCACCGTCACCGCCGAAGTGGACTGCGGCCTCGAGCTGAACCAGATCGGGCCGGTGACGCTGACGACGTCGCGGCCGCTCGTCTTCGACCGCTACGGGGAAAACCGCACGACGGGCAGCTTCGTCCTGATCGACCCGGCGACCAACTTCACGGCGGGCGCCGGGATGATCGCCGGCGCCGTGCGCGGGGAGACGACGATCCCGACGACGCCGGCGGCGGCGGAACGGCTCGCCCGGGCGGCGCGCTCGGCGGCCACGGAAACCGACGCGATCGACGCGGTCCGGCGCGTGCTCGAGGAGATCCTGATATGAGCGACGCCCACCGGCTCATCGCGGACGAGCTCGACGCCAGCGCCGCGCCGTGCGTGACCGCGAGCTTTCAGGCCGACTGCGTGGTGCTCGTGCACATGCTGCGCGAGATCCGGCCGGCCATCCCGGTGCTGTTCCTGGATACCGTCCATCATTTCGACGAGACCTACGCGTATCGCGATGAGCTGGCCGCGCGGTGGGGACTGAACCTCGTGAACCTGCGGGCGGCCGAGCCGAGCCCGGGCCTGTGGCAGCAGGACACGAAGGCGTGCTGCGCGCGCCACAAGGTGGAGCCGCTCTTCGGCGCGCTTGCGGACTACGACGTATGGTTCACGGCGCTGCGCCGCGATCAGTCTCCGAGCCGGGCGAACCTCGGCGAGGTCGAACCGTTCCCGCTGCCGGACGGCAAGATCCTTCGCAAGGTGAGCCCGCTCGCCGCCTGGACGATGGCCGACGTGCGGGCCTACGCCAGCCTGCACGACATCCCGCTGCTCCCGCTCTACGATCAGGGCTACACGAGCATCGGGTGCGCCCCGTGCACGACGCTGCCGGTTGACCCGTCCAACGAGCGATCCGGCCGCTGGCAGGGACAGAAGCTCGAGTGCGGCATCCATCTGAAGCCGGTGCCCGCCGGGGTGAGATCTCACAGGAGGTCAGGAGACTAGGAGCATCAGCGAGAGGTCTTTCTTCCCGGAGCTCGAAGAACTCCTAAGATCTGAGAGCTCCTGATCTCTTGATCTCCTCGACTCCATCTGAAAACGATCGACCGGTCACCAGATTCGATGTGTCGGCGGCGCCCGCGCCCCACTATCATCGAAGGCTGCATGCACCAACACGATCCACATCAGCCGTTGCGCGACGACGTGCGCCTGCTCGGCGGGCTCCTCGGCGAGACGCTGCGGCGCCAGGAAGGCGAACCGCTCTACGAGCGCGTCGAGCGCGTGCGGGCCTTCGCGAAGCGGACGCGCCGCTCCGGGATTGACGAAACGCGCGCCGAGCGCTTTGCCGCGCTCGCCGGCGAGCTGCGCGCCATCCCGGTCGGATCGGCGGTGCCGATTGCCCGCGCCTTCTCCCATTTCCTGAACCTGGCCAACGTGGCCGAACAGCACCACCGCGTGCGCCGGCGCCGGGACTACCTGCGCGATCCGCACGCGCGGCCGCAGCCGGGCTCGGTCGAGGAGACGCTGCCGCGCCTGCTGGCGGCCGGCGTGGCCCCCGATGCCCTGCACGACGCCGTCTGCGCGCTGCGCATCGGGCTGGTCATCACGGCGCATCCGACCGAGATCATGCGGCGGACGCTGCAGCACAAATACAACGTCATCGCCGAAGCGCTCGCGGGTCTGGACCGGCCCGATCTCACGCTGGCCGAGCGGGCCGCGCTCACCGACACGCTGCGCCGCGAGATTGCCGCCGCCTGGGAGACCGAGGAGGTGCGGCGCGAGCGACCGTCTCCGCTCGACGAGGTCCGATCCGCGGTGGCGATCTTCGAGGAAACGCTGTGGGACGCGATCCCCCAGTTCCTGCGCGCGCTCGATCGCACGCTGACGGTCGAGACCGGACGCGGCCTGCCGCTCGACGCCGCGCCGATCCGGTTCGGATCCTGGATCGGGGGGGATCGGGACGGAAACCCGTCGGTGACGCCGGACGTGACCCGCCGCGCGTGCCTGATGGCGCGATGGACGGCGCTGACGTTGTACGCCAGGGAGATCGAAGCCCTGCGCTTCGACCTCTCGATGACGGCGGCGACCCCGGAGCTGCGGGCGCTGGCGGGCGATGCCTACGAGCCGTACCGCGCGGTGCTTCGCGACGTCCAGCACAGGCTGGACGAGACCCGAGGCCGGGTCGAGCGCGCTCTTGCTCCTCAGGAAGCGCGCGATCCGACGACGGCCGTCACGGGCGAGCACGAGGACTTCGAGACGGCCGAACAGTTCAGCGCGCCGCTGCGGGCGTGCTACGAGTCGCTGCAGCGCACCGGGAACGGCATCATCGCCGACGGCCGCCTGGCCGACGTGATCCGGCGGGTCGCGACGTTCGGCATGACCCTGGTTCGTCTCGACATTCGTCAGGAAGCCGACCGCCACACCGGCGCCGTGGACGACCTCACGCGGCGCATGGGCCTGGGGTCGTACGCGGACCTGCCGGAAGATCGCCGCGTCGAGCTGCTGACCGGCGTTCTCTCGAGCGGCGCGCCGATCGCTCCCGAGGGCGCTCCCGGCAGCGCAGCCGTCGCGGAGGTGCTGGCGACGTTCCGGCAGATCGCGGCCATCCATCCCGAATCGCTCGGCGCCTACGTCATCACGATGGCGGGACAGCCATCCGACGTGCTCGCCGTCGAGCTCCTCCAGCGGTTCGCGGGCGTCAACCCTCCCCTGCGCGTGGTCCCGCTCTTCGAAACCGCGCGCGATCTGCGCGCCGCCGGGGGCGTCGTGCAGGCCCTGTTGTCGATCCCCTGGTATCGCGATCGCGTCGCCCGCAGCGAGGGGCGGCAGGAAGTGATGGTCGGCTACTCGGACTCGGCCAAGGATGTCGGACGGCTCGCGGCCGCGTGGGAGCTCTACAAGGCGCAGGAAGCGATCGTGGCGGCGTCACGGCAGATGGGCGTCCCCGTCACGCTCTTTCATGGCCGCGGAGGAAGCGTCGGCCGCGGCGGGGGCCCGACCTACGTGGCGATCCAGTCGCAGCCGCCGGGGTCGGTGGACGGCACGCTCCGCGTCACCGAGCAAGGGGAGATGATTCACGCGAAGTTCGGCCTCCCCGGGATCGCGTTGCGGACGCTCGAGGTATACACGAGCGCCACGCTCGAGGCGACGCTCGCCGAAGGGGCGCCGACCGAGGCCGCGTGGCGGGAGACGATGGAGCGGCTGGCGGCCGCCGCGCGCGCCGCCTATCGCCGCACGGTGTACGACGATCCGCAGTTTCGCGAGTACTTCCGCTTCGCGACCCCTGAGACCGAGCTCGACGCGCTGCACATCGGCAGCCGCCCCGCGCGGCGCCACGCGGCTGGCGGGCTGCAGGGGCTGCGGGCCATCCCCTGGCAGTTCGCCTGGACGCAGACGCGGCTGCTGCTGCCGTCGTGGCTCGGCGTGGAGGACATCCTCGGCGAGGGCGTGACGGCCGAGGACCGGGAGATCTCGCCGGGAGATGTACCGCGCGTGGCCGTTCTTCCGTTCGACCCTCGGGCTGATCGAGATGGCGCTCGCCAAGGCCGACGCCGACATCGCCGCGCACTACGACCGCTTCCTCGTGCCGTCCGATCTGCAGCATCTCGGCGAGACGCTGCGCGCCCGCCTCGCCGGCGCCATCGACACCGTGCTCGCGATCAGCCGGCACACGCAGCTGCTCGAAGACAACCCCGTGCTCCGGCGATCCATCGACGTCCGCAATCCGTACGTCGATCCGATCAACCTGCTGCAGGTGGAGCTGCTCCGCCGGCTGCGCAGCGCGGAGAAAGCCGACGCCGACGAGTCCGAGACCGACTGGCTGCGCCGCGCGCTGCTGGTCACGATCAACGGCATCGCGGCGGGGATGCGGAATACCGGGTAGCAGCTCCCAGCTCCCAGTTTCCCGCTCCCAGCTTCCCGCTTCCCGCTTCCGCTCCCAGCTCCCCGCCCGCAGCAAGGATCTAGCTGGAAGCTGGAAGCTGGGAACTGGAAGCTAACATGGCATTACTGGCCACCGCCCCGTGGCGCGACCACGGGTCCCCGGGGCTCCGTGGCGCTGAACGTCCCGGTCAGCGGCACGCCCATCGCCCCCGACGGGATATACACGACGGTGTGGTTCGGCGAGTTCACCATCAGCTTCTGCGCTTCGATGGCCTCGTGCTGGATGTACATGGCGCTCAGCTGCCCGCGGATGATCTGCATGGCGTTGGCAATGCCCTGCGCCTGCACCTCGCGCTTCGTGCGCTCCTTCCGCTCGATCTCGATCTCGGTGTCCTTCCGCTGCAGCTCCTGCGTGGCGGCGAGCTTGCGCGACACGGCCGTCGCGACCTCCTCCGGGTACTGCACGTTGCCGACGACGACGCTGCGGATGATGAAGGGGCTGCCCGCGGCGTAGCGCTGAATGCGCGCGAGCACCGCGTCGCCGATCGTGATGAGCGCATCCTTCACCTCGAGGCCGTTGCGGCGCTGCACCTCGTCGCGCGCGTAGGTCCGCAGCGGCTCGCGCACGAAGTTGCCGTACGCGACCTTCACGATCGCGTCGGGATCTTTCTCCCGCGTCTCCCGGCCGACCGTCGTGCTGAAGCGGTCCATGAAGAGCGGCACCCTCGAATCGTCCACGTGCCAGACCGTGTGGATCTGGAACTCGATCTTCAGGTTGTCCCGGCTCAGCACCGCGTCGCCGTGCGAGAAATCCTCGGTGTAGGTGTACGGGGTGATGCTGACGTTGGTCACGTCGAGCAGCCACGTGCGGCCCGCCGAAGTCGGTCCGCGCTGGACGCCGTAGAAACGCGACTTGCCGATCACCGCCCCCTTCGTCATGTAGCCAACGTATCCCGCCGGGGTAAAGGGATTCGACGATCCGATCGACCACACGAGCAGTGCGGCCAGCATCAGCATCGCGACCCCAACCGCGAGGGCGCCGATCTGCAGGCGAGAGCGGTCGTTCCAGCGTGTGTCGCTGCCGGTCAAGAGTTCGCGCATGATCCAACACTCCTTTTTACTGGCTCGGTCCCTTGTCCTCGTGAGGCACGGGAAATCGCATTCGCGCAGGGACCGGCGCTCGCGGGCGCGGATGCACGGATCCCGAGACGGCGCGGAGACGTTCACCCGCGCCGGGCGGTACGGGCCTCCGGCCTACACGCGGTTCAGGGTCGGGTTGTGCTGAGAGAATCCGCCGCTATGGGGCGGGCGCGACGAGCACACGGAAGGCCTCCAATGGGCCGGCGGGGTTAGCTGGCGGGCTCGAGGTTGGAAGTCCTCTACGGCTCACGATGAGCCGATGCGCCCCTGACGCGCGTTCGTGCGCGCCGTTGGGTCCCCCGCGACGCCACACAGTGGCGTCTTAGGCGTACTTCACAACATACGCCCCACATACCTCTGCGTCAAATAGGCGGTGAGCCGAAACGGGACAGGCTCGGGTCTCGGGTCTCGTCCCGGTCTCGGTCTCGGTCTTGGTCTGACCAGAGACTTGAGACCTGAGACTTAAGACGACCTGAGACCTGAGACCTGAAACCTGAGACTACCGCTCGCGTGCGCCCGGTGCGGTCGCCGACGTGACCGGAGCCTGTGGCGCCGCGGCCGCGAGGTCGTTCCAGTTCAACAGCGCGTTGAACACCATGTTGAACTCGCCGTGGTTCTGCCACCGGTAGATCGGGTTGTTGGTGAAGAGCAGCACGCGCCCGTTTCCGGTGTAGCCGCCGGGAAGATCCACGGCGAACGGACGCTGGCGGATTTCGTCGGCGCCTTTCATCAGGCCGCTCAGCACCGCGGACTCGCCGCCGATGTAGCGCGCCAGCACGGCCCCGCGGTCGGGCGTTCCGACGGTCAGCAGCGGGCCGCCGAGGTATTTGACCGGCATGGTCTTTTCCGTGTACCCGAAGAACACCGGATGGTCGAGGCGCAGAATCTCGGCGTTGACGATCGGGCGCGGCGCGTAGAAGTCGCGCGAGGCCGCCGCGGACGCGTCGACCGTGCGGGCGAGCCCGAGCTCGGTCGGGAACCGCACGGCCTCACCCATCGCGAGGAGCGTGCCCCCCGCGTCGAGGAACTTCGCAAACGCGTCGACCCCTTCCCCACCCATGCCCCCCGTGATGTCGGGCGACTCTCCATACACGCCGAGGAACTTGTACTTCGTGCCCGCCATGTACGGCACGGGGCGCGCGGCGGGCGGCTGGAACACCGCCTGACGGCCGGCGGCCTGCGTCGGCATCACGATGACGTCGTAGTCGGCGCGCAGGTTTCCCTTGCGCACGCGCTCCTTGTAGATGAGATCGTACGGGATGCCGAACTTGTCGAAGGTGAACCGCACCCACCCGGTCTCCTGGGTGCCGAGCCATGACGAGTAGATCGCGACCCGGGGCGCGTCCGCCTCGTGCATCGCGACCGGCGGAATGGACGACAGCGATGCGGCCGTGAGACCGAGCTCGGCGGCGGCGGCGCGCGCGGCCGCGAGATCCGCCGGCGCCGCGATCACGAACGAACCGGCCGGAAACTCGATCGCCTCGGCGGTGAACTTCTTGTCGGCGATCTTCATCGGCACGTGCCGCAGCCTGTAGCGGAAGGCGATCATGTTGTTCGAGCCCAGGTGCGCCACCGCGAGACCGGCCGTGCCCGCGCCGGCGACCTTCCCGCTGAGCGCGACGCGGTCGACCGGCGCCGCGGCCACGTCGAGGATCGCCTTGTCCGCGATCTCCTTGACCTCCACCTGCATCGCCAGCCCCATCGTCCAGCCGCTGTCGTCGTAGGTGCGCAGCTCGGGGTCGGGATAGCTCTGCTTCTCGAGCAGGTTCTTCGCGAGCCGGCCGTATGGCTGATCGCGCTTGATCACGTACGACCCGGCCGGGAAGGTCCCGGCGCTCGTCTTGATCTCGGCTGACGCGCGGCCGACTTCGATCCGCTGCAGCCGGAGGATGTTCACGAGCGCGGCGACGCGCGTCATGTCGCGCTGCACGGGGATCACGAAGCCGTGCGGCGCCTGGGTCTTCCCGGCCTCGATCGAGTTCTTCGTCTTCTGATAGAAGTTCTCCAGCACGAGATTCGGGAACGACGCGGTGAGCTGCAGGCCGCTGAGGACGCCGGTCTGCATGTAGTTCGTGTTGTTGCGGCGGGAGAACGTCGCCGCCGCGCCGGGCGGCACCGGCAAACCGCGATACCACTCCCGCGGCTGTCCGCCGCCGCGGCCGGTCGGCGCACCGGCGCGCCCGCCCCGTGCCCCGGCCCCGTCCGCTCCTTGAGATCCTGTGCCGGCCCCGCCGCCGGCGTCAGCCGTGTCGCTTCCACCGCCGCGGCCTCCGCGTCCGCCAGGCCCGGCCTCGCGACCCGACTGCGTCTCGTACATCCGCATCATGCCGTTGTGATTGTAGGAGACCGATCCGAGATATCCCGGCGACCAGCCGTCCATGAACGCGTACGTGTACACGCCCGGCATGCCCCACTTCGTCATCTGGGCCAGCTCGAAGTTCGAGAACCAGGGCAGCTCGGCGAAGAGGATCGGATCGAGATTCGGATTCTGGGGCGCGGCGCCGCTGTACGTGTACATCAGCGAGAGCGACTCGTGCAGGTCGTGCACGATCGGCGGGTGCGCCGTGAAGTACCAATCGGCGATCGCCCGCATGGACATCTGCGAGAGGTTGATGTCGCGGTTGTTGTCGTGATGGACGTACTTCCCCCAATACGGCACGCTCGGTGCGCCGGCGCCGCGGCCGCCGCCTTCGGCCGGGGCCGCACTGGACGCGGACGTCGTGGACGCGGACGTCGTGGACGCGGACGTCGTGGACGCGGACGTCGCGGACGCGGCGCGGACGCCGGAGCGGGCGGACGCGCGGCGCGGAGCCGGGACGGCGCGGCCGCGGACGGCGCGGCCGCGGACGGCGCCTGTGCGGCGGTCTCGAGTCCGCGGTAGAACCAGTCCAGGTACCGATCGCGTCCGTCGGCGTCGGCGGCGGGCGTGACCGACACCACGACGTTCTCGCGAATCTGCCTGATGAGCGGCGACGTTTCGGTCGCGAGCCGGTAGACGAGCTCCATCAGCATCTCCGATGGGCCGGTCTCCCCGCTGTGGAGGCCGCCCATCAGGTGGTAGTGCGGCCGGCTCGTCGCGATGAGCTGCCGGATCCGCTCCGGCGGCAGCCCGCGCGGATCGGCGATCTTCGCCAGGTTGTCGCGGTTCACCTGCAGGTTCTGCATGTTCTCGTCGGACGACACCCACACGACGACCAGTTCCCGATCCTCGTCGGACTTGCCGATCGTCTCGACCGTCACGCGCGGCGTCGCGGCCGCCAGCGCGCGGTAGTACTTCAGGATGTCGGCGTAGTAGGTGAGCTTCGCCGGCGCACCGACGTGGTAGCCGAGCACGTCCTTCGGTGACGGGATGCCGTTCACCTTCGGCAGGTGATCGACGAGCGGGCTGGTGTAGTACGGCTGCGTGGTCCACTCCGCGACCGCCTTCGCGAACTCCTCGTCCTGCGGCTGCGCCGGGTCGCGCGTCTCGGTCACCATCTGCTGCGCGGGCATCGAAATGACCGCGGCCAGCACGGCCGTGCTCACGACGAGGCCCGACCAGCGCCGCCGGGACCTGTGTTCGACGCTCATCGGTGGACTCCCTTGACTGATCGGTGAGTGATCGCGGTTCACGAGCGAAGGCGGCGATTCTACTCCTATAATAGGAGCCGAGGGAACGGAGAGGACGGAGCAAACCGGAGACGGGTTCACGGTTCGCACCGCTCTTTCTACACGGAGCAACGGAGGAACGGAGGAACGGAGAAAAACATATTTTTTGTTCTCCGTTTCTTCGTTTCTCCGTTCCTCCGTGTTCCCTGATGCTTCTATTGATTCGCGTCCGTTGCCTCCGTCACCTCCGTTCTCTCGGGACATCACTATGATCAAGTCACTCCCGCCGTTGTTCGCCATCGTCTGCGCGCTCGCCACCGTGAGCGCCTCCACGTTTCCCGATCCGGTGAAGGACATCCGCGCGACGGCGCCCGCGCCGAAACAGACCGCGGTCCTGGCCGGAGGCTGCTTCTGGGGCGTGGAGGCGGTGTTCGATCGCGTGAACGGCGTCACGGACGTCGTGTCGGGGTATGCGGGCGGGAGCCGGCTCAACGCCAACTACACGCTCGTCAGCAGCGGCGTCACGGGCCACGCGGAGTCGGTGAAGATCACCTACGACCCCACGCGCGTGACGTTCGGCCAGTTGTTGAAGGTCTTCTTCGCCGTCGCGCACGACCCGACGGAACTGAACCGCCAGGGGCCGGACGAGGGGCCGCAATACCGATCGTCGATCTTCCACGCCGGCGACGAGCAGAAAGCCGTCGCCGACGCCTACATCCGCCAGTTGAGCGACGCCCGCATCTTCCCGAAGCCGATCGTGACGACGGTCGTGCCGCTCGAGGGGTTCTACGCGGCCGAAGACTACCATCAGGATTTCCTCGACCGGAACCGCAATCATCCCTACATCGTCGTCAACGACCTGCCGAAGCTGCGACAGTTGCAGGCGGAGTTCCCGGGGCTCGCCAAGCCGGGGAAACGCTACTAGCGAGCCGTCCTTGAACAGGAGATCAGGAGATCAGGAGTTTTGATCTTTTAAAATGAATCTCCTGACCTCCTGACCTCCTGTTAAAGAACGCACGCCGGATTACCACACCGCGTGCTTGACCATCAGCAACCCCGACATCACGGCGACGGCGAGCAGCGTGCCGCGCTCGCTGAAGAGCACGTCGCGCCACGGATGGAGCGGACCCGGCGCCGGCGCGCCGGCGGGGGGCCACCGCGGCAACCAGGCCCGAACCTGCCTGGCGTAGTCGTCGTACGCCGGCCCGTAGATGCTGCGAATGAATGACGCTTCCCACTTCGCAATCGCGCGGTATTGCAGCGCAAACACCAGCCAGGCCACCGGCAGCATCCACAACAAGGACGACCAGACCGCGAAGCCGGTCCAGAGAAACCAGTTCCCCACGTAGAGCGGATTGCGCACCAGGGCGTACGGCCCTGTTGTAATCAGCGGCCCGTAGCGCGTCGTGCGGGTGCGGGAAATCGTGCCGATGTGGCGCACGGCCCACAGGCGAAGGCCTTCGCCCATCGCGACGAGCAAGGGGCCCACGACCTGCACCCAGGAAGCCTCGACTGCGCCTGTCCGCACGAGCACGAGCACGAGCGCCAGCGGCACCGGCAACGACGACCGGTACTTGAACAGCCAGGCCCCGGCTGGGGCTTCTGAAGTCATGCCGTTCGATAGTACCATTCAACCCATGCGATTCCTGCTGCGGCTGCTCCTCAACGGCATCGCGATCATCGTCGCGGCCTGGTTCGTTCCGGGCGTGCAGCTGGCCGGAATCGTCCCCGCGCTCATCGCGGGCGCACTCCTCGGGTTCGTCAACGCGCTGGTCCGCCCGATCCTGCTGCTGCTGACGCTGCCCTTCACGCTCATCACGCTCGGCCTCTTCATCTTCGTCGTCAACGCGATCTGCTTCGCGCTGACGGCGGGGCTCGTGCCGGGCTTCGAGATCAGTGGTTTCTTCTCCGCGTTGTTCGGCGCGATCGTCGTCAGCCTGGTCAGTTGGATGCTCAACGCGATGCTCACCGACGATGCCGAACGGCAGAATTAGGCCTACCAGCGCTACCAGCTTCCCGCGCGCTCTGCGCCGCTCGCCGTACGAGTCCGCGCCGCTTCGCGCGCGGCCGCGCCACAGCTTGTCCAGCTTCCGGCCCGTTCGCGCGACAAGCGACGGCGGGCGCTTCGCGCGCGCCCGATTATCTGAGGGCAATGGTGATCGCGAGCGCGAGCAAGGCGACGCCTGTGAGCGCCTCGAGGATCTGACGCGGGCGGCCGCCTCCGAGCGTGCGCGCCAGCGTGCCGCCGGCGGCTGCCCACACGACGTGCCAGCTCCCCGCGAGCGCGATATGGACGGCCGTGAGCAGCAGCGCGCTCCGCGCGACGGGCGCGCCGCGTGGGATGAACTGCGGCAACAGCACGAAGTAGAAGGTCGCAATCGCCGGGTTCAGCGCGTTGGTCACGAACCCCTCGGACCAGTTCGTCCACGCGGTGCGCGCGGCCGGCCGCCCTGGATCGAGCGCGGCGGCCCGGGGCGGAGACATCGCGCGCCGCAGGGACTGCACGCCCAGCCACGCGAGGTAGATGACCCCGCCGACGCGCAGCAGCGCCCAGGCGGATGGCCACCGCTGGAGCGCCAGGGAGAACCCGAAGGCGGTGAGCAGCCCGTAACACAGCGACCCGGTGTTGACCCCGATCGCCGTGACGATGCCGGCGCGGACGCCGCCGGCCAGGCTGTTGCGAAGGACGACCGCGGTGGACGCGCCGGGCGTCAGCACGAGCGGCACCGCCACGGCCACGAATCCCCAGACCGGTATCACGTCACGATCAGCGGAGGCTTCGTCTCGCCAGGCAGACAAGGGAGCCGGCGGAGAACAACGTTCCGATTCTGCCGCTCGTTGGCTCCATGACGATCGATGTCCGTGGCGCGCCGTCATCGAATCTCGGCGCCTGCCAGCCCCGGCCGCATCGGCGGCGCGTCGGGCATGCGCTCGAAGCCGACGAGCTTCCATCCCTCGCCCGTGCGCTTGAAGTACGCGCGGACGGGGGCGACCCACGACGGGTGCACGCCGCCGACCGCGCTGATGTCCGCGCGCACGAACGCGCCGCGGCCTCCCGGCAGCGTCGTGTCGGGCTTGACGCGGACCATGACCTCACCGGGCGCCTCGGCGCGCGCCGTCGCCGTCTCCGACACGCCGATTCGCGTCGACTCGCCGGTCGTGTTGTCGAAGCGATGCCACACGACGTGGTATCCCGACGGCGCCGGCGCAAAGTTGTGCTCCACCGCGGGGTTGCGGAAGGTCAGCGTCCCGCCGTCGCTCAGCGCCGGATCGACGACAGGATTGACGGCGGGCAGCCAGGCGCGGCCGATCTTGTCGCGCCGCTCGATGAGCGCCTCGGCGAGGAACCGCTCGGCCTGCACGTCGGTGTACTGCCCTGCCTTGACCGCGGCGCGGATCAGGTCGTCGGTCAGCGCCATCGCCTTGCGGGCCGCCCAGAAGGTGTCGTCGGCACGCGAGCGGACGTACGCGGGATTCGGGACGCGGGGCCGCCACTCCTGCGGCACGAAACGCTTCGACTCGAACCGGCCGATGCCGCGCAGATCGGGATAATCGATCGTCATCCACGGACGCACGGCGAAACCCAATGCGGGAAGCGCCCGCACGGCCGGCGGGACCTCCGCCAGATACTCGTAGCCGTCGCGGCGCTCGCGCAGGCCGACGCCGCCGCGGTTTCGGCCCGGTTCGGGTGCGGGCGGTGACTCCGAGCCGCCCCGGGCTCCGGCTGAAGCCGGACGCCACCGGTCTTGGTCCGGCTGAAGCCGGACGCCGCCGGTGTCGGAGGGTTCGTCTGCGGGAGGGTGGACTTCGAGCCTCCCTCGGCGGAGTCAGCGCGCGAGCCTTTTCCTGCTGCTGACGCGCCTGTTCCTCGGCGCGAGAGCCCGCCTCCTGAGCGGCGGCAGTGCTCGCGCACACAGCGACTGCCAGGCCAATCATCATGGCCAATACAAACGAGTTCATTCTGCACATGAGCAGGTCATTTATAATCCAAACCGCCCGTCTGATGCAGTCCCTTTCGTCATCGCTCGCGATCACCGGCGCCGCGTACGTCGCGTCGATGATCGTGCTGGCGGTCTCCACAGCACCGCTCGGCTCTCCGCTGTTTTTCGCGTGCGCGGGGTGCGGCGGCGTCGCGTACCTCGCCATGCTCGCGCGCGTCTGGAACGAAGACCGCGCGCCGCGCCGCGTCCTGCTGGCCGCGTTCGGTCTGGCTGTGGCGATCCGGCTGCCGCTCGCGTTCGCCCCGGCCGGTCCCGACAGCGACATGGTCCGGTACCGTTGGGATGGCCGTGTGCAGCACCTCGGGCACAACCCGTACCTCGTCGTGCCGTCGGATCCGGCCCTGGCGGACACGCACACCGACGAGACCCGCTTGATGCCGAGCCGGAACTGGCGGACCCCGTATCTGCCCAGCGCCCAGCTGTTCTTCCGGCTCATCGTGGGACTGCACGACTCGTCGCGGGTGATGAAGCTCGCGCTGATCGTGTGCGACCTGCTGACGATTGTCATCGTGTGGCAATGGCTCGCCACGACCGGCAGGCGTGAGTGGCTGGCGCTCGCGTACGCGTGGAATCCGCTCGTCGTCCTGGAGATCTCGCTCAGCGGACACATCGATGCCCTCGGCATGATGTGGATTGCCGCGTCCGCCTATTGGCTGTCGCGGCGGCGCGGGGCACTGGCGTCGATCGCGTTCGTGCTGGCGGTCACGACCAAGCTGCTGCCGATCGTCCTCTTGCCGCTCTACTGGAAACGCGTGCGCGTGCGCGACGCGGCGGCCGCAGCCGCGGTGTTCGCTCTGCTGTATCTGCCATTTGCCGGCGGCGACACGCTCCCGCTCGGCGCCGTGCCCAACGTGCTTGCGTACATCCGGTTCAACGGTCCCGTGTTCAGGATGATCGCGGCGGCCTCCACGCCGCAGGTGGCGGCCGGCGCGGCGGTGATTCTGGGACTGCTCGTCGCCGTGTGGGCGCGATGGCGGCTCGAAGCCTCGGACCCCGCGGGCTGGGCGTGGCCCATGGCGGTCGCGCTCGCGTGCGCGCCGGTCGTGTACCCGTGGTACCTGCTGTCGTTCACGCCCTTCCTCTTCACCAGCGCCACATGGCCGCTGCTGGCGTGGACCTTCAGCGTGATTCCCGTGTATCTGGTCTGGGAGTTCTCCCGTCGAGGGGGCCGCTGGGTCGTGCCGGGGGCCTTGATGGCCGCGGAATACGGAGTGCCGTGGCTGACGCTCGCGGCGAAGGCAATCCTGCGCCGCGGCACGAGCCTGTCGCGAAGAACCGCGAGCCCGACTCTTACTCCTCCGGCATCACCACCCAAAGGATGATGCAGGGCGCGCGAACGGCCGAGCTTGCCGTCGATGAGCACGCTTCTTGCGTTGTGAATCGCCGGAGCGTGTCATGCAGCAACTCAGAGCCGGAACACGGACGCGGATGAACTTACAGTGGGCGCTCGGGTTCACACTGTTGCTGACAGCGGCGGCCGGCGTCCAGGCCGCCGAGGGACCTGCCAGCGGGCCGGCCGGGCGTTTCCTCGCCGCGCGCGACGAACCGGTGACCCAGTATCGCGCCTACCGGCGGATGCACGCGCGCAGCGAGCGCTTCAATCAGGAAGCCTGGCTCGAGGCGTGGACGGAGCTGGACAAGGGCGTGTTCCGCTACACCATCGTGTCGGAAAAAGGATCCGAGTACGTGCGTAACAAGGTCCTGAGAGCGGTCCTCAAGCGCGAGCAGGAGCTCGTGGACGAGGGAGAGTGCCGCCGGTCCGAGATCAGCGCCGACAACTACGAATTCCAGGCCGCGCCGGGGTCGGACGGCGAGCGGCACGTGATCCTCAAACCGAAGCGCAAGGACGTCCTGCTCGTCGACGGCCGCATGATCCTCAGCCAGGACGGGTCGGACCTGCTCCGGGTCGAAGGACGGCTGTCGAAGAACCCGTCGTTCTGGACGAGCCTGGTGAACGTCATCCGTCATTACGCGCGGCTCGACGGCGTCCGCGTGCCGGTCTCGACCGAGTCGGTCGCGAAAGTCAAGGTCGCGGGCCTGTCCCGGCTCGAAGTGCACTACGAATACGAGACGATCAACGGCCGCCCGGTCAGCCCGGCGGCGGCCGCCCGCCAGATCGCCGCGCGCTGAACGTGCGAACCGACCCCCGGCGAATACCGCGCGAACGAAGTGAGCGCGGCCCTACCGAGGCGCGAAGCGCCGAGGCCCTACCGGCGAGCGCAGCGAGCCGGCCCTTACCGAGGCGCGCCAGCGCCGAGGCCCTACCGCGCAGAGCGAAGTCAGGCGCGGCCCCTGTTCCCCTTTCCCCTTGACATTCTACAAGACGGAACGATACGCTCTTGTCGTTCGTCTACAGGAGACCGGATGTCGAATAAATCGGACCTGCTCCAGGGCACGCTCGATCTGTTGATTCTCAAGACACTCGCCGAGGGGGCCATGCACGGCTGGGGCATCTCGCTGAAGATCCAGCAGGTGTCGCAGGATGTCCTTCAGGTCAACCAGGGATCGTTGTACCCGGCGCTCCATCGTCTCGAGCAGCAGGGGCTGATCGAGGCGGAGTGGGGAAGCTCGGAGAACAACCGGCAGGCGAAGTTCTATCAGCTGACGAAACGCGGGAAGAAACAGCTCGCGGAAGAAACGGCCAACTGGGAACGGCTCGCATCGGCAGTCGGGCGCGTGTTGGCCAACTGACCGCGAACGCCGCGAACGCAAGAGCGCGAACGCAAAAGCAAGAGAGAAAGAACACAGGAACACCACCATGCTCCGCAGACTCACCACGCGCCTCTCGTCGCTGTTCCGCCGGGAACGCTTCGAGCACGATCTCGACAAGGAGCTCGGCTTTCACATCGACATGCTCACCGAGCAGCACGTCAAGGCCGGCATGGCGCCCGGCGAAGCCAGGCGGGCGGCCCTGCGCGCCTTCGGCGCCCTCGATCGCGTCAAGGACGACGTGCGCGACACCTGGCTGTCGCGGCTGTTCGAGACGCTCACCCAGGACCTGCGCTACGGGCTGCGCAATCTCGGCCGCAACCCGGGGTTCGCGGTCGTGGTCGTGCTGACGATGGCGCTCGGGATCGGCGCGAACACCGCGATCTTCAGCGTCGTCAACGGCGTCCTGCTCCGCCCGCTGCCGTATCAGGACGGCGACCGCCTCGTCGTGCTGCGCCAGCAGCGCCCGCTGGCCAACGTCGAGGACACCGGCTTCTCGTATCAGGAGATTCTCGACTACCGCACGCGCGCGCAGAGCCTCGAGGGAGTCGTGGAATTCCACGACATGTGGTTCATCCTGCTCGGCCGCGCGGAGCCCGAGCGCGTGGCCACGGGCGTCGTCTCCGCGAACTTCTTCGACGTGCTCGGCGTGCGGCCGGCGTTCGGGCGTACGTTCCAGGACGCGGACGAGAAGCCGGGCGCGCCGGCCGTCCTGATGCTGAGCCACAAATACTGGCAGCGCAGCTTCGGCGGGGACCCGACGGTCGTCGGCCGCATTTTCCAGATGAACGATCGGCCGCACCAGGTGATCGGCATCCTGCCGCCCGTGCCGCAGTATCCGCTCGAGCTGGACGTCTACATGCCGACCTCCGCGTGTCCCTTCCGCTCGTCCCAGGGCATGATCGCCAATCGGTCGGCGAGGATGATGCGCGCCTTCGCGCGCGTGAAACCGGGCGTGACGAAGGAAAAGGTGGGCGCCGACCTGGCCGTCGTCGCCGCGGGGCTGCAGACGAGCTATCCGGAGGTCTACCGCGAGACCGACGGCTATCGCACGATCGCCATTCCGCTCGAAGAAGAGCTGACCCGCTCCTTCAAGACGACGCTGCTGGTTCTGCTCGGCACGGCAGGGTTCGTGCTCCTCATCGTGTGCGCGAGCGTGGCGAACCTGACGCTCGCGCGGATGGTCCGCCGCGAGCGCGAAATCGCAATCCGCTCGGTCCTCGGGGCCAGCCGGACGCGTCTCGTGCGCCAGCTGCTGACCGAAAGCACGCTGCTCGCCCTCATCGGCGGCCTCCTCGGCGTGGCGTTCGCGAGCTGGGGCCTGGATCTGCTGATCGCCTACGCGGAGCGCTTCACGCCGCGCGCCGCCGAGATCGAGATCGATCGGAACGTCCTGCTGTTCACGTTCCTCATCTCCGTCGCGACGGGGCTGGTGTTCGGCTCGGTTCCCGCGCTCGGCGCCGCGGCGGGGATCGCGCCGGCGCTGCGCGACGGCGGGCGGAACACCCAGAACCGGCAAAGCGTTCGCAGCGTCCTCATCGTCGTGCAGGTCGCCGCGTCGTTCATGCTGCTCATCGGGGCCGGCCTCACGCTCCGCACCGTCATCAACCTGCAGCGCGTCAACCCGGGGTTCGAGACCGACAACCTGCTGACGATGCGCATCGATCTGAATTTCTCGAAGTACCGGGGCGAGCAGGTGCCGGCGTTCTGGGAGCGCCTGGAAGAACGGCTGAAATCGGAGCCGGGCGTGCTGGCGGCCGCCGGGAGCGGCACCTTCCCGCTGAACGACCAGGGAGCGTTCGCCGGACCGCTGCAAATCGAGGGGCGCGAGATCGCCCCGAACGCCCCGAGGCCGCGGGTGAACTATCACGTGGCGACCGCGGACTACTTTTCCACGATCGGCCAGCCGCTGCTGGCTGGCCGCGCGTTCACCGCCACCGATCGCCGGCGCGAGAATCTCGTGGTCATCATCAACAAGACGATGGCGCGGCACTACTGGCCGGGTGAAGATCCCGTCGGCAAGCGCATCCGCGGCGGTGGGGAGCGATGGGCCACCATCGTCGGCGTCGTCGCCGACACGCTTCAACAGCTCAACGAGCCGGCCCACGACGAGGTCTACAATCCGATGCTCCAGAGCTCGCTGCTCTCGACAACGTGGCTGCTGCGAACGAACGTCGACCCGCAAATCATGGAGCGGCAGGTCAAGAATGCCGTCCACGCGATCGACCCGAACCAGCCGGTCGATCACTTCCGGACTGTGGCGGAGGTGCGCTCTGCGTCCCTCGCGCCATGGAGGCTGACGGCGGCGCTGCTCGGCCTCTTCGCCCTGCTCGCGCTGGTCATCACCGCGACGGGAATCGCCGGCGTCATCGCGTTCTCGGTCAACCAGCGCACGCAGGAGTTCGGGATCCGGATGGCGCTCGGCGCGCAGCGCGGCAGCGTCCTGACGATGGTGCTGCGCCAGGGGATTTCCCTCGTGCTCATCGGCCTCGCGATCGGCATGGCGGGGGCGCTCGCGCTCACGCGGCTACTGACGACCCTGCTCTTCGGTGTCGAGCCGACCGACGCGCTGACATACCTCGCCGTCTCCATGGTCCTCGTGGCCGTCGCTGCCGCCGCGTGCCTCATTCCGGCCCGGCGTGCCGCGACCGTCGATCCGATGGTGGCGCTGCGGGTCGGATAGGCGGGAGGTTTCTGATTAGCGGCGAAAAATTTTACAGGAGGTCAAGAGGTCAGGAGATTCATTTTGAATGTGAGATGGCGCGCATCACGAGCGGCGACGCCCCGTTGAAGCCAGGCGCACGACGTCTTCAGCGAGCTCGCGAAATCCAGGGGCGACTTCGCTGAGCACCCGAAGCCGACCGTTGCACAGAATCTCCTCGTGATCGATTCGAACCACCGGGCAGTCGATGTTCGTTGCGCCGCCGCTTCGTATCGAAGCAAACGGGGTCGTACCCACCGCCGCCGTGTCGTCCAAATTGCACAAAACCAGCAGGCATGAGCGACCGGGCCAGCGTCTGATCTCGCGTGATCTCCGACACAAAACCTGCGAGATCCTCACCGGGCGGGTTCGCGAACAGTTCGAGCACCTCGAGATCGACTGCCGCCCACCTCCAGGTTCTCAGGAGCCGCTCGAATAGCGGAGGCAGCCGGTGCGGAATCGCAGCGTACAGCCCTTGCCAATCCGATGGGATTGCCGAGAAGCGCGGACGCCAGCGCTGATTGCCCCAGTCATCAACGAGATCGGTCGCAAGCTGGGATTCGGGACTCGCCCAATCAGGTACGACCAGGTCGTCAAGGACCTCGAACGCCTCGACGAAACGGGAGAGCAACTCGTCATCCGCAGAATCCATACGATCACTTCCCGCGCCGTCCAGCACCAAGGAACAAGAATCTCTTTCGCATAGTCTTTCAACGAGCGCTTGCAGCGAGCCTACATCATCGGCGCCGGTCGGTTGGGCCGGTATTAGGGGGCAGCTTCGCAGCAGACAGAAGAAAACTTGCCAGTTCGCTTCCGAAGCGCGCCGCAACCTCGCGAGGCGTGCCGCCACGACCGTCCGACCACGTTGCCTCGGCCGCCCAACCACCTCCCGACGCTTCGCGCGCAACATGACCGAGGCCAAACCGGGGTCCGCGTTCAGAGCCGTGTGTGATGTGCGAGTAACCGCTCTGGTAGTGGACCACGATCCGATTTGGCCGTTCGCCGCATGAATTCTCGAACGCCAGAATCCTGCGCTTCAGCTCGGCCAGGGTCACCGCCGTGACGTCAAAGTTGCCCGCGTCGTCTTTGGTCTTTTGGTCTTTGGTCCCAGCAAACCCGAGGCCCACCGAAGACCCGAGACCTCCCGAAGACTCGAGACCCGAGACCCCGAGACCTGAGACCCGAGACCTGAACCCAAGGCGCGGAAGCCACGACATCATATCGAGAGACGCGGAAGCCACGAGTTGACATGGAGAGGCTACGTGTCGCTCGGCGTCACTCGACTCTCAACGCCGTCACCGGATCGATCCGCGTCGCGCGGCGCGCGGGCAGGTAGCAGGCCGCGAGGCCGACGCCGCCCAGGAGCAGGCTCGCCGTCAGCATCGTGGCCGGATCGCCGGGCCGCACTTCGAACAACAGCCCGCCCAGCAACCGCGAGAGCACAAGCGCGCCGGCCAGGCCGCACAGCAGGCCGGCGCCGATCGACGCGCTGCCTTCGCGCAGCACCATCCGCTGAATCGCGCGCCCGTCGGCCCCCAGCGCCATCCGGACGCCAATCTCCCTCGTCCGCTGCGTCGTCGTGAAGCTGACGACCCCGTAGATCCCCGTGGCGCACAGCACCAGGGCCATCAGCGCGAAGGCGGACATCAGCGTCATGCTGAAACGCTGCCGCACGACGGACGCCGACACGAGACGTTCCAGGCGCGCCGCATCGTAGAACGTCTGCAACGGATCGACCGCCCACACCTCGCGTTTGACGGCGTCGATGAGGCCGGCGGGCTCGCCATCGGCGCGGACGACGTAGGTCATCGAGCCGAACGGACGCTGGGCCAGCGGCAGGAACACTTCGGGCCTCGGCACGCTGTCGAGGCTGTCGTGGCGGATCTCGCTGACCACGCCGACGATCTCGGCTTCGATCCTCCGTCCGTCCCACTGCACGCCGATGCGCTTGCCGACGGCGTCTCCGGCCGGCCATTCCCTGCGGCGCAGCGAGTCGCTGACGAGCGCGACCGTCGGCGCGCGCTCCCCGTCCCGGTCCTCGAAGAGCCGCCCGGCCCGCAGCGGAATCCGCATCGCCTCGAAATAGCCGGGTGTCGCAATCGTGACGTAGACGCCGCGCCGTTCCCGCTCGCTCCCCGCCGGACGGCCCACGATGTCGAGCGCGCTCTTGACGTCGATGTTCGCGGCGGCAAACGGCATCGCCGACACCGCTCCTGCCGCTCGCACGCCTGGAAGCGCGCGAATCCGCCCGATGCGTCGACGTGAAGAAGCTGCGCATCCGTTCGGGAGTGGCGTACCGGTCGGAGACGAACACCTGCAGCTCGACGACGCCAGAGGCCGAGAAGCCCGGGTCGACGGCGGTCAGCCGGTTGAAGCTGCGAATGAGCAGCCCGGCGCCGGTCAGCAGCACGACCGCAAACGCCACCTCGGCGGCGACGAGGCTCCTCCGGAAGCTGCGCCGCGGCGCGCCGCCGGTCCGGTCGCGCATCGGATCGTGCTCGGGCCGCGAGACCTGCAGCGCCGGGAGCAGACCAAACGCCACCGCCGTCAGCGTCGTGAGACCGGCGGCGATGAGCAGCGCACGGCCGTCGATCGACGCCTCGTGCAGGCGCAGCACGCCGCCCGGCGCCAGCGCGACGATGCCGGCGATGCCCCAGCGCGCGAGCGCGATGCCGCAGGCGGCCGCGATCGCCGAGAGCATGAGGCTCTCCGCGACGAGCTGCCGCACGAGTCGCGCGCGGCCGGCGCCGAGGGCCGACCGGATGGCGAACTCGCGCTCGCGCTGCATGCCGCGCGCGAGCAGGAGGCTGGCCACGTTGGCGCAGCCGATGCCCAGCACGAGGACGACCGCGCCGAACATCATGAACAGCGGCGTCCGGACCTCGCCCATCAGGTGCTCGCGCAGCGGGACGACCGCGGCCGAGAGCCCCGCGTTGGTCGCGGCATACTCGCGCGCGAGGCCGCTCGAGATCGCGTCCATCTCCCGCTGCGCCGCCGCGCGTGACACGCCGGGCTTCAGCCGCGCGACGACGTTCCACCACGCGCTCCCGCGCGTCCGCGTCTCGTGGGCCTGGACGATCTTCGGCGTCCAGACCTCGAGATCGCCGGGCCGCGGCAGGAATTGCGGAGCGAACTCGCGCGGGAGCACGCCGACAATCGTCCACGGCTCGCCGTCCATGCTGACGGCCGTGTTCACGATTGCCGGGTCTCCGCCGAACCGCCGCTGCCACAACCCGTGGCTGATGACGACGACGTTCCGCGCGCCGCGCACGTGCTCGTCCGGCAGGAACCCGCGCCCGAGCGCCGGCTGCATGCCGAGCGCGTCCCAGAAGCCTTCGGTGACCTGCGCGCCGAACCAGAGCTCCGGCTCGCGGCCGCCGGTGTAGTCGTGCGAGTACGGCACCAGCGCCGCGACGGCGCTGAACGACACGCTTCGCTCGCGCCAGTCGAGGAAGTTCGCGGGGGCGACATCCTCGAGATCGAGGGGAGACGCGGCGCGGCGTTGCCAGAGCGTCATCACGCGTTCCGCGTCCGCATACGGCAGCGGCCGGAAAATCAGCGTGTCGAGGAGCGTCACGATCGAGACCGTGCCGCCGATGCCGATGGCCAGGATGAGCACCGCGGACAGCGTGAAGGTCGGCGATTTCCGCAGCATCCGCGCGCCGTGCCGCAGGTCGTGAACGATGTCGGCGTCGGCGGTGAACTGACGCCGCAGCCAGGCCGCATCCGGCAGCGCTCCGAGCACGCGGCGGAACAGATCCATTCGATGCCTCCAGTCCACATGGCGCCGCGCGTGGAGCAGTTCGCCGCGGTGATACAGCTCCGCCTCCCACTCGAGCCGCCACTCACGCCGGGCGCGGGCAGGCACGAGCGCGCTGAACAGCCGCACGGCGGCGACGCAGAGCCAGACGGTCAGCGAGGCGCGGGGTGCGGCCATATCCGTGTGTATCCGTGTTCCGTGGCTACGCGCGCGAAGGCTTCAGGCGTCGCGGCCTGGCGACCGCGTGATCCAGCGCGCGAAACCGATCGAGGGAGAGTGCCAGCATGTCGGCGCCGGGCGGCGTGATCTCGTAGTAGCGGCGCGGCGGCCGCTGCTCGCGCTGGGCGGTGGCGTGCTTCTCCCAGGCGGACTGCACCAGCCCCTCGCGATCGAGCCGCCGGAGGATCGGGTACACCGTGCCGCTCGGCAGCCCGGTCGCGTCCATGATGTCGAACCCGTGTTGAAAGCCGTTCGTGAGGGCCTGCAGCACGAGCGCCGTCGGATAGGTCAGATTCAGCTTCGGGGACACGGTGGCTCCTTCGCTCGGCTCGGGACTCGGACTCGGGACTCGGATCTCGGGACTCGGGGCTCGTTTCTGCTCGTTGGTCGTGGCCGTCCGAATCCCGAGTCCCGAGTCCCGAATCCCGGCAGCGTAAGACTCTATGTATGTAGAGTTCTATCTCAGAACGCGCGCAGACGCAACCCCGGCACGTATACTGCAGCGGCACCGCCTATGGTTCGCCTGGCCGGCCTGGCTCTCACGCTCGTCTACGGCGCCTTCATCGTCTGGCTCTACGCAGCTCAGCCGCAGACCGTCTCGCAGGTCACCGGGGGCCTGGCATCCGGCATCGGCGTGTACCAGGTCGACCAGCAGGCGACCGCCGATGCGCTCGCCTTCTTCCGGCGCGACGCGTTCGTCGAAGCGCGCGCCGCCTTCGAGCGCGCCGATCCCGCCCGCCGCGACGCGCGCACGCAGTTCTATATCGCCTACAGCTATTACCGGCAGGGATGGGGACGCGTCTACAACGACGACGTGCTGTTCAAGCAGGGCATCGACGCCGTCGATCGCGCCATCGCGCTTGCGCCCGCCCACCGGCTCGTCGTCGACGATGTCGCCCTCGGCATGAAAAGCGCCGACGAGCTCAGAGCCGAGCTCGAGCGGGGCATGACGCGCGACGCCTCGGACTTCAACCCGTTCAAAGTCTTCAATCCACGCAAATGACGCCGGTGCGCGAAGCGATCGTTCTGCCCGCGATGTTCCTGACCGTCGCGCTCTTCGGCGGGCTGCGGATCGCCGACACCGTCCGGCTCGTGCCGCCGCCCCTCATCTCGCTGGTGCTGGCCATGCTGCTCGTCGCGGCGCTGGTCCGGTCCGGCGCGCTCGCGCCCGATCGCCTCATGAACGCGCAGCGCGCCCCGCTCGAGAACGTCTCCGGCGTCCTCGTCCTCATCGCCCTCTTCGCGGCCTCGGCGCAGATCTTCAACCTGCTGACCCCCGAGATCGGACTGCTGCACGCGGTCTTCAGCGCGTGCTTCTTCGTCCAGCTCGCGACGACGCTCGCGGGCGTCAGCGGCCGGACCAACCTGCTGCGCAGCCTCGTCGTGCTCCTCGGCTCCGCGCTCGTCCTGCGGTTCATCGTGCTGGAGAACCTCTATGCGCCGAACACCGGCACGCTGAAGCGGCTCCTCACCACGCTGATCGAAGGCGCCAGCCTCGGCACGATCGACTATCAGCCGCACGCCGCGGCCACCGGGTATCTCGCGTTCCTCACCGTCGTGCTCTATCTGACCGGCCTCGCGCTGCTGCCCGCCGGCGGAGCACGCGTGAACGTGCGTGCGCTCCAGCGTGCGCCGGGCACCGATCTCGTCCTGCTGCTCCTTGCGTGCGGGGCCTTGACGCTGACGTCCTCCGGCTGCGGCGGATCGTCCTCGAAGGAGACCCCGGATCCCGCCGCCGCGGCAATGCGAGAGGCAGCCCTCCGTTCGGCGCGCGTGTGGCGCCCGCCGTCAGTGCCGGTGGGACAGGTGGATTTCGCGGACAACCCGGACGGCCCCGGCCGCTTCGAGCGCACCGACGAAGTCTCGTGCCGCTTCGTCATCCGCAAGCTGAGCGGGTTGACGCCGAAGTTCCACTGCGAGATGCCGGACGGACAGGTGCTGAAAGTGAAATACGGAGCGTCGAACGGCGAGCTGCCGGCCGAAGTCGCCGGCACGCGACTGCTCAGGGCCCTGGGGTTCGGCGCCGACGCGATGTACATCGTGCGCAAGGTGCGCTGCACGGGATGCCCGCGGTCCCCTTTCCGATCGCTGCAATGCCTCGAACTGACGGGCATCAAGAGCGTCTGCTTCCTGGGCGCCGGAGATGAGGACGTGACCGAGTTCGAGACGGCCGTGATCGAGCGGCAGCTCGAAGGGCGGAAGATCGAAGCCACCGACGACCAGGGCTGGGGCTGGTACGAGCTCGAGAGAATCGATCCGGCGTCCGGCGGCTCGCCGCGTTCAGAGGTGGACGCGCTCCGCCTCCTCGCCGTCGTGATCTCCCATTGGGACAACAAGTCGGCGAACCAGCGGATCACCTGCCTGCCCGGCGGCGACCGGCCCGACGGCGGTTGCACCACGCCGCTGGCCCTGATCCAGGACCTCGGCGCCACGTTCGGTCCCTCCAGAGTGGATCTCCTCAACTGGCGCCGGTTGCCCGTGTGGTCGGACCCGGCAACCTGCACGGTCAGCATGAAGACGCTGCCGTACGAAGGCGCCACGTTCCGCGATCGCCAAATCTCGGAGGAGGGACGTCTGATGCTGCTCGGGCTCCTCGAGCAGCTCTCGACCGGGCAGTTGAACACCCTGTTCACCGCATCCCGCGTGCTCGAGTACCGATCAGATCCTGGCCGAGGCGCGCGGCCCGGCGGCGTGGACGGAGGCGTTCGAAGACAAGGTCAGACAGATACAGAAGCGCTGGGCCGTGTCCAAAGTAGGTCCGTTCTCGGTTCTTGGTTCTCAGTTCTCCGTTGTCGTTGACTGATCGAGCTGATGACAGAACGACGAACGAGGAACGAGGAACGAACGAAACAACCAAGAACAAAGAACCAAGAACCAAGAACCGTTCTACTGTCCCTGTCTCTGTCCCCTCACTATCACCCCCGCGTCCACCGTCTCCCCGGTCCGGCTGATGGCCTGGAAGTACAGCGTGTCGCCCGAGACTTCCATCATCATGAAGTGATAATCGGTGTCGAACCCGCGCGCGGTGCGAGGGGACGGCGTGATGTCCCCCTTCCGCAGCGAGCCGGCGCCGCCGGAGATGAAATACGAAATCCCGTGCTGCGGCTTGATCCGCTCGTACAGGTGCTCGTGGCCGCTCAGGACGACGTCGACGTCGCCCTTGATGAGGATCGGCTCCAGCGCCAGGCGCAGGACGCGGGCGGCGGAGGCGTAGCGGCCGTCGGTGTAAATCGGGTGGTGGAAATAGCAGATCTTCCAGGCTGTTTCCGATTTCGCCAGCTCTGACTGAAGCCAGGCGAGCTGATCGGGATCGAACCCGCGGCTGTCGAGCACGAAAAACCGGACCCCGGCCCCGGCCAGCCCTGCGGGCCGCCGCTCGTTGCGCCGGAAGGTGTAATAGCGGCGTCCTTCCATGTTGAATTTTCCGTAGTAGACCTCGTCCGGCGGATCGTGATTGCCGATCGCCGCGTGAAACGTGACGCCCGCATCGAGCAGCGCGCGGTACGGCTCTTCGAACTTGGTGACGTAGTCCTGCGGCGTGTTGGGCGGATAGATGTTGTCCCCGAGCATCACCACGAAGTCGAAGGGGAACTTCGCGCGCCACGCGACCATCTGCCGGGCAACCTCGTGCTGCGCCTGATCGCCGCGTCCGGAATCTCCGATGACGGCGAATCGGACGGACCCGTCGTTCACGGGCATCGCGAGCTCGCCGGGACGCGGCGTCAGCTCCCGGACCTCCGTCGCCGTGTCCCGTCGCGCGCCGGCGGGGACCGAGCTCTCGCGGCAGGCGCCGAGCGAGAGCGCCAGCGCCGCCGCGACGCTCAGCGCCGCGGCGCGATCGAGCGGCCGCATTACCGCGGATCCCAGCCGAGCGCGACGAAGTGAACGAGCACCTGGCCGCGCTTCGGCAGAAGCGTGACCGGTTCGAGGCCAACGGATTGGTCGAAGGCAGCCGCGAGCGTCCGCGTTTCCTCCTCAGCGGCCTCTTCGAGCTCGCGGATCTGCGCGCGCACCGCCTCGGCGGATTCCGAGGCGCGCTTCACGTCCGAGGTTTCCTTCATCGTCCGGCCCACGCCGCGGGCCGCGGTCGTCGCCCGCCCCAGCGTGCCGGCGCTGACGGCCTTGCGCCCGAGGAACGCCCCCATGATCGTGGCGCCGAACGACAGGGCCGTCTGAATCTTCTGCTGGGACGCCTGCTCGGATTCGCGCGCCACGCCCGCCTCGGCGCGGCGCAGCCGCTCGGCCAGGGCCGCCTGCTTCGCCGCGTACTTGCTCCGCACCGCGTCGAGCGCTTCGTCACGGGCCGTCCGCGACGCCTCCTGCAGCCGAATCCGGAAATCGCGCTCGGCTTCCCCGGGCTTCGACGTCAGCTTCGACTCGCGGTGGCGGAGCAGCTCGATCTTTTCGGCCTGGAGGAGCCACCGCGTGAAGGCCTTCTCCCAGACGGCGTAGTTCTTCGCCTGCATCGCGGCCGGAAGGAGCGGCTCGTACGACGCGCCGGGATCCGGCGCACGACGAAGATCCCCGACCGGCAGATCGACCGGCGCGGCGCCGGCCCAGTCCACGGCCACCGCTCCGGTGCCGATCTCCGTCTCGTAGATCACATCCCGCGATACGTCGATCCCGAGCTTCGGATCGGCAAAGGTGATCCGCGCGGCGCCAAGCACCATCGGGGAATACACCGGCCCGCGCGTGTCGTCCGGGCGCGTACGTGGGATGAAGAACTGCTGGATGCCCGGCGGGACGACCGGCGGGGCATCGCTCTGTGCCGCCTCTTTCCTGGAAACAGCGCCCGGACGCTCCGCCGGCGCCGCCGGTGGGGTCCTCGCCGCATCGCTGCGGCCGGTCAGCGAGCGAATCTGATCGCGCGACAGCGGGCCGCGAAGATACGAGAGCGTCCAGCGTGTGTGAAAAACGGCGGGCGCGCTCTCGTGCACGTTGTGCAGCAGGAACACTCGCTTGCCGAGCGTCGAGAGAATGCGATCCGCCTGGGCGCGATCGATCGCCGCCGCGGCGGCTCCCTCCAGCCCGTCCAGCACTCGTGCCTTGTCGCGCTCCGTCTGCAGCCGCCCGAGGAACCACGTGCCGATGTTCGACAGGCCCTTGTAGTCGAGGTCGACCGGATTCTGCGTGGCCAGGACCACCCCCAGCCCGAACGCGCGTCCCTGTTTCAGCAGCGTCAAAAGCGGGAGCTTGGACGCCGGGTTCGCCACCGGCGGGAAGTAGCCGGCGATCTCGTCCATGAACAGGACGGCGCGCAGGCTCGACGTTCCGGTCTGCGTGCGCATCCACCCGACCATCGCGTGAAGCAGCAGCGAGACGAAGAACATCCGCTCCTGATCTCCGAGGTGCGCGATCGAGAAGATGACGACCCGCGGACGGCCGTCCGCCGTGTGGAGCAGGCTCGCCGGATCCAGCGGCTCGCCGTCGAACCACTGCCCGAACCCCGGCGCGGCGAGCACGGCGTTGAGCCGCATCGCGAGGTCGAAGCGGTCGCGCTGCGGAAAAAACGTGTCGAGATCGACGACGCCGACCTGGGTGAATGCGGGCGTCTGGACCTCCTGGATGATCGACGGCCAGGTCGAGATCGCGGCCGTCCGTCCACGCGTTCGACAGCACGGTCGTGAGGAGGGTGTGCTCGCGGCTGCGCGGAGCGGCATCGACGCCCGCCAGGGACAACAGGCTGGTCGCCGTGTTGCCCGCCCGCTCTCCGAGCAGCTCCGGGTCGTTCCGGACCGCGGCGGCCGGCGCGGCAAAGGAGGTCAGAACCGAGACCGGGAGGCCGGCCGTGCTGCCAGGGGTATAGATGGCGAGCTCGGCGGCGTTGCGGAAACGCTCGATCCGGGCGCCGTCCTGCCCGGACTCCGCGAGCCCCTGCCGCCAGGTCTGCGCCTGCTGGGCGGCAAACGCGTCGGGCGTCAGCCCGGCGCGCCGGGCCTCGTCCTCGTCGATCCAGGGCCGGAAATCCTCCGGGGCGAGCCGGGGGAACGTCAGGAGCAGGTTGCCCAGGTCGCCCTTCGGATCGATGGCGATGACCGGCACGCCGTCGATGGCCGCTTCCTCGATCAGGCCCAGACAGAGTCCGGTCTTGCCGCTGCCCGTCATGCCGACACAGAGGGCGTGGGTCAGCAGGTCCCGCGAGTCGTACAGGACCGGCTTCTCGAGCGTTTTTCCCGCCTCGACGTCGTGTTCACGGCCGAGGTAGAACAGGCCGAGTTTCTCGAAGTCCTGCATGCTTGATGGTAACGGAGAATCATTCCTCCCCGCGGCCGCCGCCGAGCGTCCACAGGTTGGTCGGGATGGACAGCAGCGGATACTTTTTTCGCAGCTCCACGACCCGATTGGCGTAGTCCCCCTTCGGGAAGCCGCCCGCCAGCAGGTCCCCGCGAAGGCGCTTGATCTCGTACTTATAGAGGTCCCGGACGGCGTCGCGGAGCCGTCCCGGGGGGGTCGACGGCCGGGGGGTCAGGCCGTGGCGGGCCAGCTCCTCGAGGATCTGCGGGTGGTAGGAATAAGGCACGTTTTGTCTAAAGTTCTAAAGTTCTAAAGTTCGAAAGTTCCCAACGTTCGAGAGTTCAGCGCTCCAGCGTTCGACTCTGGCAGCCTCGAACTCTAGAACGTTAGAACGTTAGAACTTTAGAACTTTATGCCCGTTATCTTCTGCTACTATGCGCACAATCGACCGGCCGGGGCCACCCCACGAGGGGGCCTTCGAGGCGAGCTGCCGCATTCACACTTCACTGCAGGAGACGACATGGCTGATGATTCGTACCGCGACGACGATGACAATGGGCTGAACCAGGCGGCCGAGAAGGTCGGCAGCGCGCTCGGCACCGCGCAGAAGGCTGTCGTCGACACGGCGCAGGCGGCCGCCGGCGCCGCCAGCTCCGCGGCCACCACGGCCGGCAACGCTGCCACGAGCGTGGTCGAGCGCACCGAGCAGCCGCGCCGGGCCATCCGCGCCGCCGTGACCCGCACCGTGAAGCGCGTGAAGAAGCAGGTGAAGGTCGCGAAGAAGGCGGTCAGCGCGGCGAGGAAGAAGGCGGCGAAAAAGACCGGCGGCAAGAAGACGGCGAAGAAGGCCTCGTCCGCCAAGCGCACGGCGAAGCGCGCCCCGGCCAAGAAAGCCAAGAAGAAGACCGGCAAGGCCAAGGGCGGGAGCCGGAAGAGCGCAGGCGGCCGCAAGAAGCGCTAGTTTTCGCCTTCTTCGGCCAGCGTCCGCACGATGCGATCGCGCTCGACGAGATCGAGAGCCTCTGGCGGCGTTTTCACATCACGCCCAGGTCGGTCGCCCGCTGCCGCGGGTGATCGGCTGGGCCCAATGCGCGTGCTTGCCGGCCACGTGTGAGTGTCGGATTCGCGTAACAATCACGGCCGACCGTCGGCGAAGCATGCACGTCTGCATAGCCGGTAACCGATCTCACCGGACATTCCGCACAGATCAGGCATGTTGCGCACACTGCAGAGGCGGTTCGCTGCGAAACCGCGCCGTGTCGATTGTCGGTGTTTGTCCGACATCCTCCCAAACTGTGGTTCGACGATAAATAAAACCTGCGAGAATGGCTCCGGGCCCAGCATGCGCGCGTCCGCCTCATCATCATCCACGCCGGATCGCCCCCCTTTTCTCGGGCGCCTTGCGGCCCTTCTGAAGCACGCACCCGTCATGGTGTGGATGGCCGGCGCCGACGGCCAGTGTGTCTACGCGAACGAGCGCTGGCTCGCCTTCAGAGGCCGCACGCCGGAGCAGGAGCTCGGCGACGGCTGGGCGGAAGGCCTCCATCCTGACGATCGGGACGCATGTCTGGCGTCGTTTGCCGAGGCCCTCGCCGCACGGATGCCCTTCGAGGCGACATACCGGTGGCTGCGCGCCGACGGCGTGTACCGCTTGATACACGCGTCCGGCACTCCGGTCGCCGCCACCGGCGGCGAGCTCGAAGGCTACGTCGGCTCGTGTCTCGACGTCACCGGACGGCGCGGCGCGGCCCACGACCTCGCCGAGGCGACCAGGGAGAAGCAGCTCGAGCGGGAGCGCGACGCGCACGTGTTGCTGTTGAACAGTCTCGTCGCCCATATGAGCGACGGCGTGGTCGTCGAGTCCGAGGACGGCCTGGTGCTGCTCGTCAACGAGGCCTTCTGCCGGCTGTTCCACCTGGACGGTCCGCCGGCCGCGCTCATCGGGTCGGATGCTCGCGTACTGACGGCCGGCAGCCTGGGACCGGCGGCCGCGCGTCTCGACGAGCTGAGGCAGCAAGGCGGGCGCGTCGGATCGCAGGCGATCCGGCTGCCCGACGGCCGCGTGTTCGAGCTCGAATACTCGCCGATGGTCGGGGAGGCCCGGCCGGCGGCGCACGTCTGGCAGTACCGCGACATCACGACGCGGACCCACTTCGAGGCCGAGCTGCACGTGTCGCGGCAGCGCCTCCGGGATCTCGTCGCGCACGAAGAATCCGTGCGGGAAGAAGAGCGTCGGACCGTGGCGCGCATGCTCCACGACGAGCTCGGACAGCTCCTGACGGCGATCAAGCTCGAGCTCGGGGGCGCGACGGAACTGGTCCGCTCGAGGCGCGCGCACTATTCAGCGGCGGTCGTCGATCGGCTGCAGTCGGCGGGCGGCCTGCTCGACGTCTCCCTCGCGACCGTCCAGCGCGTCTCCGCCAGGGTCCGGCCGGCGATGCTCGGCCCGCTCGGGTTCGCCGAGGCCCTTCGCTACGAAGCGTTGCTGTTCGAGACGCGCACGAAAATCCGCTGCCGGGTGTCGGTCAGCCCTCCGAAACTGGAGATCGATCCCGAGCGCGCCAGCATCCTCTACCGCATCCTGCTCGAAGCGCTGACCAACGTCGCGCGCCATGCCGCGGCCGGCGCGGTGCAGATCTCCCTGAAGAAGGACGGCGGTGTCGTGTCGATGTCGGTGCGCGACAACGGGCGCGGCATCGCGTCCGACCAGATCGAGAATCCCGCGGACGATGGGGCTGCTCGGCATGCGCGAGCGCGCGCTGGCGGTGGGTGGCGACGTCCGGATCACGTCGCGCGAGGAGGGCGCGGTACCGTTGTGATGGCGACCATGCCCGTGTCCGCCGGCGCAGCCCTTGCCTGCCCCGGCACCGGGGCCCTGAAGCGTGAAGCGCGTACTCCTCGTCGACGATCACCCGGTCATCCGCCAGGGCATCCGCCGCATCCTGACCCGCGCGTTCGAGAACCTGATCGTCGGCGAAGCGGACACGGGCGAACAGGCCGTCCGCCGTTTCGAAACGGACGAGTGGGACCTGTCCTCCTCGACATCTCGCTTCCGGGCGCCAGCGGCCTCGACGTGATCGGCGATCTCCGCCGCCTTCGGCCGTCGGCGCGCATCATGGTCGTCAGCGTCCATCCGCCCCAGCATTTCGCGCGTCGCGCGCTCGCCGTCGGCGCGCTCGGCTACCTGGAAAAGAGCGCGCCGCCGGAGGAGATGGTCAAGGCGGTCACCAGGTGCTCGCCGGGCGGCCGTAGCGCGCCGGCCGGCACGGCCGACGGAACACCAGAGCTCCGGCACGAAAGGGCTGCGCCACGAAGCCTTGTCGGATCGCGAGTATCAGGTGCTGCGCATGATCGGCATGGGAAAGACCGTCTCGGAGATCGCCGCGGAACTGGCGCTCAGCGTGAAGACGGTCAGCACGTACCGGGCGCGGATTCTCGAGAAGATGGACCTGCGCACGACCGCCGAGCTGATGCACTACGTCATCGATCACGGCCTCGTGCCGTAAGACAGGAGTCAGGAGACAGAAGACAGGAGACAGGGCGTCGACGGACCTCACGAAAGACAGGAGATAGGAGTCAGAAGACAAGAGGTCGGAGTCGATCGCGACAAGAAACGCTCTTCTATCTCCTCCTGCCTCCTGCCTCCTATCTCCTGTTCTCTTCGGTCGTCGTGCCGGCCGGACCGGACTTCGCCGCGAGGTAGATGCCGTTGAAGAGGAACTTGAACGTGCCGTGCGGCTGCGCGCGGAACGTGATTTCCGGCGCGAACATGAACAGCCGGCCCTTGCCGACGGCGGCCTCGACGACCTGGACGCCGCCGTTCAGATAGCCCTGCCCGAAGGCCCAGCCGCTCCGGAGCGGCGCCGCGCTGTCGAACCAGGCCACCGGCCGCACGCCCTTCAGCATCGCCTGCGGGCCGAGCGCGAACACGGGGCTGTTGTCGAACAGGACGTCCACGTGGTCGTCGAGGCCGTGCGCGATGCGGCGCCGTGTTGTCGACCGCCATCCGGAGAACCGATCCGGGCACGTAGTATTTCTCGGCCGGCACCGGCCGCAGGCTCCCGTCGGCCGAACGCTCGACGAGATGGTTGTCGACCGGCACGCCGGAGAGCTGCGCAAGGCCGGTGGCGGAGCCGTCCGACGGCGAGAATCGTTCCGCCGTCCTCGAGGAACTTCTTGAGGTGCGGTCCGGTCTGCGCCGCGGTGTACGCTCCGAGCATCGGCTGGTATTCCGCCGGAATGTTGCTGTCGCCGCCCCCACCTCCGCGGCCGCCGCCGCCGCCGCCACCCCCACGACCGCCGCGCGCCCGCAGGTCCGACGCCCGACGGGAAGATGATCACGTCGAACCGGCTGGAGAGGTTCCCCGCGTCGAGCGCCTTCGGGTAGACCACCTCGAAGGGAAACTCGAACTGCTCGAGGAGAAAGCGCGTCCAGCCGGACGGCATCGAGCCGCCGTACTGATCGGCGAGCGCGATTCGCACCTTCCGCAGCGTGATCGCGTCGCCCGCGGGCCGCGCCGCGACGCTCGAAGTTCAGACCCAGATCGGCCGAGAGCTTGCCGAGGGCGGCTCGCGTGGACGGCTTCGACGCGATGAAGAACGCCCCCTGCTGCGCGCCGCTCGTCATCCACGACACATCCTCCCCCGCGGCCAGCAGGCGGTTGATGGCCGTGAACGCGTCGTTCGGCGCGTGGCTCATGAGAAAGCCCGCGCCGCTCGCCGTCGCTCACCTTCCCGGGCGCCGGCTTCTGCAGGCCGCTCACCTTCTCGAACGGCCCGTCGAACCCGTCGAGGATGCGATCGAACTGGACGCCCATCTGATACGCGAGCGTCCAGCCGGCGTTGTCGTACGGCCGGGTCGGCGGTCCGCCCGGATACGGGATGTCGTTCGGATGATCCTGCGGCTCGAACATGTCGAGCACGTGCGGCCGGAACGCCTGCGCCGTCTTCACGACGTACGAGCCGGCGGGATAGCTCTTGCCCGCGACCGTGAAGGGCGCCGTCGCGCGGTGGACCGTGACGCCGATCTTCAGCAGCGCGTTGACGAACTTCGTCGCGGTCGGGAAATCCGGCTGGTCGGCGGGAAGGATGTACCCGCGCGGATCGCGCAGGTTCGGATCGCGCAACAGCGTCCGGAACTGTTCGACCGTCGCGGCCGCGGACGCGCGCCGCTCGCGCCGCCGCGGCCGCCCGCCGGCGCCTCGTCGCCGCCCGGCGCATCGGCCGCCGGCGCCGCGCCCGCCGCGGCCTCCCTGGGGCGCGAGCGACGCCTGCGCGGCCAGGATTCGGCGCGGCGTGGCGGTCCAGGTGTTCCGGTTGCCGCGCTCGATCGAGTTCTTCCCCATCCGGTAGATGTTGAAGAGGAACGTGTCCCGGTTGCGCGAGACGACGTCGAGCACCGCGTAGTTGGCGGTGACCGAATAATCGATCGACTGGCGGAAGTGCCACGTCTGCTGCGGCGCGATCGGGTAATGGCAGGTCGGCGTCGCGGCAGCTGCTTCGCCGGCATGAACGGAATGCTCGTCGGCGTCGGGTTGCCGATCGTCTCGGTCAGCAGGCCGATCATGTTGTGGAAGTACACCGTGGTCCGCAGGCCGCCGTTCCACCACGTCGAATAGCTCGACGCCCGTGCGCATCGTCACGCCCGGCTTGCCCTCGGCGGCGAAACGGCTCGTGCATCGCGGCGCCGACGAGATCGATGCCGATCGGCACGAGCGGATCGAAGTTGTAGTTGAACGGATCGCGGAACGGCGGCGCGAACATCACCGTGCCGGCGGGGCCGGTCTGGTGGTGGTTGTACATGATCTGCGGGAACCACTCCCAGTACAGCACCCTGTTCATGTTCGGTGCTCTCGGGCTGGTTCGACATGTAGAAGTCGCGATTGTTGTCGTGCCCGACGTACTTCTGGTAGAGCCGCGGCAGCTCGCCGCTCGAGCGGCGCGCCGGCTCCTTCTCGCGCATGTACCAGTTCGACACCAGCTCCATGCCGTCCGGGTTCGCGTGGACCGCCAGGATGACGAGGTCGTTGAGGAAGCGCAGCGTCTCCGCGTCGTTCCGGCTGACGAGCTGGTAGACCGTCTCGATGAGCTGGTGCGCGCCGAGCACCTCGGTGGCGTGCAGGCCGCCGTCGATCCAGACGACCGCCTTGCCTTCCCTGGCGAGCGCGCGCGCCTGATCGTCGGTCAGTCCCTCGGCGATGGCGAGCCGCCGCGAGATCTCCTTGTAGCGATCGAGCTTCTTGAAGTTCTCCGGCGACGTGATGATCGCCATCAGGTGCGGACGTCCTTCGGCCGTCTTCCCGATCTCCACGACCTTCATCCGGTCGGACTCCCTGTCGAGCTTCTGCCAGTACTCCGTGAACTGCGTGTAGGTCGCAAGCTGGTAGTCGTCGCCGATGTTGAACCCGAACTGCTGCCTGGGTGTGGTGATCGTCTGCGCGAAAGCCGGAGCGGCACACGCCAGCAGCAGCGCGAGCGGGGCAACGATCGAGTGGGTGGTGCGCGTCAGCATCGAGAGCCCTCCAGGGACGGCTAACGATACCAGAAAAAAACAGGGGAGAAACTCCGGGAGGGATGTGCCAACACGGAGAGACGGAGCAGGTGGCTCCGCGCTCCGTGTTGGACCGTCGATCGACGCTCGGCGTGCTTACTGAATCGGCGCCCCCGCGGGCGGGCTGCTCGACTCCGGCATCGTCAACGAGAGCGTGGCGTTGTGCTGGTAGATCACGCCGTCCGAGTTCGTGCCGAAGAACCGTGACACGTTGGCCATGGGATCGAGCGGATCGGCGACCACGGCGTAGCCGGGCGAGGCCGATCCGGCCGCGAGTCCGTTGCACGTCGCCGGCGCACTGCCGAGCGGCGTGCCGGCGAGGCTGAAGTTGTAGCCGCTCTTGATGAACGTGAACCCGCCGGCCATGTCGCTCGGAAGAAAGGCGTCGGGGCTTCCCGGCGGGGCAATGCCGAGGGTCGGCAAGTCCGGCGAATAGAAGCCGAGCCCGCACGTGATCGCGAAGCTCAGCTCCGCGCTGTTGATGACCCGGAGCGAACCGAGCGCCGATGCGGACTGCGCCGCGCTTTTCGCGCGCATCAGGCCGGGAATCGCCATCGAGGCAATCAGGCCGATCAAGGCGATCACGAACAGCATGTCGACCAGCGTGAAGCCGGCCTCCCGGGAGCCGCGTGTCCGCGTCGTCACCAGCGTTGAACCGTCGCTCCTGAGGCTTCTCGAAGTCGTCAGATTCATTTCACACCTATGTTCCAGCCCCGTTTTCGTAGGCTGGCTGTAAGGACAATTCCCGGCCCGTGCGCCACTTTTCGACAGGCCAAAAATTGTCCGATTCCCCTTCTACCACTTTGGTCCGCACGCCGCGGATCCTGCAAGTTGCTGTCAGCCCGTCGATTAACTGCCGCTTGTCGTCCCGGCGGCTGTGGGCTGCCTTCCATAGTGCAAGATGAGCACCACGGCAATAACTGCGCATCCTGCGAGATCCGCCCAGAGGCCAGCGTAACAAAGTAGCACTCCCGCGCCCGTCAGGGCCGCCCGGCCAGGAAGGGACACCGGACCCCGGATCCACCCGCCCAGGCCTCCCGCGAGAGCCGCCACCCCAACCGCAGCTGTCCCCGAGGCCGAGACGACGTCCCGGAGCGGCGCCTGGAGCAGGACGCCAAGCCCCTCCCGGCTGAGCGTGAAGACGAACGGCACGAGGAACGCCGGCAGCGTGTATTTCCAGGTCAGCATCATCGTTCGAAACGGGTTGCCGCCGGTGATGGCGGCCGCGGCGAACGGCGACAGCGCCGTCGGAGGACTGACCTCGGAGAGCACGGCGTAATAGAAGATGAACATGTGCGCCGCGGCATCGGGAACGCCGGCGTGAATCAGCGCCGGCGCGACCATCACGGCGGCGATGATGTACGACGCCGTCACCGGAACCGCGAGGCCCAGCAGCCACACGGCGATCGCGGAGTACACCACCGTCAGGAACAGATGCCCGCCCGCCAGGGAGACGATGATCCCGGCGACCTTCAGGCCGAGCCCGGTCAGCGTGACGACGCCGACGATGATGCCGGCAGTCGCGGTGGTGGCCGCCACACCGAGCACGCCGGCGCCTCCGGTGCGGAGCGCGGCGAACAGCCGCGGCGGCGTCAGCGCGCTCTCGCGGCGGACGAAACTGAGCGCGAAGGCGAGCACCGTGGCCCAGAACACCGCGCGAAACGCGGACAGGCCCGTCACCATCAGCACGGCGATCGCCGCCAGCGAGGTGAAGTGATACCAATAGCGCCGCGTGAGCGCGACGAGACCAGGCGCGCCGGCGTCAGCCGGACGCGTCCCGAGCCGTCGCGAGTCCGCCTCGATCATGAGGACGATCGACAGGTAGTACAGCAGCGTCGGCACGATCGCCATCACGAGGACCTGCAGGTACGAGATCCGCAGGAACTCGGCGATCAGGAAGGCCGCGGCGCCGAGCGTCGGCGGCGAGAGCAGCGCTCCGATGCCGGCCGCGGAGAGGATGGCGCCGCCCGTCTCCGGGCTGTACCCCGCCCGCTTCAGCAACGGCCAGGACACCGATCCCAGCATGACCGTCGTCGCCACGCCGCTGCCCGACACGGAGCCGAGGAGAAACCCGGCCAGCGTGACCGTACGCCCGGGGCCGGCGCCCGAGCGCGAGCGGCCCATCGCCGCCATCGCCCAGTTGATGAAGAACGCGCCGGCGCCCGAGTGTTCGAGCACCGCGCCGTAGATCGTGAAGAGCACGATGTAGGTGGCTGCAACATCGAGCGGCACGCCGAACATGCCCTCGAGTGTCATGTAGAGCGTGCCGATCAGCCGGCCGGCGCCGTAGCCCCGGTGCGCCAGCAGCGGAAGGCCGATCCGATCGAACTGCGGTCCCAGGTACGCGTACACGAGGAACGCGGCGGCCGTCACCGGCAGGATCCATCCGACCGCGCGGCGCGTGGCCTCGAGCACGAGCAGGATGGCGATCGCGCCGAGGACACAAGTCGATCCGCGTCGGGTCGGTCGCGCGGTAGATGAACGCGTTGAAGTCGGCGATCGGCCACGACAGCGCCGCGATCGCGGCCGCCACGAGCGCCCAGTCCGACCAGGAAACGCCGCGCAGGTCCCCTCGCTTGAACGGAAAGAGCAGGAAGGTCAGGACGAGCGCGATCAGCAGAAAGCTGACGCGGTAGATCTGCGGCTGGACGATGAAGAGGACCCAGTAGAGCGCGTAGAGCGAGAGCCCCGCGCAGAGCGCCGAGCTCAGCCTGCCCGGAAACCCGCGAAGCTGCCTGACCGGCGCGGCGTCGATCAAAATCGTTTCTCTTTCAATATCCCTTCTCTTTGTAGAACCGCAGCGCCCCCGGATGGAACCCGGCAGGGGAACCGGTGACCGCCGTCCGCAGCGACAGCTTGCGCGCTTCGGGGTGAATCTCGGCGAGCGCGGCCTGTTTCTCGAACAGCACGCGTGTGATGTCGTAGGCCAGCTGCGCATCCATGGAGCGGTGCACGACCAGCACGTTGGCGACGCCGACGACGGGGACGTCCTGGACGAGGCCGGGATACGCGGACCGCGGGACCTCGAGCGTGAAATAGAGAGAGCCGTGCTCCTGCTGCAGCGCGGGGACGAGATCGCCGCTCGGCACGAGCGCGAGCGTGAAGCCCGTCGTGTGCGACAGATCCTGCAGGGCTGGGCTCGGCAGCCCGCCGCTCCAGAAGAACGCGTCGATCTTGCCGTCCTTCAGCGCATCCGCGGACTCGGAGGCGCCAAGGCCCTGCCGCCGCAGGTCGCGATCGGGATCGATGCCGGCGGCTTTCAGGATGCGCAGCGCAATCACTTCGGTGCCGCTGCCCGGGGATCCCGTCGAGACGACCTTGCCGCGCAGATCGGCGACCGATGCGATGCCGGCGCGCGCGGACGTCACGATGTGCGTGTAGTTGGCGTAGAGCACGGCGAGGCTCGCGGCCGGCACCGGGGCGCCGGCGAACGCGCCGCGGCCCTCGATCGCGTCGGCCAGCGTGTCGGCGAGCGTGAACGCGATGTCCGCTTTGCTGTCACGAATCAGCTTGAGGTTGTCGACCGAGGCCGCCGTCACTTCCGCCGTGGCCCGTATGCCGGGGACGCTCTCGTTCAGCACCTTCGCGAGGCCGCCGCCGTACGGATAGTACACACCGCCCGTTCCGCCCGTCGCGATCGAGAGGAACCGCGCGGGCACGCCGGCGTTGTTGCCGCCACAGGCAACGGCGGACAGACAAAGGGCCAGCGGCAAGAGGGCGGGAACGGTCCGCACGCTGCGATTCTACTCGCTCCCGTCGACTCGCCTGATCTCGGGCGCTCGCTCAGGGCAGGCCGGCCCCTTACCGCGTGAGCTTTCGATACTTGATCCGATGCGGCTGGTCCGCTTCGGCGCCCAGCCGGCGATGCCGATCGGCCTCGTAGTCCTGGTAGTTTCCTTCGAACCACACGACCTTGCTGTCCCCTTCGAAGGCCAGCATGTGCGTCGCGATGCGATCCAGGAACCAGCGGTCGTGGCTGATGACGACGGCGCAGCCGGCAAACGAGAGCAGCGCTTCTTCCAGCGCGCGCAGCGTGTCGACGTCGAGGTCGTTGGTCGGCTCGTCGAGGAGCAGGAGGTTCGAGCCGCCCTTCAGCAGCTTCGCCAGGTGGACGCGGTTGCGCTCGCCGCCCGACAGCGCGCCGACCTTGCGCTGCTGGTCGCGGCCCTTGAAGTTGAACCACGACACGTAGGCGCGCGACGCGACCTCGCGCTTGCCGAGCTCGACGTTGTCGCGGCCGCCGGTGATCTCCTCCCACACGCTCTTGTCCGGCGACAGCGCGTCGCGCGACTGATCGACGTAGCCGATCTGCACCGTCTCGCCGATCCGCAGCGTGCCGGCGTCGGGCTGCTCCTTCCCGATGATCATCCGGAACAGCGTGGTCTTGCCGGCCCCGTTCGGGCCGATCACGCCGACGATCCCGCCGCGCGGCAGCGTGAAGCTGACGTCGTCCATCAGCATCACGTCGCCGTAGCCCTTGCGCAGGCCGCGCGCCTCGACGACGATGTCGCCGAGCCGCGGGCCGGGCGGGATGTAGATCTCGACCTGATCGATCTTCTGCGCGGTCTCTTCCTTGAGCAGGTCTTCGTAGGCGTTGAGACGCGCCTTGCCCTTGGCCTGCCGGGCGCGCGGGGACAGGCGGATCCACTCGAGCTCGCGCGCGAGCGTGCGCTGCCGCTTCGATTCCGATTTCTCTTCGATCTCGAGCCGCTTCTGCTTCTGCTCCAGCCAGGACGAGTAGTTGCCCTCCCACGGGATGCCCGATCCGCGATCGAGCTCGAGGATCCAGCCGGCGACGTTGTCGAGGAAGTAGCGATCGTGCGTGACCGCCACGACCGTGCCCGGATAGTCCTTCAGGAAGCGCTCGAGCCAGGCGACCGACTCGGCGTCGAGATGGTTCGTCGGCTCGTCGAGCAGCAGCAGGTCCGGCGATTTCAGCAACAGCCGGCACAGCGCCACGCGGCGGCGTTCCCCGCCCGACAGCGTCGCGACGTCCGCGTCGGCGGGCGGGAGCCGCAGCGCGTCCATCGCCAGCTCCACGCGCGAGTCGAGGTCCCATCCGTTGGCGGCCTCGATCCGATCCTGGACCTTGCCCTGCTCCTCCAGCACCTTGTCCATCGCGTCCGGCGCGAGATCCTCGGCGAACTTCGCGTTGATCTCGTCGTAGCGCGTGAGCAGCGCCTTGATTTCGGCGACCCCCTCTTCCACGTTGCCGAGCACCGTCTTGGCGGGATCGAGCCGCGGCTCCTGCGGCAGGAACCCGACGGTGGTGCCCTCGGCCGGCCACGCTTCGCCGATGAACTGCTGTTCCTCCCCGGCCATGATCCGCAGCAGCGTGCTCTTGCCCGAGCCGTTGAGGCCGAGCACGCCGATCTTGGCGCCGGGCAGGAACGAGAGCCAGATGTCCTTGAGGACGACGTGGTCGGGAAGATGGACCTTCCCGAGGCCTTTCATGGTGTAGATGAATTGAGGCATGGTCTCCGGTTATACAGGAATGGTGATCGTCGAGTGGCGAACCCTGATCTTACCGCGAGATAAGATGGGAATGATCGGCTATCGCATCTCGCAGTGCTGCTGCCTCCGATGGAGCGATCGCGCGACCGTGCAGCGCCGGCGCTGACCGGCCGCGTCCCTTGGAGCGAGGCGCTACGCCGCGCAAGCCGGAAAACGGGCGAAGCGATTCCCGGCGGCGAGTTCGGTCAGTGTGATCCGCGTAGACCCACGCCACCACCGGCGCATCTGTGCGCCTGGCATGTGTCGTCCACACGCATCCCTACTCGCCGCGACGTCGAGCGAAGCGAGCGTGCGAGCTGAGACCGTTTTCCCGCCTCGCGGAAGAGGGACGCGGTCGGCCAGTGCCGGCGATGCACGGGTAAGATCCGACGACTCGAGAAACCGGCGAGACGTCAACCATCACGGCGACCTACGCCACTTTGTGATCTGACAGAGTCGAACGAGACATGGTAATGAATCAACGGCCACGATGCATCTCGCGCTGACCAGCGATCTTCCGTCGACACCCAACCGGGTGGTCTTCGACCGCATGCGGCGCGGCAATCCGCGCCCGCGGATCGCCTGGATTCCGCCCGTTACCCGAGTCGGGCGCGAGCGGTTTCCGGCCGCGCGGGCGGTGTTCGGGATCCACGGCTTCTCCGACGTCGAGTATTGCGACATCGACGAGGAGCCGGACGAAGGACAGCTGGCGCGCCTCGAGCACTACGACGTCGTCTACCTGTCGGGAGGCGACCCGATCGCGTTCCGGCGCAACATTATCGGCACCGGGTTGCTGGGGCCATTGCGGCAGTGCCTGGCCGCCGGCCGGTTGATTGTCGGCGCCAGCGGAGGCTCGATGCAGTTGACGCAGAACGTGTCGCTGTTCCGGCTGCTGACCGCTCCGCTCGACGACGTGCTCGCGCACCATGGCGAGTACGACGGACTCGGCCTCGTCGGCTACGAGATCCTGCCGCACCTGAACAGGCTGGACGCGTCGTTCCTGGAGAACGTCCGGCGGTATTCCGAACGCGTGGCGCACGACGTCATCGCGCTGGCGGACGGCGCGGCGGTGCTGCACGACGGCGGCGAGGACTACACCTGTGCCGGTGAGGCCGCGAGGTTTCGGAACGGCGCGCGGACGCCGATCGGGCAATCGGCCGTGTGAGTCTTGACGGTCCCGATGCGCAGAGGCTCCTTCTCCAACTGCAGCCATGAAACTGAACCACCTCAACCTCACCGTCACGGACGTGCCTCAAACCCACGAGTTCCTCAGGAAATATTTCGGGTTGCGGGACGGCGGCGGGAACAAGAACATCGCGTTCCTGTCGGACGACAATGGTCTCGTGCTCTCGTTGACGAGCATGAAAGTCGGGAAGGAAACAGAGGTCAAGTACCCGGTCACGTTCCACATCGGCTTCATCCAGCCGAGCGAGGCGCGGGTGAACGAGATCAACCAGCTTTTGAAAGCGGACGGGTTCGACGTGCCGCCGCCTTCGAGACAACACGGCTCCTGGACCTTCTACTTCCAGGCGCCGGGAGGGTTCACGATCGAGAGTACTGTCGTGAATGTCTTCGCCCTGCCGGGACTCGGGACTCGGGACTCGGGACTCGAGACTACAACGCGTTGTTCCCGCGGAGGGTCGCGGGGATCTTGGCCGTGACGGGCTCCGGCGTGAAGTCCTCGCCGGGGTTGATGAACCGGTCGGCTTCGAGGTTGTACTGACGATCGTGGAGCGTGCGATACCGTCCGCCGAGCGCGATGAGCTCGGCGTGCGTGCCGCGCTCGACGATCTCGCCGTGTTCCAGCACGAGGATCTGATCGGCGCTCCGGATGGTCGACAGCCGGTGCGCGATGACGAACGTCGTCCGCCCGGCGCGGAGCGCCCGGAGGCCGTCCTGGATGAGCGCCTCGCTCTCGCTGTCGAGGCTCGACGTCGCTTCATCGAGGACCAGAATCCGCGGGTCCGCCAGGATCGCGCGGGCGATCGCCACGCGCTGCCGCTGCCCGCCCGACAGCTTCACGCCGCGCTCGCCGACCACGGTGTCGTACTTCTTCTCGAACCCGTCGATGAACTCGTCGGCGTGCGCGACATGGCTCACCGCCCGGATCTCCTCCATGGTGGCGTCCTTGCGCCCGTAGCGGATGTTGTCCCCGACCGTCCCGTCGAAGAGAAAATTGTCCTGCAGCACGACGCCGAGCTGCGACCGGTAGTCGCGCAGGCGCACCGACGTGAGGTCGCGGCCGTCGACGCGGATCCGCCCGCTCTTCGGCCGGTTGAACGCCATCACCAGGCTGATGAGCGTGCTCTTCCCTGAGCCACTCGATCCGACCAGCGCGGTCGTCGTCCCGGCGGGCGCCGTGAAGCTGACCTGTTTCAGGACCGGCACGCCGGCGTTGTACTCGAAGGTCACGTCCTCGAAGACGACCTCCCCCTCGACGAGCGGCAGCGGCACCCGCGTGCTGTCCTCGTCGTCTTCGGTGCGCATGGCGAGCAGATCGTGGATGCGGTCGAGGCCGGCGAACGCCTCGCTGATCTGCGTGCCGATGGACGCCATCTGGACGACCGGCGCGGCCATGAGCCCGGTGAAGAGGATGTAGTTGATGAAATCGCCGAGCGTCATCCGCTCTTCCAGAATCGAGCGGCCGCCGACGACGATCATGATGACGCCGATGACGCCGACGACCACGGTCGAGAACGCCGTGATGGCCGACACCCCGGTGATCGATTGCGCGATGTTGCGGAACAGCCGGTTCACGCCCCTGGTGAAGACCAGCTCCTCGCGTTTCTCGGCGGTGTAGGTCTTGACGATCCGGATGCCGCCCAGCGTCTCGTTCAGCCGGCCGGTGACTTCGGCGTTGATCTTGCCCCGCTCGCGGAAGAGCGGCCGGAGCCGTTTGAACGCGAGCGCCATCGCGCCGCCGAACGCCGCCAGCGCGACGATCGTGATGCAGGTCAGATACCAGTTCAGGTAGAACAGGTACGCCAGCGCGAACACCGCCGTGACGACACTGCCGGTGAGCTGGGCGAGGCCGGTGCCGACGAGGTTCCGGATGCCTTCGGCGTCGGTCATGATGCGCGAAATCAGGACGCCCGACTGCGTCGAGTCGAAGAAGCTGATCGGCAGCCGCGCGACGTGCGCTTCGACGCGGCGCCGCATCTCCGTGATCGCGCGCTGCGCGGCCACGCCGAGGACCTGCGACAGCGCGAACGACGTCACGGCCTGGATGAAGGTCGCCGCGCCGGCCGCGAGCGCGAGGGGCATCAGCAGGTCCGCGCGCTGCTTGCCGATCACGTCGTCGATGAGGTACTTGGACGTCGCCGGCAGGACCAGCCCGGAGACCCGGTTGACCAGCATCAACGCGATGCCGATGCCGAGCCGGCCGCGGCGCGCCCAGATGAGCGCCTTGGCCTCCTGCCAGGCGGCCGACGTCATCGTCTTTTTCTTCGGGGCCTCGGGGGTCCCGGCTTCGGCCGGCGGCGCGTGCCGGCGGTTCCGCATGCCTTCGGATTTCGGGAGCCGAAGTCCACCCATGCCCATTGCCACTTTCGTTATGACGCCCCCGTGAGCACGAACGTCTCGATCGCGCGGGCGACGCCCTCGTCGTCGTTCGAGGCGGTGACCGCCCAGCCCCGCGCCTTCAATTCCGGCAGCGCGTTTCCCATCAGGACCGGCGTGCCGGCGAACTCGAGCATCTGGAGGTCGTTGAGGTTGTCCCCCATCGCCATCACGTCTTCGCGCCGGAACCCGCGGCGCTCCGACCACTCGCGCAGCGCCGTGCCCTTCGAGCAGCCCGCGCGGACGACGTCGACCATCGAGAAGTCGCGATGTTCGTATTCCGTGAGCGCAACGGAGTAGTCCGTCCCGCCATCCCGCAGATCCTCGACCAGCGCCCGCATCGCGACGCACCCGCCGGAGAACATGACCTGGATCGGATCCTCCGTGAGGCACGCTTCGAGCGGCGCGACCTCGCTGAGGAACGGCCGATTGAAGGCAAAAAAACGGCCGTGGAGCGGATGCTCCCAATCGATCGCTTCGAAGACGACCTGCCCTTCGCGGAGGCGGTCGAAGACGACGGCAGCGGTGTCCCGGTGCTGCGGCACGCGCGCGAGGACGTCGCGCGCGATCTCGCGCGGCAGCAGATGCCGCATCAGCGTCTCCCCCTCGCGGGTCTTGACGATCGCGCCGTTGCTGAGGATGAGCGTCAGCGGACCGGGCAGCTGTTCGAAGATCGGCCGCGCGAAGTCGTAGCGGCGCCCGGTGGCGAGCGCCACCTCGACGCCGGCCTCGATGGTCCGTGCGATCGCGTCGCGGTTCGCGGCCGGGACCCGTCCCCGGCTGTCGAGGATGGTGCCGTCTATGTCAAGGGCGAGGAGGCGAATCGTCAAAAACTGGCCACAGGAAAAGGGCAAAAGGACATTGTACTCGCCCTATCCCCTTTCCCTGCGGCCGCCAGCTGTGCCGGAGCGGCACCCCTCAGAACTGTACGCGGAGCTCCCCGACGATCTGACGCTTGATGACGTCGCCGAACACGTGCTGCTGCACGTCCTGGTTCCCCAGGTTGGTCGCCTTCACGGACGTCGTCAGCTGGTCGTTGACCCAGCGGACGCCGAAGCCGGCGTTGACGAGCGTGTACGCCTCGGTCGTGCCGTGAAAGCGGTCGTCGAGCACGTCCTGCCAGAACGCGTCGTCCGAGTAGCTGACCGAGAAGTTGCCGAGGAAGCGAGCGTAGGTGAAGCTCGCCCCCGCGTTGAAGCGGTTTTTCGGGGGCAGGTTCAACTCCGAGATGTCGAAGCCCTTCGGGCTCCGGCGTCGCCTGGTACGAGTAGTTGGCGAAGAGGTTCACGTACTGGTTCACCGACGTGTCCACGCCGAGCTCGAGCCCCTTCTGCGTCGTCTTGCCGAAATTCTTGTACGTGAAGGAGGCCGGGAAGCCCTGCTGGCGGATGATCGAGATGACCGCCGGCGGAAGAGGGATGGCGGTCCAACCGGGCGGCGGGTTCGCCGCCGTCCAGCGCTGGTCGACGGTTTTCCGTGAAGAAGATGTCGTTCTTCGACTTGTTCACGTAGAACGCCGCCGAGAGCACGGTCCGGCCGGCCACGACGCCCGTATAGCCGACTTCGTACGCGTCGAGCGACGTCTCGGTGAGGTTCTCGTTGCCCACGGGCCGGATCGGGATCAGATAGACGCGGGTCCGCGAACGCCGGGTTGATCAACCCGAGGGGGAGCGGCTCGGTGAGCGTCACGTCGAGGAAATTGTTGATCACCGACGGCGACCGGTAGGCGCGGTTGTACGACAGGCGGAACGTGTGGTTCTCCTGCGGCTTGATCAGGAGCGCGGTCCGCGGCGAGAACACCAAGTCCGTCCAGGTAGTCGAAGCGGTCCACCCGCGCGCCGAGCGTCCAGCGGAAGTGATTCGAGAGGAAGATCTCGTCCTGGGCGTAGACGCCGAACTCCGTGCGGTTGTCGCCCCGCGGCGCAATCGAGAGATCGAACGAGTTGTGCCGCAGGTTGCCGCCGTAGCGTGACGACGTGGCGCGTGGCAAACGCCTTCACGTTCGACAACTCCACGTCCATCGTGTTCGTCTTGAACGCGAACGGGATGAACGCGCCCGTCGGGGTCGCGGGCGATCAGGTTGGTCGCGTCGCCGTCGAGGCTGCTGCACGAACCCGGCCACGCGGAGCGCCTGCCGCTGGAAGCTGACCCGGCCGTACCCCATCGTCGAGCCGCTGTCGATGTCGAACGGCCCGATGCCCGAGTGCATGATGCCGTCGGTCCCGGCGACGCCGCCCGAGAAGGAGAGCTTCGCGTCCGTCCGCGATAGTCGTAGTCGACGCCGGCCGTCGAACTTCGGCTGAGTCGTGCCGCTGTTCCTGAACGCGGGATACGGGTGCCGGGTGGCGGCGAACCGGGGATGGTGCCCGTCGGACGCGACAGCGGATCCTGCGAGTAGCCGCCGGCCGACAGCTTGAACGCCCAGCGATCGTTGATGGCCTGCGCGTGGGTGCCGCTCGCGTACCACAACGATCCGCGCATCCGTCGCTGCCGGTGCGCTCGAACGTGCCGAGGCCGACGGTCGCGCTCGTCCCCTGCATCTCGCGCGGGGATTTCGTGATCACGTTGATCGACGCCGTACACGGCGTTCGCGCCCCACACGGCCGAGGCCGGGCCGCGGATGACTTCGATCTGCTTGATCTCGTTGAGATTCACCGGCAGGAAGTCCCACATCACGAACCCGAAGAAGTCCTGATACAGGCTGCGCCCGTCGAGCACCGCGAGCTGGCCGGTGGCGAGCGTGCCGGTGGGCGCCCGGCTCGTCACGTTGATGTCGCGCGCCGAGACCTGGGTGATGTTCAGGCCGGGCACGGTCCGCAGGAGCTCCGCGAAGTTCTGCGACGTCGCGTTCTCGATCTTGCTCGGCGCCGATGACCGTCATCGTGGCCGGCGCGTCGACGAGCTTCTGTTCCGTCTTCGAGGCACTGACGACAACCGTCTCCTCGTACTTGGGATCTTGCGGCTCCTGCGGCGGCGCGGCAGGTTGGCGGGCGGCTGCTGGGCGGCCGAGACGGCGCGGCCGGCTGCTGCGCGGCCGAGACGGCGTGGCCGAAGACGGCGCGGCCGAAGACGGCGCGGCCGAAGACGGCGCCGCCACTGCGGGCATCGCGACCATGGTGGCGACGGTTGCCGCAAGGGCAACACGACAGACCGGGTTCATACACACTCCTGAAATACAGGCCCGGCAATCCGGGCCAGACGGGCGTTCTGAGCTGCTGGGCAACTCTGGGATATACCACAGCCAACAGGGGCGTTCAACTCCAGTAGACTCAGGGGCTGGAGCAATCTGCACCTCTGATGACGTCATCGGTACCTCCGTCCCCGGCCCGCCAGCCTCCCATCATTCCGCCGGATGAGTGGGCGTCCTGGCCCGACGAGAAGCTGCTCGATTTGCGCATGTCCCAGCTCGGCGTGACGATCGAGGGCAGTGCTCTCGAGTCACGAATTGCAGAGCTGCAACGGGAGCTCGACACCCGGGGCCTCACCTTTCAGCCGCACTTCTGGCTCTCCGCGGAGTGGTTCTCGCCCGACGGGGTACCGGGTGTGGCGATTCCCTTCTACCTCGCGCATCCGCGGCTCGAGAAGCTCGAACGCGCCCAGATGCTCGAGGTCGAGGGAGGCACCGACGCGTGGTGCCTGAAGATCCTGCGGCACGAGGCAGGACACGCCATCGACAACGCCTACAAGCTGCGTCAGCGGCGCAGGCGCCAGCAGATCTTCGGCCCGTCGTACATGCAGTATCCCGACTACTACACGCCGAAGCCCTACAGCAAGAGCTTCGTCCTGCACCTCGACAGCTGGTACGCGCAAAGCCATCCGGACGAGGATTTCGCGGAGACGTTCGCGGTGTGGCTGAACCCGGATGCCGACTGGCGGAGCCGCTACGGGGACTGGCCGGCGCTGAAGAAGCTGGAATACCTGGACACGCTGATGCGCGAGCTCGCCGGCAAGCCCGCCATCGTCCGGACCCGCCGCCGGGTCGAGCCGCTGCAGAGCCTGCGCAAGACGCTGCGCGCGCACTACGAGCGGAAGCGCCGGCACTACGGCGTCGAGCATCCCCACTTCTACGATCGCGATCTGCGCCGGCTCTTTTCAGACCGTCCCGAGTACGCGTCGAACATGAAGGCGGCGCGTTTCATCGCCCGGCTGAGGAAGGAGATCCGTCGCATGGTGGCGGCGGGCACCGGGGAGTATCAGTACACGATCGATCAGGTGCTCGAGAACATGATCCGGCGCGCCAACGAGATGAACCTGCGCCTGGTCGGGCCCGAGGATCAGACGAAGCTCGACTTCACCATCATGCTGACGGTGCAGACGATGAATTACCTGCACAGCGGACGGCACGGGTGGCGCTCTGAAGCTTCCGGCTTCCCGCTTCCAGTTCCCGCTTCCAGCTTCCAGCTTCCGGTTCCCGACTGCCGACTTCCGGCTGAGATTCGCCTTCAGGACGGAACTGGCCTGGGTACTGCTGTCGTCCACGCAGTCCGGTGTTACGTGTTTCTCCGTCCAATCCGCGGTGTTAGAATTGTCGGCACCCTGCTTAGCCGCCCCGGAGTAACACCTATGCGGAACCTGCTGTGTCTTGCTGCGGTCGTGTCGGCCGGTCTCGGCGCCCTGGCGGCCGGCCCTCAGGGCGCAGGGCCTGCGGCCGCCAACGTGCCGACCTATACAAAGGATGTCGCCCCCATCCTTTATAAGAACTGCACGTCGTGCCACCGGCCAGGGGAAATCGCGCCGATGTCGCTGTTGACGTACGACGATGTCCGGCCGCACGCACGGGACATCCGGGACAAGATCGCGGAAGGGACCATGCCGCCGTGGCACGCCGCGATGCCGCCCGGAACGTTCCTCAACGAGCGAAGCCTCACCGCGGCCGAGAAGAGCACCATCCTGCGGTGGGTCGCCAACGGCGCGCCGAAGGGCGATCCGAAAGATCTGCCGCCGGCGCCCCAGTACCCGCAAGGCTGGTCGATCGGCACGCCGGACGTCATCCTGGAAATGCAGGAGGACTACAAGGTCCCGGCCGACGGCGTGATCGCGTACCAGTACTTCTACATTCCGACGAACTTCACCGAGGCGAAGTGGGTGCAGGCCATCGAGGTCAGGCCGGGGAACCGCGAGGTCGTGCATCATGTCCTCGTCAACTACAAGGTTCGTCCCGACATGCAGCGGCCGCCGGCGCTGAAGTTCAACACCGAGCGCAGCGGATCCCGCCGCGCGCGCCCGGGTCGCATCCGTCCATCCGCGACAACGTGCCGGCGCGTCTCATCGCGACGTATGCGCCCGGCACGAATCCGCAGGTGTTCCGGCCGGGCATGGCGATTCGTCTCGAGCCCGGCGGCGTCATCGAGCTCCAGATGCACTACACGGCAACCGGGGAAGCGGCGACCGATCGCACCAGGGTCGGATTGATCTTCTCGAAGGATCCGTCGCCGCGCGAGGTCCGCGCATCGCAGTTCTTCAACGCGACCCTGTCGCTTCCCGCCGGCGCCGCCGACGTCGCCGTGAACGCGGACGTCGAGTTCCTGCAGGATGCGACGGTCTGGGGCCTGTTTCCGCACACGCACGTCCGCGGCAAGAAGTGGGAGTACGTGCTGCAGCTGCCGGACGGCACGAAGCGGACGATCCTGTCGGTGCCGCAGTACGATTTCAACTGGCAGACCTACTACATGTTCGCCGAACCTCTACAGGTCCCGAAGGGTACGAAGATCCTGTCGACCGCGTGGTACGACAATTCCGCCGCGAACCGATCGAACCCCGACCCGGGTACGCTCGTAAAGTGGGGGGATCAGACGTGGGAAGAAATGCAATACACCGGCATCCTGTATACCCCCTCCTCCGCTCCGTCGACGGCCGGTGTCCGATGAGCACGTCAAGAAGAGGGACGATCGCATGAGACTTCAATTCGCAGCCGGAGCGTCAGCGATCGTGCTGTGCGCAGCCATCACCAGCGCCAGCGGCAGCGCGCCCGGCCAGGACAGCGCCAGGGGCGCCGTGCCGACCTTCACGAAAGACATCGCGCCGATCTTTTACAAGAACTGCACCGGCTGTCACCGGCCGGGCGAGATCGCGCCGATGTCGCTCCTCACCTACGACAGCGCGCGGCCGTACGCGAAGGAGATCCGCGACAAGGTCGTCGCCGGCATCATGCCTCCGTGGCATGCCGACAAGGCCCACGGCAAGTTCGCCAACGAGCGCGGACTGAGCGATCAGGAGAAGGCCGTCATCCAGCGCTGGGCGAACAACGGCGCGCCCCAGGGCGATCCGAAGGACCTGCCGCCGCCGCCGAAGTACGTCGAGGGCTGGGCGCTCGGCGAGCCGGACGCGGTCGTCTCGATGCCGATCGACTACAAGGTGCCGGCCGATGGATTCGTGGAATACGAGTACTTCGAGATTCCGACGAACTTCACCGAGGACAAGTGGGTGCAGTCGGTCGAGGTCAGGCCGGGCGCGCGCGAAGTGGTCCACCACGTGATCGTGTCGATGCGGCCCCCCAAGCCGGAAGCGCGGCAGGGCGGCTTCCGGTTCGCGGAGGGCATGGACATTCCCCGCGGACAGACGGGATCGTCCGAGGCCGAGGCCGCACGCGCGCAAAGGACAGAGCCTCTTCCCGCGGCCGCAGCGCGTCGGCGCGTTCATCGCCGGGTTCGCGCCCGGCACGAGCCCGTTCAGCTTCGATCCCGGCACGGCCGTGCTGATTCGCGCCGGCTCGACGATCGTGCTCCAGATGCACTACACGCCGAACGGCAAGGAGGCGAAGGACTGTACCAAGATCGGCTTCATCTTCGCGAAGCGTCCGCCCGAGCGCGAGATGCGGCTCGGGACGCTGATCAACGGCCAGTTCAAGATCCCGGCCGGCGCGGGCGACCACGTCGTGAAGGCGGAAATGACGACGGGCGCCGACGTGACGCTGCGGTCGTTGCTCCCGCACACGCATCTGCGGGGAAAGAGCTGGGAGTACACGGCCATCTATCCCGACGGCCGCTCGGAAGTGCTGCTCTCGGTGCCGAAATACGACTTCAACTGGCAGACGGAGTATGTCTTCGCCGAGCCGCTGAAGCTCCCGAAGGGGACGACGATCCGTGCCGTCGCGCACTACGACAATTCCCCGGGGAACAAGGACAATCCCGACCCGTCGGCCGAGGTCGCGTGGGGCGATCAGACGTGGGAAGAGATGATGTTCACGGCGTTCGTCTACTCCATCGACGGCGCCACGCCCGGCGCGACCGTGACGCCGCCGGCCAACCGCGGGGACCGGTAGCGCCCGGCCTCAGCCGGACCATCGGACGTGGCACACCTTCCAAGGGCCCTGGCGGTCGTCCTCGCCGGGGCCCTTCTTGCATCGACGGGACCCTTCGACCTCATCGCCCACGATCGCATCACCACCAAGGTGACGTGGAATCGCGAGATCGCCCCGATCGTCCAGGCCCGCTGCGCGAGCTGCCACACGCGCGGCGGATCCTCCCGGATCCCGCTGACGACGTACGAAGAAGCACGTCCGTGGGCGGCGTCGATAAAGGAAGAAGTCCTGACGCGGCGGATGCCCATCTGGAAAGCCGCGCGCGGATACGGAGACTTCGCGAACGACCCGTCGCTGTCGCCGTTCGAGATCGCGCTGGTGGCGGCGTGGGCCGACGGCGGTGCGCCGGAGATCAGCGACAGGGACAAGGCGCCAGGCGCGAAGGCCAGGACCGTGATTCCGGTCGCGCCCGCGTTCAGCCCGCCCTCGAAGAACACCCGCGTCCGCCGTCTCGATTGCGGCGACCAGCCGCTGACCGGCCGGCTGCTTGCCGTGAAGCCGCAGCTCGAGAAGGGATCGTCTGCCGGCATCGCGGCGGTGCTGCCCGGCGGCCGGAGGGAGATCGTCGCCTGGATCCGGGACTTCGATCCGGACCTCCCGGCAACCTACTGGCTGCGCAGGCCGATCGACCTTCCCGCCGGCAGCCGGCTCCTGATCGAGGCGTCAGCGCCCTGCGCCATCGACGTCACACTCGGTCATTGAACAGGAGAGCAGGAGTTCAGGCGAGTCGAGTGTTCTCCTGATTTCGAGCTCCGTTCAGACTCCTGGTCTCTTGTTACGGCTCCAGCACCGAGACGACGAACGGCACCGTGATGACCCGGCCCTTCCGCTGGAACTGCACCCAGAGCTTGTAGAAACCGGCCGCCGGCATCCGCGGATGGAAGGACACAGACGGCCCGCGCGACGCCTGTTCCTCGGGATGCGCATGGTTGGCTTCGGTGAGATCGGCGTTGACGACGAGCATGTGACCGGCTGCGCCGAGAAACGGCTCGAGGTCCGAGACCGGTGCGCCGGTGGACGCGTCGGCCAGCGTGAGCCGCAGGACCGCTTCCTTCCCCGCCGTGAGCCCGGTCGCCTCGAGGCGCACCCGCAGCCCTGCGACGGTCTTGTCGGCCGCCAACTCACTCCGCAGATCGGGTGACGGCGGAAACAGCGGCCCCCGGTAGCCGGGGGTCACGATCGCGCGCTGCACCGTCTGCGACGGGCCGCTCAGCGGAAGAAAATCGGCGATCAGCACGTATGCCCCTGGTCGCAGCGGATGATCGATCTCGAAGACGCCCTCGCCGGCCGGTTCCGGGTGCACGTGCGCGAAGTACTCCAGCGTGCGGTCGATGATGAACAAGTGAAGGAGCCGGTCGTGTACGGTCGCAAAGGCCGGCACAGGCTTGCCGGTCTCGGGATCTCGAAGGGTCACCCGCAGCTTCGACACGCCGGCGCCACGCGCGCCCGCGGTTGCGGCGACGTCCATTCGATACTCGCCGATGCGGGGCGCGGGCATGGGGACGAACGGCATGCCGCAGAGCGGACACGTTCCGGCCGTCGCGGACCTGAGGTCGGGGTGCATCGGGCACCAGTACGCATCGTCGGCATCCGTGTCGCGGACGATTTCGACCGCGACCCCGCCGCGCGCGTCGAACAGCGCGGCGTCGCCGGTCTGCCTGACGGGAATCGCGCCGTGCGCGCGGAGGATCTCGATCGCTCGCGGCAGGTCCGGCGACATGAACGCCACGTGGTCGAGAGGCGCCGCGTGAAACTCGGCGGCGATTCGCGCCCGCGCGATCCCGCCGCCCGGCGCCGGCAGTCCGTGCTGGCGGATCCACTCGACGGCGCCGTTGAAAACCGCTTCGGGTGACGGGCGTTGCAGCTCCGTGGCGTCAGCGCGATCGAACAACACGTATTCGCTGCCAATGCGCACGCCGACGCCGAGACCGCGCAGCAGCACGCGCGAGCCCTGAAACGCCTCGGCGGCGTGGCGCATGGCCGCCGACGGGTCCCCAACGCGGTAGTGCAGGTGGTGAAACCGGAGAGCGGGCATGGAGCCGGCGGGCCGGGTCGCGCGGGGCCTGCCAGGACGCCGGCATCACCAACGCGGCGAGGGTCATCGTCATGACGGCGAGGCGGATCATCTGCGACAACGATTATAGGTTCCGCGGGGTTCCGCCGGGTTCCACAGGGTTCTACCGGGTTCGAGTTCCACGGGGTTCCACAAGGTTCAGGGTTCCTCGCGGCCTACAATAACGGGATGCTCACTCATCGGCGTTCGCTCGCGCTCATCATCGTCCTGCTTCTCGTCCCGATCGCACCAGCGCGTCCCACGGCATCGCCGCAATCGGAGACATGGATCGATCCCTACCGCGAGCCGGCCGCGCGGCTCGTCGGCGAAGCGCTGTCGGGATCGTTCGCGTGGGAACGGCTCGCGGAGCTCGGCGACACGTTCGGGCATCGCCTGAGCGGATCGCAATCGCTCGACGACGCGATCCAATGGGCGGTGCAGCAGATGAAGAAGGACGGCCTGGAGAACGTGCACACGGAGCCGGTGAAGGTCCCGCACTGGGTCCGCGGCCAGGAGAGCGCCGAGATCGTCGCTCCCCGCCGGCATGCGATGGTCATGCTCGGCCTCGGCAACAGCGTGGGCACGCCCGCCGAAGGGGTCGAAGGGGAAATCCTCGTCGTCAGCAACTACGAGCAGCTCGACGCGGCCGCCGATCGCGGGCTGGTGAAGGGACGGATCGTGTTGTTCAACGTCCCGTTCACGAGCTACGGCGAGACGGTGCAGTTCCGCGGGACCGGTCCCTCGCGCGCCGCGGCGCGCGGCGCGATCGCGGTCCTCGTCCGCTCCGTGGGTCCGCCGGGGCTGCGCCTGCCGCACACCGGCGCGCTGATCTACACGGAGGGCGTGCCACGGATCCCCGCCGCGGCCATCACGACGGAGGATGCCGACCGCCTGCAGCGCATGCAGGATCGCGGGACGCGCGTCCGCGTCCGCCTGAAGATGGAGGCGAAGTTCCTGCCCGACGCGGACTCGTTCAACGTGGTCGGCGAAATCCGGGGCCGCGAGAAACCGGACGAAGTGGTCGTCGTCGGCGGCCACTTCGACTCGTGGGACGTCGGCACCGGCTCGACCGACGATGGGGGCGGGTGCATCGTGACCTGGGAAGCGCTCCGCCTGATGAAGAAGCTGAACCTGCGGCCTCGCCGGACCGTTCGGGTCGTGCTGTGGACGAACGAGGAGAACGGCGGTCAGGGCGCGCTGGCGTACCGCGATCGGTACAAGGACCAGCTCGCCGGCCACGTGCTGATGCTCGAATCGGACGCCGGCGTCTTCCGCCCGACCGGTTTTGGATTCACCGGCTCGGACGCCGCGCGCGCCAAGGTCAAGGAGATCGCGACGCTGCTGCGCGGCATCCAGGCCGATCGCATCAGCGCGGCCGGGGATGGGGCCGACATCGGACCGAGCGTCCAGGCGGCGGGCATTCCGGCGATGTCGCTCGACGTGGAAGGGAACTACTTCCTGATCCACCACACCCCCGCCGACACGATCGACAAGATCGATCCGATGGACGTCGCGCGCGCGTCGGCGGCGATCGCGGTCATGACCTACGTGATTGCGGAGATGCCGGAGCGGCTGCGCTAGGAAGCTGCCAGCTGCCAGCTGGCAGCTGCCAGCTTCCAGCTGCCAGCTTCGGAGCTGCCAGCTCCAGCTGGATTCTAGCTGGTAAGCTGGGAAGCCGGAAGCTGCGAAGCTGGGAACGCTGGAGCTGGAAGCTGGGAGCTGGAAGCTGGGAAGCGGGAAGCTACTTGATCGTGTAGACCAGATAGTCGGCGCGCTTGCGGTCGCTGTCCCCGGGGGCGATCGTGTCGAGATTCTCGACTGGCATCATCGAGACCACGGCGACGCGGCGGCCTTCGAGCCGGCGGCGGACGCGCTCAGCGGTGCCGGCGCCGAACTCGCTGTGGAACGCCCCCGTGACGTGGACGACCGCGCCCGGGCGTCCGTCCGTCGTCGCGACCGCCCGGGCGATGGACTCCGCCATCGTCTCGTCCTTCACGCACTGCGCCCAGTAGTACCGTTCCGTGGCCGCGGCGTCCGAGCTCCCGCCGGCGTCGGGCTTCTGGTGGACGCCCATCTGCTCGGCAAATCGGTCGAAGTACGGATCGCGCGGGCAGTGGAGATCGCGCGCCGCAAGCAGGCGATCGGCGGTGACGAGCGCGTCGACCGCCGTGCGGCCCGACTTCGCGACGTCGGCCGCGATCCGGCGCGGCACGTTGGCGGCGACGACGGGCCAGCCGTGCGCCCTGGCGATCTCCACGAGCGCCCGATAGTCGGTCGCGTAGCGCGGCCACGGGCGCGCGCCTTTCAGAAACTCCTCCTCCGGCACCGTGCCGGCGAGGTAGGCGTCGAGCGCCGGCTGGACGTCGCGCTCGAACATCTCGAGCGACAGAATGACGGGGAGGCGGCGGCGCGCCAGCCCTTCCAGGACCGCGGCTTCCAGACGGTGCGTGTTGGGATCGTCGTGCTGCTCGCCCAGGAGGATCACGTCGGCGCGCGCGAGATCCGCCAGCATCGATTCGAAGTCGGTGAACGAAGCGGCGCGGGTGTCGTAGACCCGCTGCGGCACGTACCCGGCAGCGATCGGCTCACGTGGGGGTGGTGCGGGCGGCTGCGCGGGAACCTGCGACAGCACGAACACGAGCGCGAGAACCGGGATCATGCGGCGCTCACGGCTCCAGGGCCGCCAACCGTCCGTCCGGACGGCTTCGGCCCGCTGCCTCTCAATTCACCACTCACGGTTCGCAATCGGGTCCGATCCTACCGCGCCGGCTTCATGATCTCGATGTCGATCGTGACCGTGATCTCGTCGCCGACGACCGCGCCCGCCTCGATCAACCCGTTGTAGTTCAGGCCGAAGTCGCGGCGATTGAGCTTCGTGGTCGCGCTCGCGCCGACCCTCAGGTTGCTTCCCTGTTTGATGGCGGGTGAAGGCCCCTCGACGTCGAGCGTGACCTCCTTGGTGACGCCGCGGATCGTGAGGTCGCCGACCAGCCGGAAGCGTCCCGGCCCGGCCGCCTCCGCCCGTTTCGATTTGAACGTCATGGCGGGGTATTTCGCGACGTCGAAGAAATCCGGCGCGCGCAGATCGGTGTCGCGTGACGAGTTGCCGGTGTCGATCGCCCTGACGTCGATGGTCACATCGGCGGCCACGCTGCTGACGTTCGTTCCATCGTACTCGACGGTCCCCGTCACGGGGCCGAGCGCGCCCCGGACGGTCGCGATCATCATGTGCTTGACGCTGAACGCCGCGGCGCTGTGCCCGGGATCGACGATCCAGGTGTTCGGGCCCCGCGCAGGCCGGGCCGGGCCGGGCTGCTGACCCAGCACGGGCGCGGCGAGGGCGAGGGCGACGACGACGGCGAACAATCGCTTCATGCCTGAACACCTCCGCGAAACGCCGGCCAGGCGAGTGGCGGCCGGCACGTCCTTTCACTTGCACGGGTTTCGCCGGCTCGTCCTTCACGAAGCGCTCGCGGAGCTGGACCGGTTTCGACTTCTTTCGCAGGCGCAGGTTGATCATCTCCACGAACACCGAGAACCCCATCGCGAAGTAGATGTAGCCCTTCGGAATGTGCTGCCCGGCCCCCTCGAGGATGAGCGACAGGCCGATGAGCAGCAGGAAGCTGAGCGCCAGCATCTTGATGGTCGGGTGCTTGTGCACGAACGCGCTGATCGGTTCGGCCGCGACCATCATGATCGCGACCGACACGACAACGGCGGTGACCATGACCCACCGCTCGTCGACCATGCCGATGGCCGTGATGACCGAGTCGAGCGAGAACACGATGTCGAGCACCATGATCTGGGCGATCACGCTGGCGAACGATACGGCAGCCCGGCCGGGCCCGTGCTCCTCCTCCCCTTCGAGGGTCCCGTGAATCTCGAAGGTGCTCTTCGCGAGGAGAAACAGACCGCCGCCGATCAGCACCAGATCGCGCCCCGACAGCGGGCGGCCGAGAGTGAAGATCGGGTCGGTCAGCCGCGCCAGCCAGGCGAGCGAAAACAACAGCCCGACGCGCATCAGCATCGCGCCGAGCAGCCCCACTCTGCGCGCGCGCACCTGCTGATTCTCGGGCAGCTTCCCCGACAGGATGGAGATGAAGATGATGTTGTCGACGCCGAGCACGATCTCGAGAAACGTGAGCGTCGCCAGGGCGATCCAGATTTGCGGGTCGGTCAGCCAGTCCATCATCTCCTCGGTATGTGATTGAGGCGTTCGTGTCCTAAAAAACAGGAGATTAGGCGATCAGGAGTTGTTTTTTCCTTGAAGAAATAAATCTCCTGGTCTCCTGACCTCCTGTAAAACCCGGGCAGTCGCTACTTAGAAAACTGAGCAGCTCTCCGTGGCTCGCAGATCACACCCCGTAGCGCTCCGCGTCCCACGTCAGTCCCAGCTCGGACGGCGGGGCCATGAAACCCAGCAGCGCGGACGCCGCGACGACGGCCGGGCTCGCCAGGTAGCCTTCGCCCCCGAATCCCATGCGGTTCTGCCAGTTTCGATTGAACGACGTGATGGCGCGCTGGCCGGGCGTCAGCGCGTCCGATCCCTGACCGAAGCACGGACCGCACCACGACTGCCGGATCTGTCCGCCGACCGACCGGAAGACCTGCGCGATCGACTCGCCGCCGAGCCGCGGATCCGCCGTCTCGATCTGGCGGCCGACCCCTCCCGATCCGGGGAACACCGCGAGCTCCCGTTCCACTCTCGTGATCCCCTGCTCGCGCGCTGCCCGGAGCACGAGCGCGGCCTGCAGCAGATCGTCGTAGCTGCCGTTGGTGCACGAGCCGATCATCGCCTTGTCGAAGGAGAGCCGCTCGCGCGCCACCTCCTCGGCCGGAAACGCGTTCCCCGGGCTGAACGGCTTCGCGATCATCGGGCGCACGTCCGCCAGGTCGAGGGTCTCGTCGATGTCGTAGACCGCGTCGGCGCCGGGCCGGATCGCCGGATACGGCAGGTCCGTGATGCCCTTGCGCCGATACCACTCGTACGTGACGTCGTCGGCGGCAAAGATGCCGTTGAGCGCCTCGGCCTCGGCCATCATGTTCGCGATCGTGTTGCGGTAGGCGATCGGCAGCTGTGTCTCGGCATCCACGAGCTCCACCGACATCCCCTGCGACTGCTTCGCGCCCCACCGCCGCAGCAGCTCGAGCACGATGTCCTTCCCGCCGACCCACGGCTGCAGCCTCCCCGTGAAGACGACGCGCCGCTGCCGGGCCATCGTGACGTAGATGTAGCCCGTGGACCAGCCGAATCCGAGCGTGGTCGAGCCCACGCCGATCCCGACCGCGCCATACGCACCGTACGCGCGGCTGTGCGAGTCCGCGCCCGGGATGAACTGTCCCGGCATGACCAGGCCTTGCTCGGGGAAGTAGAAGTGGAAGATGCCGTCCCCGGGCGTGGCGTAGTAGGGCTTCTCGATGCCGTGGAGCCGCGCGAACTCGCGGCCGATGCCGGTCTGCTTGTCGTCGGCGTCGACGGCCGGTGAACACGAAGTGATCGTTGGCGATGGCCGCCTGGCGCGGGTCGATCGTGTTGCCGCCGGTGATCTGGTTGAACGTGTGAATGGCAAACGGGGCCGTGCCGTCCGAGGCCGGCAGCAGGTCGGCGTAGACGCGCAGCGTCGTGCCCGGCTCGAGATCGCGAGCCTTCAGATCCTTGTCCACGCGGTGCGCCCAGATGATCTGCCCGGTGGTCGTCATGCCCCGCGCCTCGCGCTCGTCCGGCCAGTCCACCGACGGCGGCGTCACCACCGACGTCCGGAGCTCACGGCGGCCGACCGCGAAGATCCCGCCGCTGCGGCGAATCTCCTCTTCCTTGAGGGACAGGGGCATGGGCTCGTACGTCTTGTCCCGCGTGTCATTCGTGAGGCGGCGGGTCACGGGATCGAAGGTGAACGCGTCTCCATCCCGCGCGTCGGCGACCGCTTCGGGGCTCTGCACGACGTGCAGCCCGAGGTTGAAGCTGTTCCGGCGGAAGATGTCGCCCATGTTGTGGCCGCATACGACGACCATCTCGAGACCCGCTTCCTCGGCGACGCCCTTGAGGCCGGCCGGGCTCATCTCGCGCGACGACCCAATGGCGAACCGATCGCCGGCGATGATGAAGTTCTCCCCGCGGTGGACGCGCGCGCGGAAATCCGGCATCAGGTGCCGGAACGACCCGGCTTTCCACTTCTCGTCGAGCGTTTCGAGGCTTTCGGACACGCAGTCGGCCGCCGGCGTGATCTGGTCCGTGTCGATGGCGTCCAGTTTCTTGGCGAACTTCGTCCCCGGCAGGCTCATCGGATCCCAGAATACGAGGGCCCGTCCGCGAATGAGATCGTCGGGCTGGCGCGAGCGCCGCTCGGCGGACGCGTCCGGCGGCGCGACGTCCTCGACGGTCTTCCCTGGCTTGAAATGGGCGGGCTCGATCCGGTGCATGCCAGGCTCAATGCTAGCATTGCTCCCGTGCGGGCCTGTCCCGAGCGAACTCTCGAGCAGGTGAGTCGAGGGGTCTTCGGGCGCGGGCTGGTAGCCGGCGCACAGCAGCACGGGAAGCGGCGGGTAGCGCGGGAAGGCCGGATCGCGCAAAGACAGGCGGCACAAGTAGAACCGGGAGCCGCGGGCACTGGTGACCACCTGCACGTGCGCGCACCGCTCGCACAACCCCGCGCGGTTCCCGTCCGCTTGCCCAGACCGGCGCGGATCGTTCATCATGCTCGTATGTTCAACTCGGAAGCAGTGACCCGCGGGGTCCGCGTCTCGGTCCAGTCGGAGTATGCGGCGGAACAGTCCCAGCCGTCGAAAAGCCAGTGGTTCTTCCTGTACACGGTGAAGATTTCGAACGAAGGAGAAGAGACGGTACAGCTGCTGACCCGCCACTGGGTCATCAAGGACGGCACCGGCCACACCGAAGAAGTCCGCGGCCCCGGCGTCGTCGGGAAGCAGCCGACGCTGAAGCCGGGGGAATCCTTCGAGTACACGTCCGGATGCCCGCTGTCGACCCCGTTCGGCGTGATGGAAGGCACGTACCAGATGGTCACGCAGGGCGGCGATCGCTTCGACGCGAAGATTGCTCCGTTCACGCTTTCTGAACCCTACACAGTTCACTGAACGAGGACGAGAACGTTCTCGGTTCTTGGTTCTTGGTTCTTGGTTTCGTTCCTCGTTCGTGGCTCGGGAACGCGAACGCAACGCATAACGAAGAACCGAGAACCAAGAACGGACTCCACTCAGAAATCAACATCTATCGTTACAGCCTCCTCCAACATCTTCAAATACGTCCGGCGTGGAATCTCGATGGCGCCGAACTGCTCGAGGTGCGGTGTGACCCATTGCAGATCGAGCAGCTGATAGCCGCGCGCGCGCAGGCGCTCGACGAGCGCGACGAGGGCGACCTTCGAGGCGTCGGTCGCCCTGTGAAACATCGACTCGCCGAAAAACGCGCCGCCCAGCGCGACCCCGTAGAGCCCTCCCATCAGCCGCCCGTCCTGCCGGGCCTCGACCGAATGCGCAAGCCCGGCCCGGTGCAGGGCGCAGTAGCTCTCGATGATCTCGCCATCGATCCACGTGCCCGGGTCGCCGTCGCGGCGTTCGGCCTCCGCGCAGGCGCGGATGACGGCCTCGAAGTCGCGATCGATCTCAATCCGGAACCGGCCGGCGCGCACGACGCGCGCCAGCCTGGAGGGCACGTGAAACGCCTCGAGCGGGATGATTCCCCGGGGGTCCGGCGAGTACCAGCGGATTTCGCCTGGATCCACGGCCATCGGGAACCACCCGCTGGCGTACGCCGACACCAGCAGCTCGGACGGAATCATCACCCGCGCTAGCGAAGAACCAGCACGGCGCACGCCCCGTCATCGAGGAGTGCGCGCGCGGCGTCCATCCCCGGCCCTCCGGACACCGGCGCCTGGACGATGGCGAGATCGATCGAGTGCTCGGTCGTGTAGCGAACGAGCTCTTCGACGGCCGGCCCGGTCCGCAGGGCGATCGCGACGCCGAGCCGATCCTGGTCCCCCAGCGGAATGACGCGCGCCAGGCGTTCCCGCGCCTCCTGCTCCATCGCGTGGTGCAGCTCCGGCAGCTTCTCGACGCTCACTTCGGCGGTCCATCCCGCCGAGAGCGGATCTTCCACGGTGTAGACGACGTGGAGCCGCGCCGTGAAGGACTCCGCGAGCCGCCGCGCAAACGCGACCGCGCGGTCGAAGTTCTCATCGGAGCTGCCGTGCAACAGAATCTCTCTCATGACGCCGCCCGTGACCATGCCACCTCCGTCACTTACTTGCTCGTGGGGCCCGACCATGACTCAATGCGCCCGGGGCCCCACCCCCAGGCGCCGCGGCTCGACTCGCTTCGCTCGCTCGCCGCAGCTCAGGGCTGTCACTCGCCGCGCTGCGGGCTCGAAGACTCGTGCCTCGCGCGAACTGATTGTGTCACGACCTGCAGGGAGATAACGGAGGTCGCGGAGGTAACGACGGCTTTGGCACCACGGAGAAGCGGAGGAACGGAGAACCGGAGAGTTTTGTTTTGTTTCTTCTGTTCCTTTGTCTTGGTTTTCTCCGTTGCTCCGTTGCTCCGTGTTGAGTCCGTTGACTCGTCCCCTCCGTTGTCTCAGGGCTCTATTCGGATCGCAACGCGACCGCGGGATCGACCCGCATGGCGCGTCTGGCAGGCGCCAGGCAACCGAGCAGGCCGGCGGCAAACAGGATCATCGGGGCCACCACGAAGGTCGCGGTGTCGCGGGCGCTGACGCCGAACAACTGCGTCTCGAGCAGGCCCGTCAACAACAGGGCCCCGCCGACCCCCAGGCCGATCCCGCTGGCCACGAGCTTCAGGCCTTCAGCCAGAACGAGCGCCATGATATTCGAGGGCCGGGCGCCGAGCGCCAGCCGCAGCCCCATCTCCTGGACACGTTCCGCCACCGAGAACGACACCACGGCGTAGAGCCCGACGACCGACAGCGTCACCGCCAGCGCCGCGAACACGCCGACGAGGAACATGTGGAAGCGCCGGCCCGCCACCGAGGTGTTCAGCACCTGCTCCATCGTCCGCACGCGTGCGACCGGCTGGTTCGAGTCGATCCCGCTGACGGCGGCTCGCGCCGCACCGGCAAGCGTCGTCGGATCTCGCGCCGTCCGCAGCACCACCGCCATCTGCTCGTTGGGATCCTGGACGTGGTGCAGATAGACCTGCGGCCGAAGGGCGCTGTCGAGGCCGGTATACCGCGTGTCGCCGACGACGCCGGTAATCGTGTGCCAGGGGGCGTCCTGATCGTAGCTCGCAATCTTCAGGCGCCGGCCGAGCGGGCTCTGCCCCGGCCACCACGTCCGGGCCATCATCTCGTTGATGAGGATGACGCGTTGTCCATCGGGCCGCGGTTCGGCCGGCAGCGGGCTGCCGTCGATGAGCGGAATCCCCAGCACGCGGAAGTATCCCGGCGTCACGACGCGGTAATCGGAGATGATTTCCTGTCCGGGCTCGGCGCGTGGGCGGCCTTCGACCGTCACGAGCGCAAGATTTTCCCGGCCGCTCAACGGCAGCCCCGACGTCACCCCCGCCTCCTCGACGCCCGGCAACGCCGACAGCCGGCCCACGAGCGTTTCGAAGAACGCCGACGCGCGCGCCGGCGGGTAGGCGAGCTTCGGCAGCGCGATCTCCATCGTCAGGATCCCGTCGCTGCGGAAACCGGTCTGGACGCGGGTGAGCCGGAAGAAGGTCTGGATCAGCAGCACGGAGCCGATGAGCAGCATCGCCGCGAGCGCGACCTCGATCACGACGAGCGCATTGCGCGTGCGGTGCGCCCGCCGGCCGCCGATCGTGCCGCGTGCCCCCTCGCGGAGCCCGTCAGCCGTATCCTGCCTCGTGCTGTGGAGGGCGGGAAAAATCCCGAACGCCAGCCCGGTCGCGAGCGAGACGGCGCCGGTGAAGGCGACCACCCGCCAATCGAGGCCGGCCTGTGCCAGCGCCGGCAAGGTGGACGGCAGCATCCTCAGGAGCGCGCGCAGCATCCAATACGCGATGACGAGACCGGCCGCGCCGGCGAGGATCGAAAGCACCAGGCTCTCGACCATCATCTGCAGCACCAGGGTGGACCGCGGCGCGCCGAGCGCGACACGGACGCACACCTCCCGCTGCCGGCCGGCCGCACGCACGAGCAGCAGGTTCGCCACGTTGGCGCAGGCAATGAGCAGGACGAAGCCCACCGCCGTCAGCAGCACCATCAGCGCCGGCCGCACGGAACCGACGAGCTGCTCGTGCAGCGAAATGACCCGCACGGTCCATCCCGCGTTCGTCTCGGGGGACTCGCGCGCGATGTCCGCCGCGATCACCGCCAGATCGTCCTGCGCCGCCTGAATGCTCATGCCCGGCTTCAGACGTCCGATGAGCGCGAAGCTCTTGCCGATCCGCTTGCGCCGCTGCTCGGGGGTGAGCACGTCCAGGCTCCAGACGACCGGGTTCAGCGAGAACCCGTACGCTTCCGGCAGCTCGCCGGCGGCCGGGAACCGGAACCAGGGCGGGAGCACGCCGATGATCGTGGCCGGCTCGCCGTTCACGAGGATGACCCGGCCGCTGACCGCGGGATCCGACGCGAAGCGGCGCTGCCACAGGCCGTGCGCGATGAGCACGAGCCGCTCGCGGTTTTCATCCCCCGGCGCGAACGTCCGGCCGACGACCGGCTGGACGCCCAGGACCTCGAAGAACCGCGCACTGACACGGACGGCCCCGATCCGCTCGGGCTCGCCGTCGCCCGTGAGATTGACCTGCTCGGTGCGCATCGACGCGAAACTCTCGAAGGTGGTCTGCCGGGCCGCGTAGTCGTCGAAATCCGCGGCGGAGGAAGGCAGCCGATCGAAGCCGACGCGCTGGAGGACTTCCTCGCTGAATTCCCAGGGCATGACGATGCGATCCGGATCCACGTACGGAAGCGGACGCAGCAGCACCGTGTCGAACACACTGAAGATGGCGGCGTTGGCGCCGATGCCGAGGGCCAAAGTCAGAATCGCGACGGCGGCGAAGGCGGGGCGTCGGGTCAGACCGCGAATTGCTGAGCGCAGGCTGTGCATGCCGTAAGAGAAACCCAGTCCTATTCTGTATGATGGGGTGCTCTGAGCAAAGGAGAAACAGGACGATGGCGAAGCTGACGGTTGAGGGGTTTGGATCGGTGGAAGTGCCGGACGGCAAGCGGCTTGTGCTCGCGATCGAGCAGGACGCCCGCGTGGACATCCTGCACGCCTGCGGAGGCAACGCGCGCTGCACGACCTGCCGCGTCGAGTTCATCGAGGGCGAGCCGCGGCGGATGACCGTCGCCGAGCGGCAGGTCCTGACCGCGAAGGGCGTCACCGGCGTCAGGCTGTCGTGCCAGATTGTTTGCGATCACGACATAACCGTCCGCGCCATCAGCCGGCTCGAGGGGAGCGGCCGCCCCGATCCAGGGCCGCCGCCGGCGCCGGAGATCACGCCGCCGGCGGAATGGATCGAATCCCTAATCCCTAATCCCTAATCCCCCGACTCGCGCAGTCGAACTCAGGCGCTTCGGCGGGGCCGCCAAAGCTTGTAGCTCGTGCTTCGGCGACAGGACGTCGCGGGTTCTGAATCGCTTGGATCACCTAGCGAGTGAGCGAATACCGCTCCCGTATCGTCGGGAACAGGTATTCGCCGAACGCGCGTTCGAAATCGAACCGCGGGGCGAAGCCCCAGTCGCGGCGCGCGGCCGAGTCGTCCACGTCGGCCGGCCAGGTGTCGAGAATGCCCTGCCGCTTTTCGTCGACGTCCCAGTCGATGCGCGCGCGGGGAAACGCCTGGAGCACGGCGTTCCGGATCTCCTCGGCGGACGGGTTGAAGGCGGAGACGTTGTAGGCCGTGCGCGTCAGCCCGGCCCGCGGCGCGGCCGCCAGCGTCATGAGCGCGTCGACGGCGTCGGGCATCGCCATGAACGGAATGCGCGTGTCGGGCCTCACGAAGCACTCATAGGGCTCCCCTTTCGCCGCCGCGTGCACCATCTCCGGCGCGTAGTCGGACGTGCCGCCGGACGGCATCGTCACGGCGGAGATCAATCCCGGAAACCGGACGGAACGGAAATCGACCTTGCCGCTGGCCGGCTCCGCCGCGAGCTGCTTGTAATGCCTGGCGTAGTAGGTCCCGAGGTGCTCGCAGTACAACTTGTTGCACCCGTACATCGTCGTCGGATGCGTCCACTCGTCCTCTTTCACCTTGCCGGCGGAGGCTTTCGTTGCGGCGTCCGGCAGGCCGTAGGCGGCAATCGACGACGGGTACATGAAGACGACCGGCCGGCCGTGCGACTCCGCCTCGTGCTGCGCGAACTCGAGCAGGTTGAGCGTGCCCTCGACGTTCACCTGGTGCGCGGTCACGGGCGTGAACTCGGATCGGGTGGACAGCAGGGCCGCGAGGTGGAAGACGAGCTCCACGCGGAACTCCGACAGCACGCGCTCGAGCACGCCGCGATCCAGGATCGACCCGGTGATCTCGCGATCGACCTTCGGCGCGATCGACTGGTCGAGACGGCTCACGTCGAGCGTCACGATCGCACGCTCCGCGCGTTCGGCCAGGCGCGCGATCAGGCCGTGGCCGATCTCGCCGCCGGCGCCGGTGATGAGGACGACAGGTTTACGCACCGTGAGGATTAGCCGTGTCGCGGCATCTACCCGAAAGATGGGCAGATCACGTAGATGAACAGACGCAGAGGATCGCCAGCACCGTCGCGAGGAGACAGCACGAGGGCCCCGACCATGTGCGAGATGCGCTCCGGCTTGAGGGGATCGAGCCACATCCCGACGAGGTAGCCGCCGGCAAACCCGCCCGCGTGCGCGTAGTTGTCGATCCCGGGGACGATCACTCCGAAAATCGCCATCGACACGACCCAGCTCGAGAGCTGCGACGTCATCAGGCTGCTGCCGCCGCGGCGCCCGTAGTACATCAGCGACGCCGACGCAGCCCGAAGACGGCCGCTGACGCGCCGAGCGTGTAGGACGGCGCCGCCGATGATCGGCAGGGGCGGCATGACCACGCCGGCGATCGAGCTCAGGAGAAACCCGCAGGCCGACGACACGACATAGATGATCACCAGCCGCGACCCGCCGTAGATGTCGGCGGTGATCGGGCCGATCTGACGCACCACCATCATGTTGAACAGGATGTGCAGGGCGCTGCCGTGGAGCCAGCCCGCGCTCAACACGGTCCACCACATGCCGAGGCGGAACACCGGATGCGCCCCGCTCAAGCCCAGGCGCAGCGTCGCGCCGTGTCCCGGCGACAGAATGGAGAACATGCCGCGCCCCATGATGTCGCCGCCGTCCTTCAGCGTGAGCAGCAGGCTCAGCATGTAAATCCCGATGCAGCCGTACAGGACGATCGGCAGGAACCCGAAATCGTTGCCGAGGCGCCGGAGCAACGGCGCGTATCCCCAGAGCCCGGGATTCCGGCGGCCGCACGTGTAACACTTGTCGTCGTTGACACCGACGAGCGATCCGCACGACGGGCATACCACGGACCCGGTTGTCTGCCGCGTGAACATCCACGGCAGCATATAACATCGCGGACCGCGATCCGCGAGGCGCGACGCAGCCACATGCAGGTTCTCGTCACCGGCGGCACGGGTTACCTGGGAACGCGCGATCGTCCGCGCGCTGGCGCGGCACGGCCACGACCCGGTGGTGTTCGCGCGCCACGCGACCGCGGCGTCCCTGCCCGGACGCGCCGTGGACGGCGACGTTCGCGACCGGACGGCGCTCGCGCGCAGCGGCCGACCGGCGCCGGCGCGATTTGTCACGCGGCGGCGCTCGTCAGCGTGTCGCGGCCGCGCCCCGCGGAGTTCGACGAGATCAACGTCGGCGGGCTCGAAGCGATCCTCGCGGTCGCCGCCGCCCTCGGCACGCCCCGCATCGTCTACACGTCGTCCTTTCTCGCGCGGGCGCCGGCGGATCGGACCGAGCCGATTTGCGCCAACGACTACCAGCGGACGAAAGTGCGGGCGCGCGAGGTGGCGCAGGCCGCAGCGGCGGCGGGCGCGCCAATCGTCTCGCTGGTCCCCGGCGTCATCTACGGCCCCGGAGAAGCGACAGAGGGCAACCTGGTCGGCCGCCTGATCGCGGATCACCTCGCGCGGCGGCTGCCGGGCCTGGTCGGCGCCGACCGGCACTGGTCGTACGCCTACGTGGATGACGTGGCGGACGCGCACGTGCGGGCCCTCGATCGCGGGAGTGCCGGGGAGGAGTATCTGCTCGGGCGGTGAAAACGCGCCGCAGATGCGCGTGTTCGAGATCGTCCGCGATCTCACGGGCGCGCCGCTGCCGCGTCGCCTGCCCTACGCGCTCGCCGCCGCCGCCGCACGGTTCGAAGAAGCGCGCGCACGCCTGACGGGCAGGCCTCCGCTGATCACCCGCGGGGTCGTCGAGATTCTCCGGCACGACTGGTCGATGGACAGCCGGCGGAGCATCGCCGAACTGGGCTACCGGATAACCTCCCTCGAATCGGGGGTGACGGCGCTGGTCCGATCGCTTTCGTCTTTTGTTCACCCCGTGCGTGACTCGGACTCGCTCGCGACTCGGGCTGCTCGGCGACCTCGCCCGAAGGCGCGGGATCCAGCGGATCAAGGATTAGGGATTAGGGATTCAATTGGACCTAACCACCCCCCGCAACCCCCGTCTAACCAATCGGATGCCGCAAACGGACGCCGCCGCGGTCGCGCTGGCCCGCGACGGAGACAGCGAAGCCTTTCGGGCGCTGGTGGAACGCCACAGCCGCGCTGTCTACAGGCTCGCGCACCGGATGACGGGCACGCCGCAGGATGCGGAAGACGTGGTGCAGGAGACTTTCTTGAAGGCCTACAAGCAACTGAGCCGGTTCGAGTCCAGGGCGAACTTCGGCACGTGGCTGCACCGGATCGCGGTGAACTGCTCGATCGACTTGATCCGCGCGCGGCCGCATCGCGAGTCGGCGCACGACGGGGCGGACCTGGAACAGTTCGGCGCCGACGAAAGCCTCGACGCCGGCCGGCGCCTCGCCGGAGCGCCTGATGCTCAGCACCGAAGTGCAGGAGCTGCGTCAACAGCGCGATGTCGTCGCTCAGCCAGATGGAACGGGCCGCCTTCGTGCTGCGCCATTTCGAAGGGCGATCGATCGAGGAAATCAGCGACTCGCTCGGGCTCAAGACGAACGCGACGAAGCACAGCATCTTCCGGGCGGTCAAGAAAATGCGCGTCGCGCTCGAGCCGCTCGTGACGGCGGACCAGGGGTTTTCGGGTTGAAGCCACAAGAAATGAACAACGACATGCACACCCACCTGAACGAAGACGAGCTGGTCCTGCACTACTACGGCGAGATGAGCGCCGGCGACGACGCGCGTGCCGCGGCGCACGTGCGCACGTGCAGCGCCTGCCACACGAGCTACACGAACCTGCAGCGCGTGCTGGCCGCGGTCGAAGCGGCGCCGGGGCCGGAGATTGCCGACGGCTTCGAGCGAACGGTGTGGGCGCGCCTCGAGCCCGCGCTCGGCCGTCAGCGGCGCGGATGGATCTCGTGGTTCGTGTTCTCCCCGGCGCGGCTCGCCTGGGCGGCCGCGATCGTGGTCCTGGTCGCCGGCGCGTTCTTCGCGGGCCGCGTGTCGCGGCGGGACGTCCCGGCATCAGGGACGCAGACCGCAACCGCCGCGGCCGTCCGCGAGGGAGTGCTGCTCGTCGACCTCACCGATCACCTCGATCGGTCCCAGATGATGCTGGTCGAGCTGGTGAGCACCGGCGGCGATGGCGGAGCCGACATCTCGTCGGAGCGCGCGCGGGCCGAGGAGCTCGTCTCCGACAACAGACTGTATCGGCAGACGGCGGAGGCCACCGGCAACATGGCGCTCGCGACCGTGCTCGACGAGCTCGAGCGCGTCCTGGTGGAGCTGTCCGCAAGCCCGGATGCGATGTCGGCCGACGACCTCGAGCGGGTGCGGCAGCGGATCGAAAGCCGGGGCCTGCTCTTCAAGGTGCGCGTGCTGTCGTCGGAGATTCGCGAACGGCAGAAAACCGGGATTCGGATGCGCACGGGCAAGAGCTCCTAGCGCGTCTCCGGAGATCAAGAGATCAAGAGATCAAGAGGAAACAGGATATCGAATCATGAGCATCAGACAATCGCGCGTGTGCAGCATCGTGTTCGCGGGGACGCTGATCCTGGCTGGATCCGCGCTGGCGCAGCCGGCCGGCGGCGGCGAGACACCGAAGAAGATTCAGGCCGGCGAAGACTCGAAACGCTTGCAGAAGCTGTCTGCCATGGACTTCCAGCTCGACACGCTCGAGGGGCTGAAAGCTGACGGGCTCAAGGAGTCTCGAGGGGCTCAAAGGCCTCGACGGACTCAAGGGGCTCGAGGGGCTCAAGGCCCTTCAAGACTTCGACTTCCAGTTCGAGAAGTTCAAGGCCTTCGACTTCGACGAAGTTCAAGGCCTTCGACGTGGTCGCCGCTCACAAGGACGCCCTCGCCATGCATCGGGACGTCCTCGACAGTCACCGGGATCTCCTCGCCGGCAGCGGGCTGTCCTTCCAGAAAGATCGAGACTCGGACCGCCAGGCCGAGGCGGAACAGCGTGAGCGCGAGCGCGAAACGCGGCTGTACGACCAGGCGCGCGAGTTCCTCGATCAGGGGAAGTACAGACCGCGCGATCGAGCGGTACACCGACGTCATCGCGATGAAGGGCCCCCGCGCCGACGCCTCGCTCTACTGGAAGGCGTGGGCGCAGAACCGGGCCGGCCAGCGTCCCGAAGCGCTGACGACGATTTCGACGCTGTCGAGCGACCTACCCCAAGAGCCGGTACCTGAAGCAGGCGAAACAGCTCGAAGCGGAGATTCGCCGCGACAGCGGTCAGCCGGTGCGGCCCGACGGCGAGAGCGACGACGACCTGAAGATCCTGGCGATCAACGCGCTGCTGAATGCCGATTCGGAACAGGCGATCCCGATGCTCGAGAAGCTGCTCGACGGCACGGCGTCGCCGAAGCTGAAGTCGAGGGCGCTCTTCGTGCTCGCACAGAGCAGCTCTCCGCGTGCCCGCGACGTCCTCAAGAACATCGCCAGGGGGAATTCCACGCCGGAGCTGCAGAGCCGGGCGATTGATTATCTGGGGCAGCACGGCGGCCGCGAAAGCCGGGCGGCGCTCGCGGAAATCTACACGTCGGCGTCCGACGTCGACGTCAAACGCCGCATCCTGCGCGCGTTCATGGTGGCGGGCGAGAAAGATCGGCTCCTGAGCGCGGCTCAGACCGAGCAGAACGCGGACCTGCGCGGCGAAGCGGTCCAGCAGCTCGGCAACATGGGCGCGCACGACGAGCTGTGGCAGCTCTACCAGAAGGAAACCGCCGTCGACGTGAAGAAGCGGATCATCCGGGCGATGTTCACCGGCGGGAACGTGACGCGGATGATCGAGCTCGCGAAGACCGAGCAGAACCCCGAGCTGCGCCGCACGGCCGTGGCCAACCTGGGCATCATGGACTCGAAGCGGACGAGCGATGCGCTGCTCGAGATCTACAACGCCGAGAAGGAACCGGCGATCAAGAAGACGGTCATCCAGGGACTGTTCCAGCAGAGCAACGCCGCCGCGCTCGTCGCGCTGGCGCGCAAGGAGCAGGATCCGGCGCTGAAGCGGGACATCGTGCAGAAGCTGTCGGTCATGGACAACAACCCGATCGCCACCGCCTACATGGTGGAAATCCTCAACCTGAAGTAGAGGACATCATGCCGACACCCATCAGACCGGCCGCCTCCGGGAAGGCAGGCGTGACGATCGCCTCGCTCGCGATCGCCGCCGCGCTTGCGGCCGCCGTGGCGGCGCAGCAGCCGCGCATCGCGAACGGACGCGTGACGGCGCAGCCGGCCGCCTCGCCGCTGGCCGCCTCGTTCCGATCGCTCGTCGCCGCGCAGCCCGACGTGGCGTGGATCGGCTACTTCGTGCCGGCCGCCGATCGGGAGCGCGTGATGTGCTGCTCCGGGGGCAACAACTGGAGCTCGGGCAGCGTGATGATGTCGGACGGATCGGCGTGCTGCGGGGCGTGCCGGCTGGAGCAGACCTCCACCGGCGCGTCCACCTCGTCGCGAGGGGTCTCCCCCGCCGGCGGCGCCGTCAAGCTGGAAGGCTCCGACCGGATCGTGGTGCTCTACCGGATCGCGGATCGGCGCGTCGACCGCATCCGCGTGTTCTCCGAGGACTGCGAGCTCGACGCGGGCGGCCGGGCGGTGCACTGGCTCGAGAACGTGCGGCCGGCCGACAGCGTCGCGCTGCTCGAGCCGTTCACGGCGCCGGACGCCGACGGCAGGAGCCGGATCGTCGACGGCGCCGTCACCGCCATCGCGCTGCACGGCGACCCGTCAGCCGACGCGTCGCTCGAACGTCTCATCGCGACGAGCCAGCCGGAGAGCCTGCGCAAGAAGGTGATGTTCTGGCTCGGCAACGCGCGCGGCCGCCGCGGGTTCGACACGCTGCGCCGCGTGCTGCGCGACGATCCCAGCGTCGAAGTCCGCAAGAGCGCGATTTTCGCGCTGTCGCAGAGCCGCGTCCCCGAGACGTTCGACACGCTGGCGGCCATCGCGCGGTCCGACGGCGAGCCGCGCCTGCGCAGCGAGGCCCTGTTCTGGCTCGCGCAAAAAGGAGACGCCCGGGCCGCCAAGGTCATCACCGACGCGCTCGAGAAGGACGCGTCGGCCGAGGTGCGCAAGAAGGCGGTCTTCGCGCTGTCGCAGCTCAAAGAGGAGGCCGGCGTGCCGGCGCTGATTCAGATCGCGCGCACGCACCCCGACGCGGCCACGCGCGGCGAAGCCATCTTCTGGCTCGGGCAGAAGGCCGGGATCCAGGGCGTCCGCAGCGATCACCGAGCTCGTCGAGCAGGATCCCGATACCGAAGTGAAAAAGAAGGCGGTCTTCGCGCTCAGTCAGCTCCCGAAAGACGAGGGAGTCCCGCTCCTCATCAAGGTCGCGCGCACCAACGCCAACCCCGCGGTGCGCAAGCAGGCGATGTTCTGGCTCGGACAGTCGAAGGATCCACGCGCGATTGATTTTTTTGGCGAGGTGCTGAAGTAGGGGTTCAGTGCACCCCGTGGCTCATCTGCAACGCCGACGGATCCGCCCCCATCCGCCGGATCGCGGTTTCCCACATCAGCGAAGGATCCGTGTCGAACACGATATCGAGCGCGATGTCGGACATGAGCCACGCGGACTGCGCCAGTTCGTCGTCGAGCTGACCGGGGCCCCAGCCCGCGTAGCCCGCGAGCACGAGCGCGCGCGGAGCCGGGCGACTCTCCAGGACCCGGCGCAGCAGAACCGGAGACGTCGAGAGGTAGAGTCCTTCCACCACCGTCCGGCATTCCACGTCGGGTGGCTCGTCGCCCACCAGAATCCATCCGCGGTCGGGCTCGACCGGTCCGCCCGTGGAAAGAGGCAGGTTGTTCCCGTGCTCGACCGGCGGCTCGAGCCGCACCATCGAGCTGGCGGCCGCATCCGTCGGGCGGTTCAGCACCAGGCCGAAGGCCCCGTCCGGGAGAAAGTCGCACAGCAGCACCACGGTCCGGGCGAAGTTCGGGTCCTGGAGCTGCGGCATCGACACGAGCAGCGTGGGATGAAATGTGTCCGTCATGATCCTATTCTCTCGCGCCGGGCGACATCGCCGCCACCTTCTTCAGATCCGCCACCAACGGGCTCGAGCCGGTTTCAAAGTTTCAAAACCGAACGTGGCATCCGGCTTTAGCCGGACCTCGCGGGTTTTGAAACCACTTCTCATCTCTTCCAGCGTTCTCAGCCATCGAGCTTGGACACCGCCCACGCGATGTGCTCCACCACAAGAGGCTCGAGACACGTGGGCTCCGCATGGTTGCGCAGCGCGTCGGCTGCCGTGCGGTCGCCGCTGTTGCCGATCGCGACCGCGAGGTTGCGCCGCAGCCGCTTGACCCCCGCGCGCTTCATCGGGCTGCCTTTCAACAGCGCCCGCAGCTCGTCGTCGGACCGGCGCCACAGCTCGAGCAGCTTCGGCCCGTCGAGCCCGTCGCGCGGCTGCCATGGCCGGTCGGTCGTGACGCCCGTGGACGGCGACAGGTTCCACGGGCACACCTCCTGGCAGATGTCGCATCCGTACGCGTGCTCCCCGACGCGCGTCGCGGTGCTCGACCGGGATCGCGCCCTTGAGCTCGATCGTGAGATACGACAGGCAGCGCGTGGAGTCGAGCACGCGCGGCTCCACCAGCGCCCCGGTCGGACACGCTTCGAGACACAGCGTGCACGTCCCGCACTGATCGAGGGCGGGCGCGTCGGGCTCGAGCGCGAGGTTGGTGATGATCGCGGCCAGGAAGATCCATGAGCCGAGCTCCGGGTTGATCAGGCACGTGTTCTTGCCGATCCATCCGAGCCCCGCGGTACTGCGCGTAGACCCGCTCCTGCACCGGCCCGGTGTCCACGTAGGCGCGGGCTTCGAACGAGTCGTCCGCCGCCGCGCGGAGCAGCGCGACGAACCTCGACAGGCGGCCGCCGATCTCGACGTGATAGTCGTCTCCCCAGGCGTACCGCGCGATCGCGGCGACGGCCGGGTCCGCGTTCTCGGTGGAATACGGGCGGTCCGCGTTGTACACGACGCCGAGCGAGATCACGGATCGTGCCGAAGGGAGCACCGCACGGACGTCGGTCCGCCGCTCCGCCGTGCGGTGCATGTAGTGCATGTCGCCGGCATAACCGCGGTCGAGCCACTCGCGGAGGAACTGCAGTTCGGGAAACGCAAGAGCCGGCGCAATACCACAGAGATCGAAGCCCAGCATCCGCCGCCATGGCCTTGACGTCCGCCGCCGTCACGGAGCGAACTTCGTCCATCGTGTGCATTGTCCGTCTGATCCGGGTCATCCGTGTAATCCGTGGCATCCGTGCCGATCCGAGTGTATCCGTGTTAGCCGTGGCTTGACCGGGACTCGGCGCGCAGCCTACAGTGGTCTGCCTGCCGTCTGCAGGTCGTGTCCGTCATGACTATTTCCCTCCCTGCAATCGGCGGCGCCGTCCTGTCGCTGCTGATGGGCGCGCGGACCGGCGCAGCTGCCGGTCATCGAGATCTCCCCGGAAGTGCTGCAGCTCGTGGTCAACTATCGCGCGCTCGTCGAGAGATACCGCGCGCGGCGACGACGACAGCGTGGACGCGGTGATCGCGATCTCCCCAAGGTCACCTCGAGTCGATCCTCAAGGTGATCTACCGCGTGCCGGACCTGCCGTGGGCGCAGCCCGGAGAGCTGCGCTGCGCGGCGATGCTGCACACCGATGCGGCGCTGCGGATCGTCGGTCCGGACGAGGAGGACGGAGCGCGGCGGCGTCATCTGAACGTCGCCGGCCGCATGCTGCACGCGTCGAGGCGCGCCCGACGATCCATTCGTCCCTCGTTGGTACTTCGCGGTGTCGCGCGCGCTCCGCCAGCGGGACTGTCTACGGGTCGCGCAGGATCTACTCGAGCGCGGACGCAGCCGGGTGCCCGGCAATCCGACGATCCTGTACGAAAGCGCGACGGTCGCGGAGACGCTGGCCCGGGGCTATTCAATCACTGGTGAAGGAAACGGCGTCCGGCATCCCGTCGATAGAATCGGACGCCGCGCGGAACCTGCAGCGGCGCGCGGGCCTGCTCAACGATGCCGCCCGGTGGCTCCGCGAGGCGCTGGAGCGCGACGCGACCCTGCTCGAACCCCGGCTGCACCTCGGACGAGTGGAGACGCTTCGCGGCAACGAGACGGACGCGCTGGTCCACCTGGAGCGCGTGTTCAGCTCCACGACCGACCCCGCTGCCGCGTATCTTGCCGCGCTCTTCAGCGGCGCCGCCCACGAGCGGCTGCGTCGCCCTGACGCGGCAGAGGCGTCGTATCGCCGGGCGATCGAGCGGCTTCCCGCCGGGCAGGCGGCCTACGTCGCGCTGAGCGAGGTGCTCCAGCGCTCGGGAAGGAGCGGCGAATCCCAAGCGGTGCTACAGACGCTGGTGAACGCGAAGCCAGGCTCTGGCGACGAACCGTGGTGGTGGTATCTGGTCGACCCGCCCGGGCGTCGCCGACGAGCGGATCGCCGCGCTCGCGTCGCGAGGTGCGATCGTGAAGGCCCTGATCGCCGCAGCGGCCGTGGCGCATCGTGGTGGCCGGCCCGCCGCAGCAGCGCTTTCGCAGCGGCGTGGACGCCGTGCGCGTGGACGTGCTCGTCACCGACGGTAATCGCCCGGTCGGAGGGTTGACGGCTGAGGATTTCGAGCTCACGGACAGCGGCGTGCGTCAGCGCATCGAGGCCAGTTGGCATCGGCGGCGTGCCGCTCAGCGTCATGCTCGCGCTCGACACGAGCGTGAGCGTCTGGGGACAGCCCCTTCAGCACCTGAAGGAGGCGGCGTCCGCCGTCATCGGCCTGTCTGACGCCGAACGATCGCACGGCCGTTCTGACGTTCGCCGGTGCTCCGCAGCTGCGGACGGGATGGACCTCCGACCGCGCCCAGCTGGGCGCGGCGGTATCGGCGGCCCGCGCGACCGGCGCCACGTCGCTGCACGACGCCGCGTACGCGGCGCTGACGTTGCGCGACGATCGTCCGGGCCGCGCCCTCGTGCTGATCTTCAGCGACGGTGACGACACGGCCAGCTGGCTTCCTGGACAAGCCGTCATCGACGTCGCCCGCCGCAACGACGCCGTGGTCTACAGCGTCGGTCTCCGTCACGGGGACGTCCAACGCCCTGGGTATCGCGTCGATTTCCTGTCGGGCATCCAGCCGCACGTCCCGAACGTCCCGGAGTACCTGCTGATGGAGCCCTTCCTGAGCGCACTGGCGGAGGAGACCGGCGGAAAGTACGTCGACGCGGAGCAGAGTGACCGGCTCCGCGAGACATTCGTCAGGATCGTGACCGAGTTCCGAAGCCGATACCTGCTGACCTACACACCGCAGGGAGTCGACGCCGGCGGCTGGCACCCCATCGAGGTCCGCCTGAAAACCAAGAAAGGAAAGGTGACGGCCCGCCGCGGCTACGTGCGATGATTCCACGCGAGCCCGCGTCACGACTCAGCCGCTGCCGCGACGACCCTGTGGCCCCGATGAATCCTTTCCTGTCTACGATCGGCGGTACCGTCCTGTCGCTGCTGATGAGCGGCGGTCAGCCGCAGCTGCCTGCCCTCAATGCCCCGCCGAGCCTCCTGCGGCAGGTCTCAGCGTATCGTCAGATAGTCGAGAGCTACCGGCGCGGCGAGGCAGACGCCGTCGATGCGGTCATCGCGATCCCGCCCAAGGATCTCGAGTCGATCGTCAATTTGATTTTCGGCGTTCCGGGGATGCCGTGGGCGCCGGCGGGCGATCTGCCCGCGGGTGCGGTGCTGCACGCCGACGCGGCGCTGCGGATTGCCGGCTTCACGAAGGGGGCCAACGAACAGCGCTGGCACCACCTGACCGCGGCGCGCCGGATGCTGCACGCGTCCGGGCCGCCGGGCGATCCGTTCATCTCACGTTGGTACCTTGCGGTCTCGCGCGCGTTCCGCGAGCGTCAGTGGCTCAGGGTGGCGGAGGACCTGCTCGAGCGCGGGCGCGCCGACGCGCCCGGCAATCCCATAGTCCTGTACGAAAGCGCGACGGTCGCGGAAACCCTGGCGCGTGGCTACCTGATGACCGCGCCGGCAGCACGGGCCGTCTTCCACTCGATAGAGTCGGACAGCGCGCGAAGCGTGCTGCAGCGCGCCGGCATGCTCAACGACGCCGCCGGTTGGCTGCGGGAAGCCTTGGAGCGCGACAACACGATGCTCATGGCCCGGCTGCACCTCGGCCGGGTGGAGACGCTGCGCGGGAACGAACAGGACGGTCTGGTGCACCTGGAGCGCGTCGTCAGCGCGACGGCCGACCCCGCCACCGCCTACCTGGCGGCGCTCTTCAGCGGCGCCGCCCACGAGCGGCTCCGCCGCCCTGACGCGGCTGAAGCGTCGTATCGTCAGGCCATCGCCCGGTTCCCCGTGGGGCAGGCGGCGTACGTCGCGCTCAGCGAAGTGCTCCAGCGTTCAGGAAGGGCCGCCGAATCGCGGACGGTGCTGCAAAGCCTGCTGGACGCGAAGGCAGAATCCGTCCGCGAGCCGTGGTGGTGGTACCTGGCCGAGCCGCCGGGCGTGGCCGACGAGCGGCTCAACGAGCTGCGTCGCGGGGTGCGCCAGTGAAACCCATCGTCGCCGCGGCGGCCCTGGCGATCAGTGCGATTGCCGCATCGCCCGCGGCACCCCAACAGACCTTTCGCGTCGGCGTGGACGCCGTCCGCGTGGACGTGCTCGTCACCGACGGCAACCGCCCGGTCGGGGGCCTGACGGCCGGCGACTTCGAGCTGCGCGACAGCGGTGTGCCCCAGCGCATCGAGGCCGTGGACCTCGGAGGCGTCCCGCTCAGCGTCATGCTCGCGCTCGACACGAGCGTCAGCGTGTGGGGACAGCCCCTGCAGAACTTGAAGGAGGCCGCCTCCGCCGTCGTCGGGCTGCTGACGCCGAGTGACCGCGCGGCCGTGCTGACGTTCTCGGGCGCGCTGCAGCTGAAGACGTCGTGGACCTCCGACCGCGCGCAACTGCATGCGGCCGTGTCCGCCGCCCGGTCGACCGGCGCCACCTCGCTCCACGACGCCGCGTACGCCGCGATGACCTTCCGGGACGATCGGCCGGGCCGTGCGCTCGTGCTGATCTTCAGCGACGGCGATGACACGTCAGGCTGGCTGTCGGCGCAGGCCGTCCTCGATATCGCGCGCCGCAACGACGCCGTCGTCTACGCCGTCGGCGTGAGCCGGCCGGGCGTCCGCGGCGCCGGCTATCGTGTCGATTTCCGATCCGGCGTGCAGCCTCCGATCCCGAGGGTCGCGGGGCCGGCGCTGATGGAACCGTTCCTGCACGCGCTCGCGGAAGAAACCGGCGGGACGTACATCGACGCACAGCAGAGCGACCGGCTCCGCGAGACGTTCGTCAGGATCGTGACGGAATTCCGGAGCCGCTACCTGCTCACCTACACGCCGCAGAGCGTGGACGCCGGCGGCTGGCACCCGATCGAGGTGCGCCTGAAAAGCAAGAAGGGAAAAGTCACGGCGCGGCGCGGATACCATGCGGTGAGGCCGCGCGCTCGTCACGCCTTCATCAGCTGCCGGACGACGTAGGGCAGGATCCCGCCGTTGCGGAACGCCACGAGCTCCTCGGGCGTGTCAATCCGCGCGGTCGCCGTGATGTCCTGGATCGATCCGTCCGCGCAGGTGACGCGAACCGTGACCACGCCGCGCGGCAGCAGCGTCGCGCCCATCCCGATGATGTCGTAGCGCTCGCGGCCGGTGATCTTCAGCGACGCCGCGGTCTCGCCGGCCCGGAACTCCAGCGGCAGCACGCCCATGTTCACCAGGTTGCTGCGGTGAATGCGCTCGAAGCTCTCGGCAATCACGGCCTTGACGCCGAGCAGCAGCGTGCCCTTGGCGGCCCAGTCGCGCGACGATCCGGACCCGTACTCCTTGCCGGCGATGATGATCAGCGGCACGCCGGCTGCGCGATACAGGACCGAGGCGTCGTAGATGGTCATCAGCTCTCCCTCGGGGAGCAGCGACGTCCATCCACCCTCCGTTCCAGGCGCGAGCTGGTTGCGCAGGCGGATGTTGGCGAACGTTCCGCGCATCATCACTTCGTGGTTGCCGCGCCGCGCGCCGTACGAGTTGAAGTCGGCCGGCGCGACGCCTTTCGAGATCAGGTACCGGCCAGCCGGGCTGTCCGCCGGAATCGACCCTGCGGGAGAAATGTGATCCGTGGTCACGCTGTCGCCGAGCACGGCCAGCGCGCGCGCGGAGACGATGTCGGCCGGCGGCACCGGCTCGAGCGTCAGCCCGTCGAAGAACGGCGGATTGCGGATGTAGGTCGAGTCGTCGTCCCACACGAATCGCTCGGAGGTCGGGCTGGGCAGCGAGCGCCACCGCTCGTCACCGTGGAAGACCGTCGCGTATTGCTCCCGGAACATCTCCGATTTGACCGACTTGAGCATCGTCTCCTGAATCTCGCGCTCGCTCGGCCAGAGGTCTTTCAGGAACACCGGTGTTCCCGTCTGATCTTCGCCGAGCGGCTCCGTCGTCATGTCGATCTGCATGCGCCCGGCGAGCGCGTAGGCGACGACGAGCGGCGGCGACGCGAGGTAGTTCGCGCGGACCTGCGACTGGATCCGTCCCTCGAAGTTCCGATTGCCGCTGAGCACCGAGGCCACGATCAGGTTGCGGTCCCTGACGATCGTCGAGACCGGCTCGGGCAGCGGTCCGCTGTTGCCGATGCAGGTCGTGCAGCCGTAGCCGACGATGTTGAAGCCGAGCTCGGCGAGATACTCGAGCAGCCCCGATGCCTTGTAGTACTCCGTGACGATGAGCGATCCGGGAGCCAGGCTGGTCTTCACCCACGGCTTGACCTTCAACCCGCGCCTGACGGCATTGCGCGCGACCAGGCCGGCGCCGATCATCACGCTCGGGTTCGAGGTGTTCGTGCAGCTCGTAATCGCGGCGACGACGACCGCGCCGTGATCGAGGCCTTCCATCCCCGGAACGACGTCGCTGACGACGGTCGCGACGGCGGCAGGCACGGCCTCCGGATGCTTGTCGGTGAAGCCGGTCTCGCCCGGCTTCTCGACCGTCGGCTTCGGCTTGCGCTCGGTGAGCATGAGGTCGAGCGCCTGCTGAAACTTGTACTTGGACTGGCGCAGCGAGACACGGTCCTGCGGGCGCTTCGGGCCCGCGAGGCTCGGCTCGACGGTTGACAGATCCAGCTCGAGCGTCGCGGTGTAGGCGGGATCCGGCGCGTCGTCCAGGCGGAACAGGCCCTGCTCTTTTGCGTAGGCCTCGACCAGCTGCACGTGGCTTTCTTCGCGCCCCGTCAGACGCAGGTAGTCGAGCGTCATGTCGTCGATCGGGCAGATCGCAATCGTCGCCCCGTATTCCGGCGACATGTTGCCGAGCGTCGCCCGATCGGCGATCGTCAGGAACTGCAGCCCGGGCCCGTAGAACTCCACGAACTTGCCGACGACGCCGAATTTCCGGAGCCGCTCCGTGATCGTGAGCACGAGATCGGTCGCCGTCGCGCCTTCGGGCAGCCGATCGGTGAGGCGGAAGCCGACGACTTCCGGAATGAGCATCGAGATCGGCTGGCCCAGCATCGCGGCCTCGGCCTCGATGCCGCCGACGCCCCAGCCCACGACGCCGAGCCCGTTGACCATCGTGGTGTGCGAGTCCGTGCCGACGAGCGTGTCCGGGTAGGCGAGAACGGCGCCGCCCGACTGCTCCTTGAAGACCACGCGCGCGAGGTACTCGAGGTTGACCTGGTGGACGATGCCGGTGTCGGGAGGCACCACGCGGAAGTTCTGAAACGCTTCCTGCCCCCATCGGAGGAACGTATAGCGTTCCTTGTTGCGGCCGAACTCGAGCGCGGCGTTGAGGTCGGCGGCGTTGATCTCGCGATAGTGATCGACCTGCACCGAGTGATCGATGACGAGCTCGACCGGCTGCAGCGGGTTGACCTTCTTCGGGTCGCCGCCGAGACGCACGATGCCGTCGCGCATCGCGGCGAGATCGACGACCGCCGGCACGCCGGTAAAGTCCTGCAGCAGCACGCGCGCCGGGGTGAACGCGATCTCCGTCTGCTCGCAGGACTTCACGTCCCACCCGGCAAGCGCCTCGATGTCGTGCGGATCGACGAACCGGGCATCCTCGCAGCGCAGCAGGTTCTCGAGCAGGATCTTGAGGGAGTACGGCAGCCGCGACAACCCGCTGCAGCCCGCCCGTTCGAGAGCCGGCAGGCTGAAGATCTCGACCGTCTCGCCACCCGCCGTCAACCGGGTACGCGCGTTGAAAGAATTATTGGAAGGCATCACTCGATAATATCAAGTTCTGAGCTCGACGGTCCGGACGCGACAGCTCGAACTCTAGAACTTTAGAACTTTAGAACCGTCGTCAGAAACTCCCCTGCCACCTCCGCCGGATCCCGATGCTCCGCGTCCACCGCGTGGTTCATCCGCCGCATGTCGGCGACGGTGATGCGGCCCGAGAGGGCGGTCAGCGCTTCGCGGACTTCCGGATGCGCCAGCAGCACCGGCGCTCTGGCGACGGGGGCGGCGTCGTAGGGCGGAAAGTAGTGCCGATCGTCTTCGAGCATGACCAGGCCGTAGGCGGCGATGAGGCCGCTCGTCGCGTCCCCGGCGACGAGATCGACCTGGCGCTCGGCGAGCGCGCGATAGATGAGCGACAGGTCCATCGCGGTCGGCGGCGCGGCAAACCGGAGCCCGTACGTCCTCGCCAGGCCCGGGTAGCCGTCCTGGCGCTGCAGGAACTCGTAGCCGAAGCCCGCCCGCATGGTGGGGGCGTGGGCCGCCAGATCGGAGATGGTGCGCAGGCCGAGCCGTTTGGCGTCCTCGCCCCGGACCAGCATGGCGAAGGTGTTCTCGAACCCGAGCGGATCGAGCAGGGTCAGCCCCGCTTCGGCGTAGCGCGCCTTGACGTTCTCGAGCACCCGGCGTGAATCGGTCTCGACCGGCTGATGGAAGATCGCCGTCTGCGCGGTCCCGGAGTACTCGACGTAGACGTCGATGTCCCCCGAGCGCAGCGCGCGATCGCAGATGAACGTCCCGCCGAGGTTCAGGCGGCGCTCGACCCGCAGTCCGCGCGCCTCGATGGCCTGCGCGGTCAGCTCGCCGAGGATGATCTGCTCGGTGAAGTTCTTCGACCCGACGCGGATGACGCCCGTGCCATCCTTCAGCGCGTACGCCGCGGTCAGCGCGGCCGCGGTCAGCAGCCCGGCCAGGACCAATAGCCACGCCGGCGCGCGTCGCCGGCTGGGCCGCTGCCGGGTCTTCACCACCCGTTCGAGGGCCGTCAGCGCGCCGTCGATCGTCAGCGCCAGCACCGCCGACGGAATCGCCCCCGCGAGGATGACCGTGGGATCGACCATCGACAGGCCGCGGAAGATGTACTCCCCCAGTCCGCCGGCGCCGACCGCCGCCGCGATGGTGGCGGTGCCGACCCCAATCACCGCCGCCACGCGGATGCCGGCGACGATGGACGGGAGCGCGAGCGGCAGCTCGACGTCGCGCAGCAGCTGCCACGGCGTCATGCCCATGGACGTGCCGGCCTCGACGAGCACGCGATCGACCGAGCGCAGTCCCGCCGCGGTCGTCCGCACGATCGGGAGGAGGGCGTAGAGGATGAGCACGAAGATGGCGACGCGCGCGCCGAGCCCGCCGACGATCGGAAGCGGCAGCAGGAACCCGAACATCGCCAGGCTGGGGATGGTCTGCACGACGTTGGCGAGCCACACGATCGGCGCGCCCGCGCGAGGACGCCGCGCGGCCAGAATGCCGATCGGCACGCCGGCGGCGATCGCCACGAGCGTCGAGATCCCGACCAGCAGCACGTGCTGGCCGAAGAGCGACGCGAACTCGGCCGCGTGCGTCCGCCAGAAGTGCCACAGCGTCATGGGGCGCCGCCGTCGCCGGGACCGCGGACCGGCGCGAACGCCGCGCTGGCCTCCAGGAGCGGCTCGAGGAGCGGACGCACACGGGGGTCCTGCGATCGCGCAATCGCGGCCGGCGTGTCGAGGGCGGCGAGGACGCCGTCGGCGAGCACGCCGACCCGTGCCGCCAGTGCGAACGCCTCCGCCATGTCGTGGGTGACGAGGACGACCGTCTTCCGCACCTGATCTTGAATGCGGCGGAATTCGCGGTGCATTTCCGCGCGCGTGACCGGGTCGAGCGCGCCGAACGGCTCGTCCATCAGCAGTACCGGCGGGTCACCCGCCAGCGCGCGCGCCACGCCCACACGCTGACGCTGGCCGCCCGACAGTTCATCGGGCCGGCGCCCCGCGTACTCGGACGGCTGCAGCCCCACCAGCTCGAGCAGCGTTTCGACACGCGCCGCGATGCGCCCGTCATCCCAACCGAGGAGCCGCGGAACCACCGCGATGTTCTCCGCAATGCTCATGTGCGGAAACAGTCCGACTTCCTGCATCACGTAGCCGATCCGCCGCCTGAGCTCGAACGGATCCCACGATGAGGTGCTGCGCGACTCCACCAGGACGTCTCCGGCGGCCGGGAGCAGCAGTCTGTTGATCAACTTGAGGATGGTGCTCTTGCCGGCGCCGCTGCGCCCGACGAGAGCGACGGTTTCGCCCGCGCGGATGTCGAGGGTCAACCCGCGCAGCACGGTGACCGTACCGCGGGCCAGATGGACAGCCTCGAATCGAATCGCGACAGGCGGCGGCTCGGCCACGGCTGGACTTTATCATCCGTGCGCCCTCGATTGCGGCCGTGATAAGAGAGGCCGCACGTCCTGGCGGCGCACACCACAGAGCTAAGGAGTAAACGGGTGGTGAACTAGCATGCCCAAAATCGATCCCGCTGCGGGGCCCGGCACAGGCCTTGCGACTGAAGATCGCGGAGGGCCACCCCATCATGGCTGACAAGACCTGGAGCTCGGAAGAAGACACCGTCGAGAAGGCCGATCGCAACAGCTACCCGGCCGGCGCCGGCGATGACGCCGGGGGGATTTCCAACCGCCCGCTGGATGAGGAGAGGGAAAACCAGGACGCGCTTCCCGAGCGCGGATCGAGCAAGCAAGACGAGCAAGTCCGCAGCAACGTGGATGTGGAGCGATGACCGACAATCACGGACGCCGTCGCACCAACCCGTCCGACCCCACGGCCGAGCGCACGTCCGATCCGGTCCCGGTGGGGGACGACGTCATCGACCGCGACAAGGCCGGTGAGGGTCGGGACGAGGAAGATGTCGATGATCCCGTCATACCGGCAGAGACGCCGTAGCTGACAGGTGGTGCCCGGAAGGCGGAGATCACCGAAGCCCCCTCTGCGGGTTCAAGGTTCGATTCCATCGTAGCTCACCAGAAGCGAACGTCTCTTGTTCCCACGATATTCACAACCAAGAGTCGCAGTCCAATACTGTCGACACACGAGCGTCGGAAGTATCAGCACCGCGAGACGTCTGGATTGAGGCGATTCGCACGTGAGCCTGCAGTCCTGTTGTTTTCCAAAAGGATGTGTGACACGATCCTGTTGGAAACCAAGAGGACCGCTCCTATGAAGAGAACGAGGGATGTCCAGCAGGGCACGCTGGCGCTGATGGTGCTCAAGACCCTCGATGTGCTGGGCCCCCTGCACGGCTTTGGGATCGCCCGACGCATCGAGCAGATCAGCGGAGATCTGCTCGCGGTGAATCAAGGCACCTTGTACCCCTTGCTGTTGAAACTGGAGCAGGAAGGCGCCATCGCATCCGAGTATGGCTCCTCGGAGAACAATCGCAGAGCCCGTTTTTACCGGCTGACCCGCGCCGGACGCAGACAGCTCCTGGCCGAAGCGCGGAACTGGGAACAGACGACAACGCTGATTGGCCGGTTCTTCACGGTGAAGGCGGAGGACCTGCCATGAAAACGTTGCGGCGGTTTCTGATGCGGGCCGCGTCGGCAACGAGGCGGCGCGACGAGGAGCGACTGCGGGAAGAGCTCGAGCAACACCTCGCGCTCCAGACAGCGGAAAATCTTCGGGCCGGCCTGTCGCCCGTCGAGGCGAGGCGGCAGGCCGTGCTCAAGTTCGGCGCGGTGGAAGCGATCAAGGAGCACTATCGGGACGAGCACGGCCTGCCGGTCCTCGACAGTCTCGTGCGTGATGTGCGGTACGGCATTCGTGCGCTGTTGCGGTCGCCTGGATTTGCCCTGGTGGCTGTTGTGTCGCTGGCGCTCGGCATCGGCGCAAATACGACGATATTCAGCGTGGCCAATGCGGTGCTCTACCGCCCGCTGCCGTTCGACGATCCCGACCGTCTGGTCGTGATTCACGAGCAGAACACGAAACGGGAATCGCAGCGCGTGCCGACGCTCTCGGCCATGATCGAGTGGCAAGAGCAGGCGCGGTCGTTCGAGCAGATCGAGGGCATCGTCTGGTCTGCCGAGACGATACACGCTGTCGGGGGAAGGAGCGGCGGAGCGGGTACAGGATACAGTTTCTTACGCCGGGTGCGTTCTCGCTGCTCGGTGTCGAACCGGCGCGCGGTCGGGGTTTCACCCCCGAGGATGCCGTTCCCGACCGTTCCGTGATTATCAGCGACGGGTTGTGGCAGCGCCGATTTGCCGGCGACGCCGGCGTCCTCGGGCAGACGATCCGTGTGAGCGACACACGCCGGCCCATCGTGGGCGTGATGCCGGCTGGCGTCTGGACGGCCCCCTGGATGCAGAACGTCGACATGTGGACGCCGATTGATTTGCGGGTCAACGAGCTGACCCCGCACACGCGCTGGCTCACCGCGTATGCCCGCCTCAGGCCGACCGTGACGCTCGAGCAGGCGCAGGCGGAAATGGACGGTTTTGCGCGGCGCATGGCCGAACAGCAGCCCGACGCTTACAAAGACTGGACACTGAAAGTCGAACCTCTCGGCGAAACCTATGCCCGCGGCGCCGGCACGGTTCTCTATATGCTGCTGGGCGCGGCTGGATTCGTGCTGTTGATCGCCTGCGCCAACGTGGCGAATCTGTTGCTGGCGCGCGGGGCAAGACGGCAGAGAGAGGTCGCCGTCCGCTTGTCGCTTGGCGCGGGACGCCGCCGCCTGTTCCAACAATTGCTGACCGAGAGCCTGCTGCTGAGTCTGATCGGCGGCGCCGCCGGAGTGCTCGTAGGCTGGGGCGGCCTGCGGATCTTTCTGGCGATGGCGTCGGATCGGTTTTCGAGGATGGATGAGGTCGCTATCGACGGCAACGTGCTGCTGTTTACGTTGGCGGTCTCGCTACTGACCGGAATCCTGTTCGGTCTGGCACCAGCGTGGCGGGCGACACAGCTCAACCTGGTGACGATGCTCAAGGAGGGCGGCCGTCAGGCGACGAGTGGAAGCCGCCACCGCAGCAGTCGAATCCTGGCCGTGAGCGAGGTGGCGTTGGCGTTCGTGCTGCTGGTCGGCGCCGGGCTGATGATCAACAGCGTGCTGCGGCTGCAACAGGTCGATGTCGGCTACGACCCCGAGAATCTTCTGACCGGCAGAGTCCAGCTGGGGTCCTCGAAGTACGTCGAAGTGCTTGGCGGCAATCTGAAACGCGTCACGCCGCAGGCCCGGTTATTTTATCAACAGGTGAAGGAACGCCTGGCGGCGATTCCCGGCGTCCGCTCGGCGGCGGTCGCCAGCGCCGCGTCTGGGCAACCGTTTCGGGTCGTGGGCCGGCCGGATCCGCCCCGTGAACAGCAGCCGTACGCAAGCGTGCAGGAGGTCACACCGGATTATTTCGAGACGCTGGGGATCTCGTTACTGAAAGGCCGTGTCATCGACGAGCGCGACCGCGAAAGCACGCAATGGGTCGCCGTGGTCAACCAGACGCTGGCGCGAACCATCTTTCCCGATAACGATCCGCTCGGCAAGCTGCTGCATCTTCAGTTCGGTGGCGGAGGTATCCAGCGCGACGATGAACAACCGCGGGTGATCGTCGGAGTCGTCAGCGATGTCAAGAATGGGGGTCCCGCGCAGCGGCCCATGCCGGCGATCTACACCTCCGACCAGCAACACCAGTGGGTATACCCGAGCGGCGCCTCGTCGATTCATCTGCAGAAGACGCTCTATATCCGCACCAGCGGAGAGCCCTCGAGTATCGCAACCTCTGTGCGACAGGCCGTTTGGGAGGTCGATCGCGATCAGGCCATCTTCGACGTGACGCCGGAGGCGCAGCGGCTGGAGACGCAGATCGGACCCTGGCGATTCTTCCGGAATCTTTACGGGATCTTCGCCGCCCTGGCCGTGGTACTGGCCGTCGTGGGCATCTACGGATTGATGTCCTATTCAGTCGCCGAGCGCCGCCACGAGTTTGGCATCCGCATGGCGCTCGGAGCGGAGAGGAGCAAAGTGCTCAGGCAAGTGCTGGGACAAGGCGTCGTGTTGAGCCTCGTCGGGTATCGGAATTGGAATCGCGGCTGGATTCGGTCTGACGCGCTTCCTGAGCAATCTGCTCTTCGAGGTCAAGCCGCAGGACCCGCTGACGTTCCTGGTGGTTTCACTGGTCATGATGGCGGTGGCGCTGCTGTCCTGCTACGTTCCGGCGCGACGGGCAACCGCTGTGGATCCGGCTAACGTGCTACGGACGGAATGAGCCGGAACCGTCGCGCGAGAGCTCCCAGCCAGCTGCCTGCATCACCGAAGAGACGCAGCAGCCATCTGCGAAAGTCAGGGCTGACGTGAGTGGTCCTCTGTAATGTCGCTGCGTTCAAGTAGGCGGTTCGCCTGGTTCCAGGTTGGTGTACCACCCGGTCGCCAGGTCCTCGAACGCCCGGTTCACCAGCTCAGCGCGATCGGGATCGAGACCGGGAGAATTTGCAACCTGGCGCGATGTCTGGGCGTCAACGTGAGTCCGCTAAGCGGGTCCTGATTCTCGGACCTTCTTGTCGCGCCGGCTGTCGCCGACTACAATGCCCGCCGACGGCCGAGGCTGATGCCTGGGAACCGGGCGGAAACTGCTGACCACGAAGAAGCTCTCGCGGTACCGGTAGTAGCTTCGCCGCACCCGTAGTAAACGCAACGGAGGAATCGATGAAGGCAAGAAGCGTCCTGGCGGTTTCGATCTCGTTGATTCTGGCCGCGCCAGTTCTCGCGCAGTCACCCGGAGAGTCGAAGGCTGACCAGGCTCCGAAGGCAAGACCAGCCCAACCCGTCTTCATGCCGGCCGGCGACCTGAAATGGACCGACCTCGATCCCAAGGGCGCTCCCGGAGTCAAAGTCGCGAATCTGTGGGGCGACCATGCCAAGGGCGCGTTCGGCGCGTACTTCAAGCTTCCGGCGGGATTCGCCGTCCCACTTCACACCCACACCCACGCCATGAAGGTCGTGTTCATATCGGGCACCTACATCCAGGCGCCGGAAGGAAAGGCGGAGACACGGCTCGGTCCGGGGTCTTACATGATGCAGCCCGGCGGGAACTACCGCCACACGACCGCCTGCGACAAGGCCTCGGAATGCCTGTTCTTCGTCGAAAGCGGCGGCAAGTTCGATCTCAAGCCGGTGGTGACAGGAACGGCACCCGCGAAAAAGTAACGTTCAACCGTCTTCGGTCGCTCAAAACAGATACGACAGCGAGACCCCGGCCGTCGGGACGGTGCGGCGATCGTCGCTGAAATCGAAGCCGCCGTCGCGCATCGCCACGCCGACGTCGGCGCGCACGCCGAGCCGTCGCGCGCCTTGCCCGAACCACAGCTTCAGGCCCGCTCCCGCGTGGTAGGTCACCCCGGTCTCGATCAACTCGTCATGCTCGTGGAGCTCGCGGAGGTAGCCGGCGCCGCCGCTGAGAAACGGCACCCCTTTGCCTCCGCCAAACGACAACCCGGTCAGGTGGAATACGACCGAGCCGTCGAAGACGTAGCGGCTGATCGTCTCGGTCGCGGTAGTGTCTTCCGCCTCCTCGGCATCGTTCGCCAGCCGGCTCGAGACCGCAGGCCGGAGGAACTGCACGCCGGCTTCGAGCGCGACGCTGCGTGACAGATACACGCCGAGCCGCCCCTGCCCTCCGGTGGCTGTCGTCACCTCCGTGGCCGCGGTGAACAGCTCGAAGGGCCCCGTGCCCGTGCCGGTGTTGCGCGTGAGCTCCGCCGACCTCGTCCCCAGATCGTAGCCGTCGGACCAGATCGCGCCGCCGCTCACTTCCCACGATCCCCGATGGGGCGCAGCCGAACCGAGATAGATCTGTTGCGCCCGCGCCGGCGACGGGAGGACCGCCAGGAGCAGGACCGCGCCGAGCGCCGCCCGCCCTGCGAACGGAGCCCGTCCGCCGATCACTTCGGCACCACCTTGATCTCGATGCTGGACGCGCCGCCTCCCTTGGGCACGACCACGAGCTTGTCGTGGAACTTCGCGCGGAAATTGATGTCGACGTTCAGCGTGAGATCGAAAAAGCTCTCGATGTCGCCGTCGTCGAGCGGCTCGGCGCGGATCGCGTGCGGACCCGGATCGAGCCCGGCAATCACGAACGTGCCGTCCTCGCTCAGCGAGAAGCCGCCGATGAGCTTGCCGGTCCGCTGATTGAAGGCGACGACGTGCGCGCCGAGCACGCCGCGGCCGCTCTTGGTGACCTTTCCGCTGAGGCTGCCGGTCGTGCGCGTCGATCCGGCCGCCGGGTAGATGTCGGAGATGCCGGCGATGTCGTCCGCCTTGAGCGTGCGGTCGGAAATATTGCCGGCCGCGAAGGCGACCGGGAACATGACGGACTCGGCGGCGATCACCCGGCGTCCGCCGGCCCGCAACTCGGTCTCGCCGATGGCCGAGTGCGCCAGCCCGTGCAGGTGCCCGATCTCGTGCACGGCAATCGACTCGAGATCGAAGACGTTCGTCTGCCCCTCCGCCGCGACGGACCACGGGAAGAACGAGTTGAAGAAGATGTCGGACTCGACGATGTCGCCGGTCGTCGTGTCGATCAGGAAGGACGTGGCGCCGAGCGTGCGCTCCATGTCGGGACGATTCTGAAAGCCGAGCACCGTGGCGCCGTCCCCCTGCACCGGCGACGCGGACGTGAAGCCGACGAACTCCGACGAGACCTGCGCGCTGGTGACGGCCGCCCAGGTCGCGAAGGCGCGGGTCATCGTCTGCTGGAATTGGAGCGAGGTGACGCCGCTGACGCCGCGATCCGTGACCGAGTAGCGGATCGGCATCCGCGGCCACTTGAGCGTGACCGTTCGCGTGCCGGCGCGCGCGCCGAGCTTGAGATACGCCTCGGCGGGCATCGGGGCGGCCGCAATCGCGGCCGCGAGAATCACGACCGTCAGGCGCCTCACCGTGCGCCGCCGGTCTGCGCCATCGCGGCCCGGACGGTGGCGGCGAACGCATCGAGCGGCAGCGGCCGCCGGTCACGCGCCCCGCGGGTGACGATCTGGGGCGCGTCGCTGCTCGCCATCAGCACCGGCGGCACCACGAGCCGCCGCCCGCTTCGCGCATCGACCCGCACGCGGAAGACGCCCTGGCTCAGGCCGAAGACGTGTGCGACGGACGGCCCGTCCGCGCGCAGGAACAACACGGCCTCTTCGCCCGGCTGGAACTCCGGCGCGCCGATCATCACGTTCTTGTAGCGGCCGATCTGGCCGCCCGGAACGCGGAACGTGACAACGCTCGCGGGGCCCCCTTTCAGGTAGGACCCGGCCTGGACGCTGACCAGGGTGTCGATCCTTCGCCGGCCGTCGGACCATTCGGCACGCACGTCCACGACGCGTCCGTAGACGATGATCTGCGAGCCCGCGACGATCTCGCGGAACTCCGCGGGCACCAGGACCGTGGCGCGCAGGCCCGGCGCGAAGAGCAGCACTGCAACGAGAGCAAAGAGAAAGCGCATCCGCTCAGTCTACCTTAAGGCACGCCCGAGCGCTACCTCGAGCACGGCTTCCGCGGCGCGCCGGCTCGCGCCCGGAGTACCCAGCTTCCCTCGCACTTCGCGCAGCTCGCCGCGCACGTGCGCCGCATGCGCGGGGTCCGTCAGCACGCGCAGCGCCTCCGCCGCGACAGCCTCCGGCGTGAACGCGTCCTGGATGAGCTCCGGCACGACTCGTCGTCCCGCAACCAGGTTGGCCATCGCATAGGTGTCCACGTGAACGAACGGCTTGCCCAGCCGATACGTGAGGGCCGAGAGGCGATAGACGACGACCATCGGACACTCGTGCAGCGCCCCCTGCACGGTCACGGTCCCCGAGGCGACGAGCGCCACGTCGGCCGCGGCCAGCACGTCGTCCGCATGCCCTTCGACGATCGAGAGGCCCGGTGTCGCGCTTCATTCTTGTAGCGCTGGCCTTTAGGCCAGCCCGATTGCCGCCGTCAGCCGCATTGCCGGCCTGAAGGCCGGCGCTACCAGTCGTCAATGATCGCGAGCGGCTCGAAGTCCAGGTCTCTCAGGTGCGGCGCGCGCGCGACGATGAACTGCACGTCCGGGATCCGATCGCGGATGAGGACGGCCGCGCGGGCCAGATCCGGAAGGATGGCGCGGAGCTCGTTGCGGCGGCTGCCCGGCAACAGCGCGACCACCGGCCGGTCGGGATTCAACCCCGAACGCCCCAGGAAGGCCGCCCTCGGTTCCGGCGCCTGCGCCAGATCGAGCAGCGGATGCCCGACCCACTGGACGGGCACGCCCGCCTCCCGGTAGATGCGCTCTTCGAACGGGAAGATGACCAGCACGCGATCCGCAATCCGCCGCATCGTCTTCATGCGGCCGCGGCGCCACGCCCACAGCTGCGGGCTGATGTAGTAGACGATCGGCACGCCGAGCTTGCGGAGCGCGCGGGCGAGCGCGAAGTTGAAGTCAGGGAAGTCGATCGCGACGAAGACGTCCGGGCGCACCGTTGCCGCGTCGTTCACCAGCCGCCGGTAGGTCGCGTACGTGCGCGGCAGCACGCGCGCGACTTCCAGCAGCCCGGTCACCGACAAGCCGCTGAAGTTGCCGACGAGCGACGGCGCCGGCGGCCTGGAGGCGATCGCCTCCGAATCCGGTGATGACGGCAGAGGGGTCGAGCCGGAAGATCTCGGTCGCGAGCGCCCCGGCGTAAAGATCGCCTGAGGGCTCGCCGCACGAGATCATCACGCGCACGGGCAGGCGGCTCAGCTGGGTTTGGTGAACAGCGCCACATCGAGGGGAACGTTGAAGTCGTAGCGGCTCACGGTGCGATCGACGGCCGGCGCGCCCTCGCGCCGGAGCTGCATCTTGAAAGCGATCTTCAGGCCGCGGACGTCCCGATAGTCCGAGTACTCCTCCTCGACGGCAGCCTTCCCGTCGGCTGCGCCGGCAGAGACGTACCGCGTTTTCACGATCAGCGCGGTGGCGGGATCGAAGATCAGCGTCAGCGGCGTGGTCCCGGCGAGCGCGATCTCGATGGCCGGCATCGTGCGGCCGGCATCGACGACGTCGGCGATCCGTTTGGCCGTGACGCGCCCGTCGGCGAGCGCGAGCAGCAGCGGGACGGTGTCGCGCTGGATGGAGCCGCGAATCTGGTCGGCCAGCACGGCCGGCGCCTCGCGCGCGCCCCGATCGTCCTGAATCCAGTAGCTGCCGCTGTTGAACACCTGGACGACGCGGCCGCCCGGCGTCTGGATCTCCATCCGGTACGCGCCCGGATACCGGATGGTGGTCGTGGTCGGCAGGTCCGTCCGGGAGCCCGCCGATTCCACCGTCGCGGTCGATTCCACCCTGACCGTCTGGATCGAGCGCAGCAGATCGAGTCCGCCTTTTGCGGCGATCGCCCGTGCGATCAGATCGCGTGCGTCCGCCGGCGCGCCGGTGAGCGCGTGCGCCGGAACCGGCGCTGTTCCCCGCCCGCCCGGCCGGAAGGCGATCGGCTCAACCCGGCCGGCGGCCGGCGTTCTGGCCCGCCGGAGATCCGGCGACGACAGGTCGAGATCGGCGAGCGGAATGCGCTCGACCTGGTCGAATCCGACGCCCGCGAGCTGCCGGGCGAACACCGACGCATCACCCACGAGCACGATCGTGAGGCGATCGGGATGCAGGTACTGCTGCGCGACGCGCTGGATGTCGTCCACCGTGATCATGTTGACGCGCTCGCGATACGTCTGCAGATCGTCGAGGTCGAGGCCGTAGAACACCGCGTTGAGCACCTGCACCGCGATCGCGCCCGGCGTCTCGATCGTCAGCGGGAAGCTGCCCGTCAGGTACTCCTGCGCGTCGGTCAGCTCGCGCACTTGCACGCGCTGCCGCTGCAGCCGGACGATCTCGTCGACCACGAGCCGCAGCGCTTCGCCGGTCGTCTCCGAGCGCGTGTCGGTTTCGGCGACGAGGTTGCCCGTGTCCTTGAGCGCGTTGAGGGCCGCCGAGGCGCCGTAGGTCAGCCCCCGGTCGGAGCGAAGGACGCGGTGCAGCCGGTTCCCGCCTTCTCCTCCGAGGATCTTCATCGCGATGTCGAGCGCCAGGTAGTCGCGGTGCCGCCGGGGCAGGCTGGTGTTCCCGACGCGGATTTCGGTCTGGACGGCGCCGGGCCGGTCGATGATCACGACACGGCGGGTGGGCGGGGGCGCCTCGTCCGGCTTCGTCTGCGGCAGCTCGATGCGCGCCCAGCTGCCGAACGCCCGCTCCGCGCCCGCGAAGGCTTCCTCGGGGGTCACGTCGCCGACGATCGCCAGGATCGCGTTGTTCGCGCCGAACCACCGCTGGTGGAACGCGAGGAGGTCGGCGCGCGTCAGCGCCAGGATCGACGCCGGCGTGCCCGAATCGGGTTTCCCGTACGGATGGAACCCGTAGACGAGCCGGTCGAAGACGACGCCGGCCAGATAGTCCGGATCGTCGTAGCTGACCTTCAGCCCCGACAGGATCTGCTGCCGCTGACGCTCGATCTCCTCGTTCGCGAACGCGGGGTTCCTCGCCAGATCCGACACGAGGTCGAGCGCGAGCCCGAGGCTGTCTTTCATGACGGCGGCGGTGATGGACGTGTAGTCGCTGCCGGCGCCGGACCCGATCGCGCCGCCGATGGAATCGATGGTGGTCGCGATCTGCTCGGCGTTCTTCGTCGTCGTCCCCTGATCGAGGAGGGTCGCCGCCAGATACGCGACACCCGGTTTGTTGACCGGGTCCTGCGCGCCGCCGGCCCGCACGAAGAGGCGAAGACTGACGGCCGGCTGCTCGTGGTGCGAGACCGCGATGACCTGCAGGCCGTTCGACAGCGTCTTCACCTGATACGGAGGGAAGCTGACCTCGCGGGCAGCCAGCGGCCGCGGCGGCCGTTCCGTCGGCCACTCGCGGGACTGGGCCCACGCGCTGACGGCGACGCCTGACGTCAGTACAAGTAGTTTCAAAACCCGCAAGGCCCGGCTGAAGCCGGATGCCACCTTGGTTTTGAAACCGGCTCTAGCGACAGCGACAGGGCGCGGAGCGTCCGTCGTCATCGAGGCTGCTCCCCGCCGCCCGGCGCCCCTTTGGGCATGATCGTCACGACGAGCCGGTTTTCCGGCGTGAAGTACTTCCGCGCGACGCGCTGCACGTCGGCCTGCGTGATGCCCATGAAGATGTCGAACTCGCCGTCGGCGGTCCTGATGTCGTTGTGGATGACCGCCGCGTGCCCGAGGTGCTGGGCCTTGTCCTTGTTCGACTCGCGGCTGAAGATGTAGTCCCGCGCGAACTGGTTCTTCGCCTGCTGGAGCTCCGCGGCGCTGATCGGCTCGTTCCGCAGCCGATCGAGCTCCGCGATGAGGGCCGCGATGGTTTCCTCGGTCGTCTTGCCGGGCTGCACGATCGCCACGGCATAAAAGAGGTTCGGGTCCTCGATGATTCGGCCGCCGCCGAAGGCCGCGAGCGCGAGCTGCTTCTCGTAGACGAGCTTCCGGTAGATCCGCGAGCTCTGTCCGTCCGAGAGCACCTTCGACGTGATGTGGAGCGGGTACGAATCCGGATCGCCGTCGAAGGTGATGTGATGGGCCACGACCACCGCGGGCAACGGCCAGTTCTCCTCCAGCTTGACGCGCCGCTCCTTCGTCTGTGGAGGCTCCTTCGGAATATCGCGCGGAACCGGGCGGTCCGATCCCGGCACGCGCCCGAGATACCGCGTCACCAGTTCCTGCGCCTCCTTCGTCTCGAAATCTCCGACGAGCACCAGCGTCGCGTTGTTGGGCACGTAGTAGGTCCGGAAGAAATCGCGGACGTCGGAAATGGACGCGGCCTCGAGATCCTCCAGGCTGCCGATCGTCGGGTGCTTGTAGGGGTGGACCGTGAACGCCTGGTTGTAGATGAGCTCGTTCAGCCGCCCGTACGGCTGATTGTCGACGCGCATCCGGCGCTCTTCCTTGACCACCTGCCGCTCGTTCTTGAACACGTCCTCTTCGATGCGCAGCGACGCGAGGCGATCGGCTTCGAGCCACAGCACCAGCGGGAGGTATTGCGCCGGCGTCGTCTGCCAGAAGACCGTCGCGTCTTCGTCGGTGTAGGCGTTGCTCTGCCCGCCGATGCTCGAGATCAACGACGGATGTCCCTCGGGCTCGACGTTCTTCGAGCCCTTGAACATCATGTGCTCGAACAGGTGCGCGAAGCCGGTGCGGCCGGGACGCTCGTTCTTGGACCCGACGTGGTACCACATTTCGGTGTGCACGATCGGCGTGGAGTGGTCCTCGAGGAACACCACCTTCAACCCGTTCGGCAGGGTCGTCATCGTGTAATTGAGCTTGGGCGGCCGCGTCGACGCGCGCGCGCCCGGGTCCGCCGCCACGAGCGCGGCGAGCGCCACCAGCACGGCGGCAAACGGCCGGGAGATCGAATATGACATGGGTTGTCCAGAAGGAATCAAAGGGCCCGATCCGATTATGGCACGGGAAGCAGCAGCGGAGCTTTTGCGCAACCCGAGCTGCACAAACCAGGTGCGGGACGAACGGCATTCACCACAGAGTGGCCCATGAGCTGCGTTCACCCCGATGAATGAAACTCGTAGTTGTGAACGCCCGATCAGCGGTCACGCCCGGCTGCGCCTGTCTTCCCAACACGGAGGCCACGGGGGTCACGGAGAAGGCTCAAGGACCGAAGCGACTGGGTTGGAGTTCGTATTTCGACACGATCGCTCACTTGACAGCCAGTTCGAACAAAACAAGGACACTGACGACAGAAGTCTAGGGGGAACGCACTCGAGCGCCGGCCTCGTGTTGCCGGAGGCCGGCGTTGCAGGGTCAGACGAGATCGAGGAGGCAAGCAGCGATCCGAGACTGGGCTGCTTGTCTCCTCGGTCTCGCCTGACCCCGCCGCGCTCGCGCGGCTCGAGTGCGTGCGGGAGGGTGAAGTTAGAGTCTCCGTGGCCTCCGTGACCCCCGTGTTGGAAGAACAGCGAAGCCTGTTTGACAGCGAGGTCCGTTGATTGAATTGGTGGTACAGGGCGAACACGGCAACTGTCCAATCTGTTTTCTGACCAGACAGCACAGCAAGCAGAGGTAAAAAATGGCGCCGGGCGCGCTACTTGAGGCGTGACTCCAGCCGGGCCAGGCGCGCCGCGAGGTCGGCGATGGTCTTGCGCAGCTCCGGCAGCCGCCGGAACACGGCCGACGACTTCAGCCACGCGCGGTTGTCGATGGCAGGGTAGCCGGAGATGAAGGATCCGGGCTCCACGGAATTCGGCACGCCGGTCTGCGCCGTCGCGATCGTGCCCTTGCCAATCGTGATGTGGCCCGACACCCCGACCTGGCCGGCGAGCGTGACGGCATCCTCGATCGTCGTGCTGCCGGCGATGCCGACCTGGGCGGCGAGCAGCACGTCGCGGCCGACGGTCACGCCGTGCGCGATCTGCACCAGGTTGTCGATCTTGCTGCCCGCCCCGATCCGCGTCTCCCCCACAGCCGGCCGATCGATCGTCGCATTCGCGCCGATCTCCACGTCGTCCCCGATCGACACGCCGCCGATCTGCGGGATCTTGTAGTGCGCGCCTTCGGGCGTCCGCGCGAACCCGAACCCGTCGCTGCCGATGACGGCGCCGTCCTGGACGACGACGCGGTTTCCGATCCGCACACGCTCCCGAATCGACACGCGGGCATGGATCACGCAGTCGTCGCCGATCTGCGCCTCGCGGCCGACGGTCACGTGCGGATACAGCACCGTGCGCGCCCCGATCCACGCGCCGTCGCCGACGACGGCAAACGCGCCGACCGAGGCGTCCTCGCCGATCGTGGCGCTGGCCGAGACATCGGCAAGGCGGTGAATGCCGGGCGACGGCCGCCACGCATCCGCGAAGAGCTCGACGGCCTTGGCGAACGTGAGGTAGGGATGGCGGGCGCGCAGGACCGCGCACGGGGCGCCTTCGGCGCGATCGCCGGCGATGACGGCCGACGCTCCCGTCTGCTTCAGCGCCGCCGCGTACTTGGGATTGCTGAAAAAGGTCAGGTCGCCGGCGCCGGCATCCTCGATCCCGGCGACGCGGTGGATCTCGATGTCGCCGTCCCCTTCAAGACGACAGCCGAGGCGCTCCGATAGGTCGCGCAGCTTCAAGAACGGGAGTATACGACAGGGTCAACCACGAACTCCAAAGAGACCAACTCCCAAAGGACTTGGGTTCGCACCAGCTGGGCGAAGTCGCTGCGACTTTCACTCCCAGGCTGTTTGGGAGTTGGGAGTTGGCTTTCTTGGGAGTTCCCGTCAGGCCGTCCGAACCGTCATGCGCTCGAAGAACTTGACCAGGTGCTCGAGGTTCAGCGCGTCGGCCACGTCGTGGACGCGCCGATCGCGCTCGTCCCCGTCGAGCGCCATGGCGCGGCGCAGATCCGACAACGGCGCACTGCGCTCGTTCGTCCAGGCGACGCCGCTGAGGCCGTTCCGCGCGCCCCGCAGCGAGAAATAGTGGCCGACCATCCGGAAGGCGAAATAGTAGGCGAGCACGTTGGGCCCGGGCACGAAGAACAGCACGCCCGACGACGATGAAGCCAATCGAATCGATGATCAGCCAGAACCGGTGCTTGTCGAAATCGCGCCCCAATTGACGGCGCAGGCAGGCCACGGCGCGGGGCTCGTCCATATCGTCGGGATAGAACAGGCACGCGCGCTCCTGTCGCCGGAGATGCCACAAGAGGCGCTGCTCGGCGATGCTCTCGGCGACCCAGCGCATCGATCGCGCTTTCGCGCGGCCGAGCCATCCGAGGTGCTCGTGCTCCGTCTGGCCGTGACGGCGCTGGTGCTCCGCTTCAGCGAGCATCGTGCTGAAGCGGTGTTTCATCCGCTGGAAGAACCCCGCCGACGTCTCGGCGGAGGATTCCTGCGGTTCGTCAGGCACCTCGCAATACAACTCGTAGCGCTCGCCGCCGACCGGCACCAGATAGACGTCCATGACTGTCACTACGATCATATCCCCGCATGCGCGCGTCTTTTCTGGCGCTTCGTACGCAGCGGACGTATCCCCGCCCGGAATCCCCGGGCCGGGGCAACGCCCGGTTCCGTTCAGATGCGCCGGCCGCTCAGCATCTTGAAGATCACGACGACCACGGCGATGACGAGCAGGGCATGAATCAACCCCCCAGCCACTTTCATGGCGAAACCAAGAACCCACAGGATCAACAGCACGAAGACGATGGTCCAAAGCATGAGCAATCCTCCCGCTACGCCGTGCTAGCCAGCCTCAGCGGTGCAAGCAGGGTGCCATGGCCGGCGGCCTACCAGCTAGCGCCCGACCTTCCGCGGCGGTTTCGACGCCTCGAGCGGCAGCGCCGGCCGTCCGGCGTCAATCCACGCGGCCGTGATGATCGCGGCCACGCCGCCGATGGAATCCGAGACGCGCCTCTCGAGGATCGGCCTGGCCTTTTCGAAGAACCGCGTGAAATAGACGTCGTCGTAGAGCTGGCGTCCCTCGACGGCCGATTTGTCGGCGTCCAGAATCGGCTGGACGAGGGAGAAGCTGGTGACGAGCGTGTCGAACATGAAGTCGCGCGGATTGCCGACGGTGGCCGGCGGCCGTGGCGCGAGATTGAGCTTCGAGCGGTACCGCTCGAACAGCTCGCTTTCGAAGCGGGAGTGAATGCCCGACTGCCCGGTCAGCTGCCCGTCGTGGTTGAGCGTCGCGTGGAACGGCACGTGCCCGTCCGCGGTGTAGTGGGCGATGACCGACGAGAACAACTTGATGTTCTCGCGGGAGTACGGGCCCTTCTGGGTGAACGCCTCGACGAGCTTCTGGTACATCTCCTCGGTGCGCCAGGGCAGCGTCCCGTTCTTCGCGACGAATTCGGCGCCGTACCGCTTGACCGCGTCGTCGTACCGCCGCGGGAGATCCGTGAACGGATACGGGCCGTAGGCGTCCATGTCGACGAAGTGGCGCGTGCTCTCTTCGAGCCATCCGACCGTGCGCCAGAGGTCCGGATCGATGCTGTGCTCGACGATCGACGTCTCGAACTTGCTCGAAGAACGGACGAATCTCCACGGGCAGCAGCGCGATGGCGCGCGCCATGATGAACTTGTGCGCCTCGAAGCCCCAGGCGGACGCGGGGCTCGGGGCCGCGATGATGGCGAGGATCAGCGGCAGGACGATGACTCGGCGCATGATCTTCACTATACCGCCTGGATCAGCTTTCTGAGCGCGCGCAGGTTTCGCGCGTCCCACGGATCGACATCGCTTCGCCGTCGGCTCGCGGGAGTATCGAGCTTGGGCGTTTCGAGCAGCATCGGCAGCGACGCGAACCGCGGATCGTTCAGCAGCCGGCGGAACGGCTCCAGGCCGAGACAGCCTTTGCCGATGTGCTCGTGGCGATCGACGCGGCTGCCGCACGGCTTCTTGGAGTCGTTCAGGTGGAACACCTTGATGCGGTCGAGCCCCACGATCCGATCGAATTCGCGGAACGTCTCGTCGTATCCCGCCTGCGAGCAGAGATCGTAACCGGCGGTGAGCAGATGACACGTGTCGAGGCAGACGCCGATCCGCGGCGACCCGCCGGCGCGTTCGAGAATCGCGGCGAGGTGCTCGAAGCGGTGTCCCAGGTTGGTGCCCTGCCCGGCCGTGTGCTCGAGCAGCACCATCGTTCCCGCCTTCGGCCGCTCGGCCAGGAGCGCGACGATCGCGTCGCCGATGAGCCGCAGACCTTCTTCCTCGGTGCCGGTCGTGTACGAGCCGGGGTGCATCACGAGGCCGTCGAGCCCCAGTGACTCGGCGCGATCGAGCTCCTCGCCGAGCGCCGCACTCGAACGCGCGCGCAGCGCCGGATCCGCGGCGGCGAGGTTGATCAGGTAACTGTTGTGAGCGACCACCGGGCGTATGCCGGTGTCGTCCACCCGCTTTCGAAACAGCGCGATCTCTTCGGAAGGCAGCGCGCGGGCCCGCCACTGCCCCACCGACTTCGTGAAGATCTGGAGCGCCTCGCAGCGCGACGCCTTCGCGCGATCCACGGCTCGCGGAAGGCCGCCGGCGATCGAAAGATGGGCACCAAGACGGGGCATCGGGAAACGGGTTCTACAAGTTCATTCCCCAAACACTTCCGCATCGAAGCGGAAGATCCGCGCGCCGCGCTGCCACGCGTCGCCCGGGAGGCCCGCCTTCACGCACGTCTGGCGGAGAAACTGCTCGGTGGTCCAGCCCCATTCGGTCGCGACCTGCGGCAGCAGCAGGCCGCGCCGCTCTCCCTGTTCGGCGACGAGCCCGTGACGGCCGAGGGTGATGACCGACGAATCGGCCGGGTCGATCGGTTCGAGCGGGCCGAGAACCGACACTTCGACGGACACGTCAGCGAGCTCGTCGGACCGCACCGGAGGAAAGCGTGGATCTTCGCTCGCCGCTTCGGCGGCGCAGCGCGCGACTTCGGCCGCGAGGCCGCGGCTGCACTGCAGCGTTCCCAGGCAGCCGCGCAACGCCCCGAGCCGCTTGAGGGTCACGAATGCGCCCGAGGCTTCGGGCAAGCCAATCGCCACGGGCACCGGCGCCGCGGTTCCGGCGACTTGCGCCACGACGGCGCGCCGCGCGAGAATCGACGAGCGCGTGCTTCTGCGAATCACTGAGCATCGGTGAACGCTCCGAACGCGGCGGCCAGGTAGCCGACCACACCGTCGTTGTCGCCGGAGACGTCGCCGGAGTGCGCGTACTTCAGGACGCGGCCGTGGCGTGCGCCGAGATCCCGCGCCGCCATCATGACGGCGATCGCGGCGCCGCCGCCGCAGGCCACGTAGCGGCCACGCTCGGCGTCCGGGTACTGCTCGAACAACTCGAGCAGCGCTTCGGGATCGAAGGCCTCGACGCACCGCTGGACGCGCGCGTCGAGCGTTGCGGCGGTGGCGGCGTCGAAGTAGTGCGACAAATCCGTGCTGGCGACGAGCAGCGCGCGGCGGCCGGCGAAGGCGCGGACGAGCGCGGCCGCCAGGGCCTCGATCGTCGCGCGACGCTGGAACCCGATCAGCACCGGGACAATCGGCACGTCCGGCAGCACCCGCCGCAGGAACGGCAGCTGCATTTCGAGCGAGTGCTCACGCGCGTGCGCAGACGTTGACGGGTGGACCACCGGAGAGGCCGCCAGGGCCCGGGCGCCCGCCTCGTCGACGACAGCCGGCCCGAGCGGGGAGGCGAACGCGCCGCCGGGCCACACGGCCGCGCCCTCGAATCCGACGAAGTGCGACGGGCCGACCAGCACGGCGACGTCGAAGTCGCCGGCCGCCGCCGCTTTGTACGCGTACGCGCCGACCGGCCCGGAGAACATCAGCCCCGCGTGGGGCGCCACGATCGCCTGCAGGCGCCCGGCCGGCCCCTCGGCGGCGGCGTTCAGGTACGCATCGACCTCGAGGGTCAGCGCCCCCGCGCTGGCCGGATACCAGGTGCCCGCCACGGCTGTGGGTCTGATCATGGTGATCTCGGGACTCGGGGCTCGGGACTCGGGACTCGGGGCTCGGGACTCGACTGGGTCTCAGGTCTCGGGTCTTTCGTGTCTTCGGTCTTCGGTCTCTGGTCCTTTGTGATGCTGGCTCTACATCCCGTCGCCGGTCGGTGATAGCATCCCGCAAATGTCCGATCGATTCTCACGCGAGGACGTGGAGCGCGTGGCGCGCCTGGCACGTCTCGAGCTCGATGCTCACGAGAAGGATCTCTTCGCGCGGCAGCTCGCCGGGATTCTGGCCTACGCCGAACAGATCCAGCGTGTCGACACCGCCGGGATCGAGCCGACCTCGCACGCACCGGGCAGCGGCGCGTCGATGCGAGACGACGTCGTGGTGCCCTCGCTTCCGCGCGAGGCCTCGCTCGCGGCGGCCCCCGATGCCGACGTCAAGGCCGGCCTGTTCAAAGTACCACGGGTGATGGGCTGATGGAGCCGCTGTTCACCGCGACGGACGTGCGCCAGGCCGTCGCGTCGGGCCGGACGTCCGCGGTCGAGGTCTGCCGCGCGGCGCTCGAGCGTATTGCGGCCGCTGATGGCGCGCTCAACGCGTTCCGTACGGTGACGGCCGATCGGGCGCTGGCGCGAGCGGCCGAGCTGGATGCCCGCTCCGATCGCGCCGGCCTCCCGCTCCTCGGTGTCCCGATCGCCCTCAAGGACAACATGTGCACCCGCGGGGTCGTCACCACGGCCAGCTCGCGGATTCTCGCCGGGTACATCCCGCCGTACGATGCGACCGTCGTCGCCCGTCTCGAATCGGCCGGCGCCGTCATCGTCGGGAAAACGAATTGCGACGAGTTCGCCATGGGCTCCTCGACGGAGAACTCCGCGTTCGGGCCGACCCGGAACCCGTGGGCGCTCGATCGAACGCCCGGCGGATCCAGCGGCGGATCGGCGGCAGCGGTCGCGGCCCGGCTGGTGCCGCTGGCGTTCGGCTCCGATACCGGCGGATCGATCCGTCAGCCCGCCGCGCTCTGCGGCGTCATCGGTTTCAAGCCGTCGTACGGGCGCGTGTCGCGCTACGGCCTCATTGCGTTCGCCTCCTCGCTCGATCAGATCGGCCCCTTCGCGACATCGGCGGCCGACGCGGCGCTCGCGATGGACGTGATCGCCGGTCACGATCCGCGCGATTCGACGGCCTGCCGCGTCCCGCCGCCGCCGTACGCCCGCACGCTCCACGAGGCCGGGGGCGATCTGCGCGGCGTCCGAATCGGCGTGCCGTGGGGCCTCCTGAAAGAGGGCGTCGATCGCGACGTGCTGAGCGCGTTCGAGACGGCGCTCGACGTGGTGCGCGATCGCGGCGCGCAGATCAGCGAGGTCGCGCTGCCTCACAGCGTCCACGCCATCCCGGTCTACTACATCATCGCCACCGCCGAAGCGAGCTCGAACCTGGCGCGGTACGACGGCGTCCGCTACGGGTTCCGGGACGCCGACGCGCGGACGCTCGCCGAGATGTACGAACGGACGCGGGGCGCCGGGTTCGGCCGCGAAGTCAAGCGGCGGATCATCCTCGGCACGTACGTGCTCAGCGCGGGCTACTACGATGCTTACTACCTGAAGGCGCAGCAGGTGCGCACGCTGATCCGCCGCGACTACGATGCGGCCCTCGCCGGGGTGGACGTCGTCGCGATGCCGACCAGCCCGACGGCGGCCTTTCCGCTGGGCGAGCGCATCGAGGATCCGGTCCAGATGTATCTGTCGGATGTCTTCACGGTCGGCGCCAACCTGGCGGGACTCCCGGCCATCACGGTCCCCTGCGGCTTCACCGCGGAACGCCTGCCCGTCGGCCTCCAGTTCACGGGCCGCGCGCTGGGGGACGCGGACGTGCTGCGGGTCGCGGACGCCTTCGAGCGCGTCACATCATGGTCGAGCGAACGCCCGTCGATGGCTCCCTCGTCAGCTTCGCGCTGACGCGCGCGCCGGACCTGCCGCGGTGGGTCGATACGCGCGGCATGCTGCTGTCGGGCCGGGCAGAGGTCTTCGCCCCGGCGGGCGCGGACGCCGCCGCGACGGGGCGGCCGCGGGCGCGATCGTCGTCGTCCGCGACGCCGCCCTCGCGTCAATCGCCGGCCGTCCGCCGGCCGCCGCCATCGCGGCGGTCGTCGCCTCGCTGTCGGGCGACGTCAACGTGCTGGCGCAGATGGAGGACGCCGACTACGTCGCGCGCGCGCTGGACGGCTGGCAGCGCCGCACCGCGATCCTCCACGTGCTCCCGGGTCTGATGCCGTGGGAGCGGGAGGCCGATCCGCAGGCGCGCGTGTTCACGCGGCAGAACGCGCCGAGCTTCAGTCACCTGCCGGAGGCGCTGCGGCTCGAGCTGCACGATGCGCTGAAGGGGCGGACGGTTGCGCGATTCGTGCCGGGTGAGCTCCCGGTGCACGTCAGGTTCGTCGGCGGCGTGACGGTGCCGATGGCGGCCGTCTGGGCCGATGGACGGCCCGTGGCGTTCTGCTATCCGGTGTGGCAGACGGAAACGCACTGGGATGTGTCGATCGACACCCTCGCGCCGTACCGCCGCCGCGGTCTCGGCGCGCGCGCGGCGCGAACGCTGATCAGGCACATGCGCGGAATGGGGCGCGCGCCGGTCTGGGGCGCGCTCGAGAGCAACTCGGCGTCGAGAGCGCTGGCTGCGCGCCTCGGGTTCCTCGAAGCGGGCGGGATCGCCGTCTTTGCCGCGCGGTAGGACAGGGATTGGTCCGGCTGAAGCCGGACGCCACCGGGATCTCGGACTGTTCACTTGTGCACACGTGCCGGAGGCTGGTCACGTGCATTCTTGGCGCATGAGCACCGGACTCCCGTCAACCACAGCCGGAGGGATCACATGAAACCTGTCGCCATTCTCGGCATCGTGCTGATCGTCCTGGGAATCGGGGCCCTCGTGTATCAGGGCTTCACCTACACGACCCGCGAGAAAGTTCTGGACCTCGGGCCGCTTCAGGCAACGGCCGAGCGTCAGAAGACGGTGCCGCTTCCGCCGATCGTGGGGATTGTGGCGGTTGTCGCCGGTGTCGCGCTGGTCATCGCGGGCGGCCGCAAGCGCTGAATCGATAACGACGATCTCGAAAGACGCTCAGCGGGCGATCGCCTGAGGGCTCGACGCGCGGAGCACGAACCACACGACGAACGCGATGAAGAGGAGCGGGAGCAGCGGCGCCACGACGGCGACCGCGACCGCGACGATCCCCGCCACCAGCGCGATCGCGAGGATGGGCGCGGCAATCAGCAACACCAGGCCCCCGATCGCCATGCCGACGACCTTCAGCAACAGGAATGGAAGCAGGAGCAAGCCGAAGAGGAGGCGGAGCGGGAGGAGGAGCACCCAGAGCACGACTTTGACGAGCGCCAGCGCGAGCGACAACACAACCCATGCGACGACGGCCAGAAGGGCCAGCGCAGCCAGCTCAATCATTGTTCGCTCCCCGCCGGCCCCACAAAGGCCTTTACCTAAGCGAACTTACGCGGCTGTGCTTCGAGAAGTTCCGGGGTGTGCAGCTGATCGACCGTTCCGTGCGGCGCGTCCGGCGAGAGATAGATCTGCGGCACGCCGACGAGCTCGTCGAGCCCGCGGACGACGCGCGAGTGGCGGCCACTCGCCCGCAGCTTGGGGAGATTGAAGAGCAGACAGAAACCGATGAAGAGCGCGAGGAGCGCGCCGGTGCTGACGAGCAGCCCCTGAGCCGCGCCGAGCGCGCCGGGGGCGATCGCCGTCAGCGCATCGCTCACTCTTTCCCGCCGCGCGGCGATCCCTCGTAGTTGGTCGGTAGCGTGTAATGGATGACGCCCGTCCGGACTTCCTCCATCGCGACACGCTCGAGCTTGTGATGACCCGTCGTGATAGTCCCGCGCTCGAGGCGCGGCAACGCGCCGCGGCGCAGCTGCTTCGCGCGCTGGGCCGCGACGTCAACGAACAGGAACCGGCTGGTAATCGGCTCGGCCAATCCCGCGTCGCTGGGGGTCGCGGGGGTCTCGTCCTTCGGATCGTGCACTGCCATAACCTTCAAGGGTACCTGAAAGTCAGCAGGATAGATAGCGTGGTGACGGAGGCCCCTTCGACTCGGCCTGGGGGCCTCGCTCAGGACGGGCCCTCGACTCGACCCTTGGGGGCCGCATGGGCCAGGGGCCGGCCCATGCGCTCCGCCCGCGCCTCTGGCGTGCGCGTTACTCGCTGACCGTGATCTGCTTCGGTTTCGCCTCTTCGCGCTGCGGAAGCCGGACCGTCAACACGCCGTCCTTGTAGGCCGCGACGATCTTCGCAGCGTCGATTGTCGCCGGAATCGTGAAGGAGCGGCTGAAGCTGCCGTAGAAGCGCTCGGACCGCTGAAACTGCTCGCGCGGCACGTCGCTCTCGAAGCGGCGCTCCCCTTTCAGCGTCAGGACGTTGTTTTCGAACGTCACGCTGATGTCTTCACGCCTCACGTCCGGCAGCTCGGCCTTGATCACGACCTCGTGCTGCGCGGTCTCGTAGATATCGACCGGCGGCATCCAGGCCCGTGACAGGCCCTCGCCGTAGAGATTCGAGAACATATGGTTGAGCCGGTCCACTTCCATCGTCGCCAGCTCCCGAAGCGGATTCTCCCAACGAACCAAAGCCATTTTGCCTACCTCCTGAAGAAACCTCGCGGGTCCTTTCAAATCGCCCGTTTGATGAATATACGAATTATCTTAGTATATGTCAAGCATTAAACATGATGTATAAACACTAATATAATGAATCAGTCCTCAATGATCCTCTTTCTTGGGTTCACGCAGCGGCCGGTGTTTTTCGAGACAGCCGGCAGCTTCGCCGCCGGGACCGTGCGAGCTTGCTAGAATACGAAGCCAGTGGCTCGCATCTTTCTCGAACGGCGCGACATGGACGACGACCTGCGCCGCTTGTTCGATCGGCTGGACGATGGACGGGAGGCAGCCGGGGCGGAGTGCACGCCGCCGCTCGATGTCGTCGAAACGGCCGAGGGCATCCTGGTGATCATGGACATCGCGGGGGTCACGCCGGAGTCCGTGAAAGTCCTGTTCGTGCGCAACACGCTCGTCATCGTCGGGCAGAAACGCCCTGCCACCTGCGAGGCCCGGCGCGCCGCGTTTCACCTCGCCGAGCGCTCGTTCGGCCGGTTCGCGCGCGGCGTGCGGCTCGCGGGCGCGTTCGACGCCGGACGCGCCGACGCCACGCTCAACGCCGGCGAGCTGCGCGTCGTCCTGCCGCGCATCGAGGAGCGGCGCGGCGGCGAGCTTCGGATTCGCGATGCGGGCCGACTGACGTGCGCATCCTCTTCATCGGCGACATCTTCGGCAAGCCGGGACGCGAGATCGCGCAGCGCGCCATCCCCGCGCTCGTCGAGCAGCGCGACGTCGACTTCGTGATCGCCAACGTCGAGAACTCCGCCGCCGGCTTCGGCGTCACCGGCGACATCGCCGACACGATCCTCGGCTACGGCGTCGACGTGATGACGACCGGCAATCACGTCTGGGACAAGAAGGAAGTCCTCGACTACATCCCGCGGCAGCCGAAGCTGCTGCGCCCGGCGAACTTCCCCGCCGGCGTCCCGGGCCGCGGCAGCTACGTCGGGCAGACGCGGACCGGCGAGCCGCGTCGGCGTGATCAACGTCATGGGACGGATCTTCATGCCGCCGCTCGACGATCCGTTCGCGGTCGTGCTCGAAGAGATCGACGCGCTGCGCGCCAAGGCGCGCGTCATCATCGTCGACTTCCACGCCGAAGCGACGTCGGAGAAGGTCGCGATGGGCTGGCACCTCGACGGCCGCGTCACGGCGGTCTTCGGCACGCACACGCACGTGCAGACCGCCGACGAGCGGATCCTGCCGAAGGGCACCGCCTACCTGACCGACGTCGGCATGACCGGGCCGCACGACTCGATCATCGGCGTCACGATCGAGACGGCGCTCGCACGGTTTCGTCACGGGCATGCCGGCGAAGTTCGAGGCGGCGACCGGCCCGGGCCGGCTGAACGCGGTCATCGTCACGGCGGATCCGGCGCACGGGCAAGGCGACGGCGATCGAGCGCCTGAATCTGTCCGCCGCAGGACGTCGACGCGCTCGCCGGCGTTGCCGGTCCCTCCGCGCTGACGGCCGATGTCGGATCTGCTCTCGAAGCCGTTCGAGGACGACCGGCAGCGCGCCGGCTCGCGCCCGCCCGCGCCTCGAGCGCCGCATCGTCACGCGTGTCGCGAGCTGACGGCCGCCATCCGCGCGCTGCTCGAGACGAGCTTCGGCGAGGTCTGGGTCGAAGGCGAGATCTCGAACTGCCGGGTGTGGAATACCGGGCACATGTACTTCACGCTGAAGGACGGCGGCGCGCAGATCAAGGCCGTCATGTTCCGCACGGCGGTGCGCTACCTGCGCTTCAAGCCCGAGGACGGCCTGCACGTCATCGCGCGCGGCCGGCTGGGCGTGCTACGAGCCGAAGGGCGAGTACCAGATCGTCTGCGAGCACATGGAGCCGCACGGGCTCGGCGCGCTGCAGCTCGCGTTCGAGCAGCTGAAGAAGAAGCTGCAGGCGGAAGGGCTCTTCGATCGCGGCGCGGAAGCGCCCGCTGCCCGCGCTGCCGCGCAAGATCGGCATCGTGACGTCGCTCGACGGCGCGGCGCTCCGCGACATCATCAAGGTGCTGCGGCGCCGCCATCCGAACGCGCATCTGGTGATCCGTCCGGCGCGCGTGCAGGGGGAGGACGCGGCGGCCGACGTCGGCGCGGCGCTGCGCGCGCTCGGCAAGGTCCCGGGCGTCGACGTCATCATCGTCGGGCGCGGCGGCGGATCGATCGAGGATCTCTGGGCGTTCAACGAGGAGCGTCGTCGCGCGCGCCATCGTGGCGTCGCCCGGTGCCGGTCATCTCCGCCGTCGGCCACGAGGTCGACTTCACGATCGCCGACTTCGTCGCCGATCTGCGCGCGCCGACGCCGTCGGCCGCGGCGGAGATGGTCGTCGCGGCGAAGGACGAGTTCGGCCGCCGCATCGACCGGCTGACGGAGCGGCTGCGCCGCCGTCGCGCGAGCGGGCCTGCAGCGGCGCCGCGCCGCGCTGCACGTGCTGACCAGCCGCCGCGGCCTGGCCGGCTGGCAGGCGCGGCTCGCCATGCGCGGCCGTCACGCCGCGGAGCTGACGCATCATCTGCGGCGCGCCGTGCTCGCGCGCCTGGCGCGACAGGACCGCGAGTATCCGCGGGCTGCGGGAGCGGCTCGAGGAGCACGACCTCCGGCCGGCGGCTCGCCGCGAATCCGCGGCCGCCTGCGGCACGCCGACGAGCGGCTGCGCGCGGCCGCGCGGCGCGGACGAGAGCGCGCCGACGCGCGCTTCCGCGTGCTCGCCGGCCGGCTCGAGAACCTCAGCCCGCTCGCCGTCCTCGCACGCGGCTACGCTGTGTGCTGGAACGACGACCGGACGGCCATCGTCCGACGCGCCACGGATGTCGCCGCGGCGAGCGCGTGCAGGTCACGCTGCAGGACGGCGAGATCGAGTGCGAGGTGCGGGACGGCGGAGTAGCTGACGGTCTCGGGTCTCGCGTCGTCGCATCCGGGTCAGCGACAGACCGAAGACCAAGACCGAAGACGACTCCGAGACTGAGACCTGAGACCGAGACGTGACATGGATCCAACCATCAAGGACTTCGAATCCGCCATCGCCGAGCTCGAGTCGATCGTCAAGACGCTCGAAGAAGGGGACCTCGCGCTCGAGAAGTCGATGGAGCTGTTCGAGCGCGGCGTGCAGCTCTCGCGCTTCTGCCACTCGAAGCTCGAAGAAGCCGAGCGCCGCATCGAGATCCTCAACGAGCGCGGCGAGATCAAGCCGGCGCCCGCGTCGCTCGGCGCCGACCGGCCGAGGAGGGTGACAGGTCCCGGTGAGCGCGGCCGAGATCGATCTGCGGACGTGGCTCGACCGCCAGCGCCAGGTCGTCGATGCGGCGCTCGACCGCTTCGTGCCGTCTGCCTCCCGCGCCCCGGCCATCGTCTGCGAAGCGATGCGCTACAGCCTGTTCGCCGGCGGCAAGCGGCTCCGGCCGATGCTCGTCGCTCGCCTCCGCGGAGGCGGTCGCGAGCGCCGCGGCGAACGCACTCGAGCGACGCGCAGGCCCTCGCGCTGCCCGCCGCGTGCGCGCTCGAGCTGATCCACACCTACTCGCTCGTCCACGACGACCTGCCCGCGATGGACGACGACACGCTGCGGCGCGGACGGCCGACGGCGCACGTCGTCTTCGGCGAGGGCTGGCGATTCTGGCGGGCGACGCGCTGCTGACCGAGGCGTTCGCGCTGCTCGCGCGGGAGCCGGCCGCAGCCGCCGCGATCCCGGCCGACGAGCTGCGGCGGCGCAGGCTTCAGGCGGCCGCGCTCGTGGCGGAGGCCGCCGGCGCGGCCGGCATGGTCGGCGGCCAGGCGATCGACCTCCAGGCCGCCGCGCCCGGCGCGGCCCCTCTGGACGAGGACGGGCTGCGCGAGATGCACGCCCGCAAGACCGGCGCGCTGATCCGCGCGGCGGTCCGGCCGGCGCGGTCATGGCGGGCGCCGGCGATCCGATGCTGCACGCCGTCGAGCGCTACGCGCGCGAAGTCGGTCTCGCGTTCCAGATCGTCGACGACATTCTCGACGTCGAGGGGGCGTCGGCCGATCTCGGCAAGACCGCGGGCAAGGACGCGGCGGCGGGCAAGCCGACGTATCCCGCGTTGTACGGGCTCGAGCGCTCGCGGCAGCTGGCGGCCGACGGCATCGGCGGGCCCTCGCCGCCCTCCAGGACGCCGGGCTCGAGGGCCAGCTGCCGGCGATCGCCCGCTGGGTCCTCAGCCGCACGAATTGAAGAACGGCATCCGTCTCGATGCGCTGGTCGTGGAGCGCGGGCTCGCCGCCTCGCGCGAACGGGCGCGCGCGCTGATCCTCGCCGGCGACGTGCGCGTCAACGGCCAGCCGTCACCAAGGCGGGCACGGCGGTCCCGCGGGACGCCGAGATCACCGTCGCGACCCCGGATCACCCGTACGTCGGACGCGGCGGCCTCAAGCTCGCGCACGCGCTCGACGTGTTCGCGGTCGACGTCAACGGGACGCCTCGCGCTCGACATCGGCGCCTCGACCGGCGGGTTCACCGACGTGCTCCTGCAGCGCGGCGCGGCGCGCGTCGTGGCGCTCGACGTCGGCCACGGCCAGCTCGATTGGAAGATCCGCAGCGATCCGCGCGTCGTCGTGCTCGAGCGCATCAACGCCCGGACGCTCACGCCCGGCGATCTGCCGCCGGCGCTCGCCGCGTTCGACATCGTCACCATCGACGTGTCGTTCATCTCGCTGCGCCACATCCTGCCCGACGTGCCCCCCTGCTGCGCGCCGGCCGCGGACGTGATCGTGCTCGTCAAACCGCAGTTCGAGGCGGGGCGGGACGAAGTGGGCAAAGGGGGGATCGTCCGCGACGCCGCGGTCCAGGCGCGCGTCGTCGAAGAGATCGCGGCCGCGGCGGATGCGCTAGGATTGGGGCGCGTGGGGATGACCGAGTCGCCGATTGCCGGCATGGAAGGCAACCGCGAATTCCTGCTGCACCTGCGGCAGCTACGTGTCGGTCTCAGGTCTTGCCGCGTCCTGGACGCGCGTCTTGAGTCCTTCGTCACTACGCCAAGCAGAGATCTGACCGATGACCTAGCGTACCACGCCAGAGACTCACCGACGACGAGAGACCACCTGAGACACCGGAGACCAGAGACCGGAGACCTGAGACCCGAGACGCTCGAGACCAGAGACCTGAGACCGGAGACCAGCCGCCAGCCATGCCGATCACACGCGTAGGTCTCGTGGCCAAGAGCGGCCTCGATGCGGCGGCAGGCGTCCTGGCGGAGCTCGCCGGATGGCTCGAGGCGCGCAACATCGAGCCGGTGTTCGAGACCGAGACCGCGAAGCTCGCCGGGCTGCCGTCCGAGCGGGAGACGGTCCACCGCGACGATCTTCCCAACGCGTGCGACCTGATGGTGGTCCTCGGCGGCGACGGCACGCTCATCGGGATGGCCGACCGCATCGCGCAGGCGGGCGCCGACGTCCCGATCGTCGGCGTCAACTTCGGCAGCCTGGGGTTTCTGACCGAGATCACGCTCCCCGAGCTCTATCCCTCGCTCGAGTCGGTGCTCGACGGCACCGCCGAGATCGAGGAGCGGATGATGCTGCAGTCGCGCACCCTGCGCGCCGGGGGCATCTACGCCGACCGCCTGGCGCTGAACGACGTCGTGATCACGAAAGGCGCGCTGTCGCGGATCATCGACCTCTCCGTCGCGATCGGCGAGCAGCCGGTGATGCGCGTTCGCGCCGACGGCCTGATCATCGCGAGCCCGACCGGATCGACCGCCTACAACCTCGCGGCCGGCGGACCGATCCTGCATCCGGAAGTGGACGCGATGCTGCTGACGCCGATCGCGCCGCACATGCTCACGAACCGCCCGATCGTCATCCCCGCCGCATCGGAGGTCCGCGTGCGGCCGGCGTTCAACGGGTCCAACGACGAGGTCTTCGTGACGTTCGACGGCCAGTCGGGTCACGCCCTGCAACCCGACGACGTGATCAGCGTCCGGCGCGCGTACAAGCCGCTGCGACTCGTACGTGCGTCGACGCGGACGTATTTCGACGTGCTGAGACAGAAGCTGAAGTGGAGTGAACGATAGGAACCGCTTGGTTCTTGGTTCTTCGTTCTTGGTTCGTTCGAGTTCGGCCGAGATGGGACCGAACGAGAACCGGAACCCCAGAACCTCGTGGAATACTTCACCGACATCCCGCGGCCCGGGGCGTCCAGGCCCCAGCTGAGTCCCCGGTAGTTCTCGTCGCCGAGGTTTTCGGCGTCGATCGTCACCTGATGGCGGCCGGCGCGGAATGACGCGCGCACGCCGAACGTCGCGTACCCGGGAATCGTCGGGAAGAGCGACGACGAATTGACCCCCACGCCGAGCACACGATCCTGAATCTGCGCCAGCGTTTCCCCCGTGGCCGTCAGCAGATCATCGGCGGTGCCAAAGACGTTGTCGGTGCCGGGGCCGATCCAGCCTCTGGCGCGCGCGCCGTTCAGGAAGAACGCACGGATGCTCGTCCGCGTCCGGCCGGAGCCGGTGCGCCGGTCGCCGAGGTCGAGCGACGACAGGTGGGTCTGCTCCCAGCCGACGTGCAGGTAGGGTTCGACCCACACGCGCCCGTCCGGCCGCATCCAGCGGACGGCGAACCAGGCGTCGGGCGCGGGAGTGCCCCCTTCGATGTTGGGGGGCAGCCCGGTCCCCGTGTCCTTCGCACGCAGGTACGTGAAGGCCGTCGTGACGGTGACGGTGTTCGCGACGCGCGCCTCGGCGCTGTGCTCGATGCCCCAGACGCGCGCGTTGTCGAAGTTCGCGCGGACCAGCACCGGCACGGTCGTCGCGGCCACGAACACGGTGCCGTTGGCGGTCTGCGCCGTGATCGGCGTGCCGCCGAGGCTCGTGCCGACGGCGCCCTGCGGCAGGATCAGCGCCTGTTTCTGGATGTTGTCGTACACGTTGTTGGTGAAGAGCGACAGCTCCGTGCGGAAACGCGGACGGCGGTACCGTATCGATCCCTCATACTGCAGCGACGTCTCCGGGCCGACCTGCGTGACGGGATCGCCGGTTGACACGGCCGCCGCATCCGCCGTCGTCCCGACGAAGCCGCCGAGACCGGCGACGTCCGGAGCCGCGACTTCGAAGCCGGAGCCGGTCAGGCCAAGCGTGCCGAGGTCGGTCATGTGCGGCGCGCGGAATCCACGGCTCACCGACACCAGCACCGCCCACGGATCGGACGGCGTCGCCACGGCGCTCGCCCGGAACGTCACGCTCGATGTCGTCAGCGAGTCGTCCGGCCAGAGCGGCTGACCGTTCACGACGGGGCTGTCCGCGGCCTTCGCGGTATACCGCGCGCCGCCGTAGCGCAGCGCGCCGGCGAGCCGCAGGCGATCCGGCCGGACGTCGAACGTGGTCTGCGCGTACACGCCCCCCTGCGTAAAGTGCGCGTTGTCGGGGACCCGCGGGCGGCGAGGCGAGGTCGCGCCGCTGACCGGGTTGACGTTGAACGCGTCCGACGTCAGCCGTTCGAAGTTCACGTCGGCGCCAAACCGCACGGAGTGCCGTGTGGAGATCGCCTTCGCAAACGCCGCCTGGAGGCCGTGGACCGTGGTCCGCTCGGGCTCGTGACCGATCGTCGCCGTCGGGTTGCCGTTGCCCCCCTGGTTCACGCGCTCCTCGCGCTGGCTGTTCAGCGAGTAAATCACCGACGCGTCGTCGAACCAGCCCGCGCCCAGCCGTTCCATCCGTGCGGAAAAGAGATCGAGCGACAGATCGTTCAGATCGGAGATCAGGTTGCCGTCGCCGCCGAGGAGCTGGTCGTAGCGCTTTCCGCGGTCCTGATTTGTCCGCATGTAGCTGGCGGAGATGTGCGTCCTCGCATTCGGGACCCAGTTCGATCGCACCGCCCCGCCGTACTGCTCGAACTCGGTGTCCGGCAGGCGCGCGTCCATGAGCTCGCTCGACGCGATGCCGAAGAAGCGCGTGACCGCCGCGTGCGAGTCGATCCCATCCCCCGGACGGAACTGGCCGGCCTTGCGTCCGCCGATGCTGGCCGTCAGGCCCACGGCTTTGCCCATGTAGGCCACGAACGCGTTGCCTCCGCCGGTGTGATGCGCGGTGCCGGCGTCGACACCCAAAGACCCGCGCCACTGCGGTCCGCCCACGACCCCGAGCGCGGGTGCGCGCGAGAGAAACTGCACGCTCCCGCCCAGCGCATCGCTTCCGTACTGCGCGCTCGACGGACCGCGAAGGACCTCGATCGTCTCGAGCCATTCCGGCTCGATGAGATCGAGGAAGGTGTTCACGCCGCCGCGCTGCGCGCCGTTCGAATAGCGCACGCCGTCGACGAAGATGTTGACCTTGTTGCCGGTCAGCCCGCGCACGAAGATGCCCGCCATCGTCGGGCTCGTCCGCTGAAGATGGACGCCGGCCTCCCCTTCGAGCGCCTGCGCGACGACGGTCTTGACGCGGGCGGCGATCTCGCTCTCGTCGATGACGTTGACCGGCTGGCCGGCCAGGCGGATGTCCTCGACGGTCCCGCGCGACGCCGTGACCGTGACTTCTTCGCGAAGGCCGGCCGGATGGATGACGATCGCGAGCGGCGGCGGAGCCTCGGCCCCGACCGTCAGCGCGTGATGCGACTCGCCGAAGGCTTCCGCCCGCACGATCAGAAGGTAGGTGCCGGGCGCCGGCACCGGCAGGCTGAACCTTCCCTCGGCGTCGGTCTTCGTCCGCGCGATGCCCGTCAGCTCCGGCGTCTGCAAGCCGACTTCCGCGGCGCGCACCGGCGCGCCCGAGCTGTCGCGCACGACGCCGGAGACGTCGATCGCGGCGGCGAGCGGCGCCGGCGACAGGCCATCACGAGAGCCATGATGAACATGCCGAGCACGCACACTTGCATGTGATCCACCCTAGCAGCCCAACCACTACTACTACCAGGTGTCGTAAATACAGGGTTCCACTTGGTTCTACGGGGTTCTACCGGGTTCCGCAGGGTTCTGTTCTACTGGGTTCCGCTGGGTTCTGGGTTCTGGGTTCCGCGGGTTCTGGGTTCTACCGCGTTCGATTCGGGTTCCTCTGGAATTCGACGACGTTGCGGTTGTGCTCGTCGAGCGAGGAGGCGAAGGCGTGTGAGCCGTCGTTGCGGCTGACGAAGTAGAGGTAGGGCACGTTCGCGGGATTGGCGGCGGCTTCCAGGGACGCGCGGCCGGGGGCGGCGATGGGGCCGGGAGGCAGTCCGGCGTACAGGTAGGTGTTGTAGGGCGAGTCGATTTGAAGACCGTCGCGCGTGATGTTTCCGTCGTACCGCCGCGCGCGCTCGAGCGCGTAGATGACCGTGGGATCGACCTGCAGCCGCATGCCGATCTTCATCCGGTTCCAGCAGACGGCCGACACGAGGGGCCGCTCGTCCGGGTTGCCGGTTTCCTTCTCGACGATCGAGGCGAGCGTGACGAGCTCGCGGACGCTCAGGCCGCGCGCCGCGGCCTGCGCGAGGAGCTCCGGCGTCAGCACTTTCTCGAAGCCCTCGACCATGCGCGCGACGAGCTCCGCGGCGGTCGAGCGGCGAGGCAGCGCATAGGTGTCCGGAAACAGGTAGCCTTCGAGATCGCGCGCGTCCGGATCGAAGCGGCGAATCGGCTCGGCGTCCGCGGCGGCGGCCACGAACTCCGACGCGGGACCGAAGCCCTTGCTTTCGAACAGCTCGCTCATCTGCCGGATGGTGAGCCCTTCGCGGAACGTAATCGGCCGCAGGTAGACGTCACCGCGGGCAATCTTGGCGACGACTTCCCCGACGCTCATCGGCCGATCGAACCGGTACTCTCCCGCCTGCAGCCGCCGTGCTGTGCCGGTGCGCGCGAGCTCGAACCGGAAACTCAGCGTGTCGCGGATGACCCCCGCCTCCGCCAGCCGCGTCCCGATCGAGACGGTCCCTGCGCCTTGCGGGATCTCGACGAACAGCTCTTCCCCCTGGTAGCCCTTGTACGGCCGCTGGAGCCCGAAGTACAACCAGGCCCCGAACCCGGCACACGCGAGGAGGAGGAGGACGAACAACCTGCCGAGAACACGTTTCACAGACCCTCGATATCGAGATTCGTTTGCGGCGGGCGCGGCTGCCCGTCGAGGTAGTCCTGCAGGATGACGGCGGCCGACGCCGCATCGAGCAGCGGCTTGCGCTTGCGCCAGTCCTTCTCACGCTGCGCAAGCAGGCTTTCCGCTTCGCGGCTGGTCAGACGCTCGTCCTGGAGCACGACCGGAAGATCGACGAGCGATCGAAGTTCCGTGACGATCGCTTCGACCGCCGCGGTCTGCCCGTTCGGCTCACCGCTGAGCCGGCGCGGATAGCCGATCGCCACGGCCGACAGTCCGTCGTCCTCCGACACGAGGATGGCAATCTCGGCCGCGAGCGAGGCCGCGACCCGTGCGGCGCCTCCAGCGCACGCGATCGTCTTCCACGGCCGTGCCAGCAGGCCCGTCGCGTCCGACAGCGCGAGCCCGATGCGGCGGCGGCCATAGTCGATCCCGAGAACCCGCACGCACAAAGCGTACACCAAGCAACCGGTGGCGAAGTCCGGCTGCATTTGATGGGCCAGTGCCGGACCTTCACTAGAAGTGGTGTCAAAACCCGCGAGGTCCGGCTAAAGCCGGATGCCACCCTCGGTTTTGAAACCCGTTGCTATAATCGCTCCACGCCATGCGGACACGATCCACGCGCGTCGCGGTGTTCGCTGCGGTGCTGGCGATCGCGCTTGGCGTGGCCTTGACGCAACCTTCGGCCTGCCGCACGCGCCGCCCGCCGAGCCAGTTCTCGCAGCGCCTCGTGATCCTCGGCTTCGACGGCATGGATCCCACGCTGACCGCCACGTGGATCCGGCAGGGGAAGCTTCCCCACATGAAGCGGCTGGCCGAGCAAGGCGGGATGTATCCGCTCGGGACCACGCACTCGGCCGAGTCACCCACGGCGTGGGCGTCGTTTGCGACCGGCGTCAATCCGGGGAAGCACAATATCTACGACTTCCTCGTGCGCGACACGGCGACGTATCTGCCCGACCTCGGCATGATTCACCGCGAGCCGGCGCGCTTCCTCTTCAACTACGTGCCGTACGCGAAGCCCAGGCTGTCCTCGATTCGCGGCGGCACGTCCTTCTGGGTCACCGCCGGGAAGGCGGGCGTGCGATCGAGTGTGCTCACGGTTCCGGTGACGTTCCCGCCCGAAGAAGTGCCGAATGGCGAGCTGCTGGCCGGCCTGCCGCTGCCGGACATCCGCGGCACGATGGGGACCTTTTACTATTTCGCGACCGACTTGAGCCGATACGAAGAGGGCAACACCGAGTTCGGCGGCATCCTGAAACGGCTCGTCGTCGAAAACGACGTCGCCCGCACGGAGCTCGTCGGGCCGCCGAACCCGATCGTCCGGCAGCAGATCCGCGCGTTGCGCTCGAAGCCGCAGCCGCTCGACGACCGCGACCGCGCGAAGCTGACCGAGCTCCAGGCCCGCGAGGACGTGCGCCTGCCGGTGACCATCCGCTGGAACCGGCCGGCGAAAACCGCCACGGTCGAGATCGCCGGCGAGTCCATCCTGCTGGAGCGCGGCAAGACGAGCCGCTGGATCGATCTGGATTTCCGGGTGAACCTCCTCGTGCGCGTGCACGGCATGGCGCAGATGCTGTTGATGAACGCCGACAACGAGCTGCAGCTCTACATCTCGCCGGTGAACTGGAAGCCGGACAACGCGCCGGCGCCGATCTCGTCGCCGCCGGAGTTCTCAGGCGAGCTCTTCGAGCGCCTGGGCTACTACCGGACGCTCGGGTGGGCCGAGGCCACGTGGCCGTTGAACGAAGGCCGCATGGACGAGAAGACGTTCATGGACGACTTGTACAAGGCGTTCGACGATCGCGCGCAGGTCATCCTGAGCCGCATCGACTCGCGCGACTGGGACGTGCTCGTCGGCGTGATCGAGTCCACCGACCGCGTCCAGCACATGATGTGGCGGTTCATGGATCCACAGCACCCCATGCACGACGCGTCGCTCGCCGCGCAGTTCGGAGACTCGATCGAGCGGGTCTACCGCCGCGCCGATCAGTTCGTCGGCGAGGTGATCGAGCACCTCGAGCCCGGCACGCCCATCCTGATCGTCTCGGATCACGGGTTCCATTCCTGGCGCAAGGCCGTCAACCTCAACACCTGGCTCGTCCAGCAGGGGTACATGGCCGTCCAGGGACAACAGCCGGGAGAGAAAAAGCTGGACGACCTGTTCGGCGGCGGGGAATTCTGGGAGAACGTCGATTGGAGCCGGACCCGCGCCTACGCGATGGGGATCGGCCAGATCTATTTCAACCTGCGCGGCCGGGAAGGCAAGGGCATCGTCAGCCCGGGCGCCGAAGCCACCGAGCTCGCCCGTGAGCTGAGCGAGAAGCTGTTGACGCTGAAGGACCCCGAAGACGGCGCGTCGATCGTCCGCGCGGTGTACAAGCGCGACGACATCTACTCGGGCGAGTACCTGTCGAGCGCACCGGAGCTGCAGGTCGGCATGGAGGACGGTTACCGGGTCTCCTGGCAGACGACGCTCGGCGGATCGCCGCAGGGCATCGTGTATCCGAACATGAAGAAATGGAGCGGCGATCACGGCGGCTACGACGCCGCCACGACCGCAGGCGTGTTGATCTCCAACCGTCCGATCGCGCCGCGCGGGGCGGCCGGCCTGTCCATCATGGACATCGCGCCGACGGTGCTGAAGTATTTCGGCCTTCCGATTCCAGGCGACATCGATGGCAAGCCGCTTTTTTGACCGCGCCGTTCTCGCCGTCCTGATGACGGTGGCGAGCCTTGCGCTCCCGGCGCAGACGCCGCCGTCCGATCGCGCGCGAGCCGACGCGGTCTCCCAGCGCGTCGCCGACCGGATCCGCGCGTTGCAGCGCGAAGCCGAGGCGCTGGCCTCGCAGGAGAAGACACTGCTCGTCGAGCTCCGCAAGCTCGAGGTCGAGCGCCAGCTGAAGACCGAGGATCTCGCGGCGGTCGAGGTCACCTTGCGCGGGACGCAGACGAAGCTGGCCTCGACGATCGCCCGTGCGGCGGCGCTTCGAAACGCCGCGGACACCGAACGTCCGGATGTCGAGGCCCGCCTCGTCCAGTTGTACAAGCTGGGACGCGCCGGCTACTGGCGGCTGCTGCTCGATCTCGACAACCTGCAGTCGATCGGCCGTGCCTACCGCACGGCGTCCGCGATGACTCGGCTCGATCGGGAGCGCGTGCAGCAACACGAGCGGACGCTGACCGCGCTCGCCGCCGAGCGCAAGGCGCTCGAAGCCCAGGCCAAGGAGATCTCGCGGCTGCAGGACCGCGCCGTCGGCGCCCGCGCGGCGATCGACCGGGCCGTTGCCGCCAGGACGGCGCTGGTCGAGTCCATCGACGTGCGGCGCGATCTGAACGCGCAGCTCATCGGAGAGCTCGAAGCGGCGCAGCAGCGGCTGCAGAGCGCCGTCACACAGCTCGGCCCCGGGAGCCCCGCGGTGAACCTCCCGCTGAGGCCGTTCCGAGGGGCGCTCTCCTGGCCGGCCACCGGCATCGTCACCGGGCGCTTCGGCCGGCAGAGTGTCGGCCGGTTCGGCACGGCCATCTCCCGCAACGGCATCGAGATTTCCCTGGCGCGAAGGTCAGGTCGTCCGAGCGGTGCACGAAGGCACGATCGCCTATGCCGAGCCGTTCACGGGTTACGGCAACCTGGTCATCCTCGACCACGGGGAAGGCGAGTACACGCTCTACGGCTATCTGGCCTCCATGTACGTGGCCGTCGGGGACCGGATCGAGGCCAGCGAGCCCATCGGTACCTCGGGCCGCAGCCCCAGCGGCAACCCGGCGCTGTACTTCGAGTTACGCGTCGACGGCAAGCCGGTCGATCCCTTACAATGGTTGAAGCGCTGAGGTCGTAGCGCTAGAACAGACGTAGCGCAGGCCTTCAGGCCTGCCTGGTAGACATTCATGACCTTGAAATCACGAATCTCCGTACTCCTGCTGTCGACGCCCGTGCTCGTCTTTGTCGTCGTCGGTGGGCTGATGGGTAACGCGTCGGCCCGCGGCGGAGACGACACCTTCCAGCACCTGCGGGTGTTCGACGATGTGCTGCAGCACGTCATGAGCACGTACGTCGAAGAGGTCAAGGTCGACAAGGTCATGGAAGGGGCGATGAAGGGCCTGGCCGACGGGCTGGATCCCGACAGCGCCTACCTCAACGCCAAACTGTTGGCGGACGTCGAATCCGGAAGCGCGATTCCGGAAGGGGAAATCGGCCTCGAGCTGACGCGCCAGTTCTACCTTCGAGTGATCGCGGCGCGCGACGGATCTCCCGCCGCCAAGGCGGGCCTGCAGACCGGCGACTACGTGCGGGCGATCGACGGCAAGCCGGCGCGGGACATGTCGGTGTTCGAAGGGATGCGCCTGCTTCGCGGCCAGCCCGGCTCGAAAGTCACGCTGACGGTCATCCGCGGTAACGCGGCGGATCCGCACGAGGTGTCCCTGGTGCGCGAAAAGGCGGCCGGGCCGTTGGTGACCGGGCGTCTTATCAGCCTCGCCGGCCGCGACGCTCCGGCCGCGAAGAGCTCGAACATGGTGGATCTGCCGCTGCTCTCGCCCGAGGCAGGCTACGTCCGCATCACCAGCTTCCGGGCCGGCGTCGTCGAGGACCTGCGCAAGCAGATCGCCGACGTCTCGAAGTCGGGCGCGAAATCGCTCATCATCGACGTCCGCCGAACGGCCGAGGGGCCCATCGAGAACGGCATCGCGGCGGCCCGCCTCTTCGTCAAGTCCGGCACGCTCGCAATCAAGGCGGGGCGCAAGGGCGAGGCGAAGGAAACCGTCGAGGCGCGCGCCGGCGACGGCGCGGTCACGCTCCCCGTCCAGATCCTGATCACGAGCGGCACCGCCGGGGCCGCCGAGGTGTTCGCCGCGGCGCTCAGCGGCAACAAGCGCGCGGAGCTCGTCGGCGAGCACACGATCGGACGCGCCGCGGTGCAGAAGCTGGTGAAGCTGCCGGAAGGCCGCGCCCTCTGGTTGACCTACGCCAGCTACTACCGGCCGGGCAGCGTGGCCGTCCAGGCGGCGAAGCCGGCCGAGAGCCCGGCGCGCAGGCCGGGCGAGCTCGATCCCGCCCCCGGAAAAGCCGGTCGCGTCGATGGTCCGCGAGGCCCCGATCCAGGGCAAGGGACTCGACCCCGACGTGGACGTGGACGACGCCGACGTCGTCGAGTTCGGCGCGGCGACGTCCGACAAGGATCCGATCCTCGACGCGGCCCTCGACCGCCTGAAAAAAGGCCTGGTCAAATAGCCGGTCAAATAGATCGCGTCCGGTTTTCCGGTCGTTGACCAGCTCGGACCCCCTCTGCTAAACTGTCCGTTCGGTAAGGCCAGTGTTTTCAAGACATAGGCGCGTAGCTCAGTTGGTTAGAGCGCCTGCTTGACACGCAGGAGGTCAGCGGTTCGAGTCCGCTCGTGCCTACCACTCGACGCGGCCGGATCGCGGCCTCGCTCGTGGCACGCCCGTAATGCGAGTCGAAGCCGCTGAGCGAGTCCCTGGTCACGGCGGGTCGAAGCGTCGCCATCCGAGAGTCGACTCGCCAGCCTGTCCGTATTCTTCAATGTCAGAGATATCCGTCACACTGCCCGACGGCTCGAGCCGTCGCATGCCCGCCGGGTCTACGCCTGGCGACGTGGCGGGACAGATCTCTCCGCGGCTCGCGAAGGCTGCGCTGGCCGCGGTCGTCGATGGGCGGCTGGTCGATGTGACGTACCCGTTGAAGCAGGACGCCGCGGTCCGCATCGTCACCACGGAGAGTCCCGAGGCGCTGGGGTTGTACCGGCACAGCACCGCGCACTTGATGGCTGCGGCGGTCACGAAGCTCTTTCCCGGCACGCAGTGCGGGATCGGGCCGGCGACCGACGAGGGCTTCTTCTACGACTTCGTCGTCGAACGGCCGTTCGTGCCGGAGGACCTCGAGGCGATCGAGAAGAAGATGAAGGAGCTCGCGGCGCAGGATCTCCCCTACGAGCGGCAGATGTGGCCGCGCGCCGAGGCGATCGCGTTCTTCTCGGAGAAGGGTGAGCCGCTCAAGGTCCAGTTGATCGAGGAGAAGACCGAGGGGCAGGCCGAGGTCTCGTGCTACACGATCAAGGATCGCGAGACGTTCGTGGACTTCTGCGTCGGGCCGCACGTGCCGTCCTCCGGACGGTTGAAGGCGTTCAAGCTGCTGAGCACGTCCAACGCGTACTGGAAAGGCGACGCGCGCAACCAGCCGATGCAGCGCGTCTACGGGACCGCGTTTCTCAACGACGCCGACCTGAAGGCGCACCTGCAGCGCGCCGAGGAGGCGAAGAAGCGCGACCATCGCAAGCTCGGGAAGGATCTCGGCCTGTTCATGTTTCACCCGTGGGCGCCGGGCGCCACGTTCTGGCTGGGGAAGGGCACGATTCTGTGGAACATCCTCGCCGACTACATGCGGGGGATCCTGATTCCGGCCGGCTACGTCGAGGTGAAGGCGCCGATCGTCTTCAACAAGGCGCTGTGGGAGACCTCGGGGCACTGGCAGCACTACCGGCAGAACATGTTCCTCGTCGAGTCCGACAACGAGCAGATGGGGCTCAAGTCGATGAACTGCCCGGGGCACTTCCTCATGTACGCGAACGAGATCCGGAGCTACCGGGATCTGCCGATTCGCTATCACGAGCAGACGCCGCTCCATCGCAACGAGGCGTCCGGCGTGCTGTCCGGGCTGACCCGCGTCCGGCAATTCAGCCAGGACGATGGGCACTGCTTCGTGATGGAATCGCAGATCGGCGAGGAGGTCGAGCGGCTCCTGCGGCTCGTTCAGCGCGTGTACAGCGACTTCGGGATGACGCCCGAGATGAAGCTGTCGACGCGGCCGCCGGAGTTCCTCGGCACGATCGAGACGTGGGACCACGCGGAACGCGAGCTGAAGCGCGCGCTCGAGGCCGTCGGCCAGCCCTACAGGATCGACGAGGGCGACGGCGCCTTCTACGGTCCGAAGATCGATTTCGACGTGACCGACGCGATCGGGCGCAAGTGGCAGTGCGCCACGATTCAGCTCGACTACCAGATGCCGGAGCGCTTCGACCTGAAGTACATCGGCGCCGACAACGCCGAGCACCGGCCGGTCGTCATCCACCGGGCGATTTTCGGGAGCTTCGAGCGGTTCGTCGCGCTGCTCATCGAGCACTACGCGGGGGCGTTTCCGCTCTGGCTGGCGCCGGTGCAGGTCACTGTCCTGCCGATTACGGACCGCCAGGGGGAGTACGCCCGGTCGGTGCGGGACCGTGCTGGCCGCGGCCGGGCTGCGGGTGGAGCTCGACGAGCGGCCGGAAAAGATTGGATATAAAATCCGCGAGTCCCAGCTGCAGAAGATTCCCTATATGCTGGTAGTGGGGGATCGGGAGGCCGCCGATGGGACGGTGGCGGTCCGGACGCGAGCGGGCGGGGACCAGGGAGCCCGGAGCGTCGACGAGTTCCTGCGCTGCGGTGTCCGAGGAAGTCCGGCAGCGGGCGGCGTAGCAACAAGAGTTCGGGGAGGTTTTTATCGCATACGACCGAAGCCCGCGGCGGGATGACCGCACCCGGGTGAACGAACGGATCAGGGTGCGCGAGGTGCGCGTCATCGACGACACAGGACTGCAGCTGGGGATCATGCCCCCCCAGCAGGCCCTCACCATCGCGAAGGGGAAAGGGCTCGACCTCGTCGAGATCGCCGCGACCGCCACGCCGCCGGTCTGCCGCATCATGGACTTCGGGCGCTATCAGTACCAGGAGCAGAAGCGCGCCCGGCAGGCCAAGAAGCACCAGAAGATCATCGAGGTCAAGGAGATCAAGTTCCGGCCGAAGGTCGACGAGCACGACTATCAGTTCAAGAAGAAGCACATCGAGCGCTTCCTGGCTGACGGCGACAAGGTCAAGGCGACGATCTTCTTCCGCGGGCGCGAGATGGCGCACCCGGAGATTGGCCGGCGGATCCTGGAGCGTCTCATCGACGACCTGACGGAGGTGGCGATCGCGGAAACGTCGCCCCGGCAGGAGGGCAACCAGATGCACACGATTCTGTCCGGGAAAGCGGGAAAGAAGCCGGCCGCCAAGAAAGAGGCGGAAGCGAAAGAGCCGGAACCCTCTCACAGGATAGAGCCGAGCAGTGAATAAGGAAGAGAAGAGCGAGATCATGCCGAAGTTGAAGACACACCGGGGCGCCGCGAAGCGCTTCAAGAAGACGGCGAAGGGGAAGTTCGTCCGGAGCAAGGCGTTCAAGCAGCACATCCTGACGAGCAAGACCCGCAGCCGGAAGCGCGGCCTCAAGGGCACGGTCGTCGTGTCGAAGGCCGACCAGGCGTCGCTGCGCAAGATGTTGCCGTACGCGTAAGCGCGCAGCAGCTTGCAGCAAGCGCGGAAGCGAGGGAAGCGGCGAAGCGAAGAGGATCAGTAAAAGATGAGAGTCAAACGTGGAAATGTCCGGCGCGCGAAGCGGAAGAAGCTGCTCGCACGCGCGAAGGGCTTCTATCAGACCAAGAGCAAGCTGTATCGCTCGGCCAAGGAATCGGTCGACACGGCGCTGAAGTATGCGTTCGTCGGCCGGCGCCGGAAGAAGCGCGACTTCCGCCGGCTCTGGGTCATCCGGATCAACGCGGCGGCGCGCGAGAACGGGCTGACCTACGGGCAGCTGATCGCAGGGCTGAAGGCCGCCGGAAACACGATCGACAGGAAGACGCTCGCGGACCTCGCCGTCACGCAGCCGGCCGCGTTTGCGCGCCTGGTGAAGGTCGCGTCCGACGCGAAGCCCCCGACGGTCAAGCGGGTGGCGTCAGGACTCGCGAAGGCGGCAAGGCCGAAGGCCCGCGCGGCCGCTTCCGCACGCGCGTAGCCGGGTTCGAGGGTCCGCGCACTGTCTGATCCTTCCATCCCCATCGAGACGCTCCGGGCGCAGTTCGAGCGGGATCTCGCAGAGGCCACGAGCGCACCCGCGCTCCGGGCCGTGCGGGATCGGTACCTCGCGCGCAAGGGGGGGCTCGTCTCCGCGCTCCTCAAGGCGCTGGGGTCCGCGCCCGCCGACGCGCGTCCGCTCCTCGGCAAGCTGGCGAACGAGCTCAAGCAGCAGATCGAAACCAGCCTCGACGCGCGCCTCGCGGCGTCCGAGGCGTCGCGGCCGCCGGCCAACGCCGTGGACGTCACGCTGCCGGGCCGTCTCCCCGTCGCTCGGGCACCGCCATCCCCTCACGATTCTGCGCGAACGCATCGAAGCGATCTTCAGCCGCATGGGGTTCCTCATTCTCGAGGGGCCGGAGCTCGAGGACGACTACCACAACTTCGAAGCGCTCAACATGCCGCCCGAGCATCCCGCGCGCGACATGCAGGACACGCTGTACCTCGCGAGCCCGCTCACGTCGCTGGCCGGGTCACCCGCCACGCTCCTTCGCACGCACACGTCGGGGATGCAGATCCGCTACATGGAACAGCACCCGCCGCCGGTGCGGTTGATCGCACCCGGGCGCGTGTACCGGCGCGACGACCTCGACCTCACGCACAGCCCCATGTTCACCCAGGTCGAAGGGCTGGTCGTCGGGGAGGACATCTCGCTCGCCGATCTCAAGGGGACGCTGTTCGCCCTTCTCCGCGAGCTCTTCGGCGCCGAGCGCAAGCTGCGGTTCCGTCCGAGCTTCTTCCCGTACACCGAGCCGAGCGCGGAAGTGGACATCAGCTGCGGATCGTGCGGCGGGACGGGAGCTCAACTGCGGCATGTGCAAGCGGACCGGGTGGGTGGAGATCCTCGGCAGCGGCATGGTGCACCCGGCGGTGTTCGAGGCCGTCGGGTACGACCCCGAGCGGTATACGGGCTTTGCCTTCGGCCTGGGGATCGAGCGCGTCGCGCTGCTGAAGTGGGGCGTCGAGGACATCCGTCTGTTCTACGAGAACGATCTGCGCTTCCTGGAGCAGTTCCCGCTGTGAGGCTCGTCTACAACTGGCTGCGCGAGATCGTGCCCGTCACGGCCGACGTGGACACCGTCGCACGGGAGATCAGTCTCCGCGGCTTCGAGGTCGCCGGTGTGGAATACGGCCGCGAGCCGGTCATCGACTTCGAGATCACGGCCAACAGACCGGATTGCCTGAGCCACATCGGACTCGCGCGCGAAGCGTCGGCGATTTGGGGCCTTCCGGCAGTGCTGGAGATGTCGCACATACCGGTGATCGGCGGCGATCAGAACTCCGATTCCTGGCCAACGGACCCGCGCCAAGTGTTTGACGTCGTCATCGAGGCGCCGGACCTGTGCCCCCGCTATTGCGCGCAAGTCTTCCAGGTCAAGGTTGCGCCCTCGCCGGACTGGCTGCGCGAGCGCCTCGAGGCCGCCGGTGTCCGCGCCGATCAACAACATCGTCGACGTCACGAACTACGTGATGCTGGAGATGGGCCAGCCGATGCATGCCTTCGATCTCGAACGGCTTGCGGGCAACCGGATCGTGGTGCGCCGCGCCGTCGCGAAGGAGCCGATGCGCACGCTCGACGGCATCGACCGGACCCTCGACGACGACGCGCTTGTCATCGCCGACGCGAAACGCGCGGTGGCGATCGGCGGCGTCATGGGCGGCGCGAATTCCGAGATTTCATCGACGACCACGTGGATTGCGCTGGAGAGCGCGTACTTCGAGCCGACGGCGGTTCGCAGGACGAGCAAGAAGCTCGGCTTGAAGACCGAAGCGTCGATACGGTTCGAGCGGGGCGGCGATATCGGGATGCCCCCCAACGGCATTTTCCGGGCGGCGGAGTTGTTCGTACGGATTGGCGCGGGCGTGCCGAGGGCGCTTCCGATCGATCGCTACCCCAGGCCGCGGCAGCCGAAGGAGATCGTGCTCCGGTCGTCCCGAATCGCACGGCTCCTCGGGCAAGCCGTTCCTCCCGGCGACGTTCCGCGCTATCTCGAGGCGCTTGGCTTCCGCGTGCGCGCCGGCAAGGACGAATGGACGGTGACCGTCCCCTCGTTCCGCGTGGACGTCACGCGCGAAGTGGATTTGATCGAAGAGGTCGGCCGTCACTACGGGTTCGACCGGCTGCCGGTCCGGTTCCCGCCCCTGGCGACCCATCAGCCGCCTCCCGATCCGCGGATCGCGCGGGATCGGCTCGTCCGGCTGGCGCTGACATCGGCCGGGTTCTCCGAGTCGATGACGTTCGCGTTCATCGAGAAGCCGGCGGCGCTGCCGTTCTGCGATCCGGGGGTCGAGCCGCCCGCCATCGCGAACCCGCTCTCAGAGAAGTTCGCGGTCCTGCGGCCGTCGCTCATCCCGGGGCTCGTCGAATCCTGCGCGCACAACCGCCGGCGCGGCCGGAAGGACGTCCGGCTGTTCGAAACCGGCAGCCGGTTCACGCCGTCCGGCGAAGGACGGTCGGCCGCGTTCGCGTGGTCCGGCGCCGTGTCCGAGCCGCACTGGTCCGCGCCGGCGCGCGCGGTGGACTTCTTCGACGCCAAAGGGGCCGTCGAACTGCTGTGCTCGGCGTTCGCCGTGAGCGCGCCGGACTTCGTCGCGTCCGGCTGCCCGTATCTCGTGCGCGGCCGCGCGGCCGACGTGCGGGCCGGGAGCACGCGGCTCGGCGTGGTGGGACAGCTCGTGCCGGGAATCGCCGAGGCGCGGGGTTTTCCGGCGGGTGAAGAGATGTACGTCGCGGAGATCGATACGGAAGCGCTCGGCGCCCTCGCGGCGCCGGACGACCTGCGCGCCGACCCGCTGCCGCGGTTCCCGTCGATTGTTCGCGACGTCTCGATCCTCGTCGACGACACCTTGCCTGCCGCTGCCGTTCGTGGCACTATCCGTTCGGCGGCGCCGGCCACCCTCGCATCGATCGCCGAGTTCGATCGGTATCAGGGCAAAGGCGTCCCCGACGGCCGTGTCAGCCTGTCGCTGCGCCTGACGTTCCGCGCGGCGGAGCGGACGCTGACCGACGAGGAAGCGCAGGCGGCGACCGAGCGGATCGTCGACGCGCTCCGCGCCGCGCACGGAGCGGAGCGGAGATAGGTCTTCCGCCTGAAGGCGGAAGCCCAGAGCTGAGCACGACGCTGAAGCTCGTGGCTTCCGCCTTCAGGCGGAAGAAGTCGGAGCAGGAACTCAAGGAGCACGACGTGGCGAAGGCTGTGATGACGCGGGTGGATCTCGAGCCCATCGATCGGCTCGAGGAGAAAGTCAAACTGCTCGTCGGCATGATCGATCGGCTGCGGGGCGATCACAGCCGGGTGTCGGACGAGAACGCGCGGTTGACGCGCGAGCTCGACGCGATGAGGGCGCGCGTCGCGGAAGCCGAAGGCACCGGCGTCGAGATCGCCGCCCTCCGCGAGGAACGCGAGCTGATTCGTTCACGGGTCGGGGACATGCTGGCGCAGATTGAGAGTTTGAACCTGACGCGTTCCTGTTCTTGTTCTTGGTTCTTGGTTTCGTTCGTTCTCGTTCTCGTTCGTCGTCCCGGCGCGAACCTTGAACCACTGCGGAACCCAGCGGAACCGAACCCCGCGGAACCTTGTGGAACCCAGTGGAACCCGGCGGAACCCTTACAGAATGTCCGATCCCTCCCGCGTCGTCAGCGTCCAGATCCACGGGCAGGAGTACCCGATCCGGAGCGGTCTCGATCCGGTCTACGTGGCCGAGCTGGCGGCGTATGTGGACGAGAAGATGCGCCTGGCGGCCGTCGAATCGCCGGCCGGCGACACCCTGAAGCTCTCGGTCCTCGCCGCGCTCAATATCGCCGACGAGTACTTCCGGTCGCGCGACGAGGGGCGCCGCCAGCAGGACAGCGTCGCCGAGCGGGCGGAAGCGCTCGAGCGCATGCTCGATCTCGCCCTGGGACTCGAACCGCCGCAGGCCGTCGCGCAGTAGCCCACCGCCTGCCCATGCTCCGCGACGCGAAGCCGGTCGCCCGATCCCGCCTACGGAGCTCGAGCCGCTCGGGCGCTTGATCGGGGACCCCGTTGGCCACGACCCGGACCAAAGTCACCCCTCTCAACGCGCTCCTCGACTCCCGCTCCCGACTGAAGTAAGATCGCGGAGGAGTTTGAGCTCCCTGCTTTGCGCGTGATGGCTCGGAGGCTCGTTTGAGCCAACGTTTCACCTAAGAGAATCGCGACGCCGCGTGGTGTGCATGCCTCTGTAAGAGGAAGCCTGAAGCGTGGCTTGTGCAGCGGTTCCACCTGCTCTACGCAGGTTCATCCGACCTCCCCACACGGCAAAGCGGGGCCTTTCCTCATCTTTCTCAATTCTGAACGCCAGACGAGACTCACCCCCTGGCCCGGAAGGGTCAGGTTTCGGGGATCTTCCTATGGGGACACCATATGGCCTGGCCGCCCTCGCCGCCATCGTGGCCGGCGTGCTTGCGGCAGGTGCCCTCCTCTGGGGGGCCGCGACCCGACGCCGCGCAGCCGCCGGCGTCCTCAAGCAAGCCCACGACGAATCGCCAGCGCGTGCTCAAGCAAGCCGAGCGCGACGCCGAGAGCCTCCGCAAGGAAGCGGCCCTCGAAGCCCGCGAGAAGGCGCACGAGCTCGCCGCCGAGAGCGAACGGCAGGCGCGCGAGCGCCGCCAGCAGATTGTCGGGCTCGAAGAGGGGCTCGCCGACAAGACCCGCGCGCTCGCCGATCGCCTCGCCGCGACCGACCGGCTGGAACAGGACCTCCGCGGGCGCGAGAAGGCCGCTCGCGGCGCACGAGCAGCGCGCCGCCGCGGCCGCCGCGCGCGTCGAACAGCTCGCCGCCGATCGCCAGCGCGAGCTGCAGCGCGTCGCCGGGCTGAGCGCCGACGAGGCGCGCGAGCTGCTGCTCAAGCAGATCGAAGGCGACGCCCGCCGCGACGCCGCCAACATGGTCAAGCGGCTCGAGACCGAGGCGCGCGAGACCGCCGCCGCCCGCGCGCAGCAGATCATCACCGACGCCATCCAGCGCAGCGCCGCCGAGCACGCGATCGAGACCACCGTCTCGGTCGTCGATCTGCCGAGCGACGACCTCAAGGGCCGGATCATCGGCCGCGAGGGACGGAACATCCGCGCGCTCGAGACCGCCACCGGCGTCGAGCTGATCGTCGACGACACGCCGGGCGCGATCATCCTGTCGAGCTTCGATCCGTTCCGCCGCGAAGTGGCGCGCCAGGCCATCGAGCGGCTCATCGCCGACGGCCGCATCCACCCGGCCCGCATCGAGGAGATCGTCGAGAAGGTCAAGACCGACATGCAGGAGACCGTCCGCAAGGAAGGCGAAGCCGCGGCCTTCGAGCTCGGGCTCTTCGATCTCCATCCCGAAGTGCTCCGCCTCATGGGACGGCTGAAGTTCCGCACCAGCTACGGGCAGAACGTCCTCAATCACTCCAAGGAGGTCGCGTTCCTCGCCGGCATCATGGCGAAGGAGCTCGGGCTGAACGGACACGTGGCGGCGCGCGCCGCGTTCCTGCACGACATCGGCAAGGCCATCGACCGCGATCTCCAGGGCACGCACCTCGAGCTCGGCCTCGAGTTCCTCCGCAAGCACGGCGAGAGCGAGCCGGTCCTGATGGCGGTCGCGGCCCACCACATGGACATCGACTGGCCGTCGCTCGAGGCGATGATCGTGCAGGCGGCCGACGCGATCTCCGCCGCGCGCCCCGGCGCCCGCCGCGACATCCTCGAGTCGTACGTGAAGCGGCTCGAGAAGCTCGAAGGCATCGCCGATTCGTTCGAAGGCGTCTCGAAGTCGTTCGCCCTCCAGGCCGGCCGCGAGATCCGCATCGTCGTCGAAAGCGAACGGATCTCGGACGAGGCGACCGTGTGGCTCTCGAAGGACATCGCCAAGCGGATCGAGAACGAGCTCGAGTACCCGGGCCAGATCAAGGTCACCGTCATCAGGGAGACCCGCGCCGTTGAGTTTGCCCGGTAGCGGCGGACGCCCACGCGTCTCCGACACCGGCGAGCGGGCACTGATCGAACGGATCCGCGGCCGCCTGCCTCCCGCTCCACCCGGGCTCCTCGTCGGCATCGGCGACGATGCCGCCGTGGCGGCGCCGGATCGCGGCGCGCTGATGGTGCTCACGACGGACGCGCTCGTCGAAGGCGTCCACTTCGATCGGCGCTTCTCCTCCCCATCCGACATCGGCTACAAGGCGCTCGCCGTCAACGTCAGCGACGTGGCGTCGATGGGCGGCGCCGCGCGGTTCGCGCTGCTCTCGCTCATGCTGCCGCCGGACGCGGCCGTCGCGGACGTCGACGGGCTGCTCGACGGCCTGATGGATCTCGCCGCGGCGTCGCGCATCGCGCTGGCCGGGGGCAACATCACACGGTCCCCGGGGCCGCTCATCCTCGACGTCACGCTCGTCGGCAGCGTCAAGCCGCGGAAGATCCTCAAGCGGGACGGCGCGAAGCCGGGCGACGCGGTCTACGTCACCGGGCAGCTCGGCGCGGCGGCCGCCGGCCTCGAATGGCTGCGCGCGAACGCCGGGCCGATCGTCTGCGCCCCGCCGGGCACGCGCGAGCCGGAGCTGGTCGGCCGGCCCGAGGACCCCGGCCTCGCGGAGTGCGTTGCGCGGCATTGCCGGCCGGAGCCTCGGGCCCGCATCGGCGCGCTGCTCGGACGGAACCGGGCGGCCAGCGCGTGCATGGACCTGAGCGACGGCCTCGCCGACGCCGTCGCGCAGATCGCCGGCGCGAGCGGAACCGGCGTTGCGATCGACCCGGCTCTGCTGCCGCTGCACCCGGGCGCGCGGGCCTGGTTCGCCGCGGCCGGCCGCGACCCGGTCAGCGCGTGCGCGGCCGGGGGCGACGACTACGAGCTGTTGTTCACCGTGCCGCGGCGCGCCCGCGGGCGGCTGCGCGCGTCCATCCGCGAAGCGCGCGGAGTGGCGGTGACGCGCATCGGCGAGGTGACGGCGGACCGCTCCGTCGGACTGCTGCGCGACGGGACGCTCGAGCCGCTGCCGGCCGGCTTCGTCCACTTCTGACCGGCACATGCTGCGATCCCCGCGCGTCCGCCGCTGGCTCGATCGCCTGCTTCACACGCACGACACGCCGCGCCGGACCGCGGCCGCCTTCGCGGTGGGGGTGTTCTTCGGCTTCTCCCCGTTTCTGGGGTTGCACATCGTCCTCGGCCTGGTCGTCGCGTTCGCGTTCCGCCTCAACCGGGTTGCGGTACTGCTCGGGGTGTGCACGAACCTCCCATGGATCATGCCCGCCTACTACTCGGTCGTCACCCTGCTCGGCGCGACGCTCCTGGGCGTCGACGTCCCTCCCGGCTTGCTGAAGGACTTCCGGGAATCGCTGACGGCCGCCTCCTGGGGTGAGTTCAGGACCCTCGCCCGGAGCCTGACCCCCCTGCTCTGGGCCTACGGCCTGGGCTCGACGATCGGGGCAGTCGGGCTCTCGCGTGGTCGCGTACCGCGCCTCTCTCGCGATGATCGTGGCCCACCGGCGCCTCGCGGCAGCCCAACAGGATCGTCAACATACTGATAAATAAGGCTTTGTGTCGTCGAGAGGGTCCGAAATACCGGGCTTTCCTCTTTGACGCGGCCCCTGCCGGACGTCTATAGTGGAGTTCTTCCCCGGCGGCTCGCGAAGCTCTCCTGTAGTTTCGTCGTTCAGTCCGCACTTATGCTGCTGTCCCGATCCCTCGGCCGGAAGATCGTCGCAACAGGAGTAGCCGCCGTGGCCTTTGCCTTCCTGTACGAGGTGACGATCCTGGATTCGCGCTATGCGGCGCGCCAGGCGGAGCTGCGTGAGGCGACCGCCACCCCCGCGCCCGGCGCCCGGCTGAGGTTCACGGCCACGGCGTACTGCAAGGGGACGACGACGGCGTCCGGGGTGAACGTGCGGACGGGAATCGCCGCCGCGGACCCGGATCTACTCCCGGTCGGGTCGGTCATCCAGGTCGAGCGGCTGGGCGAGCGCTACAACGGCATCTACACGGTGATGGACACGGGACCGGCCGTCCAGGGGCGCCACATCGATATTTACATGTGGAGCTGTCACGAGGCGCTCGCGCTCGGACGGCGGCCGGCGGGCATCACGGTCCTGCGGCTCGGATGGAACCCCAAGGCCAGCACGCCGACGCTGGTCGATCGGCTGTTCCGGCAGCGCGAGGCCGCGCAGCCGCCGCCGGCGCCTCGCGTCACGCCCGTCGTGAAGGAAACGGGCGGGTGAGAGAACGGAGGAGACGGAGTCAGCGGAGCCAATCTATTCAACATCGCAAACACGGAGCAACGGAGAACGGAGAAACGGAGAAAACAAAGTTTTGATTTTCTGGTCTCCGTTACTCCGTTCCTCCGTGCTCAGCCGATGTTGAATAGATCTGGCTCCGTAGCCTTCGTTGCCTCCGTCCCCTCCGCTCTCTCCTGATCCCGGTACTGCAGCTGATAGAGCTTGTAGTAGATCCCCCGCTGCGCCAGCAGATCCTGGTGGCGGCCGGACTCGCGCAGCTGTCCCTTGTGCAGGACCAGGATCTTGTCCATGTCCTGAATCGTCGAGAGCCGGTGCGCGATGGCGATCGTCGTGCGGCCGGCCATCAGCACGTGCAGCGCGTCGCGAATCAGCAGCTCCGTCTTCGTGTCGACGCTCGACGTCGCCTCGTCGAGGACGAGAATCCGCGGGTTGAACGCCAGCGCGCGCGCGAACGAGAGCAGCTGCTTCTGACCGACCGAGAGCGTGGCCCCGCGCTCCGCAACCGCGCCCGCGTACCCGCCCGGAAGCCAGTCGATGAACCGGTCCGCGTGCACCGCCTCGGCGGCGCGCTTCACCGCCGCGTCGTCAATCGCGGCCTCGCCCAGCCGGATGTTGGCGGCGATCGTGCCCGAGAACAGGTGCACGTCCTGCAGGACGAGGCTGAACAGCCGCCGCAGGCGCGTGAGATCCATGTCGCGCACGTCGACGCCGTCGACGAGGATCCGGCCGCGCGTCACGTCGTAGAACCGCAGCAGGAGGTTGATGAGCGTCGACTTCCCGGCGCCGGTCGCGCCGACGATGCCCACGCGCTCGCCCGGCCGGACCTCGAAGGAGACGTCGCGCAGGACCTCGTTCTCGCCGTCGTAGGCGAAGGACACGCGGTCGAAGATGATGTGGCCTTCGGTGCGGGGTCCGGAGGCGGGCCCGGACCCCGCTGCCGGGATTCGGGATTCGGGATCCGGGATCCGGAAAGGTTCTCAGCCAAATCGGATCCCGCACTCCGGATCTCGGATCCGACGCGATCGCAGGCATGTCGGATCCCGGATCCCGGATCCCGGATCCCGACTCGATCGCACCCACAGGCGACTCGATCGTGATCGGCGTATCGAGGAGCTTGAAGATGCGCTCGGAGGACGCCATCGCGGCCTGGAGGACGTTGAACTTCTCCGACATGTCGCTGATCGGGCGGAAGAAGCGGCCCGAATAGAGCAGGAACGCGACCAGCGATCCGATGGTGAGCGTTCCCTGCAGCGTCCATCCGCCGCCGAACCAGATGATCAGCGCCGACGCGAGGGCCCCGATCACCTCGATGGCCGGGTAGAACACGGCGTAGAAGAGGATCGAATCGATGTTGGCGTCCCGGTGCTTCCGGTTGATCTCGTCGAACCGCTCGAAGGTGCGGCGCTCGCGGCGGAAGAGCTGCACCGTCGGCATGCCGGTGATGTGCTCCTGCAGGAACGCGTTGATTCGCGCCACCCAGGCGCGCACGGTCCGGTACGACTCCCGGACGTTGCGGCGGAACCACTGCGTGACGAGGACGATGAGCGGGAGGACGGCAAAGGTCACGAGCGCGAGCCGCCAGTCCATCGTGACGAGCACGATCATGATGCCCGCGAGCGTGAAGATGTCCCCGAAGATGGAGACCACGCCGGCCGTGAACATGTCGTTGAGCACGTCCACGTCGGTCGTCACGCGGGTCATGAGCCGGCCGACGGGGTTGCGGTCGTAGAACTGGAGGTCGATGCGCTGCAGGTGCCGGTAGATCTGCATGCGCATGTCGTACATGATCCGCTGGCCGGTCATCTGGAGCGTCCACGTCTGGACGAACTCGAGCACGAACGAGCCGATCAGGATCGCGAGGAAGGCCAGCGCAATCCGATCGACGCCCTGCAGATCGCCGTTGGCGATGTAGCGATCGATCGCCAGCTTCATCAGGTACGGCTGCGCGAGCTGCAGGACCGAGGCCGAGATGATCGCGGCGAGCGCCAGCGCCACCTGCGGCTTGTACGGCCGCAGGTACTGGAGCAGCCGGCGCATCAGGCGTGCGTCGTAGGCCTTGCCGAGGATTTCTTCTTCGTGGAAAGACATGGGCTCCAGTTGCCAGCTTAGCCAGCTTCCCAGCTGCCAGTAGCCAGTTGCCAGTTGGCAGTTCGGTTCCAGTTCTCAGTGACCGAACTGGCTGACTGGAAGCTGGTGAGCTGGCAAGCTGTCCGCTTCAGCTTGCCGCCAGCTCCTCTTCGAGCAGTTGCCGCCTGTACAGGGTGGCGTACAGACCGCCGTGGGCGACGAGCGCATCGTGCGATCCGCGCTCGGCCAGCCGGCCGTGGTCGAGCACGAAGATCTGATCGGCGCCGCGCACGGTCGAGATCCGGTGCGCCACGATGATGGACGTCCGCTGGCGCATCACGGCCTCGAGGCGCATCAGGATCTCCTCTTCCGTGTACGTATCCACGGCCGACAGCGCGTCGTCCAGGATGAGGACGCGGGGATCCACCATCAGCGCGCGCGCGAGGGCGGTGCGCTGTTTCTGCCCGCCGGAGAGCGTGATGCCGCGCTCGCCGACCGCCGTCTTGTATCCGTTGGGAAACGACCCGACGTCCTTGTCGAGACGCGCCACGGCGGCCGCTTCCTGCACGCGGCGCTCGAGGTCGGCGTTCCCGTCCGCGCCCGGGACCTGGACGCCGAACGCGATGTTCTCCGCGATGGCGTCCGAGAACAGGAACGGCTCCTGCGGGACCACGCCGATCGCGCCGCGCAGCGTGGCGAGCGGAATCTCGCGGACGTCGACGCCGTCGAGGAACACCGTGCCCGGGGGCGGCTCGTGCAGGCGCGGCAGCAGGCTGACGAGCGTGGACTTGCCGGACCCGGTCGCGCCGACGAACGCGACCGTCTGGCCCGGTTCGATGCGGAGCGAGATGCCATCGAGCGCCGGTCGGTCGGATCCCGGGTAGATGAAGACGAGATCGCGGATCTCGATGGCCCCGGCGATCGCGACAGAGCGGCCCGCGGGCGTGACGTGCGCGTCGCTGATGTCGGGCGTCGCGTCGAGGATCTCGAGCATCCGCTTCCACGAGGCCATCCCGCGCTGGAGCATGTTGGTGACCCAGCCGAACGCAATCATCGGCCAGCTCAGCATGACGAGGTAGGAGTTGAACGCCACGAACTCGCCGAGCGTGATGCGCCCGCGGATCACTTCCCGGCTGCCGGCCCAGAGCACGAGCAGCGACCCGAGCCCGAGGAAGAGCGTCATGCTCGGATAGAAGAGGCCCTGCAGGCGGATCAGGACACGGTTGCGGCGGACGTACTCGTCGTTCGCGGCGGCGAAGCGCTTGACCTCGTACGGCTCCTGATTGTACGCCCGCACCACGCGCACGCCCGACAGCGTTTCCTGGACGACCGCGCTCAGGTCGGAGAGCTGCGCCTGGATCGCCTCGAAGCGGCGGTGAATCGCGCTGCCGAAGTACTTGACGCTGATCGACACGAGCGGCAGCGGGAGGAGCGCGATGAGGGTCAGCCGTCCGTCGATCGACACCATCAGGATGATGGCCACGGCAAACACCAGGATCGTGCTGGCCGAATACATGATCGCCGGACCGATCATCGTCCGGACGGCGTTGAGGTCGTTGGTCGCGCGCGACATCAGGTCGCCGGTCCGGCGCGCCTGGTAGTAGCCGAGCGGCATCTGCTGCAGGCGGGCGAAGAAGGCGTTCCTGAGGTCGTACTCGATGTCACGCGATGCGCCGATGATGATCCGCCGCATCAGGAACAGGAAGACGGCGCGCACGCGACGCCACGCCGAGGATCAGCGCGGCGTAGGTCGCGAGCTTCTGCCGCGTCACCGCGCGCGACAGATCGTCGATCGCGAACTTCAGCACCCACGGCCCCAGCAGCTGGAACGTGGACGAGAGGACGACGCACACGAGCCCGAGGAGGAACTGGCGGCGGTAGCGGAGGACGTAGGGAAGAAGACGTCGAAAGGCGGGCCCCATCTGAGGTTGAGTATAGCAGCCGTCGCGGCGGCCCGTTCAGGGAAGTCAGCTCGGCTGCAGCGTGCGGCCGCGAGCGAGCGGAGCGAGTCGAGCCGAGCGAGTGGCGTGGCCCACGAGAAAAAAGGGCGGGCGCACGAAGCGCCCGCCCTTGCGACAAGCAAACGGCTGTCGCTAGAAGCCGAGACGCACGCCGAACTGCGCGGTACGCGGCGGGGCGCCGGCGACCCAGCGCGTTGATCACGAGGAACGTCGCCGGCGCGCCCTGATTGCCCGAGGGAACCGCGAAGTTCGCGCGGTTGGTCAGGTTGTAGACCTCGCCCATGACGTCAATCGTCCGCCCTTCGCCGAGGCCGAAGCGGTACCCGAGCCGCGCGTCGAGCTGGAAGAACCCGGGGCCGCGCGCGCCGTTGCGCGTGCCGTCGTAGTCTTCCACCGTGTAATTGTCCGCAGGGGCCGTTCCGGCGCCCGTATACGTGCCGGGCGCGATCGGATCGAACAGCGTGCCGTTGCGGTCCAGGTCGATCGTGTTGTTGGTCAGCGTGAACGGCAGGCCGCTCAGCGCGCGCGCCACCCAGCTGAACGTCAGGCCGTGCGTGTACGGCACGACCGTCCGGCCGCTGAGGACGAAGTTGTGACGGCGATCGAAGTCCGTCGGCCCTTCGTTCAGAGCCAGGTTGAGATCCTGCCCGACCTGGAAGTTGGCGGCCGCCTGCCCGCCGCCGGCTCGTGTTGCCGCGCGCGTGCGACAGCGTGTACGAGGCGCGCACGCTGAAGTTGTTGGCGAAGCGCCGCTCGACCATCGCGAGCAGCGCGTCGTACTCCGTCTCGCCGGTGTTGATCGGCGTATTCACGGCGTTGAGGAAGGCCGGATTCGGCCGGACGATCGGGTCGGTCGACACGGTCGTCGCGCGGCTGCCCTTGTTGAGGTCCCGCGTCATGAACATCTCGCGGCCCCACACGTGCACGTAGTCGGCGCCCGCCGAGAACGACGAGCCGATCTGGCGCTCGAAGCCGATCGACACCTGGTCCGAGCGCGGGATGATGCGATCGGGATTGTCGAGGCTGACGTTGCCGGTGTTGCGCAGCCGCGATCCCGCCGGGAAGAGCTCCGCGAGCCGGGCGCGGTTCAGCGTCGGACCGTTGACCAGGAACTCGTTCGTCGGCAGCTGGCCGTTGCGCGGGCCGGGGTCGGCGTTGGCGGTCGGGAAGTTCACCGTGAAGGAGTCGGAGAACACGCCGCCGTTGAAGATCCCGCCGATGACCTCGAAGTGCGTCTTCTCGTAGAACCGGCCGTAGCCGCCGCGCAGCACGGAGCGTGCGCCATCGTCGAGCGCATACGAGAACCCGACGCGCGGCTGGATGTTGTTCTTGTCGATCGGATAGTCGTCCACGTCCGAGAAGCTCGGGTTGTCGAGCTCCTTGACGGGGATGACCTCGACGTCGTAGCGCAGCCCGATCGTCGCCGTCAGGCGGTTGCCAATCTTCCACTTGTCCTGCACGAACCCGGTGACGTAGTGCGCCTTCTGGAGCACGATCCCCTCACCCGGCACGCGGATCGTGAGGCGGTCGGGATACGTCCGCGGATTGTTGGCGTCGAACGGAAGATTGTTCTGGCCGAAGCTGAACGTGCCGTTCAGGTTGTCCTGCGCGAAGTTGTCGGCCTTGACGTACTGGTACTGGACGCCGACCTTGATGTCGTGGTCGCCGCGCTTGCCCGGCACGAACCACGAGAACGTGTCCTCGAGCTGGTAGGCGTCGTTGACGCGCGCCTGCGCGGTGTTCGCCTGCTGGTCCGTGAACGTCTGGAACGCCAGCGTCGGATCGCACGCGGCCTGGTCGCGGCCGTTCGTGTTGAAGCACGGGTTCGCGAACGCCACGTCCTCCTGCGTCCAGACGGCGCGGAACGTGTTCAGCTTCGTGTTGCCGAACACCGACGACAGGCTGGCCTGGACCGTCTGGTCCTTGTCGTCTTCCTCGCGAATCGCACCCGGGGTGACCTGGCCGATCGCCTGGTTGCGCTGGGGCGACACTTCGCGCAGGTAGCGGACCCCCCAGGTATGGTTCGCGCTGAACTGGTTGTCCACGCGCGCCAGCGTGTTCCACACGCGGTCCTGCGTCGTCGGGCTCCAGTTCAGGTCCGGGCGGCTCGGGAAGACGACGCCGACGCCGCGATCGATCATCACGCGCTCGAGGCTGCCGAAGAAGTGCATCCGGTCCCTGATGATCGGCCCGCCAATCGTGCCGCCGAACTCCTGGCGCTTGGTGTCGGGCTTCTTGAGGTTCCGCGAGTCGGCGTAGTTCTTGACGAAGTAATCCTCGTCGGTCCAGGCGGCGTCCTGGGCGAACGCGAACGCGCTGCCGCGGAAGCGGTTCGTGCCCGACTTGGTCACCGCGTTGATGATCGCGCCGGTCGTCCGGCCGAACTGCGCGTCGAACTGGTTGGTGATGACCTGGAACTCCTGCACCGACTCGAGCGCGGTCCGCGCCTGCGTGCCCGCGCGCTGCCCGATGACGTCGTCGTTGTTGTTGCCGCCGTCGAGCAGGTAGTTGTTGTTCCGCGGGTCGGAGCCGTTGACGCTGATCGAGTCGGAGCCGAACGACTCGGTGCTGATGCTCGGGACGATCCCGGGCAGCAGGCCGATGAACCCGATGAAGTTGCGGTTGATCGACGGCAGCTCGATGATCTCGTTCGTGCCGATGTTGCCGCCGACCTCCTTCGAGGTGACGTCGACGAGCGGCGCTTCGGCCGTCACCGTGACGGTCTCCGCGACCGACCCGACCTGCAGCGGCACGTCCACCGTGGCGGTCTTCCCGATCTCGAGCCGCACGTCCTGGCGCGCGTATTTCTTGAACCCCTGGCAGCTCGGCGGTGATCTCGTACACGCCCGGCACGAGGCCGCTGATGAAATAGATGCCCTCGCCGGCGCTGATCGCTTCGCGGAACATGCCGTTGTCCTGATTGCGCACGGTGACCGTCACGCCGGGCAGGACGGCCCCCTGCGGATCGAGAACGCTGGCCGCGCACTTCCGTCGTTCCCTGCTGAGCGGCCGCGGCCGTGGCCACGAGCATCGCCAGCAGCACCAGGCTCATTACACGTGATTTCATACGATGTTCCCCTCTAAGTACCGATTACGTTCAGCGAAAGGGTCTTACCGGCGCGGTAAGCACTCCGGCACGGCTCGGTATCAGGAGATCGTCTCGCTTCCCAAGGGCGGCTGCAGAAATCTGGATGCGACCGCCGGGATCTTGGATCTCCAGCACTGGTGCGTGCAAGAACGCCGCTAACAGCCAGTAAACGCGGGGTGGGAGCGACCCGGCTATTCGACCTCAGCAAGAGGGATGCCGGAATGCGCCTATTGCCGAGTGGGCTGTGCTATTCTGAGCAAGCCTTTCCCAGCAGGCTGCCTGGCCCTCTCCTGAAGAGGGTTTGTTCCCTTGTCCAATCCGGGGCGAGAAGAAAAAATGCGCACACGTGTCGCTACGATATCCGTACTCTGCCTGCTCTTCGGTCTGCCGGCCGCACCCGCCCGCGCGCAGTCCGGCACCTCCGATCGGGCCACAGGCGAGACCTACCACGTCGAGGTGGGCGGATACTTCTGGAGCCCGACGCCCGACATCGCCATCACCAGCGAGTCGCTGCCCGGCATCCCCGGATCGCGGATCGATTTCGTCAGCGACCTCGGGATCGAGCAGACGAGATTCAGGCAGCTCAAGCTCGTCCTGCGCCCGGCGACGAAGCACAAGTTCCGCTTCGAGTACACGCCCATCTCCTACGAGGCCGTCGGGTCGCTCACCGCGGACATCGTGTTCAACGGCATCCGGTTCCCGGTGACGTTCCCCGTCGAGACGAACCTGGAGTGGAAGGCGTACCGATTCGGCTACGAGTGGGACTTCGTCTACCGCGACCGCGGGTTCGTCGGCGTGGTGCTCGAGGCGAAGTACACGGACGTCGAAGCGGAGCTGAGGAACGTCCTCGCCACGGAGTTCGCCAGGGCCCGCGCGCCGATTCCGGCCATCGGCGTCATCGGCCGCGTCTATGTCGTCCCGAACATCTCCATCACCGGCGAGTTCGGCGGCATCAAGCTGCCGGAGCGCATCCACGAAGACTACCGCGCCAAGTACTACGACTTCGATCTCTACGGCACCGTCAATTTCACGAACAACTTCGGCGCCCAGGTGGGATACCGATCGCTCGTGGTGTTCTACAAAGTGAAAGGCGACGAAGGCGAGCTCAATCTCAATGGATTCTACTTCGGCGGCGTCGCGCGGTTCTGATTCGGAGATCAAGAGCTTGCACAGGAGATCAGGAGATTAGGAGACCAGGCGTTTCTTTCTCATTTTCCTGATTCTCCTGATCTTCTGATCTCCTGTTCATCTTTTGATCTCGCACTCGCTATTCCACCTTGATCCACACCCCCAGGAAGCGATGGTCGCGGCTCTTCGAATCGACGGCCGAGGGACGGAAGCCGGTCGAGGCCGTGACGGTGACGAGCGTCGCGCCGCGCTGAATGTCGAGCGGCAGCTGGACGAGCCGTTCTTCGCCCGGGCCGAGCGGCAGCTCCTCCCGCCAGCTCCCGGCCTGAATCCGGACGCGATTGGCGACCGGCGCGTTGCGGAGATGCAGCACCGCGATCGCGCGCGGCGCGTCGGGCTGCAGGACGATCGAGGAGCTCCGCGCTCCGCCCATCCAGAAAGCTTCCGGTTCCGGAAAGCTGCGGTCGTCCAGAAAGTACAGCGTCGAGGTGCCGTAGCGCACCGCGCGCTGCGCCACCTCGCCGGACAGGCGCGCGCCGCGCGGCACGATGGCGATCGGCTCGATGGTCAGCCCGCGAATGGATGCGGCGCGCCTGCTCGTCGCCGCGCACGACGATGGCGCGGACGTCGACGGGGAAATCGAGAAGGATCGGGGCCGGCGGAGCGGCCAGCGGTCCGCTGCGGATCGAGAACTGGTCCCGCCCGACGCCGACCATCAGCCACCCTGAAGCCCCTGAGCTGCGCAGCCGCAGCCGATACTGTCCCGCAGGAATCGAGGGGACCTGATACAACGGCCGATCGGTGGCCCCGGCGCCGCCGAGGGTCGTCGAGGGGAGAGGCTCGATGCGGAGCGCGGCCGGCACCGTGTCCGACGCCAGGCGACGCCATGACGGGAGCTCGAACGTCAGGACGCGGCGCTCGGCGCCGAGACGATGCAACAGGGCGAGCTGGGCGGCTGTCGGGTTCACGGCGCCGGCGCCCGACAGCGTCCAGACGAACGTGATCGCGCACATGGCTGCACCCGCGTAGACGCCCGCCGTCGCGGCGCAGAGCGCGCCGCGCGTCCGCAGCCATCGCGTCCCTTGCGCGGCACGCAGGAGGCCCCATGCCGCGGCGATCGCGCACGCCCAGATCGCGACGTCGCGGAACAGCGTCCCTTCGCTGCCGCGCCACCAGGCCGGCAGCCCCCGCGCGAGATCGGTTGCGCGTCCGAGCCATTCCAGCCAGGCGGCGTAGCCGTCGCGATCGTTGAAGGCCAGACGGCCGCCGCCGACGAACACCAGCGCGCACGAGGCGAACGCCGTCACGAGCAGCGCGCCGAGCGCCGTGGCTCGCGTGGCCCGATGGCGCATCGCCGCCCACGCGGCTGCCGACGGGATCGCCAGCGTGAAGAGCATCGGCACGAAGAAGCGCGCGGGGGCGCTTCGGCCTCCCCACCACATCGCGAAATGCGTGACGGCGAGAAGATACGGGACGAGGACGAACAGCAGCTCGAGGCCGACGCGGCGCGTCTCGCGATTCCTGACCATCACGCCCAGCCCGGCAAACGCGCAGGCGAGCGCCGGCGCGTAGGCGAGCAGGCCGAACCGCTGGTCGAAGAGCAACCCGGCGAGGCCGCCCGGGATGAACGCCATCGATCCCGCCTCGTTCGCGTACGGCGCCAGAGGATCTGGTGTCCCGTAAATCGCGATGAAGAACCCGATCCAGCCGATCGCGCTGGCCGCCGGCACGCTCAGGAACGCGACCGCCTTTCCCGCGGCATTGCGCGTGGCGCCCAGGCGGAGCAACACCAGCGCCCCAAGGCACCCCGCGACGAGCGCAAACCGCGTGTGCAGCCACGGCAGCACGGCCAATGCCGCGCCGTGCAGCCACCAGGGACCGGTTCGTTCGGCCCCGCTTTCGGCCTCCTGTTGCGCGCGCAGGAGCGCCCAGACGCCGGTCAGCGCGATCACGGCCCCCGGGCCGTCCGGGTACACCATGAAGCTGTGAAAGATGCTGCTCGTCGAGAGGGTCACGGCGGCCCAGCCGAACCACGCCGCGTCCGCGCGCCGGGTCACGACCCAGGCACAGATGCCACGCGAGCGCCGAGCCGGCCGCGGCGAGGAGGATCAGAAACACCTGCACGCCGCGGTAGCCCGCGATTGCGAACGCCGGGGCCACGAGCACCGGCAGCCCCGGGGCGTGAATCGAGTAGATCTGGCGGTCGCGCCCGAGGCGGCGGAAATCCGGCTTCGGCAGCTCCCCCGGGAAGTAGGCCCGGTAGTCGCCGCTCTGATGGTTGTTCTCGATCCGCAGATCGCCATCGTTCAGGAGGCTCTGGGTGATGATCAGGTAGTGCGGCTCGTCGCCGCTCGGCACGGACGGCGGCGTCATCTGCGATGCGGCGACCGCGTAGACTGCCCCGGCGAGGACGCCCGCCGTCAGCGGCCCGCGCCGGATCGCGGGGACGGGCAGCCGCATCGACGCCGCGAGCGAGAGCGCGATCGCCGCCCACACGATCCAAGCCAGCGGACCGGACCAGACGAAAAACGCCGCCGGCAGCGACGGCGGGAGCCATGGCAGACCCAGCAGCGCGAGGAGCCATAAAGGCGCGAGCGATGCGCCGCGGCGCCAGGCCGCAAAGACGGCCGCCGGCGCGATGGCGACGGCCAACCACGGCCTTGACGGAAAGCGGCAGCAGCGCGATGCGCGCGTCTCCTTCGCCCGTGAACGCGATCGTCCCCTGCGACAGCCACGCGGCCGCGGCCGTACACACGAGCGCGCAGACGAGGATCGGGCGGGACATAGCAGTTTGGCTCGGGGGAATTGACGTTAGAATGTCCCGCATTCTACATGGAGCCACGCGCGGACACCACGATGACGCGTGCGCTGCGGATGGCGGGCGCGTGCGCGGCGGCGGCGGCCATCGCGGTCCTCATGACGTGGCCGCTCGCGGCCGGGCTCGGACGGCTCGGGCGCATCACCGACGATGGACGGCCAGTGGAGCATCTGGAGCACCACCTGGGTGGCACGCACGATCGTCGCCGACCCGGTCAATCTCTATAACGCCAACATCTTCTATCCGCATCGCCGCGCGCTGGCCTTTTCCGAAGCCAACATCGTGGCCGGGGCTGGCGGCCGCGCCAGCCTGGTGGCTCACACGGAACCCGTTCACGGCGCACAACACCGCCCTGCTCTTTGCGTTCGCATCCACGGCCCTGGGCATGTGGCTGCTCGCGCGGCGGCTGTCCGGCGATTCGGCCGCGGCCGGCGTCGCCGCCATCGTGTTCGCGTTCTGTCCGTATTTCCTGTCCCACAGTCCCCACATCCAGCTGCTGATGGCGGGCGGCATCCCGATCGCACTGCTCGCGCTGCACCGCCTCGCGGACGCGCCGTCGCCGCGCCGGGGCATCGCGCTCGGCCTCGCGCTGGCGGCGCAGGCGCTGGCCTGTGCCTACTACGGGATCTTCGCCGGGATGATGGTCGGCTACGGCGTGCTGTTTCTCGCCGTCAGCCGCGGCCTGTGGCGCGCCCCGCGCTACTGGAGCGCCGTCGCGATTGCCGCCGCCGTCTCGCTCGTCCTCGTCCTTCCGTTCTTCCTGCCGTACGTGGAGCTGCAGCGCGACGCGGGTTTCTCGCGATCGCTCGACGACGCGCGGCGGTATTCGGCGACGTGGCCGAGCTATCTGGCGACGCCGGCGCACGCGCACGGTCCCGTGCTCGCGTTGGCGCGGCGCCTGGGCTGGAGAATCGGCGAGGTGATGTTCCCCGGCATCCTGGCGCTCGCCTTCGGCGCGGCCGGCGCCGCGATGGGCCTGCGCGCGGGGCGGCACGCTGGGGAGCGCCGGGATCGGGAAACCGTGTGGATGTACGGCTCGATCGGGCTGGTCGCGCTCTGGGCGTCCTTCGGGCCCGCCGCGGGACTCTACACCGTGATGTTTCGCGCCATCCCGCTGTTCACGTTTCTTCGGGCGCCGTCGCGGTTCGGCCTGGTCGTCGTCTTCGTGCTCGCGGTGTTGTCGGCGATCGCCTTCCGGCGCCTGCTGTCGCGGGCCGGGCGCTGGCGCGGCCTCGCGGCAACCGGCCTCGCGCTCGCGGCCGTGGCCGAGCTCAACGTCCTGCCGTTTCCGTGGGAGCGTGCGATGCCGATCTCGCGCAACTACGCGCTGCTCGCCGGGATGCCGCGCGCGCCCCTGGCGGAGTTCCCGTTCTACGGCGAGCGCATCGCGTATCCCCTGCACGCCCAGTACATGGTGTTCTCGACGGCGCACTGGATGCCGCTCATCAACGGCTACAGCGACCACATCCCGGGCGATTTCCGGGAGGCGGCGTTCGTGCTCGACTCGTTTCCCTCGAACGACGCCTTCGCGGTGCTGCAGAAACATCGCGCGCGCTACGTCGGCGTCCACTGGGACATGTATGGGCCGCGGGCGGAGGAAATCCGCACCCGGCTCGTGCCTTTCGCGCGCCACCTCCGATTGCTCGCCAGCGACGAGACGATGACGCTGTACGAGATCATGTCGTTCCCGTAGCGGACACGGACTCCAGTACGGAGTTGACCGGAGTCACGATCGTGACCGACGTCCCGGAATCGACTAATCGCCGAATCCTCGAATCCTCGAATCGGGCTCAGGATTCAGCTGATTCGAGTGATTGCGCGGATTACGCGATTCGGCGACTAGCCACGAGCGATTGTTGGTGTCGCCGTTGCGATCTCGGCGCCCGCTATTTGCGGCGCGTTGTCGAGGACGGCCTGGCGGGCGCCTTCTTCGGCGGGGCCTTCTTCTTGACGGTCGGCTTCTTGGTGGCCGGCTTTTTCGCGGGCGCCTTCACCGTGGGCTTCGACGCCGGCGGGGCGACCCGCGGCGTGCCCTCTCCGCGGTGCGTACAACATCCGGTAGTCCTCGGCCGTGCCCAGGATGCGCTTCACGTAGTTCTGCGTCTCGGGAAACGGGATGTTGTCGATGAACTCCTCTTCATCGAGCCCCGGCGCCTCCGCCTTCCAGCGGACGACGCGGCTTCCGCCGGCGTTGTAGCTCGCGAGGGCGTAGTAGGTCCCGCCGTACTGCTCGACCAGCTGCGAGAAATGCAACGTCCCCATTCTGATGTTGATCTCGGGATTGGTCAGCGTCGCGGTCGTGAACCTCCTGATGCCGAGCGACCGCGCGAGGCGCCGGCCGGTCGCCGGCACGATCTGCATCAGTCCCCAGGCATTCGCGACGGACCTGATCTGCGGATCGAAGGTGGACTCCTGCGCGATGAGGGCGGCGATGAGGTACGGATCGAGCCCGCGCAGCGCCGACTGCTTGCGGATCGACTCCCAGTACGTCAGCGGAAAGATGACCTGGAGGATCTCCGCCGGCAGCTGCTCGCCTCCGGCCGTCAGATGCTGGGGATACGCGCGCCGCATCAACGTGATGGCCCGGCGCAGCTCGCCCATCTGGTGGTACGTCCAGGCGATGGTCGCGTCGATCCGGGTCGAGCTGCCCCACGCGCGCTGCGCGTACCGCAGCTCGCCGAGCGCATCGTCGTACAAGCCGTTGGCGAGCAGCAGCCGGATCAGGCTGTCGGTCGGAATCGGCGGCGCGGCCGGCGCCGGTGACTCCGCGCGCGACGCGAGCCGGATGCCGGCGGCCGGGCGCCGCCGCGCCGCGCGAGCTGGCGGTCGGCGAGGCGGCCGTAGTACGAGTTGGCGTAGTCGGCGTGGACGAGCCGCAGCCGGGCGTCCGCCTGCGTGGCGGCCCCGAGCCTGGCGTGCGAGCGGGCGGCCCAATACAGGAACGACGGCCGATAGTCGGACCGGGGAAAGGCGAGCGCGGCGCTCTCGAACACCCGCACCGTCTCCGGATAGTCTCCGTTCGTGTAGCTCCACCATCCGTACTTCCACGCCGCGCGCTCCGAACGCGTGCCCGTCGGGAACTTGTCGTACAGCTCCTTGAAGGTCCGCGCCGCGAGCGCGTCGTCGTCGGTCACGATGTAGTGCGTGCCGAGATTGTTCAGCGCTTCCTCGGCCCACGAGCTGTCCGGAAAATCGGCGACGAGCGCGGCCGTCTGCGCGATGAACTCCGCGTGATCGCCGAGCTCGCGGAGGCTGCTGAGATGGAAGAACCGCGCTTCGGCCTTGCGCGACGCCCGTTCCAGGTACGGCAGCACGCCGTCGCGCGCCGCCGCGTAGCGCTTCAACTGGAAATCGCACTCCGCGACGCGCAGATCGACGAGCTCCTTGTCGTCGCCCTCGGCCACGCGCTGCAGATCCTCGAACGCCGTGCGCGCCTCGGCGTAGCGCCGCGCCCCGAACAGGAGCTGCGCGCGGCCGAGATCGAGCTTGTAGCCGGTGTGCTTGATCTGGTCCTGCAGCCCGTCGAGCTGCGTCCCCGGCCAGCGTCGCTCCCTCGGTCAGCGGGAACTCGTAGTAGACGCGCACGTAGGCCGAGGCGGCCTTCGACCGGTCTCCAGACGCGAGCGCCGCGCGTCCGAGCCGCGACAACACGTCGTCGGTGACGGCGGCCTTCTGCACGGCGATCCGTTCGTAGATCCGGACCGCGGCGTCGAAGTCACCGGCCGCCTCCGCCGCCTCGCCCGATGCCAGCGCGGCCGCGATCGCGACGTACCCGGGCGGCTTGCGATCGAGCAACTCGTCGAACGTGCGGCGCGCCGCGGCGACCTGACCGAGCCGGAGCTGGCAGAGACCCGCGTAATACGCGGCGTGAGCCGCCAGCGCCGTGCCCGCGAGCGCGGGACGCGTGACGAGCGCCAGCGCCCCGGCATAGTCGCCGTCCTTGTACCGCTTCACCCCGGCCGCCAGCGCCTCGTAGGTCGCGATCGAGCGCGCGGCGCGGTCGCGTTCCGACGGCACGAGCCACAGGTCGCTGGCATTGGGCGGAAGGGCGGGGTGCACCGTCGGCGCCAGCTGCGAACTGCCGGCGGTTATCGGGGGAGCGGACTGGGGTCCTGCGCCGGCCAGCAGGGGGACCGTCTGCGGTCCACCAGCCAACAGAGCGGCGAGAAGAAGAGCGGGGCGAACACAGAGGCCGTCGAATATCACGGTATGGCCTGGAACCTGGATTATCCGAGCAGCGACTGATCGCCGTCGGCGAGCGTCTGCACGAGCTCCTGCTGGAAATAGACGTCGCGCGAGTGAATCGACGGGGCGATCCGCTCATCGTAAAGACGGCGGGCGCGATCGATTTCCGGCTTCAGGCGCGTCATCAGATCGCGCCGTTCGCGTCCCATCCGCACCTGGCGCCTCGTTGTACAGCTTGATTTCAGAGACGAGCAGCCGCGCGTACCGGCGAGCGCCCTGCGCCTCGTCGGGCTCCGGCTCGCTGCCCCGGTTCAGCCGCGGGGACATCCGCGCCGGTCATCATCTGCATCGCCTGCGCCGTGCGCACGGCCGTCAGATACGCGACGCACGCGGATGCATGGTGGCCGAGAATCTGGACCACCTCCGGCCACGACGAGGGGGCCTTCCCGTCTGCTCCCTCGTCCGCGTAGAGGACGGCAACGGACTGTCCGTCAAGCACGAACGGCACCGCGAGCGCGAGACGCCCGGAGGGCAGCGAGGCAAAGCGCCGGCGCGGCCGGTCCTCCGTTGTTGTCCGTCGTCACGACCTCCTGAAGGCGGAGGGCATCACTGAGCAAGCCCGCTTCCGGTCCGTCCGCTCTGAAACGGCCGGCGTTCACGGTGGGAACGCCGGGCACGGACCATTCCTGGAGCTCCCCGCCGTTGACGATGAAGAGCGCGGCGCGCGGGGCCTCGAGAGCCGCGCCACGGACGGAGGCGGCGAGCGCATCCGACAACGATGCCGCATCGTCTATCGCGCGAATCGCTTCCAGCAGGCCCGACGTGTTCATCGCCGGCACGGCGGAACGGCGCGCGTCCTCGATCAAACCTGCGGTGCGTTCGCGCTCGACGTCGAACGCGGCGCGGGCCCGCGTCAGCTCACTCTCCGCGCGCTGACGTTCGGTCGCGAGCTGCGCCTGCGCCCCGATGGCGTTCCGCCTCGACTTCCGCCTGCGCACGCTGGCGCTCCGCTTCGATTTCCGCCTGCGACTGCCGGCGCTCCGACTCGAGCTCCGCCTGCGCGCGTTCGCGCTCCGCCTCGAAATCGCCCTGGCCGCGCTCGCGCTCCAGCAGCAGCGCCTGCTCGACCTCGCGGCGCGCGTGGGCGGCCGACTCGGCGGCCGCCTGCTCCGCTTCCACCCGCACGCGCATCGTTTCGGCCACCATGGTGCGCTCGACTTCCGAACGCGTCATCGCGATTTCAGACTGAAGCCGTGCCGTCCACTCGGCGCGCAGCGCTTCCACCTTCGAGACCCATCGCTGCTCCGCGTCGGCTTCCGCCTCCGCACGCGCCGTCGCGATGTCAGACTGAAGCCGCGCCGTCGACTCGGTGCGCAGCGCTTCCACCTTCGAGGCCCATCGCTGCTCCGCGTCGGCTTCCGCGGCGGCGCGCGCGTGCTCGACGGATTCGGCCGCCGCCTGCGCGACTTCGACCCGGACGCGCGTCAGCTCGCCGGCCATGGCCCGCTCGACTTCCGACCGCACCGCCGCGACCTCGGACTGCAGCCGCGCGGTCCACTCGGCGCGCTCCGCTTCGATCTTCGACGTCCAGCGCTGCTCCGCGTCGGCATCCGCGGCGCCGCGCGTGCTGCTCGAGCGTCTGCTCGTAGTTCTGCGCGACGGCATCGAGCTGCGCATCCAGCTCAGCCTGGATTCGCGCCCGAAGTCCGTCGATCGTCGTGCGAAGCTGGTCCTCAGCCATCCTCAGGCATTATCCGAAGCCGGATCCGGCAAGTCAAGCGCGGAAAATGCCGCAAATCCAAGCACGACAGCAACTTGACGTGCATTCGTCCGACCGCGTACAATGGAGGTTCGTTCGTGCGTCCGTGCCGCCCGCTGGGGCACGCGCCTGAGGGGGCGACCTAGATTCGACGGAGATACGGTTTCGCAGGATGCGTGCCGAGGACCATCACCCTCGTTAAACTGATGGAAAAAAACTAACTGCAAACACGCAGCTCGCTCTCGCAGCCTAAACCCCTGTGAGCGTCCACTCCGGTCAGCCTGCGGGCCGGAACTGGATGTCATTTAAGCAGGCTGGTTGCTGACGGCCGCCCTGGACGTCAGCGGCGAGACTTTTCGGGGTTGGTGCCCGGCGGTTTTTCCGCCTCTCCACGCCGGGCGCGACACTACAGAGGCGGATACGCATCGTAGATTCCTGCGGGGACATATTTTCGGACCGGGGTGCGAATCCCCGCGCCTCCATTTATTACTTCGCTCGGTGGGCCCCTTTGCGTTCCCCACCTCGCTGCGCGCTCGGGGTGCCGCTCCGCACTGCAGAGTGACGCTGCGCGGCACTTCCCTCCGGCCCTCGCTTGCGGCCGCAGGCGCTCATTCGACTCGCGAGCGCCAGCGAGCGAGTCGAATGGTGTCCTGAGCGAGCGCAATGTTCACGGCGAGTCGAAGGACCTCACGACTCGCCACCGTCGCTGCGCACCTCGATGTCGCGTTCGCGTCAGCTCTTCGGCACGTGCATGCGGCAGCAGGTCGTCGTCCGACGCAGCCGAGCACGCGTTCGAGCGAAGTCCGGCAACCGCCTCGGCGTCCGCTCAACTCTCCCGTGCGCGTCGCCCAACGTCGCGCATCTGCGCGCTCCAGAGTCGCATACTTTGGCCCCGAGATCGCACCGCTGTCCGCTTCTGAACAGCCTTTCGTGCGATCCCGAACGACGGCCATCACGGCGCGACCCCTAAGTCGTTGTAACTCCAGGCCCGCCACGGCACGGCCATTGATGAGTGCGATGGTATGGACCGCGCGCTCGCTCCAGAAGTTCGACGACAGGATCGCCGCCGGCGGGTGCTCCAGATCGCGATGCCGGTTCTGGTCCTGGCGCTGGTCGTCGTCTGGCTTCCGGGCTGGATGCGCCCGTCGGTCAACCGCGCCCGGATCCGCACGGCCCTGGTCACGACGGGGCCCGTCGAGGCGGTCATCATGGCGTCCGGCACGGTCACCCCCGAGGTCGAGCGCGTGCTCTCGAGCCCGCTCGACGCACGCGTGCTCCGGATCCTCCAGCGGCCGGGCGCTCACCTGAAGCGGGGCGACCCGGTCGTCGAGCTCGACATCAGCGAGTCGGTGCTGGCGCTCGACAAGGTCGTGAAGGACCTCAAGATCAAGGACAACCAGCAGGCGCAGACACGGCTGACGCTCGAGCGGTCGCTGGTCGATCTCGACGGCCGCCTGGAGCTCAAGGCGCTCGAGCTCGAGTCCGCGGAGGCGCGGCTCGAAGGCGAGGCGCAGCTCTTCAAGGAGGGGCTGCTCTCGCGCGACGCGCTCCGCCGCTCGGAGCTCGGCGTGAAGCAGGCGCACATCGAGCTGGCGCAGCTCCGCGACCAGCGCAAGAACGCCGAGCGGACCACCACGATGCAGCTCGAGGGGCTCGTCGCTCGAGCGCGGCTCGCTCGACAAGGAAGCCGCGCAGGCGCGCCGTCTCCTCGATCTCTCGACGACCAAGTCGGATCGCGACGGCGTGCTGACCTGGGTGCTGTCGCAGGAGGGCGCGCTCGTCCGCCGGGGCGACGTCATCGCGCGCATCGCCGACCTCACCTCGTTCCGCGTCGACGCCACCGTCTCGGACGTCCACGCCGGCCGGCTGCGCACCGGCATGTCCGCCGTGGTCCGCGTGAACGACCTGGATCTGCCAGGGCACGGTCACCGACGTCTTCCCGACGGTCGAGAACGGCGTGCATCCGCTTCACGGTGGCGCTGGCGGAGCCGTCGCACGCCGGCCTGCGGCCCAGCCTGCGCGTCGACGTCCTGGTCATCACCGACCGCAAGCCGCGCGCCCTGCGCGTCGAGCGCGGGCCGTTTGCCGACAATGCCGCCCGTCAGGCGTTCGTGGTCCGCGGCGACCGCGCCGTCCGCGTGCCGCTCGAGCTCGGCCTCTCCGGCGTCGACGACGTCGAGGTGCTGTCGGGCGTCGCGGAGGGTGACGAAGTGATCATCTCGGACATGAAGGACTACCTGCACCTGAGCGCAGTCAAGATCCGATAGCGCGCGGGCTCGACGCGACCGGCGACAGACGAGGAGTCAAGGTATTCGCATGATTCAACTACAGAGCATCGAAAAGGTCTACCGCACCGATCGCATCGAGACGGTCGCGCTCGCCGACGTCAACCTCACGATCGGCGAAGGGGAGTTCATCTCGATCATGGGGCCGTCCGGCTGCGGCAAGAGCACGCTGCTCAACCTGATGGGCCTGCTCGACGTGCCGACCAGGGGCACGGTCCAGATCAACGGGTCGCCGATCACGGCCTATCGGCGATCGCGCGCTGGCCGCGCATCCGCAACCAGGAGATCGGCTTCGTCTTCCAGACCTTCCACCTGGTCACCGATCTGAGCGTGCTCGACAACGTGCAGATCCCGCTGCTCTACCGCCGCATGTCGAACGGCGAGCGGCGGAAGCTGGCCGAGACGGCGCTCGACCGCGTCGGGCTCAGCGCGCGCCTCCACCACTTCCCCTCGCAGCTCTCCGGCGGCCAGCAGCAGCGCGTCGCCATCGCGCGCGCGATCGTCGGCCGGCCGCGCGATCCTGCTCGCCGACGAGCCGACCGGCAACCTCGACTCGCAGATGGGCGACGAGGTGATGGGCATCCTGAAGACCCTGAACGGCGAGGACCAGACCACGATCGTGATGGTCACGCACGACCAACAGAAGGCCGAGCAGACCGAGCGCATCGTGCGGCTCTTCGACGGGCGGCAGGTCAATTGACGAGGCTGCGCGGACGCGTGCGCACTGGATGCCGATGCTGAATCACTACCTCCTGCTCGCCGTGAAGGTCCTGCTGCGGCGCAAGTTCTTCACCTTCATCAGCCTGTTCGGCATCAGCTTCACGCTGCTCGTGCTGACGGTGGTCGCGGCGCTGTTCGACCATTCGTTCGGCCCCGGTGCCGCCGGAGACGCGGCAGGAGCGCACGCTCTATGTCGAGCGGGCCGTGATGTACGGGCCGCACAACCACGTGGTCGAGCAGCGGCGGCTTCAAGCTGTTCGACCAGTACGCGCGCAACCTGCCGGGCGTCGAGCGGCTGTCGCTCTTCGAACACGACCGGACGGTGCACTCGTACCTCGACGGCCGGAAGATCTCCTCGATCGCTGAAGCGGACCGACGACGAGTTCTGGCGGATCCTCGACTTCACGTTCCTCGAAGGCGGGCCCGTACGGAACCGCCGACGTCGCCGAGGCGCGGTTCGTCGCGGTCATCAACGCCAGCGACGCGCGAGCGGTTCTTCGGCGGGCGGCCGGCGGTCGGGCAGACGCTCGAAGCCGACGGCCAGCGGTTCCGCGTCGTCGGCGTCGTCGAGAACGTCTCCGAGCTGCGCACCGTGCCGTTCGCGGACATCTGGGTGCCCTACACGACCGCGAAGACCGACGCCTACAAGCGCGAGATCATGGGCGGCTGGAACGCCATGGCGCTCGCGAAAGACAAGGCGGCGATGGCCGCCATCCGCGAGGAGTTCAACTCGCGGCTGCTCCGCGTCGAGCTGCCCGATCCGAAGGAGTTTCAGGCGATCGTCGCCCCGTTCGAGACCAAGTTCGAGGGCGTTCGCGCGCCTGATGCCGACCGGCGACCGCAAGGATCCCGAGAGCCAGGTGTGGAAGCTCGTCGGGCTGCTGGCGGCGCTCGGCCTGCTCTTCGTCCTGATTCCCGACCGTCAACCTCGTCAACATCAACATCAGCCGCATCATGGAGCGGGCCTCGGAGATCGGCGTGCGCAAGGCGTTCGGCGCGCCGGCGCGCACGCTGGTCGGGCAGTTCCTCGTCGAGAACATCCTGCTGACGCTGGTCGGCGGCGCTCCTCGGGTTCGTCGCTGTCGGTCCTCGTGCTCCGCGCTGATCAGCCAGAGCGGCCTCTTCCAGCTACGCGCACTTCACGCTCAACCCGCGCGTGTTCGCCTACGGCATGGCGATGGCCGTGCTGTTCGGCCTGATCTCCGGCGTCTACCCGGCGTGGCGGATGTCGCGGCTCCATCCCGTCGAGGCGCTCAAGGGAGGCGTGTCCCGATGACCCGCCACCTGCTTGCGCCTGATCTGGAACCGCAAGCGCCAGAACTTCCTGCTGACCGCTCGAGATCTTCTTCTCGTTCCTGACGCTGTTCGGGGTCGTGCTCTTGGCGGCGCACTACGCCAACAACGCGCGCCAGCCGCTCGGCTTCGAGATCGATCGCGTCTGGGACGTCAGCGGTCGACCGCAAGGAGCCGGACGACGGAGCCCGCGGTCAAGGCGCCGCCACCGGCGAGACCTATCGGCAGCTGCTGCTGGCGCTCGGCGAGATGCCGCGAGGTCGAGGTCGTCGCCGCCGGCTTCACCGGGCCCTACGCCAACTCGAACTGGGGCAGCGGCATCCGCCTGGCCGGCGGCCGCGAGGTCGACTACGGCGTGAACAGCGTCACCGACGACTACCTCGACGCTGCTGCACATCCCGATCGTCGCGGGACGCTGGTTCTCGCGCGAGGACGACGCGGCGACGTGGACGCCGGTCGTCGTCAACCGGCGGCTGGCGCGGGAGATCTTCGGCGACGCGAACCCGGTCGGCCAGATCATCCCGGAGGAGCGCGATCCCGAACGCCCGCCGCCGGACCCGCAGCGACAAGCCCGAGATCAAGCGCGTCATCGGCGTCGTCGAGGAGTTCCGGCAGAACGGCGAGCTGTCGGCGACCGGCAACTACCTGTTCTATCGGATGCGGCTCGACGGCCCGGACCCGAAGGCGGCGCTGCCCGAGCGGCTGTTCGTCCGGCTGCGGCCCGGCACGACGGCGGCGTTCGAGGAGACGCTCGTCAAGCGCGCCATGGCGGTCGCGGACGCCTGGTCGTTCGAGGTCGCAGCCGCTCGACGTCATGCGCGAGCGACAAGCTGCGCGCAATACACGATGCCGCTCGTGGTCGTCGGCACGATCGCCGGCGTTCCTGCTGCTGATGGTCGCGCTCGGCCTGACCGGCGTGGTCTGGCAGAGCGTCACGCAGCGGATTCGCGAGTTCGGCCTGCGCCGCGCCAAGGGCGCGACGATCGCGAACGTGCGCGGCGCAGGTCCTCGCCGAGATGGTCGATCATGACGTCGCTCGCGCTGCGTCGCCGGCGTGCTGCTGGTCGCGCAGCTGCCGCTGCTGCCGCTGCCCGACGGACCTGCAGGTCGTGCCCGCGCCGGTGTTCGTCGCCAGCATCGCGCATCTCGGCGGCCGCCATCTACCTGCTGACGCTGGCCTGCGGCTGGTATCCGAGCCGGCTGGCGACGCGGATCCAGCCGGCCGAGGCGCTACGCTACGAGTGACCAGCGACCCGACGCACGTCGCGCGCTGCCTGCCCACATGATCCTCATCGTCGACGACGACCGGTCCGTGACCGCGTCGCTGGCGCTGCTGCTGAAGCAGGCCGGGCTTCGCGTCGCATCGCCGTCGGCGTCGCCGGACGAGGCGCTCGAGGTGCTGCGCCGGCAGCCCTGCCAGCTGGTGATCCAGGACATGAACTTCTCGCGCCGGACCTCGGGCGAGGAGGGCCTGGCGCTGCTGCGGCAGATCAAGGCGCGACGCCGGCGCTGCCGGTCATCCTGATCACCGCCTGGGGATCGATCGCGCTGGCGGTCGAGGGCATGAAGGCCGGCGCCTCCGACTTCGTCACCAAGCCGTGGACCAACCAGCAGATGCTGCAGACGGTGCAGACCGCGCTCGGGCTGGTCGCGGCGCGCGCGCGCAGGCCGACGAGCGCGCCGCTGACGCGCGACGAGCTCGACGCGCGCTACGACTTCGGCGATCTGGTCGGCCGCGATCCGCGGATGCTGCGCATCCTGCAGCTGGTCGGCCGCGTCGCGCCGACCGACGCGTCGGTGCTGATCACCGGCGAGAGCGGCACCGGCAAGGAGCTCATCGCCGAGGCGCTCCACCGCAACAGCCGCCGCGCCGGCGAAGCCGTTCGTCAAGGTCAACCTCGGCGGCATCTCGTCGTCGCTGTTCGAGAGCGAGATGTTCGGCCACGTCCGCGGCGCCTTCACCGACGCCCGCGCCGATCGCAAGGGCCGCTTCGAGATGGCCGCACGGCGGCACCATCTTCCTCGACGAGATCGGCGACCTCGACCCGCCGTCGCAGGTGAAGATGCTGCGCGTGCTGCAGGACCGCACCTTCGAGGTGCTCGGCTCGAGCCAGCGCCGCGAGGTCGACGTGCGCGTCGTCTCGGCGACCAACCGCGCGCTGCCCGACATGGTGGCGCGCGGCGAGTTCCGCGAGGATCTGCTCTACCGCATCAACCTGATCACGATCCACCTGCCGCCGCTGCGCGAGCGCCCGGACGACATCCCGGTGCTCGCCTCGCGCTTCCTGCAGGCGGCCGGCGCAGGTCTACCAGCGCGAGCCGCTGACGCTGAGCGACCGCGGCGCGCGCGCTGGCTGCAGGCGCAGCCGTGGCCGGGCAACGTCCGCCAGCTGCGGCAGTGCGTCGAGCGCGCCGTGCTGGTCGAGCACGCGCGATCGGCTCGACGTCGCAGACTTCGCCGAGTCGGCCGAGGCGCCGCGGCCCGGACCGGCCGCCGATGCGCTGCCGCCGGTCGGCTCGATGACGATGGACGAGATCGAGCGGGCGATGATCGTCAAGTCGCTGCGCCATCACGGCGGCAACATCAGCAAGGTCGCCGAGTCGCTCGGCCTCAGCCGCGCCGCGCTCTATCGCCGCTTCGAGAAGTACGAGATCACCGTGTGAGCCTGCGCCGGCGCGCCGTCGCCTACCTCGTCGTGCTGCACCTGATCTTCGCCGGCGCTGGCCGTCTACCTGTTCCTCGACAACCGCGTTCTGGCTGATCGGCGGTCGAAGCGGTCTTCGTCGTGTCGCTCGTCGTCGGCCTGCGGCTGTCGCGCGAGCATGTACCGCCAGCTCGGCGCTGGCCGCCGAGGGCCTGCGGCTCATCCGCGACGAGGAGTTCACGTCGCGGTTCCTGCCGGTCGGCCAGCCCGAGATCGACGAGCTGATCGGCGTCTACAACCGGATGGTCGACCACCTGCGCGACGAGCGCGTGCGGCTCGCCGAGCAGCACCAGTTCCTGAGCCAGGTCCTGCACGTCTCGCCGTCCGGCGTCGTCGATCCTCGACTTCGACGGCGCGTCAGCAGCCTCAACCCCGCGGCCGAGCGGCTGCTCGACCGGCCCGGCGCCGACGGTGGTCGGCCGGCGCCTCGCGACGCTCGGACTCGCCGCTCGCGCGAGCGCTCGCCGCGCTCGCGCCCGGCGAGTCGCGCGTGGTCGGCCTGCTCGGCGCGCGGCGCGTGCAAGTGCCACCGCGGCACGTTCGTCGATCGCGGCTTCCCGCGCAGCTTCCTGCTGATCGAGGAGCTGACCGAGGAGCTGCGGCAGTTCGAGCGCGCCGCCTACGAGAAGCTGATTCGCGTGATGTCGCACGAGGTGAACAACACCGTCGCCGCGTCGAACTCGCTGCTGCACTCGTCGCTCACCTACGCCGGCGAGCTCGACGCCGGCGAACCGCCACGACTTCGAGCAGGCGCTCGGCATCGTGATCGCGCGCACCGAGCAGCTGAGCACGCTTCATGCAGCCGGTTCGCCGACGTCTTCCGCCTGCCGGCGCCGCTGCCACGCAGCCGTGCGACCTGGTTGCCGATCCTCGAGCGGCATCGTGCGGCTGCTCAGCGCCGGCGCCGGACGCCGCCGGGATCGCCTGGCGGTGGGAGCTGGACGCAGCCGGCGGTGCGCGGTGGCGATCGATCGCGGCGCAGATCGAGCAGGCGCTCCTCAACATCCTCAAGAACGCCATCGAGGCGGTCGACGGCGACGGCACGGTCACGATCCGGCGTGACGTCGGCGGCGCGGCCGCACGACGCTGGCGATCGAGGACAGCGGCCCGGGCATGACGCCGGAAGCGCAGGCGAACCTGTTCACGCCGTTCTTCAGCACCAAGCCGCACGGCCAGGGCATCGGCCTGACGCTGGTCCAGGAGATCCTCGACCGGCCACGGCTTCGACTACGCCCTCGAGCGCACGGCCCAGAGCACGACGCGGTTCACGATCGTCATGGGACCGCAGGTCCGGCCCTTGCCGCGCGCGTGAGCTCCGCGCTGGTATGATTCATCTCCCGTGATGAAGACTTTCCCCCTGCGTACCATCGCGCTCGCAATCGCCATGGCGGCCTGCGCCGCGTGCACGTCGAAGCCCGACCCGCACGCGGCAGCATCAAGCGGCTTCCGCCGCGGCGCCTGTCGAGGCACGGCCCGCGACAGTCGCGCACGTGAATGCCGCTGTGGCCCCAGGCCCCGCCCCCGCGGGAATGGTGTGGGTCCCGGGCGGCACGTTCTGGATGGGATGTGAGAACTGCGGCATGCCCGATGCGCTGCCGGCGCATCTCGTCGCGATCGACGGCTTCTGGATGGACCGCGCGCCGGTGACCAACGCCGAGTTCGACCGGTTCGTGACCGCGACACGATACGTGACCGTGGCCGAGCGTCCGCTCGATCCCAAAGACTATCCCGGTGTTCCGCGCGACAAACTGGTGCCCGGCTCCGCCGTCTTCATCCCCACGTCGTCGCCGGTGCCGCTCGACAACCCGCTGCAATGGTGGCGCTACACGCCGGGCGCGAACTGGAAGCATCCCGAAGGCCCCGGCAGCAGCCTCAAAGAGCGGAGCGATCACCCGGTCGTCCACGTGGCCTTCGAGGACGTCGCGGCGTACGCCAAGTGGGCGAACAAGCGCCTGCCGACGGAAGCCGAGTTCGAGTTCGCCGCGCGCGGAGGCCTCGACCGTCACATGTATCCGTGGGGCAACGACCTGACCCCCGGCGGCAAGGCGGCCGCGAACATCTGGCAGGGCAAGTTCCCGGCGAAAGACCGCGGCGAAGACGGCTATCTCGGAACCTCACCGGTCACGGCGTTCCCGCCGAATGGATTCGGGTTGTACGACATGGGCGGCAACGTCTGGCAGTGGTGCTCCGACTGGTACCGTCCGGACGTCTACGCCACGCGGACGGGGGCCGTCACGCAGAATCCGCAGGGACCGCCCGACAGTTTCGATCCGCAGGAACCATCCGCCGCGAAGCGCGTGCTGCGCGGCGGATCGCTACTTGTGCACGGATCAGTACTGCGCCGCTACCTCGTCGGCAGCCGCGGGAAGGGCGAGGTCACCAGCGGGACGTCGAACCTCGGCTTCCGGCTGGTGCAGTCCGTTGCGCACTAGGAGATTCAGATGTGTTCACCACAGAGGTAGCGGAGTAAACGGAGAAACAAAATTATTTTTCTCTCTGTTATCTCCGTTAACTCTGTGGTACGCAAAGTCTGACCTTGCTACTTCGCTACTTCGCCGGCGCGCCGTAATACGGGAATCGATCCCAGCGGTCGTCGTCCACTGTCGCGCGCGGGTCGGCGGTCTCGCGCATCCAGCGATCCAAATCCGCGCGGAGGCGTTGCCGCGCGGCGCGATGCGCGGGGCGCGCGACGACGTTTTCCATCTGGTGCGGGTCGCGCTTCAAGTCGTACAGCTCCTCGGCGGGACGCTTCGCGGTCGCGAGCCGGAAGATACGGATCGATCGTCGACTCCGTTCGACGATCCAGGACCACGGATTTCGACGGGCCTCCGTCGATGTCGCCGAACGGCCCGACGGCGACGTATTGCTCGCGGGTCGCCCGCCGGCCAGCGATCGGGACGGAAGTTCCGGATGTACAGGTATTCCTTCGTCCTGATGGCTCTGACCGGGTAGCTCAGATCGCCTTTGCCGCACGTTCGCATGGCGCTCCCGTTCGATGAAGACGCGATCGCGTGCCTGGGATTCGCCTCGCAAGAGAGGCAGCAGGCTGCGTCCGGTCATCGCGTCGAGCGGCGTGATCCCCGCGCCTTCCAGAATCGTGGGCGCCAGATCGGTGAGGCTGACGAACGACTCGATCGACGGTGCCGGCGCGGGACACGCCGGGCCATCGGATGACGAGCGGCACGCGCGCGCCCCCGTCGTAGACGTTGGCCTTGGCGCGCGGGAAGGGCATGCCGTTGTCCGACGTCACGATGACGATCGTGTTCTCGAGCTCGCCCGCACGCTCGAGCGCCTCGATGATGCGCCCGAGATCGCGATCGAACCGCTGGACTTCGAAGTAGTAGTCGAGCAGATCGTTCCGGACCTCCGCGGTGTCGGGCAGGAAGCCCGGAACCTGAACCCGTTCCGGCTTCATGCCGCTCTGCGCGCCCGTTCCCGGCTCGTAGGGACGATGGGGATCGGTGCTGCCAAACCAGAAGCAGAACGGGCTTCCCTTCGCGCGCCGCTCCATGAACTCGTCGAAGCTCTTGAACAGCGGACCGGCGGGGTTCCGGGTCCGCCCGCCGGCCTCGAAGCGGCCCGGCCCCCATCCCTTCCCGGTGTAGCCGACCACGTAGCCGGCCTCTTCCAGGAGATCGGGATACACCGGATAGGACTTCGGCAGAAACCCGTGCAGGTTCCCCCCTTCTTCGAGACGGTGCACGGCCTGACCGGTCAGCAGCGCCGCGCGCGACGGCGTGCACGACGGCGCCGCGACGAAGGCGTGCGTGAACCGGACCCCTTCCCGCGCGACACGATCGAAATTCGGCGTGCTGACGGTCCGATCGCCGTAGATGCCGGCGTGAGGAAACGACCAGTCGTCGGCGATGGCGAGGACGATGTTCGGACGGCGGACCTGCTGCGCGGTGGAGCGCCGGATGCCCTCCAGCAGCGCGGCCAGCTCGCGAACCTTCTCGGGACGCGTCGCGGCGAGATTGTTCCGCTCGCCCTCGTCCGCCGCCAGATCGTAAAGCTGCGGCTCGGGATCGTTGCCGAGCTCGGTGTTCGTGTTCTGCTGAATTCGCGGCCCCTTGCCGGGCTCGATGTACTTCCACTGTCCCTGCCTGAGCGGAGCAGCGACCCGGCCTGCTCGACGAGAGCGGCGCGGGCGGTCTTCGACGTGCCGAGCAGCGCCGGCAGCACGTTCTCGCTGTCGGGCGCGCCTGGATCGGACAGCGGACGGCCCACGAGCGCCGCGAACGTCGCGATGAGATCGACCTGGGAGATCAGCGCATCGGACACCGCCGGCTTCACCCGCGCCGGCCAGCGCACGACGAACGGAACGCGCGTCCCGCCCTCGAAGTTGCTGTACTTCCCGCCGCGAAACGGCCCGGACGGCGCGTGATCGCCGAGCTTCTCGACGGCCTCATCGCGATAGCCGTCGTCGACCACCGGGCCGTTGTCGCTCGTGAAGAGGACGAGCGTGTCGTCTGCGAGCTCGAGCCGGTCGAGCGTCGCCAGCACCTCGCCGACGGACCAGTCGAGCTGCGCGATCGCGTCGCCGCGCGGCCCCATCGGCGTGGCGCCGGCGAAGCGCGGATGCGGCACGCGCGGCACGTGCGGGTCGTGCGGCGCGAAGAACAGGAAGAACGGCTTGCCGCGGTGCTGCTCGATGAACGCGGTCGCCTTGCGCGTGAAGACGTCCGCCATGTCCTCGTCTTTCCAGAGCGCCGCCTTGCCGCCGGTCATGTAGCCGATCCGGCTGATGCCGTTGACGATGGTCTGGTCGTGGCCGTGGCTCGGATGCATCTTGAGCAGGTTCGGGTTGCCCGCGGCCCGTCGGCCAGTCTCCCAACGGCTGGCCGTAGCTCACGCTGATCGGATCGGCCGGATCGAGTCCGACGACGCGGCGGTTCTCGACGTAGACGGTCGGCACGCGGTCGCCGGTGGCGGCCATGATGAACGCGGAGTCGAACCCGATGTCGGTCGGGCCCGGTCGAATCTCGCCGTTCCAGTCCGGTCCGCCTGCAGGACCGAGACCGAGATGCCACTTGCCGACCACGCCGGTCGCGTAACCGGCCCGCTGAAACACGCCGGCCAGCGTCGTCCGGCCCGGTTCGATGATGAGCGCCGCGTTGCCGGGCAGAATGCCGGTGCCGGGCTTGCGCCACGCGTACTCGCCGGTGAGCATCGCGTAACGAGAGGGCGTGCAGGTCGCTGCCGTCGCGTGGGCGTCGGTGAACCGGAGGCCTTCGCGGGCGAGGCGGTCGATGTTCGGCGTCTTCAGGCCCGCCGCCGCTCGCGATTCAGGCGAGCTTCGGCGCGGCAAGCTGTACGGAGACGTCGCCGTAGCCCAGGTCGTCGGCGTAGATGAGGACGACGTTCGGAGGGCGGCCCTGGCTGAGCGAGCCTGTCTCGGCGAGTCGAAGCGCTTGAGCGCTGGCGTGAGAAGCCGCAAGTGCCAGCAGGAGGGTCAGCGCACCGATTCTCAACTGCATGCCGGTCTCCATGATCGCCTCGCTCATCGAAGACGTCCTGCTTGCCACGCGCGTCAGGCGCATGCCGACTGAATCGCCACGTCGTCGTCCGCGCTGAAGGTCGGCGCTACACGCTGGCTTGCCCGCCGCGCGCGGCCGTGCGAGTATGCCGCGCATGCGTCGATACATCGCCGCGCCTCTGGACGGCCCTGTCTGCGCCGCGTTCGTCGAGCCCCTCGGCCGCCAGCCCTTCGACTCGCTACACGGCAGCTCGCTCAGGGCAGGCCCGGCGGCCGAACGTGCTGCTCATCATGGCCGACGATCTCAACAACGACCTGGGCACGTACGGTCACCCGCTGGTCAAGACGCCCAACCTCGATCGCCTCGCCGCGCGCGGGCGTCCGATTCGACCGCGCGTACACCCAGTTTCCGCTGTGCAGTCCGAGCCGTGTCTCGCTGCTGACGGGCCTGCGGCCCGACACCACTCGCGTCCTCGATCTGCAGACCGATTTCCGCGACCGTGCTGCCGGACGTCGTGACGCTGCCGCAGATGTTCAAGCGCCAGCGGCTACTTCGTCGCGCGCGTCGGCAAGATCTACCACTACGGCAACCCGGGGCAGATCGGCACGAGCGGCCTGGACGATCCGGCGTCGTGGGACGTGTTCGTCAACCCCCGGGGCATCGACAAGGACGAAGAGACGCAGCTCACGAATCTCACGCCGACGCGCGGGCTTGGCAGCGCGCTGGCGTACTACGCATCGCCGGCCGCTGACGAGGAGCACACCGACGGCAAGGTGGCGGCGGAGACCATCGCGCTGCTCGAGAAGCACAAGGACCGCCCGTTCTTCATCGGGGCCGGCTTCTACCGGCCGCACTGTCCGTTCATCGCGCCGCGGAAGTACTTCGATCTGTATCCGCTGGACAGGATTCCCGCGCCGGCGGCATCGCCGGCGTCGTGGGCGCCGCCCGCGGCGTGGTTCACGAACCCGCCGCACTGGGGTATCAGCGAGCAGGGCCAGCGGGAAAGCATCAGGGCGTACTACGCGTCGATCAGCTTTCTCGACGCGAACGTCGGCCGGGTCCTCGACGCCCTCGATCGCCTGCGGCCTGACCGACAACACCATCGTCGTCTTCATCAGCGATCACGGCTATCACCTGGGCGAGCAGGGGCAGTGGATGAAGCAGACGCTGTTCGAGCGCTCGGCGCGCGCGCCGCTGATCGTCGCCGGTCCGGGCGTCGCGGCGAAGGGGCGCTCGACGTCGAGGGTCGTCGAGTTCCTGGACCTCTATCCGACGCTCGCGGAGCTGGCCGGCGTGCGCGCCGCCGCAGGGTCTCCACGGCCGCTCGCTGACGCCGCTCCTGAAGAACCCGGACGCGAAGTGGGACCACCCGGCGATCACGCAGGTTCGAAGAGGTCCGGCGGCGTCGACGTACATGGGCTACAGCATCCGCACCGAGAAGTGGCGATACACGGAATGGGACGGCGGCAAACGGGGCGCGGAGCTGTATGACGAAGTCGGCGATCCGCGCGAGCCGCGCAACCTCGCGGACGACCCGCAGCATCAGAAGGTCGTCGCCGACATGCAGCGCCGCCTCCAGCGCGTGAGCGGGCAATGAGCACGCGCGCGCGACGCTTCGCAGCGATCGTCGCGCTGGCGCTGCCGTCGATCGGTCTGACGCGCCGGACTGCGCCCAGGCCGCCATCGCCCGCAGACGCCAGCCCGCCGCGCTCGCGCCAGGCCGAACATCGTCTGGATCTCGAACGAGGACATGAGCCCGCAGCTCGGCGCCTACGGCGACGCGCTGGCGCGCACGCCGGTGCTCGATCGGCTGGCGCAGGAGTCGATCCGCTACACCAGCGCGTTCACGACCGCGCCGGTCTGCGCGCCCAGCCGCGCCGCGATCATCACCGGCATGTACCAGACGGCCATCGGCGCGCAGCACATGCGCACGACCGAGGACAGCGTGCCCGAGCTGCCGGGACCGTACCTGGCCGTGCCGCCGTTCTACGTGAAGGCCTTTCCCGGAGTACCTGCGCGCCGCCGGCTACTACACGACCAACCGCGCCAAGACCGACTACCAGTTCGGCGTCCCCTTCACCATCTGGGACGATCTCGGCCGCGAACGCGCACTGGCGCAACCGCGCGCGACAAGAGCCAGCCGTTCTTCTCGGTGTTCAACCTCGAGGTCACGCACGAGAGCCAGATCTTCCCGTCGAGTCCGGCGCGCAAGGGCAAGCCGCTCGTCACCGATCCGGCGAAGATCCAGGTGCCGCCGTACTATCCGGACACGCCGCTGGTCCGCGAAGAGCTCGCGCGCATGTACGACAACATCGCCGACATGGACGGCCAGGTCGGCGAGATCCTCAAGCAGCTCGAAGACGACGGCCTCGCCGACAACACGATCGTCTTCTACTGGAGCGATCACGGCGACGGCGTGCCGCGCGCGAAGCGATCGCTCTACGACTCGGGCCTGCGCGTGCCGCTGATGATCCGCTGGCCGAAGGCGCTCGGCGGCGACGGTCGACGCCCGGGCACGGTGAGCGACGAGCTCGTCAGCTTCGTCGATCTCGCGCCGACGGTGCTCGCGCTGGCCGGCGTCGAGATCCCGGCGCATCTCCAGGGACGCGTGCTCGTCGGCCCGAAAGCCGCGCCGGCGCCGGCGTTCGTCTTCGCCGCGCGCGACCGCATGGACATCGAGTACGACATGATGCGCTCCGCGCGCGACGCGCGATTCCTCTACATCCGCAACTTCTCGCCGGAGCTGCCCTACGCCGGCCACATCATCTATCGCAACCAGAGCGCCATCATGCAGGAGTGGCTCAGGCTCCAGGCGGAACGGAAGCTGACCGGCGCCGGCCGGCGCTGTGGATGCGGACCCGGCGTCCGGCCGAGGAGCTGTACGACACGACCGGCCGATCCGCACCAGATCCACGACCTGTCGGCGGATCCGGCGCACCGCGCCACGCTCGCGCGCATGCGCCGGCGGTCACCGAGTGGATGGCGCGGATCGGCGACCAGGGCCTGATCAACGAGCCCGAGATGATTCAGCGGATGTGGCCGGGCGGCGTGCAGCCCGAAACCGCGCAGCCCTACATCGTCCCGCGACGGACGACCGACGCGCCGGCGAGGCAGGCCGCGATGACGCATCGAGGGGCCGACCGAAGTCGTCATCTACGTGCCGACGCAGGGCGCCTCGATCGGATACACGACCGAGGAGGGACCGGCGCCGACGTGGCGGCTCTACACGGGACCGATTCTGGTCGATGCGCCGATGACGCTGCGCGCCAAGGCGATCCGCTACGGCTACAAGGAGAGCGCGGAAACGCGCGTGACGTTCACGAGGTCACACTAGAAATGGTTTCAAAACCCGCGAGGTCCGGCTAAAGCCGGATGCCACCCGGTGACTGCTAGATCGCCGTTCAGTGGACGGCGAAGCCATTCTTGATCGCGTATTGCACGAGCTCGGCGGTGGATTCGAGACCGAGCTCGATCATCAGCTCGTCCTTGTCGGTCTCGACCGTGACGGCCGGCAAATCGAGAATCGTGGCGATCTCTGTCATCGGGCGGCCCTGCGCGATGAGCCGCAGCACATCCCGCTGCCTGGCGGTGAGCTCGATCGTCCGCTCGCCGCTCGCCGCCAGTGCGGCCAGCACGCGGTTCGCGATGTGTGCTGTCAAGTACGCCCTGCCCTGCAGCACCTCCTGAATCGCCGTGTGCAGTTCGGCGCTCGCGGAGTGCTTCAGGACGTAGCCGGCGCCGCCGGCGCGAAAGGCCTCCGCCGCCAGTTCCGGATCTCCCTCCATCGTCAAGAAGACGATCTTCGCGTCAATCCGCCCTATGCTCTTCAACTGCTGCAGCGTCTCGACGAGGCTCACCCCCGGCATGTCGATGTCGGCGACGATGACGTCGGGCCGATAGCGCCGGGCGGCCTCGACGAGCTCGACGCCGTCCCGCGCGGTGCCGACGACGTCGTAGTCCCATGGAGCCAGACTGCGGAGTGCCTCGACAACGATCCCCTGGTCGCCGACGAGCAATAACTTGGTCCGCCGCATACGCGTCTCCTCCAGCGGGGAAAGCAGCGGCCCCGTTGGGAAATCCGAGGAAGACAAAAATCAGTGTTTCAGCAGACAAAGAACCCTGCACGAGCGGAAACCTCATCGAAAGCCGAGGTCATGACGGGCCCGATGCAAAGGACGATCCCAGCTTGACCGGTCAACGACGGGCCGGCTTGTCGTCCAGGTTCATCGTCAGGTCGGCTCGGGTAATCTGATCCCGGACGCCTCCGGCCGGCACCTCGACCTTCGCAATCCAGAGCAACGCGTTCAACATGACCTTCCGCTGGTTGGGATCGCCCCAGTTGGCGTGGGTATGGCCGCCCGTGAAGCCGAAGCTGCGGCCGCCGTCCGGGCGCTCGTACACCCACATCATCGTCTCGGCCCTGCCGCTGTCGGCGATGATGTGCTCGTACGGGCCGCGGGGGCTGACGTAGGGGCCCTTGCGGACCTCGTCGCTCGGCGTGGCCACGAGGAGCGGCGTCACGCGGGCTTTCGCGGCGGGGTCAGGCGTCCACCGCATGTTGAAGTACCACTCGTCGTGGGTCGCAAACGGGCCGACGCCGCGAGTAATCGGGTGGTTCGGGAACTTCTCGAAGGCCGGCTTCCACATCGGATTCACGGACCAGTTCCTCTCGTAGTAGCCGCCGACCCACCGGTGCATCGCCTCGCCAGCGGGCCCGGGGGCGACATCCACGCCGTAGTGCGCGAATGCGAGCCCGGCGCCTCGCGCCGCAAGGGCGTCCACGACCTTCATGCGATCCCCCTGGAAGGCGGGATGGTTCCGCTCGCCGTCGGCGAAGATCAGCACGGCGTCGGCGTTGTCGAGCGCCGCGCTGTCGTCCACGCGGGCCCCGTCCACCATCTTCGAGGGCCAGCCGCCGTCGTACACCTGCACGGTGATGCCCGGCACCGATGCCAGCGCCTTCTGGAGGAGCAGGCACCCCGCGCGGAATTCGTGCATGCCCGCGGGGTGGCTCGGCCGGCCGGCAATCAGGACGATGCGTTTGTCGGCGCCCCGGACGGGCATGGACGAGACGATCACCACCGCGCCGAGGAGGGCGAGCCACATGACGCGCCCGAGAAAACGTGAAGAGATGTGCATTGGCGGCATCCTACCTGTCTTTGCGAGCATTCTGTATTATCGTCAGTCTGATGATCATCGAGCGTTGCCGCCGGTTCTGCGGGCTCCTCGGGTTCCTGATTGTCGCATCGGTGCTGGCCGGCGGGTCGGCGCAAGGGCCGCCGAAACCCGCTCCGCAAACAGCCGAGGACCTCAAATCCAAGGAAGTATTCGTCCGCGTCTGCGTCAAGTGCCACCCGGTCGAGCGCATCACGGCGGAAGGCCGGTCGCGGGCGCAGTGGGAGACTACCATCATAACGATGCAGACCGCGCGCGGCGCGGTGGTCACTCCCGAGGAGTTCGACATCGTCCTCGACTACCTGACCGCGCAACCACGGACGGGAGTCGATCGTCGTGCCGGGGGCGGCGGGGCGGGGGGCGGCCGGACGAGGGCCCCGGGCGCACGTCGGCGCGGCGGACCGGCACCGTGTCGACGACGCGGCGGCGGAACGTGGGAAGAAGACGTATGCGTCCGAATGCGTGACGTGTCACGGAACGAGTGCACGCGGCACGGACAGCGGCGCGAACCTCATTCGATCGTCGCTCGTGCTCCGGGATCGGTACGGCAGCGCCATCGGCCCGTTCTTGAAGAAGGGTCACCCGATGCAGACGGGCGCGCCGAGCGCGAGCCTGACGGCCGCTCAAATCACCGACCTGTCCCATTTCATCTGGCAGCGCGTGAACGACACGCTGCAGGGCTCGCCGGCCTACGACGTCAAGGACGTGCTGACCGGCGATCCGAAGGCCGGCCAGGCGTACTTCGCCGGGGAGGGCCGGTGCACGACCTGCCACTCACCCACCGGGGACCTGGCCGGGTACGGCAAGCGATACAGCCCGGTCGACATCCAGCAGCGGTTCGTGTTCCCCTCGGCAGCGGGGCGGGGCCGCGGCGCCGGCGCGGCGCAGCGGAAGCCCGTGACGGTCACGGTCACGCCGCCCAACAGCGCGCCCGTCTCGGGGACGCTCATCACGCTCGACGATTTCCACGTGGCGCTGCGCGACGGCACCGGCGAGTACCGGTCGTTCGCGCGCACGCCCGCCGTGACGATCGTCAAGAACGACCCGTTTGCCTTCCACGTGGAGCTGCTCGATCGGCTGACGGACAAGGCGATGCACGACGTGGTCGCGTATCTCGAGACACTGAAATGAGAGCTTCCAGCTTCCCGCTTCCAGCTTCCCGCTTCCGAGCTGCCCGCTTCGCGCGCTACCGCGCCGCGAGCTGTCCGACTTCCGCTGCTGCGGCGCTTCTCGCGTGTGTCCTCGGCACGTCGATCACGATCCTCGGCCAGGGCCGGCTCGACCCGGCGAAGCTTCTCAAACCCGGCACCGACAGCTGGCCGACCTTCAACGGCGACTATTCGGGGCGCCGCTTCAGCACGCTCACGACGATCACCAACGCCAACGTCCACCAGTTGAGCCTCGCCTGGATGTACCGGATCACGTCGGGCGGTCCGGCTCTTGGCGCGATCAAGAGCACGCCGCTGCAGATCAACGGTGTCCTGTACTTCTCCGTTCCCGATCACGTGTGGGCGGTCGATGCGCGTTCGGGACGCGAGCTGTGGCACTACCAGTGGGCGACCACGGGCGGGAATCATCTCGGGAACCGCGGCGTGGCGGTGTACGAGGACTGGCTGTATCTTCGAGACGCCCGACTGCTACCTCATCTCGCTGAACCTCAAGGACGGAAAGGAGCGATGGCGGAAGCAGATCTGCGACATGGACAACTTCTACTACGCGTCGGCCGCCCCCGTCATCGTCAAGGATCACGTGATCGTCGGCGTCAGCGGCGACGACTTCGACATTCCCGGCTACTCGCAGGCGCATCACGTCGAGAGCGGCGAGCGGCAGTGGCGCTGGTACACCGTGCCGCAGAAGAAGGGCGATCCCGGCTCGGAAACCTGGCCGAGCGAAGAGGCGATGAAGCACGGCGGGGGCATGACGTGGACGCCGCCGACCTACGACCCGGAGCTGAACTACCTCTACATCACCACCGGCAACCCGCAGCCGGTGATCGCGCACAAGAACCGGCCGGGAGACAACCTGTTCACGGGATCGATCGTCGCGCTTGAACGCGGACACCGGGCCAGATGGTGTGGCACCACCAGTCCTCGCCGCACGATACGCACGACTGGGACTCCACGCAGACGGCCGTGCTGATAGACGACGAGCTGAACGGGCAGAAACGGAAGCTCCTGGCGCAGGCGGCGCGCAACGGCCAGTACTTCCTGCTGGATCGCGTCACGGGCAAGGCCCTCGTCTCGGCCGAGTTCGTGAAGACCAACTGGACGAAGGGCTACGACGCCAAAGGACAGCCCATCCCGGATCCCGCGAAGATGCCCCAGCCGGACGGCACGCTGGTCACCCCGAACATCGGAGGGGGAACGAACTGGCAGTCGCCGAGCTTCAGCCCGCTGACGGGGCTGATGTACGTCAGCGCCGCGCGCGGGTTCGGCATCTTCTATTTGTACGACACCAGCGACAACCCGATGGGCTGGGGCGGCGGCGAGCGCGGCGGCTGGTCCGAGTCGATGGTCCAGGCGATCGAGTACAAGACCGGAAAAATCCGGTGGACCCACAAGTGGGAAGGGAACGTCCGGTCCGGCCTGGTGAGCACGGCCGGCAACGTGCTCTTTTCCGGCGGACCGTCGAACGATCTGGTCGCGCTCGACGCCACGAACGGACAGGCGTTGTGGCACGCGGTCCTCAACGGATCGATCACGAACGGACCGATCACATACGAGCTCGACGGACGCCAGTATGTCGTGGCCGCCGCCGGGGACACGCTGTGGAGCTTCGTGTTGAACCCGGCGCCGGCGAAACCGTAGCCAGTTGAACAGGAGCACGGGAGAACGGGAGGACAAGACAAGGAAGAGAGAGAAGGAAACAAAAGAAGAAAACAAAGAGTCTCCCTGCTCCCGTGCTCCTGTTCTGGCCTTCGAATTTGGGCTACCGAAGCTCCACCTGCCGCGTGTCGGTGCCGCCTCGCGTGGACCCTATCGTGACCGTGACCTGTCCGGCGCCTTTCACCTGCCACGCCGCGCGCCTGGTCTCTCCCGGCTTGAGCCAGTCGATTTCGATCGCGGCGCGCTGGCGCGGCTGGACGCCTTCCGGGGGCTGCACGAGCGCCTGACCTTTGGCGAGCGTGATCGTGCACGTGTCGGGGCGGACCATCTTCACGCGCTGCGCGATGTCGAGCGCGGTCGGCATCTTGCCCTCGTTGGTCACCGTCAGCTCGACGTCGTAGGCGCCGCTCGACCCCGCCGTTGGTTTCGCGGTGGCCGACACGATCCGGACTTGCGGAAGCTGAGCGGCCAGGTAGAGGTTGAACGTCGCCTCGTTGCGCGCCCACGTTTCGAGCAGGTCCGGCGGCGGGTTCTGCGCGTAGAACTTCGGGTTGAAGCCGCCGATCTCCACGTCGCCGAGCGTCGGGTGCACGAAGGCGGTCCACTCCTTGAAATCGCCCTTGCCGGCACGGTTCTCGTCGTTCCATCGCAGCACTTCCCAGTCGTCGTGCCGGCCGTCCTTGTCGTAGTCCACGAAACGCCCGCCGTTCCAGATCTCGTTGCCGTACCAGACGGCGCCGTAGGAGGAGTACCCGAATTCCGGACCGTGGCCGAAGAGCGGCGTCGGCCGCGGCGCTTCGCCGGTGAGCGGGTTCACGCCGCCGCGCGTCGCGTAGACGTGGTACGTGTCGCCGGCCCACGGGTAGCCGGTGATCTCGAGCCCCTTCGCGTCGAACTTCCGGATCAACTCGAGGTCGGCCGGGAAGATCGTCTCGTCGCTCCGGCTGGTCGAAGGCCCGCGCAGGATCATCGGCACGGCGGTGTCGAGGGACTGAACGATCGCCACGTTGGGATGTGACATCAGGAAGAGGAACACCGCGCGCGTTTCCGGCTCCGACAGCGGGTACTCGCCGGCGCCCGCCTGCGTCTGGCCGCGGCCGGTCTCCTCTCGCATCGGCCGCCAGTTCTCGGGGTAGTTGCGGTGGAGGTCGAGGCCGCCGATGCCGTCCTCGTTGTAACGGCCGTCTCCGTCGCTGTCGACGCCTTCGGTGTGGAGCTCGTAGTCTCCCTCGTTGTCGCGGACCCGCCGCATCGCGCGGCCTTTCGGGTCCTTCGGGTCCTTGATCGTGTTCCCCTTGCCCTTGCCGACGAACCGGCGCATCTGCCGGATGAACCCGTCGCCGTCCAGATCCTCGCCGGCGTCCTCGTCGAGCAGGCCATCGCCGTCGGTGTCGTTCGGGCGGACCGTGCTCCGCAGCGTCTGCGCGGTGAGGTGATACAGCGACGATCCGTCCGGGTTGTTCATCGGCCGGGCGTAGATGGTCTTGGTGTCCACCAGCCGGGTGATGTCCGGATCGGTCCCATACCGCGTCACGACCTGGTTGATGAAGTAGAGCGTCGCCTCGATGCCGCTGATTTCGCCGGCGTGCCGGCCGCCTTCGATGAAGAAGGCCGGCCGATCGGTGGGCTTGCCGGTCTTCTTGTTGGCGATCGTGATCTGCCAGATCTCGCGCCCCTCGAACGACTGGCCGACGGAGTACAGATCGATGATGTCCGGCCGCTTCGCCGCCCAGCCGCGCAGCAGGGAGACGGTCTCGTCGTAGGTGTGGTAGTGCGCGAAGTCGAGCTCGCCGGCGGTCTTCGGCTTCACCTGCGCGTACTCGACGCGCGGGAATGCGGAGGCCCCGTCACGGGCGCCTGCCACGCGGTGCATGGGCCGGGGCTTCGCCCCTGCCGGCGCGTCCTGCCGCGCGTCCAGCCACGCGCCGCCGCACAACGCGAGCAGCGTCAACGCCACGAGGACGCGCGCGCCAGGCGGATGGTTGCTCCGCGGTTCGAAAGGATCTGACATGTGAACTCGTGACATTTCGCGCTCCCGGGGACGGTGATGGGTGATTATAGGCGCGTCAACGGCCGCGACTCGAACCGCTACACTCCGGCCGCGTTGCCGGTGGTATCCGGCCTTAGCCGGACCAACAACGGGTCTGCGTGAAGGCGGATACCGAGACGGCCGAGCTTGCGCGATGAGGGTCGCGCCGCCCGTGGCGTCCGGCTAAAGCCGGACGCCACCGACGACGGACGCCACGCCGGGCCGGACACCACCGAGGACGGTACGGTTCTGGCACGGGCGCGGGCGTGAAGGAGACACGACGCATGCGCTCGAGTCTGATTGCCACTCTGATTGTTCTCTGCCCTGTTCTTGCCGGCGCCCAAACACCGCCTGCCGCGCCTGCCGCCGCGGCCCCGCCGCCACCGCCGCGCTGGGAGCGCAAAGCGGAATTGTCGCTGGTCGCGACCGGCGGCAACACCGACACCCAGACCCTCGGTCTCGGCGCCTCGGTGATCTTCCGGCCCGGCAAGTGGACGACCGAAGCCAGGACCGCATTCGTGCAAAGCGAGACCAACGACGTCCAGACCGCGAAGTCCTTGACCGCGGACCTCCGCGAATCCTTTGCCCTCACGACGCGCGTCGAGGTCTTCGGACGGTACGGCTACCTCGCCGATGAGTTCGCCGGCATCGATAATCGGTCCACGATCGACGGCGGCGTCGGCTTCAAGGCCCTGCTCGGTCCCGTGCACACGCTCCGCCTCGACGCGGCACTCGGGTACTCGCACGAGAGCCGGCTGGCCGGAGAGGACCTGTCCTTCGCGCTCGCCAATTTCGGCGCGGGCTACAAATGGCAGATCTCGAAGACCGCAGACCTCACGGACGCGGCGATCTTCACCGCCTCGTTCGACGACGCGGATGCGTGGCGGTTCGGGAATGCGTTGGCGCTCACGGCCCTGCTGACGGAGGTGTTCTCGCTGAAGCTCTCGCACGACGTGAAGGTCAACAACTCGCCGGTCGCCGGCTTCGAGAAAACCGACCGCATCACGTCGTTTGCTCTCGTCGCGAAATTCTAATCAGTTCCCAGTGCCCAGTTCCCAGCTTCCAGCTTCCCGCTCTAAAAACTCTGGAAACTGGAGACTGGAAACTGGTTACTGGCTACTGGCTCCGGTATCATTGATCCGTTGAACCTCCGAGGATTCTGCGCCGCCGCGGTTGCTGTGCTGCCCGCGCTCCTGGGCGGGACGCCCGCGGCCCAGGCCCCCACGCCGGCCGCGCCGTACACGGTGGTGTCGCGCGAAGGGCGCAGGCCGCTCGCCACCCGCACGATCTCGGGCCAGGAGATGTTCGCGCTCGACGACCTGGCGCGGCTGTTCGAGCTGACGGTCCGCGAAGACACCGCTGCCGGCGGGCTCACCGTGACCGTCCGCAACCAGACCATCGTCTTGTCGCCGGGCCAGAGCCTCGCCTCGGTCGGCGGCCGGCTCATCTCGCTTCCGGCGCCGGCGGTGCGCGAGGGGCGGTTGTGGTACGTGCCGGTCGACTTCGTCCCGCGCGCCATCGCGCTCGTGGCCGGCTCGCGCGTCGATCTCCGCAAGCCGTCCAGGCTCGTCCTGCTCGGGGACATTCGCGCGCCCCGGGTCGCCGGCCGCATCGAGCCGCTCGGGTCGCTCGCCCGGCTGACCCTCGACGTCGCGCCCGCCACGCCGCACACGGTGTCGCAGGACGGTCAGCGGCTCATCATCCGGTTCGAGGCCGACATGCTCGATGCGGCGCTGCCGGCCACGAGCGCGCCCGATCTCATCCAGAACGTCCGGCCCGGCGAAGGGCCGGCGGTCATCGCCATCGATCTCGGCCCGCGCTTCGCGTCGTTCCGCTCCTCGGACGTGCCCGGCGCGTCGGGCGGGGGCCGCATCGTCATCGACGTCATCGGCCAGACGACCGAGCCGCAGCCCGGGCAGCCCGCGCCGCCACAACCGCCGGAACAGCCTCCGCTGCTCGAACTGGTGCCGGCGGGCAGCCTGCGGACGATCGTGATCGACGCCGGCCACGGCGGAACCGAAGCCGGCGCGAAAGGGACGGGCGGCGCGCTCGAAAAAGATCTCACGTTCGCGGTCGCGCGGCGATTGAAGACGGCGCTCGAGGCGCGGCTCGGCCTCCGCGTGATCCTGACCCGCGAGGGTGATACCACGGTCGGCCTCGACGAGCGCGCGGCGCTGGCCAACAACAACAAGGCGGACCTCTTCATCAGCCTGCACGTCAACGCATCCGTCCGCCAGACGGCCAGCGGCGCCGCGGTCTTCTACCTGAACCTCGACGAGTACGGGGACGCCGCGCAGCGCGTGGCGCACGGCGAGAGCGAGTCGCTCCCGGTCTTCGGCGGCGGCACCCGCGACATCGAGCTGGTCCTGTGGGAGATGGCGCAGGCGCGATACATCCAGGAATCGGCGGCGCTCGCCCAGGCGGTCGAGGTTTCCCTGCGCGGTCGAGTACCGATGAGCCCCCGCGCGATTCAGCAGGCCCCGTTCCGCGTCCTGGTCGGCGCCAACATGCCGGCGGTGCTCGTCGAAATGGGATTCATCACGAACGGGCCGCAGGAAAAGCAGCTCCAGTCCGAGGAGTTCCAGAACCTGCTGGTGCAGGGGCTCGTGGACGGCGTCGCACGCTTCCGCGACGCGCGCGGCGCCGCGCAACCGGCGTCTTCGCCCGCGGCCGGGACGGTCCGCTGATGAGCCGGCGCGTGGCGGTCGTCGCGGCACTCGCGGTCGCCGGGCTTGCCGGTGTCTGGCTGGTCTTTGCCCGGGCGCCGGGATGGACCAACCCGGGCGGCGCGCCCGCCGTCACTCCCGCCGGCGCCGCCGCGGCGGTCCCCGAGCGGAAGATCAAGGCCACCCTCTACTACGTCTCGGAAGACGGGCTGTCGCTCGTCGGCGCCGAGCGCGAAGTCCCGTTCGGGGATCCCATCGTCGAACAGGCGCGCCGCATTGTCGAGGCGCAGCTTCGGGACGCTCCGGCGCCGCTCGCCTCCGCGATTCCGGCGGGCACCACGCTGCGCGGGCTCTTCATCACCGAGCGCGGGGATGCGTTCGTCGATCTCAGCAGCGACGTGACCACCAAGCACCTCGGCGGGGCCCTCGACGAGCTCTTTACGGTCTACGTCATCGTCGATGCCCTCACGGTGAACCTGCCGGCGATCACGCGCGTGCAGATCCTCATCGACGGCAAGGAAGCGGACACGCTCGCCGGGCACGTCGACCTGCGCCACCCGCTGCACAAGAATCTGACCTGGGTAACGCCCCCGGCCGACACGGCCGCCAGCCGGTAGCGCGAGGGTCAGGGGAGAACTCGTGAGCTCATTGAACTTTCGGCCTTTCGAACTCTTGAAATCCAGGACAGGCACAGACGGACACAACATGACCATGACTCGATCGGACGGGCGCGCGGCGGCGGAGCTTCGGCCCACGAAAATGACCCCGTCGTTCACGATGCACGCGGAGGGCTCGGTGCTGATCGAGGCCGGACGCACGCGCGTCATCTGCACGGCGAGCGTCGAGGATCGCGTGCCGCCCTTTCTTCGCAACACGGGAAAGGGCTGGGTGACGGCGGAATACGGCATGCTGCCGCGCGCGACGTCCACGCGCACGCAGCGCGAGGCGACGGCGGGCAAGGTCGGCGGCCGCACCCAGGAAATCCAGCGGCTGATCGGGCGCTCCCTGAGGTCCATCATCCGGCTCAACGAGCTGGGCGAGCGAACGGTGTGGATCGATTGCGACGTGATCCAGGCCGACGGCGGGACGCGGACGGCGTCGATCACCGGAGGGTTCGTCGCCCTCGCGCTCGCGCTGCAGCGGATGCGCGCGGCCGGCCAGATCAAGTCGCTGCCGATCGTGGATCACGTCGCGGCGACGAGCGTCGGCGTCGTGGAGGGCACGGCGCTGCTCGACCTGGCCTACGACGAAGACTCGAAGGCGGAAGTGGACATGAACGTCGTCAAGACCGGCGACGGCCGCTTCATCGAAGTGCAGGGGACCGCCGAGGGACCGCCGTTCGAGCGTCGCGCGCTCGACGACCTGCTGGCGCTCGCCGATGACGGGATCCGCGCGCTCGTCGATCTGCAGCGCGAGATCGTCGGCGACATCCGCGGATGACCGCCTCGCCGTCCCCCGCGCACACGCTGCTCGTCGCCACGACCAACGCCGGCAAGCTTCGTGAGATTGCCGGCATCCTCGATGGACTGCCCCTCACGCTCCTGACCCTTCGCGATCGTCCCGGAATCCCGGAGCCGGAAGAGACGGGGGACACGTTTGCGGAGAACGCCCGGCTCAAGGCCTTGTACTACGCGGGGGCGACCGGGCTGCCGAGCGTCGCGGACGACTCAGGGCTGGAGATCGACGCGCTCGACAATGCCCCGGGCGTCCACTCGGCGCGGTGGCAGGGATCCGACTACGCGGTCAAGTTCCGCAAGATCCAGGAACTGCTGCACGAGCGGGGCGTCGCTCACAGCCCGGCGCGCTTCGTGTGCCACGTCGCCCTCGCCCGCGATGGGAAGATCGTGTTCGAGAGCGAGGGGATCGTGCGCGGCGAGACGACGGCCGAACCGCGCGGGACGAACGGCTTCGGGTACGACCCCATCTTCTTCTTTCCCCGGCTCGGGCGGACGCTGGCGGAGCTGAGCCTCGCCGAAAAGGCCGCCATCAGCCACCGCGGGCAGGCATTCGCGGCGCTCAGGGAGTATTTGCTCGCGCCGGCCTGACTGGGTTCCACGGGGTTCCGCGGACTGACAGGGTTCCACGGGGTTCCACTGGGTTCCGCGGGGTTCTACCGGGTTCCGTTCTGCGGGGTTCTTGGGGTTCAAGGTTCGGTTCGGTTCTGCGTGGTTCCGCGCGGAACCCTGCGAACCAGAACCCCGCAGAACCCCGAACCTGAACCCTGTGGAACCCCGTGGAACAGAACCCAGTGGAACCCTGTGGAACCCCGCGGAACCTAGTGGAACCTTACTACCGCCCGTACAAGAATGTCAGCGCGTCGGCCAGCCGCGCCGCCCAGGCGCCCTCCGAGTGGGTGGCGCCTTCCTCGACGACCGTCCGGAGGCGCCGCGGCCCGAGGCCGGCTCTCCGCAGGATGGCGTCCAACTCGAGCACGTTGCTCACCGTTTCCTCGTTCCAATCCGTCCGGCTCGTTTCTCTGGTCCCCACGCCCAGATACACGCGCATCGGCCAGCGCTCGGCCGTCCGCTCCCGCCGCAGCAGGTATGCTCCGCCGACGTAGAGCGACGGGCTCTCGAGGAGGAGACGCCCGAACACACCCGGCTTGACGAGCACCGTGTTCAACGCCGCGACGGCCCCGTACGACGATCCGCCGAACCCGGCGTTGGAGGCGCCGCGGGCGACAGGGTATTTGCGCGCGACGAACGGCAGCACCTCTCTCGTGACGAATTCCGCGTACGCCTGACCGAGCGGCGCGCGCGTCGTCGGATTGCGATCGTCCTCGACCGGCAGGTATTCGCGCCCCCGGCGCCCCACGCCGTGATCGATCCCGACAATGATCAGCGGAGGAATGCGGCGCTGCCGGACCAGCTGCGCGGCGGTTTCCGCGACGCGCCACGTGTTGCCGGCGAACGCCCGCGCCGGATCGAAGAGATTCTGCCCGTCGTTCAGGTACAGCACTTGATAGAGACTGACGCGCCGCGCACGCGCCTCCGGCGGAAGCCACACCGTGATACGCCGGCTGACGCCGAGGTGCACACTGGGGACCTCGTGGACATGAAACATGGACGGGGAGCTCAAGGGGACTATTTGACGTCGGCGGCCGGCCAGGCGCCCACCGCGATGCCGACGTCCTTCGGATGTCCACGTCTGGCCCGCTGAAGATCCGACGTCTGGTCCCACACGCCACCATTGTCCTGGCGATCGAGGCCCACACCGTACACCTTGTACTTGGCGCCGTCGCGCAGGTACTTCACCTCGCGGCCGGTGTACGGATCGACGAGCGGCGCGGCGAGGTACGCCGGGACCAATTCGCTGAGGCTGCCGGGCAGGGCCCCGGAGTGGGCGCGCTGATACCGCGCGATCGCCAGCGCGCCGGCGCTCGCGCGGGCCCGGGCGAGCGCTTCCGCGCCGTTCGAGACCGTGCTGTCGAGGTTCCAGCCGGCCCGGAGTCCGCCGAAAGGCCTGACGAGCGCCGCGAAAAATCCCCTGCGGTTCATGGGCCGGGGCGTCGGGTATTTCCGCGACAACGCGGCGGCGGCCTCGAACTTCGCGGGCCACGGCTGTCGCGCGGCCTCGATCGCCTCGTCGAACTCCGCGAGATCCGCCCGGGTCGCGCGATCGCGGGCCGGTCGCGCGACGGCGGTGACAACCGCTTCGACCGGACCGATCCGCCGATCGAAAAACCCCGAAGGAGGATCGCTGAATTCGCCGGGCAGGGTAAGCGAGAGCCAGTGGGCCCTGGAATACAACAGCCGTTTCTCGACGGCGTGCTCGTCGGCGCTGTTCTCGTATTCCTTCTGAAGGGTTTCCAGCATCCCATCAGACGGCGACGTCAAGGTCAGTATGGACTGCAGGCTGTGCGAGGTCGGCAAGGGGACCAACCCGAAGAACGACGGCGGAAGCACGCGGCGCAGACGGAGCGTGGCGAGCAGTGCGGACGCGGCACCTTCCCCGTCGCCCGTGCACGCGAGCCGCGCGATCCGGACGAGGTTGATTTCGCCGGCGCTGCGCGGTCCCATGGCCGCCATCGCCTGCCGCAGCGGCCTGTCGGCGTCGTCCCACCCGGCCGCGTCGAGGGCGCTCGCGCGATCGAGAAGCGTCAGCACTTCTGCGTACGTCGCCTCGATCTGGCGCAACGCCGCGATCCGTTCGGCGCGGCCGGGAGCGCCAGATGGGAGCGCGCAAAGCTCTTCGATGGTCCTGGCCGACGGCGTCAATCGTCCACCGGCCGTCTCGCCGACGAGCCTCCCGGCCTGCGCGTAGAGGTGCGACGTCTGTCGCTGTTCGTCCGTGGATGGGCGGGGATCCAGTTTGTCCACGTCGAGCGGCTCATGGCTGGCCTCGAGCGCATCGAGCACGCGATTGAGCCGCGCGCCCTCGACCTGACTCCAGATCAGGAAGGCCGCGAAGGGGGACAGCACGAGGCCGAACACGATCGCCAACGTCCGCCGCAGCCTCCTCCGAGGGCGCTTCCGCGTGGCGGGCGTTTCAGGCGGCGTCGCGTTTGGCATTCTGAAGTGATCTGACCGATTATGCCTGCCTCATGCGGACGATGCCAAGGGCCGGCCGGATCCCTTCGGTCGCCGGTAAGGCCGGCCTGCCCTGAGCGAGCGTACCGCGACATCAGGCGAGTCGAAGGGCTCGCTTCGCTCGCGGTAGGGGCGCGCGAGTTGACACATAGGAGTGTTCTACGCGAAGGGTCCGACGAAGTCGCAGATCACGATCCAGCACGGCCGCCTGAGGACGGCCGCCGCGGGTGCGAAGATGCAGAAGTACTGGCGCGAGCGCCTGACGGATTTGAAGCAGATGCTGGAGGCGTCAAGGCAGGGCTAAAGCCCCCGCGCTACGTACGCGCGAGCGAAGCGAGCGGCCCCTACGGCGACCGAAGGGAGCCGCCCCTACGCACGAGCGCCAGCGAGTGCGCCCCTACCGAGGCGCGCAGCGCCGAGGCCCCTTAGAACCCCGGCCGGAAACTGAACTGCCACAGCCACCCGCGGCCCGGACGATGGAGCGGGCGCACGTAGTCGATCTCCGCGACGGCGAACCCGAACAGGTTGATGCGCGCCGCGGCGCCGACGCTGACCACCGGCTCCTTGTCACTGCTGGTCAGGAAGGCGGACGACGACCGGCCCCAGGCGACGCCGGCGTCGGAAAACACCGCGAGCTCGACGGGGATGGGACCGTAGAAGTCTTTGCCGCCGAATCCGCCCCACAGAGGGAACCGCAGCTCCGCGTTCGCGACCGCCACGCGGCTTCCGCTCAGCCGATCGAACGCCGGACACGACCCGTTGAGCTGCACGCCGCACTCGCCGGACTCGAACGATCCCGGCTCGTAGCCGCGAACCAGTCCGGGATAGCCGAGATACAGCGTCGGCAGGCGTGGGTCCTGCGCCCCGCTTCCGTACCGGCCGTAGTAGAGCCCGCGGAAGGCGAACGTGTACGGACGCACCGGCATCCAGTAGGTCCGGACGTCGGCGGTCACGCCCGAGTAATTGATCGAGCCGCCGGTTTGCGACAACTCGAACCGGTAGCGCGTGCCCCGGATCGGGCTCGTGATGCCGGAGATCGACGTGTCGTAGACGAGGGCCGCGGACGTCTGGAACAGATTCAGCGCCGAGCTCGGCGCCAGCTCGGTCTCGTCCTCGCTGATCGGCTGCCCGGACAGATCGAAGACGCGCTCGGTGACGTCCTGCGACAGTGAAATCCGCCTGGCGCCCCCGCTCACTTCGAACCGCTGCGCGCTGTTGAAGGGATACGAGACGATTCCCGAAACGCCGCGATCAGCCTGCAGGATTCGATACTCCCGTTCGATGTAGACGCGTTGTCCGCCGGAGTTCCCGATGCCGGTCTCGTACGCGCGCGACACGTACGGCGTGGAATCAACCCCGATTCCCCAGTTCCACCGGTGCGTACGGTTCAGATAGAACGCGCTGCCGCCGAACTCGTCGAACCGGCTCGTCACCTGGGCCGTTGTCGCGACCACGTGATTGCCGAGCGTGTCGCTGAACAGGAACGCGACTCCGCCCGTTGCGTAGGTCCCGAACGGATCGGTGCCCACGCCGATCGTCGGCTGCCCTGCGTAATCGAGCGAGAAACTGGATTTGTACGGCAGCGCCGGCTCCTTCGGCTCCGGCGGCAAGCCGGCGACCGGGTCGTTCAGCGCCGTGAAGATCGGACCCTCTCCCGCACGGCGGGGCGGCAGCACACCGGCGTTCAGCGGAAGATCGATCGGCGCGGTTGCCGCCGCGAGCTGAGCGCCCTCCATCGCGTAGATGTTGTAGCCGTCTTCCTCGTAGGCGCTGAACACGACGCGCCCGCCTCCGGCCGACAGCGCCGGGCTGAGCGCCGTGATACCGCTGACGCCCGTGAGCAGGTTCGTCAGTTGCGCGGGTACACCGCCGGCCACCTCCAGGCGATAGACGTTGGTAATCCCCTGCCGGTCGGACAGGAAGTACAACGACCGGCCGTCGCTCGACCATTGCGGGCTGATGTTCTTCGCGCCGTCGAACCCGCCCACTTCGCGGACCTGCCCGGACGCGACGTCCAGGATCGCGATCCGCAAGAGCCCGGGCTCCAGGACCTCCAGCTTGGATGTGAACCGGTCGGTGCTGAACGCGAGCGAACGGCCGTCGGGCGACCAGGCCGGATCGAGCTCGGCAAACGCGTCGGTCGTGAGCCGGCGCAAGGTACTGGTCGTGAGATTGTACGCGAAGAGATCCGTCAGGCCGCCGACGAGCCCGGAGAACGCGATCACGTTGCCGTCCGGCGACCACGTGGGGTTGAGGACCTCGTGCAGGTCGGTGAGACGGATCTCCCGCTCCCGCTTTCCGTTTTCGACGTCGATGATGGTCAGCACGGGCTCGCCCTTGCTGATGCCCGGGAACACGAAGCGTTTGCTCGCGCTGTCCCAGGCTCCGGCGGAGCTCAGGAACTGAAGGCTTTCGAAATGCGGGTCCGTCGCGGTGTCGGTGATCTTCCGGATGACCTTGCCCGTCCGCGCGTCGGCCAGGTAGAGGTCGATCGAGAACAGGTCCCGCTCGGAAAAGAACATGATGCGCGACCCGTCGGGACTGACTTCGGGACTGACGTTGAGCTGACCGCGATTGCCGTCCCTGGTGATCACCGCCGTCGCAAAGGCCGCCGGCATCCTGGTCGTCTCCGCGATCGGACGATAGACCGCGAACTCGGCGTCGTGCCACTCGGTCGACAGCTGCTTCGCATCCACCCCCAGAACCTGCTTGAACGCGCCGTCGTAGCCGGACCGGCCGATTGCCGCCCGCAAGAGGTCTCCGACTGCGCGATCGCCGTACTTGCCCCCGATGTACGCCCACAAGGCTTGCCCGTAGCGATACGGGAAGTACTGCGGGTCCGAGAGATCCTTGATCTCCGGCAGCTTCTCGCGCCTGGTGGCTTCCCGCATCCACATCGCCGTGTGCGGATCGACCGGGCCGATTGACAGGTACTCCGCCATTCCTTCGATGAACCACAAGGGAAGAGTCAGGGCGCTCATCGCGCCCGACTGGGCGTTCGTATTGGTGATGTCGTACTGAAACGCATGGACGAGCTCGTGTCCTAGAACGTGGTCAGTGGCCTCTATTGGCCCCGCAAACGGGAGGACGATTCGCCGCTTGGCCGCCTCGGTCACGCCGCCGGTTCCTTCGCCGAGCTCGCCTTCGATCGTGTTGGTCTGGCGGAAGTGCGGCCCGCTCGCGTAGAGAATCAGCGGTTGCCGGCCGCGCAGTTCGTGATTCAACAGGCTCGAGAGACGCGTGTACCAACGCTCGGCGAGCCGGGACGCGATCCGCGCCGCATCTTCTTCTGCCGGATAGAAATAGATGTCGAAGTGCTCGGTCTTCAGGACCTTGAAGTCGAATTCCTGGTACTGAACTTTGTTGCGGCCGAAGTAGCCCCCCTGCGCGAGGGCGGTGGAAGGAGCAGCGACGGCGAGCGTCAGGGCGACGACCAACGCGGATGAACGCAATTGCATGTGGGGTCTCGTGGAGGTTGAAATCACGCCGTGAGTAACCGGAACACTCGAGGTCCGGTACTTGGTTGACAACGCGATTTGTGCAACTGACGTGCCGATGAAAACCGCAATGAACGCGTGGAGTTGTCTGCGCCTGCGTCACCGTTTGTGGTTCAGGTCGCCATCGGTCACGACACTGGTCACGCGGCTATATCAACGCGACCCTCGACATGATCCTGATCGTGATCTGTCGTCCGTCTCCTCGCGAACCCGGGCTGGACTGAAGCGCCAGCGCATCGATGCCGCGCCGATGTCGGTCGGCGGCCAGCGGGGCGCGCTCGTGAGAAGGGACCTCCCGCGGCAAGGGAGGCCAGGCAAGCACAACCATTTCTGGTGTGGGTTGCCACGTTGTGGAACACTTGGCTATAAGGCGTTATTTCGCAATAAGATAGCAGGGTAATATTGCTCCCAATCACCGCGTCGAAAAAAGTCAGTGTTCCATTCCGGTCCTCCTGACGGATGCGTCAGATGATCACCATATGCAGACAACTCACTTGCTTACTAGAACTTAACCAGTGCTCGCCGTCGTTCGCGAAGGCTGGCGGCACAATTGCTCTGCTGGTCAACGTATGAAACTCCCCATTCTCGGTTTCCTTGCCGCCCTCGCGGCAGGAACCGCGGTCCCTGCCTTGGCTCAGGGGCACCCCTCAAAGCTCGATGAAGCGCTCACGCAGTCCGTCAGGGAAGGATGCTCGACACAGAAAGTCATCATCCGGACGAAGAGCGGATACCGGGCCGGGATGGCCCTGTCGCTCCAGCTGCATGGGGATCGGATCTCGTCGGAGCATCCGTCGATCGACGCGGTGAGCGCCGAAGTCCACTGCGACGACCTCGCCGCGATGCAGGCGTTCACGTCGGTGTTGTCGATCTCGAAGGACGCGCTGGTCCACGCTGACGCATCAGGCCCCGGGAAGAACGGCACGCCCGCGGAGGTTGTGGCGGCCGCGGAAGCCAAGCAGGCCGGCACCGACGCGACGCCGTTCTTCGAGACGCTGGGCGTGACGCTCGAGCGCGGCGAGTCTCCGATCGACCTGGCCTCGCCCGGTTCTACCGTCTCGGCGCCCTCCGTGATGTTCGACGACTCGAGATCGAGGTCGACCGGCTTCGGCATGGACTCCACGCAGTGGGCGGAGCGGGCGGGCAAACCAGCAATCGTGGCGTCGGAGTGGCCATCATCGATTCGGGCTTGTACTCGACGTCGGACTTCGAAGGCCGCATTAGCGCTTTTTATGATTTCACCGGAGGCGGCGTGCGAAGGGTCGCGCCGTCGGATGCCTACGGCCACGGCACGCACGTCGCCGGGCTCATCGGCAGCAGGTTCGTCGGCGTCGCCCCGAACGTTCGTCTGATCGGCCTCAAGGTGCTCGACGGCAACGGGCAGGGACGGACGAGCGACGTGCTGCGCGCCATCCAGTTCGCCATCGACAACCGGGATGCGCTCGGCATCCGCGTCGTGAACCTGTCGCTTGGCCATCCCGTGTATGAGCCGGCCGCGAGCGACCCGCTCGTGCAGGCGGTCGAAAGCGCCGTGCGCGCCGGGCTGGTCGTCGTCACGTCGGCCGGGAACTACGGCGTGAACCCGGCCACGCGCCTGCCGGGTTACGCGGGGCTGACCTCGCCGGGCAACGCCCCGTCGGCGCTGACGGTCGGTGCGGTCCAGACGTTCGACACGCCTTCGCGCGCCGACGATCGCATCGCGCCCTACAGCTCGCGCGGGCCCTCGTGGTACGACGGGTTCGCGAAGCCCGACGTCGCGGCGCCCGGACACGGGCTGCTCTCGATCGCGGCTCCGGGCAGTGTGCTGCGCAAGCAGAACGAGGCGCGCGGCGGTTCCGGACTGTACATGCGGTTGAGCGGCACGAGCATGGCCGCCGGCGTGGCCAGCGGGCTCGTCGCGCTCGTCCTCCAAGTCAATCCCGGCCTGACGCCCAACGCGCTCAAGGCCGTCCTCGAGTTCACGTCGATCCCCGTCTCCGACGGCCGCGGCTCGTTCGACCCGCTCGCGCAGGGCGCCGGCGGGCTCAACGGCGCGGGCGCCATCGCGCTCGCGAAGGTCATCGATCCGACCAAGCGTGTCGGCGCCAAGTGGCTGCGCACCGGAATTCCCTACTACAGCGTGATTGCCGGCAGGACGCTTCCCTGGTCGCAGCGGATGATCTGGGGCGGCCACCGGGTGTACGGTCCCGGCGTCATCGACGAGAACCGCCCGGCCTGGGCCACCAACATCGTGTGGGGCACCAACATTGTCTGGGGCACGTATCTGGACGAGGGCGACAACATCGTCTGGGGCACCAACATCGTGTGGGGCACCAACATCGTCTGGGGCACGTATCTGGACGAGGGCGACAACATCGTCTGGGGCACCAACATCGTCTGGGGCAACAGCTTCATCGGTTCCGAGGAAAGCGACAACATCGTTTGGGGCACGACCACCGTCAATGCGAAGAACATCGTCTGGGGCAACCTGGAAGAGCTTGATGACGTGGTCTGGGGCACGACGTCCGACGCGAACAGTCTCGTCTGGGGTGCGTCGGCCGACGAGGAGGACAACATCGTGTGGGGCACGATGCGACGCGTGTTGCCCACCCAACCGGCCCGGGACCTCGCACGCCGGGGGTCGAGGTTCTAACGCAACAGCATCCTCGTCACTCGACTCCCACGACGGATACGCCCCTTGCCGCGGTTACCGCCGCGACGCCCATCGACTGGCGTCAGACGCTCCCGGTCCTGACGGGAGCCGGCTTCACGCTTCGTGAGCTTCGGCTCTCGGACGCGCCGTCGCTGCTGGCGCTGTTGACGACGGAGGAGGTCGCGCGCTTCATCTCGCCGCCGCCGACGACGGTGGACGGCTTCGAGCGCTTCATTCTCTGGACGCAGCGTGAGCGCGCCGCCGGCAACTACGTCTGCTTCGGCATCGTGCCGGACGAAGCGGACGGCGCGATTCCGGAATCTTCCAGCTGCGGCAGCTCGAGCCGAGCTTCGCCACCGCCGAGTGGGGCTTCGCGCTCGGATTGTCCTTCTGGGGCACCGGCCTTTTCGCGGCCGGGGCCAAGCTGGTCGTCGACTTCGCCTTCGACCGGGTCGGCGTGCATCGTCTCGAGGCGCGCGCCGCGGTGTTGAACGGCCGCGGCAACGGCGCGCTGAAGAAGATTGGCGCGAACCGCGAGTGCATACTGCGCAAGTCATTCCTGCGCAACGGCGAATATCTCGACCAGGTGCTGTGGACAATCCTCGCCGACGACTGGCGGTTGAAGCTCCCGCCGAACGCGCGAGTGCACTGACGGTGGTCGCCTGATCGCGCAGCCCTCTCGAATCCAGGGCTGCCAAATTCCTCCACGGAGCCGGCTTGAAACACCGGCTCTTTCTCTTTGCGGGAAAGCGGAAGCGGAAGCGGGAAGCGGGAAGCTGGAAGCGGGAAGCGGGAAGCTGGAAGCTGGAAGCGGAAGCTGGAAGACGCTTTCGTCCATCCGTTGGCGGCGTGTCGAAGACGCTGGCGGCCGCTTCGACAAAGCCCGTACGTTCCGGGTCCCACACGAGTCGCTCGACCCGCAATCTCCGGCCGCTGGAGACGAAAAACGTCGAACGACGGCTGCTCGCCGCCAGCGTGCGACACCCTTGGCCTGAACCACCAGGGCCGAATGTCCCGCAATCTTGTAACGCTCCGCCGTGTGGCCGATGTGGCTGATGTGGAGGTGACCGGCAAGGAACAGATCGGCGCCGGCCGCCGAGAGCTTCGCCATGGCCAGCGCGGCGCGCCCCAGCAGCCGCTCCTCGCCGATCCCCTCGGGAAGATCGAACGGGTGGTGCGTCACGACGATGCGGATGGGGCCGGGCGGGGCACCCAGAAATCATCTCGTCGACCTGTTTCTCGTTCCATTCGGCCCTCCCCCACCGTAAACGATCGCGCGGTGTTGACGCCGACCACGATGAGCTCGTCGTCCGGAATACCGGACAAGATCGGGCGTGATGGCGCGCGAATACCGCACCAGCGGCGTGACGAAACGCGCGAACAGGTCGTAGAGCGGCACGTCGTGATTGCCGGGCACGACCAGCCGCGGAAACGGCAGCGCGTCCAGGAACGTCCGCGCGGCGGTGAATTCCGATCGCTTCGCCCGCTGCGTGAGGTCCCCCGACACGGCCAGCAGGTCGGGCGATATCCGTGCGATGGCGGCCGACAGCCGTTCGACGAGGCAGAATCGATCCGCCCGAAATGAATATCCGAGATGTGCACGATGGTGCGCATGCCCGGAGCCTTCAGGACGGTGACGGGCCGGGCACGAGAAGGTGAAGGGCCGCGCGGCGGACGCGAAATGCAGCGGCGTCCGCACGATCGCGACTTCCCCGTCGAACGCGGCGCTCACGTGACGGCGCGACAGCTCGATCGTGACTTCCTCTGCCAGAAAGCGCTGGAACCGGGCACCCGCGGTGAGGCGGTTGGCCTTGGCCCGCAGCGGCAGCGTCAGGATCTCAAAGCGCCGCACTCGGCGCGACGAAGATCCACAGACGGCCGCCGTCGAGCGCCCCGCGCGCGCCAAGCTCGAACCTGCCAGAGGGGACCCGTTGTTCCCGACGAAGATGAACGGCGTGCGGACGACGTGGACCCGCTGGTCGATCGACATGCGGGCGACGAGCATGCGATAGCGGCGCCACGTGCGCGCCATCGCGATCACGAACGCCGTCCACTTGCCGCGCCCGTGATGCTGCTCGACGTTCCGCTCCCAGACCATGCGGGGGTAGATGCCGAGGCTCGAGTTGTTGACGAAGATGCGCCCGTTCAGATCGCCGACGTCGACGTCGCGCACGCGTCCGTGGACGATCGTCTGGACCGCCTCCGGGAGTTCCAGCGTAATGCCGGCGTCCCTGGCGAAGTGATTCAGCGTGCCCAGTGGAAGCACGCCGAACGTCGCGTTCGTTTCGACCGCGATACCCGCGACGCTCCCGACGGTTCCGTCCCCACCCGCCGCGACGAGCACGTCCAGCGGCCGGCGGCCTGCCGCGCGCGCGGCGAGATCGCCGCCGTGCCGGACGCGCTCGAGCCGGACGGCTGCGCCCGCGGCGGCAAAGAGCGCCTGAATCTTCTCGCCGGAATCCGGCCGCGGATTCAATCCTGAGTGCTCGTTGATGAGGACGGCGATGCGCGTCGCGCTCGATGCCATCGCCCTAACCGGGGCTGGTCGAACTCACTGCGCGGGCACCTTACGCAACGTCTGCGGCGTGGCCACGCGGCCCAGTCTCCTTGCCGTCGAGCAGCGGCAGACCACATCGCGACGACCGGACCGTGGACAGCACGAAAGACCCGTTCCGCATCCGCAAGAGAATACTCCGGTCCAGCCGGCCCCGTTGAGGCACCGCATCTTGCAGCGCTGCCGCAAGGAGGGTTCATGCCGGACGAGCTGGAGTTTGGCGAGCAGCAGAGCGATACCGGGTATGGAGTCCGATTCGGCGGCGAACGCCGAGGTGAGGACAGGCGCCTCGGAATGCGGGCCAAGCCCGGCCGGCGCCGAGGCGAACGGCGCCGCGCGGGGCTGCGCACGCTGATGCTCGCGGCCGCGGCTCTGGCAACGAGCCATAGTGTGAGGACACAGACAGCGCCGTTGAAGCCGAAGGTCTCGGGGGTCCCGATGGATGCGTTTCGGGCGGTCAGCGCCGACCGCGCCTACGACGATTCCATAGCGGAAGCGGCTGGACAAGGACCCCCTCATTCGGAGTCCATTCGGGCGGTCATGCGCGCCGAGTCCGCCTTCAACCCCCTGAGTCGTCTCGCGCGCCGGCGCACAGGGCCTCATGCAGCTCATGCCCGCCCTTGCCGAAGAGATGGGCGTCGAAGACCCGTTCGATCCCCGTCAGAACATCATGGGCGGCGCCCGATACTTGAGGCGGCTGCTCGATCGGCACCGCGGCAGTATTCCGCTCTCGCTCGCCAGCTACAATGCCGGCCCGACCACCGTCGCGCGGTACAAGGCGATTCCGCCGTTCAAGGAAACGCGGCAATATGTGAAAAAGATTACCGGTTTTCTGGCCGACGCGCGCGCCGAGGCGGACGAATGACCGACTAGAACCGGCTCGGCCTCAGCCAGAAACTTTCCTGCCATGTGCCGCCCGGAGGCACGCTCTGAAGTTCCTTGTAGAGGCCTTTGTGGGCGAGGTTCATCGAGTTGGTGATCCCCACCATCGGCTCGATCGCGATGAAGCCGCGGTTGGTAAACTGGGTATTCGGTGCGCCCGTGAGCGGCACGCCGGAACCGGCGGGTGCGGCCGGTGACGCCTGGCCCGCGGCCCGCCCCTCGGGCACCGCCGCGCGCGTTGGCCGGGTTGGCGAGTACAGCACGATGGCGCGATAGTTCGGCCCCAGCAGCACATCGAACTGCTGCGTTTTTCCCGTGACGGTGACGACCGCGCGTCCCTGCGCATCGCGCTCGAGGTCCCCGAACACGTGATCGAGATCGAAGTCCTTGAGCGCCACGGCGTGCGGATCGGGAAAGACCTTCTGGATCGGCTCGGTCTCGCCGGTCGGGATCTTGTTGCGGCGCGAGCTGCCAGTGGGTCTTCGCACCGACCGAGAGGCCTCCACCTCCGCGAATCGAATCGGTGAGCTGAAGGTACGGGTGGAACCCGATGGCGAGCGGCATGGGCGTGGTGCTCGAGTTGTCGACCCGGGTCGAGACCTCGAGTGTCCCGTCCTGTAAGCGATACGTGATTGAATCGTGTGGGCGAAGGGAAACTGCTTCATCCACCGCGGATTGCGGTAGAAGTCCAGCGTGCAGGTCACCCAGGCGGCATCGACGTCAGCCTTGGCCTCGACGACTTCACTCCTTCGCATCACTCACATAGCCGTGAATCGGGATCGGGCCGTGGACGTTTCCGAGCTCCGTGTCGAAGTTTGGAACTTCACGCCGTTTGCGTAGAACGCCATCTCGTCGAGCCTGTTGGCAAATGGTGCCATCAGCGGAATACCGTTGAGCCCCGGGCGCGCGCGGAATCTGTCCAGTGTCGCGAAGGGGATACGAATCACGTTCTGGCCCTTCACCACCATCTCGGGACGCGTTGCCCATCGTCGTCACGACGGAAACCGTGGTGTGGGTACGGCTGTCGCGGAGCTGACCGACGTCGGCAATCTGCTTTGCCGTGTAACGCGTCTGTGCGTGTGCAGTGGGAGGCGTGACCAGCATCGCGCAGGACATTATCAACATGGCGAAGGGGATTTTCCGCAAGATCGGGGGAGCCGCCGGCGAAGGCGAGGAAAGACGAGCTCATATCGGTGCCTCCCATGCGTGGGCGATTTCTCGCGTCCGACCGCTGGGGCGCTCGCCCCTCGACTTCGCTCGGGACGACCCTGAGCAAGCGCAGCGAGTCGAAGGGTCGAAGACTCGCGCCTCGCGCGGGCCGCAGGCGCTTCACATCCGGGCCAGGAACTCCTGCGTCCAACGGATGCTCGCCTCGACGTTGGCGAGCTGCCGCGCCGCCGGGGTGACCGCCGGGTCCGCGGGGGGCTCGCAGCGTGGGCTTGCCTTTGTCGCAGAGCGCGAGAAACCGCGCGAACTCCCAGGCCGGCGTGTTGCGGTAGAGCTCCCAGAACTCGGGACTGCGGTAGTCAAATCCGCGGCTGCGGAGTGACGATGACCTCGAGCGACACCGCACGGCCCGGACACTTCTCGATGTAGGTGCGGATGTAGCGCTCCATCCCCATGTTGCCCTCGCCCATGCGCGTCCACCGCACCGCGGCGCCCTCGGGCGTGTTCCACAGCGCGCTGTCCCGCATGTGGCTCGTCAGCACGTAGGGCGCGAGCGTGTCGAGCGTCAGGTGCGGGATCCTCGATGGTCCACACCGGATTGCCCGAATCGAGGCAGACGCCGGCGATGTCGGAGCCGGCGTCTTCGATGAGACGCTTGAGCTCCCGGGCCTGCATGTCGCCGGCGTGATTCTCGATGGCGATTTGATCCCGGCCTCGCGCGCGCGCGACCGCGTGTTCTTCAGCACCTTGACGGTTTCGTCGATGTGACGGTCGATGCCGCCCTTGCGGTCGGCCGAGCTTCCCAGCACGGCCCGCCCGACGATTGGCCGACCGGACGATCTTCGCCGCGTCGATCATTTTCGCGAGCTGCTCTTCGGCCGTGCCCTGCGCCTTGTCGAACGTGGCGGACGTCGGGCAGATGGAGCGCATGCCGATCTCGAGGTCGAGCTGGAGCTCGTCGGCGCGCGCCCGCACGCGGCGGAGGTTGTCGGGCTCGAGCGTGCCGAGGAAGCGAATCTCGCTGAAGTGGACGACCTTGGCCTTCCACTTCGCCGCGAAGTCGAGCTGCTGGAACGGCGTCCAGTTCTGCGCTCCCAGGCTGTACATGTCCACGCCGAGCTAACCGGCGCCGCGGGCTGGGCGTGCGCGACAGGGGCCCCGAGCACGACCGCCGCGGAGCCGACGGTCTTCAGAAAGCTTCGGCGATCCTGATGGTCTGCTGCGAACGTCTGTGGGTCATCACGCGCATCCTATCTCGTCTGCGCCGTTTTGGGGGAACACCTTTGTGGCCGAAGATAAGAGATAGGAGGCCTCCTGCCTCCTGCCTCCTGAATTCTTCTTATGGCGTTTTCACCGGGGGCGGCGGTCCTGGAGGTAGGCCACCA
>CAWGAS010000022.1:0-193730 GCA_963820645.1 uncultured Acidobacteriota bacterium | reverse complement strand
AACCAGCTCATGTGTGTCAGGCGCGTCGTACATTCGTGTCTCCATTGACACACCCCCACGGAAGCTGTCACAATTCGAAGCAGTTCTCCCCCCAGCTTCGAGTCCCTCCCTGCCACGGCGTCCGGTGTCTGCCCCAACGGCCTGTAACTCACGGGGCGAAGCTCTACCAACTGGTCCAGTTGCGCAAATCATCCGTCATCGTCTCCGGGCCGCGCTGCGCCGAGGCGGCGCTGCCGCTGCTCGGTGTCTCCGACGCCGCGGCGTCGGCGCGCCACGCGCTCGACCTCGCGGCCGGGCGCCGCACGCCGGTGCTGGTGATCGCCGAGCCCGGCTGCCGGCCGAAACTGATTGCGGAATTGCTCCACGCGCGCACGCGCCCGCGCACGCCGCTCGTCGCCATCGACTGCGGGACCGCCGGGCCGGCCGACATGGACAACCGGCTGTTCGGGACCGTCTCCAGGCGAACGCCGCGCGCGTGATCTCGAGTCGATCGGCGCCGACGCGGCGATCGTGACCGCGGGCGCCGGCACGGTGTTCCTCGAGGACATCGACGAGCTCCCGGCTTCCGCCCAGCGCCGTCTCGCGCGGATCCTGCGCGACGGCGAAGTGCGGCTGACGTGCCCGGCAGCCGGCCGTCGCTGCTTCCGTTCCGGCTCGTCGCCTCGACCACCCGCGATCTCGACACCGAGGTCCGCGAAGGGCGGTTCCGGCAGGAGCTCCTCCGGCGCTTTGCCGCCTGCCGCATCGTGCTGCCGCCGCTCCGGCAGCGCGCGGGCGATCTGGCCGCCATCATCGAGCGCGTGGTGGCCGACATGGGAGGCGCGCCGCGCCCCTTCACGCAGCCGGCCGTCACCGTGCTGGCCGCGCTGCCCTGGACCGGGAACCTCGACGAGCTCGTGGACGTGCTCGGCAAGATCCTCGCGCACGCCGGGGCGATCGTCACCCAGGAGGACGTGCTGGCCCACGTGCCGATTGACGGGGCGTTCGCGCGCCCCGATCTCACGGCCAGCCTCCGCGAGGCCCGGCGCCGCTTCGAACGCGACTACATTGCCGCCGTGCTGGAGCGCCATCAATGGCGGATGAGCGAGGCCGCGCGCGCCCTCGGGATCGAGCGCGCCAACCTGTATCGGAAAACGCGTCAGCTCGGGATCGCGAGAATCCCCCGCGCGGCCGTGTCGTGAGGATGTCAGCATGAAACGGCAAGAACGGACGCGGTGGCTCGTGACGGGCACTCTGGCGGCGGCCGTCGTCCTGGCGCCCGCCTTCGCGGCGGCGCAAGCGGAGCCGGAGCGCCCGACGCTCAAGCTCGGGCCGTTCGAGATCAGGCCGCGTCTGTTGCTCAACAACATCGGCGTCGACTACAACGTCTTCAACGACAACACGGACCCGAAGCAGGACTTCACGTTCACGGCCGCGCCGGACCTGGAGGTGTCGGTCCATCCGGGCCGCCTGCGGGTGGCCTTCACGACCGGTTCCGAGCTCGTCTACTTTCAGAAGTACACGAGCGAGCGCAGCATCAACCGCACCGTCGGCGGCCGCGCCGACCTCGATCTGACGTTCCTCAAGCCGTTCATCACGGCGAGCTCCGCGCACACCAGCGCGCGGCCGAACTCGGAGATCGACGTCAGGGCGCGCCACTATCCGCGCACCTACTCCGCCGGCACGACCGTCAAGCTCGCCTCGCGCACCGCGATGACCCTCACGGGGCGCCTCGCGACCGAGTTCTACGACGAGAGTGCCGAGTTCCGGGGAGAGCAGCTGTCGACGCTGCTCGACAACAAGACGACCGCGTACGAGGCGGCGTTGAGCTTCGAGCTGACGCCGTTCACGACGCTGAGCCTGGTGACCGGCATCGAAGAGCAGCGCTTCGATCACTCCCCGACTCGAGACGCCGACAGCCTCCGCATCGCCCCGACGGTGACGTTCAGCCCGCTCGGACAGATTACCGGCACGGGCTCGATCGGCTATCGGCGGTTCAACGGGCTCGACCCGTCGCTGCCGGATTACAGCGGCCTGGTCTCCGCCGGCGGCATCGGGATCCTCCTCGGCGGCAAGTACAAGCTCGACACCCTGTTCACCCGGGATGTGAGGTACTCCTATGAAGAGGGGCTCCCGTACTACATCGTGAACGGCGGCCGCGCGACGCTGGCGGTGCAGACCGTGGCCGCCCTCGATCTCCGCGTGACCGGCGGGCGGGAGACGATGAACTACCGCGCCCTCGCGGGTGAGACCCCCCCCGGCACGGATCGGGTGGATCTATACGGGGGCGGTTTCGGGTATCGTCTGGCCGATCGCCTCAGGTTCGTGTTCGAGGTGGAATTCTCGCACCGGACGTCGGAGCGCGACGCCGCGCGCGAATACCGCAACACACGCATCGTGACGTCTCTGAACTGGGGAGCATTGAACCGATGACCAGTATCCTCCTGACACTCCTCCTGCTCGCAGGGCAGACCCCTGCGGCCCAGACGGCGCCGCCTCGGGCGGATCCGATCGTCGTTGACGAGTACGTCGTCGGCCCGCTGGACGTGCTGACGCTCACGGTCTTCAACGACGAGACCCTCTCGCGCCCGGCGCTGATCGTCGACAAGGAAGGGACGATCGACGTGCCGTACATCAACCGGGTGAAGGTGACCGGGATGACCACGCGGCAGATCGAAGAGGAGCTGCGGCGGCTGCTCGGCGTCCGCACCGACGAGCAGGGGCGGGTGCGCGGGTTCCTGAAAAACCCGAACATCAGCGTGACCGTCAAGGAGTTCCGCAGCCAGCGCGTCTACGTCACGGGCGCGGTGCGCATTCCGGGCTTCGTCGAGCTCCAGGGGGATCCGACGCTGACGCGCGCGTTGTCGGAAGCGGGATACCCGACCGTCGAGTCCGGCTCGTACATCCTCATCACGCATCCGCTGGAAGGCCAGCCGCTGACCAACGCGCCCCCGGTCGGCATCCGTCCCGAGGATCAGATCCGCGTGGCGAGGGAAGACATCGACAACGGGCGGGCGAGCCGGATCCGCCTTCGCGCCGGCGACTTCATCTTCGTCCCGACGGCCGACAAGTTCTTCATCACCGGCGAGGTCAAGTCCACGGGGCAGTACGTGCTGAACGGCGAGCTCAACGTGCTGCAGGCGCTGGCGATGGCGGGCGGCGTCACCGATCGCGCCAACCGCGGCAACATCAAGATCGAGCGCGTCGTCGACGGCAAGAAGGTCGAGATCAAGGCGAAGGAGTCGACGCTGGTCCAGGCAGGCGACACGATCAAGGTCGCGAAGCGCTTCTGGTGACGAGCCACGAGGCCGCGCCGCTGCGCGTCCTGCATCTCTGTGCCGGGAACCTGTACGGCGGCGTCGAACGGATCGTCGCCGAGTGCGCGATCTCGCGCGCGCTGTGCCCGGAGATGGCCCCCTCATTTGCCGTCTGCTTCGACGGACGGCTTGCGCAGGAGATCGACGAGGCCGGGGTGCCCTGCACGCGGCTCGGCCCCGTCAGGGTCAGCCGTCCGCACACGATCGTGCGCGCCCGGCACCGGCTCGCGGGTCTCCTCGCACGGGACCGTCCAGCCGCCGTCATCTGCCATTCGGCGTGGACGTTCGGTCTGGCGGCGCCGGTCGTGCGCGCGGCGGACGCGACGCTGGTGCTGTGGGTCCACGATCGATTGTCCGGCCGCACGTGGGCCGAGCGATGGGCGGGCCTGACCGCGCCGGATGTCATCGTCGCGAACAGCCGTTTTACGGCGGCGAGCGTTCCGTTGGTGTACCGGAGTCCGGCGCCGTACGTGCTCTACGCGCCCGTCTCTCCGGGCCGTGCGACGTGCCACCGCGCCGAGCTGAGGGCCGAATTTGGTTTGGGCGAGCGGATGCCGGTCATCCTGATCGCGAGCCGGTTCGAGGCGTGGAAGGGGCACCGCGAGCTCCTCGCGGCGGCCGCGCGGATTGCCGAACCATGGCGCCTGTGGATTGCCGGCCGCGCCCAGCGCGGCGACGAAGACGCCTACGAACGAGCGCTGGCGGATTTCGCCGCGGCCTCCGGCATCTCGGATCGTGTGACGTTTCTCGGCGAGCGCCGCGACGTGCCGGCGCTGATGCGCGCGGCGGACCTCCTCTGCCAGCCGAATACGGCGCCCGAGCCGTTCGGCCTCGCGTTCGTCGAGGCGCTCCATGCCGGACTGCCCGTCGTGACGACCGCCATGGGCGGCGCCCTCGAGATCGTGACGCCCTCGTGCGGCGTGCTGGTGCCGCCCGGTGACGGGGACGCGCTCGAGCACGCGCTTCGCGCCCTCGTCGTCGATCCGGAAGCGCGGGCGACGGCTCGGATCCGCCGGACCCGCGCGGGCGCGCGAGCTCTGCGATCCCGCGCGCCAGCTCTCGGGCCTGGCGGCCCTCACAACCGTGGCACGCCCGATGAGCTCGAGACAGGTCAGCGCGTGATCGACGCCATCGCGCGCGATCGCGATCTCGACATCCGTGCCCGGCAGAGCCTCGGATCGAGCAGCACGGCCATCTATCGGACCGTGGCCGATCTGCTGCAGGAGCGCGGCGCCGGCGGCGTCCTCGCCGACGTCGGCTGCGGCGCCGGCAACCTCTGGCGCGAGGTCGCGCCGTCGTTCTCACGCTGTGTGGGCCTCGACGTGGTCCGCTACGATGGCCTGCCGGAGGACGTGGAGTTCACGCACGCCGATCTCGACTGCGTCATCCTGCCGCTCGCCGACGGCTCCGCGGATGTGGTCGCCGCCGTCGAGACGATCGAGCATCTCGAGAACCCCCGCGCGTTCTATCGCGAGCTGACCCGCATTGCGAAGCGCGGCGGGTGGGTCGTCGTGACGACGCCGAACCAGCTCAGCCTGTTGAGCCTGCTGACGCTCGTCGTGAAGCAGCGCTTCGTGGCGTTTCAGGACGGCGGCTACCCCGCGCACCGGACGGCGCTCCTCGAAATCGATCTGCGGCGGATCGCCGCCGAGTGCGGGCTTCGCGACGTCGCCGTGCGCTTCACCGGCCGCGGCCGTCTGCCGTTGTCCGGCCGCCACTACCCGGCGTGGCTTGCGCGGCGGTTCCCGAGGGCGCTTTCGGACAACGTGGCGGTGATCGGCCGGACGCGTGATTGATCGCCCGCCGCCGCTCTGGGTACGCGGGCTCGCGCGCGGTCTCCCCTGGATGCCGGTCGGGCGCTACTGGCTGGTCCATCAAGTCCGCCGCTTCGCCGTCCCTCCCTTCGTGATGCGGCTTCCACCCGGCCTCGGCGGGTTTGCCTTCCATTGCGATTCACGCGACTCGGTGTCGCGAGAGGTCTGCTTCACCGGCTGCTACGAGCCTCAGGAGACGCAGCTCGCGTCGCGGCTCCTGCATGCCGGAGACGTCTTCGTCGACGTCGGCGCGAATTGGGGGTATTTCACGCTGGCCGGCGCGCACTGGGTCGGCGCCGGCGGACGAGTCGTTGCCTTTGAGCCGGAGCCGCGGCTGTTCGCGCTCTTGACCTCCAACCTGGAAGCCAACCGGCTCGGCTTCGTGAAGGCGTACCGGGCCGCCGCGGCCGCCGGACCCGGCCGCATCGGCTTCACGGCATTTCGTGCCGACAGCGACAACTGGGGGCAAACGAAATCGATCGTCGGGGGAGCCCCGGCCGACTTCGACTGCGAGACCATCGCGCTCGACGACGCGCTCGATGCCGCCGGCATCGGCACGGTGCAGTTGGCGAAGATCGATGTCGAAGGCGGCGAGGCGGACGTGCTGACCGGCATGGCTCGCGGCCTGGCGCAGGGCCGCTATCGCTACGTGATCATGGAGTGCCATCCGGCGCTGCTCGCCGAGCGGGGGTTGACCGAGAGCGACTGTCTCGCGCGCCTGCTCGACGCCGGGTATCGCGCATGGCTCATCACGCACACGCCCGCGCTCCACCGGCGCGCCGCCAGCCGGCCGCTGCCGACACGGGAGCTGATGCGGCCGTACCTTCCTGGCGAGCGTCTTGGCGAATGGCCGCACGTGCTGGCCGCCGCCCCGGGCGCGCCGGATCCGGGCTGATGCGCGTCGCCTTTCTCAGCGTCTCCGATCAGATCGGAGGATCGGAGGCGATGCTGCTGCAGATCCTCGCCGCGCTCGGTCGATCGCGCCCGGCCTGGCCGCTCCACGTCGTCCTGCCCGGTACCGGCCCGCTGGCCGATCGGGCCGTTGCCCTGGGGGCACAGGTCGTGGCGGTGCCGATGCCGCTGTCGTTGTCCCGGCTCGGCGACTGGGGGATGACCGGACGGGGGAGCGCGCTGGCACTGAGGCTGCTCCGCGCCGCGGCCGATCTGCCCGCCTACGAGAGACGTCTCCGCGAGGTGTTGTCGGTCATCGGACCGGATGTGCTCCATACCAACGGTTTCAAGGCCCACATCGTCGGTGCGCGCGCGCGCCGGACGTGCCGGGGCCTGGTGTGGCACGTGCACGAATATGCCGGAGACCGGCCGATGACGCGGCGGCTCCTGCGCCGGTACGCGCGGCGCGCCGGCGCGATCGTCGCCAATTCGGAAAGCGTGGCCGCCGACGTCCGCGGGATTACGGGGCCGGCCGCCGACGTGCGCGTCATCTACAACGCCGTCGATCTCGTTCGCTTTTCCGCCGCCGGCCCGGTCATCGATCTCGACGCGCGATGCGGCCTGGTTCGCGCGCCGGCCGGCACCGTGCGCGTCGGGCTCGTCGCGACGTTCAGCCGCTGGAAAGGGCACGAGACGTTTCTGCGGGCGATGGCGGCGCTGCGGCCGCGGCTGCCGGTTCGCGGATACGTCGTCGGCGGCGCGTTGTACGACACCGACGGCAGCCAGCATTCGGCCGAGGAGGTACGCGCGCTGGCCACGAGCCTCGGCCTCGACGGCCGCGTCGGGTTCACCGGGTTCGTGGATTCGGTGGACGGCGTCATGCGCGCGCTCGACGTCGTCGTGCACGCGAGCACGAGGCCGGAGCCGTTCGGGCTCGTCATCGCCGAGGCGATGGCGTGCGGCCGCGCGGTGATTACGAGCGGGACCGGAGGCGCAGCCGAGCTCGTGCGTGACGGTATCGACGCCGTCACGCACCGTCCCGGTGACCCGGCGGATCTGGCGTCGCGAATCGAGCGGCTCGTCGACGACGCGCCGCTCAGAGCCCGGCTCGGCCGCGCGGCTCGCGACACCGCCGTGCGCCGGTTCGACGCGGCGAGGCTGGGCGACGAGTTCGCGGGCACGTACGAGGCAGCTGTAGCCGGCTACGAAACCGCTGGTGGCGTCCGGCTTTAGACAGGAGCGTCGCGCGGTTACCCCGCTCCCTGCCGGGATTCGGGATCCGGGACTCGGGATCCGTTTCGACAGAGTGATAGCACTGTAATGAACAGCATGACCGCAATCGGCCACCGGGAGGCGGCCACGGCTCCTGCAGCGGCCACGACCGGAAAGGCCAAGTGGGGCTTTCCGGAGATCTTCGTGATCAGCCAGACGGCCCTGCCCGCCATGCTCTACCTGCCCGGCAACCAGGGGATCCGGCTGTCGCTCCGCGTGTCGGCGTTCGCGATCAGCCTCGTGGCGTTCGTGTGGTGGCAGCTGCAGTCGGACTCGCGGGCGCCCGCGCATCGAGCCTACTCCTGGGTCGCCGCGGTGATGGCGCTGCTGGCCGTCATGCTGTTCAACCCCTATACGACGTCGCTCGTCGGCGGCCTCGCGCACATGATGGTGTACTTCGCCGTGATGTCGCCGCTGTTCTGGGCGCCGGCATTCGTCAAGACGCCGGAGCATCTCGCCCGGCTGCTCGGGCTTCTGCTCATCTGCAGCGGGATCAACTCGATGGTCGGCGTGCTGCAGGTGTACGACCCCGATCGGTGGATGCCGACCGAGCTGTCGCGCGTGATCACCAATTCCTCGCTCGGCCTGGGCGCCGTGACCTACACCGGTCCGGACGGGCGCATGATCGTACGGCCCCCGGGACTGTTCGATACGCCGGGCGCCGTCGCGGGCCCGGGGATGTTCGCGGCGCTGCTCGGCGTGATCTTCGGGCTGAGCGCGCTGCCCCTGTGGCAGCGGGCCGGCGCCTTTGCCATGTCGGCCGCGGGGATCGCCGCCATCTATCTGAGCCAGGTCCGCATCAGCCTGGTCGTCGCGGTCTTCATGTTCGGCGTGTACGTCCTGACCTTGCTGTTCGCGCAGAAGCGGGCGGCGAAAGCCACCACGTTCGGCATACTGGCCGGCGGCATCATCGCCGGCAGTTTCCTCATTGCCGTGACCCTCGGCGGCCAGAGCATCACGGATCGGTTCATGACGCTCTTCGCCGAAGACCCCATGGCGGTGTACTACCGCGCGCGCGGCGTGCAGCTCGAAACCACGTTCACCGAAATGCTCTACCAGTACCCGCTCGGTGCAGGGTTGGGACGATGGGGCATGGCCGGCGGTTACTTCGGCACGGCCGGCCTGCCCGGGCTGTGGGCGGAGATTCAGATCGCCGGCTGGATGATCGACGGCGGCGTCCCGATGATCTTCCTGTACGGCGGTGCGATTGTCGTCGGCGCGCTCGCGCAGTTCCGCCTCGCCCGGATGACGCAGTACCCCCGCATCGCGGCCTGCGCGGCGGTCGTCCTGGCGGCCAACCTCGGGACGACGGCGATGGTGTTCAGCTTCACTCCATTCGTGACTCAGATCGGCATTCAGTATTGGTTCCTCGCGGGCGCCCTGCACGGAGTGGCCTGCAACTACCGGCTGCAGGATGCATGAGCCGCTGGCTGCTGATCGCGGGAGACTTCACGCCGCTCGGCGGCATGGACCGGGCGAACTACGCGCTCGCCTCCAGTCTTGCGGCTGCGCCGGGCGCTGAGGTGCACCTCGTGGCGCATCGTGTGTGGCCGGATCTCGTGGGCACGAGCGGGGTGTTCGTCCACCGGGTCCGCCGTCCGTTCGGATCCCACATGGTGGGCGCTCCGCTCCTGGCGGCCGAAGGGGAGCGGCGGGCGAAGGCGTTCGCGGGCGGATCGGTGGTGGCCAACGGCGGCAACGCGGACGCCGGCGACGTCGTCTGGGTCCACTACCTGCACGCGGCGCACACGCCGCGGTCGCGCGGCATCCGCCGGCGGCTGCAGGGACGCGCCGCGCATCAGTACTACCTGTCGCGCGAGCGCCGGGCGTTGCGGCACGCCAGGATCGTGCTGTGCAACAGCGCGCGAACGGCGAGCGACGTCCACGAGAGAGTCGGCGTCCCGCCGGAGCGCACGCGCGTCATCTACTACGGCTCGGATCCGCAGCGGTTTCCCCTCGTCACGGCCCCCGAGCGCGCCGCCGCGCGCCACGAGCTGCAGTGGGCCGAGGATCGTCCCGTCGTCACGTTCGTCGGGGCGCTCGGCGATCGGCGCAAGGGGTTCGATCGTCTGTTCGACGCGTGGCGGCAGTTGTGCCGCGACAGCGCGTGGGATGCCGACCTCGCGGTGGCAGGGCATGGGGGCGAGCTGACGCGGTGGCGCCGGCTGACCGCGGAGTCCGGGCTCGACGGCCGCATCAGGTTCCTCGGATTTCGCGAAGACGTGTCCGCGGTGCTCGCGGCGGCCGACGCGCTCGTGCACCCGGCTCGTTACGAGGCCTACGGGCTGGGCGTGCACGAAGCCATCTGTCGAGGGCTGCCGGCGATCGTGAGCGCGACGGCCGGCGTCGCCGAGCTCTACCCGCCGGACTTGTCCGACCTCCTGATTCAGAACGTGGAAGACTCCGCCGAGATCGCCGAACGGCTTCGCCGCTGGCGCCGGGACATGTCCGGGGCCGCGCGCCGCGTGCGGCCGCTCTCCGATCGGCTGCGCTCGCGCACCTGGAACGACATGGCCGCGGAGATCCAGCAGGCGGTCGGCGCGTGATGACCGCGGCGTTCGATCCCGTGCGGACCTGCTGGATCTGCGACGGCACGACGCTGGTGCCCGTCCACGAGCTCATCTTCGAGCTGTCCGCGTACGACACCCAGGATGCGGAGCTGGCGGCGTATACCGGCAGCCGTCTGACGCTCTGCCGGTGCGCGCGGTGCGGCTTCGCGCAGCCCGCGGCGCTTCCGGCGCTGCCGCGGTATTTCGATCGCATGTACGACCAGCGATGGTCGGACGACTGGATCCGCAACGAGTTCGAGGCGGACTACAAGGACGACATCTTCGCGGAGATCCTGGGCTCGCTGGCCGGGCGTCTCGGCCCCGCGCGGCGCCGGCTCCTCGACGTCGGCGCGCACGCCGGCCGTTTCGTGTCGCTGGCTCAACGCGCCGGGTGGACGGCCGAAGGGCTGGAGCTCAACCCGAAGACCGCGGCGTACGCGGCGCGGCGGACCGGCGCGTCGATCCGGCAGCTCAACGTGCACGACGCCGCTGTCGGCGACGAGGCGTACGACGCGATTACGCTGACGGACGTCCTCGAGCACATTCCGGATCCGGTTCGCGTCCTCATGCGCGCGGCCTCGCTCCTCGCACCCGATGGATGGGTGGCCGTCAAAGTGCCCTGCGGTCCGAGCCAGCTGCTGAAGGAAACCTGGCGCGGCCGGATCCTCCGTCGGCTATCGGCCCACGGTCGCCGACAACCTGGTTCACGTCAGCCACTTTTCTCCCGCGTCGCTGCGCCGGGCGCTCGAGCGCGCGGGCTTCGTCGACGTCGCCGTCGGGCCTGGCGCGCCGGAGCTGCCCGCGGCGCCAGGGCTGCGGGGCACGTTGTCGCGCGCATCGAGGCGCGCCGTCCACTACGCGGCCCGGCTGCTCCCGGGCGGTCTGGATACGCCGCTCACGCTCAACCTCCAGGCCTACGGGCGGCGCCCCGCAGGGCGGAGCGCTAATCTCGAGTGCCCCGCGTGCTGACACTGCGAGTCTGAAACTATTCTCGTGGCTTCCGCCTTCAGGCGCAAGCCGCACGTTGAGCTGCGCATGACGGACGTTCCGGCGATCAGCGTGGTCATGCCGACCTTCAACAACCTCGATGTCCTCCGGCAATGTGTCGACGGCTGGCGCGAGCATGGCGGCGACGACGTCGAGATCGTCGTCGTCGAGGATGGCTGCCGCGACGCGACCCCGGCGTATCTCGAGGAGATCGCCGCGACGCCCTGGGGCCGGCGCCAGCTTCGATGGGTGCACGAGAACGACGCGCACGAGCTGCGCTGCACGAATCGCGGGTTCGCCGCCGCGCGCGGCGCGCTGCTGATGGCCTGGCAGGACGACATGTTCCTCCGCGCATCCTGGCTCGTGCCTGAACTGATCCGGACGTTTGCCGCGTACGCCGACATCGGCATGGTGAGCTTGAGCCGCGGTCTGAACTGCGTGCCGCTCGACGAGCCGATTGACACGTGGGAGCAGCTGATCGACTGGCGCCGGCTGCAAAGCACGATCGGTCCGTCGCCGGCAAACTGGTTCCGCCTGCAGGAGGTCGACATCGTGATCCGGCCGTGGATCGTGCGGAAGGCGTGTGTCGATCGTCTCGGTCCGCTCGACGAAGCGTTCCGGCCGACGGAGTGGGACGAGGCGGATCTCGCGCAGCGCCTCCGGGGAGCCGGGTGGAGCGTGGCCACCTGCGGGTACGAGCGGCTTGGCGCGTACGTGCATCTCGGCAGCACGACGATCAATCGCGCGCCGTCGGCGCCGTACCGGGCGCGCGTCCTCGAGAACGGCCGGCTGTTTCACGCGCGGTGGGACCAGGCGATCGCGGCGCAGCACCCGCGTGTCCGCCGGACCTGGCCGCGCCGCACGACCGCGGCCGGATGGGCGACGACGTTGCGGCAGATGGCCCGGTTCGGCGTCCGCCATTGGCCGGGGGCCCCGCATGAGCGTCCAGCCGACGCCGACCGGAGGCGAAGGGCGGCCGCACCGAGCGCGCCGGTCTCGCGGCGGTCTTCGCGTACCTGCAGTTCGGTCTGTCGATCGCGGTCGGCGTCGCGCTCGTGCCGTTCGTGCTGCACCACGTGGGGGTCCGGCTCTACGGCTACTGGCTGGCCTCCGGCGAAGTGCTCGCCTACGCGGCGATGGCGGACCTCGGTGTGATGGGCGTCGTGCCGTGGCTCATCGCCGAAGCCGACGGCCGCGACGATCGCCAGGGCATCCGCCGCCTGATGAGCACCGGGTTCTGCGCGGCGATCGTCGTGGCGGTGATCTACGCGATCCTCGTCCTCGTGCTGTGGCGCATCGCGCCGGGCGTGCTGAAGCTCGAGCCGGCCGACCGCGCGGCCATCGCCGGCCCGCTGACGCTGATTGCGGCCGTCACCGCGATCGTGATGCCGGCCCGTGTCTTCGGCACCGTGCTGCTGGGTCTGCAGGACGTCAAGTTCTACGGGGTCCTGTCGACCACGAACTGGGCGATCGATCTGGTCATCACCGTCACGCTGCTGCTGAAGGGCTACGGTCTGTACGCGCTCGCGCTCGGCGCCGCGGTGCCGTCGGTGCTCGGCGTCGTGGTCGCGTTCGCGCGCGTGCGGATCATCGCGCCCGATCTGATGTCCGGCTGGCCGCGTCCGTCGTGGGACGAAGTGGCGCGGTTGTTTCGTGAAGGATTTGGTGCGTGGCTCGGCGCATGGGGCTGGCGCCTGTCGGCCGCCACCGACGCGATCGTTCTCGCCTCGCTCGGCAATCCCGTCGCGATCACCGTGCTCGCGATGACCGCCAAGCTCGGTCAGATGCTCACCCAGATGTCCTGGGTGCCGGGCGACAGCAGCCTCGTCGGCCTCGCTCAGTTGTCGGGCGAGCAGCGTCCCGACCGCATGCGTGAAGCCGCCGCCGCGGTCTTCCGCGTCCATCTGGCCCTGGCGACCGCCGGGATGTGCGTCGTGCTCGCGGCCAACGGCGCGTTCGTGCGCGGCTGGGTCGGCGGGCATCTGTTCGGCGGCTGGCGCGTCAACGCGATCCTGGCCACGCTCATCGTCGTCGGGACCGTCACGCACGGCGTCTCCACGATCGCGTCGGTCCTGGGAAGGCGGATGCACGTCGGCGTCGCCACGCTGGTCGCGGGGGCCGTGCAGGTCGGCCTCGCGCTTCTGCTCAGCCGGCGGTTCGGCGTGATTGGCGTGCCGCTCGCGGCGCTGTTGCGCCCAGGTGTTGGTCCTCATTCCCTCGCTGATGCCGGCCTTCGCCGATCGGACCGGCCTGACCACCGGTCCGGTTCGCCCGCGACGTCGTGCGTCCGTGGGCGGTGCGGTCGCTCCCGGTGATTGCGCTGTGTGCCATGGCTGGTCCGGTGCTCTACCCGGTTCCGATGTGGATCTCGATTCCGCTCGGCGGGCTGACCGCCCTGTTCTATCTCTGGTGCGTTCGTCCCCTGGTTCTTGGCTACCCGCCGGTCGCCGCGATGATCCGCGCGCGCCTCGCGAGCGTGCGGCTCGACCGCCTTCTTCCCGGTGCCGGAGGTCGAGCCCCCGCCGGTCCCATGATGGAGTTCGGCACCGGCGAGGCGTTCCGTCATGCGAGCTGGTTCGAGCGCGTCGCGGCGCGGTTTCGCGGCCCGCTGGCGCGCTCCCCGCTCAGGGCCCCGCTGAAGCGTGCCTACGAAGCCGTGCTCGATCGCCTGCCCGGGGATCGGCTGGTCTGCCATTTTCCGCACGGCGAATCGGTCCGGCTTGCGGCGGCGTTCCGGCAGGTCACGTGGAACGCCGAGGAGTACCACGCGTTCAAGTCCGACATCGCCGCCGGCGACACCGTGCTCGACGTCGGCGCAAACCTCGGCGCGTATGCGGTGCTGTTCGGACAATGGGTCGGCCCGTCGGGATAGCGTCTTCGCGTTCGAGCCGGCGCCCGACGCGCGCCTCGGCCTCGAGCGGCACGTCGCGCTCAACGGACTGACCGGCCGCATCGTCGTGCGTCCCGAGGCGATGGCCGAGGAGCAGGGCACCGTGCGGTTTCGTGCGTCCGGCCCGCACGGCGACAACCGCATCATGCGGCTCGAGCGAGACGACGCGCCCGATCGCATCGACGTCGCGACGACGAGCATCGACGCGTTCTGCCGCGAGCGAGCATCTGCAGCCCCGGTTCATCAAGGTCGACGTCGAAGGAGCGGAGCTCGACGTGCTGAGAGGCGCACGCGAGACGATTGCGGCCGGCGGCGCGTCGCTCGATTTGTACGTGGAGATGCACCCGCACCTCTGGCCGGCATTCGGGACGTCACGGCCGGAGATCGAACAGGAGCTCGAACGGCAGCACCTCCGGCCCGAACGGCTCGACGGCCGGCCCGACGTGTGGTCCATCGAAGGCGTGTGCCTCCGGATGAGACGATGCGAATCCTGATCGCCCACGAGGCGGCGGCGGGCGGCGGCGGCGTCGAAAGCTATCTGGCCGCGCTCATCCCGGCCCTGGCCGCGCGCGGGCACCGGCTCGCGTTTCTTCACCACAATCCGCGCAGCGAACAGGGACCGACGCGGCTGGCGCACGCGGACATGACGGCGGTGAGCGTGAGCGACGACGGGCTGGACGGCGCGTCCGATCGCATGCGGACGTGGCGTCCGGATGTCTGCTTCTCTCACAACATGCGGCAGCTCGACGTCGAGGAGCGCCTCTGCCTCGCGAGTGGCCGGTCGTCAAGATGATGCACGGGTACTTCGGCACCTGCATCGGCGGGCAGAAGGCGCACGCGTTTCCCGGCGTGGTGCCCTGCCGGCGCGAGTTCGGGCCGCCGTGCCTCGCGCTGTATCTGCCGCGGCGCTGCGGGCAGCGACGGCCGCTCGCGATGATCGAGCAGTACGGGCTGGGCATCGCGGCAGCGCGCGTTGTTCGATCGCTACGCACAGGTCGTCGTCGCCAGCCGTCACATGGCCGACGAGTACGGCCGGCACGGCATCGCGGCCGACCGCCTGACCGCCGCGCCGCTCTTTCCCACGGACGGAGAGGCGGCCTCGGCCCGTCCGCTTCCCGCGTCTCCCGATCGTCGTCTTTGCCGGACGCATGACGCGCATCAAAGGAGGCGCGGTGCTCGTTCGCGCCGCCGCCGTCGCCAATCGCCTCATGCCCGTGCCGCTCCGCCTGATCTTCGCGGGCGAAGGTCCGGAGCGGGAGCACTGGCGTGATCTCGCGGTCCGCCTCGGGGTCAACGCGACGTTTACCGGGTGGGTCAGCGGGCCGTGAGCGAACCGCGGTCCTGCGCAGCGCGAGCATCGTCGCGGTGCCGAGCCTGTGGCCGGAGCCGTTCGGCCTCGTCGGCCTCGAGGCGGCCGCCCACGGCGTGCCCGCGGTCGCCTTCGACGTCGGGGGCATTCGCGAGTGGCTGCAGGACGACGTCGGCGGGCGGATCGTCCGCGACATCGATGAGCGCCCCCGCGCTCGGGCGGACGATCGCCGCCATGTGCTCGACGCCGGAGGAGCTGACCCGCCTCGGTGACGGCGCGCGCCGCGCCGCGCGACGCTCAGCCTCGACGCGCACCTCGACATCCTCGAGCGCGTGTTCTCGCGGGCGATCGCGGCGCGGGCGGTCCTCGCGTGACGCCGACCGTGCACATGCTGACGGGTGAATACCCGCCGCAGTGCGGGGGCGTCGGCGATTACACCCGCCTGGTCGCCGGCGCGTTGACGTCGGGCGGGTTCGCGGTCCACGTCTGGTGCCCGGCGGTCGCGGACGGCGTGACGGACGGCGTGACGCTCCACCGCTGCCGGACGTCTTCGGTCACGGCTCGCGCCGGTTGCTCGAGTCGGCGTTGGCGGCAAGTCCCGGGACCGTCCTGCTGCAGTACGTGCCGAACGCGCTCGGCGCGCGCGGGGCCAACCTGCCGTTCTGCCTCTGGCTGCGGCGCGTGCGCGGGCGTGGAGCCGACGTCCGCGTGATGTTTCACGAACCGTACTTCTATTTCTCCTGGCGCCATCCGCTCGGAAATGTTCTCGCCCTGCTGCAGCGCGTCGATGGCGGCCGTGCTGCTTCGCGCGAGCAATGTCGTCTATCTCTCGACCGAGACATGGGTGCGTTACCTGCGGCCGCTGGCGCCGCCGCAGATCCCGATGGTCGTGGCGCCGATGCCATCGACCGTCCCCTCGGCCGCGGACCCGCGCGACGTCTCGGAGTGGCGCGCGCGTCACGAGGGCCAGGACGGCGACGCCGCGATCGTCGGGCACTTCGGCACGTATGGCGACCACGTGGCGCGCGAGCTCATTCGTGTCGTCCCCGTCGTCCTCTACTCGCACGCGAAGGCGCGGTTCATCTGCATCGGCCGGGGCAGCGACGCATTCGTGGCGAGGCTCTGCCGGCAGAATCCGTCGCTGGCCAGACGCATCGACGGCACCGGCGACATCTCGCACGGCGACATCGCGGCCGCGCTCCGCGCCTGCGACGTCGTCGTCCAGCCGTACCCGGACGGTGTCACCACGCGACGGACGTCGGTGATGGCGGCGCTGGCGAACGGGGTGGCGACCGTGTCGACCGCGGGAGCGCTGACCGAAGCGGTGTGGCGGGAGACGGGGGCCGTGGCGCTCGCGCCCGCGTCGGATGCCCGCGCGATTGGCGCGGCCGTCGTCGCGCTGCTCTGCGATCCCGCCCGCAGGGCCGCGCTGGCTGCCGCCGGCCGCCGCGCCTACGACGAGCGCTTCGCGATCGACCGGACGCTCGCGGCGCTGCTGGCCGGTCCTGCCGTGGGCGCATGACGGGACCGCCGCTGCGGATCCTGCTCGTCGGCGACTACACCGACGATCCGCGTCTCGGCTCGGCGAAGGTGACGCACAAGCTGCGCGAAGAGCTGCGCGCCGCCGGGCACCACTGCGACGCGCTGTTTGCCGGGGACATCGCGGCGCGCCCGGCGGGCCGGCAGGCGCGGCAGCTCGTGGTCCCGGTGCTGGCCGCGCGGGCGATCGGCCGTGCGTTGTCGCGCCAGCCGTACGACGTCGTCGACATCGCCAGCGCCGAGGGACTGTGGTTCGGCGTTCGCAAGCGGCTGGGCTCCTGGCGATCCACGTGCGTTCGTCTGCCGATCGAACGGGCTCGAGCATCTGAATTACCGGCGGATGATCGACGACAGCACCGCGGGGCTGGCGCCCAAACCATGGAGCCGCCGCATCTGGTATCCCGTCGTCCCGCCTGTCGCAAGTTGCAGGCGCGGCCCGGCTGGCCGATCGGTTGATCGTGCTGAACGAGACGGACCGGCAATTCGCGATCGCGAGCCGGTGGCTGCCGGCCACTCGCATCGACGTTGTCCCGCACGGCGTATCGGATCGCTTTCTCGGCGGCGGCTGCGCGGCGGCACCACGCGGCGCCGGAGCGCTGTTCTGCGGCGCCTGGGATCGCGTCAAAGGCACGACCGTACCTGGTGGGCGCATTTCAGCAGCTCGCGGAGCAGGGCCGGCCGGTACCGCTGACGATTCTCGGCTGCGGCGTTCCGCCGGCGGATGTGCTCGCCTCTCTTCCCGAGGTCCTGCGGCCGCACGTCACCATCGTCGATCGGGTGTCCGAAGAGGAAGTGGTCGCGCAGTACCGCCGCCACGACCTGCTCGTGTTTCCGTCGACCTACGAGGGCTTCGGTCTCGTCGTCCTCGAAGCGATGAGCCAGGGCCTTCCGGTCGTCGCGACTCCGGTCGGTTGCGTGCCCGACCTGGTGCGTGACGGCGAAACCGGCGTCATCGTGCCGCTGCGCGACAGCGCGGCGCTCGCGGAGGCCGTGACGCGCCTGATGGCGTCTCCGTCCACCCGAGCGCGGCTCGGCGCCGCCGCCGCCGCGGCGGTGGCGTCGATGTCGTGGCGGCGTCACGGCGCAGCGCACGATCGAGGTCTACATGAAGGCCATGAAGGGTTCAGAAGTTCTAGCGCAGGACTTAGCTCTGCAAACGTATGCGCCCGTTAACGATCGGCATCACGACCCGGAACCGCCCGCTCGCGATCGAGCGCTGCGTGCGATCGCTCGCGTGCCTGGGGCCGCTCGTCTCGCGCGTGCTCGTGTTCGACGACGGGTCGGACGTGCCGGTTGAGACGATTGTCGCGCAGGCGGCGCCGGCCGGCATGGACGTCGCCGTGATCCGCGACGAGACGCAGGGGCTACATCGGGGGCCGCAACCTCATGGCGCGGGGCGCTGCCACGCCCTACGTCCTCCTGCTCGATGACGACGCGGTGGTGTTCAACGCGGAGGCGGTGGAGCGCGCGATTGCCGTGCTCGATGGGGACGCAAACGTCGCCGCGGTCGCGTTCGCGCAGGGAGAAGCCGACGGCAGTCCGTGGCCCGAGCGCATGCAGCCCGGACGGGGACAGCAGCCCTCCTACGTGGCGGCGTACATCGGGTTCGCGCATCTGCTGCGCCGCGACGTGTTCGTCCGGCTCGGCGGCTACCGCGAGAGCTTCGTGTTCTACGGCGAAGAGAAAGACTTCTGCGTCCGTGCGCTCGAGGCGGGGCTGCGGGTCGTGTACCTCCCCGACGCGGTCGTCGGCCACGTGCCGGATCGCGGCGGGCGCAGCGCGACCCGCTACGTCCGGTTCGCGATCCGGAACGACTGCCTGTACTCGCTCTACAACGAACCATGGCCGCTCGTGGCGCTCAGCCTCCCGATCCGGCTGTGGCGGTACCGCCGGATGGCGGGGGACGACGCCGAATCGGGCGGCATCCAGTGGATCCTTCGCGAGCTCCGGCGGTCGCTGCCCGAAATCCGGCGCGACCGCCGCGCGGTGTCGTGGGCGACGGTCAGGAAATGGCGGGGGATGTCGCGGACGCCGGCTCGTACAGGCCGATACCGGGAGACAGGAGACAGGAGACAGGAGACTCCTGACTCCTGCCTCCTACCTTCGTAGAAATGAAGCGCCTCCTGACCATCGGCCATTCGTACGTGGTCGGCTTGAACAGGCGCCTGGCCGATGAAATGGCGCGGCAGGGAAGCGATCGATGGAGCGTCACCGCGGCGGCCCCGTCCAGCTACGCGGGAGATCTGGGGCGCATCACGCTCGAGCCGGCCGAGGACGAAGCCTGTCGCGTCGTCGCGTTGCCGGTGCACCTCGATCGCTCTCCGCATCTCATGTTCTACGGCGGCCTCCGCGCGTTGATGTCGGAGCAGTGGGACGTGGTTCACTGCTGGGAGGAGCCATACGTGGTGTCGGGTTGGCAGATCGCGCGCCGGGCTCCACGCGAGGCCGCGCTGGTGTTCTCCTCTTTTCAGAACCTGGCCAAGACGTACCCGCCCCCGTTCAGCTGGATGGAGAGCCAGGTCCTGCGGCGCGCGGACGGATGGATTGCCTTCGGCCGGACGGTGGGAGACGCGCAGGCCGGGCGGGACGGCTATGCGGCGCTTCCGGTCCCGCACCATTCCACCGGGCGTCGATACCGTCGCGTTCGCGCCGCAGGCTGACGCGCGCGCGCGGGTCCGCGCCAGCCGCGGGTGGGACGACAGCGTGCCCGTCATCGGCTTCGCCGGCCGGTTCGTCCCGGAGAAGGGGCTCGCGGTGCTGATGCAGGCGCTCGCGCGGCTGTCCGTTCCCTGGCGCGCGCTGCTGGTCGGCGGTGGTCCGGAGCTGCCGTCGCTGCAGGCCTTCTCGGCCGCGCACCCGGGCCGCGTCAGCATCGCGGCAGGCGTTACGCACGACGAGATGCCGGCGTATTTGAATGCGATGGACGTCCTGTGCGCGCCGAGCCAGACGACGGCCCGGTGGCGCGAGCAGTTCGGGCGGATGCTGATCGAGGCCATGGCGTGCGGCGTCCCGGTGCTGGCCAGCCGCAGCGGGGAAATCCCGCACGTCCTCGGCGACGCCGGCATCCTGCTGCCGGAAGACGACGCGGCGGGCTGGGCCGCGGCGCTGACGCGCGTGATGGCGGATGCGGGACTGCGCCGCGACCTCGCCGACCGCGGCCTCCGGCGCGCCCGGACGGAGTTCGCGTGGACCGCCGTCGCCCGGCGTCACCTGGATTTCTTCGAGGAGCTGACGGACAGACGGTGAACGGCCTGGTTCCACGGGGTTCTACCGGGTTCCACCGGGTTCCGCAAGGTTCAGTTCCGCGGGTTCAGTTCTACAGGGTTCAAGGTTCGGTTCTACGGGGTTCGAGGTCACGGGTTCAGCTGGCCCGGAACCCAGAACCCAGAACCCGTGAACCCAGAACCCAGCGGAACCCCGTGGAACGGAACCTCGTGGAACCCGGTGGAACCCTGCGGAACCCTGTGGAACCTAGCCCGGCCCCGCTCCTGATCGGGAATTCATGATCCCACTCAAAGTTGCCATCATCGCGGATCTGCTCGAGGAAAGCTGGCCGAGCATGGACCTCGTCGCGGACATGCTCGTCGAGCACCTCCGGGCGGACTACCGCGGGCAGGTCGAGCCGACGCTGATCCGTCCGCCGCTGCGCGCGCGCGCGTCGAGGCTTCCTCTTGCGGGCGCGCTGCCGCCGGCCGTTGACCATCGACCGCTTCGCCAACCGCCTGTGGGACTACCCGCGCGCGACGCGCGAGGCGTCGAGCCGCTTCGACCTCTTTCACATCGTCGATCACAGCTACGCGCACCTCGTCCACGACGCTGCCGGCCGAGCGCACGCTGGTGACCTGCCACGACCTCGACACGTTCCGATCGATCCTCCAGCCCGAGCAGGAGCCGAGGCCGGCGCCCTTCCGCGCGATGACGCGGCGGATCCTGTCCGGGCTGCGCGCCGCGGGGCACGTGGCGTGCGACAGCGAGGCGACGCGCGACGCGCTCGTCGCCAGGCGGGCGTCGATCCCGCGCGAACGAGCGTGGTCGCTGAACGGTCCGCATCCCAGCTGCTCGCCCGTGCCGGAGCCGGCCGCCGACGTCGAAGCGGCGCGCCTGCTCGGCCACGCGAGCCGGACGTCGGATCTGCTGCACGTCGGCAGCACGATCGCGCGCAAGCGCATCGACGTGCTGCTCGACGTCTTCGCGGCGGTCCGGCAGCAGCGCCCCGACGTGCGGCTGATGCGCGTCGGCGGGCCGTTCACCGCCGAACAGCGCGGCTCGCGCGCGAGCTCGGCGATCGAGGAGGCGATCGTCGTGCTGCCGTTCGTCGATCGGTCCACGCTCGCCGCCGTCTACCGGCGCTGCGCGCTCGTGCTGCTGCCGTCCGAGCGCGAGGGGTTCGGCCTGCCGGTGCTCGAAGCGCTGGCCTGCGGCACGCCGATCGTCGCGAGCGACATCGCCGTGCTGCGCGAGGTCGGCGGGACCGCCGTGGACTACTGCGCACCGGAGGACATCGACGCGTGGACGAGCGCCGTGGTGCGGGTCCTGGGCGAGCGGCGCGACGATCCGGCGCTGTGGCGCGCGCGCCGGACGGCGGGGATCGAGCGCGCCGCGTCGTTCAGCTGGTCGCACTACACGGACGACGTCGTCGCGCTGTATCGCCGCCTGGCCGCCGCCGTGCCGCAGACGGCGGCCGCGCGATGACGACCGCGTCGAAGGTGCTCCAGGTCCTGCACGTCGGCAAGTTCTATCCGCCGGTGCCCGGCGGAATGGAGCAGGTGCTGGAGTCGCTGTGCCGCGGCGACGACGACGCGGGGATCGACAACCGCGTGCTGGTGGCGAACACGGGTCGCGGCACGGTCCGCGAAGTGGTCCACGGCGTGCCGGTGACTCGCGTCGGCACCATCGGCGCCGCCGGCTCGGTGCCGATCGCGCCCGCGCTGCCGCTGGAGCTGCGCCGCGCGCGCGCGGACGTCATCGTCCTGCACGAGCCGAATCCGTGGGCGCTGCTGTCGTTCGCCGTCGCGCCGCCGCGCGTGCCGCTCGTCGTCTGGTTCCACAGCGACGTCGTGCGGCCGCGGCTGCAGTATGCGCTCTTCTATCATCCGCTCGCGCGCATCGTCTACGGGCGCGCCCGCCGGATCGTCGTGTCGTCGCCGGCGCTGGGCGAGCAGGCGTCCGCGCTCGCGCCGTACCGCGATCGGATCGCCGTGATTCCGTTCGGCATCGACGTCGCGCGCTGGGAGGCGACGGCGGCCGTCGGCGCGAGGGCCGCGTCGATTCGCGCGGAGTCGCGCGGGCGGCCGCTGGTCCTCTTCGCCGGCCGCATGGTGCCTTACAAAGGCGTGGACGTGCTGCTGCGCGCGCTCGCCGGGCTCGACGCGGCCGCGGTGATCGCCGGGGACGGACCATCGCGGAGCGGCTGGATGGCGCTGGCGCGCGAGCTCGGGATCGACGGATCGCGTCCGCTTCACCGGGGAAGTCTCGCACGAGGAGCTCGCGGCGCTCTATCACGCGTGCGACGTCTTCGTGCTGCCGTCGATCACGCGGGCCGAGGCGTTCGGGTACGTGCAGCTCGAGGCGATGGCCTGCGGCAAGCCGGTCGTGAGCACGCGCGTGCCCTCGGGCGTCTCGTGGGTGAACCGCGACGGCGTGACCGGGCTGACGGTCGCGCCCGGCGATGCGGCGGCGCTCGGCCGGGCCATCGCCGCCCTGACGGCCGATCGCGATCTCGCGCGGCGGATGGGCGCCGCCGGGCGCGCCCGCGTGCTCGCGGAGTTCACGATGGAGCGGATGCGAACGGCCGCCGCCACGCTGTATCGCGAGGTGGCGTCGGAACAGGCGGTCCTGACGCGGCTCGCGCCGCGAACGATGGTGAAGCGCACGTTCGACATCCTGATCGCAGCGGCCGGGCTGATCGCGTCCGCGCCGCTGTGGGTCCTGTTCGCGGCCGCCATCAAGCTCGAGGACGGCGGCCCCGTGTTCTTCGCGCAGGAGCGCGTGGGGCAATGGGGCCGGACGTTCCGCGCGCTGAAGTTCCGATCGATGCGCCCGGACGCGGAGGCGCTGACCGGCGCGGTCCAGGCGAGCGAAGACGATCCGCGCGTCACGCGCGTCGGCCGGCTCATGCGCGCGACCGCGATGGACGAGCTTCCGCAGCTCTGGAACATCTTCCGCGGCGACATGAGCATCGTGGGGCCGCGGGCGCTGCGGCCGGGGGAGATCGAGGCGGACAGCGGCGGCCGGCTCGTGCGGCTCGAAGACGTGCCGGGCTTCGCGCATCGCATCACCGTGCGGCCCGGGCTCACCGGCCTCGCACAGATTTACGCGCCGCGCGATGTCGCGCGGCGTCAGAAATTCCGCTACGATCGGCTCTACGTCGGCAGACGCTCGTGGGTGCTCGACGTTCGATTGATTCTCCTCTCATTTTGGATTAGCGTGCTGGGCACATGGGAAGCCCGCGGCCGCAAGTATTGAGGACCCGACTTGCATGACGTAGTCATTGTCGGCGCCGGACCTGCCGGGCTGGTGGCGGCGCGCGCCCTGGCCTCCAGCGGACACGACGTCGTGGTCCTGGAGGAGCACGACGAGATCGGCGTTCCCGTCCACTGCACCGGCCTCCTCGGCATCGACGCGTTCGACGAGATCGACCTTCCCCGGCACGCCATCCTCACCACCACGCACGCCGCGCGATTCGTCGCCGCCGACGGCAGCTCGGTCTTCATCGACGCCGCGGGCGTCCGCGCGGCCGTCGTCGATCGCGTCGTGTTCGATCAGGCGCTCGCCGACGCGAGCCGGCGGGCGGGAGCCGAGCTGCGGCCGGGCGCGCGCGTGCGCACGATCGCCATCGACGCCGATCGGGTCCGCATCACCGGCGACGGCGCGGCGGCCGGCGTGGAGGCGCGCGCGTGCATCCTCGCGTGCGGCGCGAACTACCGGTTCAATCGTGCGCTCGGGCTCGGCGTGCCGCGCGCGTTCGTGCAGAGCGCGCAGCTCGAGACGCCGTTCGAGGGGCCCGAACACGTCGAGGTGCACCTCGGACGCTCGGTGGCGCCGCGCCGGCTTCGCCTGGATGGTGCCGTTCAACCGCGGCGACCGGCGGTTCAACCGCGTCGGCCTGATGTGCGAGCGCGCGCCATCGAGCGCTTCCGCGAGTTCGGCGTGTCGGTCCGCCAGCGCTTCGGCCTCGACGGCACGCCCTGGCCGGAGCCGCGCCTGAAGATCCTGCCGCTCGGCCCCGTGGCCAAGACCTACGGCACGCGGCTGCTCGCGGTCGGAGACGCCGCGGGCCTCGTGAAGCCGACGACCGGCGGCGGCATCTACTACAGCCTGATCAGCGGCCAGATCGCCGCCGACATGCTCGATCCCGCGCTGCAGCAGGACGACCTCAGCGAGTCGCGGCTGCGCGCCTACCAGACGGGCTGGCAGGCGCGGCTCGGCTCCGAGATCCGCATCGGCCTGGCGTTCCGCGCGCTCGCGTCGCGCCTGAACGACCGCGCGATCGATGCGCTCGTCGAGCTGGCGCGCATCGACGGCCTCGTGCCGATGCTCAAGCAGACCGCCAACTTCAACTGGCACGGCGCCTCCGCGCTCGCGCTTCTCCGGCACCCGCAGTTCCGCAAAATCCTGCTCGCTTCGCTCTGGAGCTGAGGCAGCGGAGGGGACGGAGCGAACGGAGATTCTCATTCGGCGGGCTTAACACGGAGCAACGGAGGACGGAGGCGGAGTTTCGAACTTTAGAACTTTAGAACTTTAGACAGAACTTCTTTTCTCCGTTCCTCCGTTGCTCCGTGTTCAAGACGTCCGACTGATTCCCGTTCCGTTATCTCCGTCCACTCCGTTATCTCCACGTGACCGATCCCCTCACCACCGGCGACTACGCCCGGAAACAGATTTACTGTCCGAGCCGCGTCGTGGCGTGGAGCCACGGCAGCCGGTTCCGTCTGGGCGCGCGGCTGGCGGCGCCCGCGGCGGGCGGACGCCTCCTCGACTACGGCTGCGGCGACGGCACCTTCCTCGCGCTCACCCACGGGACGTTCGCCGATGCGGTCGGTTCGGACCTCGACGCCGCGCAGCTCGCGGAGTGCCGGCGGCGATTCACCGGCATGGCGGGCGTGCGCTTTGTCGAGAACGCGGCGCTCGAGACGCCGGAGCATGCCGGAGCCTACGACGCCGTGACCTGCATGGAAGTGCTGGAACACTGCGTCGACGCCGAGCGCCGGCGCGTGCTCGACAATCTGCGGCGGCTCGCCGCGCCGGGGGGCCTCGTGATCATCAGCGTGCCGATCGAGATCGGACCGGCGCTCGTCGGCAAGCAGTTCTTCCGCGCGCTGGCGGCGTGGCGCGGGCACGGCGACTACCAGTACCGCGAGACCTACACCCCGCGGGAGCTCCTGGCCGCGACGCTCGCACGCCCCCATCTCGCTCGCGCGGAGTACCTCGTCGAGACGCCCTCGGGACCATCCCGCTATTGCGGGCACAAGGGCTTCGACTGGCGCATTCTCGAACGCGAGATCGTGGAGCGTTTCGCCGTCGAGCAGCGCCTGTTCACCCCGCTCGGCCCCCTCGGCGCGCTCCTCAACAGCCAGGTGTGGTTCGTCTGCCGCTAGGTTAGCTTCGCAGCTAGGATCGGTGACAGCTTCCAGCTTCCAGCTTCCAAGCCACGCTTGGCTCCCAAAGCGTCGTGCCGGTGAATGGCACGGACTTCCGCGCAGGATGGTACGGACGTTCCGGCTAGTAGAGTTGGTGCGAGCTGGGAGCTGGGAGCTGGCAGCTGGAAGCTTCTCTACTTCGCCTCTTTCACCGGCGGCAGCGGCCGGACGACGCGCGGACTGTGAGGGAGCGCGTCGCCTTCTTCGGCCGGCAGGAACCAGTCGGCGAGCCGCAGCAGGCGGCCGCGCCGGTTGGGGAGCAGCGCGTGCAGCCGCTCGATCACGATCAGCGCCTCGGCCAGGTTGGTCACGACGCCGATGCCGCGATCGATCGCGTGCTTCTCGGCCACCTTGTCGCCGTTGCGCAGGAGCAGCAGCGCCTTCGCCGTCGACGCGCTGACGACTTCGATGCAGTTCAGCATGAGGTCGTCGATGACCAGATCGAGGCGGAGCCCGTTGGCGACCTCGCCGCGCGATCCGGGGACCGTGAGCACCGCCGGCAGGTAGAAGCCGAGACGCTCGATCCACCACTGCGTCTGGAACTGCACCGTATCGCCGGCGCTCGCCGGCCGGTTCGTCAGAAAGAACACTTCCCACCCCGACGCGCGCGTCAGGCTGTACAGCCGCGCCACCTGATCCGGCTCGTACGGCTGCAGTGTCATCCACCAGTTCGACGTCCGCGCGATCTGCTCCCACACCCGCTTCACGTCCTTCGCTCCGAGCGACTCGGACTGCTTCGGATCGCTCTGCTCGTCGATGTCGTGCCCGAGGCTGGATTTCGACGCGTTGCGAAACGCCGTGCGGAAGTCCGCCAGGACGCCGTCGATGTCGATGCCGATGCGCAGCGACATCAGCGGCTCCGGGATCCGGACGCGCTCGGGGGCATGAACGACCATGGCGGCCAGCACGGCCGCCATCGCGGCATTCGCCGGGACCGTGAGCCCGGTTTCCCACAAGCTCTGAATCGCGACGCCGCACAGCCCGGATGCGGCCCCCGCGCGCATCCAGAACGCGCCCGATCGATCCGTCTCGCAGGCTGCGCCGCGCGGCGAGGACGAAGACCGCGAGCGCGAGGGCGACCGGAAGACCCACGAGGAGTCCACCCTCGGCCGCCACCTGCAGATAGTGGTTATGGGCCTGGTTGAAGATCACGCCCGGACTGCTCCGCTGGTAAACGCCCATGGACGTCAGGAAGGTCCCCACCCCGGTTCCGGTCAGCCAGAAGTCGCGAAGCACCGGTAGGGTATCGTGCCAGATCAGGACCCGATCCGCCACGGCGCCGCGGCTGGCGCCGAACCGCCCGGCGATTGCCCCCGGACCCACCTGGGTGAGCACCGCGAGCATCACGAGGATGCCGAGCACCACGACGAGCGTCCGTCCGCGGGTGGAAGCGGCCCTGGCGCCACCCGGCTGAACCGAGGCGGCGTCGCTCCGATGCCGCCACCGGGCCAGCATCGCGCCGCAGGCCAGCGCGGCCGTGAGCCCGAGGAGCCCCGATCGCGACAGCGAGGCCGCAATCCCGACGATGAGCAGCGTGGCCGAGGCGAGAAGCATCCACGCTCGCGCGTCGATCGCGGCCACCACCTTCCGCTGCCACGTGGCCATCGGCGACGCGCCGTGATGGGCCGAGGCGTGCGCCGTCAGGTACCCGATGCACAACGGCACCGCCATCATCGCCCAGGTCGCGAAATGGTTGCGGTTGACGAACGGACCGAACGGGTTTGGCCCCTCGTCGAGCGGCTTCCAGCGCCAGTACATCAGCCCGTGCCCGGTCGCGTCCTGCGCCAGCGCGATCCCCGAGAGCACGAGGCCCGTCAGCGCCAGCAGGCGCGTCGTCGTCCGCATGCCCCCGGTGTGCGAAGATCTGCCGCGCGGTGAAGAAGATGACCAGCACGCCGGCGATGAGCAGGATCGCGGCGGCGGAGCCCGGCAGGTCGATGCTGATCGGCAGCGGTCCTCCCGTATCGACGAGCGCGAGCGTCCGGGCCACGGTCAGCGCCGCCGGCGAGACGATCGAGATCACGGCGCGTGGCAGCGGGACGGTTTGAAGCACGGCGGCCGCCAGCACGGCGAACATCCAGACATCGAGGCTCGGCGTATGGGAGCGATCGAGGAGGGCAGGGCGGTACTTGACGGCGAGCGCCGCGCAGGCCAGCGCCGGCACGATCAGCGTCCCGTGATAGATGCCGCCGAACGCAAACGCCGTCCACGCCAGGATGCCGGCGAGGACGATGGGCCCGGCGGATCCGGGGCGCCTACGCGACGTTGTTCTGGCCGTAGTAGCTCTTGTACTGGTAGCCGTAGTAGCGGGAATAGTAGTACTTGTTGCGGTCGAAGTCGACGCGGTTCAGCACGACGCCGATGCCGCGCGCGCGGCCGCTCTGCAGCGTCTCGAGCGCCCGCTCCGCGTGCACGCGGCGCGTCATCTCCGAGCCGATCACGAACACGACCCCCGCGACTTTCTGCGCGATGATCACGGCGTCGGTGACCGCCAGCACGGGCGGCGTGTCGATCACCACCCAGTCGAACGGACCGCTGCGCGAGGTTCGCGATCAGGTGGTTCATCCGTTCCGAGGCGAGCAGCTCCGACGGGTTCGGCGGCGTCCGCCCGGCCGTAATCACGAACAGGTTCGGCTCCGTCGTCCGCTGGACCACCTCGCGCACGCGCGCCTGGCCGACGAGCAGGTGGGAGAGGCCCACGTCGTTCTGGCAGGCCGATCGTCTTGTGCAGGCCGGGCCGGCGCATGTCGGCGTCGATGAGAGCACGCGCGAGCCGCCGAGCGCGAGCGCGAGCGCCAGGTTGCAGGCCGTCGTCGTCTTGCCCTCGAGCGGCTGGCTGCTCGTGACCGCGATGATGCGCGTCGACTCGCCGCCGCTCGTGAAGACGAGCGACGTCCTGAGCGATCGGAACGCCTCGCCGAAGTCGTGCGGCACGGTCTCGGTGAGGACCGGCACGTGGTCGCCGCGCACGGCCGGGACGAGCCCGAGCAGCGGCAGCTTCAGCCGGCGCGTGACGTCCTCGGGCGTCTTGACGGTGTCGTCGAGGTACTCGATGCCGAACGCGAGGCCGAAGGCGATCGTCAGCCCGGCGAGGATCGCCGTGAGCCAGTCCTTGCGCGGATTCGGCGAGATCGGCGTGCGCTGCGGCTCGGCGCGATCCATCAGCCGGACGTTGTTGGCGCGGTTGCCCGCCACGACCGCCAGGCTCTTCTGCTGATCGAGCAGCGACTTGAAGAGCTCCTGGTTGGCTTCGTAGTCGCGCATCAGGATCTTGTAGTCGCCGCTCTTGCGATCGAGGTCGATCGAGTCCGTCTTCGCCCGCTCGAGGTCGCCGGTGAAGCTCCGCTCCTGCGCGACGGCGGCTTCGTAGTCGTTCTTGGCGTTGTCGATGACCCGGCGCCGCTCGGCGACGAGGATCCTGGTGGCGCCCTGGACCCGCTGATCGATGTCCTTCATCCGCGGGTTGTCCGGGCCGAAGTTCTGCGCGAGCGTGGCCTGTTCCGCTTTGAGGGCCGCGAGCGCCCCCTGCGCGAGGACCACCGACGGACTGTTCCCGATGAGCGGATACCCGTCCGCCGAATCGCTGGCGGGATCGGCGTTCTTCACCTGGTTGTAGAGCGCCTCTTTCTGCTGCCGCTCCGTGCGCTTGCTCGTGACGGTCTGGCTCAACATGTTCAGCCGGCTGACGACGACGTTCTGGCGATCGTCGAGCGACTGCGCGTTGTTCGACTCGCGGTACTGCGTCAGCGCGTCTTCGCTCGCCTTCACCTTCGCGGTCGCCTTCGTGAGCTCGGTGTTGACCCAGTCGAGCATCTTCCCGGTGTTGTTCAGCCGGAGGTCGAGATTCTGCGCGGTGTATTCCTCGGCCAGCGTGTTGGCGGCCAGCGCGGCGAAATCGGGGTTGGTGTGGCTGTACACGATGTCCACCAGCCGGGTCTCGGGCACACCGCGCACGAACGCGCCCGCGAGGAACGCCGACACGAGCGACGCTTCCTGCGTGTCTTCGTCCGGGACCGCCGGCGCCGCCGTCTGCCGGGTCGGCTTCGAGACCAGCGCGCGCATCCACGAGGACGCCGACGCGCGCGCCTGCCTGATCAGCGTGATCGGATCGCGCGGCTTGCGGCGCGTTCCCGTTGAAGTCGGGATGCTTCTGGAGCTCCAGCTTCCGCACGACCCGCCGCGCCGAGCTCGCGGCTCGTCAGGATCTTTTCCTGCGTGCGGTAGTACGGCGCCGACTCCTGCCAGTAGCTCGGATCGTTCACGCCGAGGTTGCCGACCGACGTGCTCCGCTCGTCCTCGATCTGAATCCGCGCCGCCGTCTGGTACATCGGGATCGTCGAGTAGGTCTGCACCATCATCGCGGTGACGACGAGCACGAAGGCGGTGCCGGCCACGCGGCGGTGCTTGAAGACGGCGTTGAGGCGGTCCAGGAGATGGATCGGCTGCCCGCTGCCGGTCGGCGGCAACGGCACGGCAGGCATGTTGTCCCCGGGCAGGGACCCCGCTCGAAGCTCCTGGGTATCGAACATTTACGTGGCGTCCGGCGGCACTACTGATGAGCACGGAGGGCTGGCGCACGGCATCTCTTCCGGCGCCACGGCGGTCACGCCGGTGGATGCGGCGATCGCGGCGAGGCCTGACGCCGCGTTGCCGAAGAAACCGCTGAACCATGGCGACCTGGCTGCCAGCCGCACGAACGTGGCGACGGTCTCGCCGGCCGCGACCGTGAACGGGTGGCCCGTGGCGAGGATCTTTCCGCTGTCCGACACGAGCTCGATGACGTAGGAGCCGCTTTCCATCCCGTCGAACGTGAACTGTCCGAGATCGTTGGCGACCGAGGTCGCTTCGATCCGGCCCGTGAGCGACGTTGCGCAATCGGATCTTCGCCGCCGGGATGGGCGTGTTGTCCGCCTTCCACGCGGCGCCCAGGATCGACGTGGTCCGTCCCGCCACCGCTCCGCCCGGCAGCGCGGAGCTCACCGTGATCCCACGGCCTTTCGCGACCGCCTTGACGGTGGCTTTCGCATCAGCCGCCGAAGCTGCCGCCGAGGCCACGGAAATGGCGACGGCACACGCGAGAGCCGGAAGCGCGAAGGTGCGCAGCAGGCGAAACCCCATTGACTGGTACCCCTCTTCGATTATCCGGCTTCCCAAAGGTTCGGCGCTGAAAAAGCCCTCTGGACCTCTTCTGCACTAACCAACAATCGTACCCGTCGCGGATCGCAAAACCGGGCCAAGGATTACGAAGGAATCAGCGAATCAGAAGCCTGTTCCGTGCGGCCCACGAGGACACCCGCCGGCCGATTCGTATTAACTAACCTCTTTATTATCCACTAATTAGGGCTTGCTTTGCCACCTATTATCGGCCGGTCGCGGCACGATCTTCAGTTCCCACTGCCGTCTGGTCCTGGCTCCGTTACAAAATCGGACGCCGCGCACGAATTGGTGATCCTCGGGTCGATCCGGGGCCTGGAGCAGCGGTCCGGGCAGGGCGTCCACCGAACGAACCAGCTGTGCCGGCCGGCTCGAGCACCGCGGACCGGGCCCCACCCATTGGCTCGACATCGAGGACCGCCGGCCTGTCCCGAGCGGAGTCGAGGGGCTCCGCCATTCGGCGATGTGCGGTAAATTACCTGAGCCATGACACGCGACGTCGACGTGCTGACCGCCCCGACTCTGAAGCACCTGCGCGATCGCTGGTGGGACGATTCGTTCACCGCGTTCGTGAGAGATACCGTGCAGCCGAAAGCGGGACGGCGCATTCTCGATGTCGGGTGCGGCACGGGGACCGCCGAAGTGAAGCTGTCGAGGCTGCACCTCACGCAGGTCACGCTCGTCGCCGTTGATTTGCTGGCCGACCGGGCGCGAGAGGCGCTCGGCGCGGCGCGGTCCCACAACATCCGCGCCAGTTTTGCCGCGGCCGATGCCCGAGCGCTCCCGTTTTCCGACGCGAGCTTCGATTCGGTCTTCTGCGTCGCGGTGCTGCAGCACATCGGCGACGTGGCCGGCGCCGTCCGGGAGCTCGCGCGCGTGACGCGGCCCGCCGGGCGGATCGTCGCCGTCGAGCCGGACAACGCGGCGCGGTATTTCTACAGCTCGTCGAGCGTCGGCATGCTCGCCTACGAGCTCGCCGGGCAGTTCTTCGCGAGCGTCGGGCGTGAGCGCGGCGACGCGACCAATCCCGCGGTCGGTCCGAAGCTGCCGACGCTCTTTGCCAGGACCGGCATCGAGCTCCTCGACGTGCAGCTCTTCCCGGTGTCGCGCGCGCGACTGGGTCCGCCGCCGCCGGCCGTGTGGGAGGACCGCCGGCTCGCGGTCCAGCAGGCCGTTGAAAAAGCGGGGGACAGCGGGCTGCGAAGGCTCGGTCACGACTACGTGAAGCTGCTGGACCAGTACGCGGAGGACGCGAAAGCGGCCGGCCCCTCGTTCGTCGAGATCCAGAACACGATGCTCTTTGCCACCGTCGGTCAGCGGGCGGCGAATCCCTAATCGCTAATCCCTGATCCCGAGTCCCGAGTCCCGAGTCCCGACTACTACCTCCCGATGAGCGTGGCTCCGGCCCTCCAGCTTTCGGGACGGTACTCGAACACACCCGGACTCACCGTGTGGAACCGGAAGCCGAATCCGCTCAGCGGGTCGTACAGCACCACGTCGGTGCGGCCGTCGCCGTCGAGATCGCCGGTGGCCGCGTGCCAGCCGGGCGTCCACTCGCCCTTCGACACCGACACGCCGCGGGACGAGAACGCCGCGGTCCACCACGCGCCGCTGCGCGAGCTGTAGCCAAAGAGATCCTCGCGCCCATCGCCCTCGAGGTCGGCCGCCTGCAGCGCCAGGCCGGACGACCACGTGTGGGTCTGCGAGGTGAAGCCGCCGCGGCCATCGCTCGACGCGACGCGCGCGGCGCCGGTCTGCGCGTCGTAGAAGACCAGATCGCTGCGGCGCGGGTCATTCAACCGGGCGGGCGTCACGGCCCATCCGATGCCCCACTTGGTGTCGACGACGACGAAGTCGTTCTTGGTGCGGAGCGCCAGGAACCCGCGGCCGGTCTGCGCGTCGTAGCCGGCGAGATCGGCGAAGCCGTCGCCGTTGTAATCGCCGGCGTAGAGCCGGACGCCCATGGGCCACGTGCGGCGCGCTTCGGTCACGTCGCCGTGCTTGCCGTGCGTGGTCACCGCGACCGCGCCGGTGCGCGGGTCATACGTCAGGCGATCGTCGAGGCCCTCGCCGGTGAAGTCGGCGAGGAGCAGCTGCTGATCGGGCACGCCCGTGCCGCTGGCGCGGACGACGAAGCGGCCCGGGCCCACATTCAGCGCCTCGGCCCACTCGCCCGTCGACGCGCGGTAGAAGACGAGGTCGGCCGCCGCGTCGGCGTTCAGACGCGCCGGCCGTGACCTGCAGGCCGGCGCCCAACGTTCCCGAGATCGCGCGGAGACCAGTGTCGCTGAACGCCACGGTCCACGCGCCGCGCTCGGCGTCGTAGAGGAACAGATCGTCGCGGCCGTCGCCGGTGAAATCGCCGAGGCGCACGACCGGCGCAACCGGCTCGTCGCGCGCGACCTCGGGCTCCGCCACACGCTTCGTCTCGGACCGATCGCGTTCGGTGCCTGTCTGGAGCGTGGGCACGGCAGGCGTCCGCGCGGCGCCGATCCCTTTGAGCCGCAGCGCCGGATCGCCGAAGAAGATCCAGGACCGCCGCACGTCGCGGTCGGTGACCGCGCGTTTGGCCGCCGCCACCATCTCACCCAGCGTGGACGGGCCTCCCTGGAAGATCAGCCGGTACAGCTCCCGGGTCATCACCACCTGCTGGGACGGATCCGTGATGCCGGACGAGGCCCAGACCGCGACCGCGCCGCCGTCGGGCGCGCGCAGCAGCGTTTCGGCCAGGCTCTCACCTTCCTCGCCTTTACGTCACCGTAGATGCCCTGGAACAACCCGTTGAGGCAGTTCATCGCGATCACGAAGGGCAGGCGCGAGTTGGTCCAGCCGTTGATGTCGTCGGCATCCAGCAGGTCGCTTGCTCGCCCCAGACCTGCGTGGACCCATGGCCGGCGTAGTTCACGATCAGCGCGGCCGTCGGCGACCTGCGACGCCAGGGCCTGCTTCACGCCGGCCGCTCCGATCTCGCTCGCGAAGAGCTCGTGCCGGGTGTAGGCCTGGGGCAGGAGCGCCTGGAGCTGCCGGCTGGCCGCTTCGTACCGGTTGCGGGTCTGGGCGTCGACGTCCGCGACGAAGAGCACCTCGTTCACCCACGGGGCATCCGCGTCCACTTCGTATCCCAGGGTCTTGGCGACGATCGCGTTCGCCTGGTCGAGGGTGCGCACGGGCAGTCGTCCGATCGCCACGTCCGGCAGGCCGTTGTTGTCGAAATCCACGAACCAGTCATCGGAGGCGGTTTCGAATTCCGCTTCCGAGCCATTGCCATTCTGCGCGATCAGCTTGGTGGGCACGAAGTCCGCCTCGTCGTGGAGCCGGCATAGTGCCGCGGGTCGATCGTGGCGTCGCCGACGAGCAGCAGGAAGCGCGGCGGCAGCTTCCAGTTGACGCGCGCGTGCAGCATGAAGTCCTTCAACGCCTGCGGCGTCTTCTGGCCGAAGCTGAACTCGTCGTAGACGTCCTCGATGTCGGCGCGGAGGACCGACAGGCCCTGCTGCTCGCGCCGCGCGACGAGCGGCCCGAGCGCGTCGGCGAACGCCGCGTGCGAGACCGCGAGGTAGTCGGCTTTGTTGGTGGCCGCGTGCCAGCGCGAGGGCACATTCGCACGCACCAGCGCGGGCGCGGCGACCGTCGAGCTCGTGAAGGCCAGCAGCGTGCGCGGTCCGCCTCCCGGCACGAGGACCGTCACTTCCCAGAATCCGCCGTTCGGGGCGATCCCGCCGCGCAGCTCCTCGGCGGCCAGCGGATCCGTGATGTCGATCACCCGGATGGCGCTGCTCGCAAAGCCGCCGACCGTGACCGTCCCGGGGCCGTCCGCGGTAAAGCGCAGGAGATCGGCGTCCGCCCGGTACGTGTGCGCGTAGCGCAGCCGGACGAGGTCGACCAGGCTGACTTCGTCCTCGTCACCGCCCGAAACCACCGTCACGGTGTTGGCGCCTTCGGTGAGGGTGCCGGGAGGGATGGCGAAACTCTGCACACCGAGCGCGCGATCCGCCGAAGCGCATCTCGCCGACGCCGGTGCCGTTGACGGCGATCGCAACCACGTGATCCGTGCCGGGTGTCTCCGTGACGCCCTGAATCGACATCTCGATCTCGGCCCCGCCGTCCGCGTCGACGTTCGGCAGATCGAACACGAGGTCCGATGGCGCGTTGGACACCGGCGCGCCGAACCAGTTCTCCGCGTCGCCGTTGCGCAGCGCCGCAAAGTAGATGCTGCGCTCTTTCTGCTGGACGGTGAAGTCGAAGCTCCCGGCGCTGATGGCCGGCGCGTGAAGACCCGCCCGCGGCTGTACGTCGCACGCGCAGGCCCGGACGCGAATCCGCCACGAGCCAGTACGTGCGCGTGTCGGTGTACGGCGTGTCCACGCCGGTGCCGTAGAACTCGATCGCGTCAGTCGGCCCGAACAATCCATCCGCCTCGCCGGCGACCATCATCGCCTGCTCGACGCCGTCCACGAACAGCCGGAGCGTGCGCGCCTTGGCGCGCGGCGCGAGCCCGGCCGCGACGAGCTCGGGCTGCGTGACGCGATACCACCCCGGACGGTTGACGCTGATCTTGACCGCGGCCCGGCCCGCGAGCGTCCACTGCATCTCGGCGGCGCTCACCACCACCGGGCTCGCGCCGGCCTTGTCGCGCGCCGCCAGCCGCGCGCCCCTCTCGACGAACACCCGGCGGTCCCGGCCGTTCCGCGTGCCCTTGCCCAGATCGCGCAGCGCGGTCGAGGGCGTGACGGTCGGCGGCGCCTCGAGCCCCCCGTCCACCGGCGTCACCGGTCCGTGCCACGTGCTCTTGCCGCTGAAGTCCCGATCCTCCAGGTAGTACACCGCCGATGGATCGATCGGTCCCGCCGTGTCCCAAACCGCATACTGCTGCGCGGCGTTCACCGCGGCGCCCCGGCCCGCCAGCAGCCCGGATCCGGCGATCAGCGACGGCGTGACCCGCGTCCGCAGTCCCGTTGGCCTCGCGATAGACGTGGAAGCCCAGGTTGTTGATCTCGTACCCGGTCCGCCACTTCAGCAGCACGCCGCCGTCGTAACGCGTCGCGGCGAACGACGTCAACCGCACGGCCGTGAGGGTGACCTGCGAGGCCTCCGGCCGCTTCCAGGCGTAGTAGACGAACGTATCCGCGCTCGTTGACGTCGTTGTTCGCGCCAATCTGGAACCCGTCCGGCTGCAGCGCCTGGATCCGATCGGTGGCGTTGACAGTGGCACTGAAGCAAGAGCGACGAGTCGGTGCCCCGGACCACCGACGCCGGACGGTGCATACCGCGGGCTCGTCGTTGATTTCCTTCACGATCGCGTACTCGGGTTCGAATCCCGACGCCCGTGATGTTGCGATTGTCCGTCGCGTTGCCGGCGTAGCTGCCGACATCCATCTGGCCGGGAATCTCGTTCCAGGCGATGTAGTGATACCTGACGCCCGTGAGGTTGACGCTCGTGTTGGCGGTCCCGACCGTGAAGCCGTCCGCGGTCAGCGCGATGAGCCCCGCGGCCGCCGTGCCTGCGCCGGCTCCGAAATTGTGAAACTCGGCCGGGTTCGCGGACGAGTAGTGGACCGCTTCATGGGCGCCTTCCGACATGATGAAGACCAGCTCGGGAGAAAACCCGATGCCGGTGATCGGGATTGCTCGCTCCCGACGTACCCAGATACGAGCCGACCTTCATCGCGCCAGGGCCGGCCCGGTACGAAATGGAATAGTACGTGGTGCACGTCAGCGGGCAGCCCGCATTGCCGTTGACGGTCGCGTTGCGTCCCGACCGTGTAGCCGGAGAGATCAAGCGACTGGATCATGTTCGCGGTCAGCGCGGTCGCGCCAGTCAGGGGCTTCGAGACGTCGCCGGTCATCGTCGACGTGCGAATCACGCGCGACCTGTGTGACGTCTCCTTTGATGATGACGACGTCGGGCTGGAACCCCAGGCCCGAGAGCGCGCGGTTGTCGACCGCGTCGCCTTGATGGTCGCCCGTGATGATGATCGGCTGCTGCGCGCGCGCCCACGCGGCATAGAAGTGCACGGTGGCGTTTTCGTTCACCTCGGCGATGGTCCCGATCTGGAACCCGTCGCTCTGCAGCGCCTGAACACGTGTCGGTCCGTTGGCCGTCGCCGTGAAATTCGCGGAGGTGTCGGGCACGAAATCCATCGCGCTGCTGCGGAGCACGGGCAGATCGGCGGTCACGTTCTTGACGATCACGAGATCGGGTGGAAACCCGACGCCGGTGATGTTGCGGTTGTCCGCGGCGTTGCCGGTATAGCTGCCGACGTCCATCTCGCCCTGGACTTCGTTCCAGGCCACGTAGTGGAAGGTGACAGTACCGGGGGCGGCGCTGACCTCGGCATCGGTCCCGACGGTGAAGCCGTCCGCATTCAGCGCGGTGATCCTGGCCGCGTTGCCGGCCTCGGCGGTGAACCGGGTTGAATTGGTCATGCCGGCCAGTCGAAGCACGGGATTCTGGGTCGTTGCGCCCATCACGAAGACCGCTTCCGGCGAGAAGCTCGAGACCCGTCACGGACACGGGCGTGACGTTGTTGCCCGTGTAGGTGCCGACGGCCATCTTGCCGGCGCCGGCTTTGAAGGCCGTCCAGTAGTAGAGGGAGCCGGCGGCATTGACCTGGGCGTTGGTGCCGACGACGGAACGCCCGCCGTTGACGGCGTCGAAAGACAGAATGCGATTGGTCACCAGCGCGGTCGCGCCCGTGGCGACTGCTTCGACGAGGCGGCCGGGCTCATCCGGCATCGTGGACGTGCGGAACACCGCGATCTGGCTCGTGGTCTTGACGATCACGAAATCGGGCTCGAAGCCGACGTCGATCCCGCGGTCGTTCACGCCATTGCCGGTGTACGACCCGGACACGATCCTGGTAGTCGTCGTCCTGTTCGAACTGCAGGTAGAACCAGCCGACGTCCGCGACGCCCAGCGTGCTGTCCCGCTGCAGCGTGAGCTGCGTGGACGACAGCGCCATCGTGAAGGCGGTCTCGCCCTGGATGTCGTCGGCGACGTAGGTCGTCCTCCCGATGTTCTGCCCGCCGCCCGTCTGGACCGAGCCGAACGCGATCGACCGCGAGACGTCGAAGTGCGGCAGCATGGGGACGTTGACCATGCCGACGCCCACCGGGAAGTTGGCGGTGCCGCTCGCGACGATCGTCTTGTCCTTCAGCTCGATGGCCTGCCAGAAGATCTCGGTGATGTCCTCGTTCGGGGTCCCCGCGGTGGCTCGATCGATGGTGATGGTCGTGTCGGTCAGCGTCGCGCGGAGCACGTGCGCGCCGATGGGGGCGGGCGTCGGCACGTTGGTCCGGTACCCGACCATGACGAACGTCTTGTTCGCGTCAACCGGCGTGGGGAAGGTCGCCGTCACGGACAGGGTCGCTCCGGTCATCGTCATGATCGAGCCGGTCTGGACGTTGATGTCCGCCGGGTTCGTGAACTCGATCACCTGCCACGTGATGATGTGACCCGACGCCTCGTTGTTCCGTATCTGCAGAGTGGTCGTGTCGATCAGCTCGGTCACGATCGCATCGTCGGTGTCCCAGTTGTTGTGCACCGCGAGCATCGTCTTCGAGAAGAGCACGAACGCCTGGTTCACGGACGACAGGGCCAGCGGAAGCGTCACGTCCTTCTGGAGCTGGTCCTGTAAGGTCTCGCCCCGCTGGACTCTGACCCCGGTGACGAAGGTCACGACATACCACTGGATGTTGATCGTGGCGGGGACCCCTTCGTTCGTCACGCGCTCGAACTCGATGGTGGTGCACGGGTTCGCGCAGGCGATCGGAATCCGGCCGCGCAGGGCCGAGGCAACCGGCCGGTTGAAGTTGTGGCGAGTCTCGAAGATCAGAAACGACTTCGCCGGGTCGATGCCGGAAATGTTGACGACCAGGATGCCAGCGGTCGTGTGGGTCGCTGTTCCGGACTGCACCTGCTGCGCCACGGCGGCGAGCGCGGTCCCGCGTCCCAGCAGCAGGGCTGCGAGGGCGAGGACGCTCAAGAGAGCCGGCCGGGAGGCGAGGCGCAACGGGCGATGAGCCTTTTTCATCATGGTGTCTGTCGGGTGTCTTCCGGGCCCCGCGGTAGCGACGAACGGAAATGAGGGAAAGCGAGGAGGGCCCGGAGACAGGAAAGGCAAGACCACTGCCCAACAGGCAATAGGACTGTAAGTAGCTATATCTAAGTATGTTAGGTGATTAGTCGGATCGAACGGGCGGGTACAGGAAAGGACTCCAGGTACCTTTTTGGTACATCCGGTCGACGATCCTGCGAGCAGCTCTAGCGAGGCTGCGCCTCAGACCGTCCAGGCTCCGCCTCGCGAGATGGCGATCGTTTACGGTTTCGCCGCTTCCCGCCGAAACCTTGACTCAAGGGCATGAGTTGTCGGCGGTCAAGACGGCTAGCGGCCGATCAGCGTGGCTCCCGCCCTCCAGCTTTCGGCACGGTACTCGAACACACCCGGAGTCACCGTGTGGAACTGGAAGCCGAATCCGCTGAGCGGGTCGTACAGCACCACGTCGGTGCGGCCGTCGCCGTCGAGATCGCCGGTGGCCGCGTGCCAGCCGGGCGTCCATTCGCCCTTCGACTCCGAGACGCCGCGCGCCGAGAACGCGGCGGTCCACCACACGCCGCTGCGCGAGTCTGTAGCCGAAGAGTCCCTCGCGCCCCTCGCCCTCGAAGTCGGCCGCCTGCAGCGCCAGACCGGACGACCACGTGTGCGTCTGCGAGGTGAAGCCGCCGCGGCCATCGCTCGACGCGACGCGCGCGGCGCCGGTCTGCGCGTCGTAGAAGACCAGATCGCTGCGGCGCGCGTCGCTGAGCCGGGCCGGCGTCACGGCCCATCCGGCGCCCCACTTGGTGTCGACGACGACGAAGTCGTTCTTCGTCGCGGAGCGCCAGGAACCCGCGGCCGGTCTGCGCGTCGTAGCCGGCGAGATCGGCGACGCCGTCGCCGTTGTAGTCGCCGGCGTAGAGCCGGACGCCGGCAGGCCACGTGCGGCGCGCTTCGGTCACGTCGCCGAGTCTTGCCGTGCGTGGTCACCGCGACCGCGCCGGTGCGCGGGTCATACGTCAGGCGATCGTCGAGGCCCTCGCCGGTGAAGTCGGCGAGCAGCAGCTGCTGATGCGGCACACCCGTGCCGCTGGCGCGGACGACGAAGCGGCCGGGACCCACATTCAGCGCCTCGGCCCACTCGCCGGTCGACGCGCGGTAGAAGACGAGGTCGGCGGCCGCGTCGGCGTTCAGGCGTCCGGCCGTGACCTGCAGGCCGGCGCCCAACGTTCCCGAGACCGCCTGGAGATCGCGTGTCGCTGAACGCCACGGTCCACGCGCCGCGCCCGGCGTCGTAGAGGAACAGATCGTCGCGGCCGTCGCCGGTGAAATCGCCGAGGCGCACGACCGGCGCCACCGGCTCGTCGCGCGTGACCTCGGGCTCCGCCACGCGCTTCGTCTCGGACCGATTGCGTTCGGTGCCTGTCTGGAGCGTGGGCACGGCCGGCGCCCCACCCGGGCCGATCCCTTTGAGCCGCAGCGCCGGATCGCCGAAGAAGATCCAGGACCGCCGCACGTCGCGGTCGGAGACGGCACGCTTGGCCGCCGCCACCATCTCACCGAGCGTGGACGGGCCGCCCTGGAAGATCAGCCGGTACAGCTCCGCGGGTCATCACTTCCTGCATGGCGGTGTTCGTGACGCCGGACGAGGCCCAGACGGCGACCGCGCCGCCGTCGGGCGCGCGCAGCAGCGTTTCGGCCAGGCTTTCCTCGTCGTAGATCCCCTGGAACAGCCCGTTGAGGCAGTTCATCGCGATGACGAACGGCAGCCGCGCGTTGCTCCAGCCGTTGACGTCGTCGGGATTCAGCAGGTCACTGTGCTCGCCCCACACCTGCGTGGACCCGTGGCCGGCGTAGTTCACGATCAGGCGGCCGTCGGCAACCTGCGACGCCAACGCCTGCTTCACGCCGGCGGCTCCGATCTCGCTCGCGAAGAGCTCGTGCCGGATGTAGTCGCTGGGCAGGAGCGCCCCGAGCTGTCCGGCTCGCCGCTTCGTACGGATTGCGGGCTCGAGTGTCGTCAGATGTCCGCGACGAACAGCACGTCGTTCAGCCACGGGGCATCCGCTTCCATCTCGTAGGCCAGGGTCTTCGCCACCGTCGCGTTCGCCTGGTCGAGGGTCCGCACGGGCAGCCGGCCAACCGCCAGGTCCGGCAGCCCGTTGCTGTCGACATCCACGAACCAGTCATCGGAGGCGGTCTCGAGCTCCGCCTTGTCGCCTTCGAGCGAGATCAGCTTGGTGGGCACGAAGTCCGCATCGCCGAAGCCGGCGTAGTCCGCGCGGGTCGATTGTGCCGTCGCCGACGAGCAGCAGGAAGCGCGGCGGCAGCTTCCAGCTCGCGCGCGCGTGCAGCATGAAGTCCTTCAAGGCCTGCGGCGTCTTCTGGCCGAAGCTGAACTCGTCGTAGACGTCCTCGATGTCGACGCGCGACACCGACAGGCCTTGCGCTTCGCGGCGTCCGACGAGCGGACCGAGCGCGCCGGCGAACGCCGCGTGGGAGACCGCGACGTAGTCGGCCTTGTTGGTGGCCGCATGCCAGCGCGAGGGGCGATTGCGCGCACCAGCGCGGGCGCGGCGACCGTCGACTCGGTGAAGGCCAGCAGCGTCCGCGGTCCGCCGCCAGGCGAGAGGACCGTCACGGTCCAGAGTCCGCCGTCCGGGGCGACCGTCGCCGCGCAGCTCCTCGGCGGCCAGCGGATCCGTGATGTCGATCACCCGGATGGCGCTGCTCGCAAAACCGCCGACCGTGATCGTGCCGGGGCCGTCCGCCGTAAAGCGCAGCAGATCCGCGTCGGCGCGATACGCGTGCGCGTACCGCAGCCGGACGACGTCGACCAGGCTGATGTCCGCCTCACCGCCGCGCGCGACCACCGTCACGGTGTTGGCGCCTTCGGTGAGGATTCCCGCCGGGATGGCGAAACTCTGGACGCCGAGCGCCGCTCCGTCGAAGCGCAGCTCGCCGATTTCGGTCCCGTTGACGAGCGATCGCCACCACGTGATCGGCATCCGCGCCGGGCGTATCCGTGACGCCCTGAATGGACGATCTCGAGCTCGGCCGCGCCGCCCGCGTCGACGTTCGACAGATCGAACACGAGGTCCGCCGGCTCTTCCGACACGACCGCGCCGAACCAGTTCTCCGCGTCGCCGTTGCGCAGCGCGGCAAAGTAGATGCTGCGCTCTTTCTGCTGGACCGTGAAGTCGAAGCTCCCGGCGTTGATGGCCGGCGCGTGAAGGCCCGCTCGCGGGTGCACGCGCATGCGCAGTCCCGGGACGCGAATCCGCCACGAGCCAGTAGGTGCGGGTGTCCGTGTACGGCGTGTCCACGCCGGTGCCGTAGAACTCGATGGCGTCGGCGGGGTCGAACAGTCCATCCGCCTCGCCGGTGACCATCATCGCCTGCTCGACGCCGTCGACGAAGAGCCGGAGCGTGCGAGCGTTGGCGCGCGGCGCGAGCCCGGCCGCGACGAGCTCGGGCTGCGTGACGCGATACCAGCCTGGACGATCGACGCCGATCTTGACCGCCGCCTGGGCGGCGAGCGTCCACTGCATCTCGGCGGCGCTCACCACCGCGCTGAGCGCGCACTGGCCGGCTGCCGCGTCGCACCAGCCCGCCCGCCCCTCTCGAAGAACACGCGGCGGCGTTCCTGCCCTCGCCGTGACCTTGCCCTTGCCCAGATCGTGCAGCGCGGTCGAGGACGTGACGTTCGGCGGCGCCTCCAGTCCCCCCGTCCACCGGGCGTCACCGGCCCGTGCCACGTGCTCGTGCCGTTGAAGTCCCGATCCTCCAGACAGTAGACCGCCGATCGATCGACCGGTCCTGTCAGTGTCCCAAATCGCATAGCGCTGTTCGGCGTTCACGCCGGCGCCCTGGCCCGCCATCAGCCCCGACCCGGCGACCAGCGATCGCGTGACACGCGTCCGCTGCCCGTTGACCTCGCGGTAGACGTGGAAGCCCAGGTTGTCGATCTCGTACCCGGTTCGCCACTTCAGCAGCACGCCGCCGGTCGTACCGCGTCGCGTCGAACGCCGTCAACCGCACGGCGGTGAGCGCGCCCGTGCTGACGGGATCTGGCCGCCTCCAGGCGTAATACACGTAGGTCTGCGCGTTGGTATTGACCAGGGCGGTGGCCCCGTCGCCGACCTGGAAGCCGTCCAGGTGCCAGCGCCTGGATCAGGTTGGTGCCGGCGGCCGTGGCCGGAGAAATAGAGCGACGAGTCGGTGCTTCGGCCGATGGATCCGGTATGGTGAACCGCAGACTGTGCCGTCCCGTTTGACGACGACGTACTCCGGCTCGAACCCGACGCCGGTGACGTTTCGATTGTCGTTGTTGCCGGCGCCGGTACTGTTGCCGACGTAGCTGCCGACGTCCATGTGGCCGGGGATCTCGTTCCAGGCGATGTAATGAAAGGTGGCGCCGCTCGCGTTGACGCTCGCGTTGGTCGTCGAGACCGTGAACCCATCCGGTCGAGCGTGACCAGCCCGGCGGTGCCCGCACCAGCCGCGAAGTCGAAGGTCAGGGCGGACGCGGCCGAATGGTGCGACGGCGCGTCTGCCGCCGTGGCGGGCAGGATGAAAACCAGCTCCGGCGAAAACCCGAGGTTCCGTGATGGATGTGGGTGTGCCCCCGCCTCCGGTATACGTGCCCACCACCATCGTGCCGGGGGCGGCCTTGAACGCGATGAAGTGGTGGACAGAGAGGTTGGTGCTCACCAGGTTGCTGGTGCCGATGTTGAAGCCCGTCGGAATCGACAGCCGTGATCGTATTGGCCGTCAGGCCGGTCGCGCCGGTCATCTGCTTCCCGTTGGCCATCGGGTGCTGGCCGCATAGGTACGAATCACGCCGATTCGATTCGTGCCGGTGAACTGCTTCACGATGACCACGTCCGGCCGAAAACCCACGCTCCCGATCGACTGAGCGTTGCCGGTGCCGGTATAGTCCCCGGTGATGATCCGCGGCTGCGATTCGCGCTTCCAGGCGTAGTAAGTGAACGTCGCCAGGCTTGCGTTCACAGTTCGCCTGGTTGGTGACGCGAAATCCATTGGACAGCAGCGCCGCGATCCTGCCCGAGCCATATCCCCACACGTGGAAAAAGAGGTTGCCGTCGACGTTGCTTTGAGCAAGAGCAGCCGTTCTTGCCTGCGACTGGTAGACAGGCCCCCTGTCGATGGACGTAGAGGTACTCAGATTCGAATCCGACGGTGGTGATGTCTTTCGTCGCGCTGGCGTCGCCGGCATACGTGCCGACCACCATCTTGCCGGGCGCGGCGTTCCAGGCCACGTAGTGATACGTGGTGCCGAGGGCGTTTGCGCGCACGTTCGTGGTCGGGACGCTGAATCCATCTGCGCCGAGCGTGACCAGGCCCGCAAATTCGAGCGTCATAAAAATTCTTCACGTTCGCCGCGACTGACGAGTGCTGGATGGCCTCGTCCGCTCCCTCCGACATGATGAAGACCAGTTCGGGAGAGAAGCCCAGACCGGTGATCGAATTGATGGGCGCGGCGGTGCCGGTGCCTACGTACGTGCCCACTTCCATCATTCCGGGTCCGGCCTTGAAAGCGGTCCAGTAGTACAGGCATCCATTCGCGCAGGCGTTGCTGTTGACGCGGAGCGTGCGAGCCGACGGTGAAGCCCTCACCACCAGTCGTGTCGATCGAGACGATCATGTTGCCGGTCAGCCCCAGCGCGCCGACGGCTGGCTTGGAGTTGGCGCCGCTCATCGTGCTGGAGCGAAACACACCCACCTCCGCGTTCGACGCCGGTCTGGTCGCCGCCTTTCACGATGACGAAATCAGGGACGAACCCCACGGTGATGAAGTGACTTGCGGCCCCATCGCCGCGATAGGACCCGGTGAGGACCTTGGCCTCCGACCCCTGGCCCAGCGCGAGGTAGAGCATCTGGGTCGCGACCGCGTCGTTGGTCGTCCAGTCGAGGGTGAAGCCCCCGTTGAAGAAGCCGGTGAGATCTGCCTCGGCATTGATCGTCTGCGTGTTGTTGTCGTTCTTGATGAACACCTTGTCGATCTTCACCATCTGATCGACGCTGCTGACGCCCAGCGCATTCGTGTCCTGGAATGACGTCGACGATTCAGTCGTCCCGTCCGACGCGCCAATCCCGAAGCGGGCATGAGCGACGGGAGCGGCTTGCGCGATGCTCCTGAAAGCTGGTCAGCATGCACGACGTCCGGCTGGAACTGGACGTCGGCAACCGTCTGGGCGCCCACGGCGGTCGCCTTGTTGAAGTTGCCGACCTTCGCGCTCACGCCCTCGGAGAGCGAGCGAAAAGATCTGGCTGGCGGCGGCGTCGGTCGTCGTGAAGTTGACGGTGAAGCCGTCCGGGTTCATCGACACGAACGAGGCTTCCTTGAGAAGGCCCACGCCGGCGCCGAACATGTAGATGGCCGAATCGGTCTGCTGGCCCCGGTTCGTCTCGGTTGTGCCCACGTTGTCGATCGAGCGGACCATGTTCGCCCACTGGTTTCCGTTCGCGGTCATCGCGCCCAGCCCGATGTGTGCGCTCGTCAGATTGGAAGGCGGGGCCGCGACGAGGGCGCTGCCGCTGTACCCGTGGATCACGACGTCGGGCGTGAAGCCGATGGTCGTCACGGACGCGTTGCCGGTCACGGTCGGCGCCTGCCAGTTGACGACCTTCGCGCTGACCTCACTGCCGCCGATCGCGATGAAATTGACGTAGCCGGCGATGCCTATCTGCGTGGTCCAGTTGATCGTGACGTTGGTCGCATCCCATGAGGTCAGGTCGGCTTCCGCCACCATCATCTCGCCCCAAACCAAGACACAAATGGCCTTGGCCGACATGCCGCGGCTGGCGTTGGAAAAGTCCGACGTTATCCTGGGATCCTGCCCGCCGAGCAGAAGCTCGTCGTGCCGTCGGTGACGCCGAGTGAGAAGCCGTAGTGCGGCCAGGCAGTCCCGACATCAGGGCTGACCCAGAAGATGATGGCCTTGGGGATTTCGCCAAGCCCGTGCGCGAAAGTCTGGGGCCCGACGACGGTATTCGCGAGGAACCGTCCGGTCTTGAAGGTGGCCGCTTCCGCGGCGGTGGTCGAGACCAGGAGCGCGACGGCGATGCAGCAGGAGAGGGCAGCCTTTTTCAGCATGGTTATCTGGCGTACGGTCGGGCCCGCGGTAGCGACGTCTGAATTTTAGGTGAGGTTGGAGCGGGGCCCGAAGAGGGAAGGGCAAGACCACTGCCGAAACAGGCCGGGGACTGTAATGAACGCTATATCAAATACTTATAGCGTAATTCTTGCAATCGAACAACAGGGACGGCGATGGACCCTATGTGCCTTTTTGGAACACGAGGTCGACGATCCTGGCTGCTGAGCTCCGGGCCGTCCGCGCGAGCCGCAACGCGTAAGCGACGGCCCGGGACCAGCCCGGACCCAGACGGTCGAGGTGAACCGTGCGCCCGTTGCGCTCGATGGCCGAGACCCGGCCGAGCACCTGAGCCGGTTCGATCGGACCATCGCACGTGTGCGCCGCGTCGCCCCGCATCACGAAACCGGCCGGGCGCACGCGAATCACGCGATGAGCGATCGCCGCGGGACCTTTGCGATAGAGCACGACGTCGCCGACTCGGACCGGCGACGGGCCGAGCGGCACCACCGTGATGGCGTCGCCGTCGCGGATGGTCGGGTACATGCTCCACCCCGGCGCGCGGAACCGCACCGGCTGTCCTCCGCTCAACAGCGTCTCGAGCACACGCATGAATCGCGGCGGGTCCGGAGCGCACGCGGTCCTGGTCCGGCTGAAGCCGGACACCACCGGGATCGAGGTCATGTCGGGCTTCGCACGAAGCTGACGACCGCCGGGATGGAGGTCATGTCCGGCTTCGCACGAAGCTGACGACCGCCGGGTCGGGCACGAAGGCGAGCTCGAAGCACGGCACGCGATCGACGATGCGCCCGAGGAGATCGAGCGTGAAGTCGAGGCCCGCGTGATCGTGAAACGGTGGAAAGCAGCAGGTGAAGAGCCGCGCGGCGGCGCCCGCACCGCCGGCGGGACGCACGGAGTTCTCGCGGCCGTGGGCCAGGAAGTAGATCCGCGCGAGCGGCGCCGCCGCGGGGCACCCGAACTCCTCCTCGCCGTGCCACGGTGTGCCGTACATCCACACGCGGTCCTCGCGGAGGCGAAGCACCACGCGATCGTCGCTGAGGACGGTGGCGCCTTCGCGATGCCAGAGGCGTGCACTGGTACTCTTGCCCGCCTCGGAGTGCCCCGCGAACAGATACGCGGCGCCGTCGCGATCGATCACCCCGCACCCGTGCACCTCGACACCGCGGCCCCGCGCGAGCAGGTTGATCATCATCAGCTCGTCGAGCGGAAACTCGAGCGGCAGCAGCGACGCGCTGTTCGGGATACAGGCGGCGTTGAACGAGATCGTGCCGCGGGTGAACGAGGCGTCGAAGCGGGCGAGCCGGTACGGCGCCGGGCCGAGCGCGGAGGAGACGAAGCTGAACACGAAGTCGTCGTGCTGGCGGTACATCCGCCAGGTGCCACCGGAGTCGAAGAGCAAATCCCCGGTGGGTTGATCCAGGTGAGGCGCGCGCCGGACCTGCGTGGTGACGTCGGGCTCGTCGGTGCTGCCGGGCGGAACCAGGAATTTGCCGCTCGTGCCGGAGACCGTCAACCCGAGCGCGGAATCGTCGCAGGTCACCTGTGTCGTGATGTCCGCGACACGCAGCGTGAGCCGCTTCGAAAGGGCACGGCCACCCGCGGCCGCGGCGGGCGCGATCATCGGTTCCCCTCAGACACCTATGAGCCGGACGAGCTGCACGCCTTCGGGAAGGTGCACCGTGCCTGGGCCGGTCCGCTTCGGCCGGCGATCTTGCAGACGGCGAGGACCGCTTCTTCGGGCTTGAGCGACACCTGCGTCAGCTCCGGTTTCTGGTAAGCCCGCTTCGCGGTGCGCTCCGACTGTGATTCATCGTTCATCGTGATCGGCCTTTCTAGTCCGTCAATGTGAACTGCAGCTCTGGCACCCTCCGCTCGAGCACCCGCCCCCGCCGGCGGACGGCTGCTGGAGCATCGGCAGCATCTGCCGCGAGAGCGGCTGCTTGCTGCCGCGGGGCAGCAGCTTCAGCCGGGCCGCCGAGCGCAGCAGCTCGTCGTGCCCGACGCCGCCCTCGCAGTACTCGCAGTCGCCATGCCGGCCGAACGGCAGATCGAACGCGTGGGCGCGCAGGTGCGCCACGCGGCAGAGAAAATCGACCGGCGCCTCGGGGTCGCCGTTCTCGAGCTCTCCGTTGGCCGGGCACATCCCGCACATCGTCTTCAGCTCGCAATCGGTGCACTTGGTCGGGCGGGTGATCTTCTTCCGGCGGACGTTGCGCAGGAATCCCTCCCAGCCTTCGCGCAGCGTGCCGGTGCGCAGATCGTACTTGTCCTGCTGGGAGAGGATGCAGATGCTCATGCGCCCGTACGGATCGATCGAGAACGAGGTGACGCCGCCGCCGCAGTGGTACAGCTCGTCCTCGCGTTCGGGGGGATTGGCCGGCTTGAAGTTCTTCTCGGCGAAGAGCTCCCACTCGTTCATCCGCTTGGGATCTTCGAGATCGAAGGCGACCACGTCTTCGGGCGAGAGCCGGACGGCCAGCGGGCTCTGCGAGCAGTCGATGCGCGGGTTCATCGCGGTGTCGAACTTGAACTCGACGCCGAGATCGTCGGCGAAGCGCTGCATGTCCCAGACTTCGTGCTTGTTGATCGACACGGCGACCGTCTTCAGCGCCAGCGGCAGCCCGCGCTCGAGCAGCACGTCGATCCCGCGCATGCACTTGTCGAACGAGCCCGGGATCCCGGTGAGCCGCTCGTAGGTCTCGCGGGTCCGGCCGTAGAGCGTGATCTCGATCGCGAACGGGCGATAGGCCGCGAGATGGTCGGCGACGCGGGGCGTGATCAGGTTGCCGTTCGTGAAGAGGGTGATCAGGAAGCCGTTCTGCCGGGCGCGGGTGTAGATGTCGAGAAAATCGCGGCGGGCGAAAATCTCGCCGCCGGTGTAGAGCAGCCACATGCCGCCGGCCTCGACGAGCTCGTCGAGGAGCCGGTAATGCTCGTCCCGGGTGAGCTCGCGATCGCGGGCCGCCGTGTCCCCCATCGGCAGGTTGTTGTAGCAGTGGGCGCACGTCAACGGGCACCGGTGCGTCATCTCGAAGGTGCCGTCGAGAGGAAGGCTCCGCGACACGGCCGCGCGATGGATCTGATCGCTGAACGCCCCGTACGTCGCCGTTTTCACATGTCCCTCTCTTGCTCGAGCGGTCCGCCGCCAAGCGGCCGGGAAAACCCTTTTGCCTCGAGCGTGGTCAGGAGCTCGTCGACATCGCGGAGGGCCTGTTCGAGCGTGACGTCGTATTCGGCGCTGACCGCTTCGGCGATCGCCTGCGCGGAGCGGCGGCCGTCGATGAGGTGCCAGATGAAGGAGCCGACCTCGTTGAGCGTGTAGATGGAGTCGAGCTCGGCGACGTGGCCGGTCACGGGCACGAGGATCGTCTCGCCCGCGATGCGCCGCGTGACGAACGACTTGCCGTCGTCCCCACGATCCACATATCGGCTCATGTCGCCCATCACGTCTCCAGTCTCTGGATCGACACCGACGGACCGGGAGGTCGCGGGTATTGTGGGACAGGTACAGGGCAGTGTCAAACAATCTCAGAGGTGACTCGCACGCGGCGATGCGCATCGCGTGCAGCATCCAAGCTCATCATTGACTGCGGCAGTATGATGGCGCCGCGCAATGACTGACGAGACCTGCTGGGAATCGGCCGCCGCGGCGCTTCGAGGGCATCGCGCGCTCCACGAGCTCGCCACGCACGAGCGGGAGGCGCTCCTCCGGTGGGCGCTCAGAAACAAACTCACGACCTTGCTGTGGCGGGTCGCCGGACCTGTCCCGAGCGGAGCCGAGCGTCGCGCTGTCCCGAGCGGAGCGTACCCGTTCAGCGCGAAGCCGAACGCGACGCGTGGCTCGACGCGGCCTGCCGGCAGGCCGCGTACGCCGTGCACCAGGAACAGGAACTGCGGCGCGTCGTGGGCGAGTTCGTCCGCGCGGGCATCGCGCCGATCTTCCTGAAAGGCGCCGCGCTCGCCTACACCGTCTATGCGGACGCCGCGCTGCGGCCGGGCGCCGACCAGGACATGCTGATTCGGCCGGACGAGGCCGACCGCGTCCGCGCGATCTTCGAACGGCTGGGTTACGAGCCGGAACTGCAGCCTCCCGGCGAGCACATCGCGTCGCAGTTCGGGTTCAGGCGGACCGATGCGCGCGCGATGGTGTATCTGTTCGACATCCACCTGAAGATCTCGAACGCGCTGGTCTACGCGGACCGGCTCTCGTACGAGGACATCCGTGCCGAGGCGGTGCCGATGCCGCGGCTCGATGCCCGCGCGCTCGCGCCATCGCCCGTCCATTCGCTCGTCATCGCCTGCGTCCACCGCATCGCGCATCACGCCGACACCGACGACTTGCTGTGGCTGTACGACATCCACCTGCTCGCCGGCTCGTTGACGGGGGAGGAATGGGCGCGCGCGCTGACGCTCGCGGACGCGAAGCAGTTGGGCGCGGTGGTGCTGCGCGGGATCGAGCGCGCGGGACGCGCCCTCGGTCAGTCGGCGCCGGACGTCGTCATCGAGCCGGCTGCGCGACCTCGGCGTCGCATGAGCCGCCCGCGCCGCTTCTCGCTCCGGGCACGCGCATGATCGACGTCGCCCTCACCGATCTCCGCACGCTGCCGACCTCGCGCGCGCGGCTGCAGCTCGTCGCCGAGCACCTGATCCCGCCCGTCTCGTACATGCGCCGCGTCTACCCGCGATGCCCGGCGCCGCTGCTGCCTCTCGCCTACGTCTATCGCGTCGCGCGCGGCGCGCCGCGGTGGTTCCGGGCGAAGTAATTCTCGTGGTTCCGCATTGAGCTCGGTAGCGTCCGCCTTCAGGCGGACGGACCTGCTTGAAGGCGGAAGCCACGAGAGTAGTCGTGCAGGCCTGACGAGCTCCACGCGGCGCGCCGCTCCCGGAGCGCGTGCCAGCCGGCCGTCGCACGTCAGCACCCTGGTATCGAGCACTTCGGCCAGCGCGACGTAGACGGCGTCGTAGGCGCTCAGGCTGTTTCGGAGCGCCCACACGCGATCGAGCAGCGGCTCATGGGCGTGACGCTGGAGATCCAGGGCACGCAGGTCCTCGAGCGCGGCCGCCGCGGCCTCTCGCGTCCACCTCGCCTTCTTTCGCATAGCGCCGCAACGCTTGCGCGACCTCGACGTCCGCGAGGTGCGGCACGTGCAGGCCGAGAGCCGGGTCGGCGATGCGTGTCGCGATCGTACGGCCGGTCGGCGTGCCGAGCAGCAGCTCCACGAGCGCCGAGGCATCGAGAACGATCACCGCGCGTCCCGTTCGGCGCGGATCACGTCCGCGGCGCTGCGCTTCAGCAGCCGGACCGGCCGCGCTCGCAGCCGCTCGAGCACTTCTTGACGGGTCGGACGATCCAGCGCCTTCGCCGACCTCACGCAGAACGTAGTCGGACATCGACATGCCTTCCATCGCCGCCCTGACTTTCAACCGGCGGTGGAACTCGGAAGGCACGTTGCGAATCTGGACCATCGTCTTGGACATGATAAGAGAATACTTTCATCGCTTTATCATGTCAAAGTCGGCTACCCTGGTCCTGCCAGGTGCGGTTCATTCTGATGTCACCGGAAACCTTTTCACCACAGAGTTAACGGAGACAACGGAGGGGGGGCGATGCGCGCCGGCCTTCCGGCCGGTGCCGCGCCAGCGCGGCGCCATCGGCCTGCGGTTCCCGCTTCGGGGTCTGTCTTGACGTTCGTGAAAGAACGTTTTGTGCTGGTTGTCTCCGTTCACTCCGCTGACTCTGTGGTAAATCCTCTCTGGTCACAGTAGCGCGCATGCAGACTATCGGGCCCGGCGCCAGACCCACTGGTCGAGCGTCACCGACGCGTAGAACAGCAACACGAACTCCATCGGCACGCGGTAGCGCGTCGTCGGGAAATACAGCGCATGGGCCGCCACGAACGTGACCGCCACGCACCACAGGATCGCGTCGCGGCGCAGCTCGCGGCGCCGCAGCCACACGCCCGCCGATCGCCAGCGCGAGCACCGGCGTGTACGAGACGGCGTAGATGAGCTGATGGGACCGTCGTCGAGGCGGGCTGTTCTCGACCGTGAACTGTCCGTTCCCGCCGAGCAGAATGCGCGTCGTCTCGGTGGGTTCGTGGTACGGCACGAGCCGCGGCGAGAAGAAATACAGAACGTTCCTCGCCTTGAGGCCTGCCGTCCTGAGCGGGTGCTGGCGGATTTCCTGCCAGGCGAGCGCGGTCCATTCGGCATCCTGTGCCCGTTCGAGCGCGGGTGATTCCGGCTGCGGCGGGCGATCTAGCGCCCTCGAGGACCGACCACGCGTACTCCAGGAGGATATCGGGGCCGTAGCCGGGGAAGATGTTCGGCGTGTACGGCGAGTTCGAGATGAACAGGTTGAGCCCGCTTCGGGTCGGGAGTATCGCGCCGTTCAACGCGTAGTTCCGGACGGCGTACGGCGCGATCACCAGGAGCGCCGTCACCGTCAGCGCGGCCGCCGAACGCCGCGCGCCGTTCCACCAGTACACGGCCGCCGCCAACGCGACGATCGGCAGCGCCATGGTGCGGGTCAGCACCGCCAATCCGAGCCAGAGGCCCGCGCGCACTGCGCCGGCCGCCGTCGTGGACGTAACGAACGCCGCCGCGAACGCGATGAGCAGCGTGGTCATCAGCGCCGCATCGGTCGGGTCGGGTGAATGGCGGACGAGCAACGGATAGACGGCGTAGAGGCCTCCGGCGATCACACCGGCGCGCGGTGAGGCCGGTCAGGCTCGCCGCCAGCCGGTAGAGGAAAATCGCGCCGGCCGCGGCGACAGTGCACTGGATGACTTGCACGAGCAACGCACTGTGTCCCACCGCCACGCGAGCCATCGCCAGGAACAGCGGATACGCGGGTTCGAACGCCGTCGTCCGGATGCCATGGAGGCTCAGCGACCAGTCGCGCAGCAGGCTGTCCGACAGCGCCCAGTAGTCGCCGTCGAACGGCGGTCTCTCGAGCAGAAGGTACAGGAGGCGAGTCAGCAGCGCGAGAACGAACACACCCGCGTACGCGACCCGATCCGGATGGCGGCGCTCGAGACGCGGAGCCGGCCGGACGTTGTCCCTCTCAGGAAGAGAAGAGCCAGGCGAGGTAGCCATCGATCACCGTCCTCGAAAAGTTTCGGCAGAACCGGGCGACTGAAATGAAAGGGCGCGTCCGCCCGCGGTTCCCGACACCGTGTAGCGTCCCCGCAGCTGGAGGAAATCCATCGCACCCTCGAGCGGCCCTCCTGACATCTGATTGACGATCTGATCCTCGACGGCGAAGCTGAGCGTGAGATCGATGGACCCGCTGCGGCCGCGAACGGTGATGCGCTCGGGGCGCGAGCGCCCCGGAGCATCCATCTCCTTGATCGTGACGTTTGTGGCATATCCGATCGGCCCGTCCGGGCCGATGGCCGCGAGGAAGCCGGGCATGCGATCCGGATCCGCGGCGTCGCGCGGCGGCAGGACGCGGCCGTACACGGATCGAGGTCTCGCCGTGCTGGACCTGGCCCCACTGCCACGACACCCCTTCCCAGAATCCCCAGTTGTGATCGTGATAGCCGATGCCGCCGGTCGAGCGCGTGATGCGCGTGCCGCCGCGCGACCACGAGCGTCCCGCCCAGCGCGCCCGACATCACCGGCACCACGTAGCCGGAGAGCCAGCCGCCGGCGCCGTGGATCTCGATCGGCGGCATCGAGCCTGTCGGCCGCGCCCTCGATGAACAGATCGCCGGCGACGCGGCGGCCGCCTTCGCCGCGGCAGATCGAGCGTGAGCTGATAGCGAAGGCCCTCGCAGCCGGACGCGGTTGCCGCCGATCGTGAGGTCGGGCGCGCTCGCGAGCGATCGCGGCTTCGTCGACCTCGGCGGACGCGCTGAACGTCTCCATCCGGCCGCCGCGATCGAGCTGCAGCCGCACGCCGGCCACGCGCCGGCCATCGGGCCGCGCGCGGACCGGCAAGGAACGTGAGATAGAACCGCGCCTCGGGCGACCGTCCGTTGAAGTACAGCCACTCCGCCCAGGAGGCCGCACGCGCGCGGGCACGTCGGGCACAGCGATGGAAGCCGTCCATCGAGCGAAGGAGATCGGCCGGATCCGGTGCGGTCCAGTCCGCGTCCGACGGCGCATCGACCCAGGCGGCGACGCTCGGATACCTCGGGATCGACGAGCGCGCGCTCGCGGCTCGGAATCCCACCCCGGGCCTCCACCGGCGACGCGCCGCCGTCCCGCACGAGGTACAGCGTGGTCTCGCTCCACGGCGATGCCGCGCGCATGCGGCCGGCCAGCGGACGCGTCTGCAGGGCGCCCGACAGCAGGACGCGAGCGGCAGGCACCCGCCTCCGGCCCGCTGATGACCAGGTCGCCGCCGCCGACGAGAGCCGGGCGAGCGCGCCTGCTCGAGCACGACCTCGGCGACGCCGAGCAGGATCGCCATGACCGCCACGCCCAGTCCGAAGCCGCCGGCAAGCACGGCGCTTCGCACCGGATGCGCGAACAGCGACCGCAGCGCCAGCTTGGCGATCACGGCCGCGCCTCGCTCACGATGCGCGCCGTCGCGCATCGTCAGGATCCGGTGCGGCGCGCCGGGCGAGCGCGGCGTCGTGCGTGACGATCACGAGCGCGGTCCCGTCGGCGTGCACGCGATCGAGCAGCGCCGCGATCTGCTCGCCGGTCGCCTGATCGAGCTCGCCCGTCGGCTCGTCGGCCAGCAGCAGCCGCGGCCGGTTCGCGAGCGCCCGCGCGATGGCGACGCGCTGCATTTCTCCGCCGGAGAGCTGCGACGGGCGGTGATCGGCGCGCGCCGAGAGCCCGACGTACTCGCAGCAGCTCCGTCGTGCGGCGCCGCCGCTCGCCGCGCGGCACGCCGGCTTCGCGCCTGCGGCAGCTCGACGTTCTCGGCGGCCGTCAGCATCGGCAGGAGGAAGAAGCGCTGGAACACGAACCCGATGCGCGTCAAGCGGATGCGGCTCCGCTCGCGCGTCGCCGAGCGTCGTCACATCGCGATCGTCGAACAGCAACGTCCCGCCGCTCGGCGCGTCGACGCAGCCGAGCAGGTGCAGGAGCGTCGACTTGCCGCATCCGGACGGACCGGAGATGGCCACGTGACTCGCCGGCGCCGACTCGCAGATCGACGTTCCGCACCGCGACGACCGGGCCGGCCGGCATCGGGAACGACGCGCGTCACGTTCCGCGCTTCGACGACGGGCGGCGTCACGAGATCACTTCCTTGCGAAGGGTGGCCGCGATCGGCAGCCGCGCGACCATCCGCATCGGATACAGCGCCGCGAGGACCGCGGTCGCGGCGAGAAGCGCGACGTGCACGGCGACCGCACGCGGCTCGAACACGAAGAAATGCAGCTCCGACGGGATGCCCGGCATGACCTTCAGGATCCGGTCGAGCCACCGGGAGAGCGCCAGGCCCGAGCGGCAGCGCCAGCGCACCGCCGAGGCCGACAATCAGCGCCGACTCGCAGAACACGTCGGCGACGACGCGGCGTTGAGAGAACCCGAGCGCGCGGAGCGCGGCGATTTCCCCGACGCGCTGGTTGACCGAGACCGTCAGCAGCACCGTGATGAGGAGGAACCGCGAAGCAGAGGGTGACCGTGACCAGGACCGCCGAGATCTGCCGGAAGTACGAGAACTCGGCCTGCTGCAGCCGCGCGACGACCTCGCTGTTCGTGACCGCGTGCAGATCCGGCCGCAGCCGCTGGATCGCGGCGCGAACGGTCCCCGCCTCCGCGCCGCCGGCTCCGGCGACGAGGATCATGTCGGCATCATCCTGGCCGTCATCGCCGCACGCACGCAGGGCGTGGCTCAACGTCGTGGCCGCCGTCAACTGCAGGGGATCGTCGAATGGGAACTCCGCGATCCCGACGACGTTCAGGACGATCGGCGGCAAGGTGGAGGCCCCGGCGGCGCCGCACGAGGGCCGGACCTTCACAGCCTCACCCGGCCGGCGCCCCAGGACGTCTGCGAGCTGCCGATTCAACAGCACCTCGCCGGTTGACGCGCCGCCGGCCACGTCGCGTCCTTCGACGATCGTCCACGGACGACGGCGTGAGCTCGCCCGCGCCGAGGAACGAGACGAAGAACGGCTCGGCGCTGTCGTCCGCCGCAATCTCGGCTTCGGCCAGCCGCAACGCGCACCGCTTCGTCCACGCCGGGCAGCGCCGCGATGGCTGCGGCGGTCTCGCGCGATGCGGCCGATGCGCGGCCCGGTTCCCGGCAGCGCCGGCGTGGCCATGATGCGGACGTTGAACCCGCCTCGATCGAGCAGGTCCTGCATGGACAAGACGAGACCGCGCGACAGCAGCAGCATGTCGAAGAGCAACGCGGCCGCGGCCGCCACGCCGACGATCCCGAGCCCGGCGCGCGCCGGGCTGACGAACCAGGCCCCGCCACGCGAAGGCCAGCGGCTTCATCGGCGCGCGAGGGAGAGGACGCTGCGCCGCAGCAGCACCCAGGATGCGCCGAGGCTCGCCAGCGCGCCGAGCGGCACCGCGATCGCGATCGATCGCAGCGCCACCGACGGCGTGATCCGGACGAAGACGAGCGCCGTGTCGTAGCGCCACTGGAAGTAGCGGTTGATCAGCCCCTGCGACGCGAGCGCGAGCCCGAGGCCGAACAGCGCTCCGGCCACCGCGATGAAGAGGCCCTCGACCAGCACCTGCGCGAGGATGCGCCTGGTCGTGAGGCCGATGAGCCTGAGGATGCCGACCGTCTCGCGCCGCTCGTCCACGACCATGACCGACAGCGCGAGCAGGAACATGGTGCTGGCCACGATGGTGACGATCGCGATCGCGAGGTGGAACCGCTCGAGCACCACGAAGACGTCGGCTTCGCGCATGGCGCCCGCGGCGAACCTGACGCGGATGCCCGGAATCCGCGACACGGCGTCACGCGCGAATGCCCGCGCCTCGTCGGGGTTCGCCAGCGCGACGTTGATCGCGTCGACCGTGCCGGCCGCGAGCGGATCCGCGGGGTCGGCCGTCATCGCGAGCAGATCGGGCAGGTGCAGGCGCACCTCGTGCTTCGCCGCGTTGAGCTTCAGCGGATCGGGCGCCGGCTCGTACACGCCGGCGACGCGAAATGCCCGCGCGTTGCCCCCCGCGGAATCGGTCGACAAACGCACGACCGTTCCCGTGGCGATGCCGAAGGCTTCCGCAAGCTGTCGAGAGATCAGGACGTCTGGAGGTGGCGGTTCGGCGCGCGCCGCCTGACGCGCCATGGCGGTCGCGGAGCCCACGATGAACCAGACGATCGCCACGAACCCGGCGCGCCCCAGGAGACTCATCGTCGGGCCACCGTTCAGAAAAAGGGCGCGCGCAGCAGCACCCGTGGGCGAAGACGCCGGCGCGCCGGCGGATGCGCAGCGCGCCCTGATTATAGGAGAAGGCGGCTAAGCTAGGGCCTCACGGAACAGCTGCGTTGAACAGGAGATCAAGAGATCAGGAGATTTTTCTTTCTTGCTTCTTTCTAATTCAACAGGCGGTAGGAAATCAGGAAAATACACAACAAGAACTCCTGAGCTTCTGATCTCCTGTTTAGAGTTGTGAGTTCACCGTGGGGAGCTAACGATAGATGACGGCACGCGCACAGGGTTGGGAAGGCTGGGACGCCTACGCGCCGTTCTACGACTGGGAGAACGCGCGCACGGTCGCGCGCCGGGACGTCGCGTTCTGGCAGCGGCTGGCCGCGGCCCAGGACGGCCCGGTGCTCGAGCTCGGGTGCGGCACGGGACGCATCACCGTCCCCGTCGTCCGCGCCGGCGCGCACGTCGTCGGGATCGACCGATCCGCGGAGATGCTGGCGCGCGGGCGGCAGCGGCTGCGGCGGGCGAAGCTGCAGGACCGCGCGCTGCTGGTGCGCGGCGACATCCGTGCGCTCCCGTTCCGATCCCGCCCGGGGTTCCGCCTCGTCATGGCGCCCTACGGCATTCTGCAGTCGCTGACGCGCGAGCTCGACCTTATGGAGACGCTGCGCTCGGTGGCGCGCGTCGTGCCGCGCGGCGGGCTCTTCGGTATCGATCTGGTCCCGGATCTGCCCCGTTGGTCGGAATACAAACGCCGGACGAGCCTCGCGGGCACGCGCGGCGGCACGCGGCTCACGCTCGTCGAATCGGTGCGCCAGGATCGCCGTCGCCGGCTCACGATCTTCGACCACGAGTACATCGAGCGGCGCGGGCGCGAGCGCCGGGTGCACCGTTTCTCGCTGACGTTCCGCACGCTGTCGGTGCCCCAGATCGCCCGGCGTCTCGAAACGGCCGGCTTTCGGATCCAGGCCGTGCTCGGCGACTACCAGGGAGGGCCGTGGGACAGCCGGGCGGACGTCTGGGTGATTCTCGCGCAGAAAGCGGTAGCTCGGGAGCTGGAAGCTGGACCGCTGGGAGCTGGTCACTCTGTGGTAACATCCCCGATCATTTCATCGGTAAACCCGGGGAGTTCTCACCATGTCCGGCCATTCCAAATGGCACACGATCAAGCATAAAAAGGGCGCCGCGGATGCCAAGCGCGGGAAGGTCTTCACGCGCATCATCAAGGAGTTGACCGTCGCGGCCAGGGCCGGCGGCGGGGACCCCGACATGAATCCGCGCCTGCGCACGATCGTGGCCGACGCGAAAGCCGCCAACATGCCGCAAGACAACATCAAGCGGGCGATCCAGCGCGGCACGGGCGAGCTGCCCGGCGTCAACTACGAAGAGATCACCTACGAGGCCTACGGGCCCGGCGGCGCCGCCGTCATCGTCGAAACGCTGACGGACAACAAGAACCGCACCGTCGGGGAGATCCGCCACGTGCTCGGGAAGCACGGCGGCAACCTCGCGGCGGAAAACAGCGTGGCCTGGATGTTCGACAAGAAGGGCTACATCGTCGTCGAGAAGACCAAGGCCGACGAGGACACGCTGATGGCCGCGGCGATCGACGCCGGCGCCGACGACCTGCGCGACGACGGGGAAGCGTGGGAGATCGTGTCGGCGCCCGATGCGTTCCAGAAGGTGCTCGAAGCGGTCAAGAAGCTCGGGATCGAGCCTGGCGCCGCCGAGATCGCCTTCCTGCCGCAGAACTACGTGAAGCTCGAAGGCAAGCCCGCGCAGCAGATGATCAAGCTGATGGAAGCCCTCGAGGACCACGAAGACAGCAAGAAGGTGTGGTCGAACGCCGACATCGAAGAGAAGGAGATCGAGGCCTCATTGGCGTGAAGATTTTCGGGATCGATCCCGGTTCCGGGCGTACGGGGTATGGCTGCATCGAGATCGCCGGCAGCCGTCACCTTCTGGTTATCTGCGGCTCGCTGTCGGCTCCCGCCCGTTCGACATTTCCCGAAAAGCTTCACTACATCCATGCCGGGCTCGCCGCGCTGCTCGCACGGCACCGGCCCGACTGCGTCGCCGTGGAGAGCATCTTCCACGCGCGCAACGTCCACAGCGCGCTCAAGCTCGGGCAGGCGCGCGGGGTCGCGCTGCTGGCGGCGTCGGAAGCCGGGCTTCCGGTCGTGGAGTACGCGCCGGCCGAAATCAAGCGCGCGGTGGTCGGGTACGGGCGCGCCGAGAAGCGCCAGGTGCAGCACATGATCAAGCTGCTCCTCGGCCTCGACGCCGTGCCCTCTCCGCACGACGCGGCGGATGCGCTCGCGGTCGCGATCTGCCACGTGCACAGCGCCACCGGGATCGTCGCCGAGAGGTCCGCCACGATCGCGCCGGCGTCGCCGCTTCGCTCGTGGCGTGACTACCGGCCGTGATCGCGTCGCTTGCGCGGGCACGCTGCTCGAGAAGAACCCGAGCCGTCTCATCGTCGATATCGGGGGTGTGGGATACGACGTCCAGGTTCCGCTGTCGACGTTTTACGTGCTCGGTGAGGCAGGGACCGCGGTCTCGCTGCGGATCTACACGCACGTGCGCGAGGAGGTCATCGCGCTGTACGGGTTCGCGACGACGCTCGAACAGCAGCTCTTCGAGCGGCTGATCGGGATCAGCGGCATCGGCCCGAAGCTGGCGCTCGCGGTCCTCTCCGGCATCGAGCCGATGGAACTGATCAAGGCGATACGGCTGCAGGACGTTGCCCGCCTGACGGCGATTCCCGGTATCGGCAAGAAAACGGCGGAGCGCATCGGCCTCGAGCTGAAGGATCGGCTGCCGGCGGAGCTTCAGGCCGCCGGCCAGCCGGCCAGGGCGGACGAACCGGAGGATCAGCTCCGCGCCGATCTGCTGTCGGCGCTGCTGAATCTCGGCTATCAGCGCGGGGTCGCCGAACCGGCGATCGACCGAACGCTCAAGGACTCCACGCCGACGGGCTTCGAGCAGGCGTTGAAAGAGGTCCTCAGATCGCTCATGAAGGGCGATAAGAAGTGGTCAAAACCGCTGGCGGTGTCCGTCGCACGGTCTCTGGTCTTGAGTCTCCAGCGTCTGGCGGGTGAGTCTCCGCGCCCGGCGGGGCGCCCGTTTGCGACCCCGACAGGTTTTGAAACCGTCCAATCACTAGTCATCAATCGTGAATCACTGATCATGTCAAGGATGACTCGCGAGATTCGATGATCCGATGACTGACTGATCACGGATCATTTCATGTCCGACGATCGCATCTTGACCGCCGCGAAGGGGGACGAGGACGCCCAGTATGAAGCCGGGCTGCGGCCGCGCACGCTCGACGAGTACATCGGCCAGGAGCGGATCCGCGAGAACCTGAGCGTGTCGATCAAGGCCGCGAAACAGCGGCACGAGGCGCTCGATCACGTCCTGCTCTACGGCCCTCCGGGACTGGGGAAGACCACGCTGGCCTGCGTGATTGCGAACGAGCTCGAGGTGCCGATCCGGTCGACCGCCGGCCCGGTGATCGAGAAGCCCGGGGACCTCGCCGGCATCCTCACGAACCTCCAGGAGCGCGAGGTGCTGTTCATCGACGAAGTGCACCGGATGAGCGCGGCGATCGAGGAGATTCTCTATCCGGCGATGGAAGACTACGAGCTCGACATCGTGATCGGCCAGGGGCCGAGCGCCCGATCGGTGAAGGTGCCGGTGCAGCGGTTCACGCTCATCGGCGCCACGACCCGGACCGGCCTGCTGACCTCTCCGCTCCGCTCGCGGTTCGGCATCGTGCACCGGCTGGATTTCTACGGCGAAGACGACCTCCGCGAGATCGTGACGCGGTCGGCGCGGATCATCGGCGTGCCGATCGACCCCGACGCGTCGGTCGAGATCGCGCGGCGGTCGCGGGGCACGCCCCGGGTGGCGAACCGCCTGCTGCGGCGGGTGCGCGACTACGCCCAGGTGCGGGCCAGCGGGCACATCACGCACGACGTCGCGCTGCGCGCGCTCCGGCTGCTCGAGGTCGACGAGCACGGCTTCGACGAGATCGATCGCCGGCTGCTGCGCACGATCATCGACAAGTTCAACGGCGGCCCGGTCGGCGTGGCGAGCCTCGCCGCGGCGATGAGCGAGGAGCGCGAGGCCATCGAGGACATCTACGAGCCGTTTCTCATCCAGATCGGCTTCCTCGATCGCACGCCGCGCGGACGCGTGGCGACGGCCCGCGCCTACGAGTATTTCGGGATTCCCGATCCAGGAAAGGACCGTCTGTGGTGAAGGCGCTGCGCCGCGTGAAGATTGCCGGACTCTCGACGTACGTGCCGCCGCGGGTGCTGACCAACGACGATCTCGAGAAGCTCGTGGACACGAGCAACGAGTGGATCCTGCAGCGCACCGGCATCAGAGAACGGCACATCGTCGAACCGGGGGTCGCCACGTCGGATCTGGCGGCGGAGGCGGCGGTCGGCGCCCTGCGCCAGGCCGGGGTGACGCCGGACCAGATCGGCTTCATCGTCGTCGGGACCACGACGCCGGACACGATCTTCCCGAGCACCGCGTGCCTGCTGCAGCACAAGATCGGCGCGCGCCACGCGTGGGGGTTCGATCTCGGCGCCGCGTGCTCGGGATTCACCTACGCGCTGGTGACCGGGATGCAGATGGTCGCGACCGGGACGCACGAGCACGTGCTGGTCGTCGGCGCCGACGTGATGTCGAGCATCATCGACTACACCGATCGGACGACGTGCGTGCTCTTCGGCGACGGCGCGGGGGCCGTGGTGCTCGCGGCGGCCGCGGAAGGGGAGCCGCACATCATCGACTTCGCCGCCGAGATCGACGGCAGCGGCGGTCCGGCGCTGTGCATGCCGGCCGGCGGCAGCCGGCGCCCGGCGTCGCACGAGACCGTGGACCAGCGTCTCCACTACGTCAAGCAGGACGGCCACGCGGTGTTCAAGTTCGCCGTCCGCAAGAGCGAGGAGATCTGCCGCCGGGTGCTCGAGCGCAACCACGTCGAACCCTCCCAGCTCGATCTGTTCGTCTCGCACCAGGCCAACCGGCGGATCATCACCGCCGCGGCGGAGCGCCTCGGGCTCCCCGAGGAGAAGGTGATCATCAACCTCGACATGTACGGCAACACGACCGCGGCGACGATCCCGCTGGCCCTCGCGGATGCCGTGCGGCAGGAGCGCTTGAAAACCGGGGACCTGGTGCTGCTGGCGTCGGTCGGCGCGGGGTTCACCGTCGGCGCGGTGCTGCTGCGGTGGTCTCTCTGAACCTCCAACACCAAAACCGACAACGGGAGAACGGGAGCTTCGTTGTTCGTGGCTTGTTGCGTTTTGCTCCCGTTCTCCCGTGCTCCTGTTTAATCTTCTGGGCTGTTGAACTGTGGCGAGCATGAACGGACGCATCTTCCTCCTCTCCCCGGCCAACTGCGCCGGGATGCGCGCGCGCATGGTGATGTCCGAGCGCGCCACGTTTCCGCTGGCGGCGCGGCTGCGGACCCGTGAAGGGGCGCCGCTCGGCGAGCTCTTCAGCTTCATGAGCGGCCTGTACTTCCGCGGGAAGCTCGCCTACGCGCGCGCGTTCGCCGCCCCGCCGGATCGCGAGTCCGCGATCTCGGGCGCCGGCGTGTTCGTCATCACGCCGATCGCCGGCCTCCGCTCGGCCGACACGCTCGTGACGATCGACGCCCTGCGCGCGTTCGCGGGCGTGGACGTGGCGCCGGACAACCCGAAATACCGCCGGCCCCTCGAGAGGAGCGCGAAGGCGATCGCCGCCGACATCGGCGCGGACTGCGAGGTCGTGCTGCTCGGCAGCATCGCGTCGCCGAAGTACGTCGACGTGCTGCAGGGGATCTTCGGCGATCGGCTGGTGTTTCCGTCGGCGTTCGTGGGCCGCGGCGACATGAGCCGCGGCGGGTTGCTGCTGCGCTGCGTCTCGTCGGCCGAGGAGCTCGACTACGTGCCGGTCGCGGGCGCCGTGCGCCACGGCGGGCGGCCGCCGAAGCTGGATCCGGCGACGAGACCGAAGCCCGGGTTCATCCGTCAGCCGTGATCACACCCTGAAATTGCGCAACGAAACAGGAGAACGGGAGGACGGGAGTAAAAGCAGGAATGCAAGAAACAAACCGAAGCAACCAAAACAGAAGAAAGGCAAAGACAAAGGAAAACCAGACGAAGAAAAACAGGAGAAAGATAATTGCGCCTCCCGTGCTCCCGTGCTCCTGTTTTTTCGTTGGGGATCAGATCGCCCTCAGAATCGCCACCGGCACTGTCTGAAACGCCTCGCCCAGGAAGATCCACGCGCTGTCGGCACCTCGGGTCGGGCGGATCTCCGCACCGGTGATCTCGTGCCGGAACGTGCTCTCGCGCAGGCCCGGGGGCAGCATCATCCGTGAGGTCTTCCAGCACTCGCCGCCGAGTGGAACCGGATGGTCGCGGTCCACGAGCCCGGCGCAGAGCCGCGGGGCCGCGAAGAGCACGGCCGGCAGATTCCCTTCGGCGCCGGCCATCCGCGCGAACGCGACCGCGCCGGCCGGCACGGTGATCTCGGTGGCCAGCGGCATGTACGCGCCGGCCTGGAACACGTCGGGCAGCTCGCGACGCAGGCGCAGCCCGGCGGCGGTGATGAGCAGCTTGATGCGCCCGTCCGTCCAGCCGCGGAGCCACTCGGCCAGCGTGCCGGCTCGCGTCGCCGGATCCTGCGCGAGCACGCCGTCCACGTCGTCGAGCAGACGCGCGCGGAGCGCGAAGTCCACCGGCCTCCGGTTGTCCGGATCGACGAGGCTCAGATCCCACAGCTCGGTGCCCTGATAGAAATCCGGGACGCCGGGAGAACCGATCTTCAACGTCACCTGCGCGAGCGAGTTGATCATGCCGACCGCCGCCACGCGGCGCTGGACCGGCAGGAACCCCGCGAGCAGGCGTTCCCCGCCCGGCCCGGTGAGCGTGCGGGTCACGAAGCGCGCGAGCGCATCCTCGTACGGCTGGTTCGTCGTCAGCCAGCTCGTGTGGATCTTGGCTTCCCTCGCCGCCTTGATCATGTAATCCGAGAGCCGCTGGATCAGCTCGGGGGGCGCCTCGCCGATGTCGTCCGGCAGATCGGCCGGCCAGATCCCCAACAGGGCCTGATAGAAACGGTACTCGTCGAGACGGTCGGGCGCCGGCTCGCCGTCGACGAGCGAGCGGTGCGTCCGGTTGATCCGCATCCACCGCCCGGCCTCCCGGCCCCATTCGTCCGGCATTTCGGACAGCACGTTGATCCGCGCCCGGACGTCCTCGCTCATCTTCGTGTCGTGCGTCGCGGTGGCGAGCATCTCGAACGGCCACTCCGCCGCCCGGGCGGCATTGGCTTCGTGAAACTCCTCGACGGACCGGCCGAACCTGGACGGGTCGCCTCCCACCTCGTTGAGCGAGAGCAGCAGGTTGTACCGGTAGAACGCCGTGTCTTCGAGTCCTTTGGCCTGCACCGGCCCCGTGTACTGCTGCAGCTTCATGGCGAAATGCACGCGCGCCCGCGCTTCGTCGGCATCCGCCGGCGGGTACCCGCCGCGGCGTTCGCCGTCCTTCTGGGCTTGTCATGCTTGTCATGGGCGACGTGCCGCTGCAGGACGACCTCGCGGAAGAAATCGAACAGCGAGGACTCCATCGCGGGATTGCGGCGCCTCGCCCGCGCGATCGCTCGAGCGATCACGGCGCGATCCTCGGCCCGCCAGCCCTGCTCGTCGACGTAGGTGCGATACACGGGGAAGCAGGCGACCACCTCGGCGATCGCGTCGCCCAGGCTGTCCAGCGTGAAGTCGCGGGACCGGCGGTTGTTCTCGCCGATCCGGTCCAGCATGTGGGCGAGCACGGTGAGCTCGCTCGCCATCGCGGTCGTCATCATCAACCGCTTCGCGGCGTACACGACATCGTCGAACGCTTCGTTGCGGCCGGTGAGCTTCGCGTAGACGCGGCGGGTGCGGCGCGCCTGCGACTGATCGACGAAGAGGCCGTTCAGGTCGTTCAGATAGTTGTAGCCGGTCGTGCCGTGAACGGCCCACCGCGACGGCAGGGGCTCTTCGCCGGACAGGATCTTCTCGGCGACGACGTAGAGCGGGCGATCGGGCGGCTGGCCGGGGCCGGCGAGCGTGGCCCGGTCGAGATCCCACGCCCGGGCCGTCAGCTCCTGCAGCATCTCGAAGTAGCTGGCCGGATCGAACAACCCGTCCGGGTGGTCGATGCGAACGCCGTGGACCTTGCCGTCGCGAACGAGCTCGGCCAGCAGCCGGTGCGTCGCCGCGAAGACTTCCGGGTGCTCGACGCGCAGTCCGGCCAGCGTGTTGACGTCGAAGAACCGGCGGTAGTTGATTTCGTGCGAGGCAGTGCGCCAGTACGCGAGCCGGTAGGCCTGGACCTCGAGCAGCTCGTGCAGCGCGTCGAAGCTGGCGGCGTTGCCCGGCGTGCCGTTGACGCGGTCCACCGCGGCCTCGATCGCGTCCCGCACGAGAGGCGCCTCGGCTGCCAGCCGCGCCAGCCGCGCGCGGGCCCCTTCCTTCTCACGATGCCGCAAGGCCACGCGCTCCGGCGCGGTCTCGGTGTACGCCGGCATGTTCTGGAGGGCCACGATGATGCTCTGGAGCTCGTGCAGCTGCGGGTTGTCTGCGCCGGCCGCGTCGGTCACCGCCTCCGCGGCCATGCGGTAGACGCGAGGCGCCTGCTTCGGATTGATCGGGAGCACCTGATCGCCGTATTTCAGCGCCAGCGCGCCGTCGGCGAAGGCGAGCCTCAGCTCGCCGCGCTCGAGCACGTTGCCGTATTGATCGCCGAGGATGGGCAGCAGGAGCTTCGCCTGCAGCTCCGGCTTCGAGGGTCTCCAGTCCACGTCGAAGAAGATCGCGGAGGGCGCGCTGGGCCCGTTCTCGAGCAGGTCGTTCCACCGGGCGTTGTTGCCGGTCCCGATGCCCATGTGGTTCGGGACGAAGTCGACGATGTGGCGCATGCCGTGTGCGGCGAGCGCCGCGCAGAACTCGTCGTGCGCGGCGGCGCCTCCGACCTCCGGGTTGATCTCGTTGTGATTGCAGACGTCGTAGCCGTGGGTGCTGCCGGGCTCCGCGGTGAAGTACGGTGACGTGTAGCACGTGTCGATCCCCAGGCGGGCGAGATACGGCACGACGTCCCGCGCGGCGGTCAGCGGGAACTCGTGATGGACCTGCAGGCGGTACGTGCTCAGCGGCACGTACCGCGGCCGATCCCGATGGTGTGCGTTGGACATTCAGTAACGCTCGTGAGGTAACGGAGGCGACGGAGTTAACGGGGACATCGCTTACACGGAGGAACGGAGGAACGGAGCAACGGAGAAAGCCATTTGGCTTTCTGTCCATTAACTCCGTTCCTCCGTTCCTCCGTTGCTCCGTGTTGAATCCGCCGCTGGTTAGACGACTCCGCTGTCTCCGTCGACTCCGCTATCTCTTCCCCGCGTTCAGCAGATCGAAGATCCCCCGAAGCGGAATGCGTACCCAGTCCGGCCGGTTGTTCAGCTCGTAGTTGAGCTCGTAGAGCGCCTTGTCGAGCACGAACAACTGCAGCAGAGCGTCGCGCCCGGTCTCCAGGGCCGGCACGAACGGCGCGCCGGCCGCGGTCGTGAAATACCCGCGCAGGAACGCGGCGCTGGTCCAGCCCTGCCAGATGCGTGCCCACGGTTCGAGCCGCTCGAGCTCCGACGGGCGCGACGCCGTGTGTGCGAACAACCCCGCGTAGGCCGCGTAGTCGAACGACCGGAGCATGCCGGCGACGTCCTTCAGCGGTGATTGTTTGCGGCGCCGCTCGGCGATGGAGCGCGCCGGCTCTCCCTCGAAATCGAGGATATAGAAGTCCCCTTCCGACCACAGCACCTGCCCGAGGTGATAGTCGCCGTGGACGCGAATCTTCGAGACGGTGAGCTCCAGCGCCGGGCCCGATCGAATCCGCTCGAGCAGCGCTCTCGCGGGACTGCAGCAGCCGGCCCGCCGCTTCGGCCACGCCAGGCGGAAGCGGTTGGGCCGGTGCGGCGAGCGTCTGGAGCGCCTTGTGGGCCTGCGCGATCGCGTCCGCCACGACCGCGTCGAGGTCCTCCTTCGAGAACGGCTCCGGCGCGAAGGCCGGCTTCGTCGAGTCCGCGGCGAGCGCCAGGTGCATCTCGGCGGTCCGCCGGCCCAGCGTTTCGGCCGTGCCGAGGTAGCTCCCCATCACGGTCGTGATGATCTTCGGCACCGGCGCCGCCATCAAATCGGCGAACGTGTCCGATGCAGGACGTGCGGGCGCGGTCTCGCCTTCGACCTGATCGAAGAAGCGGCCGATCTCGTCGATGGCGTGAGCCCAGCCGTCGGCCTGGCTCTCGACGAGCTCCTGCAGCATCGCGAGCGTGCCCGGTTCGTCCCCGGGGCCGACGTACTCGAGGGCGCCCGCCACGGCCGGGACGCGCTTGAAGCGAACCTGCTCGGTCAGCTGCCGGCCGATCTCGAAGTCCGGGTTGATCCCCGGTTCCAGGCGCCGGAAGAGTTTCACGATCAGCCGATCGCCGTACACGATCGAGGTATTGGTCTGCTCGCCGGCCGTGCGGGCGATGGGCAGCGTGTCGGTTGTCGATCCGCGAAGCGCGGCAAACGCGCCGGTCTTCACCACGCGGACGCTGCCGCGCTTGGTCGTGGTCTTCTCCTCCCGGTCCAGGGATTCCAGCACGGTCCGCGCGAAGCGGTCGTCCAGCCAGGCGTCGAACAGGAAGCCCTTGCGCGCGCCGGTGATCGTCGCGAGCACGGCGTGCGGCGCCCGCTCCGCCAGTGCGCGCGCCTCCGCGTGGGCGCAAATCGTCAGCGGCAGGAAGTAGTAATGATGACTGCCGTCGTCGAACTCGACCTCCACGATGGTGAGGAACAGCGGTTGGGGGCTGCGCCGCAGCGTGCCCCAGTCCGACGAAGCGGCCCTTCCTGGCCGCACGGGCCTTGTCGCCGTACCAGCGCTGCCGCTGCAGGAAGGGCAGCAGCAGATCCCGCTCGATCAACGTCCGCACGTTGCCGTCGAGGAGCGTCTCCCACGCGGCGCCGACGAGCAGGCCCGGCGCCTCTGCGACGGCCGCGGACGTCTCCGCCGCACGCGGTCTGCCGCCACGCGGTCCGCCCCACGCGGTCCGCCGCCACGCGGTCCGTGGCACGCGCCGTGATGGCCGGGGACGGTTGCTGCACGCGGAACCAGTAGAACGCGTACGGGCCGAGCGTCAGGACGTACGGCAGATCCCCGATGCGCGGGAACTCGGTGAGGCCCAGCATCTCCACGAGCGTCATGCCCTTGAACCGCGACAGATCGAGCTCGACCGGCTGCACGGTGCGCGCGAGGTTGACGACGCACAGCACGATCTCGTCCTGATAGCGCCGGACGAAGGCCAGCACTTTCCGGTTCAGCGCGGGCAGGAACTCGATCGTGCCGCGGCCGAAGACCGCCGTCTGCTTCCGCAGGCCGATCATCCGCTTCATCCAGTTCAGGAGCGAGAAGGGCGCGCGCTCCTGCGCCTCGACGTTGATCGCCTGGTAGCCGTACACGGGGTCCATGATCGGCGGCGCGTACAGCCGTGCCGGGATCGGCGCGCGAGAAGCCGGCGTTGCGATCGCCGGTCCACTGCATCGGCGTGCGGACGCCGTTGCGATCGCCCAGGTAGATGTTGTCCCCCATGCCGATCTCGTCGCCGTAATAGATGACGGGCGTCCCCGGCATCGAGAACAGCAGGCTGTTGAGGAGCTCGATCCGCCGCCGGCTGTTCTCGAGCAGCGGCGCCAGGCGCCGGCGGATGCCGACGTTGATCCGCATCTGCGGATCCGCGGCATAGGCCTGGTACATGTAGTCGCGCTCCTCGTCGGTCACCATCTCGAGCGTCAGCTCGTCGTGGTTCCGCAGGAACATCGCCCACTGGCAGTTGTCCGGGATGTCCGGCGTCTGCCGCAGGATCTCGACGATCGGATGCCGATCCTCCTGCCGGACGCCCATGAACATGCGGGGCATCAGCGGGAAGTGGAACGCCATCTGGCATTCGTCGCCGTCGCCGAAATACGGGCGGACGTCGGCCGGCCACTGGTTCGCTTCCGCGAGCAGCATGCGGCCCGGGTACTTGGCGTCGAGCGCCGCGCGAATGCGCTTCAGCACCACGTGCGTCTCTTCCAGGTTCTCGCAGTTCGTGCCTTCGCGCTCGATCAGGTACGGCACGGCGTCGAGCCGCAGGCCGTCCACGCCGCGGTCCAGCCAGAACCCCATCACCCGGATCACCGCCTCGAGCACCGCCGGGTTGTCGAAGTTCAGATCGGGCTGATGCTGGAAGAACCGGTGCCAGTAGAACGCCTTGGCCGTGTCGTCCCAGCTCCAGTTCGACGTCTCGGTGTCGGTGAAGATGATCCGCACGCCCTGGTACTTCTGATTCGTGTCGCTCCACACGTAGAAGTCGCGCTCCGCGCGAGCCCGCCGGCGCCCGGCGCGCCGCCTGGAACCAGGGATGCTGATCGGAGGTGTGATTGATGACGAGCTCGGTGACGACGCGGATGCCGCGGCGATGCGCCTCGGCGATGAACCGATCGAAATCCTCGAGCGTGCCGTAGCTCGGATGGATGTTCTCGTAGTCCGCGATGTCGTACCCGTCGTCCCGGAGCGGCGACGGGTAGAACGGCAGCAGCCAGAGGCAGTTGATCCCGAGCCCCTGGAGGTACTCCAGCCTCTGCGTCAGGCCGGGAAAGTCGCCGATGCCGTCGTTGTTGCTGTCGAAGAACGCGCGGACGTGCGCCTGATAGATGACGGCGTCCTTGTACCACAGCGGATCGTTCGGATCGGGCATCGGCGGGTCCGGCGGTCAGGGCACGGGATGGGGCAGCGACACGTGCAGGATGTGCGCGACGCGGCTCTGCGGATCGAACCGCACGTAGTTCCATTCGCCGCGCCAGAAGTAGCGCTCGCCCGACAGCAGGTCGAAGACCTCGACGGTCGCGTGGGACGTGAGGCCCCAGTCCGACAGCGGCAGCTGCACGAAGCCGTGCTGCATCCGGAACGGATCGAGGTTGACGATCGACCAGCACGACGTCGCGGCCGTCGACCGACCGCTTGCTGTAGGCGATGATCTCCGCGTTGTCGGTCTGGTGAAACGCGAGGCCCCAGTCGTGCTGCAGCGCCGGATGGGAGCGGCGGATCGCGTTGATCCGGCCGATGAGCTCCGCCAGGCTGCCGGCCTGCTCGAAGTTCCGCGGCCGGATCTGGTACTTCTCGGAGTCCAGGTACTCCTCGCTGCCGTCCTTGACCGGCACGTTCTCCGACAGCTCGTAGCCGCTGTAGATCCCGTACGTGGCGCCGAGCGTCGCCGCCAGCACGAGACGCACCTGGAATGCCGGACGCCCGCCGCGCTGCAGATACGCGTGCAGGATGTCGGGCGTGTTCGCGAAGAGGTTCGGGCGCATGTACTCCCGCACCTCGGTCTGCGTCAGCTCGGTGAAGTACTCGGTCAGCTCCGCCTTCGTGGTGCGCCACGTGAAATACGTGTACGACTGGGAGAACCCCGACTTCGCGAGGTAGCGCATCACCTTCGGGCGCGTGAACGCCTCCGACAGGAAGATCGTGTCCGGGTGCGCGCGCCTGATCCCGGCGATCACCCACTGCCAGAACGGGTACGGCTTGGTGTGCGGGTTGTCGACGCGGAAGATCTTCACGCCGTGATCGATCCAGAACTCGAGCACGCGCTTCAGCTCGTCCCAGAGCGCTTCCCAGTCCGGCGATTCGAAGTGAATCGGATAGATGTCCTGGTACTTCTTCGGCGGGTTCTCGGCGTACTTGATCGTGCCGTCCGGCCGGTGGCGGAACCACTCGGGATGCTCGCGGACGTAGGGGTGATCCGGCGAGGCCTGGTAGGCGATGTCGAGCGCGATCTCGAGGCCCTGCCGCCGCGCCGCCTCGACGAAGCGATCGAAATCCTCGATCGTGCCGAGCCCCGGTTCAACCGCCATGTGCCCGCCCTCGGCCGATCCGATCGCCCAGGGGCTTCCCGGATCGTTCGGGCCGGGCGTCAGCGAATTGTTGGGTCCCTTGCGGAAGCTGCGGCCGATCGGATGGATCGGCGGCAGGTAGAGGACGTCGAATCCCATGGCCGCCACGTAGGGCAGCCGCGCGGCCGCTTCGTCGAACGTGGCGCTGCGCGAGGGGTCGGTGCCCGCCGACCGTGGAAACATCTCGTACCACGCGCCGACGCGCGCACGCTCGCGCTCGACGGTGACGCCGAGCACGCGGTCGAAGCGAGTCGCCCGGCTGCGATCCGGGTCCGCCGCCATCAGCCGGTGGAGCTCCTCCGACAAGGCCTGCACCACGCGCTCGCCCTGTGGCGTGGCGATTGCCTCGAGCGTGGCCGCCCGGTCCGCGAGAAAGGTGACCGCCTTCGATTCCAAACCGGCGGGCCGCTGACCCGTCGCCGCGGGCATCGGCTGCAGCCGGCCACCGTCTCGCGGATGAGCGCGGCCCCCTCGAGGAGCTCGCTGGCGACGTCCTGGCCGGCACCGAACTTCTTCGAGAGCTCGGACCGCCAGCTGCCAAACTTGTCGATCCAGCCTTCGACGGTGTACTCGTACTCGCCAAGGGCGTCCACCTTGAAACCGGCCTGCCAGCGGTCGTTGCCGGTGGCTTCCATCGGCACTTCGCGCCAGGCCTCTTCCCCCGCGCGCCGGTACATCGTCACCGCCGCGAGCGCGTCGTGGCCGTCGGCGTGAATGTCCGCGGTGACGGCGACCGTTTCCCCGAGCGCGCGCTTGATCGGAAAGCGCCCGCAATCGACCTGGGGCAGGACGCCCTCGACCACGACGCGACGCTGAATCGCTGTCACTCTGAATCGCTCCATATTCACAGGAGATCCCTAGAACGCTGAATCGCCAGATCCGAATACCAAATCGACCAAATCAACCGAGAGCCTCCCTATCCTGATCTCCTGATTGCCTTGCGTATTGCAGTTTTTCAGCACCTGGTTAGGGATCAGCGATTCGTCAGTACACCCCCATCGGTCCCCAATCCTCGGCGCGGCGCAGGTCTTCCTTCCGGCAATTCAGCTTCAGGACGGCCACCGATCGCGGCAGCAGCTCGTACCGGCCGCCGGAGCGCAGCCGCCGCGGCGGCGCCCACGGGTCGGCGGTGTCGATGAGCGCCTCCCACCGTTCTTCCGGAGCGGTCGCGGGCAGCGTGAAGGCCACGGGCTGCTCGCCGGCGTTCAGAATCAGCACCAGCGTATCGCCGACGATCCGATTCCCGCGTTCGTCGACCTCGTCGATGGCGTCGCCGTTCAGACGGACCCCGAGGCAGCGCACGTCCGGCGAGCTCCAGGTGCCGTCGGTCATCTCGCGCCCGGACGGATCGAGCCACGCGATGTCGGACACGTCGGCGCCGCGAATGCGCCGGCCCTGAAAGAACTTCCGGCGCCGCAGCACCGGATGATCCTTCCAGATGCGGATCAACCGGCGCGTGAACTCGAGGAAGTCGCGCCGCTCGGGGGTGATCTCCCACGAGGTCCAGCTGATCTCGTTGTCCTGGCAGTACGCGTTGTTGTTGCCCGCCTGCGTGCGCCCCATCTCGTCGCCGCCGCTGATCATCGGGACGCCCGACCGACAGCAGCAGCGTCGCCATCACGTTGCGCCGCTGCCGGTCGCGCAGCTCGATCACGCCGCCGATCCGTCGTCGGCCCCTCGACGCCGCAGTTCCAGCTCAGGTTGTGGTTCTCGCCGTCGGCGTTCTCGCTCGCCGTTCGCCTTCGTTGTGCTTCTCGTTGTAGCTGACGAGATCGGCGAGCGTGAAGCCGTCGTGGGCGGTGATGAAGTTGATGCTGGCGTACGGCCGCCGGCCGCTCTGTTCGTACAGATCGCTGCTGCCGGACAGCCGCGTGGCCAGCTCGGAGACGACGCCGCCGTCGCCGCGCCAGAACCGCCGCACGGCGTCGCGATACTTCCCGTTCCACTCGGTCCACTTCGTCGGGAAGTTGCCGACCTGATAGCCGCCTTCGCCGAGGTCCCACGGTTCCGCGATCAGCTTGACCTGCGACAGCACCGGATCCTGATGAATGATGTCGAAGAACGCCCCGAGCTTGTCGACGGCGTGCAACTCGCGCGCCAGCGCGCTCGCCAGATCGAAGCGGAACCCGTCGACGTGCATCTCCTGCACCCAGTAGCGCAGGCTGTCCATGATGAGCTGCAGCACGCGCGGGCTCCGCATGTTCAGCGTGTTGCCGCAGCCGGTGAAGTCCTGGTAGAAGCGCGGCTCGTTCGGCAGCAGCCGGTAGTACGACGTGTTGTCGATGCCGCGCAGCGACAGCGTCGGGCCGAGATGGTTGCCCTCCGCGGTGTGGTTGTAGACGACGTCGAGAATCACCTCGAGGCCGCGCGGCGTGCAGCGCGCGGACCATCATCTTGAACTCGCGCACCGCCTCCAGCGGCGAGCTCGACGACGCGTAGCGGAGATCGGGGGCGAAGTAGCCGAGCGTGTTGTAGCCCCAGTAGTTCGTGAGCCCGCGCTTGGCCAGGTCGCCAGTCGTCGGTGTGGAAGTGCACCGGCATCAACTCGACGGCCGTGACGCCGAGCGACGTGAGGTGGCGGATGGCCGGCTCGGAGGCGAGCCCGAGGTAGGTGCCGCGCAGCGCCTCGGGCACGTACGGGTTGAGCTGCGTGAAGCCTTTCACGTGCAGCTCGTAAATGAGCGTCTCGTGCCACGGCGTGCGGCGGCGGGCGGTCGTCCCCCCACGTGAAGGCGGAGTCGACGACGGCGGCGAGCGGCGCGTACGGCGCGCTGTCGCGGTCGTCGAACGACATGTCGTCCTCGCCGGGCCGGAATCCGAACAGCGCCCGGTTCCAGCGGATCGCGCGGCCGACGACCTTCGCGTAGGGATCGATGACCAGCTTGTGCGGGTTGAACCGGTGGCCGTGGTGCGGCTCGTACGGGCCGTGCACGCGATAGCCGTACAGCTGCCCGGGGTGCACGTCCGGCAGGTAGCCGTGCCACACCATGTCGGTGTGCTCGGGCAAGGGGATCGTGACGGACTCGACCTCGGCGTCGAGCGAATCGAACAGGCACAGCTCGACGCGGGTCGCATGCTCCGAAAAAATCGCGAAGTTCACGCCGACGCCGTCCCAGGTCGCGCCCAGCGGGTACGGAGCGCCGGGCCAGACGCGCATATGTGTGGTTGGCACAGAGATCGTTAGGTACCACGTTCCCGCACGAGGTTGCAATCACCTTCGGCTGTGGAGCCAGCGGAGGAGACGGAGACAGCGGAGTTTATCCCGATCGGGCAGTCGACACGGAGAAACGGAGACACGGACGCAACGGAGATTCTGTTTTGCTTTGAAGACTTTGCCTCCGCTTCGCCGTGCCTCCGGTGCTCCGTGTTAAGGACGTAGTATGAAGTACGTCTCCCGTTGCCTCCGTTAGCTCCGCTGATCCTTAGATGCGTGAACAGGATGCCCGCACGCTCCAGGCCCTGCGCAAGTGGAGCGTCCTGCTCGACAGCGCGTTCCGCGTGCCCGGCACGCGCATGACGTTCGGGCTGGACCCGATCATCGGCCTGATTCCCGGCCTCGGCGACCTCACGACCCCGTTCTTCTCCGCGCTGCTGCTCCTGCACGCCGTCCGGCTGCGGATCCCGCGCGTCGTGCAGCTGCGCATGCTGATGAACGCCGGGATCGATCTGGCCATCGGGTTCATCCCGCTTGTCGGGGACTTCATGGACTTCGGGTGGAAAGCCAACGTGCGCAACCTGGCGCTGCTCGAGCAGCACGCGCGCCCGGGGTCGAAGGCCACGCCGGACGACTGGGCCTTCGTGACCGTCGTCCTCCTGCTGCTCGGCGTGATGACGGTGATGCCGCTGCTCTTTCTGGCGTGGCTCCTGTCGCAGTTCCGGCTCGTCTAGCAGCTCTTGAACAGGAGGATCAGGAGATCAGGAGTTTTTCCTTTTTTAAAAAAGAATTCTTGAAAAAAGAATCTCCTGCCCTCCTGATCTCCTGTAAAAAGATCTGGCTTCACTCCCCCAGCAGCTCGCCGACCGGCTGCAGATCCTCGAGGTGATCGCAGATCGCTTTCAGGATCATGAGCATCGGGACCGCGAGCACGGTGCCCCAGATCCCCCAGATCCAGCTCCAGAACAGCAGGCCCACGAAGATCGCGACCGGGTTCATCTGCGCCGCGCGCCCCATGAGCCACGGCGTCAGCAGGAAGCCCTCGAGGCTCGTGATGGCGAACGTCGCCGCGCAGACGTATGTCGTCTTCACCGGATCGTTGAACTCCAGGAGCGCGACGATGCCGAGCGCGCCCGTGATAATCACCGGTCCGAGGTACGGAATGGAATTGAAGAGGCCCGCCAGCAGCCCCCAGACGATGAACTGCTCCAGGCCGAACCCCCAGAGCGCCAACCCCGTCGCCACCGCGACGATGAGGCTGGTGAGGATCTGGACGCGGATGAAGGTCGCGATCTGCTCGCTGATGTCGTTGAGGATTTCCAGCGTGGCTTTCTTGTTCGACAACGTGGGGCCGGCGATCTTCACCAGCTTCCGCTTGAACAGGTCGCCCGTCACCAGGGAGAAATAGACCAGGAAGAGGACGAGCACGAACTGTCCCGCGAAGCCTACGAGGCCGAGGCCGCCGTACCACAGGTAATTGCTGGCCTTGAACGTGGGCTCCATGACCTGGACCTGCTGGACGCCCCGCGGTTGAGACGCCTGGGGCTTCACCGGGGCCGCGGCTTCCTCTGCGGCCTTGTCGATCTCCGTCGCCGCCTGCTGCACCTTCTCCAGGGCGTCCCCCGGCGCGCGGCGGAACACGCGGAGGCGCTCCCGGATCTTCAACGTCGCCTCCGGGATGCTCCCGACGATCGCCATCGCGTCGTCGGTCAGCGAGTACACCCCGAGCCCGAGCGTGCCGACAAAGACGGAAACCGCGATGGCGGCGCCGGCGGCGCGCGGGATATGGATGCGCTGCAGGAACGCGACCAGCGGCGCGAGGCCGTAGCTGATCAGCACGCCCAGCACGATCGGAATGAGGACAACCTGGGCGTATTGCAGCACCAGGATCACCGCGAGCACCGCGATCACGGTCAACGCGGCGCTCCTGATGTCTACGGCCGTTCTGACGACGACCGGCGCGGGTGCTTCGCCTGTCTCTGGGGGGGCCGCCGCCTCAGCAGCGTTCGACGGCAGGACGTGTCGGGGCTCCTCTTCGCTCATCTAGTGTTTCGTCCCATAAATCCTGTTAGCACCGAGGGCGGCGATGCGCCCGCAGGGCAAGGCGCGACAACCGAGAATACTGAGCGTATCTGAGGGCGGAGCAACGCAGCCATGCGGGATGCAGCGCCGGCCGAATGCAACAGGATTTATGGGACGAGACACTAGTATCGACAATCGGGATTGTAGACTGACAGCGAATTGCAAAATTGTGAATTGTTCATGAACGTTTCCGATTTCGCGTTCGACCTTCCGGACGAGCTGATCGCGCAAGAGGCCGCGCCGCGCGGCGCCTCGCGGCTCATGGTGCTCGATCGCGTCACCGGCGCGCGCCGGCACGGCGGTATCGGCGATCTCCCGGCGCTGCTGCGCGCGGGAGATCTGCTCGTCGTCAACGACACGCGCGTGTTCGCCGCGCGACTGCTCGGCCGCCGCGTGCCGAGCGGCGGGGCGGTCGAGTGCCTGCTGCTGAGCTCGCCGGAGCGGACGAGCTGGCAGCTGCGGAGCTGGGATGCGGCGAAGTCCCGGCTGGTTCAAGCGTTGATGCACCCGGGGCAGAAGTTGAAGCCTGGCGCGCTCGTGCGGTTCGAGGGGGACGCCGGGGTGTTGATGGCCGAGGTGCTCGAGCGCCACTTCCATGGCCGCCGGACCATCCGTCTCTGGTCCGAGTCGGGGGGCGACGTGGAGACGCTCGTCGACGCGCTCGGCCACGTGCCGCTGCCGCCGTACATCAAGCGGGCCGACACCCTGGCGGATCGTGAGCGATACCAGACGGTCTTCGCGCGCGCGCGCGGTTCGGTGGCGGCGCCGACGGCCGGCCTGCACTTCACGCCGGAGCTCCTCGATTCGCTCGATCGCCGGGGGATCGAGCGTGCCGAAGTGACACTGCACGTCGGGTACGGAACGTTCAAACCCGTGCGCGCCGGACGCGTCGCCGATCACGTGGTCGATCCCGAGCCGTACGAGATTGCCCCGGCCGCGGCAGCCGCCATCGCCCGCGCGCGGGATGAGGGAAGGCGCGTGATCGCCGTGGGAACCACGACCACGCGCGCGCTCGAGGACGCGGCGCTGCGCGGCCACGGACGAATCGACGCCGGAACGGCCGACGCGTCGGTGTTCATCTACCCCGGTCACGCTTTCCAGGCGATTGACGGGCTGCTCACGAACTTTCACCTCCCGTCGTCCTCGCTGCTGATGCTGGTCGCCGCGTTCGCCGGCCGCGAGCGCGTGCTCGAGGCGTATCGCGAAGCGGTCGAGGAGCGATACCGTTTCTACAGTTACGGCGACGCGATGCTGATTCTTTGAGCCGCGGCTGAAACAGGAGGACGGGAGCACGGGAGGTGTGCTCCCGCTCGTCACTGTGCCGACGCTGTTACGCACTCGAGCCGCGCGCAGCGCGGGCAGGGTCAGGCGAGATCGGGAATGCAAGCAGCCAGAATCTCGTTGCTGTTTGCATTCCCGATCTCACCTGACCTGCAACGCCGGCCCACGGGTTTCTCTCGGGCCGGCGCTCGAGTGCGTCACGCGTGACCGTTCGTGTGGCTCCGTGTTCTTCTGTGGCTTCTCCGTCCTGTTCATCCGCCCTCCCGTCCTCCCGTGCTCCTGTTTCTTCCGTCCCGTCCAGCTATCGAGATTCAACCCGATGTTCCACGCAATTCGGTTTATTCTCGACCCGTGCCGTTTCCCTACGAAGAGTTCGACCTCTCGGGCGTGCGCACCTACCCTCTCGCATCCCGGAAGAGCAAAGCGAATGCGGCCGACTTCGCGAAGCCGTATCGCGCGGACGGCGGCGTGCGCGGGCTGCTGGACTCGTTTCCGCAGATCCTCGCGGCGGCGGATTTCAAGGCGGTCGTCGCGGCGATCCGCGACGCGCGCGCGGGGGATCGCGGGATCGTCTGGGGCCTTGGCGCGCACGTCATCAAGACCGGCCTGGCGCCCGTCGTCATCGACCTGATGGAGCGCGGGTTCGTCTCGGCGCTCGCGACCAATGGCGCGGGCATCATCCACGACTTCGAGCTGGCGCTGTCGGGCGGCACGTCCGAGGATGTCGACGAAGCGCTCGGTCCGGGCCGGTTCGGCATGGCGGACGAGACCGGCCGCCTCCTCAACGCGGCGATCAACGACGGGGTGAAGACCGGCCTCGGCCTTGGCCAGGCGGTCGGCCGGCGTCTGCGGGCGATGGCCCCCCCGCACGAGTCGCTGAGCATCGTGGCCGCCGCCGAGCGGCTGGAGATCCCCCTGACGGTGCACGTCGCCATCGGCACGGACATCATCCACATGCACCCGGACGCGTCGGGCGCGGCGCTCGGCGAGGGGAGCCTCCGCGACTTCCGCTACTTCGTCTCGAACGTCGCGAGGCTCGAGGGCGGCGTGTTCCTGAACTGCGGATCGGCGGTGGTGCTGCCCGAGGTGTTCCTGAAGGCGGTGGCGCTGGCGCGCAACCGCGGCGCGTCGCTCGATCGGCTCACGACCGTGAACCTCGATTTCACCAGGCTCTACCGGCCGCAGACCAACGTCGTCTCACGGCCGGTTGCCGGCATCGGGCAGGGCTATTCGCTCGTCGGCCATCACGAGATCATGATTCCGCTGCTCGCGGCCGCGCTGATCGAGTCATGCTAAAATCGGAGGTTCCGGCGGTGTAGCTCAGTTGGTTAGAGCACGCGGCTCATATCCGCGTTGTCCGGGGTTCAAGTCCCTGCACCGCCACCATTTCTACCTGACTCAAACGGCTCGCAATCGGCCCGCCTCGTCCCACACGGACGGTGCGCTCACTGCTGCCGCTATGGACGGTTTCGAACCGATCCGTGATTCAAGGATTGAGTGATTAGGGATTAGAGGGATTAGGGATTGTCCGTGACCCTCTCCGCCCGCGTCCTTCGGACCGTTCGGCGGCACACGCTCGTCGCGCGCGGCGGGCGCGTCGTCGTGGCGCTGTCGGGCGGGCCCGATTCGGTCGCGCTCGTGCACCTGCTGCTCGAGCTCCAGGCGGACGGCGAGCTCCTGGTTGCCGGCCTCGCGCACTTCAACCACCAGCTCCGCGGCGCCGACGCGGATGCGGACGAAGCGTTCTGCCGCACGATGGCGGCGTCGCTCGACCTGCCGATCGAAGTCGGACGCGGCGACGTGAGGGCGCTGGCGCGCGACGAGCGGCGCTCGGTGGAGGACGCGGCGCGCGCCGCGCGGTACGCATTCCTGGAACACGCGGCGGACCGCCTCGGGGCCGAGGTGATTGCCGTCGGCCACAGCGCCGACGATCAGGCCGAGACGTTTCTGCTCCGGCTCATCCGGGGCGCCGGAGCCCGGGGGCTGGCCGGCATCCTGCCGAAGTCGGGGCGCGTGGTGCGCCCGCTCATCGATATTCCCCGAGTAGACCTGCGGCAGTACACAGCCGGCCGGCGGCTCGATTCGCGGGAAGACACGAGCAACGCCGACCTCGACATCCCGCGCAATCGGGTCCGTCACGAGCTCCTTCCGTATCTCCAGCGCGAATTCTCCCCCGGAATCAGCGGCGTGCTCGCGCGCGAAGCGGCGATCGCGCGCGACGACGAGGATCATCTGCAGCGGGAAGCAATCGATCTGGCTGCTTCCATCGTCTTAAGAAGCAGGGACACCGTTGATGTTGACACCGCGGCGCTCACATCGCTCCATCCGGCGCTCGCGTCGCGGGTCGTGCGGCTGGCGATGGAGGCGCAGTCGCCGGGCACGTTCATCGGCTTCGATCACATCGAACGGCTGCTCCGGTTCGCGCGCGACGGCGGCCCCGGTTCAGCCATGAGCCTGCCGGGGCAGCAGGCCGTGCACCGGGGGACCCGGATGGTGCTGGGGCCCGAACCGCTGCGGGCGCAAGAAAATTCAGCCGGACAGCCGAACGCTTTTCGATTTCCGCTGTCTATTCCTGGTGAGGTGACGCTCGGCGCCCAGGGCTGGGCGATTTCGGCCGAGCGCGCCGAGCGGCTGGACTGGCCCGGCGGCCCCGGGCCGGCCCGGTCGGCCAACGTCGCCGTGGCGCTGGAATCATCGAGTCTCCCGCTGGCGATCCGGTCGCGGCGTCCGGGGGATCGGTTCCGGCCGCTGGGCCTCGGCCACGGCAAGAAGCTGCAGGACTTTCTGGTGGACCGGAAAATCCCGCGGGAAACGCGGGATTCCCTGCCGCTCGTGGTCGATCGCGATGACAGAATTGTGTGGGTCGTGGGGGAGTCGGTGGCCGAGGATTTTCGGGTCACGGAGCCGTCACGAGCCGTGATACTCTTGAAAGCAAGGCGGTTAGGAGGCCTAGGTTGAACTCGACCCTCAAGAGCTTGCTGTTCTGGATGGTCCTCGTCGTTGTCGGCGTCCTGATCTGGACGTTCTCGACGAATCTGACGGGGAAATCCGAGACGACGATGGCGTTCTCGACGTTCCTCACGCACCTCAAGGCGACTCCAACGGAGATCGTCGAGGTGACGATGACGGGAAACGAGATCGTCGGCACGTTGAACTCAACGAGCGGGAACGGCACCGAGCAAATTCCGCACCTACGCCACGCCCGCGTACGAGAAGCTCGGCGAACCTGCTGGATGAAAAGGGCGTCGCGATCAAGGTCAAGCCCGAGACGACGAGCGTGTGGGCGACGATGCTCTATTCGTGGGCGCCCGATCCTGCTGATGATCGGCTTCTGGATCTTCATCATGCGGCAGATGCAGAGCGGAGGGAACAAGGCCCTTTCGTTCGGCAAGAGCCGCGCGAAGCTGTCGTCGAGCTCACAGAAGAAGGTCACCTTCAAGGACGTCTCCGGCGTCGACGAAGCGAAGGAAGAGCTGCAGGAAATCATCGAGTTCCTGAAGGAACCGCAGAAGTTCCAGAAGCTCGGCGGCCGCATTCCCAAGGGCGTGCTGCTCATGGGCTCGCCCGGCACCGGGAAGACGCTGCTCGCGCGCGCGGTCGCCGGCGAGGCGAACGTGCCGTTCTTCTCGATCAGCGGCTCGGACTTCGTCGAGATGTTCGTCGGCGTGGGCGCGTCGCGCGTCCGCGATCTGTTCGAGCAGGGCAAGAAGAACGCCCCGTGCATCGTCTTCATCGACGAGATCGACGCGGTCGGCCGTCATCGCGGCGCCGGGCTCGGCGGCGGTCACGACGAGCGCGAGCAGACGCTCAATCAGCTCCTCGTCGAGATGGACGGCTTCGAGTCGAACGAAGGCGTCATCCTCGTCGCCGCCACGAACCGTCCCGACGTGCTCGATCCCGCGCTGCTGCGCCCGGGGCGCTTCGATCGCCGGATCGTCGTGAACCGGCCCGACGTGAAGGGACGCGAGGGCATCCTCGCCGTCCACACGAAGAAGATCCCGCTCGCCGACGACGTGAACATCCACGTGCTGGCGCGTGGCATCCTCCGGCTTCTCCGGCGCGGACCTCGCGAACCTGGTCAACGAAGCGGCCCTCAACGCGGCGCGCTACAACCAGAAAGTCGTGCGCATGCTCGACTTCGAGTTCGCGAAGGACAAGGTGATGATGGGATCGGAACGCCGGTCCATGATCATCAACGACGAGGAGAAGAAGGTCACCGCCGTCCACGAGGCGGGCCACGCGCTCCTCGCCGTCCTGCTGCCGCACGCCGATCCGGTGCACAAGGTCACGATCATCCCGCGCGGGATGGCGCTCGGCGTGACGATGCAGCTGCCGGTCGAGGACAAGCACAACTACACGCGCGACTACCTCAACGATCAGATCGCGATCCTGCTCGGCGGCCGCATCGCCGAGGAGATCACGATGAACGGCATGACCACCGGCGCGGGCAACGACCTGGAGCGCTCGACCGAAGTGGCGCGCAAGATGGTCTGCGAGTGGGGCATGAGCGACGCGATGGGGCCGCTGACCTTCGGCAAGAAGGAAGAGCAGATCTTCCTCGGCCGCGAGATCGCGCAGCACCAGGACTACAGCGAAGACACGGCGATCCGCATCGACCACGAGATCAAGCGCTTCGTGACGAGCAACTACGAGCGCGCCCGCGCCGTCCTCGAGCAGCACAAGCCGGCGCTGGCCCGCATCGCCGAGGAGCTGCTCGCCCGCGAGGTGCTCGACGCCGAACAGGTGCGGCGCATCCTGGCCGGCGAGGCGCTCGAAGAGCACACGCCGCGGAGCGTCGTCTCGGCCACCGACGACGGATCCAAGCGTCCGGCAAAGGAACGGCCGTCGATGGTGCCGCCGCTGCCGCCGTTGAACAAGCCGCTGCCGCAGGAATAATGTGGCGTCCGGCTTCAGCCGGACCATTGGCGAAGACCGAAGGTGGCGTCCGGCTTCAGCCGGACCAAGCGGTCTTCAACACCCGCACGAGTTACGACCGGGCCACGGAGATACACTCTTCGTGGCCCTTTTCATGTTTGCCCGCCGACGCTACTCGATCCCGCTGCCCGGCCGCGCGCCGCTCGTCCTTGGCGGGCGGACGCTCGTGATGGGCATCATCAACGTCACCCCCGATTCCTTCGCCGACGGCGGCGTGCGGTTCGACGCGCAGCGCGCCATCGACGACGGGCTTCAGATGATCGAGGACGGCGCCGACCTGCTGGACATTGGCGGAGAGTCGACGCGGCCGGGCGCGGAGCCCCTGCCGGCCGGCGAGGAGCTGCGGCGAGTGCTGCCGGTCGTCGAGCGGCTTGCCGCCGGCCGTCGCGTGCCCGTGTCCATTGACACGTACAAGGCGGTCGTCGCGAAGGAAGCCGTCGCGCGCGGCGCCACGATCGTCAACGACATCGGCGGGCTGAGGTTCGATCCCGATCTGGCGCAGGTCGTCGCCGAGACGAAGGCCGCCGTCGTCCTGATGCACAACCGCGGCCGCTCGCGCGAGATGTATCGCGAGGCGGTGTACGCGGACGTGGCGGCGGAGGTCGCGACCGAGCTCGAGGAGGCCGTGTCGCGCGCCACCGCCGCCGGCGTTGCGCGGGAAGTCATCATCCTCGATCCGGGACTGGGGTTCGCCAAGCGCGCCGCACACTCGTACGAGGCGCTGGCCCACCTCGACGCTATCGCCGCCCTCGATCGGCCGATCCTCTCCGGGCCCTCGCGGAAGTCGTTTCTGAAGGAGGCGATCGGGGACAAGGAGCCCGCCGCGCGCGAATGGGCCACCGCCGCGGCCGTGACGGCCAGCGTGCTGCTCGGGGCGCACATCGTACGCGTGCATGGAGTGCGCGAGATGCTGGACGTCGTCCGCGTCGCCGACCGCATCGCCGGCGCCCGCTGAGGGCTCCGGCTTCCACCTCTGTCGGGATCTTCCACTTTGGCGTTGGCGAACCTTCCGAGGTGCGGCCGCTCATCCGTGTAACCCGCGTACGCGGCACGCCACAGGTGGCAAAATGTTGCTCTTTGACCTGCCATCGGCAGCGTGCGCACATCAGGTGCGCCGCTCAAGGAGGTTCCGATGGGTCACATGGATCACGATCGCCCGGACGATTCGAACGCGCCGCGTCACACGCCCGGGTCGGTCCGCGAGGAAGTGTCCGCCACTGGTCAGCGCATCAAGGGCGCGGCGAAGGACATCGCCGGCGAGATCATCGACGACGAAAGCCTCGAGGAGAAGGGCGAGCGTGAGAACGCCGCCGGAAGGATCGCCAGCAGAAGAACGACGCCGTTTAGATCGCCTCCTCCGACGGGTGTGGCGCGGCCATGCCCGTCGGCTCACCTCTCCGGTCTTTACCGTCTCTTTCGTGTTCGCGGCGCGATCGTGTCTGCTGACTCCGGCCCCCAGTCCCCTCGCCCCCCGGGGTAACCGTAGCCACGGCAAAGGCTGTCAGATAAGCTAGGCCTGCATGCTGGATTTCCTTGGCGGCATCCTGCGCCGGCCCCCCATGGGCTGGTGGGATCTGCTCGACATCGCCATCGTTTCGTTCCTGATTTACGAGTTCCTCAAGCTGATCAGGGGCACGCGCGCGGTCCAGATGGCCGCCGGGTCGCTGATCATCGTCGGGCTCTTCTACGTGTCGCGGCTGGCGCCGCTCCAGACGGTCAACTGGCTGATCCGCAACATGCTGGTGTATGTGGCGTTTGCGGCAATCGTGATCTTCCAGTCGGACATCCGCCGCGCGCTCGCGCACTTCGGCCAGGCGCCGTTCTTCCGGTACCTGAACCGCCAGGTAGCCGCCGACGAGACCATCGAGGAGATCGTCGTGGCCGCGACAATGCTGTCGGCGCAGAGAATCGGGGCGATTGTCGCCGTCGAACGGGAGATCGGCCTGCGCAACTACATCGAGAGCGGGATTCCGCTCGACGCGATGCTGACCTACGACCTCCTCGTGACGATTTTCCGTCCCGGCTCGCCGTTGCACGACGGCGCGGTGATTCTGCAGGACAGCCGGGTCGCCGCGGCGGCGTGTTTCCTGCCGCTGACCGTGAACCCGCGCGTCAGCCGTGAGCTGGGGACCCGTCACCGCGCCGCGATCGGCCTGACCGAAGAGGGCGACGCCGTGGCCGTGGTGGTCTCGGAGGAAACGGGGCAGATTTCGCTGGCGCTCGACGGACACATCGAACGCGCGCTGACGCCCGAGGCGCTGCGCGAGCGGATGCGGTCGCTGGTGCTGCTGCGCCGATCGCGCCGGCGCTCGGGCGCCCGCGCCTACGACGTCTGAAGCCGCGGATTCACACGGATGACATGGATAAGTGAAGCTCAATCCATTCCGGCATCTTGGTCTCAAAGTGACGGCGATCGCGCTGGCGGCGCTGCTCTGGCTGACCGTTGCCGGCGATCACTTCGTCGAGCGGAGCATGCGCGTGCCGCTGGAGTTCCGGAACATTCCGCCGGCAGATCGAAATCGTCGGGGATCCGCCCGAGACCGTGGACGTACGGCTTCGGGGATCGTCGGCGCTGCTGGCGCGGATCGAGCCGCGGGAGATTGTCGCCGTGTTGAACCTCAGCACGGCGCGGCCGGGGTCGCGGATGTTCCACCTGCGCATCGACGAAGTGCGCGCGCCGTACGGCGTCGAGGTCGCGCAGGTGATTCCCGGCACGCTCGCGCTCGATCTCGAGAAGTCCGGAAAGCGAACGCTGCAGATCGTGCCGGCGCTCGACGGCGAGCCGGCGCCCGGGTTCGTGATTGGCCGGGTGACCTCCGATCCCGCCACCGTTGAAGTCGAGGGACCCGAGAGCCGCCTGCGGCAGCTCACGGGCGCGACGACCGAGCCGGTCGAGGTGACGGGAAGCCGCAGCCGGGTCCGCGACATCGTCACGGTCGGGATCAGCGACTCGGCGGTCCGGCTGGTTCAGCCGCAGAATGCCACGGTCCTGGTCGAGGTCCTGCCGGCGCCGGTCGAACGAGAGCTGGCGGGCGTGCCGGTGCGGTACCGGAATCTCGGGACTGGTTTGCGTGCCCACGTGCAGCCGAGCCTCACGAGGGTGACCGTGCGCGGCAGGCGTGAGTCGCTGGCGGATCTGCGCGCCGGGGCCATTGATACCTTCGTGGACCTTGCCGGTCTCGGGCCCGGCCGGTACAATCTCCGCGTCCACAGTGATCCTTCCCAGCTCTTCGGGGTCAGCGAGATGAATCCAGCCGTGGTCGACGTCACGATCAAGTGAAACGCACGTCTCCTGATCTCCTGATCTCTTTGACCTCTGTTTACTCCGTAGTCAATGAACCCCCCATGTCCAACCGGCTCTTCGGCACCGACGGCGTTCGCGGCAAGGCCGGCGACTACCCGCTGGATCATGAGACCGTCGCCCGCCTCGGGGGCGCGCTCGTGCGCGCGATGGGTGCGGCGGCGCGATCGGCGCCGGCCGGCCGGCCGCTGCGGTTCCTGGTCGGGCGCGATACCCGCGAGTCGGGGGAGTGGATCGAGCGCGAGCTCGCGCGGGGAATCCATTCGGCCGGCGCGGAGATTACGAGCGCCGGCGTCATCCCGACCCCGGCGGTCGCGTACGTCACGCGCGCGATGGGGTTCGATGCCGGCCTGGTCATCTCCGCGTCGCACAATCCGTTCGAGGACAACGGGATCAAGGTGTTCTCCGGCAAGGGGGAGAAGTTCAGCGAATCGCTCGAGCGCGAGGTCGAAGAGATCATTCACGACAGGAGCTGGAGCGTTTCGGGGCGCGCCGATCTGCCGGTCGCTCGCACGGACGTGATCGACGCCTACATCGCGCACGTGGGGCTGGCGCTGCCGGACCCGCGGCGGCTCGGGGCGTTCAAGCTGGCGATCGACGCGGCCAACGGCGCCACCACGACCGTCGCGCCCCGGCTGTTCCGGGAGCTCGGCTTCGACGTCGAGGTCCTGAGCGCGTCTCCCGACGGGCGCAACATCAACCTCGATTGCGGCTCGACCCACCCGGAGGCGCTCGCGCAGGCGGTGCGCGAGCGCGGCTGCCGCATGGGTGTCGCGTTCGACGGCGACGGCGACCGCGCGATCTTCGTCGACCCGTCGGGCCGGGTCGTGGACGGCGACGCGGTGCTGCTGATGTGCGCCCGGCACTGGAAGGCCGGCGGACGGCTCAAAGGGAACGCCATCGTCGCGACGGTGATGAGCAACATCGGCCTCGAGATCGCGCTTCGCGACAGCGGAATCGGGTTGGTGCGGTGCGCGGTGGGCGACAAGTACGTGATGGAAGAGATGATCAAGCGCGATCTGTCGATCGGCGGCGAACAATCCGGGCACATCATCTTCTCGGACCATCTCTTTACGGGCGACGGCATCGTGACGGCGCTGAGCGTGCTGCGCGTGATGGCGGAGACCGGCCGGGAGCTCGCGGATCTCGCGTCCGAGCTCGTGACGTTTCCTCAGGTGCTCGTCAACGTCCGCGTGCGCGAGAAGCGGGAGCTCCGATCGGTCGCGGCCATCGCCGAGGTGCTGGACCGGATCGAGGGCCGGCTCGCCGGCGAGGGACGTCTGCTCGTGCGCTACTCCGGGACCGAGCCGCTCCTGCGCGTGATGATCGAAGGCAGGAACCAGCAGGAGATTCAGGGCTGGGCCGCGGAGATCGCCGCCGCGGTGAAAGAGCACCTCTGATGAGCGCCACCGGCCGTGCACCCCGGCTCAGCGTCAATGTCAACAAGGTGGCCACGCTCCGCAACTCGCGCGGCGGCACGGTCCCGAGCGTCGTCGAGGCCGCGCGGGTCGCGATGGCGGCCGGCGCGGCGGGGATCACCGTCCATCCCCGCGCCGACGAGCGTCACATCAGGCCGGGCGACGTGCGCGCCCTCGCCGCCGAGCTCGCGCCGCGGCGCGGGGATGTCGAGTTCAACATCGAAGGCGATCCCCGTGCCGATCTCATCGCCATGGTGCTCGAGGTGCGGCCCGACCAGTGCACGCTGGTGCCGGTCAGGCCGGGTGAAATCACGAGCCAGGCGGGGTGGCCGGCCGACACGCCGCGGGATCAGCTGTCGGCGACCGTGCGTCAACTCCGGGCCGCGGGCGTGCGGGTGAGCCTGTTCGTCGACCCCGAGGAGGCGCCGATCGCCATGGCGGCGGCGGTGGGCGCCGATCGCGTGGAGTTGTACACGGAGCCGTTCGCACGCGCGTTCGCCTCGGGACGCGAGGCAGGCGAGCGGTCGTTGGCGCGCTACGCGGCCGCCGCGACCGCCGCTCACGGGCTGGGTCTTGGCGTCAACGCCGGCCACGATCTCGATCTCGACAATCTGCCGCTGTTCCGCACGCTGCCGCACCTCGCCGAAGTCTCCATCGGCCACGCGCTCGTCAGCCACGCGCTGTTCGTCGGGCTCGACCGCGCGGTGCGAGACTACGTAGCGGCAGTGGCCGGGGCTTGAGCTCGATGTCCTGCGAGCGGCGCGGGCGCGTGGTCGTGTTCACGGCGATGGTCGCGGCGGTCCTCCTGCTGCTGCCGGGTCCCGCCGCGGCCGGGACGCAGCGCGTCACCATCCGGACGGAGGACGGCGTGTCGCTGGCGGCGACGTGGTACGAGGCGGGCCCGAGGCCGGCGCCCGCCGTCATTCTCATTCACATGCTGAACAAGTCCCGGCGCGACTGGGATTCGGTGGGGGCGCAGCTTGCGTCGGAGGGGATTGGCGCGCTGGCGATCGATCTGCGCGGCCACGGCGAGTCGGGTGGAGCCATGGAGGGAGGGGAGACGCCCGACTACTCGGCGCTCGTTCGCGACGTGAGCGCCGCCCGCCGGTATCTCGCGTCACGCAGCGACGTGGTGCAGGCGCGGGTCGGCATCGCGGGCGCGTCGATTGGCGCGAACCTCGCCGTGCTCGAGGCCGCCGGGGACGCGACCGTCGCCAGCCTCGCCCTGCTCTCGCCCTCGCTCGATTACCGCGGGCTGCGCATCGAGGCGGCCGTCAAGAAGTACGGCAGCCGGCCGGCGCTGCTCGTCTCGAGCGACGACGATCCGTATGCGACGCGCTCGGTGCACGACCTGCAGAAGGCCGGCGGGGGGACGCGCGAGGCCGTCGTGCTGAGCCAGGCCGGCCACGGTACCGTGATGCTGAGCCGCGACCAGGATCTCGCCCGCATGCTGGTGGACTGGTTTCGCCGGACGTTGTTATGATCGGATCCCTGTAGCGTCCGGCTTCAGCCGGACCTGTCTTATCCAAATGCGCAAAGACTCCGTGGTGTTCGGCGTTGCCGGCATCTTCTTCGGGCTTCTCGTCGGCTGGATCATCGGGAGCCAGCAGACGACACCTGGCGTGACCGGCCCCGGCCCAGGCGCCGCAGGCCCAGGCCGCGCCGGCCAGGCAGGCCCCCGCCCCGTTCGACGAGTCGGCTGCGGCCGCGCTGAAGGTCACCGCGGACCGCAACCCGTCCGACGCGGAGACGCGCGTGCTGCTCGGCAACATGTATTTCGATGGCGAGCGCTACCCCGAGGCCGTGACCTGGTACGAGGCGGCGCTGAAAGTGAACCCGAAGCACGTCAACGCCAGCACCGACCTGGGGATCGCGTACTACTACTCGAACCAGCCGGATCGCGCGCTCGCGCAGTTCGATCGGTCGCTGGCGATCGATCCGAAGCACTCCAAAACGCTGCTCAATCAGGGAATCGTCCGCGCCTTCGCGCAAGCAGGACCTCGCAGGGGCGGAGAAGGCGTGGCAGCAGGTGCTCGACGTCGCGCCCGACAGCCCGGAGGCGGCGCTCGCCAAACGCGGGCTCGACGGGATCCGCTCGGCGCACCCCACGCAAACCGGGACACCGCCGGCCGGGAAGCCACCCGGAGGGTCGGACTGACATGGCCAAGATGATCCTGTGGGGTATCCTGATCCTGCTCGTCGTGCGGGCGGTGTCACGGCTGCTGCGCGGCGTCCTCGAAGGGGCCGGGTATCGCCACGAGGTGTCCGGGCAAAAGGGCATGCCGCTCGTCCGCGATCCCGTGTGCGGCGTCTACGTCGTGCCGGGCCAGGCGCTCACGACCGGCACCGGCATGGCCACGAAATACTTCTGTTCCGAGAAGTGCAGGAAAGAGTGGGGGAAGAAGTCAGGTCGTAGCCGCCGCCACCTGACAGGGATCATGCAACGAGAGGAGCAACTCCGCACCGACATCGTCGAGGTCGGCCGCCGGCTGTACGCGCGCGGGTACACCGCGTCGAACGACGGCAACATCAGCGTCAGGCTCGATGCCGGACGGCTGCTGATGACGCCGACGAGCGTCTGCAAGGGTTTCATGGATCCGTCGATGATGGTGCATCACGGATCTCGAGGGGAAGAAGCTCGCCGGCGAACGGAACCCGTCGTCCGAGATACAGATGCACCTCGAGGTGTACCGCCAGCGCCCCGAGATCCAGGCGGTCGTCCACGCGCACCCGCCGGTGGCGACGGCGTTCGCGGTCGCCGGCATTCCGCTCGATCGCGCGGTCCTCGCGGAGGTCGTGACGACGCTGGGGAGCGTGCCGATCGCGGAGTACGCGACGCCGTCGACCAAGGAGCTGCCCGCCGCGGTCGCGCAAGTACGTCAAGGCGCACGACGGCATGCTGCTCGCGAACCACGGCGCGCTGACGCTCGGCGCGGATCTCTTCTCGGCCTACTACAAGATGGAGACCATCGAGCACTTCGCGAACATCAGCTTCGTCGCGCGGATGCTCGGCGGGGAGCGGCTGCTGTCGCGCGAGGAGGTCATGCGCCTGCAGGGGCTGCGCGGCCGGTACGGGATCGTCTCGCCGGCGCCGATCTGCGCCGACCCGGTCAGCGCCGTCGGAGTCCGGCGCGGAGGATTGCCAGGTGCTCTTCGCGCCTCCGGCCGCGGCGGGGGAGCGGCTCGTGCCCGGGCGCCCGGGGCCAGTAGGTGCGGACGAGGAAATTCGGCTAACATACCGGGAACTCACCGCATTGATAGAGGATGCGGTCCGAAATCTGAAGTAGGTGGTCGTCCGCCTGAAGGCGGAAGCCACAGCTCTCGCAGAGTCGGTTCGCAGAGCAGCTCTCATAGAAGTCTGCGCTGGCGTTCCGCCTTTAGCCGGAAGATGAATCTGAACACGTCCCGGGACAAAGGAGCTACAGCATGGGTGAGGCGCTCGGCATGGTCGAGACCAAAGGCCTCGTCGCGATGATTGAAGCGGCCGACGCCATGGTCAAGGCGGCCAAGGTCACGCTGGTCGGCTGGGAAAAGATCGGGGCCGGCTACGTCACGGCGATCGTCCGCGGCGACGTGGCCGCGGTCAAGGCGGCGACCGACGCCGGCGCCGCGGCGGCGCGCCGGGTCGGCGAGCTCGTCTCGGTCCACGTCATCCCGCGCCCCCACGCGAACCTCGAGGACGCGCTGCCGATCGGCAAGGCGAACGCCACCGCCGCGAAATGATCGTCGCCAGGATCGTGGGGACCGTCGTCGCGACGCGGAAGGACGAGCGGCTCGTCAGCAACAAGCTCCTCATCGCGCGCCCGATCGATCCGTACGGCAAGGCGGAGGGGACCTATCTCGTCGCGGTCGACACGGTGGATGCCGGTTTCGGAGAAACGGTCCTGATCGTGAGCGGCAGCTCCGCGCGGATGGCCTCCGGGTTGAAAGACTGCCCCGTTGACGCCGCCATCGTCGGAATCATCGACACGATCCAGGTGAAAGAGCCAGAGAGCTGATGCAGCTGGCCCGGGTGATCGGCGAAGTCGTGTCGAGCATGAAGGACGTCAACCTGGTTGGCACGCTGCTCGTGCTCCAGCCGCTCGCCGCGTCCGGCGCGCCCGCGGGGCGGACGCTGGTTGCGCTCGATTCGGTGGGCGCCGGCGTCGGCGAGCACGTCTTTTTCGTGCGCGGGCGCGAGGCCGCCTATCCGTTCTATCCCGCCGAGCCCCCGGTCGACGCCGCCGTGATCGGGATCGTCGATCACTGGGACGTGGAATAGAGTCGCCAGTTGCCAGTAACCGGTTACCAGCTGAGATCTGGCTACTGGCTAGCCGGCAACTGGCAACTGGTAACTGGTAACTGTCATGCAGATCTGCCGCGTCGTCGGCACCGTCGTGTCGACGAAAAAAAACCGCAAGCTCGAGGGAGCGAAGCTGCTGCTCGTGCAGCCCATGACCCTCGACGGTCAGCCGCGCGGCGTGACCCTGCTGGCGATTGACTCGGTCGGCGCAGGCGTCGGCGAGCGGGTGCTCGTCGTGATCGAGGGAAAGGCCGCCGGCGACGCGCTCGGACGAAAGGCCGCGGCCGTCGACGCGGCGGTCATCGGCATTGTCGACACGGTCGACTACAGAGACGACGCATGAACGAAGAGATGCTGCGCGCGATGATCCGCGAAGCGGTCGCCCGGCGGCTGGGCCAGGAATCGGAGCCTGCCGGGTCGGCGGCCGCCGGCTGATCGCCGCCACGGATCCGAGCCACGATCGCTATCCGCTTCCGCCCTCCGGCGGACCGTGCCTCATCGAGCCGGCGCGTGGCGTGCAATCACTGCGGCTACTGCGAATCCCATGGCCACTGAATCCCTAATCCCTAATCCCTGAATCTCCGAATCCATCATCGCCAAATCCCTGCATCACGTATCGCCGAGCCTCCGCGATGCGAGATTCACGATCGTTTAGTATTGTAAGACATCGTGCCCTCTCCAGTCCTCCTCACCCGACGCATCCCTGCCGCCGTGTTCTCCCGACTCGAGGCTGCCTGCGACGTCGACTTGTACGATGGGCCGTCGCCGCTGCCCGCCGACGAGTTGAAGCGGCGGCTCGCCGGCAAGCGGGCGCTCATCTGCGTGCTGACCGACCGCGTCGACGGCGCCGTGCTCGACGCCGCGCCGGAGCTCGCGGTCGTGGCGAACATCGCGGTCGGGTACGACAACATCGACGTGCCGGCGGCGAAATCGCGCGGGGTCGTGGTGACGAACACGCCCGACGTCCTGACCGAGGCGACGGCCGAGCTGACGTGGGGGCTGATCCTCGCCGCGGCGCGGAGGATTACCGAGGGGGATCGCCTCGTCCGCCGGGGCGACTGGAAGGGCTGGGCGCTCGACTTCATGCTCGGCATGGAGCTGCGCGGCAAGCAGCTCGGCATCATCGGGCGGGGCCGGATCGGCCGCGCCGTCGCCGCCAGGGCGCCCGCGTTCGGCATGACGGCGGTCTTCGCGAAGCACGACATGTCGCTCGACGAGCTGCTCGTCAGCTCCGACGTCATCTCCATTCACGCGCCGTCCACCCCGGCGACGCGGCACCTCATCGATCGCAAGGCCCTGGCCCGCATGAAGCGCTCGGCGATCCTCGTGAACACGGCGCGCGGGACCCTCGTCGACGAGGAGGCGCTCGTGTGGGCGCTCGGGGAGCACCTGATTGCCGGGGCGGCGCTGGACGTCTACGAGAAGGAGCCGATCGTCCATCCCGGACTCCTGACCATGGAGCACGTCGTCCTCGCGCCGCACCTCGGCAGCGCCACGCGCGAGACCCGGACCGCCATGGCGGACCTCGCCGTCGCCAACGTCATCGCCGTCCTCGACGGACGCCCGCCCGTCACGCCCGTATGAAGCTTCCGCCGCAGCCGGCCGTCCCGCGCGGCCGGATCCCGGCGGTCATGCGCCGCCTCGGGCGCGCGATCGATGGCTTCGAGGAGCCGGCGGTCGAGAAGATCGCCGAGGACCAGCAGGAAGATCCCTTCCAGGTCCTCATCGCGACGATGCTGTCCGCGCAGACCAAGGACGCCGTCACCCACGCGGCCTCGACCAGGCTGTTTCGCGTCGCGCGGACGCCGCGGACGATGGTCAAGCTGCCGGTCAGCGAGATCCAGCGCCTCATCTATCCGGTCAGCTTCTACCGGAACAAAGCGGTCCACGTGCAGCCAGACGTGCGAGCAGCTGCTCACGCGCTACGGCGGCCGGGTGCCGGGGACGATGGAGGAGTTGCTGACGCTGCCGGGAGTCGGCCGGAAGACCGCGAACCTGGTGCTGATCCTCGCGCACCGGAGCGCCGAGAACATCTGCGTCGACACGCACGTGCACCGGATCTCGAACCGTCTCGGCTGGGTCGCGACGCGCACGCCGGATGAAACCGAGCGGGCGCTCTATGCGGTCGTCCATCGCAGGTGGTGGCCCGTCATCAACCTGTACCTGGTGACGTGGGGCCAGAACGTGTGCCGGCCGGTCTACCCGCTGTGCGGGAGCTGCGTGCTGTTCGATCTCTGCCCGAAGATCGGTGTCACGAAGAGCAGGTCGTCGCTAGCAGGTGCCGGCAGCAGCTTGACGAGGCCCTTCAGGTCCGGATAGCGATCGACCATCTCCTGCGTGTACTCCCCCGGCAGCGGCTGACCGAGATCCGCCTTCAGGATGGCCGCGTTGGCGACCGACTTCGCCGAGAAATGATTGTTCGCATAGAGGTACGCCTTCCTGACCTCTTTCGACGCTGCCTTCGCGGCTTCGGCGAACGGACGCAGCTCGTCGGCGGAGTACAGATAGTTGTAGCGGTCTTCCGACTTCTCGTGCTTCCACCACTGGTCGGCGTTCCGGCCGTGCAGCCGCAGGTAGTAGAACGTGCGCGCGTTCGGCAGCAGGTTCTGCCGGATCGAGAACCGGAACTTGGGCTCGTCGATCTGCGCCCACGCCCCGCCGAAGGCGTCGAGCAGCTGCAGCGTCTCCACGGGCTGATCGCTCCAGCTCCGATGGCGGAGCTCCACGGCGACCTGGTAATCGCTGAAGCGCTCCAGCAGCCACTCGAGGTAGGCGCGCGTGTCCGGCTCGTTCTTGAAGCTGGCGGGAAACTGCGCGAGGAGCGCGCCCAGCTTTCCGGCGGCCGCCAGCGGATCGATCGCCTGGCGGAACTGGTCCACGTCCTTCTGCCCGAGGCTCCACGGATCCTGTCCGGTCGTCTTGAGGAACATGTCCGGGTGGGTGAACTTCTGATAGAGCTTCAGCGAGAACTCGAACCCGGGCGGCGTGCGCTCGGCCCACCCGCGCGCGGTCGCCGGGGCCGGCACGCCGTAGAACGTCGAGTTGATCTCGACCGTGTCGAAGTGCTCGGCGTAAAAGCGCAGCTCGTCGAACCCGCCGGCCTTGCGGGTGCGCCGCCCCGGCGCGATCGGATAGAAGATGCCGTTCCAGGTGCCCTTGCCGGACGGATAGTTCCAGCCCGACGTGCCGACGCGGATGTCTCCCATGAAGCTTCCAGCTTCCAGCTCCCAGCTTCCCGCTCCCAGCTCGCCCGCTTCGCGCGCAGGCTGCCCGCCATAGCTTGTCGCTCGTGCCCGTTTGCGCGACAAGCGACGGCGGGCGCTCTGTCTGCGAACGAGCTACGGCTGGCAAGCCCGCTACCCGCTCAGTCACACGCCCCGGACATCCGCACCCCAGATGTATTTGTGGGCTTGAAGCTGGAGGCGCACCTGAAGCTTGTCCGCGAGGATCCATTCCGCCAGATCTTTCGGCGCGAGGACGGCGTGGACCGGCGAGAACAGGACGGCGGCGCACCGGCCGGTCAGCGAATGTCGTGACACGACGTCGCGCGCGAACTCGTAGTCGGCCCGATCGCGAATCACGAACTTCACTTCGTCGTGCGCCGTCAGCAGGTCCAGGTTCTCCCAATGGTTCCTGTCCGATTCGCCGCTGCCGGGGCACTTGACATCGACGATACGGATCACCCGCGCCGGCACTTCGTGGATGCTGAGGTGCCCGCCGGTCTCCACCATCACCGTCAGGCCGGACTCGAGGAGCCGATCCATGAGCGGGTAGACGTCGCGCTGGAGCAGCGGCTCGCCGCCCGTGATCTCGACCAGGCCGCACCCGAAGCCCGCCACCTGGTCCACCACGTCGTCCACGCTGCGCTTCGTGCCTTCGTAAAACGCGTACGGCGTATCGCACCACGAACACCTGAGGTCGCACGCGGCCAGCCGCACGAAGACGCACGGCCGTCCCGAGTGGGTGGACTCTCCCTGGATCGAATGAAAGATCTCGTTAATGGTCAGCATCGGCCCGCGCGCCCAAGCCTCCTATTGTAGGTCACGGGAGAACGCGGGCACACGCCTGCTAAAATACCGGCCATGACAAAGTCGATCTTCTACTGGAAGCCCACGTGAACGACCTGTCGAAACGCCAGAAGTTTTCTGGATACGCAGAAAGAGGACGTGGAGGAGCGCGACATCAACCGGGACCCGCCGACCCGCGCATTTCTGGAACAGCACATCGAGGCCGGAGCGGTTTCTCGACTTCGTCAGCACGCGCAGCCCCGTCTTCAAGCAGCGCCCGCTGCCCCAATCGAAGAAGGAAGCGATTGACCTGATGATGCAGCAGCCCAACCTGATCAGGCGCCCGATCCTCATCCGGGGCACTCGGGTGATTTTCGGCTTCGACAAGGAGAAGTACGCGCGAAAGGATCGCGACTGAGCGGGAAGCGCTGCCGTCGTAGTCGTTCGCGAGACAGCGGCTAGGCGCGCCTCGCCGAAGCTGCGCGGTGCAGCCTCGCGGCAGCTGGGAAGCTGGAAGCTGGAAGCGGGATGAAAGCAGTCTTACTCCTGAGCGGCGGGCTGGACTCCTACACGGCGGGCGCGATGATGCGCGCCGAGGGGTACGAGCTGTACGCCTTGTCGGTGCGGTACGGCCAGGTGCACGCGCGCGAGGTCGCCGCGGCGCGGCGAGGTCGCGCGCCATCTGGGTGTCGCGCGCCACATCGAGCTCGACGTCGACCTTGCGGCGTTCGGCGGCTCCGCGCTCCTCGGCGACGGTGAGATCCCCAAGAACCGCGATCTCGATGATGCCGGCATCCCGTCCACGTACGTGCCCGCACGAAACACGATCTTCCTGTCGCTGGCGCTCGGCTGGGCGGAAGTGGTCGGGGCGCAGGCCATCGTGATCGGTGTCAACGCCCTGGACTACTCCGGCTACCCTGACTGCCGTCCTGAATATCTCGAGGCGTTCGAGCGCGTCGCGGCGCTGGCGACGCGGGCCGGCGTCGACGGACGGCCGCTGCGGATTCTGGCGCCGCTGCTCCGGCTCTCGAAGGCGGAGATCGTGCGGCAGGGCCTGGCGCTCGGGCTCCGCTACGAGCTCACCCACAGCTGCTACGATCCGGATCCGGACAGGCCGCGCCTGCGGCCGGTGTGACAGCTGCCGCCTGCGCGCGCGCGGCTTCGACGAAGCGGGCGTCGCCGATCCCGCGGGACCTGCCGGGGGACATCCGTCGTGACCGAGCGTCTCTACTACACCGACCCGTACCTGACCGAGTTCGAGGCGCGAGATCATCAGCGCCGGGGCGCACGAAGGCCGCCCGGCCGTCGTGCTCGATCGGACCGCGTTCTATCCGACCTCCGGAGGCCAGCCGTTCGACATCGGCCAGCTTGGCGGCGTCGCGGTCGTCGACGTGGTGGATCGAGACGACGGCACGATCCTGCACGTGGTCGAAGGGGAGCTGCACGAGGGACCGGTCCACGGACGGATCGACTGGGCGCGGCGCTTCGAGCACATGCAGCAGCACACGGGGCAGCACGTGCTCTCCGCGGCGTTCGACCGGGTCGCCGGCGCGCGGACCGAGAGCTTTCACCTCGGCGCCGTGTCGTCCACGATCGATCTCGGCCGGATCGTGTCGGCTGCCGACATCGAGCGCGCCGAGGACGAAGCGAACCGGATCGTCTGGGAAGATCGGCCCGTCGCGATCCGCTTCGCCGACGCCGACGAAGCGGCGAAGCTTCCGCTGCGCAAGGAGCCCGCCCGGACGGGCCGGCTGCGGCTGATCGAGGTGGAGGACTTCGACATTTCCGCGTGCGGCGGCACGCACGTGGCGCGCACCGGCGCGATCGGGATGATTGCCGCCGCCGGATCCGAGCGCGTTCGCGGCGGAACCCGCGTCGAGTTCCTCTGCGGCGTGCGGGCGCTCGCGCGGCTACCGGGCGCTGCGGGACGCGATGGCCTCGAGCGTCCGCCTCCTGTCCATCCTCCCCGGCGACCTCCCGGCCGGCATCGAGCGGATGCAGGGGGAGGTGAAGGACGCGAAGCGGCAGCTCAAGGATCTGCAGACGCGGCTCGCGTCCTTCGAGGCGGCGGCGCTCGCCGAGCGCGCGGAACCACACGGCGCCGCGCGCCTCGTCGTCGAGGCGCTCGAGGGCTGGGACGCGAGCGGGTTGAAAGCCGTCGCGTCCGTCATCTCCAGCCGTCCGGGGCACGTCGCGGTCCTCTTCGGGATGCCGCCGCCGTCGGCGGTCGTCGTCTCGCGCGCGCCGGACGCTGCCGTTGATTGTGCCGCGATCCTGAAGGCGCTGACCGATCGCTTTGGCGGCAAAGGAGGCGGACGATCGGATCTGGCGCAAGGGGGTGGCCTGCAGGGCAGCGCCGAGGATTTCATCGCCGTCGCGCGGAGCCTGGTGTGAGGCTCTCGTAGCGCAGGGCTAGCCTGAAGCGGGAAGCGGGAAGCTATTTCCCCGGCTGCAGCTTCACGAGCGTGACCCCCGCTTCGCGCGCGACGTCGGGATCCTTGTCGACCGCCGCCTTCCGGAGCGCCGGGACCGCCGGGGCCGCCTCCGCGCCGAACGACGCGAGCGCCGCCGCCGACGTGCGGCGCACGGCGGCGTCCGGATCCGTCAGTCCGTCGATCAGCGCGCGGACGGCCTCGCCGCCTCCGTCTTGAATGATTCCCAGATAGGTCGCCCCCACGGTTCGTACTCCGGCATCGGCATCCTGCATCCCTTTGATGAGCAGTGGAACCACGGCGGCCGAATCGAGCGGGGCCCGGTCCTTCAGCTTGCCAATCGAGCGCAGCGATTCGCGCCGCACGACCGGATCGTCGCTGGCGAGCGCGTCGCGCAGCGGGGCAAACGCGCCGCGCCCCATGAAGCTCAGGGCGATGGCGGCCTCCGCCGTCAGGCTCGGGTCGGGAAGCGATTCGGCGACCTCCACGATCGCCGGCGCGGCCACGGGGCCCAGGATGCCGCAGGCCTTCAGCGCCGCCTTCACCTGCTGGGCGTTCGCGGCCGGATCCTGGAGCGTGGCGTGAATAAGCGGCAGCGCCGCCTTCCCGAGCTGTTCGACATGGCGCGCCGCCTCGGCCGCTTCGGCGGGGTTCTGGCTGTACAACCGGTCGAGCCAGGCATCTTCACTCGGCGGCCGGCTCGGTGACCTCAACCGGACGAATCAGGCCCCCCTGCTGGTACCAGAGCACGGCGGCAACCCCCGCCGCGACGCACGCAGAGCACCGGAAGAAGCCGATTCACGCGATCCATTGTACGCGTGGCGCGCCAGCTCCGCGCGGATGAGCCAGCGCGCGCTTCGGGGTGGCTTCGCTAGAGCTGGATGCATCACGGAGTCAGCGGAGATACAGAGAAAACAATTATTGTTCTTCTCCGTTTCCTCCGTTATCTCTGTGGTGAATCTCTTGCCCGCCTGATTACGCGGCGTCAGCGTTCAGCGCCGCGTGAAGTTGGCCAGGATCTCGACGCCGAGGTCGGCGATCCAGTTGACGGTCGCCGCGGGGATGACGAAGTCGTTGCTGAGGATCGAGAAGACCAGCATCTCGCCGTCGCGGCTTCGCACGAACCCCGACAGCGAGCGCACGTTGGAGATCGAGCCGGTCTTGGCCGCGGCGTTCCCTTCCGCTCGCGTACGCTTCATCCGCGCCGCGAGCGAGCCGTCCTTGCCCGCGACGGGCAGCGTCGCGACAAAGGCCTCGCGGTGCCGCGGATCCCGGTACATCTGCGCGAGCACGCTCGTCACGGTCTCCGGCGTGAGGTAGTTGTAGCGCGACAAACCGGATCCGTCGGACATCACGTACGAGTCGGCCGGAATGCTCCACGCGTCGAGCGTGGCCCGCGCGGCGCGCCGCCCTCCCTCGGCCGTCCCGAGGCCGCCGCGCGCCGCGCCCATCGCCTTCAGCAGCGTCTCGGCGTAGAGGTTCTGACTCACCTTCATCAACACCGTCGCGATGTCCCGCAGTGGAGGGGACGCGGTCGACACCAGCACGCGGCGCTCGAACGATCCATGCGCCTGCAGGCTGGCCGCGACATCATCCAGATCGGCCGCGTCGCCGCTGACCGCGATGCCCCGCGCCGCAAGGCCGTCCTTGACGGCCTGCGCGAAGAACAGCGTGGGATTGACGACCGCGACGCTGCGCGTGGTCTCGGCGGATCCGGCGGGCATCGAGCCGGTCACCTCGAGCGTCGCGCGATCGATGTGGCGGCGGTAGTCGAGCGTGTCTTCCGAGCCCGCGGGCCCCGTGCACGCGCGGTTGAGCATCGCGAGACCGCTGCCGGGCGTCAGGCGCAGGAAGACCGGATCGCCCGCCGCCGCTCCGGGCGCGATGGTCAGCGTCGCCACGTTCTCGTTGAACTCGAGCGCGCCGACCGGCGCCGCGTACCCGTACTGCAGGTAGTCCCACGCCCACCCCGCCCCAATCCCTTCGTCGTCGAACGCCTGGTCGTCGCCGATGATGCGCCCCTCGATCGAGGTGATGCCGGCGGCCTGGAGCCCCCGTGCCCATTCGTAGAGCACGGCGTCGGCGCGTCCCTCGCGGGTGTTGATCGAGGGATCGCCGTTGCTGCGCACGAACAGATCGCCGCGCAGCACGCCGCCGGCGATCGTGCCGGCGGTCTCCAGGGTCGTGGTGAACCTGTAGTCCCACCCGAGCACCTCGGCGCCGGCCGCGACGGTGAGGATCTTCATGTTGGACGCCGGCATCATCAGCTTGCCGGCGTTCAGCGAGTACAGGCGCTCGCCGGAGTCGAGCGATCGCACGTCGACGCCCCAGACGCCGCGATCCATGATCGCGGCGCCGAAGACGCGTGCGAGATCGGCTCGCAGCTCGCGGACCGCACGCGAGGCCTGAGTGGGGGATGTCTGCGGAGGACGGCTGGGCGCGCACGCCGACGCAGCCAGTGTGGCGATGAGCACCGCCGTACGAAGCCGCTCACTGACGGCGGCGGAGCCCTGAGCGCCAGTCGAAAGGCGTCCCTCGACTCGCCCTGGGACGCCTTGAGCGATAGTCCTAGCGAGGCTGCGCCTCAGACCAGAGAGGCTCCGCCTCGCTAGGTGGCATTGCTTACTAACGCCGTCTTGATCCCGAAAACTTGACTCAATTGGTGGAAGTTTTCGGGAGTCAAGACGGCTCGGGCGCATGGGGCGCGCGGCTATTTGATGTCCTCGAGCGCTTTGACGATCCCGTCGATGGAGGCGGCGTCGATCGTCGCGGCGCCCGGGATGCCGGCGCGCGCCGCATGCGCCGACCCGCCGGCTCGCGCAAACGTCACGCGCTCGTCCTTGCTCTGGTCGTAGTGGAAGGCAATGGTCAGCTCGGGTTTCTCGAGCCCGGTCTTGGCCGTGCGTGTCGACGAAACCGGTGGCGCGGACGCTCGTGGCCGCGGTGATGAGCGCCTCGACTTTCGCGGCGTCGACGTCCTTTGCGGCCGGCGCCACCTGGCGCCACTTCTCTTCCTCTTTGCCGTCCTTGTCCTTGACCTTGGCTTTCTCGAACGCGATGGTCTGTCCGGCACGGGCGATCTCGAGACGCGTGGTGTTGAAGGACCGCGCGTCGAACAGATCCTTCTGGCGGTATTCGGACGGCGTCCTTCTTCAGGTCGTCGAGGAACCCGGACTCGACCGTGAACACGATCGGCCGGGCGAGGTCCCTGGCGTACAAGTCCCCGGTGCCCGTCGCCTCGCCCAGCACGAGCGTGGCCTGCGACGAGCCGGAGCCGATCTTGACGGTCGCGGCCGGTGCCTCGAGCCCGTACTTCTTCGGTTCCGGGGGATCGGCGGGCTGCACCGACTCTCATCTGGAGGCCGCTGACCCGCGAGACGAGCCCGTCAACCGCGTTGGAGTCCAGGCGTGCCGGCGGCCGGCTGGGTCATCTGCCATTCGCCGTTCTGCTTCTGGAAGCGAATCGTGCGTCCCTCGGCCGTCACCTCGAGCGAATCGACTTTCTGGAGATCGAGCTTCAGGACCGACTTGTCGCGCAAGTCGAACGTGCCGCGATTGAAGGTCGCGTCGAGGAACGAGGAGATGAGGAAGACCTTTTTCTGATCGGCCACCTTGGCGTAGAGGTCGGTTCCCGACGGCGTCTTCTGCCCGATCTGGAGGCGGCGCTCCTGGCCTCCCGACTTGAAGGCCACTTCGATTCTCGGCTCGGCGAGACCGAACTCCTTCAGGTCCGAGGGGTTTTCGTCGATCACGCGTTGAATCTCGACGGATCGCCAGGTTCGAGGTGATCCCGGACACGGCGGCCTCGTCCGTCGGGGCGGCCGCGGGCTGCACGATTTCCCAGGCGGTGCCCTTCCGCTGGAGCGTCGTGCGCTCGCCGGCCTCGGACTTGACCTGCACCTCGTCGATCTTGTCCGCCTCGACGGTGAAGACCTTGTCGTGCTTCGGGCTGTCGTCGACCGGCCCCTTCAGCGATTCGCGATACGCATACCAGGCGAGCGGAATCGCGATGGCGAGCAGCACGAGGAGCGACCGCACATCCGCGCATCTATCGCCTCCGCCACCAGGTCTGGACTCCCAGCGCGAGAATCAGCCCCGGGATGATCAGAATCGACAGGTAGAAAACCATCCGCGCGCGTTCGGCCGTCAGCGTGACGCCGCGGCTCTCCGGGTCGCGCGGCCGGATGGAAATCAGGTTCTCCTGCTGCGCGAGCCAGTTGACCGAGTTGAGGAACAGATCCTTGTTGCCCGGAATCCCGAGGTACCCGTTGGCGACGAAATCGGAGTCGCCGAACACCACGATGCGGGTTTCCGGCTTGGATGGCTCGGGCGGCTTCGAGCCGTCGGCCGCGGCCGGGACCGGCGCGGGCGCCGGCGCATCGGTGGCGGGGGCCGACACCGCGGCCGCGAGCGAGACGGGGCCGGCCACGTCGCCCTTGTCGAGGTCGCGCGACACCGCGCCCGACGTCGTCAGCCGCTTGATGTCGGTTTCCGCCCAGCTGTTCTGGCTCGTCATGACCAGGTTCAGCGCGGTCCGGCCGTTCGCGCCGCTCGAGCCGACGACCGACCTGGCGAGCGGATAGGCCGTCAGGCGATCGAACCGATCGGTGATCGGGTGCGACCCGTATTTCGCCGCGACGGGCGCCGACGCGTCGGTGCCGAGCAGCCGTCCCATGCCGCTGACGTCGACGACGACGTTCGTGCCGATCTCGATGGCCCAGTCCTTGAGCAGCGCCGTCGAGGTTGGTGAGCGCGGGAGAGTCCGCCCGATCCGGCGGGTCGAGCATGAAGAAGATCTTTCCTCCCTTCGCGAGGTACGTCTTGAGCATGTCGATTTCGCCGGGGAAGAAATCGGTCTTCGGGCCGGCGACGACCAGCACCGAGGCGTCGTCGGGCACCTGCTTCTCCTGCGCGAGCACGATCGAAGCGGGGAGAAAATTGTCGGAGCCGAGCGCCGCCGCGATCGTGCTGTAGCCGCGTCCGGTCGTTCGAGTCGGTGCTGTGCTCGCCGTGGCCCTGCACGAAGTACACCTTGTGCTGCTTCCCCTGCACGACCTTGATCAAGCCGTTCGTCAGTTCCTGCTCGCCGTCGGAGGTCACCCGCTCGGTCCGTCCGTCGTAGTCGAACACGACCGTGCCGGGCGCCGTGATTTTGTACTGGTTCGCCATGCTCGGCCGCTTGTCGACGTCGACGTACTCGACCTTCAGCTGCTTCGAGACGTACTCGTACTCGTCGAGGCGCTCGCGAAACCGCGGGAACCCGTCGGCCCGATCGAACACGAGGACGCGCACGGGTTTGTTCAGCCCCTGCAGCACCTTCTTGGTCTGATCCGACAGCGAGAACTGCTTGGCGGCCGTCAGGTCCCACCGCTTGTTGTGCCGTGAGGCGAGGTAGTTGATGGCGATCAGGATCGCGAGCACGACGGCGACGCTCGCCACGGCCAGGCTGCCGAGACGCGCCTGCCGCCCCGAGAACGATCGCGCGATCTCGCGCCACTGGCTGAGCATGTAGAGCAGCGTGCAGGCGAGACCCGACAGCGCCAGCGGGTTGTACCACTGCATCCATTGCGGCCGCGCGATGCGAATCGCCAGCGCGGCGAACACCAGCGCCACGCCGAGCCATCCGAGAAGTCCGAGCACTCGTTTCAGCATAGAAGTATCGGTTACCCGCGCCACCGTTCGCTGTCGACCGACTTGGCCGTCAGGAAAAGCCCGAAGGTGATGAAGCTGAGGTAGTAGACGACGTCTTTCGTGTCGACGACGCCCCGCGCGAAGTCGTCGAAGTGCTGCGTGATCGACAGGTAGTTCAGCAGGTCGCGGGTCGTCGGGCCGGAGTACTCTCCGGGCCAGTTGATGATCCAGAGCATCAGGAACGTCGCGAACGTCAGGAACCCGGCGACGATCTGGTTTTTCGTCAGGCTCGAGATGAGCAGCCCGGCCGACAGGAAGCAGCCGCCCATCAGCAGCAGCCCGAGGTACCCGGTCGCGATCGGCCGCCATTCCGGCTCGCCAATCCAGAAGAGAATGCCCATGTAGATCATCGTGACGAGCAGCATCGTCGCGTAGAGCGCCAGCGCGCCGAAGTACTTGCCGAGGATGATCTGCAGGTCGGAGACCGGGGAGGTCAACAGCAGCTCGATGGTCCCGGAGCGCTTTTCTTCCGAGTAGGTCCGCATCGTGATCATCGGCATCACGAACAGGATGATGACGGCGGCGTTCTGGAACAGGCCGCGGATCATCATCTGGTTGATGTTGGCGCCGCCCCCGGCGCCGCCGAACTGCATCATCTGCTGGCTCTGCCGATCGAACGCCATCAGATACACGTAGAAGAAGAAGCCGAACAGCAGCGCGAACAGCCCGATGATGATGTAGGCGATCGGCGACGCGAAGTAGGAGCGCACCTCCTTGTCGGCAATCGCGAGCGTGTTACGCACGGGGCGCCTCCTCCGGAACTTCTTCGGTGGTCACCTGCAGGAAGACGTCCTCCAGGCTCATGCGGACGGGCCGGAGCTCCAGCAGCCCCCAGCCGCGCGTGACGACCGCGCGCGCGAGATCCCGGCGCACGTCCACCTCGGGCTCGCTTTCGACCTCGAAGGCGATCGGCCCGGCAACGGGCAGCGGCAGCGCGTCGGGCGCCATCCCGCCGCGCTGATCGGCAATCGCGACCCGCGTGACGCCCGGGACGGCGGCCAGCGCGGCCGCGGCGTCGGCGCCCGCCGCATCGACCTGCACATACATCGTCGAGGCGCCCTTGAGGCGGGCGGTCAGGTTGTCGGGCGTGTCGACCGCCACGACGCGTCCCTTGTTGATGATGACGACGCGCTGGCACGTCTGCGCGACTTCCGGCAGGATGTGCGTGCTGAGGACGACCGTGTGATCCCCGGCCAGGCTCCGGATCAGATCGCGCGTCTCGATAATCTGCTTGGGATCGAGACCGGCGGTCGGCTCGTCGAGAATCAGCACCTCCGGATTGTGGATGAGCGCCTGCGCGAGCCCGACGCGCTGGCGGTACCCCTTCGAGAGCTTCCCGCAGTGGCGGGCGGCCATGTCGGCGACGCGCGTGCGCTCCATCACCGCCGTCACGCGCTGCTTGCGCTCCCCGGGCGCCACCCCCTTGATACGGGCGACGAAGTCGAGGTACTCGCGGACGGTCATGTCGGGGTAGAGCGGCGGCGTTTCCGGGAGGTAGCCGGTCCGCCGCTTGGCGTCGATCGGATGGTCGAAGACGTCGAAGCCGGCCACCACGGCGCGCCCTTCCGACGGCGGCATGTAGCCGGTCAGGATGCGCATGGTCGTGGTCTTTCCGGCGCCGTTCGGCCCCAGGAACCCGAGAATCTCCCCCCGCTCCACGCGAAAGCTGACGTCGTCCACGGCGGTGACGCGCCCGTAGCGCTTGCTGATGTGTTGAACCTCGATCACACGGTTGCTCCGTTCCCAACGTAGATGGCGCGGGGCTTCAGCCCGCGACGAGAGGCCGATGCTGCGCGGCTGGCGCAGCGCCGTCAACGAACGACTGCGGTATTCATGGGCAGAAAAGGCCGATGACCGTCGAATCCTGCATACTACTGACACCGGGAAAAATGTGTCAAGCCGTCCGGCGGGGCTTCGCCGCTTGACCCAGCCTCCCCAGTGGGTTAGCCTATATATGAGCATGTGCTCATATATTCAGGTATAGCCAATGACTTCGCAGTCCCTTTCCGTCTGCCGAGATCGCGCCCGCGCTGCCGACCGGCGAGCCGTGTCCCGCCCCGCATCTCGACGTGCGCGATACCGCCGTCCGCAGGCGGACGCTGATGGGGGCGCGGACCGTGGAAGCGCTGGCCGACACCTTCCGCGTGCTCGGCGATCCCACGCGCGTGCGCATCCTCGACGCGCTCGCGCCGGGGGAGCTCTGCGTGTGCGACATCGCGGGGCTCGTGGGCATCAGCGAGTCGGCCGTCTCGCACCAGCTTCGGCTCCTGCGCGGCATGCGTCTCGTCCGTCCACGCCGGGCCGGGCGGCTCGTGTACTACGCCGTCGACGATCATCACATTCTCGAGCTGCTGAAGCAGGCCCTCACGGACAGCGCTCGACAGAGGCCGTCGGGCGGCGGCCGATCGCCCGCGATGCACCGACCTGCCCCGTCTGCGAGCTGCACGCCGAATCCACCTTCAAGATCGAGGGAATGGACTGCCACGAAGAGGTCGCGATCCTCGAGCGCCGGCTGAAGCGGCTCGCCGGCCTCGAAGCGCTCGATGCGGACGTCATCGGCCAGCGGCTGCGCATCAAGTATGACGCCGCGAAGCTCTCGGCGGCCTCGATTGCCGAGGCGGTCGCGCAGACCGGCATGCGCGCGTGGCTCGAGCACGAGGAGCCGGCGCCGATCTCCGCTTCGACGACGTCGCGGCAGCGGCTCGTGGCGCTGTCGGGCGCCGCCTTCGCCGCCGGCCTCTTCGCCGAGTACGTGTGGCACGCCGCCGGCCGCGGTGGTGTGGATCCCCTACGTGCTCTCGGTCGCGCTCGGCGGTCTGTATACCGCGCGGCGCGCGGTCGTCTCCGTGCGGGCCGGCGTGCTCGACATCAACGTGCTGATGCTGATCGCGGTGGCCGGGGCGATCGCTGCTCGGCGAATGGTCCGAAGCCGCGTCGGTCGTGTTCCTCTTCGCGCTCGCCCAGCTGCTCGAGACCCGGGCGATGGACCGCGCGCGCGGCGCGATTCGCGCGCTGATGGATCTCGCGCCCGCCGAGGCGCTCGTCCGGCGCGACGGCCGCGAAGTGCGCCTCGCCGGTCGACGAGGTCGCGGTCGGCGACACGGTGCTGGTCCGGCCCGGGGAAAAGATTCCGCTCGACGGCCGCGTCGCATCGGGCGACAGCCACGTCAACCAGGCGCCGGTGACGGGCGAGTCGCTCCCGGTCGAGAAAGCGCCGGGCGACGAGGTGTTCGCCGGCACGATCAACGGCCGCGGCGCGCTCGACGTGGTCGTCACGCGCCTCCGGCGCGACTCGACGCTGGCGCGGATCATTCACCTGGTCGAGCGCGCGCAGGCGCAGCGCGCGCCGAGCCAGACGTTCGTCGACCGGTTCGCGCGCGTCTACACGCCCGTCGTGCTCGCTGCACGGCGTTGCCGTGGCCGTGCTGCCGCCGCTGGTCCTGGACGGCCAGTGGAGCACCTGGTTCTACCGCTCGCTGGTGCTGCTGGTGATCTCCTGCCCGTGCGCGCTGGTCATCTCGACGCCGGTGTCGATCGTGTCGGCGCTGGCCGCCGCGGCGCGCAAGGGCGTGCTCATCAAGGGGGGCGCCCGGCTCGAGAACATGGCCGCCATCCGGTGCGTGGCGTTCGACAAGACCGGCACGCTCACCCGCGGGCGGATGCACGTCGTCGACGTGCTGCCGGTCGGCGGCGCCGAGGCGTCCGAGGTGCTTCGCGTGGCGGCGTCGCTCGAAACGCGCTCGGAACACCCGATCGGCCGCGCGATCGTCGAGCACGCGCTGGCGCCTCGGCATCTCCCCGCTGGCGGTGGAGGCGTTCTACGCCCTGCCGGGCCGCGGCGCGGAAGCCCGCCTCGGGTCCGACACCATCGTCGTCGGCAGCCACCGCCTGTTCGAGGAGCGCGGGTTGTGCTCGACGGCGCTCGAAGCGGCGCTCGACACGCTCGCCGCGCGGGGCTGCAGCCCGGTGATGGTCGGCGCCGGCGGCATCGCCATCGGCGTCATCGGCGTGGCCGACGAGCCGCGCGAGATGGGACGCGAGGCCGTCGAGCTGCTGCGCAAGCAGGGCGTGCAGCACGTCGTCCTGCTGACCGGCGATCACGAACCGGCGGCGCGCGCGCTGGCCGAGTCGCTCGATCTCGACGGGTATCGGGCCGGGCTCCTGCCGGAGGACAAGGTCGACGGCCGTGCGAGGAGCTTCGCGCCCGCTACGGCGCCATCGCGATGGTGGGCGACGGCGTCAACGACGCGCCGGCCCTGGCGGCCGCCGACGTCGGCATCGCGATGGGCGTCGCCGGCACCGACGCCGCGCTCGAGACGGCGGACGTCGCGCTGATGGCCGACGAGCTGTTGAAGATCCCGTACGCGCTGCGCCTGAGCCGCGCGACCGCGCGCAACATCTACGCGAACATCGCGTTCTCGATCGTGCTGAAAGCGGCGTTCCTGATCATGGCCGTGGCGGGCGCGGCCACGCTCTGGATGGCGGTCGCCGCCGACATGGGGGCGTCGCTCATCGTGATCGCGAACGCGCTGCGGTTGCTGAGGGAATAGGCCCGCGCTCACGTCGCTCGCGGCGGTGTGACGTGTCCGTTGCCGCTATCGGACGCACTGTCCGCCATCCGCCGCGCGGTTCCGGCAAGCGTCTCCGGGAGCGATCGGCGCTCGCTCCCGACGTGTCGAAGAAGATCGTAAAGGCACGCCTGCACGTCGAGAACCCGCGCACGCCAGTCGTGAGGGCTCTTCACCGGCACCGCCGTGGCGTAATAGTCGAGTCTCGGTCGGCACGCCGTTGCAATCGATTCGGTCCAGGTCCCGCACCGGCGCTTCCGAGGCTGATTGTGTCAGCCACTCTTCACCGACGGATCCCGCGACGTGCTCCGGCGGGATCAAGGCCTGCGTGGAACCTGGACACGCGGTCGAAACGAGCCTTCAGCCGTGATCGCCGTAGCGGCGCCGCGCCGGCCACCGCTGGCGTCACCTGCCTCCGCGGTGGTGCATCGTCTACGAAGCCGAGCCGGATGCGCGGAAGCTTCGTTGCCGGCCATCCGTGCTCTGAGCGCGGCCGTCTGCACTCGGCGATGACCGCGTCAGGATGCCCGAGCAGCGAAGACGAGAGCGCGAGCAGATCCAGCTCCACGCATCGAGAACCGTGGTCGGCTCTGCGAGCCGCTGACGTGACGGCCGCGATTTCCGACCAGCTCGACGTCCGCGTCAGCTCTGGAATCGGCCTTGCCCGAGCAGAGCGCCCGAATTCCAGGCTTGAACATGTAGATCCGCATATGAAGATGGAGATGATGGTGCCAATCCGGGATGCTCGACGCAGCGCCGCATGACGCCGCGAGCCCGAGCTGCAGCAGCCCGAGCTCGTAGGGTTTCAGCTTCCAGAGGCCGAATGCCGCACGCTCAGCGTGCATAACCCCTGACGCTCCGCGAAGAGAACTGCGCGAGCAGGCCCCAGCCTGACGCTGATCCCGCTACCCACCGCGCGAACGAGACTTCGCGCTTGCTGGACCGCCGAAGGCCGTCCTCCTCCGCCGTGACGGTGATGTCCTCCTGCAACCACGCGTTCTCCCAAAGGCAAGCGGGCCGGACCGCACGAAACTCGTGAACTGCAGGACCGCCCAGGCGGTGGCCGACGCCAAGCGCGAAGGCCGGCCAGCGATCTGTCGACCGGTGACAGGACGACGCCGACGATCGCGGCGGCGCCGAGTATGGCAGCGATCGCCGGAGCACGCCATCTGACGTTCGCGACTGAGACCGTGAAAATCCTCAGGCGTTGCTCGGAACATAGCCTCCCTGTCGACATCGGAACGCTCACGACTGGTCAGGCCTTCCGGTTCGTGAAGAAGTGCTGATCGACGAACTCGTCGATCGCCGCCTGATCCACCGGGATCACCTTTTCGAACTGCAGCCCCATCCCGGCGCGCCGGTCGCTCCAGGCCACGCGCGACTCCGCTTCGATGTCGCGCTTCGATCCCGGCAGCCGGAACCGCGCGCGGACCTTCGCGCTCTCCTGCAGGGGGCTCATCGTGCGAATCGCGAGACCGCCCTTGCTCAGGTTGAGGGTCAGGGCCGCGGCAATCGTGTTGCCGAACCGGTACGCCACCGGGATGCCGAGCACCACCCGCGGGCTGCCCCGGCGGTTGAAGTTGTCGGGAAACAGGTGCGGCGCGAGCGACGGCAGGATATGCTGCACGGCGCTGTACTCGTTCACGTACCCGGCGACGCCCATCGCGGCCAGGTTCTTGACTTCGTCCGCGGTCGCGATGGTGCCGCTGAAGACCAGGATCGGGAGGCGCCCGTCGTCGAGCTTGCGGATGGAGCGGACCAGTTCGACCCCGCCGGCGTGCGGGAGCCGGAGGTCGAGGATGATCAGGTCGATCCGCGCCAGATCGGCGCGGACGCGCGCGAGCAGTTCCGCGGCGCTCTTGACGGTCAGCGCCGTGTGCCCCGCGCTCAGGAGGGCGGTGGCGAACCGGTCCCGCACAAAGGCGGTATCATCGGCAACGATGACAAGCTTGGTCGTGGTCACGGTGGACGCCGTCGTGCGGACGTATCGGGCGGGCCGATCCGGCGCGGCAGGCTCGTTGCAGAATTTATCAGGTTCTCGTTATAATCCGAAGCCTATCGCGATCCAGTACACACGACCGGCCGTGTCCTTCGGATCGCTGATTCGCGCGGAGGGCGCGCCCGCCTTCAGGAGTATGTATGGCCACCTGTCCGGAATGTGATGCCGAAATCGAAGTCGACGAGTTCGATGTCGACAAGGGCGATCTCATCAGCTGCCCCGACTGCGGCTCCAATCTCGAAGTGACCAGCATCGCCCCCGTCGAGCTCGAGTCCGTTGAGGACGACGAGGAGGACGAGGACGAGGACGAGGAGGGCGACGAGGACGAGCTCGACGACGACGATGCGGACGACGTCGACGAGGATGAATCCACCGAGGACTTCGACTAGTGACCCACGCCCCGCTGGCGAGTGACGTCCTCGCCGGCGACGCGTCCGGCGCTCGCCCGGCCGGGCCGGATCTCGAACGCAAAGCAGCGGCTCTCGACGGCGCTCTGCGCGATCTTCCGTCGCTGATCGTCGCGTACAGCGGCGGCGTGGACAGCGCGTACCTGGCCTACGCGGCCCACCGCGCGCTCGGCGCCGGCGCGCTCGCGGTCACCGCCGACAGCCCCAGCTACCCCGAGCGCCATCGCGCGCTCGCGCTCCGTCTCGCGCGCGACTTCGGCTTCAATCACCTCGTCATCCAGACGGCCGAAATGGCGCGCCCCGAGTACCGCGCCAACCCCGCGAACCGGTGCTACTACTGCAAGCACGAGCTCTACACCCATCTCTCGGCGCTGGCGCGCACGCGCGGAATCCCGGCGATCGCCGACGGCAGCAACGCCGACGATCGCGGCGACTATCGCCCGGGCCGCCAGGCGGCGCGCGAGTTCGGCGTCCGGAGCCCGCTCGACGAAGCCGGCCTCACGAAGGCGGAAATCCGCGAGCTGTCCCGCCTGGCCGGGCTGCCGACGTGGGACGAGCCGGCCTCCGCGTGCCTGTCGTCGCGCATTCCGTACTTCAGCGAGGTGACCGACGAGAAGCTGCGGATGATCGAGCGCGCCGAAACGGTGCTGCGCGACCTGGGCTTCCGCATCTGCCGCGTCCGGCACCACGACACCATCGCCCGGCTCGAGCTCGGGCGCGACGAGATGGCGCGCGCGTTCGAGCCGGAGACGGCGGCGGCCATCGATCGCGAGCTGCGAGCCATCGGCTACGCCCACGTCACGATTGATCTTCGCGGGTACCGTCTCGGGAGCCTGAACGACGCGCTCCGTCTGCGCGAGGTGTGATTCCAACCCTGTCCGTGCGCACAGCCCTTGCGGCGTTCGCGCTCCTGTTCGTCGCGGCGCACCTCTGGTTCCTGCCGCCGACGCTCGAAGACATCGACTCGATCAATTTCGCCCTCGGCGTCGCCGACTTCGACGTCGCGAAGCACCAGCCCCATCCGCCCGGATATCCCGTCTTCATCGCCCTCGGAAAGGCGTCGACCGCCATGCTTCGCGCGGCGGGCGTGCGATTCCCGGAGGCGCGCGGGCTCGCGATCTGGAGCGTGCTCTCGGGGGCGGCGCTCATCGTGTTCCTCTTCGCGTTCTTCCGCGCGCTGGGCGGCCGGCCTTCGCCTGCGGCTTCGGCAAGGCTCGACGAAGCCGGCGAGTGGCGCGCCCTGTGGGCCACGGTCGTCACCGCGTGCGCGCCGCTCTTCTGGTTCACGGCGCTGCGGCCGCTGAGCGACATGACCGGTCTGGCCGCGGCCGTGGCGGCGCAGGCGCTCGTCGTTTCGGCGATCGCGCGGCGAGGCGCATCGCGCACGTTGATCCTGGGCGCCTTCGTGGCGGGATTGGCGGTCGGCGTTCGCTCGCAGACGCTCCTCCTGACCGCGCCCCTGCTCGGGCTCGCGCTCGTGATGCCGAAGCTCGGATTGCGCCTGAAGGATCGGGTCGCGGCGTTCGGCGCGGCGATCATCGGCGCCCTCGTCTGGGCCATCCCGATGATTGCCGCCAGCGGCGGCCTTGTCTCGTACGCCGGTGCCCTCGGGACCCAGGCCGGTGAAGACTTCTCCGGTGTGGTGATGCTGTGGCGGGTGCACACCGCGCGCGCGGTGCTCGACGCGGTGCTGCAGCTCGTTTCTCTGGCCGTGGGCGCATCCCGTCGCCGGCGGCATCGTCGTGGCGATTGCGGCGATCGGCTTCGTGCGGCTGGCGTGGTGGACGCCGCGCACGCTGGGCCTGCTCCTGGTGGCGTTCGTGCCGTACGCGATCTTCCATCTGTTGTTCCAGGAGACGGCGACCGTGCGCTACGCGCTGCCGCTCGTGATTCCGGTGGCCTATCTCGTCGCGAGCGCGCTGGAGTCGCGGGGCAGAGGAGTCCTTCACGCCGGCGCCGCTGCGCTCGCGGCCTGGTCTCTGATCGTCACCCTGCCCGCGACGGTGACCTACGGACGCAGCGGGAGCCCCGCGTTTCGTGCCCTGGCCGAGGCGGCCGGCGCCGGCGCCGTCGATCCGGCGCTGCCGGAGCGGGTCATCGGCATTCACGCCGGAGCGCGGCGCGCCGTCGAGTGGATGGGGGCGGCGCTTCCCGCGCGCGTGCTGACGGGGCCGCACGGGCGGGAGTGGCTGACGCTCGTCGAGCACTGGAAATCGAGCCCGCGTTCGGCCGTCTCGTTCGTCGCCGATCCGCGGCGGACGGATCTCGCGCTCTTCGATCCGGCGGCCAGATCGGCGCCGCGGCCGTTCCGGTGGGGGTTCGTCGAGCCGCCCTTCGTCGGCGGCGCGCGTCCGGGCAATTCCGACGTCTACGCCATGCATCCGCCCGGCTGGATGCTGGACCGCGGATGGGCGCTGACGGCCGAAGTCGGCGGCGTCACCGCGCGCGACGGCCTCGGACCCCACCTGAAGCCGAGCGTCGCGTGGATCCGGAGCCGCAGCGACGAAGCGCTGCTGACGATCGGCGGCCGCCACCTTGGTCCGGCCACGGATCCCGACGTCCGCATCGGCCTGACGCTTGAACGGCAGCCCGTGGTACACCTTCGACGCGAAGCCGGGGTTCTTCTTCATCGTCATGCCGGTGCCCGCCGGCGCGCTGACCGCGTCCGCGCCGTACGTCCCGCTCGAAGTGAAATCGGAAGCGGCCGACGACAGCGGGCGGGTGATCGCCGCGGGACTCGAGCAGTTCGATCTGCAGTCGGCGGGCGTGCCGATGGTGAGCCTCGCGGAAGGATGGCACGAGCCCGAATACGACCCGAGGACCGCGCGCTCGTGGCGCTGGGTGAGCGAACACGGGGTTCTCTGGGTGCGGCCCATCGGCCGCGACGTCACGCTCAGGCTGACGGGGGAATCCCCCCTGCGCTACTTCGCTGCCGCGCCGTCCGTCACCGTCAGCGTCGCCGGCCGGCAGGTCGCGCGCTTCGAGCCGTCCACGGATTTCACCCAGGACGTCGTGCTGCCGGCTGACGCGCTCGCGTCGGTCCAGGGGCGCGTGGTGATCGAGGCCGACAAATGGTTCGTCCCCGCCGACCGCGACGCCGTACCGGATCGCCGCCACCTGGCGCTGCGGATCTATTCCTGGTCCGTGCGGTAGATCGAATCACATCAAGCGCTAATCAGGAGCACGGGATGCACGGGAGCTCTCCTGTTTTTGTTATAGGTATTTGTTTTGGGTTTTCTATTTTGTGTTTGGTTCTTTTGTTTTCGATTTTTTTGGTTTTTCTCCCGTTCTCCCCTGCTCCTGTTTCGATCGGTGATTTTTGCAACGCTATTCCGCGTGTTTCCTCGCCAGCGCCAGCAGCGAGCTGCCGAACGGCATGTTCACCACGCGGAGCGCGGCCGCCTCGACGGCCAGCGCCGCGCTGAGCGCCGCGTTGACCGGCGCGAAGGGGATCGAAATCTCGTTTTCCGATTCCTTGTGTCCCGAGACGCGCTGCAACAGGCGGACGGTGGCCACAACCGGGAAGATCGCGGCGTTCGTGTACGTCAGGCGCCGGACGGTGAATCCGGCTTGTGTCAGCCGATCGGCGAGGACCGCGCGGCTGTAGCGCCGCACTTCGCCGCCGAGCACCGAGTGGTTGCCCGTCAGCATGGGCATCGCGGCGACGTTGAGCACCATGTGACCGCCGGGCCGCAGGACCCTGAACATTTCCCGCAGGGCGGCCCGCTCGTCCTTGTCTTCCAGCCCGTAGATGACGTCGAACGACGTCACGACGTCGAACGACTCGTCGCCGAACGGCAGCAGCGCCGCGGACGCCTGGGCCACGGCGCGATCGCCGCGCGCGCGCGCGAAGGCGAGCCCCGTCCACGTGATGTCGATGCCGGCGGCGCGGCCGTATTTCCGCAGCAGTCTCAGGTTGTAGCCGGTGCCGCAGCCGCAATCGAGGATCGCGGGGTCGGGCCGGCCGCGAACCGCCTCGGCGAGGAGCGGGCTGATGAACCGCCGGAAGCCGCGGAACCAGAAGTGGTCCCGCTCGGCGCGCTCCGTGGCTACGAGAAGTCGATCCATCGGCAGGTTGGAAGAATTGACAGCATGATGATCGGACAGTAAGCTGCAAGTCGGTCCCCAATTCTACCTGACCGATCGGTGCCCCGGACGCGGAACCCGCCCACTGAGACTGGAGAGGCGTTTGATGATTCGCAGATTCGAGTTGTGCGGTGTGCTCCTGATAGCTGCCGCGATCGCCGCCGGCGCCTGCGGCGGGAACCCGAAGCCGACGCCGCCGACCGCCGGTCCGGCTCCCGTCGCGACGGCGCCGCCCGCCGCCCGCGACACCCACTCCACCGCCGCCGCCACCGCCCGCGCCTCCGGCTCCGACGCCCGCGCCGCCGACCGAAGACGAGATCTTCCGGACGAAGACGCTCGAGCAGCTGAACGCGGAGAAGCCGCTCGCCGACGCGTTGTTCAGTTACGACTCGACCGACCTGAGCGCCGAGGCACGAGCGGCGCTGCAGAAGAACGTCGAGTGGCTGAAGCGCTGGAACAGCACGCGGATCATGGTGGAAGGGCACGCCGACTCGCGCGGCACCACCGAGTACAACCTGGCGCTCGGCGAGCGCCGCGCCGATGTGGTCCGCGACTACCTGGTCAGCCTCGGTGTCCCGACCGAGCGCATCACGACCGTCAGCAAGGGAGAAGAGCAGCCGGCCTGCTCCGAGGAAACGGCCGAGCTGCTGGCAGCAGAACCGCCGCGGGCACTTCATCGTCACCGGGAAGTGACGGGCACGAGAGATCGGGAGTTTTTGAACAGGAGATCAGGAGATCAGGAGTTGTTTTTTTTCAAAAAAACAAAAAGAAACTCCTTAACTCCTGACCTCCTGTTCAAAGAACTTCTGATCTCGCGTTCACATCCGCTGAAACAGGCGTCAACGATTCAACCCGCCCATCTGCGCGGCGATCGCTTCGGCCGCGGCCCGCGGGTCCGGCGCCGCGATGATCGGCCGCCCGACGACGATGTGAGTCGCGCCGGCGGCGACGGCTTCCGCGGGGGTCATCGTCCGTTCCTGATCGTCTTTCCCGGTTGACGCGGCGCCGCCGCGAATGCCGGGCGTCACGATCGCGAAGTCGGCGCCGGACTGCCGCGCGGATCGCGCCGGTTTCCTGCGGCGACGCCACGACGCCGTCGAGTCCGGCCGCCTGCGCGAGCTCCGCCAGCGCGAGCACCTGGTCGAGCATCGGCACCCCGACGTTGATTTCCGCCAGCGTCCTCGTGTTCATGCTCGTCAGCACGGTGACGGCGATCACGAGCGGGCGGATCGTCCCGGCGCGTGCCGCCGTCTCGTACGCCGCATCGGACGCCGCCTGCATCATCCGCGTGCCGCCCGACGCGTGCACGTTGACCATCCACACGCCGAGCGATGCGGCCGCGGCGACCGCCGTCGCGACGGTGTTCGGGATGTCGTGAAACTTCAGGTCGAGGAAGACGCGATCGCCCCGTTCGACGAGCGCGCGCACGATCGACGGGCCCTCCGCCGTGAAGAGCCGGCTGCCGATCTTGAATCCGCCGGCGACGCCGCGCAGCGTGTCGGCGAGCGCCAGCGCCTTCGCGCCGCTGTCCACGTCGAGCGCGATCAGGAGCTGATCCACGCCGTTTCCTTCTTCGTCGTGTCGATGGTGCCGGTCAGATCCGCCAGGCGTGTCAGTCCGTGCCGCGTCATGTAGGCGCGAAGGCCGTCGAGGAGGCGCGTCCAGATGAACGGATCGACGAAGTTGGCGGTGCCCACCTGGACCGCGGTCGCGCCCGCGATCATGAACTCGAGCACGTCCTCCGCGGTCGCGATCCCGCCCATGCCGATGATCGGCAGCTTCACCGCCTGCCGGCACTCGTAGACCATCCGCACCGCGATCGGACGGATCGCCGGGCCGCTCAGCCCGCCGACGATGTTCGTCAGCTTCGGGCGGCGCGTCTCGACGTCGATCGCCATCGCGAGGAACGTGTTGACGAGCGACACGGCGTCCGCGCCGGCGTCCTCGGCGGCGCGCGCGAACGACGCGACGTCGGTGACGTTCGGCGTCAGCTTCGGAATGACCGGCAGCGCGCGTCACCTTGCGGACGGCGCTGACGACGTCGTGCGTGCCGGTCAGGCTGCACCCGAACGTGATGCCGCCTTCCTTGATGTTGGGGCACGAGATGTTGAGCTCGATCGCGGCGACGCCCTCGTGGTCCGACAGGACGCGCGCGATCTCGCAGTACTCGTCGATCGTCGTGCCGCAGATGTTCACGAAGACCACGGCGCGCCGATCGCGCAGCTCCGGCAGCTTCTCGCGGACGAACCGGTGGACGCCGATGCCCTGGAGCCCGATCGCGTTCAGCATCCCGGACGGCGTTTCGACGATGCGCGGCGGCGGATGCCCCTCGCGCTCGGCGAGGAACAGCCCCTTCACCGCGACGCCGCCGAGCGACGAGAGATCGACGACGTCGGCGTACTCGACGCCGTACCCGAAGCAGCCGCTGGCCGCGATGAGCGGGTTGGCGAGCGTCAGGGAGCCGATCGAGACGGAGAGATCGAGCCATGTCGCGTCAGTGCCCGGCCAGCAGCCGTTCCCAGACGATGCGGGCCGCGTCGAAGACCGGGCCGTCGATGACAGGATCGGATGAAGTGCGGTGCGCCGGTCTCGTCGCGGGCGAGCACGACGCAGCTGTAGCAGCCGCCGAGGCCGCAGCCCATGACCTGTTCGAGCGAGACGTCGCACGGCGTCGCCTCGCGAGGCCGCGAGCCCGGCGACCGCGCGCATCATCGGCGTCGGCCCGCAGGCGTACAGCCGCACGTCCTGCGGGCGGGGCGCGGCGGCCAGCGCCGCGTCGAGCGGCGCGGTCACGTAACCCCGCGTGCCCCGGCTGCCGTCTTCGGTGGTCAGCACCGGCTCGACGCCGAGACGTTCGAACAGCTCGACGTAGTGCAGCTCGGAGGCGCGGCGCGCGCCGTAGAACAGCGCGGGCGTCCGTGCCGCGCGCGCGAGCGCCTCGGCCAGCGTCGACGAACGGCGCGAGGCCGACGCCGCCGGCGACCATCCAGGCTTCCGCCGGCGGATCGACCGGCTCGAACGGCCGGCCGAGCGGTCCGAGACAGCCCACGCGCGCGCCGGCTCGGTCTCGTAGAGGAGCCCGGTGCCGGCGCCGATGCGCTTGTTGAGGAGCGAGATGCCGAGCGGCGGTCCCGTCCGGGTCGCGCAGGATTTCGAAGATCGAGAACGGACGCCGCAGCAGCGGATCCGATCCGCGCGAGGGCTTCACCATGACGAACTGGCCGGGCCGCGCGAGCGATGCCACTTCGGCGCCGCCAGCGCGAGCACGCTGTAGTCTGCCGACAGCCGCGTGTTCGAGATCACCGCGGCGTCGACGTCGACGGGCCCGCCTACGCTCGCGGTCGTCGGTGCGAGCTTCGGCGCGGCAGGCATATGCCGAAGTATATGCGGCGAGAATCCCAGACGTCCAAGTCCCAACTCCCAGGACATGTTCGTCCATCCGAGCTGAAAGTCGCCGGATCTTTACCCCCAGGCACTTCGGAGCTCGTGAGCTTCGGTTCTCGTTGGGAGTTGTTCAGTTCGACGCGTTACACTGAGCCATGCGGTTCCTCCGGATGCTCACGAACTCGCTGCTCGCGGGCGGGCTCGGCGCGGCGTACCTCACCGTGCTCGTGCTGCAGTTGAACCCGCAGATTCCGCTCGTGTCGGCGACGACCTGGCGGTGGTTCGCGACGCTCGCGCTTGTCTACGGCCTGCACCTCGCCGTCATCTTCTACGTCGTGATGGTCGTCCGCGAGTTCTTCTCGCTGGACGTGCTCTCGCCGGGGTGGGCGAGCGTCCGCGTCCTCGCCTGGATGGCCGCGGCGTCGGCGGCCGTGGCTGCGGCGCTGATGTGGCTCAACGTGCGCGGCTTCGGCGCCGCGCTGACCGAGATGGCGGCGCGGCGCATGACGGCCGGCGCGATCGCCACGAGCGCGTCGGCGGCGGTGCTGCTCGTGATCGCCATCGCGCACTACTCGTTCGGGCGCCGCGGCAGCCGCGTCGGCGCGTCGCTGTTCGCGATGGCGGTCATCGCGTCGCTGGCGCTGCCGCTCGCCGCGCGCGGCCCGGCGGTTGCGCCCCCGGGCCGGTCGCGGCCGGGATCGCGGAACGGGAATGGACGCGCGCCGAGGCGCTGCCGGGACCGCGCGTCGTCATGCTCCTGCTCGACGGCGCGTCGCTCGACTTCATCCTGCCGCGGGTCGCGGAGGGACGGCTGCCGAACTTCGGCCGGCTGCTCGAAAGAGGGGCGCTGATGGATCTGGCGACGATCCGGCCGACGCAGCCCGATCCGGTCTGGGCGGCCGTCGCCACGGGCATGTACCCGTCGAAGAACGGCGTGCGATCGGCCGCGTCGTATTACGCGCGCAACGACCTGCGGCCGGTGAACCTGCTGCCGGACCACTGTTTCTCGCACGCGCTCGTCCATTCGGCTTCATCCGCGACGAGCCGAACGTCTCGACCGTCTGGCGCGCCCGGCCGCTGTGGTCGATCCTCGCCGGCTCGGGCCTCTCCGTCGGCATCGTCCGCTGGCCGCTGACGTATCCGGCGGAGCCCGTGAAGGGGTTCATCGTCAGCGACCGCTTCCACCAGCTCGTCGGATCGATCGCCGAGTTCGATCGCACCGCGTCGCCGCCGGAAATCCTGCCGGTGCTCGAGACCGCGTTCGCGGACCTCGCCGTCCGGCGCGGACGCGCGAACCGGCCGCGAGCGGCCTGCCGCCGGCCGCGTCGCCGGAGGCGTCGGCCCTGCGCCGCGATCGCCTGTACAGCCGCGCGATGCACGAGCTTGCCGGGGAATCGGATCCGCGCTTCGTCGCGCTGCGCTACGACGGGCTCGACACCGTCGGGCACTACTACCTGCGCTACACGCGCCCGCGGTCGTTCCGCGACGCGCCGGAGGAGGAACGGCGGCGCTTCTCGCAGGTGATCGACCGCTACTACGCGTTCATCGACGGCGAGATCGGCGCGGCGCTCGACACGATCGCGCCGGGCGACATGCTCGTGGTCGTGTCGGGCTTCGGCATGCAGCCGCTCAACCCGATCAAGCAGGCGGTCGGGCGGCTGCTCGGCGACCCGAGCTTCAGCGGCACCCACGAGCGCGCGCCGGACGGGTTCCTCCTCGCGTACGGCGCCGCCGCGGAGCCCGGCCGCCGCCAGCGCGGCTCCATCGTCGACGTCGCGCCGACGGTCCTCTACTTCCTGGGCCTGCCGGTGGCGCGCGACATGGACGGCTTCGCGCGGACGGATCTCTTCACGCGCGCGTTCACCGCGGAGCGTCCGGTGGCGTTCATTCCGAGCTATAGCCGCTGAGAGTCAGTCGCCAGTTCCCAGTTCCCAGTTCAGATCGCAACTGGCTACTGGTACTGGCAGCTACTGGCTACTGCAACTGTGCTACTATCTTCCGAACTCTTTAACGGCGTCCCTGCGAGGCCGCGAAGAGGTGAGGGTGTTGAGGTTCTTCTTCCCGGTGTTGCTGCGGCGTCCGCCGCGGCCTGCTTTCCACGCACACGTGTTCGCGCCCGGTTCGAGGTCATCCATGCCTCAGGTGATGGACGCCGACCGCATGTCGCGCGCGCTGACGCGCATCGCGCACGAGATCCTCGAGCGGAACCGCGGCGTCGACGAGATTGCGCTCGTCGGCATCCGCACGCGCGGCGTGCCGATCGCGCGCCGGCTGGCGCGCATCCTCCGCGAGATCAACGGCGACGAGGTGCCGACCGGCGCGCTCGACATCACGCTCTATCGCGACGACCTGATGCGGCATCCGGTCGGGCCGCAGCCGGTCGTGCGCCGCACGGAGATCCCGTTCTCGATCGACGATCGCAAGATCCTCCTGGTGGACGACGTGCTGTACACCGGGCGGACGATTCGGGCGGCGCTCGACGCGCTCATCGACTTCGGCCGGCCGCGCGCGATCCAGCTGGTCGTGCTCGTCGACCGCGGCCACCGCGAGCTGCCGATCCAGGCGGACTACGTCGGCAAGAACCTGCCGACCTCGTCGAAGCAGAGCGTCCAGGTCCGGCTCCAGGAGATCGACGGCGCCGACGAAGTGGTCATCGAGGGGGACGCATGACGAGTGACCGAGGCGCCGGCCGCCGCCGTCACGCTGACGTCGAGGCACCTGCTCGGGATCGCCGGGCTCGACCCCGACGAGATCACGCTGATCCTCGACACCGCCGAGGCGATGAAGGAAATCGGCACCCGCGCGATCAAGAAAGTGCCGACGCTGCGCGGCCGGACCGTCGTCAACCTGTTCTTCGAGCCGAGCACGCGCACGCGGACGTCGTTCGAGATCGCCGAGAAGCGGCTGAGCGCCGACACGCTCAGCATCGCGACCGCGACGTCGAGCGTCACCAAGGGGGAGATCGCTCCTCGACACCGTGCACAACCTCGAGGCGATGTCGCCCGACATGATCGTCATGCGGCACGGCTCGTCCGGCGCGCCGCACCTGCTGGCGCGCATCTGCCGGTCGGCGATCATCAACGCCGGCGACGGCATGCACGAGCACCCGACGCAGGCGCTGCTCGACGCCTTCACGATCCGCGAGCACAAGGGACGCCTCGCCGGCTTGAAGATCGCGATCGTCGGCGACCTGCTGCACAGCCGCGTGCTGCGCTCGAACGTGCTGCTGCTGAACACGATGGGCGCGGAGGTGTGGGCGTGCGGCCCGGCGACGCTGATGCCGTCCGGCCTCGACCGGTTCGGCGTCCGGGCGACGACGTCGGTCGACGAGGCCGTCGAGGGCGCCGACGTCGTGATGATGCTGCGGATCCAGCACGAGCGGATGCACGGGCACTTCATCCCGTCCGTCCGCGAGTACTTCACGCTGTTCGGGCTGACGCCGGAGCGGCTGCGGCGCGCGGCCGCCGACGTGATCGTCATGCACCCGGGACCGATGAACCGCGGCGTCGAGATCGATTCCGAGGTGGCCGACGGACCGTTCTCGGTGATCCTCGAGCAGGTCTCGAACGGCGTCGCCGTCCGCATGGCCGTGCTGTATCTGCTGGCGGGCCACGACTCGAACCTCGTCATCGACGAGCATTGACTTTAGTAGCAGGTTGTAGACCGCTTGGAATAGTTCACAGGCCTTTTGTTCAGGCCTGCCCGGTGGAAGAAGATCGAGCTGATGAAAACCATGCTGAAAGGGGGCCGGGTCGTCGATCCGGCCGGCGGGCGCGACGGCGTCTTCGACGTGCTGATCGAGGACGGCGGATCGCGCGGATCGGGAAGGACCTGCCGGTGGACGGCGCCGACGTGTTCGAGGTGCCGCGCGGCTGGATCGTCGCCCCGGGCCTGATCGACATCCACGTGCACCTGCGCGAGCCCGGCCAGGAGCACAAGGAAACCATCGCGACCGGCACGGCCTCGGCGGTCGCCGGCGGCTTCACCGCGGTCGCGTGCATGCCGAACACCGATCCCGTCAACGACCACGCCGGGATCACCGAGTTCATCCTGAAGAAGGCGGCCGAAGCGCGGCTCGCGCGCGTCTATCCGATCGGCGCGGTGTCGATCGGATCGCACGGCGATCAGCTCGCCGAGCTCGGCGAGCAGAAGGCCGCCGGCTGCGTCGCCTTCACGGACGACGGCCGGCCGGTCGCGACGGCGCTGCTCATGCGGCGGGCGCTCGAGTACGCCGGGATGCTCGGCGTGCCGATCATCGATCACTGCGAGGACCCGTCGCTGAAGGGCGACGGCGTCGCGCACGAGGGCTACTTCGCGTCGCGGCTCGGCCTGCGCGGGATTCCGGGCGTGGCCGAGTCGATCATGGTCGAGCGCGACGTCTCGCTCGCGGAGCTGACCGGCGCGCACGTCCACATCGCGCACATGAGCGCGCGCCAGTCGCTGCGCGCCGTCCGCGCCGGCAAGGAGCGCGGCGTCCGCGTCACGTGCGAGGTGGCGCCGCATCACTTCACGCTCACCGACGAGGCGCTCGACGGCCCGGTGAAGTACGACACGAACCTGAAGATGAACCCGCCGCTGCGCGAGGCGGCAGACCGCGAGGCGATGCTCGACGGGATCGCCGACGGCACCGTGGACGCGATCGCGACCGATCATGCCCCGCACCACGCCGACGAAAAGATGGTCGAGTTCGACCGCGCCCCGTTCGGGATCGTCGGGCTCGAGACGGCGGTGCCGATTGTCTTCGACCGGCTCGTGCACACCGGGCGCATCTCGCTCGTCCGCGCCGATCGAGCTGCTGTCGGCGAATCCGGCGCGGCTCTTCAATCTGCCCGGGAGGCACGCTGAGCGAAGGCGCGGCCGCCGACGTCACCATCCTGGCGCCGGATCTGCCGGTCACGATCGACGCGGCCGGGCTCAGGTCCCGGTCGAAGAACACCCCGTTCGACGGCTGGCAGCTGAAAGGGGCGGTCGTCGCCACGATCGTCGGCGGCAAAGTGGTATACAGAAGCGCGGCGGTCGGATCGTGAGATCCCGCGCGTGACGGCCGGTCAAGACGAGGGGCCGCTCAGCCGACGTGACATCGTCAGCGACGATCTGCGCCGCCAGGCGCTCGCGAAGCTGCAGGAGCTCGAAGTGCTGATGCGCGACGGGCACTTCGACTACGGCAACGGCTTCCACGGGCGCGTCTACCTCAACCCGCACCAGCTGTTCCTCCATCCGTCCACGATCTGGCGGCTCGCGCCAGGACCTGCTCGACGTGCTGCCGGCGGAGCTCCTCGCGCGGACCGACGTCGTGGCGGGCCCGGCCACCGGCGGCGCGCTCCTCGCGCACACGATGGCCGGCCTGCTCGACGGCCGCCGCGCGCTGACGCATCCGCCGTGCAGCTTCGCGCCCTTCACGCATGCGGACGACGGGTTGACGCTGCGGAGCTTCTACGCCAAGCGTCTCCCGGGTCAGCGGGTGCTGATTGCCGACGACGTGCGGAATACCGGGAAGACGTTTCAGCGGTGCGCCCAGCTCGTCACCGAGGCGGGCGGGACCGTGATCGCGACCGTCGAGATCTGCGACCGCCTGGAGGCGATTGTGGACGCCGGTGTGCCGAACTTCGCGCTGGCGGAGTATCCCGCGCCGGAGAATTACGCCGCGGCGGAATGCCCGATGTGCGCCGCCGGCGAGACGATCACGACCTTCTGAGCCGCGGATGGCAACAGTTGTCTCTTGTGGCTTCCGGCTTCAGCCGGAAGAGGCACGCCGCGACCGAACTTCCGCCTGAAGGCGGAAGCCACGAGTAGAGCCGTGCGCGGATTATGATCGGTTCCACCTGATGCCCACCGCGCTCGACAGAACCGATCAGGGCGCGCGCCTGTCGTCGCGTCTCGACACGCTCTATCACGATTACAACCGCGTCGACTCGGCGAGCGATCCGATCCAGAAAGTCCGCCCGTTCGGCGATCCCGCGGATCGGGAGATCGCGGCCTTCTGCGCGGCGGCGCTGGCGTTCGGCCGCGTGGCGAGCGTGCTCAACTCGATCGACACGCTCTTTGCCTGCATGGGACCGAACCCGGCCGCCTTCGTGCGGAGCTTCGAGCCCGAAGCCGCCGCCGCCGGCATGCGCCGGATGGTCCATCGCTGGATCCGCGGCGAGGACCTGGTGGCGCTGCTGTGGATCCTGCGGCAGATGCTGGAACGCTCGGGTTCGATCGAGCGCTTCTTCCTCGAAGGCTATCGCGCCGGGCACGAGGACGTCGGCCCCGCGCTCGACAGTTTTTCGACGCGCGCGCTCGCCCTCGACCTGCGGCGCGCCTACGGCCGCCTGCCGCGCCGGCCGGGCGTGTGTTATTTCTTTCCCCGGCCATCGGCGGGCAGCGCGTGCAAGCGGTTGAACCTGTTCCTTCGCTGGATGGCGAGGACCGACGAAGTGGACCTCGGCGTCTGGAGGGACCTGCCCGCCGCGGCGCTGATCGTCCCGCTCGACACGCACGTCATTCGCCTCGGCCGCTGCCTCCGGCTGACGCGCTACACCAGCCCGGGGTGGAAGATGGCCGCCGACATCACCGCCTCGCTGCGCCAGCTCGATCCGCGCGATCCGGTGCGATTCGACTTTTCACTGTGCCACGTCGGCATGATGAACGCCTGCGGCTTCGGCAGGAAGCAGGGAGATACGCAATGTCCGCTCAAGGGGCTGTGCCGCCCGCGCGTACGGCGAACGTGAGGCTGAAGGCCGCGGGCCTGCTCGCCGTCGCCCTCGCGGCGGTCGTCGCGGCCTATCTGGCAGGAAAACGCGCCGGCGCGGTCCAGGAGCTGATGGCCGCGGCCCCCGCGGAAGCGCGCGGCATCGCCTTCGTCCGCAAGCAGCCGTGCGGCCCCGGATGGTGCGAGGCGATCTGGCTCGGGACGTCGCGCGAGGACGCGGTGCAGGTGGCCTCGCTGGCGCCCGGCACCGAGCGCTGCGAGGAAATCGCCTGGGCGAAGGACGGGTACCGCGTCGGCTTCGTCGTCAACGGCTATCAGCTGCGCATCTTCGACGCCGAGAACCGCAAAGAGCTCAAACAGGTGAACCTGATCGAGCCGGACGGCACGCCGTCGTCGCGGTTCGTGCGGGGCGTGACGTTCTCGCAGAACGGGGCCGCGGTGACGTTCGACGACTGCCCGCGCGGGCGATCGGGGTGCAAGTCCGGCCTGGCGGCGGTGAGATAACAGAGACGTCCGCTGCAGGGTTTTCACCACAGAGTTAACGGAGTTCACACGGAGACAAAAAGTTAACGGAGACAAACATTTTTTCTCCGCTATCTCCGTTAACTCTGTGGTGAATACACTTGGTCGAAGAGATTACCTGCAGCTCCGTTTGCTCTAGTCCCCCTGATGGGGATGCATCGCGACGCGCTGGTAGACGCGCAGCGTCTCCTGCACCATCCGCTCGGCGCTGAACAGCTTCTGCGCGCGCGCCCGGCCGGCTTCCCCCATCTGCCTGCGCAGCCCCTCGTCCTTCAGCAGCCGCACGATCGCGTCCGCCATCGCCTCGTGATCGCGCGGCGCGACGAGAAACCCCGTCTCTCCGTCGGCGACGACCTCGGGGATGCCGCCGGCGCTGGTCGCGACGATCGGCTTCCCGCAGGCCATGGCGTCGAGCAGCGACGTGCCCAGGCCCTCCGTCACCGAGCTCATCGCGAAGATGTCGAACGCCTTGTGCACCGACAGCACGTCGGGGCGGAAGCCCGCCAGGTGCACGTGCTTCTCGAGGTGGTGCTCCTTGATCTGGCGTTCGAGCGCCGGCCGCAACTCGCCTTCGCCGGCAATGACGAACCGCGCATCGGGCACCTGGGGGAGGACGAGGATCGCGGACTCGATCAGGTGACGCTGCCCCTTGTGCGGCACCAGCGCGGCGACGTTGCCGACGATCGGCGCCTGGTGCGGCAGCCACAGCTCCTCGTGAAGGTTCGCCGGCGGCGCCGCGTCGACGCGCCCGAGGTCGATGCCCTCGTGCACGGTCACCGCCCGCATCTCGGGAATGCCGTCGGCGACGAGCATCGTGCGGATCGCGTCGGACGCGCAGATGAAGCAGTCCACCTGGCGGTACTTCCACCGCGAGAGCGACGTGCTCCGCAGGTGGAAGTCGACGCGGCGCGCCGCGACGAGCGGCGGCTTCACGAGCGCCGTGCTCATCGACAGCGCCAGCGCCGCCATCGCGACGCCATGGGGATCGTGCGCATGGACGATGTCGGGCTTCAGCTGTTTGAGGATGCGCGAGAGGCGCCAGGCGGCGCTGAGGTCCATTTCGGTCTTCGGCGCGAGCGGGATCAGATCCAGCCCTTCGGCCGCGCGCTGCCGCAGCTCTCCCCCCGAATGCGCCACCAGCATCGTCCGATGGCCCAGGGCGCGCAGGCCCATCACCGTGACCAGCACCTGGTTCTGCCCGCCTCTCCACGTGCGCGCCGTGTCGATGTGCAGCGAGAACATCAGGCGCGCGGATCGCTCGAGGACGCCGGACCGGCGGCGGACTCCGGGATTGGCGACGGCGGACGGCGGGGGCACGTACTGCAGCTCCCAGAGCTTGGCGAGTTTCAGGAAGACGTAATACGAGTTGAGCGCCGACACGAGCAGGCCCGCGGCGCCGTCCTTGATGCCGCCGCGCAGGATGTAGTTGCGGGCGAACGCCAGCCGCGCGTGGGTGACGGCCTCGAACGCATTGGTCCGGCGGCCGTCGGCGTGCCACTGCTCGGCCGCGAGCGTGGTGTAGCGGTCGATCGTCGCGAGGTGGTCCGAGATGTCGCGATACGGGAAGTGCTGCAGCTCGTGGTGCAGATGGCCCGGCTCGAGCGGCTGTCCGGCCCCTTGCAGCTCGACCGACTCGTGCACGCGGCGGCCGTTCCAGCGGCCGACGCGGCGATCGTACAGCCGGAGCTGATAGTCCGGATACCAGTCCGTCGAACGGATCCACCGGCCGAGGTAGTGGCTGACGCGAGGCATCCGGTACCCTCGCGCGGCCGGCTGACCGTCGAGCAGCGATCGGATCTCGGCGCCGAGCTCCGCCGTCACGCGCTCGTCGGCGTCGAGCGAGAGAATCCAGTCGTGGGCGGCCAGCTCCGCGGCGTGGTTCTTCTGCGCGCTGTAGCCGGGCCACTCGCGCACTTCCACCTTCGTCGCATGCCGCTCGCGCGATCGCGACGGTGTCGTCGGTGCTGCCGGAATCGACGACGATGATCTCGTCGGCCCAGGCGACCGACTGCAGCGCCGCGGCGATGTGCGCCGACTCGTTCCGCGTGATGACCGTGGCGGTCACTTTCACGGGACGGAGTGTAACAGGAGTCAGGAGGTCAGGAGGCAGGAGGCAGGAGGCAGGAGGCAGAGAGGCAGGAGGCAGGAGGCCAGGAGAGAAGGAGACAGGAAGACGAAGACGCCCTGTCTCCTGTCCTCCTGTCTCCTGAATTCTGTCCGCTACCGCCCGTTGACCGGCACGAGCTGCACCGCTTCGAAGTTCACGAGCGCGAGGTTGTAGGCGATGACCGAGTTGAGCTCGGCGAGCTGCTGCTGGGTGAGATCGCGCTGCGCCTGGAACACCTGGAAGGTCGTCGACAGGCCGACGGTCATCCGCTTCTGCTCCGCCTCGTACCGCTTCTCGGCGAACTCACGCGCCTTCTTCGTGGCGTCGACGCGCTTCAGGGTCGTGTCCACCTGCCGCGCCGCGTCGCGCACCGCGGCCGTGACCAGCAGCTCGAGCTCGCGCAGGTTCGTGACGTCCTGCTGGCGCTGCACGCGGCCCCGGGCGAGCCCCGCCTCGGCTTCGCTGGTGCCGATGGGATAGTTCACCTGCAGCTGGACGCTCCAGGTCTTGAAATCGTTGCCGAAGACGTCCCGCAACGTGTCCCCGAAACTGCGCTGCGCCGTGCCGATCGGCCTGGGAAAGCCCTCCGTCCGCCTGCCTCGTAGATGGGTTCGTGTGCCGCCGAGACCCGCCAGGCCGTAGTTCACGATCGCGTTGATCCCGGGCAGCCGCTGGTTGCGCGCGAACTTGATGCCGATGTCGGTCTGCTCGAGCTGTTTGCGCGCCTGCGCCAGGTCGGTGCGCCTGTCGAGCGCATTCCGGATCGCGGTCTCCACGTCCACCGCCCGCGGCGTCAGCACCGGCTCCTCCGCCGGCACGAGGCGCGCGGTCCAGTAATCCGGCTGTGACGGGTTCATGATGAGCGTCCGCAGCACGTCCTCGAGGCTCTTGATCCGCGCTTCGTTGATGATCACCGCCTCTTCGTTGCGCGACACCTCCGCCTGCGCCTCGACGATGTCGATGGGGGGAATGGTGCCGACTTCAACCCGCTTCTCGTTGTTTCTGAGCGACTCGTTCGCGAGCTTCAGCGACTCGCGCGAGACCTCGAGCTGTCTGATCCCGCCGACCAGATCGAAGTACGCGCTCCTGACGGCGCGGGCGGTCTGCGTGACCTGCTGCTGCAGCTGCACGTCCACGATCTCCTGCTGCTTCTGGCCGATCAGCAACTGCTGACGGGTACTGTCGATCGAGAAATCCCGCAGCAGCGGTTGCGTGTAGTTGAAGTTGAAGTTCGACGACAGGCGCGGGTTGAAGGCATCGGTACGGTCGCTGGTCGTGTTCCGCGAGCCGTCGATCGACGCCGAGTAACGGCCGCCTCCCCATTTCAGCAATTGCTGGAAACCCCGTGTTGTTCCGAACACCCGCGTTGGTGGTGAAGTCGTTGCCTACCAGGAAATTGCTCGGCGGATTGCTGTTGCTGCTCTTCGTCGTGTTCGAAAACAGCAGCGGCGCGTACGTGGCGCGCGTCTGGCTCAGCAGGAGCGCCTGTATCTGCGGGCTGAGGCGCTGCCCCTGAATGCCGAGGTTGTTCTCGAGCGCCATCTTCACCGCCTCGTCGGCGGTGATCTGGAGCAGCGGACCCTGGGCCCCGATCGCCGCCGCCTGGGCTGGCGTCGGGGTCTGGGGCGCTCCCGCGGCTTGTCCGGAAGCGGACACCGGGCGGCCGGAAGCGAACAGGCACAGGATCAGCGCGGCGATCGCCGCAGGCCTCGAATAGGCCGATATTTGTTGCTCGAAACGCATTGCAGTCTCTCCAGATACAGGAAAAAAGAAGTGTGACGGATCAAGGACAGCAAGAACCGGGCGCGATCCGAGGCGTCGTCGATGATACGTGGCGTCCGGCTTCAGCCGGACCAGGATGTCGGACGCCACGATTGGTCCGGCTGAAGCCGGACACCACCGATGTCAAGCCACCGAGGTCAAGCCGGACGCACCGATCCGGCGAGCCGAAAGGATTCTGGATTTGGACGGATCGGGGCAAGCCGGGGTTTCCCCAAAATGTATAATATTTACCGTCAGCCTCCACGCGCTTCACCTTCAAGGACAACTCTCCATGCGACGATTCGGCCTCGCGCTCGCGACGGCTCTCCTGCTCGGACCGTCCATCATTACTGCTGTCTCCGGCAGCTCCGGAATCCAGCGCCGGCCCCGAGCCGGGCGCCGGCCGCCGCCCGGTTCGAGCTGACGGTCGACAGCATCATGCGCGGCCCGAATCTCGTCGGTTGGACACCGACGGCGCTGCGATGGTCCGCCGACTCCCGCCACCTCTACTTCGACTGGCGCAAGCCCGGCGAGAAGGAATCCTCGACCTACGTCGTCGGCCGCGACGGCGGGGCGCCCCGCAAGCTGACCGACGGAGAGGTGAAGAACGTGCCGCCCGCGAACGGACGCTGGGACAAGGCGCACCGCCGCGCGCTCTTTGTAGACGACGGCGACATCGTATTGGTTGACGGGACAGGCGGATCCCGCCGGCACGTCACGCGGACGTCCGGCGGCGAATCGAACCCCCGGTGGGCGCGCAACGACACGCACGTGACGTACGTGCGCGACGGAAATCTCTTCATCGTCCCGGTCGACGGCAGCGACGCCGCGTTGGTGACGCAGCTGGCCGACGTGGCCCCGAAGCGCGCCGAGCCGAAGCTGACCGAGAGCCAGAAGTTCCTGCGCGACGAAGAAGAGAAGCTGATCGGCTTCGTGCGCGAGCAGAAAGAGCAGAAGAAGAAGGACGAGGAGAAGGCGAAGAAGAACAAGCTGCCGGCCTTCGAGCTGCAGGAACGGCAGACCGCCTCGGACCTGATGCTCTCGCCCGACAACACGCACCTCTTCATCGTCGTGACGGAGCGGCCGGCCGGCGCGAAGAACGCGATCGTCCCGAACTACGTCACCGAAACCGGCTACATCGAGGACATCCCCGGACGATCGAACGTCGGCGACACGCAGGATCGCCGGCTCCTGGCGATCCTGAATCTCGAGACGGGCAAGACGGCGTGGGCCGACGCCGGTTTCGTGGCCGCGGACGGCATGGCCGCGGACGGCGTGGCCGCGGACGGCGCGCCTCCCGTGCCGGAAACCGAGAAGCCCGCCGAGAACGCCGGCAAGAAGGCGGAGCGCGAGATCCGCTGGAGCATGCCGGTGGTGTCCGACGACGGCAAGCGTGCGGTCGCGAGTGCGCGGTCGGGCGACAACAAGGATCGCTGGATCGTGACCCTCGACGCGGAGACCGGGAAAACGAAAGTCATCGACACCCTCCACGACGACGCGTGGGTCCGTGAAGCGGGGATTGGCGGAACGGGCCTGGAGTTCCTGCGCGACAACAAGCGCGTGTGGTTCCTCTCGGAGCGCGACGGATGGATGCACCTCTACACGCTCGACGTCGCCGCCGACGGCGCGAAGCCGGCGCAGCTGACGTCAGGGAAGTGGGAGGTCACGGCGGCAGAGCTCTCGCGCGACGGCCGCAGGTTCTACATCACGTCCACCGAGGTCCACCCGGGCGAGCGCCAGCTCTACACGCTGCCGATCGACGGCGGCGAGCGGACGAGGCTCACGTCGATGACCGGATCGAACGCGGCGGAGATCTCGCCCGACGACTCGATGCTGGGGCTCGTCTCCTCGTACAGCAACAAGCCTCCCGAGGTGTTCATCGCGGCGAACCGTCCGGGCGCGCCGGCCACGCCCGTCACGTCCACGCCGACAGCCGAGTGGCAGTCGTTCAACTGGATCGACCCCAAGGTGATCACGTTCAAGGCGCGCGACGGCGTGGACGTGTACGCGCGGCTCTTCACTCCGGAGATGATCGGCGCGCGGCGCGATCCCAGCCACCCGGGCGTGGTCTTCGTGCACGGCGCCGGCTACGCGCAGAACGCGCACAAGTACTGGGCGAGCTACTTCCGCGAGTACATGTTTCACAACCTGCTCGCCTCGCGCGGCTACGTCGTGCTCGACGTCGACTACCGCGCCAGCTCCGGCTACGGGCGCGACTGGCGCACGGCCATCTACCGGCACATGGGGGGCAAGGATCTCGAGGACATCGTGGACGGCGCGAAGTATCTCGCGGCCCGCGAGCAGGTCAACCCGAAGCGCATCGGGGTCTACGGCGGCAGCTACGGCGGCTTCATCACGCTGATGGCGATGTTCACGACGCCGGATGTCTTCGCCGCGGGCGCCGCGCTCCGCCCCGTCACCGACTGGGCGCACTACAACCACGGCTACACCTCGAACATCCTCAACGTGCCCCAGAAGGACATGGAGGCGTACCGCCGCAGCTCGCCGATCTACTTCGCCGAAGGGCTGAAGGGCGCGCTGCTCATCTGCCACGGCATGGTGGACACGAACGTGTTCTTCCAGGACTCGGTGCGCCTCGCGCAGCGGCTGATCGAGCTCCGCAAGGAGAACTGGGAGCTGGCCCCGTACCCGGTCGAGAACCACGGCTTCACGGAGGAAACGAGCTGGGCGGACGAGTACAAGCGGATCCTGAAGCTGTTCGAGGAGAACCTGCGGCTGAAGCGCCTCAACTCCCAACCTCCAACGACCAGCTCCCAATGAGATCTTTGAACAGGAGATCTAGGAGATCAGGAGTTAAAGAAATTTTTGGTTTTTCTTTGTGTTCTTGATTTCTCCTGATCCTGATCTCCTGTTCCGCTCTTCTCCTGACCTCCTGATCTCCTGTTATAGACTGACCGCCGACATGCCCCAAGACGACGTGCTCGATCTATTCCGGAAGGCCGGCGCCCTCCTCGAGGGCCACTTCCGGCTGTCATCCGGGCTGCACAGCGATCGCTATCTCCAGAGCGCGCTGGTGCTCCAGTTCCCCGAGTTCGCCGAAGCGCTGGGCGCAGGCATTGCCGAGCGGACGCGGCACCTGCAGCCGACGGCCGTGCTCTCGCCCGCGCTCGGCGGGATCGTCATCGGCCAGGAGGCGGCGCGCGCCCTGGGCGTCCGTGCGCTCTTCGCCGAGCGGCAGGACGGGCATGCTCATGCTCCGGCGCGGGTTCGCGCTGTCGGCGACGGACCGCGTGCTGATCGTCGAGGACGTGATTACGACCGGTGGATCGACGCGCGAGGCGGCCGACGTCGCCACCGATGCGGGCGCGCACGTCATCGGCGCCGCCGCGATCGTCGACCGCAGCCGCGATCTCACGCGTCTGAGCCTGCCGCTGTTCGCGCTCGTCAAGATGGAAGTGGCGGCCTACCAGCCAGAGTCCTGTCCGTTGTGCGCACGAGACGTCCCCGTCTCGAAACCGGGCTCCCGGAGCTGACGCGGTGAGATCATGTGGACGGGCCCTGCCCTGAGCGAGCGCCGCAGTCAGGCGAGTCGAAGGGTCCATCACGATGCGCACTCTGAAGGTCGTGCTTCAGTACGACGGCACCGCGTACGCCGGCTGGCAGCGGCAGGAGAACGGCCCCTCGATCCAGGCGCTGCTGGAGGATGCGCTCGAGCCGATTGAAGGGTCGCGCGTCGTCGTGCACGGCGCCGGACGCACCGACGCCGGCGTCCACGCGCTCGCGCAGGTGGCGACGGTCACGCTCGCGGTGGCGATGGAGCCTCCCGCGCTCGCCCGCGCGCTGAACGCCATCCTGCCCCCCGACGTCCGCGTGCTGGCGGTGGAGGAGGCCGCGCCGGGATTTCACGCGCGGTTCAGCGCGACCGGCAAGGTCTACGAATACCGCATCGTCAACGCGCCGCTCGTCTCGCCGTTCCTCCAGAAGTACGTGTGGCGCGTCGGCCAGCCCATCGATCTGCAGATGATGCGCGAGGCCTCCGCGCTGCTCGTCGGCACGCACGACTTCGCCGCATTTCAGGGCGCGCGCGCCAAGGTCACTCGACGACGCGCACCGTCCGGGACGATCGAATGGGAGGATGGCGGCGGCTACGATCTGCCGATCGTCATGCGAATCGAAGGGAACGGCTTCCTCCGCCACATGGTCCGCATCATCGTCGGGACGCTCGTCGACGTCGGCGTCGGACGCTGGCCGCCGTCGCGGGTCGCCGGGATTCTGGCGTCGCGCGACCGGACGCAGGCGGGCCCGACCGCCCCGGCGCAGGGGCTTGTACCTCGTGCGCGTGATCTATTACTCACCGATGATCCCGACACGAATCACTAATCCTTGAATCCTTGAATCCTTGAATCAGGGTAGACTGAGGCTGCCAGCTGTCGCGCGCCTGCGGTGAGGAGAGGTCTTGCGCCATCCAGCCTTAGGTGTGTTCTCGCCAGTGACTCGTCGCAGCCCTGCTGGCGGCGGGCCACCGCGGTCGCGACCCAACAGCCTTCGCAGACCACGCCGCAGGATCCCCAGCGGCCCACGTTCCGCACCGAAGCCAACTTCGTCCGCGTGGACGTGTATCCGACGAGCGGCGGCAAACCCCGTTCTCGATCTCCGCAAGGAGGAGTTCGAGGTGCTCGAGGACGGCCGCCCGCAGGCGATCGAGACGTTCGAGCACGTGCGGATCTCGGCCGGCGGCCCTCAGTCGGAGCGCGCCGATCCCGGCTCGATCGAAGCCATGCGGCAGGCGGCCGCCAATCCGCGCAGCCGCATCTTCGTCATCTTCCTCGACGCGCCGCACGTCACCGCCGACGGCGCGCGGAACATCGGCCAGGCGCTGATCCGGTTCCTCGATCGCTCGCTGGCGCCCGACGATCTCGTCGGCGTCATGACGCCCTGGATGTCTCCGGCCGACGTGGTCCTCGCGCGAAAGACCCAGGTCATCGAGAACGGGCTGCGCGACGCGTCCTGGGGCCGGCGGTTCACGACGGACGAGGACCAGCGCGAGCAGATCTACAAGTCGTGCTACCGGGTCCTGGAGCAGGAGCGCGAGCAGGGCAAGTTCGTCTCCGATCTCGCGAGGATCCTCACGGTCAGGCGCCGCGAAGTCCTCAGCCTCGAAGCGCTGCGCGATCTCGTGCTGTATTTGCGGGACGTTCGTGAAGAGCGAAAGGCCATCATCGCGGTCACCGAGGGCTGGGCGTTGTACAGGCCGGATGACGGGATTACGAGGCTCCGTGAGGAGTGCACGTGCCCGACGGGGGATGACGCGCCGCGATCTTCAGGACTGCCGCGGCTGCGAGCCCTTTCCGCCGGTGCAGTCCCTGGAAGGAAGCGGTGCCGGGCGTGGAGCCGATCCGCGTCGGCCCCGACGGCAGGCTGAGGACGGGAAGCATCGAGACGATCGGCGGGCGCCGTGGCGGTGAACGACTGCAACGCGGATCGCATGCGCTTCGCGAACATCGACAATTTCCAGTTCGCGCAGGATCTCGCCAACGACGCGAACCGCGCCAACGCCACGTTCTACACCGTCGATCCGCGCGGGCTCGCGGCCTTCGACATGCCGATCTACCGCGACATGGACGAAGTCGGGCTGGCGCCGAATGTCATCCAGGATCACAGAAGCTCTGCGGAGCCGTCACGACGCGATGGCGAACCTCGCCAGCGCCACCGACGGCATCGCCGTCATGAACAGCAACGATCTCGACGCGGGCCTTCGTCGCATCGCGGACGACCTGAGCTCGTACTATCTGCTCGGCTACTACTCGACGAACGCGAAGCTCGACGGCCGGTTCAGGACGATCACGGTCCGCGTGAAGCGTCCGGGGGTCGAGATTCGCGCGCGCCGGGGATATCGGGCGCCGACGGAAGCAGAAGTCGCGGCCGCGCGACCCGCGGCCGCCCCGCCCGCGACTGCGACGGCGGTGAACGCGGTCGCGTCGGCGGTCGCCGCGCTGACCCGCGTGCGGCCGGACGCGCGATTCCGCATGCACGCGATCCCGGTGCGGAGCACGGACGCCGGAGCTGTCACCACGGTGTGGGTCGCAGGAGAACTGCCGCCGTCGCAGCAGGGATGGGGGCAAGGAGGAACCGCCGTGCTCGACATCACGGGCGCCGGGGCCTCGGGCGGCGCCCAGGTGACGCTGAAGCCCGGAGAACGAGCCTTCCTCACGTCGATTCCGGTTCAGGGCGCGGCCGACGATCTTCAATCGATGTCCGCGGGCGGCTCACGAGTCCCGATCCCGCGGTGACCCCCTTTGCCGAAACCATTCGCCTCGATATCTCGCCGGGAGCGCTGCCCCAACCGCTGCTCTTTCGTCGTGGACCCTCGACGGCGCAACCGTCTTCAGCCGGCGGCCGATTTCCAGTTCAGCCGGAGCGAGAGAGCGCGCCTGGAGTTGCCAATGCGCGCGGACGATGAAGCCGGGTCCCGGGCGCCTGCTCGACAGGAACGGTCAGGAGCTCAAGGTGACGGTCACGATCGGCGAGCGCACCGACACGGCCACCGGGCAGCGATGGCTCACGGCCGACGTGACGCTGGCGGCGCTCGGCGCGGGAGAGTACGTGGTCGAGGTCAGCGCGCTTGGTGCCGCGGGCGTGGACGCCGCGGGAGCAGAAAGTCCTCACGGCGATCAGGGTGACACGGTAAGACCCGCCGAACTCGCCGCTGCTTGCCGTCGTAGTAATCACGGTACCTGTGCAGGGGTCAGACCCCGGTACGGTACGCGGGACCCGTCGAGCGCGGAGGCAATGAATGGACAGACTGCGGCAGGATCTGCGTCTTCGCGTTCCGGCTCCTCTGGAAGGACCGCGCCTTCGCCCTCACGACCCTCCTGACCCTGGCGCTGTGCATCGGCGCCAACACCGCCATCTTCACGGTCGTCCGATCGGTCCTGCTTCGGCCGCTGCCATACCCCGAGGCCGGCCGGCTCGTGTCCATGTACGACTCCTTCCCGGGCGCCGGCGTCGAACGCGCGGGGACGTCGGTGCCGAACTACTTCGACCGCCTGGCGCTGACGCACGTGCTCGAGTCGCAGGCGCTCTATCAGTTCGGCGGGTTTCGAGTCGGCGAAGGCGCGAGCGCCGAGGGTGTGTCCTCGATGGAGGTGACGCCGTCGTTCTTCCGCGTCCTGCGGACGAACGCCGTGCGCGGCCGGCTGTTCACGGAGGACGAGGGCCAGCTGGGGCGTCACAAGGTCGCCGTCCTCAGCTACACGTTCGCCCAGCGCCAGCCCGGCGGCATCGACGGCATCGTCGGCCGCGATCTCCGTCTCGACAACGAGCTCTACAAAGTGGTCGGCGTGCTGCCGCCGGATTTCACCTTCTTCAATCCCGATCTGCGAGTCTGGGTGCCGCTCGCGTTCACCGACAAGCAGCGTTCCGAAGAAGCGCGCCACAGCCAGAACCACGAGGAGATCGGCCGGCTCGCGCCCGGCGCCACGCTGACGCAGGCGCAGGCGCGCATCGACGCCCTGAATGCCGTGATCGTCGAGCGGTCCGGTTCGTTGAAGCAGGCGCTCATCAACGCGGGCTATCACACGAAGCTCGTGTCGCTCGAAGCCGACGTGGTGCGCAAGGTGCGCGCGTCGCTCCAGCTGCTGTGGGGCGGCGTGCTGTTCGTCCTGCTGATTGCGGCGGTCAACATCACGAATCTTTCCCTCGTGCGCGCGAGCGGGCGTCTGAAGGAGCTCGCCACGCGCCACGCGCTCGGGGCGGATCGCGCGCGCGTCACCCGTCAGCTCGTCACCGAGACGATGCTGCTGACGGTCATCGGGGGAAGCCTCGGCCTCGCGCTGGGGTTCTGGAGCCTCGACACGCTGTCGTCGCTGGGCCTGGCCGACATGCCGCGCGCCCACGAGATCCGGATGGACGGCACGGTCGTGGCGTTCACCGCCGTTCTGACGTTGGCGCTCGGAGTGGTGGTCGGCGCGGTGCCCGCGATGCAGGTGTCCGGACGGAACCTGAGCAACGTCCTGCGGGAGGATGGCCGGACCGGAACCGCCAGCCGGAGTGCCCGCTACGTCCGCCGCGGGCTCGTCGTCGCGCAAGTGGCGCTGGCATTCGTGCTGTTGATCGGCGCCGGATTGCTGCTCGCGAGCTTCCGGCAGCTCCTGGGCGTCAATCCGGGCTTCGAGGCGGAGCACGTGATGACCGGGCGCGTGAGCCCGCTGCCCGCCCGGTATCCGGATGATGCCGCGCTGCGAACGTATGTGGGCCGCGCGCTCGAGCGCATCCGCGCGCTGCCGGGCGTCGAGGCGGCCGGCGTCAGCAGCTTCCTCCCGTTCAGCTGGGACGGCAACAGCAGCGTGATCATTCCCGAGGGATATGTGATGGCCCCGGGGGAGTCGGTCGTCTCGCCCAGCGTGCTGCACGTGACTCCCGGGTACCTGGAAGCGCTGCGCGTTCCGCTGAAGCGCGGCCGGCTGTTCACCGAGAGCGACGGGCCGACCGCGCCGCGCGTCGTCATCGTGGACGAGCGGCTCGCCCGCAAGTTCTGGCCGAATGCCGATCCGATCGGCCGCCGCATGTACTTGCCGCAACAGCTCGAGGACGTCGTGAAGCCGGGCCCCAGCGCAATCTGGCTGCAGGTGGTCGGCGTTGTCGGGGCGGTGAAGCTCAAAGGACTCGTCGAGGGAGAGGAGGCCCGGGCCGGCGCGTACTATTTCCCGTACATGCAGGACGTTCAGCGCGGCATCGGCTTCGCCATCCGGAGCAGCGGCGATCCCGCCAACGTGACCAGCGCGGTCCGGGGCGCGCTCGCGACACTTGATCCCGAGCTGCAGCCGTACGATGTCTTCTCGATGTCCGAGCGCGTCGGGAAGTCGCTCAACCCGCGGCGGACACCGATGCTGCTGTCGCTCGCGTTCGGGATCGTCGCCCTGTTGCTGGCATCGGTGGGCATCTACGGCGTGCTGGCCCATCAGGTCAGCCAGCGCACGCGCGAGATCGGGATCCGGATGGCGCTCGGCAGCGATGCGAGAGGGATCATGCGCCTGGTCCTCCACGAGGGCCTCGGGCTGGTGCTGGTCGGTTTCGCGGCTGGAATGGCCGGCGCCCTCGGGCTGCGCGGCCTCATCGCGTCGCAGCTCTACGGTGTCGGCCCGCTCGACCCGATCGTCATCCTCACGGTGACGGTCGTGCTCGCGCTCGCGTCGCTGGCCGCGTGCCTCGGACCGGCCCGCCGCGCCGCACGCGTCAATCCGATCGCGGCGTTGTCACAGCAGTAGAGCTGCCGGAAGCTCCGCGAACGTGCATCCTGTACCGCGATGTCGCGCGCAACTGGAGAGGGTCGGGGCTGCTCTACCTGACGATCGTGCTCGCCTTGTGCTGGCTGCCGACTCCCGTGCGCTGGTTCGTCGACCTTCGCGGTTTCGCAACCACCGAGGCGCCGAAGATTGCGCGTCAGTTCCCGGACATCAACATCTCGAACGGCGTGATGCACGCCCGGCCGCCCGGGCGCCACGAGATTCGCTTCTCCGACTCACAGGGCACGCCGTACGATCCGCCTCTGATCATCGACGATACGATCGACCAGGCCCCGGTCGAGTTCGAGAAACCGGTGGTCGTCCTGACGCGCCGCGAGCTCGTGGTCTACCGGCCCGATCGGAACGAGCGCCGCGTGCTGGAGTTGACGAGCCGCGCCGACATGGACGTCACGCGCGACGAGATCGAGAGCTTCCTGACCTCCCTGCCAAACTGGGTGCCGGCTGTTGGTTACCTGCTCGGCCTGATGGCCTCGCTGGTCTTCCGCTCCGTTCAGGCGTGCCTCTACGGATCGCTCACGCAGATGTTCGCGAAGAGCCGCAACGTGACGCTCGACTTCGCCGGCGCGCTCCGTGTCTCGGTCGTCGCCGTCACGCCCGTGATCGTGATTCGCACGCTCCTGTGGATCTTTTTCTACACGGAGCCGGCGTGGTACCTCCGATGGCCGGCGGGCGTCGTCATCACCGCGCTCTACGTCCGGTTCGCGGTCAACGCCCTCGGCGAGGAGCCATCACCGGCATTCCCTGCCGCTCCGGCACCCGGGTGAGTCCGCGGCCAGCCACGTGCAGGCCCTTGTTCGCCGCCCGTAACAGCCGGTATCATCAGGGTTTCAGGTCAGCCAGCAGCCATGTCGCTTCAAGACATCCTCACCGTCGTCCCGGCCGGGTCCCCCGAGGAGGCGCTGGCGCGGCAGGTCAACTTCGACCGGCTGCCGGTGCACATCGCGGTGATCATGGACGGCAACGGCCGCTGGGCGGCGCAGCGCCATCTGCCGCGGGTCGAGGGGCATCGCGCCGGCATCGAATCGGTGCGCGAAGTCGTCGAAGGGTCGGCGCGGCTGGGGATCAAGGTCCTGACGCTGTACGCGTTCTCGGTGGAGAACTGGAAGCGTCCCGTCACGGAAGTGTCGACGCTGATGACGCTCCTCAAGCGCTACCTGCGGCTCGAGCTGAACACGCTGCTGCGCAACGACATCCGGTTCAAGGTGATCGGCCGCGACGAGGAGCTGGCGCCGGACGTGCGGCGCGAGCTGAAGATGGCGGAGGAGAAGACGGCGGGCAACGCCGGCATGCTGTTCAACATCGCGCTCAACTACGGCGGCCGCGCCGAGATCGTCGAAGCGGCGCGCCGGGCCCTCGCCTCCGGCATCGCGCCCGACGAGCTGGACGAGCAGCGCTTCGGCGATTTCCTCTACACCGCCGGCCAGCCGGATCCCGATCTGCTGATCCGGACGAGCGGCGAGATGCGCGTCAGCAATTTCCTGCTGTGGCAGATCGCGTACGCCGAAATCTGGGTCACCGACACGCTGTGGCCGGACTTCCGGAAGCAACATCTGCTCGAGGCCGTCCTCGCGTACCAGAAACGCGATCGCCGGTACGGCGGCATCAACCAGCCGGCGGTCGCTGGACGATGACCCGGGTCGGGACTGGGACTCGGGCTCGGACTCGCTGCCCGGGAGCTGGAAGCTGGAGCTGGCAGCCGGCAGCGGGATTCCGAGCCCTGATGACGCGCGTCCTCAGCGCGCTCGTCCTTCTGCCGATCGTCATCGGCGCGGTGTGGTTCCTGCCGCCGATCGCGACGCTGGTGATGGCCCTCCTCGCCGCGGGGCTCGCGTTCGTCGAGTACGCGGCGATCGCCGAGGCGCTCGGCGCGCACGTGCCCCGCGCGGTCTCGGGCGTTGCGGTGCTGGCCGCGTGCGCGGCGGCCGGCGGCGGGTACGTGCCCACCGAGGTCGTCCTGATGACGGCCGTGATCACCATCGGGGCGCTCGCCGTCGGCTCCGGACAGCCCGGGCCCGCCATTCTCCGCGACGCGGCCGCTGCGATCCTCCCGGTCGTCTACATCGGCCTGCCGCTCGGGGCGCTCGCGGCGGTGCACGTCTCGGGGGGCCGCGAAGCGGTGCTGCTGCTCATGGTCGTGATCATCGTCAGCGACGCGGCGCAGTACTACACCGGGCGCGCCTTCGGACGGCGCCCGCTCTCGCCGTCGATCAGTCCGAAGAAGACGCTCGAAGGAGCGATCGGCGGGCTCGTCTTCGGGACGGCCGCGCTCGTTGCTCGGCGGACGGTTCGTGTTCCCGGCGACCGGCTTCCTGATGCTCGGGCTGGTCGGCGCGACGGTGTCGGCTCTCGGGATCGTCGGCGATCTGTTCGAGTCGCTGCTGAAGCGGAGTGCCGGCGTGAAGGACTCCGGCGCGCTGATTCCCGGCCACGGCGGCGTGCTCGATCGCATCGACAGCTGGCTGTTCGCCGCGCCCGTCTACTACGTCTTCGTCCGCTACCTGCAGGTCCCGTGACCCGATGAAACGGATCGCCATCCTCGGCTCGACCGGATCGATTGGCCAGAGTGCGCTGGCGGTCGCCGCCGCGCATCCCGATCGCCTGCAGGTCGTGGGGCTCTCGGCCGGCGAGAACATCGCGCGCTTCGTCGAACAGGTGGCGCGCTTCTCTCCCGACGCGATCGCCATGGCGACGCCGGACGCGCTGGACGAGGCGCGCGCCGCGCTGGCGCGTGCCGGCCGGCCTCTCGCGCGGACGGCTGCCAGCGGCGCCGAGGGGCTGATTGCCGTCGCCACCCATCCCGACGCGGACCTCGTCCTCTTCGCCACGTCCGGCACGGCGGCGCTCGATGCCGTGCTCGCCGCCATCGCGGCGGGCAAGACCATCGCGCTCGCGAACAAGGAAATCCTCGTGATGGCCGGGGCGGTCGTGATGGAGGCGGCGCGCCGCCGCGGGCGTCGCCGTGCTGCCGGTCGACAGCGAGCACAACGCGATTCACCAGTGCCTCCACGCGCGCGCGGCGTCCGAGGTGCGGCGCCTGATTCTCACCGCGTCGGGCGGTCCGTTTCGCGATCTCTCGGCCGGCGACCTGCACGAGGTCACGCCCGAGGCCGCGCTCCGGCACCCGACGTGGCGAATGGGGCCGAAGATCACCATCGACTCCGCCACGCTGATGAACAAGGGGCTCGAGGTGATCGAGGCGCGCTGGCTGTTCGACGTCGGCCCCGAGCGGATCGACGTGCTCGTGCACCCGCAGTCGATCGTGCACTCGATGGTCGAGCTCGTCGACGGATCGATCATCGCCCAGCTCGGCGTGACGGACATGCGGCTGCCCATTCAGTACGCGTTCTCGTATCCGGACCGCTGGGAGACGACGCTGGCGCCGCTCGATCTCGCGCGGGCCGGCCATCTCGACTTCGAAGTCCCCGACTGCGTCGAGGTTCCCGTGCCTCGGGCTGGCGTTCCGCGCGCTGAAGGGGGACGCGGGCCTGCCCATCGTGCTGAACGCGGCCAACGAGATTGCCGTGGCGGCGTTCCTCGACGGCGGGCTCGGCTTCACCGGCATCCCCGACCTCATCTGCAGGGCCATGGACGCCTACGAGCGCCGCGGCGCGATGCCGGTCCGTGAACTGGCGGATGTGCGCGCAATCGACCGCTGGGCCCACGAGTTCGCGACCGGGGCGGCTCCGGGTGGAGTACAATCGAAGATCCAGGTCCGAGGTTCACAGTGACCATGATTCTCTCGTTCGTGTTCGTGCTGGGCGTGCTCATCTTCGTGCACGAGCTCGGCCATTTCCTGATGGCGCGCCGGATCGGCGTCCGCGTCCTGACGTTCTCGCTCGGCTTCGGGCCCAAGCTCGTTCGTTCCGCCGCGGCGACACGGAATACTGCGTCAGCGCCATTCCGCTCGGCGGCTACGTGAAGATGGCGGGGGAGAACCCGGAGGAGGCGCGAACCGGGGCGTCCGACGAGTTCCTCTCGAAGACGAAATGGCAGCGGTTCCAGGTCCTCATCATGGGACCGGTGATGAACCTCGTCCTGGCGGTCCTCGTCATGGCCGCGGTGCTCTATCAGGGCGCCAGGTGCCGGCGTTCGAGCAGCAGCCGGTCGTCGTCGGATCCTTCCTGAAGGACTCGGTCGCCCAGGCCGCGGGCATGCAGCCCGGCGATCGCATCCTCACCATCGACGGCCGGACCGTCGACACGTGGGAAGTCTTCTCGATGGTGATCGCCGGGAAGGCCAAGCGGCAGGTGACCGTCCTGATCGACCGCGGAGGGAAGCCGGTCGAGCTGCACATGGTTCCGGCCGCGGAGGGCAAGTTCGAGATCGGCAACATCGGCGTGCTGCCGGTGATGCACCCCGAAGTCGTCGCGGTCGAGAAGGGCACGCCCGCCGACGAAGCGGGCCTGCAGCCTCGCGACGTCGTCCTCGCGGCCGGCGGCGAGCGCGACGTCTCGAACACGCGGTTGATCGAGTTGATCAAGGCGAACGAGGGCAAGCCGCTGACGCTCGAGATCAAGCGGAACGGCCAGATCAGCCAGATGATCGTGACGCCCCGGAAGATCCGCGACACGGTCATCATCGGCGCGCAGCTCACTCAGTTCGAGCTGCGCTCCGTCAACCCGGGTGTGTTCGAAGCGCTCAAGATGAGCGTCGTCCAGAACTGGACCTGGGGCAAGATGATCGTCCAGACCCTCGGCGGCCTGTTCACCCGCGATACGTCGGTGAAGCAGCTGATGGGGCCCGTGGCGCATCGCGCAGGTGACGGGGGACGCCGCGGAGACGAGCTGGGTCGCGCTCTTCGGCCTGATGGCCATGATCAGCCTGAACCTGGGCCTGCTGAACCTCATGCCCATCCCCGTCCTCGACGGCGGCCACATCGCGATCCTCGCGCTCGAAGGGATCTCGCGGCGCGACTTCAGCATGAAGGTCAAAGAGAAGATGCTGCTGGCCGGCTTCGTCCTCCTCCTGATGCTGATGGTCACGGTCATCTACAACGACCTGACGCGCATCCAGTGGATTTCGAAGCTGATGCCATGGCGCTGAAACGATGGGCGGCCGTCGGCGTTGATGCTGTCCGCGTTTGCCGCCGGCCTCGGCGCCCGCGCGCGCTGACCTTCCGTATCCTCCAGTCGCCACGTTCTCGATTCTCGGCTACGACCCCGACACCGGAGAAGTCGGCGGCGCGGTACAGTCGCGCGTCTTCTCGGTCGGCAACGGCGTGTTGTGGGCCGAAGCGGATGTGGGCGTCGCCGCGACGCAGGCCATCGTCGACGTCAGCTACGGGCCGAAAGCGCTCGCGCTCCTTCGCGCCGGCATGTCTCCGCCGGCCATCATCAAGGCCATTCTCGACAGCGATCCCGATCCGCGCCCGGCCGACTGGTCGAAGGAAGGCCGTCAGTTCGCCGTGATGGACGCGAAGGGGAACTACGCCGCGCACACCGGACCGAAGGCGACCTCCTGGGCGGGAAACAAAGGCGGCAAGCTCTGCACCGCGCAGGGCAACATCCTGGCGGGCGAACCGGTCGTCGGCGGGATGGTCGAAGCCTTCGAGAACACACCAGGGCCACCTGTCGCTGCGGTTGATGGCGGCGCTCGACGCCGGACAGGCCGCCGGCGGCGACAAGCGCGGCATGCAGTCGGCCGCGATGCTGATCGTCAAGAAGAACGGCGGCGTGTGGGTGAACAACGACGTCGTCCTGCGCCTGCAGGTCGACGACAGCCCCGAGCCGCTCAAAGAGCTGCGCCGCGTCGTCGAGAAGTGGAACGCGCAGCGACGTCCCCGCCGGTAGCTCCCGCAACCGCCGAACAAGCGAGACGGAGGCAGGAGCGGAGCAGAGTGCGCGCTGTACTTCTGCATTCTGTCTCCTGCCTACCTGACTTTCAGCGAATGTCACCGTCGTTCCGCAACCTCCGCCAGGAATTCGCCCCGATGTTCTCGCTGGCGGTCCCGGTGGTCCTCGCCGAGCTCGGGTGGATGACCATGGGGCTGGTCGACACGTTGATGGTCGGCCCGATCGGGCCCGAGGCCATCGGCGCCGTCGGCATCGGCAGCTCGCTCTTCATGGCCGTCTGCATCTTCGCGATGGGGCTGCTCCTCGGCCTCGACACGCTGGTCTCGCAGGCCTTCGGCGCGGGCCGTCTCGACGAATGTCACAAGTGGCTCGCGCACGGCGTCGTCCTGAGCCTCCTCCTCTCGGTCCCGATCACGCTCCTCGTGCTGGGCCTGGCCTCTTCGCTCGGCGCACTGGGACTCCATCCTGACGTGCTCGCTCTCGCCCAACCGTATCTGGCCGTTCTCGCCTGGAGCATCCCGCCGCTGCTCGTGTATGCCTCGTTCAGGCGGTATCTCCAGGGCATGGGCGTCGTGCGGCCGGTGATGATCGCGCTCGCGACGGCCAACATCCTGAACGCCGTTCGTCAACTGGGTGCTGATCTTCGGTCATCTCGGCGCGCCCGCGCTGGGCGTGCGCGGCTCGGCGTGGGCGACCGTCTCGGCCCGGGTCGTGATGTGCGCCTTTCTGTTCGTGGTGATTCTGCGCCGCGAGCACGGCCGCCGGCCGGGACTCTTCGAGACGCCGCTCCGGATCGAGTGGGCGCGCATGCGCCGGCTCATCGCGCTGGGATTGCCCGCGGCCAGCCAGGTGACCCTCGAAGTCGGCGTGTTTGCCGCCGCGACCGCGCTTGCGGGACGCCTTCCCCCGGCAGCGCTTGCGGCGCACCAGATCGCGATCAACGTCGCGTCGTTCACCTTCATGGTGCCGCTCGGCGTCGCGTCGGCCGGGGCGGTGCGGGTCGGCCAGGCGGTCGGACGGCGGGACGCCGCCGGCGCCGCGCGGTCGGGCTGGACGGCGCTGCTCTTCGGCACGCTCTTCATGGCCTGCGCATCCGCGGTGTTCCTGCTCATCCCTCGCGTGCTGATCGGCGCGTTCACAACGGACGTGTCCGTGCTGCAGGTCGGCACGTCGCTGCTCTTCGTGGCCGCGGTCTTTCAGCTGTTCGACGGCCTTCAGGGGGTCGCGACCGGTGTGCTGAGGGGCCTCGGCGATACGCGGACGCCGATGCTCTGGAACCTCGCCGCCCACTGGTTCCTCGGCCTTCCGCTCGGCTACACGTTGTGCTTCATTGCCGGGCTTGGCGTGATCGGGTTGTGGTGGGGGCTCTCGTCGGGCCTGATCATTTGCGGCGTCGCGCTCGTGGTGGTATGGTCGCGGCGGGTACACCAACTGGCGGTGTAGCGCCGACCTTCAGGTCGGCCGTCGCCGGCTGGCCGAAGGCCAGCGCTACATTCAAACGGTGAAAGGATTGTTCCCAAGCCATCGCGGTTGATAAGATTCCGAGGAGGTTCACATGCCTGACCGATCCAACGAGCCAAGCCCGCACGGCGATCCGCTCGAGGACGTCATCGACAACAATCTCGAAGAGACCGGCGACGAGTCGCAGGATGACGACACGCCGGCTCCGCACGACCGGCGCGGCCCGGGTACGAACTTCGTTGCGGACATCGAGAATTAGCCGGCGCGAAAATCTCGTGGCTCGTCAGGCTGAGATGCCGCGCGGACTACGTAGCGCAGGCCGTCAGGCCTGCTTGCGTGACGGCGGGTTTGCGCGGATACTTCGTGTCCACGTAGGTGTCGACGAGGTCGCGGAACGCCACCGCGAGCTCCTCGTACGTCCCGCGCAGCGTCGTGTAGTGCTGGCCGTCGATGTACACCGGGCAATGCGGCGCCTCGCCGGTGCCCGGCAGGCTGATCCCGATGTTCGCGGCCTTCGATTCTCCCGGCCCGTTGACGATGCAGCCCATGACGGCGAGGGTCATCGTCTCGATCCCTTCGTAGCGGGTTTTCCATTCCGGCATGCGCTCGCGGATGTAGTCCTGCGTGCGCTCGGCCAGCTCCTGGAACGTGCTGCTCGTTGTCCGCCCGCAACCGGGGCAGGCGGTGACGCTCGGCGCGAACGAGCGGAGCCCGAGCGACTGCAGCAGCTCGCACGCGGCATACACTTCGTCGCGCCGATCGCCTCCCGGGCGGGGCGTCAGCGAGACGCGGATGGTGTCGCCGATGCCTTCGTTGAGCAGCACGCCCATCGCGGCGGCCGACCAGACCAGCCCCTTCGTGCCCATTCCGGCCTCGGTCAGGCCCAGATGGAGCGGCTGGTCGGTCCGGCGCGAGAGATCGCGATAGACGGCGATGAGATCCCGCGGGCGCGACGTCTTGCACGAGATGATGATCTGATCCTTGCGGAGGCCGGACTCGAGCGCGAGCTCGGTCGACTGGAGCGCCGACAGGACCATGCACTCGTTGATGATGTCCTCCGACGTGTGCCCGAGATCGCGGTCGGTGTTCTCCTGCATCTTGGCCAGGACGAGCTCCTGGTTCAGCGACCCGCCGTTCACGCCGATGCGGACCGGCTTGTTCAGGTCGCGCGCGACGCCGCAGATCGTCGCGAACTGCTCGTCGCGCCGCCGGCCCGTCCCGACGTTGCCCGGGTTGATCCGGTACTTGTCGAGCGCGCCGGCGCACGCCGGGTAGCGGGTCAGCAGCAGGTGTCCGTTGTAGTGGAAGTCGCCGATAAGAGGGGCGGTCACGCCGGCGTCGAGCATGCGCTGCTTGATCTCGGGGACGGCCTGCGCGGCTTCCGGCACGTTCACCGTCACGCGCACCATCTCCGACCCGGCCTCGGCCAGCTCGACGCACTGCCGGGCGGTGCCGGCGGCATCCGCCGTGTCGGTCATCGTCATCGACTGGACGACGACGGGGGCTCCGCCGCCCACCTGAACCGGGCCGACCCGGACCCCGACGGTCTTGTGCAGTTTGAGGATAGGCATGGAGCTAAACAGGGACGATCATACCACCCGCACCCGGAGGTCCCGGCCGGCCGAGCCGGGATCCGGTCCAACTCCAATCCCCGTGCGTCTAAAGGGTTACGCGATTGGCTGAGCTCGCGGGGCGCTCAGCCTGGAGGGGGCGTTCGTTTTGCATCAGCCTCTGGATTGGCGGCCGGTGTCCTTCATCGGTTCGACCCTGGGACGCGGACGGCCGACGTGAGGCGAGTAGTGAGGTCGAAGTGAGGACTGAAATGAATCGAAACAGATTGGGAACATCTCTGTGGCGCGCGTGCGGTGCGGCCGCTCTCGTTGTCGCGTGCGCCCTGCCGGCCGCGGCCCAGACGACCGTCAGCTCGACGGACATCCAGCGGCTGCAGGATCAGGTCTACGAGGCGAGCGGCGACATCTCCCGGCTTCGCGGCAGCAGCGGGGATACGACCCGTCTCCAGTCGGAGCTCGACGACCTGCGCGACGAAGTGGTCTACCTCAAGGTGAAGCTGCGCAAAGAGGGCAGCGTCTCGCGCACCGACTACGCCGACGTGCGCGACCGGCTGCAGGATCTGCGGACCCGTGCGCGCAGCGACTCGCGCGGCAGCGACACGACGGGATGGCGCACGAACAGCGACCCCGGGACCAGCACGACGACCCGCGGCGGCACCGGCGGCGTCAGCCGGTCCGGCGGGACAATCGACGACACGCGGGTCGAGCAGGAAACCACGCGCAGCGGGACGAGCGCGATCCCGGTCGGGCAGGAGATCGACGTCCGGCTGCAGGGCGAGCTGTCGTCCGACAACGCGCAGGTCGAGCAGCGGTTCGAAGCCACGACCGTGGCGGATTTGTACCGTGGCAACGAGGTCCTGATTCCTGCCGGCTCGGTGGTGCGCGGGGTCGTCAGCTCCGTCCAGAAGGCGGGCGCGGGTGGAGCGCAAGGGCAGCCTGACCGTCTCGTTCGATCAGGTCACCGTGCGCGGCCGCAACTATCCGATCCGCGGCACCGTGACCCAGGCCATCGAGAGCGAAGGCATCAAGGGTGAAGCGGCGAAGATCGGGACCGGCGGCGCGGTCGGGGCGATCATCGGCGGCATCCTCGGCGGGTTCAAGGGCGCGATGATCGGCGTGCTGATCGGCGGCGGCGGAACGATTGCCGCGACCGAAGGCAAGGACGTCACGCTGCCGCCCGGCACCGATCCTGCGCGTCCGGCTCGACACGCCGCCGAACATCCGGTAGGTGGATGCCGACCTGAAGGTCAGGCGCGTACACGATGTCAGCGCTGGCCTTCTGGCCAGCCTGATCGGCGCCTCCAGGCGTAATCAGACACCCTTCAACACCTCTCGCGCGGCCTTCACCGTTTTCTCCACGTCGCGCGACGTGTGCGCCCCCGAGAGAAACCACGCCTCGAACTGCGACGGTGGCAGATAGATGCCGCGGTCCAGCATTCCCCGGAAGAAGCGGCCGTACGCCTCCGTGTCCGACGTGAGCGCGGACTGATAGTCCCGCACCGGTTGGCTCGTGAAGAACGGCGTCAGCAGCGAGCCGAACGCGTTGACCTGCAGGGCCACGCCGGCGTCGCGCGCCGCGCCGGCCAGGCCGTCGGCGAGTTGGGCGCCGAGCTTCGCCAGGTGCTTGTAGAGCCGGGCGGACAGCTCTTCGAGCGCCCAGATCCCGGCCGTCATCGCGAGCGGGTTGCCTGAGAGGGTCCCGGCCTGGTAGACCGGTCCCGCCGGCGCGACGAGCGCCATGATGTCGGCGCGTCCGCCATACGCGCCCACCGGCAGCCCGCCGCCGATGATCTTCCCGAGACAGGTCAGATCGGGGCGGACCCCGAAGATCTGCTGCGCCCCTCCCGTCGCCGCACGGAAGCCGGAAATCACTTCGTCGAAGACGAGCAGGATCCCCTCGCGATCGCAGATCTCGCGCAGCCCGTGGAGAAATCCTTCGCGCGGCGGGACCAGCCCCATGTTGCCGGCGATCGGCTCGACGAAGATCGCGGCGACGTGTCCTCGATGGCGATCGACGACGCGGCGCACCGAGTCCAGGTCGTTGTAGCGGGCGAGCAAGGTGTCGGCGACCACCGCGGCGGGGACGCCCGGGCTCGTCGGCACGCCGAGCGTGGTCGCGCCCGAGCCCGCCTGCACCAGGAACGAGTCCGCGTGGCCGTGATAGCACCCTTCGAACTTGACGATCTTGTCCCGCCTGGTCGCCGCGCGTGCGACCCGCGCCGCGCTCATCGCCGCCTCGGTGCCGGAGCTGACGAACCGCACGCGCTCCATCGACGGCATCAGCATGGCGACCCGGCGGGCCAGCCGCGTCTCGAGCTCCGTCGGCGCGCCGAAGCTCGTGCCGCGGGATGCCGCGTCCGCGAGCGCCTTCAGCAGCCCCTTCGGCGCATGCCCGTGGATCAGCGGTCCCCACGACATCACGTAGTCGATGTATTTGTGACCGTCGGCGTCCTCGATCTGCGCGCCGCGCCCGCGGACGATGAAGAGCGGGGTGGCGCCGACCGACTTGAAGGCACGGACGGGGCTGTCCACGCCGCCGGGAAGGATGCGGCACGCCGCGGTGAAGAGTTTTTCGGAGTGCGAATAACGCGAGCGCTTGTTGCACCGAGCATACCGGGCACGATAGCACGGGCCACGGCAGAGCTGGCCGGACGGGCTGCCAGCCGACGACTCGAACAGACCAATTCCAATCGATGCGTCGGAGCCTGCGTCGCGTGCGAGCCGAAGCTCTGAATCGTGACTCCTGGCGCTCGACACTGCGTTCCAGCTACATCGGCAACCGCAGGACCGCGCGGCAGCCCCGTCCTTCGGACCGATTCTCCAGCGCGAGCGTGCCGCCGTGCGCTTCGGCGATCTGCCGGGACAGCGCGAGGCCGATGCCCGAGCCCGCGGGCTTCGTCGTGAAGAACGGCACGAACAGGTTGGACGTGTCGGGCAGCCCCGGCCCTTCGTCCTCCACCGTGATCTGCAGCGCGCCGTCCACCGGCTTCCAGTCGATCCACACCTGGCCGCCCGTCTCCAGCGTCGCGTCGACGGCGTTGCGGACGATGTTGATCAGCAGCTGCTCGATCTGATCCGGATCCGCGTTGATCACGACGTCGTTGGACGCCGTCACCGAGACGGGCAGGCGGTTCTCGAGCTCCGCGATGCGCCGCGCGATCGGCATCACCTGAAAATTCTTCTGCTGCGGCTTCGGCAGCCGCGCGAGCTGCGCGTACGAGCGGAGGAACCGGCCGAGCGCGCCCGACCGGGTCTCGATCAGGTTGAGGCCGTCCTGGATCTCGGCGGCGCGCGGGATGTCCGGCACGCGCGAGATCATCCGCCTGATGCTGTGCGCGATGGACTTGATCGGCGTCAGCGAGTTGTTGATCTCGTGCGACAGGACGCGCACGATCCGCTGCCAGGCCTGCTGCTCCTGCTCGCGGAGCGCGCGGCTGAGGTCGGCGAAGACGAGCAGCTGGTGCGGCTTGCCTTCCCGGCGGAACGTCGAGCGCCGCAGCTCGAGCCGTCCGCTCTCGGGGCCGAACGGGCGGTCGAGCATCCGCGGCGTCTCGCCGTCGAGGCAGCTTCGCGAGGTCGCAGCTCCTCCGCGTGGTGACCGAGCAGCCGCGACGCCGGTTGTCCGAGCAGCCGCTCACCGGCCGGGTTGACCAGCACCAGCCGCTCGTCCATGTCGAACGCGAAGACCGCCACGTCGATGGCGCCCATGACGCTCTGCAGCAGCGCGGTCGATTCCACGGCTTCGGTCCGCTGACGCTGCAGCGTGTCGCCGAGCGCGTTGATCTCGATCATGACGAGATCGACGCCGTGCCGGCGCGTCGCGCCCGTGCCGCGGATGGAGTAGTCCCCCTCGCGCAGCGCGCCGAGGAGGTTCGCCTGGAGCAACAGCACCCGCTGCACCATCTGGTACGCCACCATGGCCGAGCCGATCCAGACGAGCAGGACGAACGTCGTCAGCGTCCATCGGACCTCGAACGAGTAGTCCTGTCCCCACGTGAGGTAGAGCAGCGCCGAGCCCCGCGGGGAGCCCGGCGAGCAGGACGAGCAGGAACACCGAGTGCTCGAGGCTGCGATGGACGGACCGGGCTTCGTACGGTGCCGGAGGATCCGTGGATGGCTACTCACGGACGCCATACTGCTGGAGCCGTCGATAGAGCGCGCTGCGGCTCATCCCGAGCTGACGGGCCGCCAGCCGGACGTCGCCGTCGTGCCGGGCGAGGACTTTCTCGATGAACACCCGCTCCGCGCCTTCGAGCGACAGCGCCTCGGTGCCCGGCTCCGTGCCGCGCGGGCTCTGCAGGCCGAGGTGCCGCCCCGAGATCGACGTCGCCGCGGCGTCGGCCATCAGCACCGCGCGCTCGATGCTGTGCGCGAGCTCGCGCACGTTGCCGGGCCAGCGGTGCGAGGCCAGCGCCGCCGTGGCGGCGGGCTCGAACCCGGTCAGCGGTTTCCGGTACCGCGCCGCGTAGTGCGCCAGGAAGTGCGCGGCGAGCGGTCCGATGTCCTCGGGGCGATCGCGCAGCGGCGGCAGGTGAATGACCACGGTGTTCAGACGATACAGAAGGTCCTCGCGGAAGCGGCCGGCGGCGATCTCGGCCGGAAGCGGCGCGTTGGTCGCCGACAGCACGCGCACGTTCACGAACCGCAGCCGCGACGAGCCGACGCGCTGGACCTCGCCGGTCTGCAGCACCCGCAGCAGCTTGGCTTGCAGCCGGACCGGCATGTTGGCGATCTCGTCCAGAAACAGCGTGCCCTCGTCGGCGAGCTCGAAGCACCCGATGCGGTCGAACCGCGCGTCGGTGAACGCCCCTTTCACGTGCCCGAAGAGCTCGCTCTCGGCGATCCCCTCGGCGAGGCCGCCGGCGTTCATGGTGACGAGCGGCGCGGCTGCGCCGCTCCGAGAGCGCGTGCAGCCAGGTCGCGACGACTTCCTTGCCCGTGCCGTGCTCGCCCGTCATGAGCACCGCTGCGTCAGACGGGGCGATCCGCTCGATGGTTTGCCGCACGTCGCAGGATCGCCGGGGAGTCGCCGATGAACACCGGGGTCGCGCCGCGCTGCAGCCTCGCGTTCGCCTCCTGCAGCCGCTGGCTCTTCCTGAGCGCCCGCCGCAGATCGATCTGGGTCCTGACGGTCACGAGCAGCCGTTCGTCGTCCCACGGCTTCTCGATGTAGTCGCGGGCCCCGCGGCGCATCGCCTCGACCGCGCCCGCCACGCTGCTCCAGGCCGTGACGACCAGGACGGGCAGCGTCGGATCGATCGACCGGATCCGTTCCATCAGGTCGAAGCCCTCCTGGCCGGACGTGGTATCGCGCGTGTAGTTCAAGTCGAGGATCGCGAGGTCGAAGTCCGAGGCCTCCAGCCGCTCGAGGGCCTCGCCCGGCGAGCGGGCGGCCGTCACGTCGTAGCCCTCGTCGGACAGGAGCAGCCTGAACGCGTCGAGGATGTCGACCTGGTCGTCGGCGACGAGCACACGGACCGGGCTGGTGTCTGGCATTTGAACTGATAAGAGTCCCGTCGGGCGTCTCCGCCAAGGCTACGGCGAGTAGGCGGGCCGTCGACGCTACCGCGCCTAGCGGCGAAACAGTAAACAATGCCACCTAGCGAGGCGAGCCTGGACGGTCTGAGGCGCAGCCTCGCTAGGATACTGGTTCGCACCGGCGCGACTTCTCAGTCGCGCGGATGCGACCGGTCCCACGCCCGCTCCGGGAAACGCCCGGGATTCCGGGGGATGGGACGTGGTACGCATCTTGGGATCCATGCTCGCGGAGCATGAAGACAACGCTGACGGGCTTTCGTATGCCATCGCAGACCGACATGCCTCCCCCGCGCGTGCTCGTCGCCGACGACCAGCCGGACGTGCTCGAAGCGCTGCGCTGGCTCCTGACCGGCGAAGGGTACGAGCCGCAGTTCGTGGGGTCGACCGACGCCGTGATGGAGCGGCTGCGCGCCGAGCCGTTCGACCTGCTGCTGATGGATCTGAACTATACCCGCGACACGACGTCGGGGCGAGAGGGGCTCGAGCTCATCCCGCGCGTCCGCGCGCACGACCCGGCCATGCCGATCGTCGTGATGACGGGGTGGGGCAGCATCGACACGGCCGTCGAAGCCATGCGCCGCGGCGCCAGGAGCTTCGTGCAGAAGCCCTGGGAGGACGTCACGCTGCTCGAGATTCTCGAGCGCGAGGTGGCCGAGGCGCGCGCGGCGAAACGGCGCGATCACAAGCATCAGCGCGAATTCGAGGACGCCCGGCTGATTCAGCGCGGCCTGCTGCCGACCAGCGTGCCGCGGATTGCGGGGATCGATCTCGCCGTCACGTGGCAGCCGGCCGACGGCGTCGGCGGCGACTGCTTCGACACGCTGGCGTTCGCGAACGGTCTCGGCGTCTCCATCGCCGACATCGCCGGCAAGGGGCTTCCGGCGGCGCTGCTGATGTCGAACCTGCAGGCCGCCGTGCGCGCCTTCGCGCAGGAGTCGGCCGCCCCGTCCTCCGTCTGCAGCAGCGTGAACCGCCTGCTGTGCCGCAACATGGCGAGCGGCCGGTTCGCGACGTTCTGCTACGCCCGCATCGACGCCGCCGGCCGCCGGATCGTCTACTCGAACGCCGGGCACAATCCGCCGCTGCTCATCCGCGCGGGCGGCGCCGTCGAGCGCCTGACGGAAGGCGGCATGGTCCTCGGCGTGTTTCCCGACAACACCTACGAGCAGGGCGAGCTGCCGCTCGGGGCGGGCGATCGGCTGGTGTTCTACACCGACGGCATCACCGAGGCGAGAAACGCCGCGCGGGGAGTGGTACGACGAAGACAGGCTCGCCGCCGTCGCCTCCGCGTCGCGGACCGACCCGGTCGAGGCGATGAAGGACGCGCTGCTCGCCGACGTCAACGCCTTCACCGGCGGCCAGTTCGAGGACGACGCGACGCTGATCGTGGTGGGGATTCCGTAGAGAAGTCCCGAAGTACTTGAACTGCAGATCAGGAGATCGAAGTCGAGGGTTATCGGCTGATAAGACGAACGTCCTGAGCTCTGAGCCGGCCTGTTCGAGTTAGCGCGAGCGCGCGCGCGGCGTCGCGCGCGTAGTAGGTGATGATGATGTCGGCGCCGGCCCGGCGGATCGAGGTCAGCGTTTCCAGCATCGCGCGCGGCTCGTCGATCCAGCCGTTGCGGGCCGCGGCCTTCAGCATCGCGTACTCGCCGCTGACGTGGTACGCGGCGGTCGGGTAGCCGAACTCCGACTTCACCTTCGCGATGACGTCGAGGTACGGCAGCGCCGGCTTGACCATGACGATGTCGGCGCCTTCCTCGATGTCGAGCTCCACTTCGCGCAGCGCCTCTTCGACGTTGGCGGGATCCATCTGGTGCGAGCGGCGGTCGCCGAACGCCGGCGCGGAATCCGCCGCCTCGCGGAACGGCCCGTAGAACGCGGAACAGTACTTCGCGGCGTACGACATGATCGCCGTCGAGGTGAACCCGGCCTCGTCGAGCGCCGTCCGGATGGCGCCGACGCGGCCGTCCATCATGTCCGAGGGCGCCACGATGTCGGCGCCGGCCGCCGCGTGCGACAGCGAGGCGCGCACGAGCTGCTCGACGGTGACGTCGTTGGCGATCTCCTCGTCCACCACGATGCCGCAGTGCCCGTGCGACGTGTACTCGCACAGGCACACGTCGGTCACGACCACCAGGCCGGGCACGTCGCGCTTGATCGCCCGCGTCGCCGCCTGCACCGGCCCTTCGGGATCGTAGGCGCCCGAGCCGACGGGGTCTTTCCCGTCCGGCAGGCCGAACAGCAGCACGCCGGGGATGCCATCGGCGTGGGCGGCGGCCGCCTCGCGGACGGCCTCGTCGACCGACAGCTGGAACACGCCCGGCATCGAGCCCACTTCGCGCCGCTGTCCTTCGCCGGTGCAGACGAACAGCGGATAGATGAACGTCTCGGGCGACAGCCGGGTTTCGCGGACGAGCCCGCGCAACGCGGGCGTGCGGCGGAGCCGGCGCGGCCGGTGGCGCGGGAAGTCCGCCGAGTCGCTGTTCGGGCTCCGCGATCGGGATCCCGGCGGTACGTCGTAGGGGGTTTTCGTTGCCATGTTCAGGTCCGTGTGGCTGCGCTGAAATGCTCGACGAGCGCGTCGACGAGATCGGGGATCGTGTAGCGGCCGGGCATGACGGTCGTCGCGATGTCGAGCTGCTGCGCCGCTTCCGCGGTGACCGGGCCAATCGAGGCGACGACCGTGGTCCGCAGCAGGTCGGCCGCCTGCTCGCGGCCGATCATCGCGACGAAATTCCTGACGGCCGACGCGCTCGCGAACGTCACCGCGTCGATCTGCCGATCGAGCAGCATCCGGTAGATGTCGTAGTCGCTGCCGCGCTCGGCTTCGCCAGGCAGCGTCCGGTACGCGACCACCTCGGTCACGTCGGCGCCGGCCTCGCGCAGCTCCTCGCCGAGCCGCTCGCGGGCGATGTCGGCCCGCGGCATCAGGATCCGCTGGCCCTTCAGCGGGCCGGACAAGCTCAGCGCCTCCCGCACCGCATCCGCGCGGTATTCGGCCGGCATCAGATCGACCCGGAGCCCGTAGCGCTGCAGGCGCGACGCCGGTCGACGGGCCGACGGCGCACAGCTTCACGCCGTGCAGGTCGCGAACGTCGCCCGTCGCCAGCAGCCGCCGCCATGAAGTAGTCGACGGCGTTGCCGCTCGTGAAGACGATCCAGTCGTACGACCCGGCCTGCGCGCACGCCGCGTCGAGCGCGGCGGTATCCTCGGGCGCGCGCGATCCGGATGGCGTGGGCCGGAATCGCCTCCGCGCCGCGCTCCTCCAGCATGTCGACGAGCTCGGCCGCCTGCTCGCTCGATCGCGTGACGACGATCCGGCGTCCCGAGAGCGGCCGGTCGTCGTACCAGCGCAGGTGCGAACGCAACCCCACGACCGCGCCGACGACCAGCAGCGGCCGGTGCGCTGTCGTCGACGCTCGCGGCAATCGTCCCGAGCGTGCCCTCGATGGTCCGCTGCGAGGGGAGCGTCGCGTCGTAGATGAGCGCGGCGGTCTCCTCCTTCGGGCGGCCGTGCGCCACCAGCGCCTGGGTCGCCGCCGTGATCTGCCGCGCGCGCGCGTAGCAGACGAGCGTGCCGCCGATCCCCGCCAGCCGGCCCCAGTCAACCGGCCGCGCGGCCCCGGATTCGCTCTCGTTGCCGCGGACGAGAGCCAGCACATCGCCCGCGCCGGGGTACGTCACCGGAATGCCGGCGTAGGCCGGGCCCCCGACGGTCACGGGGATGCCGGGGACCACCTCGAACGGGATGCCCTGCTCGTGCAGGAACAGCGCCTCCTTCCCGCCGCTGTCGAAGACGAACGGGTCGCCCCACTTCAGCCGCACGACCGTCTTGCCTTCGCGCGCCTTCTCGGCCAGCAGCAGGCAGATCGCATCCTGTTCCAGCGGTTTCGGCGCCGGCGCGCCGACGTCGATGCGCTCCGCGTCCGCCCGGGCGGCACGCAGCAGCCGCGAGTGGACGCGGTGATCGTAGACGACGACGTCGGCCGCTTCGAGGTAGCGCTGGCCGCGAACGGTGATCAACGTCGGATCGCCGGGGCCCGCTCCGACGATGTAGACGCAGGGCTGTTTCATTGGAACGATCTTCGGTGCTCGTTCGGATCTCGGTCTCGGTTCGTTCGGGTCCTCGGTCTCCGTTCCTGGTCTCGGACGTCATGATCAGACCAGCGTAACCGAAGAACCAAGAACCGAGACCGAGAACAACTACCCGAGACCTCAGACCGACGAAGCAAAACCCCAGTAACTCCCGTTCAGTCACCCACTCGTAATCTGTCCAGTATCTCCATCGCTCCCGCGCGCACGAGCGCCTCGGCGAGCTGCGCGCCGACCGCGGCGGGGTCGCCCACCGGGCCCACGACCTCGCGGCGGATCGTGCGCACCCCGTCCGGCGTCGCGACGACGCCGTGCATCCGCAGCGTGGCGTGCTCGTGCAGCGCGATGGCGCCGAGGGGCAGCTGACACCCGCCGCCGAGCGCCGTCACGACCGCCCGCTCCGCCGTCAATGACGCCGCCGCCGCGGCGTCGCTGGCGGAGGCCACCAGGCTGCGCGCGCGCGCGTCGCCCTGCCGGATCTCGATCGCGACGATCCCCTGGCCGGGGGCCGGCACGCAGGCCTCGATGGGGATGGGCGCCGAGATCCGCGCCCCCACGCCGAGCCGGCGCATGCCGGCGGCGGCCAGGATGAGCGCGTCGAACCCTCCGCTGTCGAGCTTTCGCAGCCGCGTGTCGACGTTCCCGCGAATCGGCGCAAACCTGGCGCGGGTGACGAGCGGAGCGAGTTGCGCGATTCGCCGGATGCTGCTCGTGCCGATCGCCGGCCCCTCGCCGAGGTGCGCCAGCGCGCCGGCGAAATCCTGCGTCCGGATGCCGTCGCGCAGCACCACGGCGTCGCGCGGATCGTCGCGCGGCAGCGTCGCGGCCACCTCGAGCCCGTCGGGCAGCACCGCCGACATGTCCTTCGCGCTGTGGACGGCGAGGTCGATCTCCCCCGCGAGGAGCGCGTCCTCGATCTCCTTCACGAACAGCCGCTTGCCGCCCTCGGCCGAGACCGGCCCCGCCTGCCGCCGATCGCCGGTCGTCGAGATGACGACGAGCTCGACCGGTGTTCCGGCGGCCTCGATCAGGCTCGCGACGGCCTTCGCCTGCCAGAGAGCGAGCGCGCTGCCCCGCGTGCCGATTCGCATCGCCGTCACGACGGGACCTCGGACTCGGATTTCTCCGGGGATTCGCGCGCCGCCTGATCCTGCGCCAGGCTGAACAGCCGGTTCAACGCGTCCGCGTAGGCCACCACCATGGCCTCGTTGCTGACGGCCTTGAGCTGCTCGGTCGGCGTCAGCAGCAGCTTCTCGACGATGAGGCGGGTGATCTCGTCCACCCGCGCACGCGCCTCGGGCGGCAGGCCCGACAGCTTCGGTTCCAGCCGCGACAGCTCCGATTGCCGGATCGCCTCGAACCGCCGGCGGAGCGCGACGACGGTGGGGACGATCTCGCGCGACTGCATCCACGCGGTGAACCGCGACACTTCCTCCTCGACGATGGCTTCGGCGCGCTCGAGCTCCCCGCCGCGCCGGGCGAGGTTCTCGTTGACGATCGTCCGCAGGTCGTCGATGTTGTAGAGGAACACCTGATCGAGGTTCCCGACGGCCGCCTCGACGTCGCGCGGCACGGCGATGTCGATGATGAAGAGCGGCCGGTTGCGCCGCGGCCGCATGGCCTCCTCGACCCGCGCCGATCCCAGCACGGGATCCGGCGCCCCCGTCGCGGTAATCACGATGTCGGCGGCGGTCAGCGCGTCGTCGAGCCTGTCCCAGGGGACCGCGTCTCCGCCGAGCCGCCTCGCCAGGCCCTGCGCCGTCGCCAGCGTCCGGCTCACGATCGCGATCCGCTGGACCTGCTGCGCCTGGAGGTGGACGCCGGTCAGCTTCGCCATGTCGCCCGCCCCGACGATCAGGACGCTGCGGCCCTTCAGGTGCCCGAAGATCTTTTTCGCCAGCGCGATCGCGGCATAGCTGACGGAGACCGCGCCTTCGCCCACGCCGGTTTCGGCGCGCACGCGTTTCCCCGTGGCGAACGCCGAATGGAACAGCCGGTTCGTCAGCGCGCCCGTGTAGTGGCCGTCGTTCGCCACGGCGTAGGCCGCCTTGACCTGCCCGAGGATCTGCGGCTCGCCGACGACGAGCGAGTCGAGCCCGGCCGCGACACGAAACAGGTGCCGTGCCGCCTCCATGCCGCGCCGCACGTAGAGGTGCTCGGCGACGTGCGCGTGCGCGACGTTGTGGTAGTCGCTGAAGAACCGGCCGAGGCCGTCCGCGGTCGCGTCGGAATCGCCGGCCGCGTAGATCTCGGCGCGGTTGCACGTCGAGAGGACGACGACTTCGCGGCCCACGCCCCGCGACACCAGCGCGGAGAGCGCCGTGTCGACCCCGCCGCGGGCGAAGTCCACCGCTTCCCGAAGCTCGACGGGCGCGGTGCGGTGGCTCAGGCCGACTGCGAAAAGGCGCATGGCGTGGGTCAGAAGTTATGGCTCTTCGTGAGGAAGTAGCCCACCGGCACGAAGTTCAGGAGGACCAGGACGAACGCCAGCGCCGAGAGGTACGCGGCGCGGCGGCCGCTCCAGCCGATCACCTTCCGGGCGAACAGCGCGAACGAGTACACGGCCCAGGAGACGAGCGCGATCAGGATTTTCGGGTCCGCGACCGACATCGCCTGCGCCCTCGGATCGGACGAGCCCTGGACCTGCGCCGCCCAGATCCCGCCGACCGTGACCCCGATCGTCAGGAAGATCCACCCGACCGTGATCGCCCGGCCGTTCATCACGTCGAGCGCCTGCAGCGGCGGCAGCCTGGTGTAGAAGAACCCGAGCTGCTTCGCCTTGATTTCCTTGAACAGCAGCACGTACGTGACGCCGAGGAAGCACGCGAGCGCGAAGCTCGCGTAGGCGAAGAGCATCGACATGATGTGGATCGTGAAGAGCGGGTTCTGCAGCAGCGGCGGCCGCGTGCTGACCGTCGAATCCAGCGCGGGAATCACGTCGAGCGCGACGAGGAGCACCGCGACGAACGCGCCCATCGAGCGCTCGTCGGAGGTCAGCTCGATGTAGAGATACGACAACCCGAGCACCCAGACGAAGGCGGAGATCGCCGCGCTGGTGCCGACGAGCGGCGCGTGCCCGGCCTGGACCGTCTGCATGCCGATGAGGAAGGTGTGGGCCAGGATGCCGCCGCCGAGGATCGCGGTCGCCAGCCGTCCCACGCGCGGGTCGCGCCACGCGAAATGGACGACGTACGCGGCCGCGGCGGCGGCGTACAACAGGAGCGGCAGCAGATGCATAGCTCTAGCGTTCTGAGGAGGACGGGCCGTAGTAGCCCCGGCGCGCGCGCGCGGAGAGCCCCGGCCGGTTGACGCGCACCTCCACGCGCCGCCAGGCGCCGTTGCGCATCGGGTTTCTCGAGGAATACGCGATGCTGTACTGGCTCGCCAGCTCCTCGGAAATCTGCTCGTAGATCTTCGGCAGCTCGGCGGCGCCCGTCACGAAGAACGCGCGGCCTCCCGTCTCCTGCGCGAGCTGCCGCAGGACGAACTCCGCCTCCCTGAACTTCGGGCGCCCGATTTCGGTCTGCCGGAGGCCGATCGCGTAAATCGCCGTCTCGGATCGCTTCGCCATCTCGAGCACCACGTCGTATTCGACCAGGCTCGACGTGTCGTCGCCGTCCGACAGGACGACAATCGCCTGGCGCCTGATCTCGTCGGCCGACCGCGCCCGCTCTTTTTTCAGCTCGTTCAACGACACGTAAATCGCGTTGTAGAGGGACGTGGATCCGTTCACCGTCGCCTGGCGGATGGCGCGCTCGAGCCCGGCGACGTCATTGGTGAACGTCTGGGCGATCCGGACCTGGCTGTTGAACTCGATCACCTCGATCGCATCTTCCTTCCGCATGCGCCGCACGAAGCCGACCGCCGCCTCCTGCGCGGTGGACAGGTTTTCCTCCATGCTGTTGCTCGTGTCGAGCAGGATGGCGAGCGCGATGGGCTGCTGGACGCGCGAGAAGAACGTGATGGCCTGCTTGGCGCCGTCCTCGAACACCTCGAAGGCGTCCTGGTCGAGGCCCGTGACGTACTTGACGCCGTCGGTCACGGTCACGTTCAGCGAGACGAGCTCGACGCCCGCCCGGAATTTTCCCGGTTGCTGCGCCGCCAGGGCCGCCGCCGCAAGGCACGCGCACGCCGCGGCGAGCGCGGCCGGGCGCCGGATCATCGGCGGCCTGCCGTCCGCGTCCGCGCCCGGACCGTCACGCCGGGACGCGACACCGAAACCTGGACCTTTTCAGGAGGGATCAGCATCTCGGGACGGCCGTAGGTGACGACGTACTGGTTCAACAGCTCGTCGGCGAGCCGCGGCAGCGCTTCGACGATCGACGACTCGGCCAGGAGCTGATCGCGCCGTCCGCCGGTCCGCTCGGTCCCCTCGGCGAGCACGATGCTCCGGTTGCGCATCTCGTCGGCCATGTTGGCGGACGGCATCCCGATGGCCAGCACGTGGAACGCCGCGCCGCTGGCTTCGAGCGGCTTCACCACCTGCTCGTGCTGCAGGTTGCTGAACTCCACGCCTTCGGTCGTCACCGCGACGATCACCGGACGCTCCGGCTCCCGTTTCTCCAGGCCGCGGGTCACTTCCTGGATGCCCTCGAGCAGGTACGCGCCGGCGCCCGGGCGGGCGAAGAGCCGGCCGATGCCTTTCTTCAACGCGGCGGTGTCGGTGGTGTACTGCACGAGCGACGTCGGCCGTTCGCCGATCGTGACCAACCCGATCTCCGCCCGTCCCTTGAGCTTGTCGACGAAGGCGGTCAGCCCCTCGCGGATCCGTTGAATCGCGCTGGTGGCCGCCTCGCTGTCGTCGATGAGCACGATGATCTGCATCGGCGCCGTGGCGGGCCCGGCCTTGAGCACTTCCCGCGCGACGCCGTCTTCGCGGACGACGAAATCGGGCGCCGTCAGGCCGGGCACGGCCGCGCCCTTCGAGTCGAGCACGCTCGCGTAGATGTCGCGCGTGCGCGCGGAGCCCTCGGGGGGCCGGGACTGGGCCTGGAGACTGAAATCGAGCGAGCCGGACGCGAGGACGGCAAGGCCTAACGTTACGAGCCGGTGCATCATGTTGTCCTTACCTGGAGTATCTGCCGAAGCTCGCGCAAGCGAGCGAAAGCTGGGATCAGCGACCTTCGAGCGGCTTGCCAACCGTAGCTCATGCGCTCGTTGCAAGCGTGAGCGAACGAGGTCCACCTCCGCACGACGATCGGGTGGTGCTACGGTGGACAACCTTCGCGGGCTTGCCAACCGTAGCTCACGCGCTCGATTGCAAGCGTGAGCGAAGGTTGGAGCCTCTAGGTCGAGTATAGGTCCGGCCCGCCGGAGCGTCAAGGAACGCGCGCTGGCCCAAAATTGTTGGTACAAAGGGATTTGCCGTTTCTTGACACCCCCCGGACCGCATGTTATACCTGCCCGACTTCGCCCCATGCTCAGGAGCTACATCCCCATTTTCCTCTTCGTCGCGATTGCCACCGGGTTCGCGGTCTTCACGATTCTCCTGTCCAGGCTGGTCCACGCGGACAAGCCCAACACCGTCAAGCTCGAGCCGTACGAGTGCGGCATCGAGTCGGCCGGCGATGCGCGCGATCGCTACAGCATCCGCTACTACCTCATCGCGATGCTGTTCGTGATCTTCGATGTCGAAACGATCTTCATGTTCCCCTGGGCGGTCTCGCTCGACCGGCTGGCGGTCTTCGGCCTCATAGAAATGCTGGTCTTTCTCTTCATCCTGGTCGTCGGGTACTTTTACGCGTGGAAGAAGGGTGCGCTCGAGTGGCAGACCTGAGGTAGAAACCTGTCAACTCCCAAAAGGCCGAGTCGAGAACAGGAGTTCTAGGAGTTCAGGAGTTCCTGATCTCTTGACCTCCTGATTCAAGGCGCTAACCACATACGTTGGAAGTTGACGCACTTGTCCACCTGAATGTCTAACCCGGAAACCGTCAGGACCATTGCTCCTCCGGCGGGCCCGTCCGAGCCGGCGCCCCCGGCCGGCATGCCCGTTCCGGCGTTCATTTCCGGCCTCCAGTCCGTGTTCCCCGATGCCGTCGAGCGCGTGGTGTTCTGGGTCGGCGACTGGTCGCTGGTCATGGCGAGCGCCAGCCTGGTCGACGCCGCCAGGTACCTGCGCGACCACCCCGACGCGCAGTTCGACGGGTGCTCCGACGTCACCGCGTCCGACTGGCCGCCGCGCGCCCAGCGGTTCGACGTGATCTACTCGCTGTACTCGACACGCCTCCGGCACCGCGTCCGCCTGAAGGTCCGCGTCGCCGACGAGGGCGCCGCGCCGTCGGTGAGCGGGATCTGGCCGTCCGCCAACTGGCTCGAGCGCGAGGTGTTCGACATGTTCGGCATCCGGTTCGACGGCCACCCCGGCCTGCGGCGCATCCTGATGCCCGACGACTGGCAGGGACATCCGCAGCGGAAGGACTACCCGCTCGAGGGGCCGGGGGAGCTCCTGATGGAGAACCCGATGGACTGGCTGAGGGTGAAGCGGACGCGGGACGGCATCGAATGAGGGAGGGACCGGAGGGGACGGAGCGAACGGAAGAGATCAGTATCAACATGGGTTGAAACACGGAGTAACGGAGGAACGGAGCAACGGAGTTCTCTGGAGTTGGTTTCAAAACCTAACGTGGCATCCGGCTTCAGCCGGACCTCGCGGGTTTTGAAATCACTTGAAATCATTTTGCTCCGGTCCTCCGTTTCTCCGTTTCTCCGTGTTGACCCTCCGGTCACTCCGTCCGCTCCGCTGACTCGAAACACGCGAGTATGTTCGACACCAACGAGCTCGTCATCAACATGGGTCCGCAGCACCCGAGCACCCACGGCGTGCTCCGGGTCGTGCTGCGGCTCGACGGCGAGCGCGTGGTCGGCTGCGACCTCGTCATCGGCTACCTGCACCGCGGGATCGAGAAGCTCTGCGAGCATCGCGACTGGGCGCAGATCGTCCTCATCACGGATCGGATGGACTACGTGGCGGCCGCGAGCAACAACCTGGGATACTGCGAGACCGTCGAGAAGCTGATGTCGCTCGAGGTGCCCCGGCGCGCGCGCTACATCCGGACGATTCTCGCGGAGCTGCAGCGGATTGCCAGCCACTGCCTGTGGCTCGGCACGCACGCGATGGACATGGGCGCGATGACGATGTTCCTCTATGCGTTCCGCGAGCGCGAGCTGGTGCTGGATCTCTTCGAGGAGTACTGCGGCGCGAGGCTCACCTACAACGCCATGCGGATTGGCGGCCTGCCGCTCGACCTGCCGCCGGGCTGGGACCGCAAGGTCCGCGGGTTCTGCGATCTGTTCGAGGGGAAGGTCGCCGAGTACGAGGAGCTGTTGACGCACAACCGGATCTGGCAGGGCCGCACGAAGGGCATCGGCGTGATCGAGGGGCACGACGCCATCGCGATCGGCCTGACCGGTCCGCCGCTGCGCGGATCGGGCGTGCCGCGCGACGTCCGCAAGGACGAGCCGTACGCCGCGTACGCCGACTTCGAGTTCAACGTGCCGATCGGCACCGCGGGGGACACGTACGATCGCTACCTCGTGCGGCTCGAGGAGCTCCTCCAGTCGATCCGGATCATCCGCCAGGCGCTCGACGGCCTGCCGGAGGGGCCGATCGTCGGCAAGGTGCCGCGCCTCATCAAGCCGCCGGCCGGCGAGACCTACCACGCGATCGAATCGCCGAAAGGGGAGCTCGGGTTCTTCATCGTCAGCGACGGCAAGTCGAACACGCCGTACCGGTTCCGCGTGCGCCCGCCGTCGTTCTGCAACCTGCAGGCGCTGCCGCAGCTCATCCAGGGACATCTCGTCTCGGACGTCGTCGCGCTCATCGGGTCGATCGACATCGTCCTCGGCGAGGTCGATCGATGAGCGCCGGCGGCTCGCGCTGAAGCCATGGTCGACACCTACGTCGTCCCCCTCCTCAAGATCGTCGTGCTGCTGAACGCCGTCCTCGTGTCGGTGACCTTCATGACGCTCCTCGAGCGCAAGGTCATCGCCTGGGTGCAGGTGCGGCTCGGCCCGATGCGCGTCGGCTACCACGGCGCGCTGCAGCCGATCGCGGACGCCATCAAGCTGCTCCTGAAGGAAGACATCACGCCGGCGCGGGCCGACCGATGGGTGTTCACGCTCGCGCCGATCGTCTCGATGGTCCCGGCGCTCATCGCCTTCGCCGTGATTCCGTTCGATCTGGAGGCGACGTTCTTCGGGTACCCCGTCGCGCTCTACATCGCGGATCTGAACGTGGGGCTGCTGTACGTGGTCTCGGTGACCGCCATCGGGGTCTACGGCATCATCCTCGCGGGCTACGCGTCGAACAGCAAGTTCCCGCTGCTCGCCGGGCTCCGCGCCTCCGCGCAGCTCATCAGCTACGAGATCGCCATCACGATGATGCTCGTCAGCATCGTCGTCATGTCCGGCACGCTCAGCATGGTCGGGATTGTCGGCGCGCAGTACCAGGCGCGGGTGTGGTACGTCTTCGTGCAGCCGGTCGCCTTCGTGATCCTCTTCATCGGCGGGCTCGCCGAGACCAACCGCGCCCCGTTCGACCTGCCGGAGGCGGAGCAGGAGCTGACCGGCGGATTCCACACCGAGTACAGCGGGATGCGCTTCGCGCTGTTCTTCCTCGCCGAATACGCGAACATGATCGTCGTGTCGGCGGTGGCGACGACGCTGTTTTTCGGCGGCTGGCTGCGGCCGTTTCCGAACGTCGAGGCGCTGTGGCTGCTCGGCTACGTGCCCGGGTGGATGTGGTTCGTGCTGAAGACGTTCGTGTTTCTCTACATCTTCATCTGGATCCGCGCGACGCTGCCGCGCTACCGCTACGACCAGTTGATGCGGCTCGGATGGAAGGTGCTGATCCCCCTGGGGATCGCGAACCTCGTGGTGACGGCGATCTTGAAGGTGCTCTTGTAATGCTCGAATCGATTGTCTTCTACGCGCTCGCGGCGTTCATCCTCGGGTTCGGCGTGCTGGTCGTGACGGCGCGCAACCCCGTGCACTGCGTGCTGTTCCTCGTCGCCAACTTCCTGTGCGTCGCCGTGGTCTACGTGCTGCTCGGCGCGGAGTTCCTGGCCGTCATCCAGATTCTCGTCTACGCCGGCGGCATCGTCGTCCTGTATCTGTTCGTCGTGATGCTGGTCAACCTGCGCCGCGCACAGGACACGCCGCCCGACACGCGCCGGCAGTCGCGGCTCGGGTTCATCCTGGCGGCGCTGATGCTCGCGGAAATCTCGGCGATCCTCACGTATTCCGCCGGCCGGCCGGCGTCCGCCGTGGCGGCCGCGCCGGCCCGTCCCGAAGGCGGGAACACCGAGATCGTCGGCCTGCTGCTCTACTCGGACTACCTCGTGCCGTTCGAGCTCGCGTCGATGCTGCTGCTCGTCGCGATGATTGGCGCGATTCTCCTGGCCAAGAAGGAGATGTGACGGCCGTGACTCCGATCACTCCTTATCACTATCTCGTCCTGTCGGCGGCGCTCTTCACGATCGGCCTGATCGGGGTGATGGTGCGGCGCAACATCATCATCGTCCTGATGTCGATCGAGCTGATGCTGAACGCGGTGAACATCAACCTGGCGGCCTTCTCGTACCAGCTTCACAACGCCGCGGGCCAGGTGTTCGCGATCTTCATCATCGCCGTCGCCGCTGCCGAGGCCGCCGTGGGGCTCGGGATCATCCTTGCGTTCTACCGGAACAAGGAGACGGTCAATATCGACGAGATGGATATCATGCGGTGGTGAGCGATCGGTCGTGATCGTTCTGTTCTGTAGCCGTTCCGATGAAGCTGACTCTGGCTCATCCCTCTTCTCCCTGCCGCGGGCGCGGCGGTCAACGGCCTGTTCGGGATCCGGTGGTTCAGCCGGACGCTGGCGGGGGGGCTGGCGTGCGCGGTCATGGCGGGCGCGTTCGGCCTGTCGGCGTGGGCGTTCGTCGATCTGCTCGCCCGGCCGGAGGGCGCGCGCGTCTACGACGTCGTGCTGGGCACCTGGATCCCGCCGATCCTGCTCGCGACGGCGAACGGTATCAGCAGCTTCACCGTCCCCTGGTCCCTCCGCCTCGATCCGCTCTCGGCGGTGATGCTGCTCGTCGTGACCGGCATCGGCTCGATCATCCATGTCTACGCGACGGCCTACATGAAGGACGAGCCGCGGGGCGCGTACGCGCGCTTCTTCTGCTACCTCAACCTGTTCTGCTTTTTCATGCTCGTCCTCGTGCTGGCCGGGAACTTCCTCGTGCTGTTCGCCGGCTGGGAAGGGGTCGGCCTCTGCTCGTACCTGTTGATCGGCTTCTGGTACGAGAAGACCAGCGCGGCGGACGCCGGGAAGAAGGCGTTCCTCACCAACCGGATCGGCGACGTGGGCTGCCTGCTTGGCATCTTCCTCGTGTTCTTCACGTTCGGCACGCTCGATTTTCGCGAGGTCGCGGCGGCGGCCGCCGCCATGCCGCGCGAGACCGGAGGCTTCGGCGTCCTGTCGATCGTGTGCCTGCTCCTCTTCGCCGGCGCGGCGGGGAAGAGCGCGCAGATTCCGCTCCATGTCTGGCTGCCGGATGCGATGGAAGGGCCGACGCCCGTGTCCGCCCTGATCCACGCCGCCACGATGGTGACCGCCGGCGTCTATCTCGTCGCCCGCAACGCGATCCTCTTCGAGCAGGCCCCGCTCGTGATGCAGATCGTGGCGATTGTGGGCGCGCTCACCGCGCTGATGGCCGCGACGATCGGGCTCGTGCAGAACGACATCAAGCGCGTGCTGGCGTACTCGACCGTGTCCCAGCTCGGCTACATGTTTCTGGCCACCGGCGTCGGCGCGTTCGCGGCGGCCGTGTTCCATCTGATCACCCACGCGTTCTTCAAGGCGCTCCTGTTCCTCGGCAGCGGCTCCGTGATCCACGCCGTGGCCGGCGAGCAGGACATGCAGCGCATGGGCGCGCTGAAGAAGCACATGCCGGTCACCTTCGTCACGATGATGGTCGGCACGCTGGCGATTGCCGGGATCCCGCCGCTGGCCGGCTTCTTCAGCAAGGACGAGATCCTCCTGCACGCGTTCGCGCACAACCGGATCCTGTGGGGGATTGCGCTCGCCACGGCGGGGCTGACCGCGTGTTACATGTTCCGGCTGATCGCGCTGACCTTCTACGGATCGTACCGCGGTCCGGCGTGGTCCCGCGTGGCGTCGCCCGCGGCCGTGGCGGAGGCCGCGGCGCACGGGGTCCCGCATCCGCGCGACGCGCACGCGCACGGCCAGGCCGAGCGGAAAGGGCACGAGGTCACGCACGGCGCCGCCGACGCGCTCGCGCCCGCCTCGGCCGTCGCCTGCGCACGGCTCGGCGCGGCCTCGCCAGAGCTTGTCGGCCGGCGACACCGCGACGATCGACGGCGAGCCCGTTCCGAGCGAGTGGCACGGTCCGCACGAAGCACCCGGCGCGATGACGATGGCCCTGATGACCCTTGCGGTCGGGACCATCATCGCCGGCGCCATCGGCATTCCACCGGTGCTCGGCGGGACCAACACGCTCGAGCACTTCCTGGCGCCGAGCTTTTCGGTCGAGGCCGGCCGGGCCGGCCTTCAGCCCGGCGCTGCCGCCGCCGGCGTCGCGCTGTCGCCAGGTCCGCAGTTCGGCCTGATGCTGTTCTCCGTTCTGGTGGCGGGCGCGGGCCTCCTGACGGCGCGGCACTTCTACATCACGCATCCCGAGCTCCCGCGCGGGCTCGCCGCGAAGTGGCCCGGGCTGCACGCCCTCCTCGTGCACAAGTACGACGTGGACGAGCTCTATCATTCGACCGTCGTCCGCGGCACGCTCGCGGCCGCCCGCGGCCTCTCGTCGATCGACCGGCGCGTCGTGGACGGCGCGGTCAACGGCGTGGCGGCGCTCACGCAGATCGCGTCGTGGGTGTCCCACATGCTCGACAAGCACGTCGTCGACGGCGTGGTGGACCTGGCGGTCAGGACCGCCGCCCTCGGAAGCTTCGGCATCCGCCGTGTCCAGACGGGCCTGGTTCAGAACTACGCGCTCCTGATGGTGGCCGGCGTGTTCGTGTTTCTCACGGTGTACTTGCTCGCCAGGTGATGATGTCCGTGTTCCGCAGCCATCTGCTCTCGATCATCCTGTTCACGCCGCTGGCGGGGGCGCTCGTGCTGCTCTTCGTCGGCCGGGAACGGGCCCACACCATCCGATGGATCGCGAACGCGTTCGCCGCGGCGGGGTTCGCCGTGTCGCTGCCGCTCTGGTTCTGGTATCAGCCCCAGGGCGAACGGTGGCAATTCACCGAGCGGGCCGAGTGGATTCCGTCGATCGGCGCCTCGTACTATCTCGGGGTCGACGGCTTCAGCGTCCTGCTGATCCTGCTGACGACGCTGATGGGGGCGATCGCGATCCTGTCCTCGTGGACCGCGGTGACCGAGCGCGTCAAGGAGTACTACGTCGTTCTGCTGGTCCTGCAGACCGGGTTGATCGGCGCGTTCGTCGCGCTCGATTTCCTGCTCTTCTTCCTGTTCTGGGAAGTGATGCTCGTCCCGATGTACTTCCTCATCGGCATCTGGGGCGGCGGCCGCCGGCTGTACTCGGCGATCAAGTTCTTCCTCTTCACGCTCGTCGGCAGCGTGGTCATGCTGCTCGGCATCCTCGCGCTCTACTTCTACGCCCACTCCGTCTCGCCGACTGCCGCGTACACGTTCGACGTCACGGCCTTTCACGAGCTCACCGTGCCGGCCACGCTGCAGAAGTGGATCTTCCTGGCCTTCTTCCTGGGCTTTGCCGTCAAGGTCCCGCTGTTCCCGCTGCACACCTGGCTGCCGGACGCCCACACCGACGCGCCGACCGCCGGTTCGGTCATCCTCGCGGCCGTCATGCTGAAGATGGGCACGTACGGCTTCCTGCGCTTCAGCCTGCCGATCCTGCCGGACGCGACGCACGCCTTCGTGCCGCTCATGGTCGGGCTGTCGATCGTCGGCATCATCTACGGCGCGCTGGTCGCGCTCGCGCAGAGCGACTGGAAGCGGCTCGTCGCCTACTCGAGCGTCAGCCACATGGGCATGGTGATGCTCGGGATGTTCGCGCTCACGCCGGTCGGCATCACCGGCAGCATCGTCCAGCAGATCAACCACGGGATCTCGACCGGCGCGCTCTTCCTGATCGTCGGCATCGTCTACGAGCGGCGGCGCACGACGGCGATCTCCGAGTACGGCGGGCTCTCGAAGGCGATGCCGGTGTTTGCCGCGATCTTCTTCGTGATGACGATGTCGTCGATCGGGCTGCCGGCGCTGAACGGGTTCATCGGCGAGATCCTCATCCTGCAGGGCGTCTACGTCGTCAACAAGGCCTGGGCGGCCGTGGCGGCGGCGGGCATCGTCCTCGGCGCGGCCTACATGCTGTGGCTCTACCAGCGGACGATGTTCGGCCGGATCGACAACCCGGCCAACGCGTCGCTCAAGGACCTGAACGCGCGTGAAGTGGCCACGTTCGTGCCGCTCGTCGCGCTCGCGATCTGGATCGGCATCTACCCGTCGCCGATCCTGCGCCGGCTCGAATCGTCGGTCGGCCGCATCGTGATGCGCGTGAACTCCGTCTACGCGCCGGCGATCGCCAGGACCGTCCCCGGCTGCGGCACGCGCGGCGCCGGTCGCCGTTCCGGACGGTCCGCCGGGAATGTTGCTGATCCCGCCGTGCACCACCGGCCCCGAACCTGCCGCGCCCGCGAAGCCGGACGGAGGCGCCCGCTGATGCCTGCGGGGTTCTCGGCGCGGACTTCTACTATCTCCTGCCGGAGATCGTGCTGACGGCCGGCTCGCTCCTGGTGCTCATCCTCGACGTCACGCTGCCGCGGCGGTGGGACCGATCGCTGTCGTGGTTCACCGTCGCGGTGCTGGCCGCCGCCGCCGTCGCGCTGCTGGCGGCCGACGGCGTGACCGTCACCGTCGCGCGCGGGCTCGTCGCGGTCGACGGGTTCGCGTTCTTCTTCAAGCTGCTCTTCCTCGTCTCCGCGGCCCTGACGGTCGCGATGTCCCCGCGCTATCTCTCCATCGAAGGGGTCCGGCCGGGCGAATACTACTTTCTCGTCCTCTGCGCGACGCTCGGCATGATGTTCATGGCCGGAGGGATCGACCTCATCACCCTCTTCATCGGCCTCGAGACGATGGCGGTGTCGTTCTACGTGCTCACGGGATACCTGCGGCCGAACCGGCGCTCGAACGAAGCGGCCATCAAGTACTTCCTCCTCGGCGCGTTCTCGCTCGCGATCCTGCTTGTACGGCATGTCGCTGCTCTACGGGCTCACCGGCAGCACGCACCTGCGGACGATCGCGACGTCGCTCGCGGCGGGCGACGGCGGGCTGCTGCTGCCGTTCGCGGTGATGCTGCTCGTCGCCGGGCTCGGGTTCAAGATTGCGGCCGTGCCGTTTCACATGTGGGCGCCCGACGTGTACGAAGGCGCGCCGACGCCGATCACCGCGTTTCTCTCGGTCGGGTCGAAGACCGCGGCGTTCGCGATGCTCCTGCGGATCTTCGTCGAGGGCCTGCCGGCGTTCCGGATGGGCGGGCTCGGCACGATCTGGGGGCAGCCGCTCGGGTGGAGCGCGTTCTTCTACGTGCTCGCCGTGGTGACGATGACGGTCGGCAACATCGCGGCGCTGACGCAGGGGAACCTCAAGCGGATGCTCGCGTACTCGTCGATCGCGCACGCGGGGTACGTGCTCATCGGCATCGTCGCCGGCACGCCGCGCGGCATCACGGCGGCGCTGGTCTACCTGATGGTCTACGCGTTCATGCAGATGGGCGCGCTCGCCGTCGTCGTCCTGATGCGGCGGGCGGACGTCGTCGGCGACGAGCTGAAGGACCTGGCGGGGCTCTACGCGGCGCACCCGGCTGCGGCCGCGGCGATGCTGCTCTTCATGCTGTCGCTCGGCGGCCTGCCGCCGACGGCGGGGTTCATGGGCAAGCTGTGGGTCTTCGGCGCGGCCATCGACGCCGGGTACATCTGGCTCGCGGTGATCGGCGTGCTCAACAGCGCCGTCTCGCTGTACTACTACGCACGCGTCGTCGTGTACATGTGGATGTCGCCGCCGGACGCGGCGCTCCCGCCGTTCCGCGTGTCGCCGGCGCTGGCCGCGGTGCTGATCGTGACCGTGGCGGGCACGATCGTCCTCGGCGTGTATCCGAGGCTCCTGTTCGAGCTCGCGGAGGCGTCGGCGTCGACGCTGGGAGCGGCGCCGATCCTGGGGCTACGATAGGTCATGGATCCGCAGCCGCCGCCCAAGAGCGGCAGCATGGCCGACGCGTTCCGGACGATCGGTGCGCTCAGCACCGTCGGGATTTCCTTCGTGCTCGCGGTCGGGCTCGGCGCCCTGATCGGCTACTACCTCGACAAATGGTTCGGGACCAGCCCCTGGCTGTTCCTGTTGTTCATCCTGTTCGGGCTGGCCGCGGGCATCCTCAACGTGTACCGGACCGCCGATCGTTTCCTGAAGTAGTGGAGCCCGATCCGCTGCTGCGGCGCGTCGAGTACACCGCGATCGGGATCTGCGGCGCGATGGCGGTCGTGGCGCTGATCGTGGCGCGGGGATCGCCCGGGCCCGGCGGTGGCGGTTCTGGCAGGCGGGCTGCTGGTCGGTACGAGTTACTGGCTGCTCAAGGCGGGCGTCTCGAATCTGTCCGGCGATCTGCGCGACGGCGAGACCGGCGTGCGACGCGGTGGCGCATCGTCCTGTCGCTCGCGGGCCGGTACGCTTTACTCGCTTTGATGGCGTACGTTATGATTGCGCGTTTGCGCCTGCACCCGTTGGGCCTGCTGGCGGGCGCGTCCTCGATTGTGGCGGCGGTGACGGTCGAAGCCGTCCGTCTCTTCGTGAAAAAGCCCTGATCGCTGCCGGTCTCGTGAAGTTGACGCGTTGAAGTTCGCGTCGAAGTTGACGATGGAGAAGCTCGAACACCCCCTCTGGATCGTGCAGCTCGTCAACGCGCTGCTCGGACCGCTCGTGCAGCGGGTGGGCGAGGCGCTCGGCTATCACTTCACCGGCCACGAAGTGATCCCGCCCTACATCGTGATGGTCCTGCTGATCGTGGTGTTCATTACGGCCGGCTGCCTGTTCGTGCGGTCGAGGCTGAGCGTCGAGAACCCCGGCACGCTGCAGATCGTGATGGAGGACGCCATCGGCGCCGTGATCGGGCTGCTCGACGAGTGGATCGGTCCGAAGGGGCACCGGTTTCTGCCGCTGATCGGCACGCTCGGGCTCTTCATTCTGCTCGGCAACTACATGGGGCTCGTTCCGGGCCTGATGGCGCCGACGAGCAGCATCAACGTCACGCTCGGGTGCGCGATCACGACCTGGGTCTACTACCATTACCAGGGCATCCGGGCGCAGGGGATCGTCGGGTACGTCAAGCACTTCTGGGCGCCGCCGGGCGCGCCGTTCATGCTCGGCTTCCTGATGTTCCCCATCGAGATCATCAGCCATACGTCCCGGCTGCTGTCGCTGTCGCTCCGGCTGTTCGGCAACATCTTCGGCGAGGAGCTGGTCATCCTGGTGCTCTTCAGCATCGTGCCGTTCCTGGTGCCGCTCCCGATGATGTTTCTCGGGCTGGTGACGGGGCTGCTGCAGGCGTTCATCTTCATGCTGCTGTCGATCATCTATCTTCAGGGCGCGGTGGCGGTCGAGCACCATGCACGACGAGCACGGGCACGACGCGCCCGCCGGCCATGCCGCGCCGGCGGCGGCGTGAGGCATTCATTTATTCGTGGGTATGTTGTCTTCAGAGGAGGCTTGGGTCGTGAGTACACGTGCAGTTCTGACGTTCGCATTCGTGCTGGTTGCGGGTTTCGCCGCGCCGCTCTACGCGCAGGGTGGCGAGGCCGCCTCGCTCAACATCGAGATCGCGAAGTGGTCGATCATCACCGCCGGCTTCGCGCTCGGCATCGGCGCCGGCCTCGCGGCGCTCGGCCAGGGGCGCGCGGTGGCGGCGGCCGCCGAGGGGATTGCCAGGAACCCGGGCGCGGCGGGGGACATTCGCGGCGTATTGCTCCTCGGCCTCGTCCTGATCGAGTCGCTGGCGATTTACGTGTTCGTGATCTCGCTGATCCTGTTCTTCCTCAAGCCGTTCTCCGCCAGCAGGCGCGTAGCGCGCTCCGCGGCACTGCCGACTTCCGCTACGGCTGCTGCCACGATCGCCACGGCCGCGGAGACTCGGCGCGCATCGGCCTCGCCGGTCGGCGGTCCGCGGCTGCGTTGCGCGGAGCGATGGTCTCCGCGATCGCGCCCCGTCCCGCTCGTGACGTCCGTTCCAATTCCGCCGCATCGACGCGCTCCTGCTCCTGATGGCGATCATCTGGGGCATGAACTACTCCGTCGTCAAAGGCGCGTTCGCCGAGCTCCACCCCCAGGCGTTCAACGCCGTCCGCCTGACGATCGGTTCGGCCGTGTTCCTGGCGATCATCGTCGCGATGCGATGGCGTCCACCGCTGTCGTCGGAGCGGGGCGGATCGCTCGCCAGCATCTTCTACACGCCGGCCGAGATCACGGGGCGCGACTGGCTGGCGCTGGCCGGTCTCGGTGTCGTGGGGCACTTCCTGTATCAGGCCACCTTCGTTGCCGGCCTGGCGCAGACGAGCGTCGCGAACAGCTCGCTCATGATCGCGGCGACGCCGGTCATCATCGCGCTCATCACGGCCGCACTCGGCCAGGACCGGATCGGTCCCCTGCATTGGGCCGGGGCCGCGCTCTCGCTGACCGGCATCTACATCGTCGTCGGCCACGGCATGAGCATCGGCGCCGGCTCGCTGCGCGGCGATCTCCTGATGGCCGTCGCGGTGTGCTGCTGGGCGATCTACACGCTCGGGTCGCGGCCGCTGATGACCCGGCACTCGCCCGTGGGGGTCACCGGGCTGTCGATGGCGATCGGGACGCTGCTTTACGTGCCGGCGGCATGGCCGCACATCCGCGCGGTCAACTGGATCGCCGTCAGCCGCGGGACGTGGCTCGCGATCGTGTATTCGGCGCTGTTCGCCTTGTGCATTGCCTACACGATCTGGTATTCCGCCGTGCGTGAAATCGGCAACGCGCGGACCTCGGTCTACTCCAACCTCGTGCCGATCGTGGCGATGCTGAGCGCCGTGCTGTTCCTCGGCGAGCCGCTCGGCGTCAGGAAGATGGTGGGCGCCGCGGCCGTCCTGGTCGGGGTCGCGCTGACGAGGGTCGGCGGGGGCCGGATGGCGGTGCCGGCGTGCGAGTGACGCACCGAGGCAGCGGAGCTGACAAGAGCCAGCGGAGACGTACATTCGTCCTACGTACTTAACACGGAGCAACGGAGGAACGGAGATACGCAGAAAAATTGTTGCAAAACAAGCAGCGCCGTTCTCCGTTCCTCCGTTTACTCGCGTGTTGAATGCCGGTGGATCCTGTGGGTGAACTCCGCTATCTCCGTCTCCTCCGCTGACTCCGGAGCCGAAGGTGACAATCACACGGTCCGCACGAGCTTGCGGACGGCTGCCGCCAGGATGTTCGGCGGGACCGGCTTCGACAAGTGGATCCGGAAGCCTGCGGCGAGCACCCGGTTGTTGAGCGACGCATGATCGTACGGCGTCACCGCGATGGCGGGAATGTCACCGCCGCGCGCCCGCGGCCGCCGGCCGAGCGTCTGGATCATCGTCAGGCCGGACTCGTCGGCTTCCCCGACGTCGGCCACGATGACGTGCGGAAGATCGTGGCGCGAGGCCGCGTCGAGGTGGCCGAGCGCTCCCGGCGCCGTCTCGACCACGGTGACCTGCGCCCCGTAATGCTCGAGCGCCACGGTCAGCATTTCCCGCGCGTCCGGATGGCCGCCCACCACCAGCACCCGGATATTCGTCAGCATCGCATCGCCTTCGGCCGGGTTCACGATCGACGCCCGACTCGGCGAGATCGGCGCGGCTCGGAAACGTGACGATGAAGGTCGATCCCTCGTGCAGCACGCTCTTGACGGCAATCCGGCCCGCCGTGGAGCTCGACGAGCTGGCGCACGAGGGACAGGCCGATCCCGAGGCCGCCGTGACGCCGGCTCGCGGACGGATCCGCCTGCCGGAACCGCTCGAAGATCTGCGGCAGGAACTCCGCCGTGATGCCCTCGCCGGTATCCGTGACGGTCAGGGTCAGCAGACCCTGGCTGTCGGAGATGCCGACCGTCACCGTCCCGCCGGGCTCGGTGAACTTGACGGCGTTCACCAGCAGGTTCCAGACGATCTGCTGCAGCCGATCCGGATCGCCCATCATCATGAACGCCTGCGGCTGGAACTCCGGCCGGATCTCGACCCCTTTCGCGGCGGCGGTCGGCGCGACCACGTCGATGGCCGCGAGGGCGACGCGCGTCAGATCCACGGGCTGCGATTCGAGCCGCAGCTTGCCGCTCATGACCCGCGCGGTGTCGAGCATGTCGTCGATGAGGCGCGTCTGCGCCAGCGCGTTCCGGTCGATCACCTCGAGCGCGCGGGCGAGCATCGCCGAATCGACCGTGCGCGACAGCAGGATCTTCGTCCATCCGAGCACGGCGTTCAGCGGCGTCCGGATCTCGTGGGACAGCGTCGTCAGGAACTCGTCCTTGACGCGCACCGCTTCCTCGGCGAGCGCCCGGGCCTGCTCCGACGCCTGAATCTGGTTGCGCAGCTCGCGCTCGCTCGCGAACCGCTCGGTGACGTCTTCGATCACCGTCACGGTCCCGACGATGACGCCGTCCACGTCGAGCGGAGCGATCCGCCCGCTCTGCCGCGACTTCCCCGCGCTGCGCGTCGCGGACCGGCAGCACGTTGCGGTGGAGCCCGTGCGCCAGGACCTTGATCTCCCCTCCGAGCGCGGCGCGGTAGTACGTCTCGAACCCGCGCGCGAGGAGCTCCGGGAACACGTCGAAGAGGCGGCGCCCGACGACCGCGGACGCGGAGTGGCCGGTGCTGTCCTCGAGCCACCGGTTCCAGCTGCGCACGACGAGATCGGCGTCGGTGGTGAACACGCCCTGCTGCGCGAGCTCGTCGAACCACCGCCGGAAGCCGGCAGCGAGGAGGTCCGTGGCGGGCAGGGGACCGGCCACTAGGACGCTAGCCCTTCTGCTCCCACGCTTCGACGGCGCGGATCAATCGATCGAGCGAGGCCACGCTCAGGACGATGACGAGGTAGCCGGTGAGCTCCGTGTCGCGCAGCCGGAAACCGGCGTGCACGACGAGCGCGTAGCGGAGCCCTTCGCGGTTGACGAGCAGCGAGTTGAGTACGCCCGACAGGCTGTCGAGACTGAGGTGCGGCACCGAAAACGACACCTGCACCTGAAGGAGATTGCCGAAGGTGCCCAGGCACGCATTGAGGAGGATGTTGCCGACCTCGGTGAGGACCTCGCGGGCCGTGGCGTCGAGCGGCAGCGGCAGCGGCGGCTCGTTCGTGAGCAGCTCCTTGAGCATGCCGGCGGCGGCATAGTCGAGGATGAGCAGCGCGTCGCCGGCGACCGGGCCCGAGAAAATCTGGTGCACGCTCGCCACGTCGTTCGTAATCACGCGCCGGAGCGACGCATCGAGGTCGGCGATGGGATGGACCGAGACCTGCGGCACTTCCAGGACGACCCGGTGCCCGGTCAGCTGCGACAGGGATGCCGCCGCGCGGCCGAAGCCGATGTTCAGCAGCTCGACGAGCGCGTCCTGCTGGAGCGCCGTCAGCTCCATGAATCCCCGCTGCGCGATCGCCGTGGCGACCATGTCCAGCATCTGCTGGCGGTCCACCGGCTTGTTGAGGAACCCCGCCGCCCCTGCCGCCTGCACCATCTCCCGCGACGAGGTCTGGACGTCGGCGGACAGCACGACGATCCGCGCGGCCGGATCGATCTCCCGCAGCTTGGCGATCACTTCCAGACCGTACATCCCCTTCATCACGAGATCGAGCATGACCACGTCGGGCTTCTCGACGAAATACCGCTCGAGTGCGGACATCCCGTCCTCCGCCTCGACCACCTCGTAGCCCGCCTCCTCGAGGATCCGGCGCGTGCTCCGGCGCGCCATGCCCGAGTCGTCCACGAGCAGCACCTTGCTCATACTTGCTCCATTATGGCGCGAGCCATGGCGTCGATCGGAAGAACTCTGTCGCTGAGTCCGGCCTCGACGACGGACCGCGGCATGCCGTAGACGACGCAGGTCTCTTCGGCCTCGGTCAGGATAACGCCCCCGCGCGCCTTGATCCACGCCGCCCCGTCGCGCCCGTCCGAGCCCATGCCGGTCATCACGACGCCGAGGACACGGCTGTCGAACACTTCGGCGGCGGACTGAAACAGGACATCGACGGCGGGGCGGTGCAGGCGTGTCGAGGGGACGCACGTCCAGATGGGCCAGGACCGAGGCCCCGGCGCGGACGAACGTCAGGTGGCGCCCCGCGGGCGCCAGATAGGCCGTGCCCGGGACAATCGGCTGGCCTTCCTGCGCCTCCACCACGGTGAGGGCGCACACGTCGTTCAGGTTTCGCGCGTACATCTCGGTATAGCCGACCGGCATGTGCATGACGATCGCGATCGGAACCGGGAAGTCGGCGGGGAAGCGCGGGATCACGATCTTGAGCCCCTGCGGCCCGCCGGTCGAGATGCCCATCACGACGATGTCCACCTTGTCGGACTTCGCGGGCATCGGCAGGCCGGCGCGGGACGTCGGGGGCCTCGACCGCGGGCGCCGGCGGCCGCATGGACGCGCGGGCCGCCACCTTGACCTTCTCGACCAGCTCGTCCGCGATGTCCATCAGCTTCTCGGTCGCGAGCGCGGTCGGCTTCTGCACGAAGTCGAAGGCCCCCGCGTCGAGCGCGGCCAGCACCTGCGCGCCCTGTTCCGCGGCGATGCTGATGAGGACGATGGCGATCGGGCGGCGGGCCATCTGCGTGCGCACGAAGGTCAGGCCGTCCATCACCGGCATGTTCAGATCGCAGGTCACGACGTCGGGCCGCAGCTCCTCGACGCGCTCGAGCGCGTCGGCGCCGTCGCGGGCCGTCCCGACGACCTCGATGAACGGACTTCGCGACAGCATCTGGGCGACGACCTTGCGGACGTAGGCCGAGTCGTCGACGATCAGGACGCGAATAATGTCAGGCAAAGCCAGCCTTTCGGGATGGTTCCCCGGTCATCGTTTGACGTACACGAAGGCGCCGCCGATCTCTTCGAGCGTGAACCGGGTCGTGGCGCGCAGCAGCGATTCCGAGGCGCCGACGCACAGATACGCGGGCGCCGGCATCAGGTCGGCGAAGCGAGTGACGACGTCGCGCACGCCGTCCGGCGAGAAGTAGATGAAGACGTTCCGGCAGAAGATCACCGGCGCGCGCGCCAGCGGCGCCACCCGCTCGCGATCCATCAGATTGACCACGGACCACGACGTGATCCGCGACGCGAGCGCGGCGTCGGGTACCGAGGCATCGCCGTCCGCGCGGAAATACCGCTCCCGCAGCGTTCGCCGGCAGGGCGCGGAACGCGCGCTCCCGATAGCGGCCGGCGCGGGCGCGCGCGATCTGCGCCGGGCTGGCGTCGCTCGCGTGGATCTCGATCGGCGCCCGCCCGAACCAGCCCGCCATGTCCAGCATCATCGCAATGGTCAGCGGCTCTTCTCCGCTCGCGCAGGGGACGCTCCAGATTCGCAGCGGCGCCCCGCGCAGCGCGCACACCAGCGCCGGCACGATCACGTCGACGACGGCGCGGACCTGATCGATCTCGCGCCAGAAGTACGTTTCCGGCACCGACAGCGCGTCCATCACCCGTGGCCACTCGTCGGCGCCGGACTCGTCGTACTTCAGCAGGTAGTAGTAGTCCAGGAACGACGCGAACCCGCGCTCGACGACCAGCGCGGCCAGCCGCTCGGCGAGCAGGTCCACGCCGCCCGTCGTCGAACGAGAGGCCGGTGCGGGCCGTGAATCAGATCCCGCAGCAGCGGAACAGCCGCGCTGTTCAGGCCGAGTGTGTCGACTTGGGAACCCATGGGTACCGGGTGCGTTCAGGCGCGGGCGCCTCCGTCGCCCTCCTTGTGGGGTTGCCGGGCGAGCGCCGCTTCGGCCGCTCGCCGCACCGCCTGGTCGGGATCGCCGGCCGCCATGGCCGCCAGCTTGCGCGTCAGTCCGCTCGTGCCCACGCGGTCGAGCGCCGTCACGGCCGCCTCGCGCACCGTCGGGTCGGGGGCGTCGAGCGCGGCGCGGACGCGCGAGCGACGCGTCCGGATGCTTCATGCGCGTCAGCGCCTCGACCGTCGCGCGCCGCACCTCGGGCGATGCGTGCGTGAGGCCGAGCGCGACCCGCTCGCTTCGCGCGCCGGGCATGCGCGCCAGCGCGGCGACCGCCGCGTCGCGGTGTTTCGAGTCCGCGCTGAGCTCGACGACCGCGTCGATCGCCTCGGCCCAGCTCCCGGCCGGCTGGGCCGCGAGCGTGACGAGCCCGTCGAGGGCGGCGCTCGCGACCTCCGCGCTGGCGTCGCCTCCCGCGGTCCAGCGCAGCACGCTGACGCTGTCGGCCCCGCCGCGCCGCGAGAACGCCTGGATCGCCGCCAGCCGGCGCGCGGGATCGTCGGACCGCAGCGCGTGCTGCAGCGTCGGCGCGACGGTCTGGCCGGCCAGGCGCCCGAGCGCGCCGAGTGCGGCGACGGCGATGTCGCGCTCGGCCGCGCCGGCATAGGGCTGGAGCATCGCCGCCGCGCGCGGCGCCGTCAATCGCGCCAATCGACTCGAGGGCGGCGATCCGGACGTGCGGCGCGGGATCCCCGGAGGCGAGCGACGCCAGCGTGTCGAGCGCGTCCTCGTGCCCGTGCTGCGCCGAGCGCGCGGGCGGCGAAGTAGCGGACCCAGGCGTCGGCGTCCTCGAGCGCCTCGTGCAGGACGGGCCCGTGCGCCGGGTCCCTCGACTCGCGCGAGCGCGGTCGCGGCGGACGCCCGGGCGCGCGGCGTGTCTTCCTTCACCGCGCGCTGCAGCACCGGAAAGGCGCGCGCTTCGTCGATGAACGGGAGGTGCTCGAGCGCGGCCCGCCTGACCGCTTCGTCCTCATCCGCGTACAGCGCGAAGACGGCGTCGGCGCAGGCCGCATACCCGAAGTAGCCCGCGATGCGGACCGCGGACTCGCGGGTGTGCGGATCGGCGTCCTTCAGGAGGGCCGCCACGCGGTCGCGCCATGTCCGGGTGTCCGAGCGAGTTCAGGGCGCCGATGGCCGCCTGCCGGACCGTCGCATCGTGGTGGCCGAGGAGCGCGAGCAGCGGCTCGAACGCCCGCGGCGTCGCCAATCCTGGCCAGCGCGCCGGCGGCCGCGCTCACGATCGACGCGATCGCCGTCGAGCATGCGCGTGAGGGCGTCGGTCGCGCGCGGATCGCCGAGGCGCCCGAGCGCCGTGACGGCTGCCAGCGTCACGTCCTGATCGTCCGACTGCAGCTGCTCGATGAGAATGCCGACCACGGCGGCGCCGCGGCGTACCAGCGCCTCGAGCACGTCGGCCCGCAGATCCGCGTCGCCGAGCAGGCGCGTCAGCGCGCGCTCGACGGCCGGTCCCTGCACCCAGCCGAGGAGCAGCACGAGCGCGCGCAGCTCGTCTTTCTGCGCGCTGCCGACCGTGTCGAGAATCTGCCGTGCGCCGGTCGGCGTCAGCGCGGCCTGGAACTCGGAGACGATGTAGTCGCCGCCGGCGTACTTGGCTTCGTACCCGGCGTGGAGGCGGGCGATCGCGGCCGCGATCGAGCCGACCGGCGCGCGCGGGCGATCGAGGAGGGCGACGAGCGGCCGCACGACGTCTCCGCCTCCGAGCCGGCCCAGCGCCTCGACCACGGGCACCGCCAGGACGTCGTCGTCGAGCAGCGGCACCAGGCGCGGCGCGACGCGCGGATCGTCGATCCGCGCGAGCGCGTCGATCGCGGGAAAGGCGAGGAAGAAATCGCGCGACTCCGCGATGCGCGACAGCGGATCGACGGCATCGGGCGACTGCAGGACGCCCGAGCGCTTCGATCGCGTGGAACCGGACGTTCGCGTCGGGATCCTCGAGCGCCTCGATGAGCGCGGCGCTCGCGGCCGGATGCCGCTGTTCGCCGAGGGCCAGCGCCGCCTGGATGCGCAGGTCGGGATCGGGATCCCGCAGCAGCTCGGCGAGCGGGACGGTGACGTCGACGTCGGTCATCGACAGCAGCTGGAGCGCGCTGCTGAGGACGTTGAAGTCGTGATGCTCGTCGCGCAGCGCCGCGATGAGCGAGGCGAGCAGGTCGCGCGAGGCGTGCCGGGACAGCCCCTGGACCGCGGCGCGCCGGACCTGCCAGCTGTCGTGGCGGAGCGCGTCGGTGAACGCCTGCGGCGCGTGCAGCGCGTCGACGCGTCTGCAGGCGCTCGGCGGCGCGGCCGCGTGTCTCGGGGTCGCTCGCTCTGGAGATCGGCGGCGAGCGCGCGCTCGGCGTCGAGCCGCGGCGTCACGTCCTCGATCGTCGCCATCACGCCGACCACGCGATCGCCCTCCCGCAGCGCCCCGAGCGTGACGAGCTGCTGCATGCGCTCGAAGTTCGGGGACGGCGTGCGGGGCGCGCACGGGATCAGGTAGTGGTGGAACGCGGGGGCCAGCACCTGCGCCTGGCCGCTCTCGAGCACGCGCGTGAAGCGATCGAGCAACCCGCGTGTCGCCGACGTCCGGGACGACGTCCGCCAGCGGGCGGCCGCACGCGTCGGCCGCGGGAATGCCCGTGGCGGCTCTCGAGCCACTCGCTCCACGTGCGAACGTGAGGGAGGCGTCGACCGTCAGCACGCCGATCGGCAGCGGCTCGGCCGGCGGTTCCGAAGAGGTCCGTCAACGGCCGTGTCGCCTTGGGCGGCCGCCGTTCGTGCTCTGGCGTCCCGCGCCCTTGGTCGACGATCGCGTTGAGCGCTTCGGTATGCCGGAGCAGATCGCGCGGTGCTGACGCGCGTTTCCTTCACGCCGCGCGCGTTCCGATCGGTGATCTTGCGGATCTCCGCGACCTCGCCGAGGAGCGTGCCGGCGACCGTCGAGTGCTCGCGGTTGGCATGGCTGATGAGCTTGATCTCGCGGGCCGTGCTCGCCACCGCGGTCGTCATGTCCTTCATCGCGCGGCTCTGCTCCTTGAGCGCCTTGGCCGCCTGCTCGGCCTCGAGCCTCATGCTCTCCGTCGGCCCGCGTAATCTGCGCGGTCGCGGTCGCCTGCTCGACGATCGCCTTGCTGACCGTCGCGATCGTGCGCGTCATGCCCTCCGCCGCCCTGGCGATCTCGCTGCTGGCGGTCGCCTGTTCGGCTCACCGCGCGCGACGTCGTCGACCGCGCCGCGCCGCATCGATTCGGCGGCCTGCGTGATCTCGACGGCGCTGCGCGCCTGCTCGCCGGACGCCTTGCGGACCTGCACGGCCAGCTTGGTCGTCGCCTGCGCCGCCTTGAGGATGTCGCGCGCGGCGCGCCCCTGCTCGGCGACCGCCTTGGTGACCTCCTGCGCGATCTTCCGCATCTCCCCGGTGGCCTGGACGATCGTTCCGCGCCGCGATCGCCTGCTCGCCGGTGCCGACGGAAATCTGCCGCGCCTGCTCGGCGGTGCGCGGCGATGGCCGTCACCACGGCCTTGCCGGCCGTCCGCTGCTCGTCGGTGGCCCGGGCGATCTGCGAGACCAGCGAGGCCGTCTCGGACACGCCGGTCGAGGATCTTCTTCAGCCCCGCCGCGCCGGTCTCCGCCGTCGCGCTGCTCTCGTCGGCGATGCGCAGCCCGTCGGTCGACGCGCTCACCGCCTCGTGCGAGACCTCCTGCAGCGCCTTGATGATCGCCGCGATGTCGGCGGTCGCCTTGGCCGAGCGATCGGCGAGGTTGCGGATCTCCTCGGCGACCACGGCGAAGCCGCGCCCGGCGTCGCCCGCGCGCGCCGCCTCGATCGAGGCGTTCAGCGACAGCAGGTTCGTGCGCTCCGCGATGAGGTTGATGGTGTCGACGATCGTCGTGATGTCGCTGGTCCGCTTGCCCATCTCGCGCATCACGGTGGCGGACTGCGCCATCGAATCGCGCATCCGGCACGATGCCCTGGATCGAGCGCTGCACGCGTGGCGCCGCCGTCCTCGGCGTCGCGGGCGGCCCGGCGCGTGATCTCGTCGGCCTGGCGGGCGAGCGAGCCGACCGACTCGATCGAGCGCTCCATCTGCGTCGCGCTCGTCGCCGCGGCCTCGCCCGCCTCGGCGATCCGCCGGCCGTTCGCCGCGATCGCCTGCACCGAGCGCGACATCTCCTCGATCGACGTCGAGTTCTCCTCGACGGAGGTCGCGAGCCGCTCGGTCATCGCGCCGACTTCCTCGATCGACGCCGCCATCTCGTTGATCGACGACGAGGTCTCCTCGGCGGCGGCCGCGAGCTCGTCGGCGTTGCCCGACACGCTCCGGATCGACTGCGACATCTCCTCGATCGCCGCCGCCGTCTCGTTGACCGACGCGGTCAGCGACTCGGTATCGCCGCTCACCGACTTGATCGACGCGGACATCTCGGTGATCGAGGCGGTCACCTGCTGAGACGAGGTCGACAGCTCGGCGGCGGCGTCGCTGACCTGGCGCAGCGAGGCGCTCGTCTCGTGGATCGACGCGCTCGTCTCGGCGATCGAGCCCGCCACCCTGACCGTGTTGGCGGTGACCTGCTCGATCGACGCCGCCATCTCGTTCACGGACGACAGCAGCTCCTCGGCGGACGCCGCCACGGATGCCGCCTGGCCGGCGGTCTCCTTCAGCGACGCGGCCATCTCGTTCAGCCCGCTCAGCGTCGCGTCGAGCGAGCGCACCTGCGTGTCGGCCCCTTCCGACACGTCGTCGGTGATCCGCGCGATCGCGTGGGCCGCGGCGGTCAGCTGGTCGGTCTGCGCCGCGACGAGGCTCGGGTCGAACCCGCGGCGCGATCCGTTCGCGCGTCCGTTCGTTTTCGTCCGGGTGGCCATCACGTTCTCCTTGGGGCACGCCGCGTCAGGCGGCGGTAATCGTTTCGCTGAAATTGAGCACTTCGCGCAGGTCGAGAATCAGGATGAGCCGATCGCGACAGGTTGGCGATCGCCTTCGACGTACCGGCCGCTCAGCCCGTGCAGCGCCTGCGGCGGGCGGCTGGATCGCCGACGGCGGAATGGCCAGGAACTCGCGGGCGGCATCGACGACGAGGCCGACGCTCCGGCCGCCGTGCTGCACCACGAGCAGCCGCGTGCGCAGGTCGTACGCCGCCTGCTCGAAGCCGAAGCGGGCGCGCAGGTTGAGCGCCGGCACGACCTGCCCGCGCGAGAACACGACGCCGTCGACGAAATGCGCGGCGTTCGGCACGCCCGTGACGTGCTCGACCATCTCGACGTGCGCCACGTCGCTCGTGCGCAGCGCGTAGGTCGTCCCCGCCAGCGTGAAGAGGATGAAGTTGTCGGCCATCAGGCGCTCCCGGTCCGGCGCACGCCGGCCGCGTCCCGGCGCGGCTTGACGATGCGCGCCAGCACGCCCATGTTGAGAATCAGCACCACCCGCCCGTCGCCGAGATCGGTCGCGCCGGCAATGCCCTCGACCTTGATCATCTCGTCGGTCATCGTCCGCACGACGACCTCGCGCTGTCCCTTGATGCGATCGACGGCGATGCCGACGGCGTCGAGGCCGGTCCCGATGACGAACGCGTGCAGCGCCCGCCGCGGCCGCTCGGCAATCCCGAACAGCCGGCTGAGCCGGACGATGGGCAGCGACGCCTCCGCGGTACGGCGCGATCTCGTGGTTCTCGATCGCCCGCAGCGCCGACGGCTCCAGCTCGATCACCTCGCGGACCGACGACTGCGGCACCGCGAACGTCCGGTCCCCGACCGTCGCGATCATCGCGTCGGTGATCGACAGCGTCAGCGGCAGCTCGATGATGAACCGGGTGCCGCGCCCCGGTTCCGTGTCCAGCGCCAGCGTCCCGTTCAACTGCTGGACGGTCGACTTCACGACCGCCATCCCGACGCCGCGGCCGCTGGCGCGATCGGTCTCTTCGCGCGTCGAGAACCCGGGCGCGCAAATCAGATCCAGGAGCGTCGCATCGTCGAGCGGCCCGTCGGGCACCGCCATGCCGAGGCCGCGCGCGCGCGGCGCCTGACCGCCTCCGCATCGATGCCCCGTCCGTCGTCGGCGATCTCGAGCATCACCGAGTCCCCGGCGGCGGCCGCGGACAGCGTCAGCGTGCCTTCTTCCGGCTTGTTCGGCGGCGCGTCGCTCCGCCGGCGGCTCGAACCCGTGGCTGACCGCGTTCCGCACGAGGTGCAGCACCGGATCCATCATCCGCTCGATCAGGTACTTGTCGATCTCGGTTTCCTGCCCCTGGAGCACCAGCCGCACCTTCGTCGTCGAGTCCTTCGCCAGGTCGCGGACGACGAACGGCATGCGCCGGAAGATCTCGCCGACCGGCACCAGGCGGACGCGCACGACCCCTTCGCGCAGGTCGCGCAGCTGGCGCTCGATCGCCGCGCTGTTCTCGTGCACCGCGCGCCACTCGACCGGCGGGCACGCGCGGCTCGATCCGGGCCAGCGTGTCGTCGAGCCGCGCCCGGCTGATGACCAGGTCCCCGATCATCCGCATCAGCTCGTCGAGCTTCGCGAGATCGACGCGCACGTAGTGCGACGCGGCCGACGGCAGCTGCGCGACCGCGGGCTCGTCGTCGTCCGGTCGCGGCGGCCGCCGGCGTCGCCGACGGCGACCGATCGCGCGGCGATGCAGCCCGTCGGCAGACCAGGCCGCGAGCGTCTCGTCATCGAGATCGCCGGCGAACCCGAACTCGAACGCGATGCCGGTGTCGAGGATCTTCGGCGCCGCGTGCAGGATCGTCCCGCGCTCGCGAAGGCGCGCCCGGATCGTGTCGACGTTCACCCCGCGCGCGTTGAGCTCGGCCGACGGCGTGAACGTCACGATCCACGGCGCGGACACGGCCGGTGCCGCGCGCCGGCGCCGGGGCCGCGGCGCGAGGCCGACGGCGCGCAGGGACGACCGCGGCGATCGCGCGCATGGCGGAGCCGACCGGCGGCGAGGCCCGGTTGTCACGCCGCGCCGCGACGACGCGTTCGAGCGCGTCCACGCCGCCGATGAGCGCGTCCACGCCCGCCTGCGACAGCGCCGTCTCACGCTGACGCAGCGCGCGGAGGTAGCTCTCCATCTCGTGCGCGAGCATCTCCGCGTCGCGCAGCTCCACCATGCCGGAGATCCCCTTGAGCGAGTGGAAGGCCTGGAACAGCTCGTCGAGGATCTTCGGATCGGCGCCGCGCCGCCGAGCGCTCCCTCGAGCGTCAGCAGCAGCGGCCGCACGGACGTCGAGATGCTCGTCGCACTCCGCGAAGTAGTCGTCGATGAAGCCGGCGATGAACTCGTCGTCGCCGTCAGACACTGCCGGCCTCCCGCGCGCCGGCGCGGCGCGCTCGCCGCCGTGCTGCCGCTCCAGCAGCGCGCGCACCTCGCCGGCGAACGCCTGCGGCGCGAACGGCTTGGTCATGTACAGCGATGCGCCGGCGGCCATCAGCGGCGCCGCGGCTGGCGTCGTCGCTTCGCGTGGTCAGCACGACAATCGGGATGTCCTGGTACGCCTGGTGGCTCCGCACGAACTTCAGGACCTCGAGCCCGTGCATGTCGGGCATGTTGAGGTCCAGCACGATCAGCCCGACCGGGCCGAGGGCCAGTTGCTCGATCGCCTCGAGGCCCGCTCGCCGCCTCGGTGAAGCCCCCCGTGCACACGTCCCGGAGCGAAGCGATCACCATCCGGCGAATCGTCGGCGAGTCGTCCACGACCAGGGTTCGATGCATGCAGGCAACCCTTCCATTGTGTACCGCGCGGGAGCCTCTGACGTCATCCGATTGCGCGAAAATGCATCGATTTCCAGCCGTCAAGATGCGGCATTTGGGCCGGTACCGTCCTGGCGGGCGGCGAGGGGCGCCGGGTCTTCGGGCTACAATCCAGGAACGTGAAATCCCACCACTTTTCGCAGCACGCGGCCGGCCTCCGGGCTGAGCTCGGCGAAGCGCTCACGCGCGAGCAGATGCGCGACTTCCACCGGAAATCCGCCGTCCGCCACTTCGTGGTGGCGGCCCGGCAGTTCGCGCTGCTCGCGCTCGCGACCTGGGGGCTCATCCGTTTCGACAACCCGCTCGTCTGGGTCCCGCTCGCCGTTCGTGCAGGGGTTCACGATCTTCAACTTCACGATCCTCCTGCACGAGGTCGTGCACAGCACCGTCTTCGAGCGGAAGCGCCCCCTCGCGCAGCGGATCCTGGGGCTCCTCTACGCGATCCCGAGCGGCATCTCGGCCAGCCAGTTCACGCAGTGGCACCTGGATCATCACGCGGAGCTCGGCTCCGACGAAGACGATCCGAAGCGCCATCACCTGTCGCCGAAGGTCAACAAGCGGTGGTACAAGCTGCTGTACTGCACGCCCGTCCTCTTCCCGATCTACTTCCGCGCCGCCCGCCGCGAATCGGCCACGTATCCTCGCGACCTTCAGCGGACGATCGGCTGGGAACGCAAGGTCTCGATCGCGGCGCACCTCACCGCAATCGGGCTGCTGTGGTATTTCTTCGGGTTCTACGCCGCGCTGCGCACCAGCATCATTCCGGTGTTCTTCGTGTTCCCCATCGCCTTCACGCTGAACCGGCTGGGCCAGCACTACGACATCAACCCGGACGACCCCGCCCAGTGGGGCACGCTGATGAAGGGGCACTGGTTCTGGGACTTCGCGTACCTGAACTCGAACTACCACCTCGAGCATCACTACTTTCCCGGCGTGCCGTTCTACCGTCTGCCCGCGCTGCAGCGCGCGCTGGTGCCCTTCTACGCGCGCAAAGGCATGCGGTGGCAGAGCTACGGTCGGCTCGTGTACGGGTGGATTGTCGAGAACCACGCGCCGCACACCGACTGGAGCCGGCGCCGAGCCGGCCGAGCACGGCCGGCCGGCCACCCGTAGCGCAGGCCTTTAGGCCTGAGCCTTGTCCGCGCGCCCGCGGACAGGCTCTGAAGGCCTGCGCTACGTACCGGCGGAAAGAAACCGCTGCACAGCTGGCCCAAATCCTGCAAAATAACGCCACGGGCATGCTGACGAAGATTCTGTCGGCGCCAGAGGATGAGCTGCTTCGCGAGGAGCGGGCGGTGCTCGGCCGCCTGCGCGTCGCGCTCGCCCGGTTCGACGCCTCCCGCGAGCATCAACAGGCGCTCGAGGCGTCCATCGCCCAGCTCGACGAGCTGTTCCTCCTGGTGATCGTCGGCGAGTTCAACTCCGGCAAGAGCGCCTTCATCAACGCGCTGGTCGGCAGCAAGGTCGCCGAGGAAGGCGTGACGCCGACGACGGCGCAGATCAACGTGCTGCAGTACGGCGAGACGCTCGAGCGGAAGGTCCGCGAGTCGTCTTCTGCACGTCATCACGGCGCCCGCCGAGATCCTGCGCGAAATCCACATCGTCGACACGCCCGGCACCAACGCGATCATCCGGGAGCACGAGGCGATCACGTCCGAGTTCGTGCCGCGCTCGGACCTCGTGCTGTTCGTGACCTCCGCCGACCGTCCCTTCACCGAAACCGAGCGCGTGTTCCTCGAGCAGGTGCGCGGGTGGGGCAAGAAGGTCATCATCGTCATCAACAAGATCGACATCCTCGAAGGCGAGCCGCAGGTCGACGAGGTCCGCGCCTTCGTGGCCGACAACGCGCGGGCGCTGCTCGGGCGTGAGCCCGGAGATCTTCCCGGTCAGCGCGCGGCTGGCGCTGCGCGCCAAGCAGGGCGACCCGTCGGCGTGGGCGGCGAGCCGCTTCGAGGCGCTGGAGCGCTACATCCGCGAGACGCTCGACTCCCCCGGCCGCGTCCACCTCAAGCTGCTGAACCCGCTCGGCGTCGGCGCCGCGCTCACCGAGCGCCATGCGACGGTCGTGCGCGACCGCGCGGCGCTCCTCAAAGAGGACTTTGCGACGCTCGACGAAGTGGAGCGCCAGCTCGAGGTCTTTCAGCAGGACCGGATGCGCGACTTCGGCTTCCGGATCGCCGACATCGACAACATCCTCCTCGAGATGGAGCGGCGCGGGCAGGCGTACTTCGACGAGACGATGCGCATCGGGCGGGTCATGGATCTGCTCAACCGCAGCCGCATGCAGCAGGGGTTCGAGCAGGAGGTCGTCGCCGACGCGCCGCAGCAGATCGAGCGGAAGGTGGGGGAGCTGGTGGACTGGCTCGTGGACGCCGACCTGCGGCAGTGGCAGGACGTCACCAAGCACCTCGCGCAGCGCAAGCGGCAGTACCAGGATCGGATCGTCGGCGACGAGGACGCCGGCCGCTTCCACTACGATCGCACGCGCCTCATCGACTCGGTCGGCCGCGAATCGCAGCGCGTCGTCGACTCGTACGACCGCCGCAAGGAAGCGCGCGAGCTGGCCGACGGCGCGCGCAACGCCGTGGCCGCGGCGGCGGCGGTCAGCGCCGGGGCCCTCGGGCTGGGCACGATCGTCGACGATGGCGGCGACGACGGCGGCGGCCGACGTGACCGGCATCGTCATGGCATCGGTCGTCGCGGCGCTCGGGTTCTTCATCCTGCCCGCGAAGCGCGAGCACGGAAAGGCGGAGATGCGCCGGAAGATCGCCGGCGTCCGGCAGCGGCTGTCCGAGGCGCTGCACGCGCAGTTCGAGCAGGAGATCGGCAAGAGCGGCGACCGCATCCGGGAGAGCATCGGGCCGTACAGCCGCTTCATCCGCGCGGAAGGCGAGAAGCTCCGGACGACCGAGCAGGAGCTGCGCGAGATCGGCGCGGCGCTCGCCACCCTGCGCGCGCGCATCGACCGGAGAGCGGCGTAGGGATCAGCTCCCAGCTTCCAGCTTCCAGCTTCCGCCCGAGCTGCTGAGCTGCAAGCTGGAGCTGGAAGCGGAAGCTGGCGCGATAAGATTGCGCCATGAATCGTCGCGCGCGAGAGTGGCTCGGGAACTCCTCAACGTCCTGTTCATCGTGCTGGGCATCCTGTCGGCCAGCATGGGCCTGCACGGCTTCCTCCTCTCCAGCAACTTCATCGACGGCGGCGTGACCGGCATCTCGATGCTGCTGTCGAAGGTCACCGGCATGTCGCTCTCGATCTGGCTGCCGCTCGTCAACCTGCCGTTCATCGCGCTCGGCTACCGCCAGATCGGCCGGCTGTTCGCGGTCCGCAGCGCCCTCGCGATCGGCGGGCTGTCGCTGTCGCTGGCGATGCTGCACTTCCCCGACGTGACGCACGATCTCGTGCTGACGGCGGTCTTCGGCGGGTTCTTCATCGGCGCCGGCATCGGCCTCGCGGTCCGCGGCGGCGCCGTGCTCGACGGGACCGAGATCGCCGCGCTGCTCATCAGCAAGCGCAGCCACCTGCTCAAGGTCGGCGACGTCATCCTGCTGTTCAACGTCGTGCTGTTCGTCGTCGCGATGTCGGTCCTGGGCGTCGAAGAGGCGCTGTATTCGATCCTGACCTACGTGGCCGCGGCGCGGACGCTCGACTTCGTCATCCACGGCATCGAGGAATTCACCGCGATCACGATCGTGTCGCCGGCTTCAGCGGGGAGATCGCCGCCCGAATCCTCGCGTACCTCGGGCGCGGCGTGACGGTCTACAAGGGCCGCGGAGGCCTGAGCGGCGAGGATCAGGAGATCCTGTACTGCGTGGTCACGCGGCTGGAGATCGGCAACGTCAAGTCCATCGTGCGCGCGCTCGACCCGAACGCCTTCGTGACGTCGCATCCGCTGGCCGACGTGGACGGCGGGATGGTGAAGCGCGCGAGCCTGCACTGAGCGGCGGGCTTCGTAGCGCAGGGCTTCAGCCCTGCCCCGGCAGTCCTAAAGAGCTGCGCTACGGATTTCCGGGTCGGCAATGCGCGGATTTCTCCGCCAGCGCCAGATACACCCCGCCGCGACGCCGAACCCGACGAACCACGCGTAATCGTACAGCGGACGGAGCGGCTCGAAGATCAGGCCGCCCCACGCGGCGGCGCATCCCGCGATCGTGGCGACGAGACCGGCCACGTTCCATCGGCCGTACCGGCCGGTCGGTCAGGTAGAGATCCTCGAGCGACAGGTTCGTCTTCCGGACCAGCCAGTAATCCGCGATCAGCACGCCCGCGATCGATCCCAGCCCGCCCGAGTACCCGAGCAGCCAGTTGAAGATGTAGCCGGACGGATCGGCCAGCAGCCGCCAGGGCTGAATCAGGATGCCGAGAATGCCGGTGATCAGCCCGCCGGTCTTGAACGTGATCAGACGCGGGAAACGCGTTCGCGAAATCGTTGGCCGGCGAGACGACGTTGGCGGCGATGTTGACCGCCAGCGTGGCGACGACCGCCGTGAACATCGAGATGGCGATGACCAGCGGCGAGCTGAACCGGCCGATGAGCTTGATCGGATCCCAGATCACTTCGCCGTAGATGATCGCCGTCGCGCTCGTGATCAGCACGCCCATCGCCGCGAACACGAACATCGTCGTCGGCAGCGCCACCACCTGGCCGATGACCTGCTCGCGCTGGCTGCGGCCGAAGCGGGTGAAGTCGGGCATGTTGAGCGACAGCGTGGCCCAGAAGCCGATCATCGCGGTGAGCGACGGGAAGAACACCGGCAGGAACTCGCCGAAGCGTCTGAAACTTGCCCGGCTGCGAGAGCAGCGGGCCGAAGCCGTTCGCCTCCGTGACCGCCCACGCGAGCAGCAGCCCGGTCATCACCAGCACGAACGGCGCGGCCCAGTTCTCGACCGCGCGCAGCAGGTCCATGCCGCGATAGATGATCGCGATGTTGAGGCCCCAGAAGAGCAGGAACGAGAGCCACTCGGTCGTCGAGTGGCCGCCGAAGCCCGCGCCGAGCAGGCCGTGCCAGCTCGGAATGACGCTCGTGAAGAACGTGTTGAGCGCCTCGCCGCCGATCCAGGCCTGGATCCCGAACCACCCGCACGCGACGATGCGCGCGCATCAGCGCCGGAACGTTCGAGCCGATCGTCCCGTACGCGGCGCGCGCGAAGACGGGGAAGGGGATGCCGTACTTGGTCCCCGGATGCGAGTTCAGCAGGATCGGAATCAGGACGATCGTGTTGCCGAGCGCGACCGTGAAGAGCGCCTGCGCCCAGCTCATGCCGGCCGCCATCAGCCCCGCCGACAGCATGTACGTCGGGATGCAGTGCGCCATGCTGATCCACAGCGCGGCGTAGTTGTAGGTGGTCCACGTGCGCCGCGCGATCGGCACCGGCGCGAGGTCGTCGTTGTACAGCGGGCTGCGCTCGATCCGCGCCGTGTCGCGGAGCTCGACCCGCCCGTCCGGCAGCTCGATCTGCGTGGCGGTTGTCGTCACGATGTGTGCCTAGATCCCACGGTCACTATCCAACGACGACCACTTCGTTGCCCGCTTCGTTCACGAGCAGCTCATCGGCCTGCGCGAGCGCCAGGAGGTGGCCCGGACGGAGCCTTGCCGACCTCTGAATTCGGAGCCGTTCCGGCCACCGCGACAGCGTGACGGCCCGTGGCAGCCCGCGGGGTCCAGGCGCCGGAACCCAGACCGGCGTCGGAAATGCGGTAGAGCAGCATCCGCTGCGCGCGCAGATACGCGATGCGGACCCGACAGTTCGGATCCAGATGCCCCTTCCATTCCATCGCGTCGAGCAGCAGCTCGCGAAACACGAGCCCCACCGTATCGCGGACCTCTCTCGGCAGATCGACCTCGAGCTGCCGGATGTAGCTCTGGATCCGGTCGGCCGACATCGCGGGCGCACGGCACGAGGACCTCGACCCAGGTCGGCGAAGCCGACACCACGACGATGGCGGGTAGATCCGACGGCGCCGCCAGCGTCCTGCGGATCAGGTCCATCAGCTTTCGGGGCTGAATCGGTTTCCTCACGTACTGATAGGCCTGCTCGCGGAGCGTCAGCAGCAGCGTCTCCTGCGAGTCGTCGCCGGTCATGACGATCACTTTGGGTTGATTCGTCTGGTCGGGCAACTGCGCGAGCAGCTCCAGCCCGGTCATCCGTGGCAGCCAGATGTCGAGCAGCATCACGTCGAAGCGCTGCTGACCGATCAGCTCGAGCGCCGTGACGCCGTCGCTTGCCGTCGTCACGGCGAATCCGGACATCTCCAGCAACTGGCTGAGCCCGTCGAGCGCGGCGCGGTCGTCTTCGACGAGCAGGATG
>CAWGAS010000021.1:0-130284 GCA_963820645.1 uncultured Acidobacteriota bacterium | reverse complement strand
ACGTTCCGTCGGCCGAGGCCATCGAGGAAGTCAGCATCGTCACCAACTCCTTCAACGCCCAGCAGGGAATGGCCGCCGGTGCTGCCGTCAACGTGATCACGAAGTCCGGGACGAACCACTTCCGCGGGACGGCCTGGCTCTACGATGTCGACAGCGATCTCAGGGCGCGGAATTTTTTCCAGGCGCCGCCGTCGGGCTTCTCGACGTGGGAGGCATGGGACGCCGCGGATAAGAGCTCGCGGCCGCCCAAAAACAACCCGGACAAGCTGCGCCAATTCGGCGGCAACGTGGGCGGCCCAATCCTCAAGGACAAGTTGTTCTTCTTCGCCAACTGGGAGCGGTACGACAGAAAGCGGGATTCGCCACAGCGTTTCGTCAGCATTCCGACGGAGGCGCTGCGGCGCGGCGACTTCAGCGGGACCGGCGTCACGATCTACGACCCGGCATCAGACAGCAACCCGGCGCTGCGCACGCCGTTCCCGGGCAACGTCATTCCCGCCAACCGGATCGATCCAGGTGCGGCCTGGCTCATCGCGCGCATGCCCGCGCCCAACGTGGGCGGCACCACGTTCGTGAACAACTTCACCGCGCAGGACAAAATCTCCTACGAGCGGGACAACATCGACACCAAGCTCAATTGGCAGGCGAACTCGAGGCTCCAGGTGTTCGGGAAGTACAGCTACTCCCCATCGCTCATCTTCGACGCACCGATCCTCGGGGATGCCGGCGGCGATTCCGTTGGCGGCGGCCAGCCCGGAGAAGCGCCTGGGCGCACACATGTTGCGGCGATCGGCGGGACATACACGCTCAGCTCGACGCTGCTGCTCGACGGCACGCTCGGCTACACCAAGCAGAAGCTGGGTGCCGAGTTCGACCTCGATCACAACTGGGGGCTCGAGGACATGGGCATCCCGGGCACGAACGGTCCCGATCGGATGCAAGGCGGCATTCCGGGGTTCCAGATCACCAACTGGTCGAACCTCGGGAACCCGAACACGGGAAATCCATTCCAGTTCGACGACAAGCAGTACGTGGCGGCGGTCAGTCTCCAGTGGACGAAGAAGGCGCATGCGCTCCGCTTCGGCTACGACTATCAGAACCAGCAGATGAACCACTTCCAGCCGCAGGGCGGCGCCTTCCAGACGCCGCGTGGCACGTTCGGTTTCAACGGCCAGACGACGATGCTCCAGAACGCACCTGCGCCGGCCGACGCGAGGTTCAACTCCTGGGCGGCCTTCCTGCTCGGGCTGCCGAGCACCGCCGGCAAGGTCGATCAACTCCGCAATCCGAATTCGTTCCGCATGCTGTCGCACGCGGCATACGCGCAGGATTCATGGCAGCTCTCCCGCCGCATGACGGTCAATCTCGGCCTGCGCTGGGAGATCTATCCGTTCCCGACCCGCGGCGGAGGGCTGGGCGTTTCCCGCTTCGATCCGGACGACGGCAACGTCTACAACGGCGGCGTCGGCAGCGTCCCGCTCGACACCGGGGCGAGCTCGGGCGCAGGGCAGCTCCTGCCGCGCGCGGGCCTCGCGTTCCGCGTGAACGACAAGACCGTTATCCGCGCCGGCTACGGCCACTCCTCGGACGTCCGCCCGTTCATCGACTTCCGCAACGCATTCCCGATCGTGAACGTCTGGTCGCACCCCGCCGGCATCTTTGGCGGCGCGACCAACGCCTTCGTGCCGGTGACCACGCTGCGGCAAGGACTGAACACGGCGCTGTACGGCGCCGCGCCGGATCTCGGTCAGGGCGTGCTCAGGCTGCCGTCTGGCGTGAGCACCACCACCTACCCGAAGGAACCCGACCGCGGGTACATCCAATCCTGGAACGTGATGACGCAGCGCGAGTTCAGCTCGTGGCTCTCGGGCCAGGCGGGTTATGTCGGCACGCTGATCAAGGGACAGATGGGATTCATCAACATCAACACCTCCGCCCCAGGGACGGGCAACGCGGGACGGGCGCTCGCCGGGTTCGGGCTCACCCAGGACATCAACATGATCGAGCCGTTCGGCGACGGCACCTACCACGCGCTCCAGGCCGAGCTGAAGGCGCGGAGCCAGAACGGGCAACTGGGCGTGGTGTATACGCTCTCGAAGGCCGAGAACTACCAGGACAACGACGCCAACCCGCGCATCCCATACCTACCTGAGAAGGAGCGCAACAAGGGTCTTGCCAGTTTCGACCGGACGCACAACCTGCAGACCTACTGGGTCCACAACCTGCCCTTCGGCAAGGACCAGCGCTGGGCCAAGGGCGGTTTCGCCAATGCGATTCTCGGCGGCTGGCAGATCAACGGGATCCTCGCCGTCATGAGCGGCACGCCGATCAACATCATCCAGGGCACGGCCGGCAACTTGAACGCCGCCGGCAGCGGGCAGTACCCCGACCTGGTCAAGCCCGACGTGGCGATCTACGCCGACAACCTGAAGAAGCTCCCGGCGGCCGGTGCGGACCCGAACGGCTACCAGTACTTCGACCGGAGCGCGTTCGCCGCGGTCAACATCCCCACGGGCCAGCCGCAGCGGTTCGGGAACTCGCCACGGAATCCGATTCGCGGCCCCGGATTCTGGAACGTCGACTTCGGCCTCTTCAAGTCGATCCCGATGCCGCGCAGCGGACAGTTGCAGTTCCGTGTCGAGGTGCTGAATGCTCTCAACCACCCGAACTTCGCGAACCCCGGATCCGACATATCCAACGCGGGCGCATTCGGGTTCATTACCGGGACGACCGGGACCGGCGAGCGCACGATCCGTCTCGGAGTGCGTGTGGCCTTCTAGTGTCCGTTCTTCGCGACACGATTCCCGGGCGGGGCATCCCGGCTCCACTTAACCCCGCCGCCACACAGAACGCGCGGCGGGGGCCCCGGGCTCCACGAGTCAGAACCGATCGCGCTCTCTCGACCGGCGTTTCGCCGTCCCCTGGAACACCGTGCCTGGGTTGGTCTGGATCATCGAGATGGTGTCGCCGTCGCGCGAAATGAAGGCGTCGAAGGTCGGGCCGCTGAATGTGATCGTTCCAGTGCAGTCGTCCTCGACCGTGTACGTGCCGAGCCCTGCGACACTCCGGATAATCACGCCATTTGCGCTGAGCGTCGCGGCGGGGACGGAAAGCGTGCCGTCTCCGTTGAAACGGATGACTTCGACGATGGCTTTCGGTTGCGCGACGCCAGCGACGATGTTGAATCCTGATGCGGAGAACACGTACGTGCCTCTCAGCGTTCTCGACGAGCAACCATCGTTGCGCTCGTCCGCTCGTGCGTATCCGCACGCGCCCAGGACCATTGCCGTACAGATGAAGACGTGCCACGTTAGCGTTTTCATGTTCTCTCCTCTACACACTGGTTGAACGATTCCGTCACTCCACGCTCGTACCGGGTCCGCTACCCAACCCATTCGTTCTGTGCGCGCTCGACACCTGGCCCGTTGTGTGCTCCCTTCTACAGGCGGAATTCAGCGGCCGCAGGTGCAAACCGGCCTTGGAACCTGCTCAGGTGGTTCGAGAACAGGCGTCTGCAGCCGGCGGTGACGGGATAGACTCGTGATCAGTGACCGCCAATGTGACCGGGTTGCTGCAGGCGTGGAGCGACGGTGACGCGGAGGCCCTGGAACAGCTCGCTCCGATCGTCCAGCGCGAGCTTCGGGAGATGGCTCGCCGGATGCTCTCGGACGAGCGATTCGCCGTGGGGTGGCAACCGACGGATCTCGTGCAGGAGTCGTACGTCCGCCTGCTCGACTGGCACGCGGTGCACTGGCAGAACCGGGCGCACTTCTTCGCGACGACCGCCCGGATGATGCGGCGCGTCCTGGTGGACGCCGCACGCGCACGACAGGCGGCCAAGCGCGGTCAAGGAGTGCAGGGACTGTCACTCGAAGCCGTGGAGGTCGCGGCGCCGGCGCCGGGCGTGGACGTCGTCGCCCTGAACGACGCCCTGGCTGAACTGGCGACGCTCGACCCGCGACCGAGCCAGGTCGTCGAGCTGCGATTCTTTGGCGGGTTCTCCGTCGAGGAAACGGCTGAAACGCTCGGCGTGTCGGTGCGCACGGTCATCAACGACTGGAATACGGCGCGCGCCTGGCTCCATCACGCGCTCGCGAAACGAGAATCGGCTATGAGCACCGAGCGCTGGCGCATCCTCTCGGACTGGCACAACACGTGGCTGGACGCGCCCACCGACGCGCGCGCCGCGGCTGCGAGCCTCCTTCGCCAGCGAGCACCCGGAGTTGCTTCAGCTGGCTGACGAGCTCGCCGCCTCCAGTGGAGCCGTTGACGGGTTTCTCGAAACTCCTGCCCTGGTCCTCGCCGCCCGCGAGCTGGCGCAGGACGAGCCCCCGCTCCATGAGGACACTCTGGTCGGACCGTACCGGATCGTGGCGCTGCTGGCTCGTGGCGGAATGGGAGACGTCTACCGCGCGGCTGACCCGCGGCTCGGTCGGGACGTCGCGCTCAAGACGCTGACGAACCCGGAGCGCGGCGATGGGCACGCGGTCGAGCGGTTCCTGCAGGAAGCGCGGGTCACCGCATCGCTCGACCACCCGAATATCGTCAAAGTGTTCGACGTGGGGATGTCGAACGGCCGCCCGTACCTGGTCTCGGAACTGCTCGACGGCGAGACCCTGCGAGCGCCGATTGGCAGAGGGCCGGTCGCCCCGGCCGACGCCCGCCGCATCGCCGCCGCCCTGACGAGCGGACTGGTGGCCGCGCACGCGCGCGGGTTGGTGCATCGCGATCTCAAGCCCGAGAACATCTTCATGACCAGGTCGGGCACGGCGAAGATCCTGGACTTCGGCATCGCGAAGCTCGCGCAGGATCCCGCGCTGCCACGCGGCCTCGCGACGCTCACCGGGATCGTCCTGGGAACGGCCGGCTATCTCGCGCCCGAGCAGGTCAAGGGCGATCCGGTCGATGCGCGGACGGATCTGTTTGCGCTTGGGCTCGATTCTCTTCGAGCTGATGACGGGCCAGCGTGCCTTCGCGCGCGAGCACTCGATCGATACCCTCCATGCGATCGTCCACGACGAGCCGCCCGATCTCCTCCCTCGCGGTACCGCGCTGACCGCCATCGTGAGACGCCTGCTCGCCAAGGCGCCGGATGCCAGGTTTCAGTCAGCTGCCGACCTGCTGTGGGCGCTGGAGCAGATCGATCTCGACCGAGGTGCGGGCGGCGTCGGCACCTGTGACGCCGGGCAGCCGATTCTCCGGCACGGGACGAGGCTGGGCCATCGCCGGCGCAATCGGCCTGGCGGTCGTCCTGGTGGCACTCATCGGTGGGTGGCTCCGGCAACAGGCGCAGAGCCGGTCCGTTGCACCCAGCCTCACGCAGTTCACGTGGTCGCTTCCAGCGGGCACCGCGCTCGACTCCGCACCGATCGTCTCTCCGGTCGGGCGCCGCGTCGCGTTCACGGCCGTCAGCGGCGGTTCGGCGCCACGCCTGTTCGTGCGGTCGCTCGACTCGCTCGATGCCACGGCGATCGACGGGACCGAGGGAGCGAAGCAGCCGTTCTGGTCGCCCGACGGCATGTCGCTCGGGTTTTTTGCCCTCGGCAAGCTGATGAAAGTGGCGGTCGCGGGCGGCGTGCCGGTCCCCATCTGCGATGCGCCGGACGGCAAGGGCGGCGCGTGGAGTCCTACGGGGACGATCGTGTTCGGCCACAACCCGATCTTCGAGGGACTCGCCAGGGTGTCGGCGGACGGCGGCCCGGTGCAACCCGCCACGCTCGTCGACTTCGACCGCGGTGAGAATTCGCATCGATGGCCCGTCTTCCTGCCGGACGGCATTCATTTCCTCTTCCACGTGAGGGCCAGCATCGATGAGCGGCGCGGCGTGTACGTCGCGCGCATCGACCAGCCGGCGTCCAAGCCAGGCTCGCCACTCTTCCGATCGGAATCGGAGGCGGTATTCGTCCCGACATCCGGTCGAGCGCGTGGTGTGCTGCTCTCCGCGGCCGACGGCCAGTTGCAGGCACGGCCCTTCGACGCGGCGGCGCTCGAGCTCGTCGGGGATCCGCACACGTTGCCAGTGGCCGCGGGTGCGAACACGCCGCACCACTCGGCAATGCTGAGTGCATCGGCCGATCTGCTCGCCACGGTGGCGATGCCGATGCCGTACGGTGTGCGGTTGGGCACCGTCGCGCGAGATGGGACGGCCGTGCGACTGTCCGAGCGCCGACCACAAAACTGGCCGCGCCTGTCCCCGGACGGGAGGCGGATGGCCCGGCAGGTGATCGATCCGGCTCGCGGCAATCCCGACATCTGGGTCGAGGACCTCGAGGACGGCAGCCTCGTCCGCGTCACCACGGCCACCGGCTGTGATGTCCTCCCGGTGTGGTCTCCGGATGGGCGGCGGCTGGCATACGGATCCGGCACCGTCGAAAGAGCGGCGGTTGAGCATTGCGGCGGCCGATGGCACCGGCGTGGCACAGGAACTCCCGTGTCCGGGCGCGTATTGCGAGCCCACCGACTGGTCGCCCGACGGGCGCCATCTCATCGTCAACACACGCCTGGCCGTGCCTGGTCGCCGGCTGCGCGATGTGTGGAGCGTGTCGCTCGAGACCGGCGGGTCGGCCAGGGCCGATTCTTTCCGGGCCGTTCCCCGAGTACGACGCGCGGATATCGCCGAACGGGAAATGGCTCGCCTACGTTTCGGAAGAGAGCGGGCCGACCGGAGGTGTCCGTCCGCTGGATGTCGGGCGCACCGAGACGTCTCGTCGTGTCCAGTGACGGCGGCAGCCAACCCGTCTGGCGCCGCGACGGGCGGGAGCTTCTCTTCGTCGATCGTGAAGGCCGTCTTCGTGGCCGATCGGTACAGCCCGCAACCGCGCGGAGAACTGACACTCGGTCTGCGCCGAGGCGCTGAGCGTGCCGCTCATCGGATCGGGACACTGGGGCACGCAGTACGAGGTGTCGCGAGACGGGCAATACGTGTACTTCATCGACCGGACGCCTGCGCCAAGGCCGAGCGACATCCGTGTCGTGATCGGGTGGCTGGCGCTCCTCAAGTAGTCCCAGCCGACCATAGCTGACGGTCCTATCCGGAATGGCGCCACGTGTGTTACGAGCGATGTGCTGCAGGGCCGGATTGACGCCTCGCCGCCTTGACCTTGGCCGGTTTGGGCTCCAACCCGGGATCCTGCTGTTCGAGGCCGCGACGCCCGGAAAGCCGGCCTAAAGGCCTGCGCTACGAGTGGCGCGCGTTGTCAATACGAAGTGAGCTCTGGACGACTACCGCACTTCGCGCGCCGGCGTGTCACCGAGCCGGATGTCATGCTGCGGGCCGCGGATTCGACGCCCTCGCCGCCTTGACGACTTGGCCGGTTTGGCCTCCAACCCGCCGGATCCTGGCTTGTCGAGGTTCCGGCTACTTCGCCGGCACCAGCCGTTTCAACTCCTCTAACCAGTTCTGGACGACGGTGATGCTCGCCGGCCTCTCGCGCCCGTCGCTCGTCGCGTTCTCCTTGATCATCAGGAAACGACCGTCGGGTGACAGATCGTACGGACGACCGGGAGCCGGGCCCGCATCGGCAAAATACGCGGACGCAAGGACCATTTTCGGCGGACCAACCGTCAGCTTCGAATCCCGTGCCTGGACGGTCACAGCGGTCAACCGATTCAGGCGATCGAGATAGAACATCTCCCGTCCGTTCGGGTTCCAGGCGGGGCGGCTCCCGCCATCGATCGACACCTGCACGCGGTCGCCTTCCACATTTGGAAACGGGCGCACAACGATTTGCTCAACCTGACGAACCTCGCCAGGCGGGTCGACGGCCTGATACGCCAGCCATCGCCCTGAAGGTGACACGTCCGGAGTTCTCCCGTTCCTGATGAGAACGTCCAGCGGACGCGCGGCATCGCCGAACACGGTGATGTCCGCATATGGAGAGAGCTGGGTCATGAACACGTGAGAACCAGTTCGCGAGATCGACGACGTGTACTGACCCCACCTGCTCGACGTCAGGCGCTCCGCCGTGCCGCTTCCATCCGCCGCCACACGATACACGTTCGGCACACCTCCGCGGTTGGACGAGACGAGCAGCCGGCCGTCAGCCGTCCACACCGGGTTTCGCTCGGCGAAGGCCTCGGTGGTCACACGCTGCAGGTGTTTGCGCCGCAGGTCCCAGATAAAGACGGCCGGCTCCCCGTCCCGAATCTCCATCGCGATGCGAGTGCCGTCGGGTGAGAGACGGGGGCTGGCATACGCGCGCGGGCTTGCGGGAATCGGCTCCTCCCTGCCCTGCCGGTCCACCCAGACGAGCGACCGCGACGGCCAGATCTGCGCCCCTGTGTCGCTCGCGACGTAGATCAACGTTCCGTTCGTCGAGACCGCAAAGTTCCCGGCCCCGCCGGGCCGCGCCATCACGCGGTCCACGACGGGCACGGGGTCGCTCAATACACCGAGCGTCGCCGGGTCGAAGCGGACCGCTCGCAACGTCCCGGCGGCGACGTACACGAGGTGACCGCTGCTGACGTACCTCGCGTCGCTGCCACTGTCGATCAAGGTCTTACGTTGACCGGTCGTCAAGTCCAGTACGGCAATCCGGGCCGCGTCCGGCTTCTCGCCGGCAATCGTGAACAACACGCCACGCCCGTTCGGCAGCATGAACGGAAACCAGTGGTCACGCTCGCCCTGTGCGGCATCGGGCGTCGTCAACACTTTCGGCTGTCCGCCTGACGCAGGCACGCTCAGCACGCCGGTAGCCGGATCGTTGTCGGCGAACACTACTGTGTCGTTCGGTCCCCAGTGCGCACCTCTCAGCGGGGCTCCGACGATTTGGCAAATGAGGATGGCGGGGCCTCCGGCGGCGGCGATCTTCCTGATCTGCGCACCTCCAGAGAATCCAATCCACTTTCCGTCGGGAGAGAAGAACGGTCCGTTTCCCGATGTCGTGTTCGGGAGTGGTCGCGCCTGAAGGTCGTGCAGCGGCCGCACCAGCAGTTGCCACTGGGACGCGCTTCCCGAGCGATAGACGACATCAGCGCCCTCGGGAGAGATCGCAATGTCCGTGTTGATGTAGTGGAACGAGAGCGGCTGCTCTGCCGTTGTGACCAGGGACAGGCGTGTGGGACGGGGCGCGTCCGCGGTCCGCCGATGCAGGATCGTCCAGCCCGCAACGCCAGTCAGCAGTGCACCGAGAGCCATCCACGCCGCCGCGGCAGCCGGATACGAGCGAGGCACACGAGAACGAACGGCGGCGTCTGTTCGTTCCTGGCGAGGTGCGGCCAGCCTCGTCGAGGACGTAGATCACGATCGACATGTCGGCGATGCGCTGCCGTCGATCTTTGGTCAGGCACCGCGCAAGCAGCGTGCGGATAGACTCCGGAAGATCTGGCGGAAGCGCCTGCCATTCGGGGTCTTGCTTGAGCACCGATGCGAGCGTTGCAGCGAGATCGCCGCCCGCGAACGCGCGCCGTGCGGTCAGCATTTCGTACAGCAGACACCCGAACGCCCAGATGTCGCTGCGTTTATCGAGGGCGCTGCCCTTGACCTGCTCGGGGCTCATGTACGCGGCTGTACCGAGCACAACACCGGCCTGGCCGACCGCCGGACTCTTCAGTTGATCTACCCGCGAGCCCGGAGTGTTAGTCGACACGCTGTCGCGCAGCTCGTGCCCGCCGTCAACCGCAGCCGGCGACCACTCAACGTGACTCGCCAGGCCAAAGTCCAGTACCTTCACGGTCCCGTCGTCCCGGACTTTGACATTGGCCGGCTTGAGATCCCGATGAATGATGTTCCGCTCGTGTGCCGCCGCGAGCGCCTGGGCGATCTGATGAGCGATCGGTAAGCGCTTCATCGAATGAAATCGGGCCGCGTTCGAGACGCTCTGCGAGTGTAGGACCTTCGACCAGCTCCAGGACGAGCGCGTGCACGCCTCCCGCGTCCTCGAGCCCGTAGATCGCGGCGATGCCGGGATGATTGAGCGAGGCGAGCATGTGCGCCTCGCGTGTGAACAATGCCAGGCGCCTGGGATCGTCAGTGAAGACATCGGGCAGTGCCTTCAGCGCCACGTCTCGATTGAGCTTCGTGTCGCGCGCGCGATACACCTGTCCCATACCGCCCGCGCCCAGTACGCCTTCGATCCTGTACGGGCCGACCTGCGCGCCAGGCGCGAATCCGGCATCACCAGGGAGCAGGTCGTCGGCCAGGTCCCAGATCGACGAATCGATCAGCGCGGCTGCTCCTTCATTGGCCAGGAGCGATTCCACTTCGCCTCGCAACTCCCGATCGTCACCGCAGGCGTGCACGAGGAAGGCACCTCGAGCGTCCGGCTCGCGCTCGAGGGCCGCCTCGAAGATTCGCGCCGCCTGTTGCCAGCGTTCAGGAGTCATGACCGTCAGCCGAAGAGTCTACCCGCAGTGTCTTACGTGGCAGGCAGGCCTGAAGGCCTGCGCTACGTACCTTACCGGTGATCGTCAGTCACGTTGACAAAGCCAAACATCCAATCGTTCAGGAAGTGTGAGCGATTCATGCAAATCACCAGGTAGCGGCCGGTCTTGAGGAACTGATAGGTCACCAGCTGGCCATTTGAAGTGGCGCCGGCGGGGATGGTTCCTCCGTTGAGAACCTGCTGACCGCCGGCCGACATGAGTCTGCCCGGCGTGTACCAGACCCGGTTGTCCGGATGGGCGGCGGTGACGTTGGGCGCGGCGACGATGACGACGTCGCCGGTTCCGTCATAGACCACATGTCTCGCGGCCGCGTTCGACGGACCGGCGGTCAGGCACGGGTGGAAGTCCGGGCTGTCGGCGGGGTCCTCGCCGGGACAAAGGAATTGGCCGACCTCGTCGCGAGTCGTGTGCTTGTCCACTCGATAGATCGCGACCGAATGAACAACGCCGTGTATCTGAAACGTGACCTCGCCGCCCTTGCGGATTGTCGTTTCTTCCGGCGCGAGGATGTGGAGTTTGTACGAGCAGGGATCCGAGGCTCCGCCGATAACGGGGCCGGTGGCCGGTGGGACCGGGTTTTCCTGAACGCAGGGAGGCGGGCCCAGAGGACCGACCGGCAGCACACCGAAATCGACGCTGGCCGCCGCAGGCGCGGGCGGCCGGTGTCTGTGGTTGCCGTGTTGTGCGAACGACGCCACGGGCGCTGCCACGATCGCGGCCGCGACGAGCAAAGGTGTCAACAGCAACTGTCTTGTCATGTCCTGTCTCCTTCCATCTTCTGATTCGAGGACTGCGGTGGTTACCGGAGCCCGCCGGGGCAATCGCTCCAGCTACTGGCGTCGCGATGGAATCCAGCTCGCGGCGCCCTCTTCCCATGCGTTGTCGGTCAGAATTCGTACGTCGCTGCCATCCGGGCGCATGACGCAGATCTCGCCGTACGGTTGAGGGCTGCCCAACGACAGCGCGAACTCATCCTTGAAGCCCTGGCGGGACGTGCTGAAGACGATCCACTCGCCGTCTGGCGACCATTCCGAATGCGCGTCGTTGCCGCGGGCATGGGTCAGACGGCGAAGTCCGCTGCCGTCGGGACGAATGACGTAGATCTCGTAGTCGTCATCGCGTTTACTGGTGAACGAGATCAGATCGCCGCGTGGAGACCACGCGGGAAAGGTGTCGTAGTCGGAACCCGTCGGGAGAGGCGTAATCTCGCCGCGCTCGACGTCGATGATGCTCAGCCGGGTGCGGGTGCCCGTTACGGTCCGGAAGATGAGACGCTTCCCATCCGGCGACCAGCTCGGCAGACCATCGTGGCGCTCGCCGCTCGTGAGCATCTTCAAGTCGCTGCCGTCCGGGCGAATCAGCGCCAGGTGAGTCGGGCCAGGGGCACCCATGTGGGCGCCAACAGAGAAGGCGATGCGATCTCCCTGCGGTGACCAGACGGGGCGGCTGATGGTCGGGCAGGTGTTCACCCCGCAGGGCTCCGGACTCTTCAGTTCGTAGATAACGCGGCGCTCGGCGCCTTCGGCATTTGTGACGAACACACGCTTGGCCGGTAAGGAGTTCTCATTGCCGGTCACTCGGGCGCCATCAGGTGAGTACGATGGAAACGACAGTCCCACCCGCACCAGTCCGAACCCGCTGTCGGCGCTGTGCCAGTTCTGAACTCCCACGGGCTTGGGATCGTCTGCGCGATGGAACACGATGCGCGTGCCATCAGGGGACCAATGCGGACTGTCGAAAGCGCCCGAAGCGCCCTCCGCGCCTGACGTGAAGACGATGCGGCCCTGCTGACTGACCACGCCTGACGAGTTCTGTGCGTAGCTCCGGTCTTCGGTCCGCCGCGCCACGTAACCAATACGGCCATTGCCCAGCGCCTGAGGAAAGAGCTTGATGCCCTCGCCGGACGTCAGGACCTGGCGTGCTCCAGAGGCAACGGCAACCGACACGATCTGCGTCGTGCCCAGTCCGCGGTGGAGCGGCTGCTCGAGATCCGCCTCGTAGAAGAGGATCGACGAGCCGTCGCGCGACCACGACGGAGTCCCCGCAACGGCATTGCCGTGCGTGACGCGCTGGACGTTGCTTCCATGTGGGTTTCCATCTGGGCTTCCATCGGAACGCGCCATGTAGATGTCCGTGGATTGCTGGGCGACGAAACTCAGGCCGCCGGGGACTACGCGGACCGCGCGAGCCGAATCGCGATCCGACGAGAACGCAATCCAGCGCCCGTCCGGCGACCAGGCCGGACGGAAGTCGCCTCCCGAATGGCCGGTCACGTTCGCGAGCCGCCGGGTCTCGAGCTCCAGCACCCAGATGTCGGCCTGGCCGCCGCGGCTCGACACGAACGCGACCTTGCGGCCGTCGGGAGAGAACGCGGCCTGGTCGTCGAATGCCGGGGATTCGGTCAACCGCTCGAGTCCGGAGCCGTCCAGCCGGACACGAAACAGATCGGCCGACCCTTCGCGAGTCGATGTAAACACGATCCACTGGCCGTCCGGGGAGAACGACGCGTTCGAATCGAACGATCCGTGCGGGACCAGCGGTCTGGCGTTGGCGCCATCGCCAGCTGCAAGAAAGAGCTGCTGGTTTCGCGGTGCCTGACTCGTGAACGCGATCTGATAGCGAGGCTGAGCCTGCACGGCGCCGGCGGAAAGGAGCGCAAGCACCGCGAAAAGCGCGAGTCTCGAGCGAAAGATGGTGAATGTCACGTGCATGGCCGTTCCTCTGTACTGGTTAGCGGAACCGGCCGCGGAAAACTGACACGAGCGTAGAATGGCCACATCGATGGCAACGATCGGCCGACCTGAGATAACGCAGCTCCTGAAGGCGTGGGGCGCCGGCGACGAGACGGCTCTCGAGCGCCTGACACCGTTGGTCTACGACCGGCTCCGGCGGCTCGCCTCGCACTATGTCCGTCGGGAGCGCGCGGGACAGACGCTGCAGCGCACGGCACTGGTCCACGAGGTCTACGTGCGTCTGATCGAGGGCGCGGACGTGGACTGGCAGGACCGCGGCCACTTCTTCGCCATCGCCGCTCAGGTCATGCGGCGGGTCCTTGTCGATGCGGCGCGGGCGCGAGGTGCAGAGAAGCGCGGCGGCCAGCTGGAAGGCGCGATCGACGCATCGGCCGCTGATTTCGACACGATCGCGGCACCCGGATCCGATCGTGCGCTCGAGTTGTGCGCCTTGGATGACGCCCTGAACGGCCTGGCGAGACTCGACCCGCGACGGGCGCAGGTGATCGAGTTGCGGTTCTTCGGCGGGCTGACTGTCGAGGAAACCGCCGACGTGCTGCAGATCTCAACTCAAACGGTCATGCGCGACTGGAAGACCGCGAGAACGTGGCTGGCGCGCGAGCTCCGGCCAGCCTGAACCCGCGGGGCGCCCCTCTTGACGCAACCCCGAGACCGGCGAATCAAGGCCGACCGGGCTTTCGCCGCGCTCTTCGACCCGAAGTTGAAGGCGCTACGCCCGAATCAGGTGCTGTAGCGCCGGTCGGCGAGACGTGCAGCGTCTTGGCGATGAAGAGCCTGTCGCGCAGCAGGCCTTCGACGACCACTTCCTTGCCCTCCATGGCCTCGAGCACTTCGTCTCGCATGCTCGGACCATCGTGGCGGCGAAGCCGCAGGCGCTCGCCCTCGGCGGTGACGAGAAACGCCTGGTGCTGGCGGCCGCTCTTGGAGTGACCGCCCCACGGACCGATCTCGATGCGGCCCTCGTCGACGCATTCCTCATTGTACGCGTCAGCTAGCGGCTGACGAGATTGATCTCCACGATGTTGCCGTTCACCCGATACGCGAGGAACGCGTCGAATACCGGAGTCTTCCTCTGCGTCGTCGAATCGGCGCGCCTCTTCGTAGCGACGTACACCTGCGACGCCTTGGGCATGGACGAGAGTGCCTTCCCAGCGGTCTTCTTCGCCCGGCTGGCTCGCGGACCGTGAAGAGGCGCAGGTTCTTGAAGCGGCGTCTCGCCGCCGACGAGAGCGCCTTGGTCCTGAGCGCTCCGCCACGCTTGGATTTCGCAGTCAGAACGGTGTATGCGCACTCGCGCGACAGCCGCTCGCCCTTCCTTCATCAGCCGGACTCGCCGTTGGAGCCGCGCCGCATGAACGGTCGCCCTTCTCCTTGGGAGTGGCCCGTTTCGCCTTGGGCACCGACTTGGTCCCGCCAACCGCGGCTGGGAACGGGTGCAGCGAGGGATCGCCAAGCAACAGGAACTGCGCGAGCGTCTTCTCGTCGTAGGGATCCGCCACGCTTTGCTGGCGAACATACTCCTGCCGGGCCTCGAGCAGCGCGCGGCCAAGCGACGCTCCTTTGAGCACCTGCTCGATGAAGAGCTGACAAATGACGTCCGCCTGGGCGTTCTCGTCTTCGGGTCCGTAGCTGATGGTAGTGCTCGCGACCACGCCGACGGCGCCCTCGGCCAGATATGTGTTCGAGATGCTCATCGCCGGCAGCCCCTACGGGTCGTACAACTGCGCGCCGTAACAGCACTCGAATGCCGCGACCGTGCCGCGGACGACATTCTTCAGTTTCCGCGCGTCCATGGCCGTGAAGTATCTCTCCGAGGGAAACTCGCCCGAAAAGGTGTGGTCGTCTTCGTCGCCGTGGCAGTTCACGAAGTGGACCTTGCGGGCAAGCGTTGACTTCCCGAACGTCGGTCCCTTCTTCGGTGAGGTGAGCACAACCGGCACCGCACCGAGGATGTTTCGCACGCTCAATTCGGTGGATTTCGCCCAGACCTTGGCGGAGAGGGCGAACGCCGACTCCGGCCGTGCGAGGCCCTTGGCTTTCGCCGATGCACCGAGCAGCGCGATCAAATACCTGGGCGTCGTCGCACCTGTGAGGTCCGGTACGCGACCTATGACGCGGGTGGGTCCCAGGAACTTCGCGGTGCTTTGACTATAGGGACTCTCACACGCGTAAGGCAGATCGCTCGTCGCGAACCGATCCTGATCCGAATCCGGATCGTCGGGATCGTGCAGTTTGTTCTTCAGCTCCTGATAGGGCACGACGTCGTGGGAGCCCAGAATCACCAGGTATTCGGGCCGGTGCTTCTTGGCCACAGCGTCGACGGCGGCCTTGTTCTTCCGCTTGTCGCCGGGGTCGGTCACCTTCTTGTTGCCGAGGCTGGCATCGTCCAGGTAAATGAGGCGCGTCTTCAGTCCGCGCTTGAGATCGGCCGCGATCAGGCCGTCCACGGCCTTTTCGATCTCCTTGACGCCTGATGTGCCGTACTTCGCCACGAGCGCTGCACGGTTGGTCACCAGGATCTTGCTCGACAACGGCTTTTTCTTGGCCATCGGACCTCCACAACGCATGAGCGCAGGACGGTGTCGTCCGATCGAAGTCCACCGTACCACGACGTCGGGTAGGGTTCAGGGTAGCGTGCGGCTGGCTGAAGGACAAGAGCCTCGCGCTACACCTCTTCTTCAGAAGGCGAACCTCAATCCCAGGCGGAACTGACGCTCGCCGTAGGCGCCGAGCGTGCCGAAAACCCGCATGAAGGTGCCGCTGGTCACGTTGGTGTCTGGATTGCCGAACTTCGGTGTGTTCGTGAGGTTGAACGCCTCGCCCCGGAACTCGAGCCGCCGCCCGCCGCGCAGGGGGAAGCTGCGGAAGAGCGAGAAGTCGAGGTTGATGCCCCCGGGTCCTCGGAACTGGTTGCGCCCGGTATCGCCGAAACGCACGCCCGTGGGCTGCCGCCAGGCGGCCGGATCGTAATACGTCCCGCTCGCGCCGATCGCCCCGATGTGCTTCACATCGCCAACGAGATCGGCGGTCTGCGAGTTGCTCGGCGTGTTGAGCGTCGTGCCGCTCGCCCCGACCGTGAACGGGGTCCCGCTGAAGGCGCCGAAGACGCCGTTGGCCTGCCAGTCGCTGATGAGCACCTTGGCGACGTTCCCGTAACCGCCGTCGCTCTTCCACGGGAGCTCATAGAGAAAGCCCAGCTGGAAGTTGTGCGTGCGGTCGTACCCCGCCAAAGCGAAGTTGCGGTGGAGCTCGCTGGGTGTGTTCCACGAGAGACCCACCCATCCATCCTCGTCGGCCATGTTCATCGCCTTGCTCAGCGTGTAGGCGCCCTTGAGCAGGAGCCCTTTGGTGAACGGCCGATTGATCGCCACCTGCAAGGAGTTGTACCGCGTCTTCAGGCGTTGGCCCCAGCTCAGAAGCGGGGTGAAGCGGTTCAGCGACGCCATCGGCCGGCTGTTGTTGCCGCCGCCGAGCGTGGTCGGCGCGTTGATGTCGAGGTCGGCGAACCCGCCATCGCCCCTGGCGCCGACGTAGGCGACGTCCACGGCGATCCCCATGGGCAGGCGGCGTTCGAACGCCACGTTATAGGACTGGATCGTGCCGCGGTCGACGTTGCCCGGCTCGGGCGTCCGCATGGCGACCTCCGGAGGCAGCGGGAACCTGCCGCTCTGCAGGTCCGGACCTGTGATGAGCGGGATGCCTTTGTCGAGCGTGCTGTACCAGCCGAACGGCTCGTTCTGGAAGAAGCTCGACGCGATGGTGGCCGGATAGAAGCCGCGCAGCGGACGACCCCACGCCCCCGAGTTGTACGTAACGCCGTAGCCGCCGCGGGCGACCGTGTTGTCGTCGATCCGATAGATCAGCCCGAGGCGCGGCGCGAAGTTGTCCTTCGAAGCTTCGAGGCCGACGTTCTTCGGATTGCCGCCGCGTCCGCCGAGCAGCACGTTGAGCGTCGCGAGATCGACGCGCTCGAGGCCGCGGTCGGCCCGGTGCATGATCGGGTAGTACTCCCACCGCAGGCCGAGGTCGAGCGTAAACTTGGGGCTGACCTGGAACCGGTCGCGGATGAAGAGCCCGTGCTGCCACTCCCGGGTGGTCATCTCCTCGTACTGCACGCTCTTGGCGGCCGTGCCGACGAGGCCCATGAGAAACGCCGCGTACGTGTTGTAGAAGTTGGCGGTCTGCGCCCCCGTGCCCCGCAGGGCCGTCGCGTTGCCGGCGAAGCTGAAGACGCCTCTCGGGTTGGATTGTTCCGGCTGCCAGAAGTTGAGGTACAGGTAGTTCCCCAGGTACCCGGCGCGGAGGTCGTGCCGGCCCATGACCTTGCTGACGTTCGTCGCGAGAGAGAACGTCCCCTCGTCGCTGAAGGCGGGCTGCGAAGTGGTCGAGTTGCCCAGGGCACTGAGCCCGGTGCCGAATTGCGGATAGCCGGAGTAACGGGCATCGCCGCTGCCCTGGTCGTTCGTTCCGGGAATGCGGAGGACATCGAGACCGTAGTTGCCGGCCTGAAAGTCCGGCCCGATGCTGTCCCGACCCTGCTGCGAGAACCCGAACGTCGCGTCCCAGACCAGCGTCGAACCGACGGTCCAGGTCTGGCCGGTCGTGAACTGGTACACCTTCGTGAACCCGCCGTCGCCCTCGGCGTTCGGGTCGGGCCCGAGATAGATGGTGAGGTCATCGACCACCGCGTCCATGTAACTGAACTTGCCCCAGATCTGGTGGGTCGCCGTGCGATTGAACGTCACCTTGGCGTCGTAATTGTGGCGATCGAACGTCCGCCTCTCCTCACGCTGATAATTGTTGGTCAGGCTGCCCGCACCGGTCCCGCCGGAGTTCGGCAGTGGGTACAGCCCCAGCAACTGCCGCGCGATCGGGTGGATGCGGCCGTCCGGGATCACGTTGTTCGCGAAGGGCACGCGTCCACTACCGTCCGGGTTGCCCGTCAGCGGATCGTAGATGACCTGGAGGGAGCCGTTCGCATTCGTGGCCCCGCTGAAGTCGCCGTTGCGAAGCGCGGCGTTCGGGACCGTGTAGAAGTTGAACAGGCTCTGCGTCCGTTTGAATCCCTCGGTACGACCCGAAGAAGAACAAGCGGTTGCGCATGATCGGCCCGCCAAGGGTGCCGCCGAAAATGTTGCGGTCGACCGGCAGCTTGGCCGGCATGCCCCTCGGATCGTTGCCAAAGAAGTACGGCCGCGCGCTCAGCTTCTCGTTGTTGTAGAACTCGAAGGCCGAGCCCTTGAACTGGTTCGTGCCGGACTTGGTGATGACCGTGATGGCCGCGCCCCCCGCCATCCCCTGCTCGGCATCGAAGTTGTTCGTGGAGACGGTGACCGTGTCGATGGTCTCGGCCGGCGACACGTACATAGTGTGGTGCGGCAGCCAGATGTTCAGGTTGGTGGCGCCGTCGGTGCGCGTGCCGTTGTTGTTGGTGTTCTGGCCGTTGACGCTCACCGCCAGCGAGCGCGCGGGGGTGAACGCCTCGGTATTCTGGAACGCCGCCGGCGTCGCGCCGGGCACGAGGTTGATCAGCGCCTGGTAGTTGCGGAACTGGTTGAGCGGCAGCGCCGCGATCTCGGCTGACTTCAACTGGGTGCTCACGTCCGCCTTGTCGGTCTGCAGCAACTGCGCTTCCGACTGCACCGTCACGCTCTCGGTGAGCTGGCCGACTTCGAGCTTGACGTCCACGCGGGCGATCTCACCGGAGCTGAGCGGCACGTCGGTCTTCCGATATTCACGGAAGCCGGTCAGGGCGATCTTGACGGTGTAGGTGCCCGCCGGAACGTTCGTGAAGGAGTACAGGCCTTCCGCGTTCGTCGTCGCCTCGCGCGACAGGTTGGTTTCCTTCTGCGTGGCGGTCACGGTCGCGCCCGGGATGGCCGCGTCGGACGGGTCCTTCACGGCGCCGACAATCGAGCCGTACAGGACCTGCGCCTCGCTTGGTATGGCCATCAGGCCGCTCACCAGCGTCAGCGCGCACAGGGCGTGTCGTGTGAAAGTCACCAGGCGGGAAGGACGGAGTTCGGTCATGTTGCCCTCCAGGACAGCGTGGCGAGTATCGGCGGACCGAAGCTCCATGTTACGCCCGGCCGCAGGCGGCGGCGCGAAAATCGGCTTGCTCAGCTGGACGTCATGGCCAAGCTCATCGTGTCCCGGCGCGCCATCGGATACGGCGAATGTGAGTTGCCTGAATGACAGACTCACGAGCGGAAGAAGGGTTGAGGGATCGCGTGTCCCGGGCCGGTGTTGCCGGAGGCACCACGCGCTCTAGCGGAGCACGCTCCGCTTCGTCATCAGCCACGAATACCACATGAAGAAAAGCAGCAGCGCCGTGATGACGACGCTCGTAATCGCCATCTGTCCGCCCATGATCTCGCCGCCGTCCGTCAGGACATAGGTGTAGATCAGGCTGACCAGAAATGCCGCCAGTGACACGGCGAAGACCGGAAAGGCCAGCTTGTTGCGCAGCAGAATGAGCACTGAACCCAGCATGGCGCCCCACACACCGATGGTCCAAACCGCCATCATCCAGATCGGCATCTCCTGATAGTGTGCGATCTGCGCTGGCGTCATGCCCGCGCTGGCCATGTAACTGGCGCCCTGCGCCATGCTCATCACATAGTCGAATACGCCGATGGCGTTGAACAGCACGGCGATCACGCCGACCAACCAGAGATGCCAAGGCGTCTTGATCGTCATATCGGTCATCGTGCTCACCCCGGTCATCGTATTCTCCCAAAAATCGCCGCTTGTCCGATCCTCTCCTGTTGCTCGAAACCTGATTCATTAACCCGAAGCTTCGGGATCGGTGTCCCGAGTTAGAAACCGGTTGGGAGACGCGCGGCGATTCCGGTGCACGACAGCGAGGCGTCAGATGAGCCTGTTTTAGAGCGTTTGGCGCCTTAGGCGTTGGAGAGACATAAGCCATGAAACAGTGCATTCGAGCGGCCATTCTCGCACTTTGTATCGCGTTTCCCGCAGCCGCCCGTGCGCAGGGCATGGCGGCGTCATTCGACGACCTGTCGCGGGTGCTCAAAGTCGGCGACCTGGTCTACGTCACCGACATGGCCGGCGTGACGATCTGGGGCGGCGTACACCAGCTGTCCGAATCGTCGCTGACCGTCGCCGTCAGGGAGCAGACTCGCGACAAGGGAACCATCACGACGACCGGAGAGAAGCGAGTCTTCTCGAATGGCGACCTGACAGGAATCAGCCGGTCGAACGCCTTGGGCAGCGAGCGGACGCTGATCTATCCGCCGTCCTGGGAACGCGTGCTCAGTGCACCGCCAGGGGCTGAGCTGACCGTCGTGCTCGAGACCGGCGAGAAACGCAGATACCGCTTCGGCAGTGCCACCGCCGACACGCTTCGGCTGCTGGCTTCGGGTGGCCGTGAAGAGACGCTCGCCCGGGGACAGGTACACCGAATCATCCGGCGTGGCATTGACGATCCGAGTACTGACGGCCTCGTCGCCGGCACGCTCATAGGCGCCGGAGCCCTATTTGTCCCGACGACGCTTGTCGTTCTGGCCTGTGGGGCCGAGTGCCATGGAGCCGGCACGTTCCTCGTGGCGACCACGGCCATCGGTGCCGGAATCGGAGCGGCGATCGGCTGGATCATCGACGAGGCTCACAAGGGCACGGATCAGGTGTTTCCCGCGCCTCCGGCACGCGCGCTCCGGATCGATGTGTTACCGACAGTCGGCGCAGGAAGGCGTGGTCTGACGGTCTCCCTTGCGTTCTGACCGGTCGATTACGCGGGCTTGCGCTTCTTGCGCGCGTGCTTGACCGACGCCTGCACCAGCTTGGTCAACGTCGGCACATGCACATCTGAAAGCCGCTTGATATACAGGCACGCCTTGCTGCAGGAATGCGCACCGAGCTTCGCCATCAGGCTGTCGTATTCCGGGAACCCGGTGCCGAGATAGAGCGTGATGTTCTGCTTGCGCGGCGAGAAGGCCACCAGCATCCAATCCATCTCGCGCCCGTCGGGATACACGTAAGTACTCGTACCGAAGCCGATGATCGCCGGGCCCCACATGGCGGGCCTGGCCTTGGTCGCCTTCTGCATGATCGCGGCGACGGCCTTGCAGTCCTTGCGCTTCTGATCGTCCTCGATCGCGTTCAGGAAGCTGCTGACCGATGCCTTGGTCTTCCTGGTCTGGATTTCGGCCATAGCGATTTCACCCCTGGCGGACGTCGAGACCAGCGCTGGCGATCCACCGGTCGGTGTCCACGCGAGGCAGTATAAGCCGGCACTGAGCGAGGATGCTCGGCGCGCGACGCGCCCTGCGGGGCTACCGATCCTGCGCGCTCGTTCCGGCTACTTCACCGGCACGAGCCGTCTCAGCTCCTCGAACCAGTTCTGGACGACGATGATCTGCGGGGCCGCGGCCCGATTCGCGGGCTGCTTGACCATGAGGAATCGCTTGCCGTCGCTGGACACGTCCCGGGGGTCACCTTCAACGGTCTCATGACCACGGGCGACCGGTTCGACTACGGGCCGTCGTTTGACGAGGGCGTCCTGACGACGCTCCCGCCACACCTGGTCGACTCCCCATATCCGGTCTTCGTTCCGCGGACCGATGACGATGGGAACGACATCGCCGGGATCCGTCTGCCGGAGATCGCGGTCCCAGTGGCGACGTACACTGGCTGGGGTCTGCGAGCTGCCGCCTTTGCCGGGGACGACCTCTGTGACCTGGCGGGCCAGAAGATCGACTTTCGTGAGACGAAGGCTGATCGTCTGGCCGTCGGCGACCCGCGGCTCTCGATCGAGGAACGGTATCCGACCCACAAAAAGTACGTCAGGGAAGTGACGCGCGCAGCGATCCGTCTCTATTGGCAGCGCCTGTTGCTTGATGAGGACGTCAGGCGCTACATCGGAGAGGCAGAGGCGAGCAACATCGGCAAATAGAGCGAGCCCGTTCTGAAGCGAATTGCCCTGGTCGCGCTGCGCCGAATATGCCGACTATAATGTCAAGCTTCAGTCTCGTTCCGAAACCGCCGCGCTCCTGCAGAAAGGCACAACCAAAATCATGGTCGGCGACGTCATTCGCGACTTCAAGTACGCGATTCGCTCCTTCGTCCGAAGACCGCTGTTCACGGCGGTGATCGTCCTCACCCTGGCGCTCGGCATCGGCAGCAACGTGGCGATGTTCAGCGTGGCGAACGCCGTTCTGCTTCGTGCGCTGCCGTACGATCATCCTGAGGAGCTGGCGCTCGTGTGGACGCGCCTGCAGGCGACCAATGTCGAGCGCTCGCTCGTATCGGGACCCGATCTCCGGGACTACCAGACCCAGACCACGCGATTCGAGGGCTTCGCCGGGGCGGTGGCCGTCCCCGGCACGCTCACCGGCGCCGGCCAGGCTGAGCGCATCACGAACGGCTACACGACGTGGAACCTGTTCGAGCTGCTCGGCGTCCGGCCACACCTCGGTCGGACCTTTAGAAAGGATGACGCGATCACGATCGATCCGAAGCAGTTCGCAAACCCCAATCCCGACCTGCCGCCGGGCAAGGTGATGCTGAGCTACGGGCTGTGGCAGCGGCGTTTCGGCGGCGATCCGGATGTGATCGGCCGCACGATCCAATTGGATGGCTGGGGCTCCGTCGTCGTGGGCGTCCTGCCGCCGACGTTCCGGATCTACCTGCCGGCGGACGCGGCGATGCCGACGAACATCGATGCCTGGGGCGTGCTGCCCACCAACATCTCCGACTTCGCGCGGGACGCGGCCTGGCTGACGGTCGTCACGCGGCTGCGTGACGGCGTCACGCTGGAACAGGCGCAGCAGGAGATGGACGCCGTCGCCACGCGGCTGCGCGAGGTCCACCCGTTCCACAAGACCCAGAACCTGCAGATCAGGGTGAACGGGCTGCACCGTGATGTCGTGAACCACGCGCGGCCCGCCCTGCTCGCCCTCCTTGGTGCCGTCGGGTTCGTGCTGCTGATCGCGTGCGCCAACATCGCGAACCTGCTGCTGGTCAGGGCGACCGAGCGTGGACGCGAAATCGCGGTGCGGGCCGCGGTCGGCAGCGGCCGCGGCCGCATCATCCGGCAGATGCTGGTCGAGAGCGCCGTGCTCTCCTGGGCGGGCGCCGTGCTCGGCGTGCTCCTGGCGTGGCAGGGCATCAGGCTCATCACGGCGTTGAGTCCCGGCAACCTGCCGCGTGTCGAACGTGCGTCCATCGACCTTGCCGCGCTCCTGTACACCGCGGTGGCTGCGTGCGTCGCCGCGATCGTGTTCGGGCTCGCGCCGGCGCTGCGAGCGGTCGCCGGCAACCTGGCGGACGCGCTGCGCGACCGGGGAAGCGACACGGGCGGCGTGCGCGGCAACAAGCTGCGCAGCGCGCTCGTCGTTCTGGAGGTCGCGCTGTCGCTCGTGCTCCTGATCGGCGCCGGCTTGATGGTCCGCAGCTTCGCGCAGATCCAGCGGGTCGACCCGGGGTTCGACGCGCGGAACGTCGTCACATTCAATGCGCCGCTGCAGTTCCTCAAGTACCTCACGACGGCCAAGCGGGCGAACTTCGCCAACGAGCTGGCCGATCGGCTCCGGGCCATCCCGGGTGTCGAGCGCGTGGGCGGCGTCACGCCGCTGCCGCTCGCGGGCGGCGAGCAGGTACCTCGGTCGGGTCGTACGGCCGCGTCGGCGGCTCGGACGACGCCTATCGGGCCAACAAGGCCGACTACAAGGCCGTGCTGCCGGGATACTTCGAAGCCATGGGGATCAGGCAGCTGTCGGGCCGCACCTTCGAGCGTCTGGACAACCGGGAGGAAGCGCTCGACGTGGCGATCATCGATCGCAAGCTCGCGAAGAAAGTCTTCGGCGAGGAGGACCCCCTCGGCGCCGATCTCCTCGTCGACCACTTCAACGAGAAGACGTTCTCGCTCGAGCGACTTCCCGTACGAATCGTCGGAGTCGTCGACAACGTGCGATCGACATCGCTCGCCGCGGAGGGTCGCGAGACGGTCTACGTCCCGTACGTCTTCAGCTCGTTTCTGCCCCTGACCTACGTGGTGCGCACGGCTGCGGATCCCGCGAGCCTGATCGCGCGCATCCGCGCCGAAGCGGCGGCCATGGACCCGGACGTGCCGATTGCCGAACTGTCAACGCTCGCGTCGTACGTCTCGAACGCCATGTCGCAGACGCGGTTCCTGCTGGCGCTCATCGGGGCGTTCGCCGTCCTGGCGCTGGGCCTGGCGTCGCTCGGCCTCTACGGCGTGATCTCGTATTCGGCGAAGCAGCGGACGCGTGAGATCGGCGTGCGTGTCGCCTTGGGTGCGAGCGAGCGCGATGTCGTGTGGCTGATTCTCGGACAGGGTCTGGTCGTGGCACTCGCCGGTCTCGGGCTCGGCCTCGCCGGCGCCGCCGCCCTGACCCGCGTCGCAAGCTCGTTCCTCGTGGGTGTGAGCGCCACCGATCCGATCACGTTCGCGGCCGTGCCGGCGCTCCTGCTCGCCGTTGCCATCGTCGCGTCGTTCGTCCCGGCCCGGCGGGCGAGCCGGGTGGATCCGAACGTCGCGCTGCGCGACGGCTAATGAGGCTCCGCCTCGAACCGATCAGACTCGGCGTCGCTGACCGCGGAGCCTGTCAATTCCCGACGCCCAAAAACCGACTTCACAGAATTGATTGACAGGCGTTGTCGAGGAACGGTATCCGACGCACAAAAACTATGTCAGGGAGGTGACGCGCGCAGCGATCCGTCTGTATTGGCAGCGTCTGCTGCTTGATGAGGACGTCAGACGCTACATCGGAGAGGCAGAGGCGAGCAACATTGGCAAGTAGGGCGAGCCCGTTCTGAAGTGAATTGCAAGAAGAGCGGTGTGAGCGCGGTGAGGCCGACGCCAGGTCAATTCATGACCCGGCGCGGCGATGAGTTCCGGCAATATCCGTTGTCCGCTGTCCGGGCAGCGAGCAACGGAGCCACCCTTCACGCGTCGATGAAGGCGATACGCAGCCGGCAGAGCCGGCCCTGAGCGTCGTGGCCGGCGCTGACGTCGTACGTGCCGTCACCGAGGCCGCTCGAGCTCATCACGGCATCAATGGCGTCGCCGGCAAGACGAGCCGCCGCCCATGACCAGTCGGCGTGCCTGGAATCGCTGAGGCGGGCGCCTTCATCTTCGTCGAACCGATCGATCAGGTCCGGGTTGGCCATGAGCGCGGACGCCGCACCGCCATCCAGAAACCCTGCGAACGCGGAATCGACGCCGACCGAGGCCGGCGATCCATCGGCGAGCGCGGCCGGGCGCCATTCGGCCGGCGCGCCGGCGTCCAGGTGCATCTCGAGCGCGGCCACGCGTGCTTCGTCGCCGTAATCCACGATCACCGCCACGACCGCGTGCGGTCCACGAGGCACGCGGAGTGCCAGCGGCGCGTCAGTCGGATCCGCGATGGGATCACACACGACAATGCGCCCGGACGGAACGGTCATCGTCGTCAGCTGCTGCTCTCGTACGGTCGCCGTGGCCTTCCGCGCCAGCTTCTTGTTCGGCTCACCGCTGGCGACACCAAGGCTCACGCCAGTCGCGGCATCGAGCGCGTAGACCTTCGCGTCGCGATTGAACACGATGAGCCGGCGGCCGTCGAGCAGCGGCCGCGCGATCACGCCGCCAGCGCCGTGCCGCGGACCGTCCCAGCACCAGCGTGGCTTGCCTGTGCGCCGATCGAGCGCATGCACCGTCGAATCGCTGCAGCCGACGACGATCGAGTCATCGGTGACGGTTGCCGCCGAGAGCACGGGCGAGCCGACCGCGCGCTTCCACAGCACTTTGCCCGTGCGCGCATCCGCTGCGTAGACGCGCTCGTCATAGCTGCCGGCATAGACGACGCCTTCGGCGATCGCCGGCTGCGCGCGGAACGGCCCCCCCGATTTCACTCGCCAACGAACAGCTCCATCGCGCACATCGATGGCGTAGAAATTCTGATCGAAACCGCCGATGTAAATCGTACCGTCCGAATAGGCAGGCGAGCCGGTGATGGAGCGCTGCATGGCAAAGCGCCAGATGACGCGGGCGCTCGATGCCTCGAAACACCACACGACGCCGTCCGTCGATGCCACGACGACGCGATCGGCGGCCAGCACGGGCGCGCCGCTGAACGGTGCGATGTCGTGCGACCAGAGCTCGCACCCATCGTCGAGTGAGATCGCCACCCACGCGCCAGAGCCGTTCAAGCCGGGATAGGTTATCCCGAACAAGACGGTAGCGCCGACAATGAGCGGCGCCGTGCCGATCGCGGCCCCCGCGCGCTTGCTCCACAGAGCCTCGCCGGTACGGCCGTCGAGCGCGGTGACGATGCCTTTGCCCGCAGAGACGCCACCGAACTGCACGGTGGCCACCGCTGTGGTTCCGCGCACGGCGATGCCGAGCACGCTCGTGCCCTTGTGCTGATGCGACCAGACGATCCGGCCTGAGGCCCGCTCGAAGGCGAGCACTCGCCCACCATTGGTGCCGGTGAGGACCAGGCTGTCGAGGACAACCGGATCGCACTCCGCCGATGAATCGAGTTCAATCCAGGCAGTCATCGGTGACCCGATCATAAGTTGTGACCGCGTTGTTGTAGTGCGGGATCCTCAGACCCCGCCACGATCGTCGTCAGATCGCCGGGGTCTGAAGACCCTCGACAGAATTTTGGTGTCGCCTCAGCCACTCAGGAGGTCCAGGAAAACGCGCGGCGTCACGATGCGGATGCCCTGAAACTCCTTGACCGTCAGAAGATCTGGATCGCCGGTCACGATCATCGTCGCGCGGCCTTCGACTGCCGCGGCAAAGTACTTGTCATCGTCCGCGTCTACGCTGACGCCCTCGAGCTCGTAGTCACCGGCGACGAACTGAGCCAGTAGAATCACATCTTCAAACCAGAGTTCTGAATCCACGCTTGCGTGGATGTACTTGCGAACTTTCGGGTATGCGAACGCCCGGACCGTCTCTTCGACGATTGCCGGGGAGAGCACGATCTCAAACGCGTTCTCCAAAAACCGCCTGATGATCTGGCCCGGAGGTCCCTGCGGTCGAATGAGCGCGCTGACGTAAACGTTGGCATCCAGGACGACTCGGAGCACGCTTACTTCTTGCCGCGCCGAGGTTTGCGGACCTGCCTGCGAGCGAATCGTTGCGCCTCGAGTGCGAGGTCGGACGCTTCCCGCTCGGTCAGCGGGCCGGGCGCCTGCTCATCCATGAAGTCTCGGGCCTGCCGCCGGGCGAACCGCCGCATCTGCTCGAGCCGTTCGATCGGCACCAGCGCGGCCAGCGCCTTGCCCTTGCGTTCGATGACGAATTCGTCGCGTCTGAGGGCGACCCTGTTGAGCAGGTCGCCGATGCGTTGGCGAACATCGATGGTGGACACTTTTTCAGCCATGAGCAACTCTAGCAACTATTATAGTTGCTCTACATGCGGGACGCAACCCTTGCTGGCTCCGGCCGTTTGTCGCCGGAGCCTCTCGAGCCGGTGCGAGCCGCAATTGGGGCGGGCGAACGGTCCCGGAAAATCAGCATGCCTTTAGCATGCCCTTTCTGCGCCAATTGCGAACGCGTGACTCACCCGTGCCGAACAGCATCAGCGAAATCTCGACGGTTTTGCATTCAGAACCCGCGGGAGGCGCAATTTCGAGAGGGGCCTCTCGGGTGGAACCGAGTGCGCCACCAGACTTAACGAAACCATCCGTACAGCAAAAAGGCCCGATTTCTCGGGCCTTCCTGCGGATGTGATTGGTCGGGGCGAAAGGATTTGAACCTTCGACCCCTCGGTCCCGAACCGAGTGCTCTACCAGGCTGAGCCACGCCCCGACAGACGTGAACCGTTATTCTACCTCAACCCGCGACTTGCCCGCGAAATCTTTCAGCTCGACCAGGCGCTCGATGGCCCCCAGCGCGTCGTGGGCGGTCATGTCCGGCTGCAGCGGCGTCACCGAGACGAACCCGTCGCGGACGGCCTGGTAATCCGACCGATCGTGCGGCTCCCACTGGTTCTCCCCTTCCTCGATCCAGTAGTACGGCCGCCCTCGCGGGTCGACGCGCTCGGCGACGACGGTGACGTGATTGCGCTTCCCTGGACGGTCACCCGCACGCCCTGCGGACGGCCCGACGGCACGTTGACGTTCAGGAACGTCCCGGCCGGCAGCCCGCGCGCGAGGATCGCCGCCGCCAACGCCGCGGACGCCGCAGCCGCATGCGTGAAGTCATACGCCCCCACGCTCCGATCGAGCGACACCGCCATGCTCGGGAACCCCAGCAGCGATCCCTCCAGCGCGCCCGCCACGGTCCCCGAATACGTCACATCGTCGCCGAGGTTGTACCCCTTGTTGATGCCGGAGACGATGAGGTCGGGCATGGCGCCGGCAGCGTAGACCTGCGTCAGCGCGACGTTCACGCAGTCGGTCGGCGTGCCGTCGACCTCGTACACGCCGTCGCGCAGCGCGTCCATCCGGAGGGGCCGGCGCAGCGTGAGCGCATGACCGATGGCGCTGGCCTCGATGTGCGGCGCGACGATGGTGACTTCGCCGAGCGGCGCGAGCGCCGCGGCGAGGATGTGAATGCCTTCCGAGTGGACGCCGTCATCGTTGGTGACGAGGATTCGTTTCATCAAGACGTGTGCTGCGTTCCGGGGGGCGTCATCAAGTATAGCAGCGCGGACGCGGCAATCGCGAGGCTTGCGCCGGTCAGAAAGGCCGCCTGTGGCGACACGCGCGTCCAGATGAGTCCGAACAGCAGGCTCGCCGCCAGCGTCCCGATCCCGAGCGCGGCGTTGTAGATGCCGAACGCCGTCCCCCGGGAATGGGCCGGCGACAGGTCGGCGACCCACGCCTTCTCCACGCCTTCGGTCAAGCCGAAGTACAAGCCGTACGAGAGAAAGATGATGACGACGACGGCCGGCGAGTCGAAGTAGCCGAAACCCGCGTACACGAGCGCATACAGCAGCCAGCCGGCCGCGATCAGCCGCCGGCGGCCGAACCGATCCGACATCGCGCCGCCAACCAGCGACGATCCGACCTTGACGACGTGGAGCGCGGACCACAGGAGCGGAATCCAGAACGCCGCCACGCCGAGATCGCTGAGCCGCAACAGCAGAAACGCGTCGCTCGCGTTGCCGAGCGAGAAGAGGAAGATGACGGCGATGGGCTCTCCAGAAGGGTTCCGCCAGGTTCCACAGGGTTCCGCGGGGTTCCACAGGGTTCTGTTCCGCGGGGTTCCGCAGGGTTCGGTTCCGCAGGTTCGGTTCCACGGGTTCGGTTCCGCAGGGTTCGGTTCGCAGGTTCGCGCGCTCCGGGACGCGGAGGACGAAGAAGATGACGATCGCCCCGGGGACGATCGTGAGCGCGAACAGCGTCCGGTAGTCGCCCGGGTAGAAGTACAAGAACGCAGACGCGAGCAGCGGGCCCGTGACCGCCCCGGCGTGATCCATCGCCCGATGAAAACCGAACACGCGTCCGCGCGTATCGGCGGACGCAAAGCCGGCGAGCATGGCGTCGCGCGGCGCGCCGCGGATCCCCTTGCCGAGCCGATCGGTGAACCTGATCGCCAGCACCTGCGGCCACGCGGTCGCGAACCCGATCAGCGGCCGCACCACCGACGCGAGGCCGTAGCCCGCGAGGACGAGCGTCTTCGGCGAGCGCCAGCGGTCGGCCAGCCACCCGGACAGGATCTTGAGCCCGCTGCTGGCCGCCTCCGCGGCCCCTTCGATCACGCCAAGCGACATCGCGCCCGCGCCGATCACCTGCGTGAGGAAGAGCGGCAGCAGCGGATAGACCATCTCGCTCGCCATGTCGGTGAAGAAGCTCACCCACCCGAGCAGCCAGACGGGACGCGAGAGACCGAACCAGGGACGCGCGCCGAGCTCATGCGCTTCGTCCAGCGTCGCCGCGCCTCACGTCGATCGCCCAGTAGCACAGCGCGACCAGCAACGACGCGACGCCGGCGCTGAACACGGCGAACGAGCTGCTCCACAAGCTCTTGTTGATCGGGAAGACCACGCCCCACAGCAATCCGCCGACGACCCCTCCCGCGCCCGCGGCCGCGATCTGCCAGACCTTGCGGCGCGGGACGCTCCGCGGACCCGAGGCACAGCCCGCACACCACGCCGAAGAGCGTCGTCGCGATCGCCGGCACGGTGCTGAGGAGACCCTTCCGGATCCCAGCCCGATCTCCCCAGGTGACGCCCATCAGCGCGCGATCGATGTAGGCGCCGAGGTTGCCTTCGGGCGAGAGATCGCCGGCCACGCCGCCGGGTACCGGGACGTGGTGCATCACCAGCCAGTACGACGATCGTGAGGAACACCGCGGCCGACATCAGAATGGCGCCGCGGCGACGACGCCGTCGCCGGAGGTTGCGCGGCAGGCTGCCGGCTGCCACGAGAAAGCAAATCCCCGTTCGCTGAAGCACCCCGGGAATCCGCCAGGTCGACACATCGAACGACGGATAACCCGAGAGCAGCAGCCCGGCGGCGATGATGAGCAGACCGATGCCGAGGATTGACGTCCAGCTCGAGCGGCGACGCCACAACGGAATGCTCGCGCCCGATGGTGAACAGGAAGATCGGGAAGATCAGATCGGCCGGCGTCCAGCCGTCCCATTCCGCGTGCCGGAGCCACGAATAGTCGCGCCCGACGTAGCCCGGATCCACGACCGCCATCGCTGCGATCGTCGCGCCAAGCAGCACGTCGAAGCGAGAGCACCGCGGACGGCTGTGCGGAGTTGCGGGTGGACCTGGCTGCCGGGGTGCCAGAGCGACCGGATGCCGATGAGCCACGCTGCCGGCGTGATGGCGACGCGACCGCGGGGCCATGAAGGCGAACACTATACCGCTATAATCGCAGGCGATGGCGCGCGCGTTCGATGCCGTTCTCGTCATTGCCTTCGGCGGACCGCAGGGGCGGGACGACGTGCGGCCGTTTCTGGCCAACGTGCTGCGCGGCCGCCGCGTGGCCCCCGAACGCGTCGAAGAAGTGGCGCACCACTACGAGCTCTTCGACGGGATCTCGCCGCTCACCGAGCTGACGACGCGGCAGTCGCTGCTGCTCCTCGAAGGGCTGCGCGATCGCGGGCACGAGCTGCCCGTCTACGTCGGGATGCGCAACTGGCATCCGTTCCTCGAGGACACGCTGGCGACGATGGCGCGTCACGGCGTGCGGCGCGCGGTCGGCGTCATCGCCGCGGCGCACCGGAGCTATTCGAGCTGCACGCAGTATCGGGAGAACGTCGAGGAAGCGCGGGCGAACCTTCGCCGCCGCAGTGCTCGAGGATGTCGAGATCGTGTACGTCGGAGACTGGCACTTGCATCCCGGGTTCATCGATGCGAATGCCGATCACGTGCGCGACGCGCTGACGCGCCTGCCGGAGGACGTGCGCGATCGGGCGCGGCTGATCTTCACCGCCCACAGCATCCCCGTCTCGATGGCGTCGCGGTTTCCGTATCAGCGCCAGCTGGAGGAGACGGCGCAGGCCGTTGCGGATCGCGTCGGGGCGAAAGACTGGGTGCTCGTGTTTCAGAGCCGCAGCGGCCGGCCCGAGGATCCCTGGCTCGGTCCCGACGTCTGCGATTACCTCCGGCAGGAGGCCGGCGGCCGGACTGCCGGCCGCCGTGCTCTGCCCCATCGGCTTCATCTGCGATCACATCGAGGTGCTCTACGACCTCGACACCGAGGCCGCCGGGCGTGTGCCGCGATCTCGGACTGCCGATGACGCGGGCGAGCGCCGTCAACGATCATCCGCGGTTCGTGGACGCGATGGCCGAGGCGGTCCTCGAGACGATCGAACGATACGGCGACGCGCGGCCGCTGCCAATCGTCAGCGCGAGAACGTCTCGAAAGTTCTAAAGTTCTAAAGTTCTAAAGTTCTAAAGTTCTAAAGTTCTAAAGTCTCAGTTCGAAAGTTCGAGCGTTCGAGAGAGGTGACATGCGAAGCGCCGACGTTGACGGTCGGCGGCCGGTGGCGTGCTCGCGGCCAGCCTCGTGCTGGGAGCGCGTCCGAGCATCGTCGCGCAGGGCGTGCAGTCCGGCATCGACCAGCCGAGCGCGGCCTGACCGCCGTCGCCGGGCTGAAGGTCGGGCATCACACGCTCGACGCGCGGCCGACGGGGTGCACGGTCGTCATCGCGGAAGCCGGGGCGGTCGGCGGGGTTGACGTGCGCGGCGGCGCGCCGGGGACGCGCGACACCGAGCTGCTGAACCCCGTCAACACGGTCAGCGAGGTGCACGCGATCGTGCTCTCCGGCGGGAGCGCGTTCGGACTGGCGGCGGCCGACGGCGTGATGAAGTATCTCGACGAAAAGCACATCGGATTTCGAACGTCCGGCGGGGTCGTGCCGATCGTGCCCGCGGCGATCCTGTTCGATCTCGCGGTCGGCGACGCGACGCATTCGTCCCGGCGCCGATTGCGGATACGCCGCGGCGCGGGCGGCCGCCGCCGGACCGGTCGCGGAAGGCAACGTCGGCGCCGGCGCGGGCGCGACGGTCGGCAAGCTGCTGGGATCGACGCGCGCGATGAAAGGCGGACTCGGGAGCTCGGCGATTCAACTTCCCGGCGGCCTGGTCGTCGCCGCGCTCGTCGCGGTCAACGCGGTCGGCAACGTGATCGATCCGGCAACCGGGCGCTTCATTGCCGGCGCGCGGACCGACGACGGCGGGAGCATCGCGGACCTGCGCGCGTGGCTGCGGAAAGGGCCGGCGGGCGAGCAGCCGGCCCATGGAAAACACGACGCTCGGCGTCGTGGCCACCAACGCGACGCTGACCAAGGCCCAGGCGACCAAGATCGCGCAGATGGCGCACGACGGATATGCGCGCGCGATCTACCCGGCGCACCTGACGTCGGACGGCGACACGATCTTCGCGCTCGCGACGGGATCGGCACGCCGGCGCCGCCGACGTGAATCTGCTCGGCGCGCTCGCCGCCGATGCCACCGCGGACGCGATCGTCCGCGCGCGTGCGTGCCGCGCGCGGCATCCCGGGCTACCCCGCCGCCGCGGGACCTGAAATAGCCCGGACCTGAAGCGATTGACGCTCTCGTTCGCGATCCTCATCGCCTATTCGATCCTCTTCATCGTCGCTCGGGCTGTGGATCGGCCGGCGGGCGCGCGCCGGCGAGTTCTTCGTCGCCGGGCGCAGCCTCGGGCCCGGGCTCCTGTTTGCGACGTTTCTCGCGGCCAACATCGGCGCGAGCTCCACCGTCGGCGCCACGTCGCTCGGATACGCCGAAGGGTTGAGCGCCTGGTGGTGGAACGGATCGGCCGGGATCGGCTCGCTCGTGCTGGCGTTCTGGGTCGGCCCGCGCATGTGGCGCGAGGCGACGGCCCACGGCGATCTCACGGTCGGCGATTTCCTGGAGCGCCGCTACGGCCGCGGCGATGCGCGGCCTGGTCGCGTCGCTCATCTGGCTCGGCACGCTCACCATCCTGGCCGCCCAGCTCCTCGGCATCGCCGCGGTCCTCAACGTCGTCGCCGGCTTCTCCCTGCTGCACGGGATGCGTCGCTGGGCGCGCTCGTGACGGTCTCGTATTTCATCGCGGGCGGACTTCTGAGCAGCGCGTGGGTGAACCTCGTGCAGCTCATCGTCATCCTCGCGGGCTTCGGGATCGCCGCGCCGCTGGCGATCGGCGCGGCCGGCGGCTGGGACGCGCTCACGGCGGCGCAGGGATCCGCGTTCGATGTGTTCGCCAGCACCGGTCCGGCCTCGGGATGGCGGCTGCTGTTCCTGCTCGCTCCGGCATTCATCGTGTCTCCCGGGCTGCTGCAGAAGGCGTACGGCGCGCGCGACGAGTCCGCGGTGCGGCGCGGGATTGCGTGGAACGGCGCGGCGCTGCTGGTGTTCGCGTGCGCGCCGCCGCTGATCGGCGTTGGCCGCTCGTGCGCTCTACCCGGGTCTCGACAAACCGGACCTGGCGCTGCCGACGATCCTCGCTGGACGCGATGCCTCCGGCGGTCGGCACGCTGGCGCTGGCGGCGGTGTTTTCGGCGGAGGTCAGCTCCGCCGACGCGGTGCTGTTCATGCTGGCGACCTCCGCGTCGCGCGATCTGTATCGCGGCTTCGTGCGGCCGTCGGCCAGCGACGCGGACGTGCTGCGCGTCGCGCGCGTCGCGGCCGTCGCCGGAAGCCTGTGCGGCGTGGGCGTCGCGATGATCTACGGCAGCGTGCGCGCGGCCGTCGGCGTGTTCTACGCGATCCTCACGGTCACGCTCTTCGTGCCGGTGATCGGCGGGCTGTACTGTCCGAGGCGCCGGCCACTCGAGACGGACTGGCGTCGGTCCTCACCGGCATACCGGTCCTCGGCCTCGTCTACCTGGCGACCGGCGGCCGCGGCTACGGCGTCCTCTCCCCCGCCCTGGCGGGCATGCTCGCGAGCGCCGTGGCGTTTGCCGTCGCGCGGGGCGTGCGACGCGGTCAGACCGGCAGTTGGTAGTTCACCCGAGTTGCGAATGACGCATGAACGGACGATAGCTGACGGTGAAACGACTACGACTGTTTTTTCTCCAGTTCACTCCGTTAACTCCGTGGTTGACTATTCCAGTGTCCGTCACTACGGTTTTTACATCCTTAACAAAAGAAACCTCCGTTTCTCCGTTCCTCCGTGTGAAAATTCTCTGTTCGACGTCCGAGTTCACCTCCGTGTAGCTCCACGATCGAGGCTTTATGCGCAATCTCCGAATCGGACTCCTCGTGTGTGCTGTCGCTCTTCCTCGTGTCCGATGCGATCGCGCAGGAAGTGATCATCAACCGGACCACGATGGAGATGCCGCTGCAGTTCCCGGGCATGGGGCCCCGCCAGTTGAAGACCGGCACCGGCCGGCATCCGCGGGCGCGTGATGTCGGCCGACACCGGCGCGCCGGTGCGCCGCGCGCAGGTGCGCATCAGCGGTCCGGACATCGGCTCGAAGACGGCGATGACCGACGCGGAAGGCCGGTACGAGTTTCGGGATCTGCCCGGCGGACGATTCACGCTGTCCGCCATCAAGTCCGGGTTCGTCACCGTGCAGTACGGGCAGACGCGGCCGTACGAATCAGGCAAGTCGATCGAGCTCGTCGAGGCGCAGGTCCTCGACAAGGCGGACATCGCGATGCCGCGCGGCAGCGTGATCTCGGGACGGGTGCTCGACGAGTTCGGCGAGCCGGTCGCCGACGCGATGGTGAGCGCGATGCGCTCGGCCTGGACGGCAGGACGACGGAAGCTGCAGCCGACCGGTCGTATCGGCGCAGACCAACGATCTCGGTCAGTACCGCATCTACGGCCTGCCTCCGGGCGACTACTACGTCAGCGCCACGCTGCGCGCGGGCGACGCCATGATGATGGACATGGCGATGGTGGCGGCCATGTCCGGCGGCGGCGGCGCAGTCGATGGCTGGAGGACGCGATCGGGATCGAACCCCAACTCCGGATATGCCCCGACGTACTTTCCCGGCACCGCCAACGGCGCGGACGCGCAGCGGCTGACGGTCGCGGTCGGCCAGGAAGCGCAGAGCACCGATTTCGCGCTGCTGCCGGTGCGGCTCGCGAAGATCACGGGGATGGTGATCGGCTCGGACGGCAAGCCGGTCGAAGGGATCGATGATCAACGCCGTCCCGCGAGGCGGCGAGGCCGGCCTGATGATCGCTCGGCGGCGCCGCGCGGACCGACAAGAACGGCAACTTCACGCTCAGCAACGTCGCGCCCGGCGACTACACGCTGCAGACGCGCGCGATGCAGATCATGACGACGGGCGGCGGCGACACGATGACGTTCAGCATGCGCGTTGGCGGTCCCGAAGGCGGCGATGCGGAAGTCGGATCGCTGCCGGTCACCGTCGGCGGCGAGGATCTCGTCGGGCGTCGTGATCCTGACGTCCAAGGGGGCGACGCGTCAGCGGCCGCCTGTCGTTCGACGGCGGCACGAAGCCGACCAACCTCGCCGGCATCCGCATCACGTCCTCCGGCATCGACAGCGACTCCCCGGGCATGCTCGGCATGGGCGGCGGCTCGGGCACGGTGAAGGCGGACGGCACGTTCGAGCTGAAGGGTCTGACGGGCACGCGCCTGATCCGCGCGGTGGGGCTGCCGCCCGGATGGATGCTGAAGTCGGTGCACGTCAACGGCGCCGACGTGACCGACACGGGCGTCGAGTTCAAGCCGGGAGAGGCGGTCACCGGGCTCGAGGTGGTCGTCGACGTCGAAGGTCACCGACGTGTCGGGCACCGTCAAGGGGACGCAACGGACAACCGGTGAAGGACTACACGGTGGTCGTCTTCTCCGACGAGCCGCAGCGCTGGGCCGTGCCGATCAGCCGCCACGTCGCGGGCGCGCGTCCGAATCTGGAAGGGCGGTTCCAGCTCAAGAGCCTGCCGGCCGGGCGGCTACTACGCGATCGCGGTCGAGTACATCGCGCAGGGCGAGTGGGGCGATCCGGAGGTGCTCGAGCGTCTGAAGGCCAAGGCGACGAAGTTCAGCCTCGACGAAGGGGAATCGAAGACGCTCGAGCTCACGCTGCGGTGATCGGCGCGACGCGAGCCTGCGCGAAGCGCACGCCCGGTCGACTTGTTCTCGAGAACAGCTCCGTCGCCTCGTCGCGTCGGATCGTCCTCGTCGGGCGCGGCCCCTGCGTGCGCGCGTAGCAGGTACGACGACGAGGAAGATCACGACGATCAGGCCGAACGACACCCACTTGCTGCACCTCGAAGTGGACGTAGTCCACGGCGTGCAGGTACTCGATCAGCAGCTTGATGCCCGACCCACGCGATGATGACGAACGCGCCGTCGACGAGCGTCGGATAGCGCCGCACGATCGCGAGCAGCTGTGCCGATCACCATCCGCATCGCGATGATGCCCAGAATCCCGCCGGTGATGATCACCCACTTCTTCGTTCGACATCGCGACGGCGACGAGGATCGAGTCGACCGCGAAGACGATGTCGGTGAGCTCGACCTTGACGACCGTGGCCCAGAACGCCGACAGTCCCAGCCACGGCCGCGCCGGCTTGATGGCCGCGGCGCTCTTCCGCCGCTCCCGCTGCGCGAAGAAGTGCTTGCACGACGAGATAGAGCAGATAGCCGGCGCCGATGAGCTTCACCCAGGCGACCGCGATCAGGTGCACCGCGAGCAGGGTCGCGACGATCCGGAAGAAGAACGCCCCGACGATGCCGTAGCGGAGCGCCTGCTGCTGCTCGCGGCTGCGGCAGGCCGAGCACCAGGATCGCGAGCACCAGGGCGTTGTCCGCGCTGAGCAGTCCCTCGAGCACGACGAGCAGCCCGATGGTGATCGAGATCGCTGAGTTGAATGTCCATGCTGGGCGCCGGGACTTTGACCGTATCGTATCAAGCTCCTATATTTGGATCGACGCAGGTCCTGGCCGATGGTCTGGCATTGAAGGCAGAAGTCGAGCCTGGGACACATATGCCGATCGAGCCCGACCTTTACTTTATCAGCATGGCGGCGCGCCTGCTGGACATGCACCCGCAGACGCTGCGCAAGTACGAGCGGCTGGGGCTCGTGCGCCCGACGCGCACGGTCGGCAGCATGCGGGTCTATTCGCGGGACGAGCTGGAGCGGCTGCGGCTCATCAAGCACCTCGTCGACGAGGCGGGCGTCAACCTCGCCGGCGTCCAGCGGCTGCTCTCGATTGCGGAGGCCGTGCAGCGCATCCGGCCGCTGATCAACCAGGTGCCGGCGCGTCCCGATGCCCGGCGGCGCCTGGCGCAGGAGATCAAGCGGATCGGCGCAGATGGCGGGACTCTGACGGTCTCGGGTCTCTGGTCTCGGGTCTCTGGTGCTCGGGTTCGGGTCTCTGGTCTCGGGTCTTTGGGTCGCGCAGAAACCGTGGAATAGCGAAAATACGGACGGACAGCCTCGGCATTGAATGGAATTCAAGGACTACTACCAGACGCTCGGCGTCACGAAATCTGCTTCCGACAAGGAGCTGAAGCAGGCGTACCGGAAGCTCGCCCGCAAGCACCATCCGGACGTCAACCCGGGCGACAAGTCCGCCGAGGCGAGGTTCAAGGAGATCAACGAGGCGTACGAGGTGCTCGGCGATCCGGAGAAGCGGCGCAAGTACGACGAGCTGGGCGCGAACTGGAGGATGTACGAGCAGGCGCAGCAGCAGGGCGGCCAGGGCTTCCCCGGCGGCTCGCCGTTCGGCGGCGCGGGCGGGGCCGGCGGCGCGTGGAACATCAACACGGGCGGTCCCGGCGGCTACCGCACGATGAGCGAAGAAGAGATGCACGAGCTGTTCGGGAACGAAGATCCGTTCTCGGACTTCTTCAAGACGTTCTTCGGCGGCGGCGGCGGCGGGCCGCGCGAGGGCACGCGGGCGCGGCAGGGACGGGCGGCGCCGCGCACCCAGAAGGGGCGCGACATCGAGCACGAAGTCGAGCTCACGCTCGAGGAGGCGTACCACGGCGCGACGCGCCGCATCTCGATCAAGCAGGGCGGGCACGCGCGCAGCGTCGACGTGCGCATCCCGGTCGGCGTGAGGGACGGATCGCGCGTGCGCGCCGCCGGCGAAGGGGAATCCGGCGCGAACGGCGGCTCGGCCGGCGACCTGTACCTGCGCGTGCGCATCAAGCCGCACGCGGTCTTCGAGCGCAAGGGCACCGACCTGCACACGAAGGTCGCCGTGCCGGTCACGACCGCCGTGCTCGGCGGCGAAGCGCAGGTGCCGACGATCACCGGCTCGGTCCGGCTCAAGATTCCCGAAGACGACCCAGAGCGGACAGGTGTTCCGGCTGAAAGGCCACGGCATGCCGGCCGTCGGCAAGCCGGACGACCGCGGCGATCTGTATGCCACGGTGGAGATCCAGCTCCCGCGCTCGTTGACGAAGGAACAGCGCGAGCACTACGAGGCGCTGGCGAAACTGGAGAAGTAGCGTCAGCCGCTGAAGGGCTGCAGCTACGGCAGACGTGGAGCGCAGGGCTTCAGCTGGAAGCTGGGAAGCTGATCATGAACATCAACAAATACACCGAGAAAGCACAGGAAGCGATCCTCGGCGCGCAGCAGCTCGCCGATCGCGAAGGGCATCCCGAGATCAAGCCGGAGCACCTGCTGCTCACGCTCGTCGAGCAGAAGGAAGGCATCGTCCCGGAGATCGTCCGCAAGATGAACGCGGATCCCGCGGCGCTCGCGGCGGCGGTGCGCGCCGAGCTCGACAAGCTGCCGCGCGCGCAGGGCGGCTCGCAGCCCGGGCTGTCGGCGCGCCTCCGTCAGGTGACCAACGCCGCCGAGCAGGAAGCCGAGCGCCTCAAGGACGAGTACGTCAGCACCGAGCACCTGTTCGTCGCGATTGCGTCGGAGGGCGGGCGATCGCCGTCGGCGAAGCTGCTCCAGCAGCGCGGGATCACGAAAGACGCCATCCTCCAGGCGATGGCGGCGGTGCGCGGATCGCAGCGCGTCACGAGCCAGAATCCCGAGAGCACGTACCAGTCGCTCGAGCGCTACGGGCGCGACCTCACGGAGCTCGCGCGCAAGGGCAAGCTCGATCCGGTCATCGGCCGCGACGAGGAGATTCGCCGGGTCATCCAGGTGCTGTCGCGCCGCACGAAGAACAACCCGGTGCTCATCGGCGAGCCGGGCGTCGGCAAGACCGCCGTCGTCGAGGGGCTGGCGCAGCGGATCATCCGCCAGGACGTGCCGGAGGGGCTCAAGAACAAGAAGATCGTCGCGCTCGACATGGGCGCGCTCGTCGCCGGGGCGAAGTACCGCGGCGAGTTCGAGGAGCGCCTGAAGGCGGTCCTCAAGGAAGTCGCCGACTCGGAGGGGCAGGTCATTCTGTTCATCGACGAGCTCCACACGGTCGTCGGCGCCGGCGCGGCCGAAGGGTCGATGGACGCGTCGAACATGCTCAAGCCGATGCTGGCGCGCGGCGAGCTGCACACGGTCGGCGCGACCACGCTCGACGAGTACCGCAAGTACATCGAGAAGGACGCCGCGCTCGAACGGCGGTTCCAGCCGGTGATGATCGGCGAGCCGTCGGTCGAGGACACGATCAGCATCCTGCGCGGCCTGCGCGAGCGCTACGAGATCCACCACGGCGTGCGGATCAAGGACTCGGCGCTGGTCGCGGCGGCGGTCCTGTCGAACCGCTACATCACCGATCGGTTCCTGCCCGACAAGGCGATCGACCTCGTCGACGAGGCCGCGGCGCGGCTGCGCATGGAGATCGACTCGATGCCCGCGGAGCTCGACGAGGTCGAGCGGCGCATCATGCAGCTCGAGATCGAGCGCGAGGCGCTGCGGAAGGAAAAGGACAAGGCCTCCGTCGAACGGCTGCAGAAGCTCGAAAAGGAGCTGGCGAATCTCAAGGAGGAAAAATCCCGGCTGACGGCGCACTGGCAGCAGGAAAAGGAAGCGATCCAGGCCTCGCGCAAGGTGAAGGAAGAGCTCGAGCAGGTACGCCTCGAGATGCAGCGCGCCCAGCAGGCCGGCGACTACGCGAAAGCCTCGGAGCTGCAGTACGGCAAGCTGCCGGAGCTCGAGCGCCGGCTCCGCGAGCAGGAGGCGCGGCTCGGCGAGCTGCAGAAGAACCAGCGCATGCTGAAAGAGGAAGTCGACGAAGAGGACATCGCCGAAGTCGTCAGCCGCTGGACGCACATCCCGGTCAGCCGCCTGATGGAGGGGGAAATCCAGAAGCTGCTGCGGATGGAAGAGCGCCTCCACGAGCGCGTCGTCGGGCAGGATGAAGCGATCACCGCCGTCGCCAACGCCATGCGGCGTGCCCGCGCCGGGCTGCAGGATCCCAACCGGCCGCTCGGCAGCTTCATCTTCCTCGGCCCGACCGGCGTCGGCAAGACGGAGCTGGCCCGCGCGCTCGCGGAGTTCCTGTTCGACGACGAGCACGCGCTCATCCGGATCGACATGTCGGAGTACCAGGAGAAGCACACGGTCTCGCGGATGATCGGCGCGCCTCCCGGCTACGTCGGCTACGAGGAGGCCGGCCAGCTGACCGAGGCCGTGCGCCGCAGGCCGTACGCGGTGGTGCTCTTCGACGAGATCGAGAAGGCGCATCCCGAAGTGCTGAACGTCCTGCTCCAGCTGCTCGACGACGGCCGGCTGACCGACGGAAAGGGACGGACGGTCGATTTCAAGAACGCCGTCGTCATCATGACGTCGAACGTCGGGAGCCATTTCATCGCCGAGGCGGCGCATGCGAGGCCGGCCGGAGCGGTAGTGCCGACCTTCAGGCCGGCCTCGACGAGGGACTCAAGCGCGAGGTGATGGACGCGCTGCGCGCGCACTTCCGTCCGGAGTTCCTGAACCGGCTCGACGAGATCATCGTCTTCCACGCGCTCACCCGCGAGCAGATGCGCGCCATCATCGACATCCAGCTGCGCGGCCTGATGAAGCGGCTCGAAGACCGCAAGATCCGCGTCGAGCTCACGGATCGCGCGAAAGACCTCCTGATTGCCGAGGCGTACGACCCGGCCTACGGCGCGCGGCCGTTGAAGCGGATCCTGCAACGGCGCGTCCTCGACACGCTCGCGATGCGCGTGCTGCAGGGCGAGTTCGGCGAAGGCTCCGTGATCCGCATCGACGCGCCGCGCGGCGAGCTGGAGTTCACGCGCGTCGACCAGGCGGTGCCGGTATGAAATCCAAAATCCGGCTGAAGCCGGATGCCACCGATATGAAGTCCAAATCCGGCTGAAGCCGGATGCCACTGGAACAGGAGCCGACGGGATAGGAGTTAAGATCGATACATGGCGGATGAGACACCGGGAAAACCACCGCTCAAGCCGCCGCAAGCTGACGCCGCGGACCGGACCCGGCGTGGCGCTGTGGTACGTCCTCGGGCTGTTGCTCCTGCTCGCGCTCGGCCAGGCGTTCTACCTGACCTCGCAGTCGGGCCAGACGCTCTCCTACAGCGAGTTCAAGCTGGCGGTCCGCGAGGGGCGGGTCCAGGAGGTCACCGTCGGCGAAGACCGCGTGCGCGGGACGTTCAAGGCCGTCACGCAGGGGAAGCGCACCTTCACCGCCGTCCGGATCGAGGATCCCAAGCTGCGTCGAGGACCTCGAGCAGCACGGCGTGAAGTACACCGGCGAGGTCGCCAGCCGGTGGATCGGCGAAGTCCTCGGCTGGGTCATCCCGCTCATCTTCCTCGTCGCGCTCTGGAGCTTCTTCTTCCGCCGGATGGGAGGGGCCGAAGGGGGCGTGATGTCGTTCGCGCGCAGCAAGGCGAAGATCTACGCCGACGACGACGTGAAGGTGCGGTTCGGCGACGTGGCGGGCGTCGACGAAGCGGAAAACGAGCTGCGCGAGATCGTCGAGTTCCTCAAGAACCCGAAGAAGTACACGAGCATCGGCGGGCGCATCCCGAAGGGCGTGCTGCTCGTCGGACCGCCGGGGACCGGCAAGACCCTGCTGGCGCGGGCGGTGGCCGGCGAAGCCAAGGTTCCCTTCTTCAGCCTCAGCGGCTCCGAGTTCGTCGAGATGTTCGTCGGCGTGGGCGCCGCGCGCGTCCGCGATCTGTTCGCCCAGGCCGAGGTCAAAGCCCCCTGCATCGTCTTCATCGACGAGCTCGACGCGCTCGGGAAGATCCGCATCCAGACGCCGATGGGCAGCCACGAGGAGCGCGAGCAGACGCTCAACCAGCTCCTGGCGGAGATGGACGGGTTCGACGCGCGCAAGGGCGTCATCATCATGGGGGCGACCAACCGGCCGGAGGTGCTCGATCCGGCGCTGCTCCGGCCGGGACGCTTCGATCGGCAGGTCCTGGTCGACAAGCCCGACGTGCGGGGACGCGAGGAAATCCTGCGCATCCACGCCACGAACGTGAAGCTGGCCGACGGCGTCGACCTGAAGGTCATCGCGGCGCGGACGGCCGGCTTCGCCGGCGCGGATCTCGCGAACCTCGTCAACGAGGCGGCGCTGCTGGCCGCGCGGAAGGACAAGACGGCGGTCGAGATGAAGGACTTCGAGGAGGCGATCGACCGCCTCATCGCCGGGCTCGAGAAGAAGCGCGTGATGAGCGACAAGGAGCGCCGCATCGTCGCCTACCACGAGTCGGGGCACGCGATCGTCGCGAGCGTGCTGCCCGGGCTCGATCCCGTCCACAAGATCTCGATCGTGCAGCGCGGCTTCGGCGCGCTCGGCTACACGATGCAGCTCCCGCTCGAGGAGCGGTACCTCCTGACCCGCGACGATCTGCTCAGCCAGCTCGCCGTGCTGCTGGCCGGCCGCACGGCCGAGGAGATCGCGTTCGGCCACCTCTCCACCGGTGCGCAGAACGATCTGCAGCGCGCCACCGACATCGCGCGCGCGATGGTGACGGAGTTCGGCATGAGCGACGCGCTCGGCGCGGTGAACTACAACGGCCACAAGCGCCAGGCGTTCCTCGACACGCCGTTCATGCAGGAGCGCGGCAACTACTCGGAGGACACGGCGCTCAAGATCGACGTCGAGGTCAAGCGCATCATCGGCGAAGCCCAGTCCGCGGCGCGTCAGGTTCTCGTCGACCGGCGTCCGACGCTCGACGCCCTCTCGGAACGCCTGCTCGAAAAGGAAGTCATCGAATCCGACGAGCTGAAAGCGATCATGGGGCCGCTGCCGGCGAAGAGTCCCGACGCGATCCCGCCGGAGATTCCCCCGCCCTCACCTGTGTAACGCCTGTCGCTGAAGGTGCGCAGCGCAGGGCTTCAGCCCTGCACCAGCGGCCCACCCGGCCCACTTCGGGTACAATCCAGGCTCTTTCCCCAACCGCTCGAGGACATCCGAATGATGCGGACATTGATCGCCGGCGTGCTGGTTGCGGCCGCCACGGCTCCCGGGTACGCGCAGTCGCCGTCGAATCCCTACGTCCGCGACCAGAAGCAGGCGGTCGACGAGGCCTACACGAAGAAGATCAAGGAGTACACGACGGCGCCGTACTTCAACTCGCCGCTGGTCGATTACCTGCCGGCGTCGAAGACCGTGCCGACGCCGCAGGTGGTCATCGGCGACATCGCGGGCGCCCCGGGGAAGCTGCCCTACTCGCACGAGGTCTACCAGTACATGCGGATGGTCGAGAAGGCCAGCCCGCGCGTGAAGGTGTTCTCGATCGGCCGGACCGAAGAGGGACGCGAGATGATCGCCGTGGCGGTCTCCTCCGAGGCGAACCTCGCGAAGCTCGACGAGAACCGCGCGCGGCTCGCCAAGCTGGCCGATCCCCGCACGATCGGCATGAACGACGCGGAGGCGGACACGCTGGTCGATCAGTCCGTGCCGGTCTACTACATCACCGGGACCATCCACTCCCCGGAGACCGGCTCCCCCACCGCGCTGATGGAGCTCGTCTACCGGCTGGCCGTCGACGAGAGCCCGTACATCCAGAAGATCCGCAACCGGATCGTCACGCTGATCACGCCGATCGTCGAGGTGGACGGCCGCGATCGGCAGGTGGACATCTATCGCTGGCACCTGGCGAACCCGGGCAAGAACTGGCCGCCCACGCTCTACTGGGGCAAGTACGTGGCGCACGACAACAACCGCGACGCGATGGCGCTGACGCTGAACCTGACCCGCAACGTGCTGAACACCTACCTCGGCTGGAAGGCGCAGGTGCTGCACGACCTGCACGAGTCGGTCGCGTACCTCTACGACAACACCGTCGGCGACGGGCCGTACAACGCGTGGCTCGATCCGATCCTCACCGACGAGTGGCAGATGATCGGCTGGAACAACGTGTCGGAGATGACCAAGTTCGGCATGCCGGGCGTGTTCACGCACGGCACGTTCGACACCTGGACGCCCGGCTACCTGATGTTCATCGCCGCGACGCACAACGGCATCAGCCGGCTGTACGAAACGTTCGGCAACGGCGGCGCCGACACGCTCGAGCGCACGCTGGGCCCGAACGACACCGCCCGGACCTGGTACAAGCAGAACCCGCCGCTCCCCAAGGCGAAGTGGTCGCAGCGCAACAACAACAACTACCAGGAGACCGGCCTGCTCGTCTCGCTGAACCATTTCGCCGACAACAAGAACCTGTTCCTGAAGAACTTCTACCTGAAGAGCAAGCGGTCGATCCTGAAGCCGAAGACCGAGGGGCCGGCCGCCTACGTGTTTCCGGCCGACGATCCGCGGCCCGGGCCGCAGGCCGACCTGCTGCGCATCCTGCAGCTCCAGGGCTGCGAGATCTCGCGCGCGACCGCGCCGTTCACCGTCATGGTCTCCGGGAAGAAGCGCCCGCCGCGCCAGACGACGACCACGGACGCGCCGTCGCCCGGCGGGCCGACCGACGACGGTCAGCAGCCTCCGGCGGCGCGCCAGGAGGGCGCGGCGGAGCGGGTGCCCGAGCCGAGACGCGCACGTTCCCCGCCGGCAGCTACGTCCTGCGCATGGACCAGCCGTACAGCCGCATTGCCGACACGCTGCTCGACTACCAGTACTGGGCGCCCGACGATCCGCAGCGCAACCCGTACGACGACACCGGGTGGACGTTCGGCGAGCTGTTCAACGTGAAGGTCGTGCGCGTCACCGACGTCAGGGTGCTCGACGCGACGATGGAGCTGGTCAAGGGCGACGTGACCGCTCCTGGCGGCGTCACGGCGCGAAGGATCGCCTGTTCGCGATCAACCACAACGCCGATCCGTCGCTCGCCACGCTGCGCTACCGGTTCAAGGACGCGACCGATCGACGTCGCCGAAGAGCCGTTCGAGGCCGGCGGCCGGAAGTTCAACCGCGGATCGTTCATGATCACGCGGCGTTCCGCGCGACGATCTCCAGAAAGCCGCCGCCGAGCTCGGGCTGAAGGCCGTGGCGCTCGACGTCGCCGCCGTCGGTGAAGACCCACCCCGCCCGCGCGGCGCGCGTCGCGCTGATGCACACCTGGATCAACACGCAGGACGAGGGCTGGTGGCGCCTGGCGCTCGATCAGCTCGTCGATCCCGTTCACCTACATCAGCACGCAGGATCTCACGAAGGACGAGAGCCTGCGATCGAAGTACGACGTCATCCTGTTTCCGCCGGTCGGGCGCGCCACCGGGCCAGACGCTGATCACCGGCACGCCGATGTACGGCAACCCGATCCCGTGGAAGACGACCGAGCTCACGCCCAACATCGGCAAGATCGACGAGACCGACGACATCCGGCCCGGCATGGGCTGGGAAGGCATGTCGAACCTGCAGAAGTTCGTCCGCGACGGGCGGCGTGCTGCTCACCGTGGACGACACGGCGGACTTCGCCGTGACATACGGGCTGACCGCGGGGGTCTCGATCACGCGGCCGACGCGGCTCAAGATCACCGGCGCCGTGCTGCGCTCGAAGGTCGTCGACGGCGCGAGCCCGATCGCGTACGGCTACGACCCGGCGGAGAGCCTCTCGATCTACTCGTCCGACGGCCCGATCTTCGGCGTCAGCAACACCGTCGGCGGCCGCGCGCGGGCCACCACCGGCGCGACGAGACCCGCCGCCGTGCCGACGGGCCGCGGCACGGTCGACGACATCGACGTGCCGCAGGGCCGGCCGCCGGCCGATCCGCTCCCGGAGGATCCGAAGGTCGAGCCGTGGCAGGCGACGCCGCTCCGCGACGAGCAGCTCCGCAACGGCTCGAACGTCATCCCGCCGGCGCAGCGTCCGCGCGTGGTCTTCCGCTACGGCGACGCGCGCGACCTCCTGGTGTCGGGGCTGCTCGACGGCGGCGCGGAGATCGCGCAGCGGCCGATGGTCGTCGACGTGCCGATCGACAAGGGGCACGTCGTCGTGTTCTCGAACAACCCGATCTGGCGCGGCGAAACGCACGGCAGCTACGCCATGGTCCTGAACGCGATCCTGAACCACGACAACCTGGACGCGGGACGGAAGCTGGACGAGAAGTAGACGGTCGCTTGTCTCCAAAACAGGAGGCCAGGAGGTCAGGAGTTTCTTTGGTTTTTACATCAATAGATTCTCCTGATCTCCTGATCTCCTGTTGACTCTTGCACTCTGCCGTCCCACGCTTCGTCACACAAATCCCCGCCGCCGCACCCGCTTTGATATAAGCGTGGGCATGACCACCGTGGGCCAGGACCTCCGATACGCGTGGCGAACGCTCCGCCGGAGCCCGGGCTTCGCCGCCCTCGCCATCCTCACGCTGGGCCTCGGCATCGGCGCCACGACGACGATCTTCACCGTCGTCAACGGCGTGCTGCTGCGGCCGCTGCCCTATCGCGAGCCGGATCGGCTCGCGAACCTCTGGGTCGACTTCGGCGTCGGCGCGCAGTCGCTGCCGGCGATGTCGCCCGGCGACTTTCGCGACTACCAGCAGCGCAACCGGTCGTTCGAGATGCTGGCCGCCGGCTCCGGCGGGCAGGTCGTCGGCGCCACGGGCGCGCTGACGGGGCCCGGCGGCGAACCCGAGCGCGTCGACGTGTCGCCCGTCACGGCGAACTTCCTGCCGCTCCTCGGCGTGGATCCGATCTACGGCCGCCACTTCACCGCCGAGGAAGAGACGCCGGGCGGACCGCAGGTCGTCATCCTCAGCCACGGCTTGTGGAAGCGGCGCTACGGCGGCGATCCCGGCATCGTCGGCAGCGGCATCCGGCTCGACGGTCTCGATCAGACCGTCGTCGGCGTGATGCCCGAAGGGTTCCGGCTGTGGCTGCCGTCGGAAGCGTTCCTGATCACCGACTCGCAGATCTGGAAGCCGCTGCAGTTCAACTACGCCAACCAGCCGCCGCGCAACTTCACCTTCTTCACGGTGTTCGGCCGGCTGAAGCCGGGCGTCACGTTCGAGCAGGCGCAGGCGGATCATGTCGGAGATCGCGCGGCAGCTGCGCGCCGAGCACGCGGTGCACGAAGCGGCGGGCATGCAGATCCGCGTCGTGCCGCTCCAGGACGACGTCGTCAAGCACGCGCGGCGGGCGCTCGTGGCGCTGTTCGTGGCGGTCGGCTTCGTGCTGCTGATCGCGTGCGCGAACGTCGCGCACCTGCTCCTCGCGCGCGCGACCGCGCGCGAGCGCGAGATGGCGGTGCGCGGCGCGCTCGGCGCCGGCCGCGCGCGGCTCCTGCGGCAGCTCTCGACCGAGAGCCTCGTGCTGGCGGCCGGCGGCGGCCTGGCCGGGCTCGTGCTCGCGTGGGCCGGCACGCGGGCGCTGACGTGGCTGAACCCGGCGAACCTGCCGCGCCTCGACGCCGTGCGCATCGACGGCACCGTGCTGCTCTTCGCCGTCGGCGCCAGCGCGCTCACGGCGGTCGTGCTTCGGCCTCGTCCCCGCCCTGCGCGCCGCGAGCCTCGATCTCAACCGGACGCTGCGCGCCACCGGGTCGCCGTCGGTGGACCAGGTGCGCCTGCGCAGCGTGCTGATGATCGCCGAGATGGCGCTCGCGCTCGTGCTGCTCATCGGCGCGGGCCTGATGATCCGCAGCTTCGCGGCGCTCCAGCAGGTGCGGCCCGGGTTCGATCCGGCCGGCGTGCTCACGTTCCGCCTCGCGATGCCGCTGACGAAGTATCCGAGGCCGGACGTCCGCGCCGCGTTCCTGCGCCAGATGGAAGAGCAGCTGCGCGCGCTGCCCGGCGTCACCGAGGTCGGGTTCACGTCGCAGCTGCCGCTGACCGGCAGCGGGTCGCTGTCGCCGTACGCGTACAACGAGGACACGGCGCGCAACTGGGAGAGCGAGACGTCGGACGGGCGCGGCGTGTCGCCCGCGTATTTCCGCGCGATGGGCACGCGGCTGCTGGCCGGGCGGTTCTTCGACGAGCACGATCTGCCCGGTCAGGGCCGGATCATCATCGACGAGACGCTCGCGGCGCGCGCCTGGCCGGGCGAGACGCCGATCGGCAAGCGGCTCCAGGTGCAGCCGAACGGCGCGGACAACCCGTTTGCCGAAGTGATCGGCGTCGTGGAGCACATCCGCGCGCACGACCTCTCCCGTCCCGTCCGTCCGCAGATCTACACGCCGGTCAGCGGCTCCGTGCGGGTCTCGGCCGTCGTCCGTGCGTCGGTGGACCCGGGATCGCTGGCGCCGCAGGTCCGCGAGGTGATGGAGCGGCTGGATCCGGATCTCCCGCACGATCGGGTGCGGCCGATGTCCGCGTTGGTGGCCGACGGCGCTCGGGCAGTCGCGGCTGAACCTGATCCTGATGTCGCTCTTCGGCGCGGCGGCGCTGCTGCTGTCGTGCGTCGGGATCTACGGCGTCTTCTCGTACGCCGTCGGTCAGCGCACGAGGGAGATCGGCATCCGCATGGCCCTCGGACAGGCTCCCGGCAAGATCCGGAACCTGGTGCTCCTCGAAGGGCTGCGGATGATCGCCATCAGCACGGGCGTCGGCCTGTTCGCCGCCACGGTGTTGAGCCGGGCGATCTCGTCGCTGCTCTATCACGTCAGCCCCGGCGATCCCGCGACGTTTGCCACGATGGCCGCGGTGCTGATGGTGGTGGCGCTCGCGGGTTGTTACATCCCTGCGCGCCGGGCGACGACCGTCAACCCGATCGTCGCGCTGAGAGCGGAGTAGAGATCAGGAGAGTCAGGAGACTAGGCGTGAGAAGACAATCGCGGTGGTGTCCGCCTTTACGGCGGACCTGCGGGTCCGGCTGAAGCCGGACGCCACCGGAAGCGGTTGCTTTGCGTCCGGCTAAAGCCGGACACTACGGGAACGCGTATGCGATTCCTGCTGCCGCTGCTCCTGTCAGCCTGCGCCTTCGTCGAGGCCGCTCCGCAGCAACCACTAGAGAAGCCTCCAGCTCCGGCCACACTGCGAGGACGCGTGACCGACGCGGCCACCGGGCGTCCAATCCGGATGGCTCGCGTCGCCCTCGCGCCGTCCGAGCGAGGCGCGCGATCGTCCGAGCGCATCACGCGAACGGCCGACGACGGGACCTACGAGTTCCGCGCCGTTCCGTCCGGGCGGTTTACCCTGACCGCTTCGAAGGCCCGGTACATCACGCTCCAGCACGGGCAGAAGCTGCCGGCGCCGAGCGGCATCGTGCTGGATCTCGGACCCGGCCGCGTCCTCGAGCGCATCGACCTGGCGTTGCCGCGCGCGGCCGCGATCGCCGGCCGGATCACCGACGAGCTCGGCGATCCTCTCGAGCACGCGTCCGTGGCGGCGATGCAGGTCGGCTACTCCGTCAGAGGGCGCGAGCTCGTGACGGCGGGATCCGCGACCACCAACGACGCCGGCGAGTACCGCATTTCGCAGCTGCAGCCCGGCGACTACTACGTCGTCGCGTCGGAGCGTGCGGAAGCGTTCGGCTCGGAGCCGGACGCGGACCTCGGCTTCCTGAAAACTGCCTATCCGGCAAATGCGGACCTCGCCGGCGCGCGCCGCGTGCCGATCCGTGACGGCCAGGACGCGATACGCATCGACATCACGATGCTGCCGGCGCGGGCGGCGAACATCTCGGGACGGGTGATCACGGCCGACGGGCTCGCCGCCGCGAACGTCATGCTCGTCCTGCAGTCGGTGGACAGCGGTCCCGGCTCGGGTGTTGGCAGCGCCACGCGCTCGGCAACCGATGGAAGTTTCTTCCTGCCGCGCGTCATCACCGGGCGTTACGAGCTGCACGCGCGGCTGAACAAGCAGCCGAACGAAGGCGCCATCCTTCCGCTCGTGATGACGGGCGATGACGTGACCGGCTGGACGGTTCCGTTGACGGCTGGTGGGCGGCATCACCGGCCGGGTCGTGCCGCCCGAGCATGCCCCGCCGGTCTCGCCAACCGATCTCGACTTCGGCGCGATCCCGACCAGCGAGACGCTCGTGTTCGGTACCGGCTTCGGCGGGCCCGTGAAGGACGACTGGACGTTCGACTGGGACTTCCTGCTCGGAAACCGCATCATCCGCCCGCACACGCTTCCCGCCGGGTGGTACCTCAAAGCCGTCATGCGCGGCGAGACGGACATCACCGACACGCCAATCGTCTTCACGGGCGCGGAGGTCGTCACCGATCTCGAGATCCTCCTGACGACCGACACGACGAGGATTGTGGGATCGGCGCTCGGCGCCGGCGGCGCGGCCGCGATGGACTACACCGTCGTTGCCTTTGCCGAAGACAGCGCCAGGTGGACGCCGTGGTCGCGCTTCATCAAGACCGCCCGGCCCGACGACGCGGGGCAGTTCCGCATCGAAGGGCTGCCGGCCGGGCGCTACCGGATCGCGGCGGTGGACAAGGTGGAGAATTTTCAGTGGCTGGATCGCGAGTTTCTCCAGCGCCTGCGGCCGGACGCGACCAGCCTGACGCTGCAGCTCGGCCAGTCGGCGACGGTGACCCTCAAGGTGGTCCAGCGATGATTGGCGTGCTGCTCGCCCTGCTGGTTGCAGGACCGCATGCCGGGCTTCAGTCCGAGGCTCGGACGCACGGCCAGCAACCCGCGCGCGATGCGGCGCGCCCTGCCGCCACCCGCGGCGCGGCGATCAGCGGCCGCGTGTTGGGCGCCGACGGCACGACGCCTCTTCGCCGCGCGATCGTGCGCCTCAGCTCGCCGGCTCTTCCGCGACGGCTCACGGTGCGGGCAGACCTTCAGGGACGCTACGCGTTCCCGGACCTTCCCGCGGGACGCTACACGGTGTCCGCGTCGAAGCCGGGCTATCTCGTGCTGGAGTACGGGCAGCGGCGGCCGTTCGAGCCGGGGCGGCGAATCGAGCTCGGAGCGGCCGAACGGCTGACGCGCGTGGACATCCTGCTTCCAGCCTCCGCGAGCATCACCGGCGTCATCGTCGACGACGCGGGCGAGCGCGTCAGCCAGATGTGGGTGATGGCCGCGCGTCAGGCTTATCGCAACGGACGCCGGACGCCGGTGATCGCGGCGACGACCGTCACGAACGACATCGGGGAGTTCCGGCTGTCGGGGCTCGCGCCGGCCGAGGACCTACATCGTCACGCGCCAGCGCGACGGACGAGTGGACGCCCTATCCGACGAGACATTCGGATACGGGACGATGTTGTACCCAGGCGTCTCGACGCTGGCGTCCGCGGAGGCCATCAAGGTGGGCCTCGGCCAACAGGTGACCGGAGTGAACCTGGCGGTTTCCGCCTCCCGAACGGCCGTGGTTACCGGCGTCGCCGTGGACGAGACCGGCCGTCCGATGGCGGCGCAGCGCATTACCATGACGGACGGACCGGACGTTGCGGGCCTGGGCGGGGTGCTCGGGGGGACCGAGACGGACGCATCCGGCGCCTTCCGAATTGCCGCCGTCCGCCCGGGAACCTATTCACTCTCCGCTAACAACCAAGAGAAGTCCGGGGACGTCCAACTGGACGTTCGCGAGGCCGACGTGTCCGGACTCACGATCGTGATGGGCAGCGGCGGCACGCTCCGCGGACGCGTCGTGACGCCGGCCGGTCCGCCGGGCCCCAAGGCGGGTCTGATTCAGTTGTGCGCGCTTGGAACCGGGACGTCACGATGCGCTGGCGGCGGCGCTCCGCGCGTCGGCCCCGACGGTGCGTTCGCGTGGCCCGGCGTTCGCGGCGCCAGGCTCGTGCGGGCGAACGGCATGCCGGCCGGCTGGTGGCTCAAAGCCGTGTTGCAGGGAGAGCGCGATATCACGGACGTGCCCCTCACGATCGGGCACGGCGATGCCGTCGGCGGCCTGGAGATTGTCTTCGACGACAAGCCGACCGTGTTGTCCGGCAGCGTGGCGGATTCATCGGGCGGTGCGGTGTCGGACTACACTGCCATCGTCTTTGCGGCCGACGATGCGCGCTGGACGCCCGAATCGCGGTTCATCGCCGCAGAGAGGCCGGATCAAACGGGACATGTTCGACTGACAGGGCTTCCGCCTGGCGAGTATCTCGCGGCCGCCGTCGAGTGGGTCGAAGAGGGACAGTGGCTCGATCCGCAGTTCCTCCAGCGCCTGCGGCCCCTCGCGTCGAAGCTCGTGCTGGAGCAGGGGCAGGCTGCGACGGTGCAACTGACGCTGACGCGGGTGCCCGAGAGGGAGTCAACGGAGATGTTCGGAGACAACAGAGTGTTATCACCACAGAGTTAACGGAGTAAACGGAGAAAAGAAAAATTGTTTGTTTCTTCCTCCGTTAACTCCGTTGACTCTGTGGTGAAAACCCTCCGTTGTCTCCGTCCCCTCCGCTAACTCCTGACTCTGACACGTTCGGCCGCCTACGGGGTTCTTACATCACGGAGGTCACATGTTCGTCGAGCTGATCGCGGCCCTGTCACTCGTCGCCGCCGCTCAACAGGCGCCGCCTGCCGGGATGACTTCACCCCCGCAGCGCATGCAGCCACGGGATCCCGCCACCGAGAAGAAGGGCACGGCGACCATCAAGGGCCGCGTCACGAGCGGCGACAGCGGCCGGCCTCTGAGGCGCGTCCAGGTCAGGCTGACCGCCCCGGAGCTGACCGAGCCGCGCACGACCAGCACGAACCTGCAGGGCGCATACGAGTTCGCCGATCTCCCCGAGGGGCGCTACACGCTTTCGGTTTCCCGGAGCGGTTACCTGTCCCTTCAGTACGGTCAGCGGCGCCCCGGCGAGCCGCCCAAGCCGCTCCAGGTCTCGGACGGGCAGGCGGTCGAGAAGCTGGACTTCGCCCTTCCCCGCTCCGGCGTCATCAGCGGGCGTCTCTCGGACGAAACCGGCGATGCGTTTGCCGGCGTCGCGGTCTATGCGATGCAGACGCAGTTCTTTCAGGGCCGCCGGAGCCTCGTGCCGATCAGCATGGGAGGCCGCAGCGACGACGCCGGGCAATACAGGCTCGTGGGGCTTTCACCCGGAGACTACGTCGTGATGGCCACGATCCGCGAGACATGGACGACGGACGGCAAGGAGAAGCAGGTGTTCGCCTACGCCCCGTCGTACTTTCCCGGAACGGCGAGCGCCGCCGACGCGACTCGCGTGAAGGTCGGCATCGGACAGGAGGTCGGCGGAATCGACATGAGCCTTCAGCCGATGCGGGCAGCGAATATCTCCGGCACGGCGCTGGCCACGGACGGCACGCCGCTCTCGGGCGGCAACATCAACCTGTCTCAGGAAATCGTCGGGCCCGGCGGCGGGTCGTTCATGGGCATGGGCGGGACAACGATCGCGGCCGATGGCAGCTGGAAGCTGCGCGAGGTGCCGCCCGGCGAATTCCAATTGACCGCACGGAGCGCCAGCAACCGCGACAAGCCGACGGAGACGGCGGCGATGACGCTCTTCGTGCAGGGCGCCGACATGGAGGGCATTGTCCTGTCGGCCGATCCGGGCGGCACCTTGACCGGCCGGCTGGTGACCGACGACGGCAGTCCGCTGCCGGTGTCGCGCGGCGCCGCTGCGAGTCGCGGGACAGACCACTCTTCCCGGGCGGCGCTCCCAGGGAGTGCCCGTCGGCGACACCAACGGCGTCGTCGGATCCACGGGGGACTTCACGCTGAAAGGTGTGAGCGGGCCGTCGATGGTGCGGGTCTCGCCGTTGCCACCGGGCTGGGCCATCAAGAGCATCGAGATCGGCGACAAGGACTACGCGGACACGCCCCTCGAGATCACCGGCGGGCGGGAGGTGGACGGGGCCCGCATCGTGCTGAGCAATCGCTTCCCGGTACTCAGCGGGCAGATCACGGACGAGAAGGGGAACCCGGCCGAAGGCACCGTGCTCCTGTTTCCCGCCGACGCGTCAAAATGGCTGGAGGCCGCGGGGACTGCCCGCATCGCGCGGCCGGATCAGTCGGGGCATTTCAAGCTCGAATCCGTCCGCCCGGGCGACTATCTCGCCGCCGCGCTCGAGTACGTGCAGCAGTGGCAGGTGAACGATCCCGAGTTTCTCGAGGACCTCCGCGAGAAGGCCACGAAGGTCGCGCTCGAGGAGGGTCAGAAAGCGGAGCTGGCGCTGAAAATCAAGAAGTAGCCGCCAGCCTGGAAGCGGCTTCAAAACCGCAGGGTCCGGCTAAAGCCGGAGGCTACGAACGGTTTTGAGCGAGCCGGTTTCAAAACCGCAGGGTCCGGCTAAAGCCGGAGGCTACGAACGGTTTTGAGCTCCGGTTCTCGCGGCCACCGGACCACTGTGCGTTCGAGCACGTCGAAGAACGCCGCGGCCGAGATGTTCATCTCCGGCATCTGCACGTCCATCAGGATGACGTCGAACTCCTGCCGGGCGTACGCGTCCACCGCCTTGCGGCCGGTGTCCGCGACGACGACGTGATCGGACTATCCCATCTTCTGCATCGACGACAGGAAGTCCTGGTTCGACTTGGTCTTCCCCATCTTGTCGAGCAGCAGCTCCATGGCTTCGACGGCCGACAGCGGGTTGAGGACTTTGCGGAGCACCCAGACGCGGTTGAGATCCTCGCGCGGCAGGAGCAGTTCTTCCTTCCGCGTGCCGCTCTTCTGCATGTCGATTGACGGGAACACGCGCTTGTCGGTGAGCTTCCGGTCCAGATGGATTTCCATGTTGCCGGTGCCCTTGAACTCCTCGAAGATCACGTCGTCCATGCGCGACCCGGTGTCGATGAGCGCCGTGGCGATAATCGTCAACGAGCCGCCCTCCTCGATATTGCGCGCCGCGCCGAAGAACCGCTTCGGCTTCTGCAGCGCGTTGGAGTCGAGGCCGCCGGAGAGGACCTTGCCGGAGGGCGGGATGACGGAGTTATAGGCGCGCGCGAGGCGCGTGATCGAATCGAGGAGGATCAGCACGTCCTTCTTGTGCTCGACGAGCCGCTTGGCCTTCTCGATGACCATCTCGGCGACCTGCACGTGGCGCTGCGCCGGCTCGTCGAAGGTCGAGGAAATCACCTCGCCGTTCACCGAGCGCTGCATGTCGGTCACTTCCTCGGGGCGCTCGTCGATGAGCAGGACGATCAGGAACACCTCGGGATGGTTCTTCGCGACCGACTGGGCGATGCTCTGGAGCAGCATCGTCTTGCCGGTGCGCGGCGGCGCGACGATCAGGCCGCGCTGGCCCTTGCCGATCGGCGCCATCAGATCCATGACGCGGCCGGACAACTGGTCGGGCTGCGTCTCGAGGAGGAACCGCTCCTGCGGATAGAGCGGCGTCAGGTTCTCGAAAAAGAGCTTGTCGCGCGCCTGCTCGGGCGACTCGAAATTGACCGCCTCGACCTTGATGAGCGCGAAGTAGCGCTCCCCTTCCTTCGGCGGCCTGATCTGCCCCGACACCGTGTCGCCCGTCTGGAGGTCGAACTTCCGGATTTGCGAGGGCGAGACGTAGATGTCGTCCGGTCCCGGGAGGTAGTTGTAGTCCGGGGCACGCAGGAACCCGAAGCCGTCCGGCAGCACTTCGAGGACGCCTTCCGAGAAGATGAACCCGCTCTGTTCGGTCTGCGCCTTGAGGATCTGGAAGATCAGCTCCTGCTTGCGCATCCCGGTCGCGCCGGCAACGGTCAGGTCCTTGGCGATCTGGGTGAGCTGCTGGATGCTCTTGTCCTTCAGATCGTTGATGTTGAGGCCCCGGCCGCGCCGCCCGTCCTCCGGCGCTTGCTGGATTTGGGCCTGTCCTGAGCGAGCGCTCTCGCCGTCGCGAGTCGAAGGGGCCCCGCCTCCTCCTCCCGCAGCGGCTCGAGGCGGCTGTGGCTGTGGGGACGGGTCCTGCGGCTGTTCACCGTTCTGTTGTTCGGGGGCGGCGACTTCTTCGGCGGGCTGACGCCCGGATGTGCGTTTGTTGGTCGTTGGCATGAGACTACTGACAGTGTCGAATTGGTTTGTGAGGAATTGGTTGTCTTACGGTGTCGACTTTATTGCTAGCGGAGCGGCGTGGATGTCAGGGGGCTCCGCGCTGAGCGGACTTCTTGGAAGTGTTATTTTGCGGAAGTATAAGCAGCCGGGCGCCGAGTGTCAAGACTCTCGGGACGGCCGGCCGGACGGCCACCAGGGCGTGACGGCTGGGCTCAGTATCGCCCCGGGCTCTCCCCGATCGCGATGATGCTGCACGCCTGAATCGTCTTGAGCCCGAGCGCACGGGCGCGGGCGACGACCTCGTCCCCGTCGGCGCCGGGATTGAGCCACACCTCCGGCACGCCCTTCTGCGCGAGCTGTTCCATGATTGTTACACCCACATCCGGCGGCACGTACACCGTCGCCATGTCGATGGCGCCGGGGACGTCGAGGACCGTGGCGTAGGTCTTGTGGCCCTCGACCTCGGCTTCGTTGGGGTTGATCGGGATGACGGCATAGCCCTGCCGTTCGAACGCCCGCAGCGCTTTGTTGCCGAACTTGTTGCGATCGCTCGACGCGCCGATGACGGCGACGGTTTTGGACATCACTGCGATTGTACAGTTCTCACCGGTCTCCGGTCTCTGGTCTCGGGTCTTGGGTGTCTTTGGTCTCAGGTCGTTCCGGCTTCTCGGCTTTAGCCGATCTGGGTCTCAGGTCCGTTGAGCCCCTCATCGGTGGCGTCCGGCTTTAGCCGGACCTGTTCGGCCGGGTTTCAAATCATCCGCAGCCTGCGCGTCCCGGGCAGAAACGGCGTCGACGTGATCTGCCCGTCGAACGCGGCGCCCCAGCGTCCCGGAATCCGCGTCCCGCAGTCCGGGCACGAGCCGTCCGGTGTCAGGCGGTAGCGCTGGATGAAATAGCCGTACCGCTCGACGAGCATCGCGCGGCAGTGGTGACATCGCGTGTGCTCGAGGTCGCCGACGCGTCCCGGCAGGTTGCCGGCATACACGTAGCGCAGGCCGTTGCGCCGGCCCGTCTCCGCCGCGCGCACGAGCATCTCCGGGGTCGTGTTCTCCGGGTCGTTCATCCGGTAGTCCTTGTGAAACGCCGTGACGTGCCACGGGATGTCGGGCGAGACGGCCGCCACGAATGCCGTCAGCCGCTCGATTTCATCCTCGCTGTCGTTGAAGCCCGGGATGAGGAGCGTGACGATTTCGAGCCAGACGCCCATCTGGTGCAGCGCCCGAATCGTAGACAGAATCGGCTCGATCCGCCCTCCAAGCTGCCGGTAGTGCCGGTCGTCGAAGCTCTTGAGATCGACCTTGTAGAGATCCACCCAGGGCCGGATGTAGTCGAGGACGCGCGCGGTGCCGTTTCCGTTCGAGACGTACGCCGTCAAGAGGCCGGCGGCCCGGGCTTCCTGGAAGATCGCCACGGCCCACTCGCTGGTGATGAGCGGCTCGTTGTAGGTGCTGACGACGACCTGCGCGCCGAGGCGCGTGGCTTCGCCGACCAGGGCTTCCGGCGTTGCGTCGAGCGGCGGCGCAATCGCCTGCGGATCGCGGAGCGCCTGAGACGTCACCCAGTTCTGGCAGTACGAGCAGTGGAGATCGCAGCCAAGCATCCCGAAGCTGAACGCCAGCGCGCCGGGCCGGGCATGGAAGAACGGCTTCTTCTCGATCGGGTCGCACTGAATCCCCCCGACGTAGCCCCACGGCACGTACAGCCGTCCCCCGCGGTTGAACCTGACCCGGCACACGCCCACCGCCCCGTCGGGAATCGGGCACTCGTGGCCGCATGCGTAACAGCGGAGCCGATCCCGCGAAATGGCCTCGACGAGCTCAGGCGCTGCCTCAGCCGTCCGGGCCTCGAGGACTTCGGCGAGGGAGGACACGGAGAGATTGGACGACGTTGATGGTCGGTCTCAGGTCTCAGGTCTCAGGTCTCGGGTGTCTTTAGTCTCAGGTCTTTGGTCTTCGGTGTCACCGTGAGTCTTTACGGACCCAAGACGAGAGACTCAAGACGAGAGACGTGGAGACATGGAAGACGTGAAGAGGCTCAGCGCGCCTGTGCGAGCGCCGCGTCGATGGCGGCTTTGAAGTCCGGGTACGGCCTTGCGCCGTACACCGAGCCGACGATCTTCATCGGCGCGCCCGGCGCGGGGGTGATGCCGATGAGCGTCAGCGGCGTGCCGTTGATCCCGAGACTCCTGCATCCGCTCGATGCTGTCGCGAATCGCGACCGCGTGACGGCCGCTGCTCATGCAGGCGCTGAACTTCCCGACGTCGAGCCCGATGGTTTTTGCCTGTGCGGTGAGCTGCGCCACGTCCTTGACCGGCGCGTTGGCAAACAGGCTCTCGTGCATCTGCCAGTACTTGCCCTGGTCCCCCGCGCAGTTGGCCGCCTCGTGCGACTTGAACGCGTCCGGGTGCAGCTGCGCGATCGGGTAATCCACGAAGACGTATCGGGCCTTCCCCGAATTCACGTACTCCGTCATCACCTGCGGCAGCGTCTGCAGCGTCTGCCGCCGGCAGAACGGACAGTGGTAATCCGACACCTCGACGAGGGTCACCTTCGCGCCGGCGTTGCCTTTCGACCGTTCGTTCGAGACCGCGATGGTCTTGTTGGCGAACGGGTCCGCGGGCGGGCCGGACGGCTGGCCCTGGCGTTGCCCCGCCAGGTTCTGCAGGAGCGACTTGATCGTCTGCAGGTCGCGCTCCATGGCCGTCTGCTGCGCCCGCAGCGCCTGGACCTCTTTCCTCAAGGCGGCGATTTCGTCGCTCTGGGTCTGGGGCGGTGACAGAGAAAGCAGGGCGAGGAGCGCGACACTCGAGACCTTGAGCATGATGCCAGTTTAGCAGAGTCCTTGGGGCCGGATGTCCGAGGTCAGCCGGGCCGGCTCATTCGGCCCGCAACGCCACAACCGGATCCACCCGGGTCGCGTGCCGCGCGGTACGAGGCCGCGATCAGCGCGACAGCGGCGAACAGCAGGAGCACCAGCGCAAACGTCATCGGATCGCCTGGCGCGACTCCGTACAGCTGCGACGCGATGAACCGCGTGAGCCATGCGCCGAGATCGAGCCGAGCGCCAGACCCAACATGACCGGCCACAACGCATCGCTCACGATCAATCGGCGCACCGCGCGGCGGTTCGCTCCGAGCGCCATCCGCACGCCGATCTCCCTTGTGCGCTGCGCGACCGCATACGACAGCATCCTGTAGCAGGCCGACCGCCGCGGTCAGCAGCCCGAGTCCGGCGAAGAGCGACATCATGAGCGCGGAGAAGCGCGGATTCACGAGCGGCTGGATCGTAGAGGGTCTCGACCGTGGCCGCGGTGCTGATGGCGGTCTTGTCGTCCATCTGCTGAACGCGCGCGCGAATGGCCGCCAACGTCGAGGCGGCGGCGACGTTGTCAACCGTGCGTGCCAGGATGGTCGGTTCGCCGAACCCCGCCTGCGAAACGGGCAGGTAGTATCTGGAATCTGTTGGACGCGCGCCCCAGATCGCTGGTCTTGACGCGGCGCGCGACGCCCACGACGGTCGCTCCACTCGACGTACGGGCTGTACCGCACGCGCTTGCCGAGGGCGGTCTCACCAGGCCAGAAGCAGTTCGGCCGCCGTGTCGTCCACGATGGCGACCGGCATCGAACCCCGCCGATCCTCCGCGTTGAACGCGCGGCCGGCCAGGAGCGGGATTCCGAGCACCGCGAAGTAGTTGGGACCGGCGGTGAGCAGAGCTGCCCCGCCGGAACGCTCGACCCTCTCGGCGACGAACCGGCCTGCGGATTCCCTGGGCGGCGGTGTTCCGAGCGTCACGGCTTTGACGCCCGGCGCGGCACGGGCGGTCTCGATCAACGCGGAGAAGTACGCCGGCAGCGCTGCCGGGTCCTTGTATCTTCTCGGCAGGCAGCGCGACGGACACCGCAACGAGTCCGTCGGCGTCGAAGCCAGGTTCTGATGAAACCAGACGGACGAAGCTCGTCGTCATCAGCCCGGCTCCGGTGAGCAGCACAACGGCCAGCGCGACCTGGATCGCGATCAGCACGTTGCGCGCCCGGCGGCGTGCCGGCGTGTGCCGTGCCGGATGTTGCGCCCGCGGCAAGCGATGGCTGTGAGCGACGCTCGGATCCTCGAAGCGCGGGCAGGACGCCGCTCAACGCGCCGACGACTACCGATGCGGCGAGCGAGAACGCGAGCACGCGCCAGTCCAGCTCCGCGTCATACACGGAAAACGCGATCAGCCGCGGCGGCAGCACGCCGGGGAGCGCACGGATGATCCATGTGGCCAGCAGCACTGCGGCAACGCCGCCCGCGATCGCCAGCAGCACGCTCTCGATGAGAAACTGCCGCGCGACGCGCCAGCGAGTGGCTCCGAGCGCGGCGCGAATCGCTATCTCCCGGCGCCGTCCCGACGCGCGCGCCAGGAGGAGGTTGGCGACATTGGCGCACGCCGTGAGCAGAACGAAGGCGACCGCGCCAAATGCGATGAGGACCACGGGCTGGGTGCCACTCAGCCACTCGCGCGGATCGAGGGGGTCGAGCGTCGCGCTCCAGCGATCGGGGTCAGGCTTGACGCGCTGGATCGACGCCGCCGCATGACGGACCTCGGGGAGAGCGCTCTCGAGCGCGAGCCCGCCGCGTAGACGCGCGATGACGTCGACGTACGCCCATGTGGGATCCTTGGGATCGCGAACGCTGGAGAGGGGCATCCAGGCGTCGGCCCGTCCGTCCAATGGAAACCTGCGCGCCGGGAGGCATCACGCCGATCACGGTCATCGACTTGCCGTCGAGCACGATCTGGCGGCCGATACCCGCCGCATCCCCGCCGAGGAGGCGTTTCCACAAGCCGTCGCTGACCAGCAGCACACGGGGGTCTCCGTTCGATTCGCCGGGCGAGAAGCCGCGGCCCAGCCGCGGCGTGACGTCCAGCAGAGAGAACAGGCCAGTCGAGACCTGGACGACCTGGATTGTCGTGTCGGTCGCCCCGACCTTCATCGAACGGGCCGGCTTCGCCGCCTCGACAGCCTCGAAGAGTTGAGACTGCGCCCGCCATTCGGCCACGCGCGCGCGGTTCAAGCCCCGGACGATGCTCTGTTCCGGCGTGCCTTCGCCGCGGATCTCCAGGACCTCGACGAGCTGTGCGGGGTTGCGGAACGGGAGCGGCTTCAGCAGTGTCGCGTCGACGATGCTGAACACGGCCGCGTTGGCGCCGATGCCGAGCGCGAGGGTCAGCACCGCGACCGTTGTCGATCCCGGGGTGCGAAGGAGAACGCGGATCCCGTAGCGGACATCGGCAAGCACAGGAGCTCCTACCATACTCGCAAACGGCTTCGGTCCGGGGTCTGGTCCTTTTAGCGCTCTCCTGCGGCGGTGCTCAGGATCCTGATCATCGGGCAGCGTCCAGCGGCGGTGCAGCGAGATTCATTCTCCAACACGACCAACGACCAACGGAAGCTCCTGATCTCCTGATCTCCTGATCTCCCTGATTGTCGAGGGAACGGGCGACAGGCGCTCAACCAGATACGTTGCGAGTCGAGAGTGTTGGGAATTGACATCACGGAAAGATCTTCCCGGGATTGAGGATCCCGTCCGGATCGAACGCGGCTTGACGCGCTTCATCAGCGCGATCGTCTCCGGTCGACAGCTCGAGCGGCGAGGAACTGCGCCTTCGCGAAGCCGATGCCGTGCTCGCCGCTGATCGAGCCCTCGAGCGCGACGACGCCGGCGAACAGCGCCCCTTCGGCGTCGTGCGCGCGCGCGCATCTCGTCGGCGTCCGCCGGCGTCGACCATGATGTTCACGTGGATGTTGCCGTCGCCCGCGTGCCCGAAGCACGGGATCCGGAGCCGGTACCGCTCCTTGATCCGCCGACGAGCGCGAACAGCTCGCGGGATGCGTCCCTTGGGCACGACGACGTCGTGGTTGAACTTGAGCGGCGTGATCATCTTCAGCGACGAGCGACAGCTCGCGGCGGACGCGCCAGAGCTCCTGGCGCTCGGCCTCGTCGCGGGCGCGCAGCACTTCGGTCGCGCCGGCGTCGCGGCAGGCCTCTTCGCACGCGCGCCGCCTCTTCGGCGACCGCCTCCGCGAGGCCGTCGACTTCGAGCAGCAGCAGCGCCGCCGGTGCCCTCGGGCGCGAGCGACCGCACGTTCAGAGTACTGCGCGACCGCGTCGAGCGAATCGCCGTCGATGAGCTCCAGCGCCGCCGGCACGACGCGCGCGCGGATGATGTTGCTGACCGCCTGCGACCGCGTCCTCGACGTCGCGGAACGTCGCGCGCAGCGTCGCCTGCACCGGCGGCTTCGGCACCAGCCGCAGGATGATCTCGCGTGATGATCGCGAGCGTGCCCTCGGACCCGACCAGCAGGTGCGTCAGGTCGTAGCCGACGACGTTCTTGACGACCTTGCCGCCGGTCTCGATGATGTCGCCGGTCGGCAGCACGGCCTGGAGGCCGAGCACGTACTGCTTCGTCGTGCCGTACTTGAACGCGCGCGGCCCGCCGGCGCACTCGGCGACGTTGCCGCCGATGACCGACTGTGCGCAGCGACGCGGGGTCGGGCGGATAGAAGAGGCCGACCTTCTCGACGGCGTCCTGCAGGTCGCCGGTGATGACGTTGGGCTCGACGACGGCGACGAGGTTCGCCTCGTCGATCTCGAGGATGCGGTTCATGCGCTCGAGCGAGAGGACGACGCCGCCGTGCATCGGCACCGCGCCGCCGGTGTAGCCGGTGCCGCCGCCGCGCGGCACGAGCGGCACGCGATGCGCGCGCGCAGAGGCGCACGATGGCGGAGACGTCCGCGGTGCGTTCCGGGCAGCACGACGACGTCGGCGGGACGTGCCGCGCTTCAGCGCGTCGGTGCCGTAGCTGTCGCGTGACGCGTCGTCGGTGCGGACGTGCGCCGGGCCGACGACCGAGGTCGGAGCGACGTCGAGAAACTCGGAGCGGGAGCGCCACGCGATCGCTTCCTGTTCGCCAGCGCCCGCGACGAACGCGAGGATGCGCTCGGTGCCGCGCTCGCAGCTCCTTCATCGACGTCGCGTACGAGATGCGCGAAGAAGCCCGGCGCGTCGAACGCCTCGCCGGGCGTGAGCGCCACGTGCGCCTCGTCGAGCAGCGCCTGTCGCGAGCTCGGCGGACGTGCGGATAGCCGTCGGGCGACAGGAACTCGCGAGACGTCGGGGAACAGGTAGAACGCGCCGGCCGGCTTGACGCAGCCGGATGCGCGGCTCCGCCGACAGCCACTCGCACAGCTGATCGCGGCGGCGGCGGTACTCGTCGAGCATCTCGGTGACGCACTCCTGCGGTCCGCTCAGCGCCGCCTCGACCGCCTTCTGCGTGATCGAGCAGACGTTCGAGGTCGAGTGGCTCTGGATCGCGTTGCACGCGCGCGATCAGCGCGGCGGGCCCGACCGCCCAGCCGCAGCGCCAGCCGGTCATCGCGTAGACCTTCGACGCCGAGCCGCACAGCACCGAGTGGTCGCGCATTGTGCCGCGCCAGCACGCCGAGGCAGGTTGTGCGGCGACCGGGTCGTAGATCAGCTTGTCGTAGCAGAGATCCAGCACGATCCAGATGCCGCGCGGCGCGCCGCTTCGGCCAGCGCTGGCCAGCTCGGTCTCGGCCATCAGCGCGCCGGTCGGATTGCCGGGCGAGTTGATGATGATGCCGCGCGTCCGCGGCGTGATCGCCGCGAGGAGGGTGTCGGCCCGGAGCGCGAATCCGTCCTCCGGGTGCGTGCGCACGATCACCGGCGTCGCCTCGGCGAGCTTGATCTGCTCGACCAGCGTCGGCCAGCCGGGCATGTGCGTGATGACTTCGTCGCCCGGCCCGAACAGCGCCAGCGCGCGTTGAACAGCGCCTGCTTGCCGCCGGCGGAGATGATCACCTCGCGACGTCGTGTACTCGACGCCGTAGTCGGTCGGTAGCGCTCGCACGATGGCGCGCTTCAGCTCCTCGGTGCCGGAGTTGGTCGTGTACTTCGTGAAGTTGGCGTCGATCGCGCGCTTGCGCGGCGGCGCCGATGTGCGTCGGCGTCGGAAAGTCCGGCTCCCCCGCGCCGAAATCGACGACGTCGACGCCCTGCGCCTTCAGCTGCATGCGCGTCGGCCGCCACCTTCATCGTCGGCGACATGGCGATCCGGCCGGTGCGTGCGGCGAGACATTGTCGCTAAGCCCTCAGAGTTTCGCGCGCGAGCTTCTTCTCGCGCAGGCGCTCTCTCGACGCTGGCCGGCACGAGCGCCGTGACGGAGCCGCCGAGCGCGACGACTTCCTTGACCAGCCGCGAGCTGACGTAGGTGTACGGCTCGGCCGGCATCATGAACACCGTTTCGACGTCCGGGTTCAGGTGCCGGTTCATCAACGCCATCTGCATCTCGTACTCGAAGTCGGAGATGGCGCGCAGCCCGCGCACGATGACGCTCGGCGCGCTGTCGTCGAGCGTAGTCGACCAGCAGGCCGTCGAAGGTGTCCACTTCGACATTGGCGGTGCCGGCGAACACTTCGCGGGCGATCTCGACCCGCTCGGGGACGGTGAAGAGCGGCGACTTCTCGACGTTCAGCAGGATCGCCGACGATGATGCGATCGAACAGCCGGGAGCCGCGCTGGATGATGTCGACGTGCCCGTTGGTCAGCGGATCGAACGAGCCGGGGTAGATGGCGAGGACGTCGTTCATGATGGATCAGGTGATCAGCGGTTCGTGGCGCCTTCGGTGCGTCTCGCGTAAAACGACAGGGCGCTGTCGCCGGACGTCAGCTCGCGGCGTCAGCAGGAGGCCCGCCTGCTCGGGCGCCGGCGCGTCGCGCGTCGCGTGCTCGACGACGAGCACCGTCGTCGCGCCGGCCAGCGGTGCGGCCGCCGCGAGCGCCGCCGCGGCAGCTCCTCCGCGCCGTACGGCGGATCGAGAATGATCAAGTCGAAACCCGTCCGCCGAGCCGCGCTCGCCGTCCGGCAAAGCCTGCGCGGATAATAGCATAGCGGTCGGTCACGCCGCAGTGCCGCAGGTTCGCCTCGATCAGCGCCACCGCGCGCGGATCGCTGCTCGACGAACGTCACGTGCGCCGCGCCACGGCTGAGCGCCTCGATCCCGATCGCGCCGGTCCCGGCGTAGCCGTCGAGCACGCGCGCGCCACGGATGCGCGGCGCGAGGATGTTGAACAGCGTCTCGCGCAGCCGGTCGGACGTCGGCCGCAGTCCGGCCCAGTCCGGGGCCTCGAGGCGGCGGCCTTTCAGTGTGCCGGCGATGATGCGCATGCTGCCAGCTTCCAGCTTCCAGCTTCCGCAGCTTCCGGCGTCCAGGTTCCAGATCCCGGCTTCCGCAACGAGCTCTCGCTGAACTGCTGGCTCCGCTGGACGCTCGAGCTATCCGATCCCGACCAGCCCGAATCGCTGCTCCCAGCTGGTGCGCACGAGCGCGGCGAGCGTCGCCGCCTGCCGGACGTCGTCGAGCGCGGCGACGGCTTCGCGGCGCGCCTCTTCCATCAGCGCATGGTCGCGCAGCAGATCGCCGACGCGGAGCGTCGGCATGCCCGACTGGCGCGTGCCGAAGAAGTCGCCCGGGCCCGCGCAGCTCGAGGTCGCGCTCGGCGATCACGAAGCCGTCGGTCGTCTCGGTCAGCGCCTTCAGCCGCGCCCGGCCCTGGTCGGTGAGCGGGTACTGATACAGCAGGACGCAGTACGACTGGTGCGCGCCGCGGCCGACGCGGCCGCGCAGCTGGTGCAGCTGCGACAGGCCGAAGCGCTCGGCGTGCTCGACCAGCATCACCGTCGCGTTGGCGCACGTCGACGCCGACCTCGACGACCGTCGTCGAGACGAGGATGTCGAACTCGCCGCGCGCGAACGCCCCCATGACGCGCTCCTTGGCGTCCTGCTTCAGGCGGCCGTGCAGCAGCGCGACGCGGTAGGCCGGGAAACACGTCCTGCGCGAGGTGGTCCGCCATCTCGGTCGCCGCCTTCAGGTCGACCTTCTCGGACTCCTCGACGAGCGGATAGATCGACGTAGGCCTGCCGGCCGCCGTCGATCTGCTTGCCGGACGAAGGCGTAGATCTCGTCCCGCCGCGACTCCGGCTTCGCCGATCGTCCTGATCGGCTGCCGGCCCGGCGGCATCTCGCGCATGATCGACACGTCGAGATCGCCGTAGGTCGTCAGCGCCAGCGTGCGCGGAATCGGCGTGGCGGTCATCACGAGCACGTCCGGGTGCAGCCCCTTCGCGCGGAGCGTCGCGCGCTGCAGCACGCCGAAGCGGTGCTGCTCGTCGATGATGACGAGGCCGAGCTCGCGGAACGCCGACCGGATCCTGCGACGAGCGCGTGCGTGCCGACGACCAGGTGGAGCGAGCCGCCCGACAGCTCCGCCTGCACCTCGCGGCGCTTCTTGCGCCGGCGTCGCGCCGGTCAGGAGCGCGATCCGGAACCGCGACGCCTCGAGCAGCCGGCGGATCGTTGAAGAAGTGCTGCTCGGCGAGGATCTCGGTCGGCGCCATGAACGCGACCTGGAAGCCGTTCTCCATCGCGACGAGCGCCGCCATCAGCGCGACGATCGTCTTGCCCGAGCCGACGTCCCCCTGCAGCAGCCGGTTCATCGGCTGCGGCCGCTGCATGTCGGTCGACGATCTCGCCGATGACCTTCTTCTGATCGCCGGTCAGCTTGAACGGCAGCACCCGCCGCGCCGCCTCGCGGATCGTCGTCGGTGACGACGACCGCCGCGGCTTGCGCTCCGCGTCGGACTGCGCGCCGCCGCAGCACGAGCCCGAGCTGAAACAGGAAGAACTCCTCGAAGATCAGCCGCCGCTGCGCCGGCGAGCGGAACGCGTTCAGCTCGTCGATCGAGCCGTCCCGCCGGCGGGAAAGTGGACGTCCGTCGAGCGCGGTCGCGGCGGTCGATCAGCTGCTGGCGCTGCCGGACCTCGGCCGGCAGCGGATCGGCGGCGTCGGCGGGCAGCTGCGTGCAGCGCCTGGTGCACGAGCGTGCGCTGCATCTTCGGCGTCAGCGTCCCGGTCTTCTCGTAGATCGGGACGATGCGGCCGGTGTGGAGCGTGTCGTCGTCGGGCTCGTCCGGCGCGCGGTCGTCGGCGTCCGCTTCCTGCCGCAGGATCTCGTACTGCGGGTTCTGCATCTGCAGGCCGTGCGACGTCAGCTCGAGCTTGCCGAAGAGAATGACGCGCTGGTGCGGTGGAAGACGTCCTTGAGGAACGGCTGGTTGAACCAGACGGCGCGCAGCGATCCGGTGGCATCGCGCACGAGCATCTCGAAGATCCTGAACCGCGGGCGGCGCGTCGGCCGGATCGCCGCAGCTCACCACCTCGGCGACGACCGACGCGGCCGACGCCGGGCTTGAGCGACGCGATGGTCTGGAAGGTCGCGCGATCCTCGTAGCGGATCGGAAAGCGGTACAGGAGATCTTCGACGGTGGCGAGGCCGACGCGCTGGAGATCGGCCGCGCGGCGTGGGCCCGACGCCCTTCAGGATACTGGAGCGGCGTCTGGAGCGAGGTCGGCGATCACTGGCATCGGCATGGCATTGGACGATCGCCGCCGTGCCGACGCGACCGATCTCGCGGATCCGCGACGGGCAGCTCGAACGGCTCGTCCATGTTGATGCCGTCGGGATTCTCCGGCGTCCGCGAGTAGTAGCTGACGAGCTCCTGCAGGAGCGTCTTGGGGATCGTGACGCCGGAGATCTCCGCCGACTCGAGCTGGAACTGGCCGACGCCGTCCTTGGTGGTCAGCCGGCCGGCGGCGGTGACCGGCAGCCGTCCCGTGAGATACGACATCGGATCGAGCCAGCCGCGCTGCTTCTGCTTGCGCACGGCGTCGAGATCGACGATGGCGCGCCCGGTCACCCGGCCGTCGCCGAGCGCGTTGAGCGTCGGATCGACGATGCCGACGGGGACCTGATCGGCGGCGTGGAAGCGGAGGTAGGAGTTCACCTCGACGTCGGTGACGGGCGTCGAGCGCGGCGCGGCCGCGCGGAGCGGAGCGGCGTTCCCCGCCTGGACGATCTGGGTGAGCTTGGTCTGGAAGCGGTCGGCGTCCTGCTTCGTGAAACCGGCCTGGCCGGCGAGCGGCGCCACGGCAAGCGCGCCGATGAGCAGCAGTGCGGCGGAGCGCGTACGCATAACCTGATTGTAGCAAGCCTTGGACGGAGCCGCCACTCGATCGGCACCGGCTAGTCGGTGCCGCTGCCCCGGCGCGCGGCCCCCTGGCGCGCGCGCATCAGCAGATCGAGCTTCCGGCGCTCGAGCATTTCCTCGAACATCCGGAACCGCGCCTGCTGGCGGACGTCGAGCACCTCGTCGAGCGCATCGTAGGCCCGCCTGAGCTCGGCGGCGCCCCGGTCGTCGTGATCGCGCAGCGCCTTGAGCCGATCGCGGATGCCGTTCTCGTCGAACGGCGGACTCGCCTGCGGACCGGCGAGCTTCCGCAGCTCCTGGAGGATCTGGTTCGCGCGCCTGCTGGTTCCGGCGCCGGGCTTCCTGCAGCCTTCGCAGCCGCGTGACGAACTGGCCGTACTGCGTGTCGTTCAGGGGCAGCGCGTCCTGCGCCTGCACGACCGCGTACGCGTCCAGCATCGCCACGACCTCGCCGGGCGAGAGACCAGCCGGGCGGCTGGGCCGTTCCTCGGGCGCAGCGGGTCCCGCCGCTGCGCCTGCGGCCGGACCCGATGCGGACAGCGTCGTGACGGCAAGAAGCGCGGCGACGAACAGATGTCCAATCATGGATGGTCCTTGATCGACGTCATGAGATTCGACTCCGCTCCGTTTCATCTCCGCATTGAGCAGGCGGCCCAGCTCGGCGCGTTCCTCGGCGGTCAGCTCGAGCGCGAGCCCGCTCGGCCGATCCCGGGTACGGGCTGATGCCGGCCGTCGTGCGCATCCTCCCACGCGAGGTCCTCCGCCGCCGTGCGCACGACCGCCCACGCTTCGTCCGCTTCGATGTTGTCGCCGGCCGATCGCCACCTGGACACGATCGACGGCCAGGGCACGCGCGTCGACGAGCTCAGGCGCGCCTCGGCCGGGGGTCGAGGGCGCGTGCAGCGTGGCGCGCCAGACCACCGTCATCATGATGAGCACCGCCATGGCGGCCGCCGCGGCCCACGCCGCAAGGGGGCTGCGGAATCCCTGCACCCACGCCGGCGGCGCGGGCGCAGGCGATTCGCCGCGCACCGCCTCGCTCACGCGCGCGCGGAAGTGATCCCAGAAGAGCGGCGACGGCTCCGGCATCTCGTCGCTCGCGGTCTGCGCCAGCACCGCGCCGAGCGCATCCGCCTGCGCGCGGCAGCCCTCGCAGGCCGCGGCGTGCCGGCGTCGATCGGCCGGCAGCCGGCCGGCGTCTTCGATCAGGTCGACGAACTCGGTGTCGGTGAGGTGTCTCATGGGTCAGGTCTGCAGCAGCTTCTTCAGATTCGCGAGCGCGTGGAAGAAGTTGGCTTTGACGGCGCCAACCGAGCTCCCGAGGATCCCGGCAATCTGCTCGTGCGGCAAATCGTGATACACGCGGAGAATCAGCGTCGCCCGCTGCTTCTTCGGCAGCCGCGCGATGGCGGCGCGTACCTCCGCCGCGCGTTCGCCGCGCAGCAGCGCCGCGTCGGCGCGCTCGACCCGCGCGTGTCGGCCTCGCGTCCGCCAGCGGCGGCGAGCGCGGCGTTTTCACGCTCGCCCGGTTCAGGCAGACGTTGACGGCGATGCGATACAGCCAGGTCGCGAGCGCCGAGTTTCCCTTGAAGCCGGCGAGGCCGCGATAGGCACGGACGAACACGTCCTGCGCCAGGTCGCTGGCATCTTCGTGGTTGCCGACGAACCGGTAGCACACCTGATAGACCTGACGCTGGTTGCGCTGCACGATGACGTCGAACGCTTCGCGCTGCCCCGCGAGACACGCCTCGACCAGCTCGCGGTCGCCGGCGTCGGCGAGCCGCTCCGGCGGCGGCGCCTCGTCAGACGTGTCCCGCGCCACGCTCGTCTTCCAGCCCGGCCGGACGGGCGCGGACCAGATCGGTTGGATCGTGCGATCGGCAGCCACTCATGAAGTTAGACCGCGGCGCGGGGCGAAAGGTAAATCGCGCGCGGGTTTAGTTGACTTTCGCTTTTCCTTTGCATATAGTCTGCGCCATGCTGCCACTTGACCAAGCGTCAGCGCGAGATTCTCGATTACCTCAACGATTTCATCCAGCAGCACGGCTACGCGCCCAGCCTGGAGGAGATCGGCCGCCGTTTCAGCCTCTCGTCGCTGGCCACGGTGCACAAGCACCTCACGAACCTGCAGGAAAAGGGGTTCATCAAGCGCGCGTGGAACCGCAGCCGCTCGGTCGAGGTCGTCCCGGCCCGCCTCGGCGGCCGGGCCGTCGAACTTGCCGATGCTCGGCTACGTTGCCGCCGGCTCCCCCATCGAGGCGGTCGTCGGCAGCGAGACCATCGCGGTCCCCGAGGATCTGGTCGGCAAGCGCGATTCGTACGTCCTTCGCGTCAAAGGCGACTCGATGATCGACGAGCAGATCCGCGACGGCGACTTCGTCATTGTCGAGGATCGCCGCACCGCCGACAACGGCGAGATGGTCATCGCGCTCCTGAACGGCGCCGACGTCACGCTCAAGAAACTGTATCGCGAGCACGGCCACATCCGCCTGCAGCCGGCAAATCCCGCCATGCAGCCGATCCTCGCCTCTCCCGACCAGGTGCAGATTCAGGGCGTCGTCGTCGGGGTCATGCGGCGGTATTGAGTCTAAAGTTCTAAAGTTCTAAAGTTCTAATGTTCTAGAGTGCTAGAGTTCCTGAAGGGCTTGACGGCTGGGCGGGGCTACGCGGGAACTTTCGAACGTTAGAACTTTAGAACTGTCATGACCGACAGAAAACAAATCAACTTCACCATCGTCCCCGACGACACGGGCGATCTGCCGCGCACCTACGCGAACTTCTGCGCGATCTCTCACACGCCGTTCGACTTCACGCTGGCGTTCTGCGAGGTCCTGCCGCTCTCCGAGAGGGACATCCAGAACGCCGAAGCCGAGCACGTCGTGCGCGCGCCCGTGCGCGCCAAGGTCGTCGTGCCGCTGCAGGTCGTGCCCAACCTGATCGCGGCGCTGCAGGAACACATGCGCGTCTTCGCCGAATCGACCGGCACGCCGTGGACAAGGGACCCGTGCACTAATAAAGTTCTAAAGTTCTAACGTTCAAAAGTTCACGGTAGGACCGAGAACGTTCGAACTTTAGAACTTTGACTTGGAACTTTATCCGCCAACACTTTCCCCACCCTGACCGTCTAGCACCGTAATGAACGGGCAAGCCATCGCGATGCCTGCGGCTGCTGAGCGCCCCCACGAGGACGGCGTCGCGCGGATCGGCGACCTCTTCGACGAGCACCACCAGCGGCTGTTCAGGCTGGCCCGGCGGCTGTCGCGGAGCGCCGACGATGCCCGCGATCTCGTGCAGGAGACGTTTCTGCGCGCGGCGAAGTCCCCCGGATCCATCCCGTTCGGCGCCTCGCACGAGGAAGCCTGGCTGGTCCGCGTGCTCGTCAATATCTGCCGCGATCGCTGGCGGCAGACCGCGGTGCGGACCCGGGCCCGCGTCGAGGGCCACGTGACCGCCCCCGCGGACGTCGATCCCGAGCCCGCGCTGCATGGCGCGCTCCATGGTGTGGCAGGCGCTCGCCGCGCTTCCGCCGCGCCGCCGCGCGATTCTGATTCTGTACGAGCTCGAAGGGGCAGGCATTCCGGCCGTGGCGAAGCTGCTCGGCGTGAGCCCCGTCACCGTGCGCTGGCACCTGTCGATTGGCCGCCGGGAAATGGCGAAGGCGCTGGGGAAAGGAACATCATGACGACGCTCAAGGCGCGGCTCTCGGAAGGCGATCCCGCCGCCGGGGCCGGGCTCTCCGACGGCGACGTGCAGGAGATGCGGCGGATGGTCGTGGCGGCGGCGGCAAAGCCGATGGAGGCGCCGGCGTGGTGGGGTCAGTCGCTCGCGGTGGCGGCGCTCATCCTGGTGATGATTGGCGCCGGCTTGTTCGCCGGCCGGCGTGCGGCCGACCAGGAACCGCTGCATCGTGCCGGTCGCGGTCGAGACGCCCGTCCCGGAGGGCGAGCGGCGGCAGCTTCAGTTCTCGACGCCGGGCGGCACGCGCATCATCTGGGTCTTTGACTCGGAGTTTCAACTGAAAGAAAGTCTGCCATGAACAGTGTCATGTCCGCCGGCGCGATCGCCGTGCTCACGCTGGCCGCGCTGCCCGGCTCCGCTCGGGCGCAGCGAGCCACCGACTCCCCGAAAGAGACCGTCAGCGCCGCCGGCACGCGCAAGCCACAGGGCTTCAGCGTCGTGCTCGTGCTCGGCGATCTCCAGGGCGGCACCACCCAGGACAACGTGCCGCCTGCCGCGCGCAAGGCGCTGACCGACATGAAGGAGTTCCTGCCCTACAAGAGCTACCGGCTGCTGGACGTGCAGTGGACGCTCTGCTGTGGCGGAGGACGCGGGACCGGCGCCGGTCGTGAGCCGGCTGCGCGGGCCCGACGGCAACGACTACGAGCTCACGCTCGCGGCGAGCCTGGAGCCCGCGTCGCGGCTGGGCGTCCGCTTCGCGCTGCGCGACCCCTCGAGCGCGGACGGCGAGGGGGGCAGTTCAGAGCTGATCCGGGAGCTCCAGATCGAGCGACAGCGGCTCGAGGTGGAGTATGAAAGGCTGAGACAACGTCGCGAGATCAGAACTTTGAGGTGGGCACCGGGGAAGCCGCCAGACGACGAGAAGGAAGTCCCGGAGGCTCGGGCGAGGCTCGCGACCGCCAGCATCAAGCTCGCGGAAGCACAGGCAGCGCGAGATCGGTAGGCCGCGTCCAGTCGTTCGCCCAGCGCGCGATGATCGACACGAGCTTCACGATGGACGTCGGGGAGACGGTGGTCGTCGGCACGTCGCGGCTCGCCGGCGGCGACAAGGCGCTGATCGCGTTGCTCACGGCCGTTCCGCGCAACGCGTCCACCGAAGTAGCCGCGCGTACGGTACCGGGGTCAGACCCCAGTCGTCGGATTACCCACCGATCGCAGAAAGTGCGTACCGCGTACTGTCGTACAGGGGTCAGACCCCAGTCGTTCGGTTACTAGCCGGTCACGTGCACGGCTTAGCCGGACTCCGGCGCACGGGCTAGCAATCGCTGACATGCCCGTGCGGACCGCCTCCCGCAAGCCCACGCTCCCCAAGCCGTCCAAGTCCGCCGCCGACACGCGCCGCATCCTCGCGAAGCTCGCGAAGCAGCATCCGAACGCGGACACCGAGCTCCACTTCTCCAACGCCTACGAGCTGCTCGTCGCGACGATCCTGTCCGCGCAGTGCACCGACGAGCGGGTCAACCAGGTGACGCCGGCGCTCTTCAAGCGCTACCCGAACGCCGCGGCGCTCGCCAGGGCGACGACCGCCGAGCTCGAGCCGCAGATCCAGTCGACCGGGTTTCTTCCGCGCCAAGTCCCGATCGCTCGTCGGCATGGCGACCGAAGTGGTCGAAGAGCACGGCGGCGAAGTGCCCGGCGACGATGGAGGCGCTCGTCGAGCTGCCCGGCGTCGGCCGCAAGACCGCCAACGTCGTCCTCGGCCACGCGCTCGGCGTGCCCGGACTGCCCGTCGATCGCCACGTGCTGCGCGTCGCGAACCGCATCGGCATCGCCCGCTCGACGATCCCGAAGTCGTCGAGCAGCAGCTCTGCGCCGCCATGCCGCCGGAGGACTGGACGCGGACGTCCGACACGCTGATCCTCCACGGCCGCCGCATCTGCAAGCCGCGACCGCTCTGCGAGAAGTGCGCTCGTCCGCCAGGACTGCGACTTACTACAGAGACCGCTCGATGGGCGCAGCCCTCAAAGGCGCACGGCGGCGCGAAGGTGCGCCGATGACGCGGGAGCGTTTCACCCGGCTCGTCGAAGAAGCGCTCGCAGGAGATCCCGCGCGCGTTTCCGCGACGAGATGAAGAACGTCGCCGTCGATCGTCGAGGACGAGCCGTCGCCCGGACATCCTCGAGGAGATGGAAATCGAGCCGCGGCGACTCGCTGTTCGGCCTCTACCAGGGCACGCCGCTGCCGGAGCGCGGCTGGGGCTACGGCAACGCGCTGCCGGATCGGATCTCGATCTACCAGAGGCCGATCGAGGACGCGTGCGAGGACGACGAAGAGATCCGCGACTGCGTCGCCGAGACCGTCATCCACGAGTTCGGACACTACTTCGGCATGAGCGAGGAAGAGATCGAGGAGATCGAAGAGAAGTTCTGGCGTGGCGAGTCGCTGGACGACGTGAACGATGTGAATCGCAGCGGCCAAGAAACGCTTCGGCCAGCACTTCCTCGAGGCCGCGTGGGCCGACAAGGTCGTCGAGGCCATCGCGCCCGCGGCCGGACGATCGGTTCGTCGAAATCGGGCCCGGGCCCGGGCGCGCTGACGCTGCGGCTGGCGCCGCGGGTCGCGCACCTGACGGCCATCGAGATCGATCGCGACGATGGTCGCGATGCTGCGCGCCGCAGCGTGCCGCGCGAACGTCGACGCTCGTCGCAGGCGACTTCCTCGACGTCGATCTCGCGCTCGCTCGCGGCCGGGCGGCCCGCTGCGCGTCGCCGGCAACCTTCCCTACAACGTCTCGTCGCCGATCCTCTTCAAGCTGCTCGGCGCGCACCGGCGAGTCGGCGGCGATCGTCGACGCGACGCTGATGCTGCAGCGCGAGGTCGCCGAGCGGATCGCAGGCCGGCGCCGGGCAGCAGCGACTACGGCGTGCTGTCCATCTTCGTGCAGCTCCATGCCGACGTCCGGCCGCGTGCTGACGCTGCCGCCCGGGCGCGTTCCGGCCGGCGCCGAAGGTCCACTCGGCGGTCGTCCAGTCTCACCTTCCGGCCGCCCGCCGTCGCCGCTCGCGGACGAGCGGGTCGTTCGAAGCGATGGTCCGGACGATGTTCACGCAGCGGCGGAAGACGCTGCTGAACGCGCTGCGCGCCGTTCGCCGAGTCGCCGGGATCGGATCGCCGGCGCCGCGCTGGCGGCCGCCGGCATCGACGGACGCCGCCGACCCGAGACGCTGCAACTCACAGAACTGGCGCGGCTTGCGGAGTTTTTCTGCGCCCGGCTGACGCCTGAGCTGTGCTATAGTTTGCGCGTCTTTGCACAGTCCCTGGTGCGCCGTCCCAGCGGGGCGCCAGGTGGACACTCGGATGGCGGCTCCCAGCCGCTTCGCGTCCGGTTCCGCCCGCCCAGGGCGGCTCTCCGCGCGCCAGGTCCTTCGACTGCCGACACCGCCTGACTGGACAATCTGTGACTGAGTGAGCCGTCTCTGGTCTAGTCTTCGGTCGGTGTCAGCGACGTCGGACCTGAGCCTGGACTGACGACTCGAACGAGACCGACCGGTGACTGACGAACGAGTGTCGACGGACGTTCCGCCGCTCGAACTGATCCCGCTCGGCGGGCTCGGCGAGTTCGGCATGAACATGATGGTCGTCGCCTGCGGCGACACGGCCATCCTCGTCGACGCCGGCGTCATGTTCCCGGAGCCGGACCTGCTCGGCGTCGATCTGATCATCCCGGACCTGCGGCCAGCTCGCAGCAGTACCGGATCGCAGGCGCTCGTGCTGACGCACGGGCACGAGGATCACATCGGCGCCGTGCCGCACGTGCTGCCGCTACGTCGACGGCCCGGTCTACGGGACGCCGCTGACGCTCGCGCTTCGTCGAGCCGAAGCTCGAGGAGCACGGCAACGGACGTCCGAAGACGCGGCTGACGCGGGTGCGGCCGCGCGATCGCGTCGACGGTCGGGCGCTTCACGATCGAGTTCCTGCGCGTCACGCACAGCATGCCCGACTGCGTGGCGCTGGCGATCCACACGCCGCGCGGCGTCGTGCTCCACACCGGCGACTTCAAGATCGACCAGACGCCGCTCGACGGCGAGCACGTCGACTTCCACCGGTTCGCGCGAGCTCGGGGCCGCCGGGCGTGCTCGTGCTGCTGGCCGACAGCACGAACGTCGATCGGAAGGGCTTCACCGGGTCCGAGCTCGACGTCATCGACGCGCTTCGAGGAGATCTTCACGAGCGCCGACGGGCAAGATCGTCGTCGCGATGTTCGCGTCGAGCATCTACCGGATGCAGATCCTCGTCGATCTCGCGGCGCAGTTCGACCGCAAGGTGGCGTTCGTCGGCCGCGGCGTGATCGAGAACTCGCGAGATCGCGCAGCGGCTCGGCTACCTGCGGATCCCGGCCGGGCGTGCAGATTCGCGACAGCGACGTCCGCAACTACCCGTCGCAGGACGTCGTCTGCATCTGCACCGGCTCGCAGGGCGAGCCGCAGGCGGCGCTGCCGCGGATCGCCATCGACGACCACCGGCACGTCAAGCTCGAGCCCGGACGACGTGGTGGTGTTCTCGGCGCGGGAGATCCCGGGCAACGAAAAGGCGATCGGCCGGGTGATGAACCACATCGCGCGGCGGGGCGCCGAGGTCATCTACGAGGGCATCAAGCACGTCCACGTGTCCGGCCACGGCAGCGAGGAAGAGCTGAAGCTCATGCTTTCGCTGGTCAGGCCGCGGTACTTCGTGCCGATACATGGGGAGTACCGCCAGCTCGCCCGGCACGCCCGGATCGCCGCGCCGGTGTCGCCCGAGCACGAAGGTGCTGCTGGCGGAGAACGGCGACGTCATCCGGTTCGACGACGAGGGGGCGCGCGTCGCCGGAGAAGGTGCCGGCCGGGCGCATCCTGATCGACGGCACGCGCAGCGGCGAGGTCGGCGACGAGGTGCTGCGCGACCGCCGGCACCTGGCCGGCGACGGCCTCGTCGTGCCGGTCGTCGCGATCAACCGGCAGTCCGGGACGCTCGAGGAGACGCCGGACGTGATCACGCGCGGGTTCGTGCTCGACGCGCGGACCGAGGCGCTGCTGAAGGAGATCCCGGGGCTGCTGGCGCGCGACGATCGAAGCGCGCCAGCGTCGAAGAGCGGACCGATCCCGGCCTGATCAAGGAGAAGATTCGCGTGGACCTGCAGCGGTTCTTCCGCAAGCGTTCGGGGCTCCGGCCGCTGGTGCTGCCGGTCGTCATGGAGATCTGACGTGGCGGCATCCAGCGCATGTCCCGTCGCGTCAGCGAGTTCCTCGGCGTGGCGCTCTTCGCCGCTCGCGCTGATCTGGCTGATCGCGCTCGCCAGCTACAGCGCCGTCCGATCCGGTCTGGTTCTTCAACACCGGCGCGGACGCTGCCGCCGGCGAACTTCGCCGGGCGCGTCGGCGCGTTCATCGGCCGAGCTGTCGTACCAGCTGCTCGGCTACTGCCGCGTACCTGATCCCGCTCGTCCTGGTCGTCGTCGGCTGGCACTACTTCTGGTGCCGGACGATGGACGCGGCGTACACGAAGCTGATCGGCGCCGCGCTGCTCTTCGCCTGCGTCTCGTCGTTCCTGTCGCTGGCGTTCGGCACGCTCGACGTCGGCGGCAAGGCGTTCCGCGCCGGCGGCTACGTCGGCGACTGGCTCGCGGCGGCTCTCGCCGAGTACCTCAACCGGACCGGCTCGATCATCCTGATCCTGACGCTGCTCTTCCTGGCCATCATCCTGTCGACGCAGTTCTCGTTCGGCCGGCTGTTCGCGGCGCCATCGGCGCAGATGGCGCGCGACCGCTGGGCCGCGATGCGCGGCGCGCTGCGCGCAGCGGCGCGAGGAGAACGCGGCGCGAGAAGCAGCGGCAGGAGGTGCTGAAGAAGCATCTCGACAAGGCGCCGCCAAGGACGCAGGCCGAAGGATCGCGGCGACGGCCGCGATCCGAGCCGGCTCGATCGCAGCCGCGCCGGCAGCGAGGCCGGCCGCGACGCACGACCCGCCGGTCACCGAAGCCGTCGCGCGACGGCCGCGATGGTCGGCGCCGCGGCCGCCGCGCTGAAGGCCGCCTCGTCGAGGCCGACGCCGCCTCCGCGCGATCAAGCGGCCGCTCCGACGCCGGTCCGGAGCCGACGCTGCCGCTGCCGGAGCCCGACAAGGCGCCGGTCGAGCGCAAGAAGGGCGCCTACACGCTGCCGCCGCTCGCGCTGCTCGACGCGCCGAAGGCCGAGCGGAAGATCGACGAGCGCGAGCTGATGGACGGCGCGCGGCTGCTCGAGGAGAAGTGCCGCGAGTTCTCCGTCGAAGGCACCGTCGTCCAGATCCATCCCGGGCCCGGTCGTCACGACCTACGAGTTCAAGCCGGACGCCGGCGTGAAGTACAGCAAGATCACCGGCCTCGCCGACGATCTCTGCCTCGCGATGCAGGCCGAGTCGGTGCTCATCGACCGCATCCCCGGCAAGTCGCACGGTCGGCATCCAGATTCCGAATCCGAACCGCGAGCAGATCTCGCTGCGCGAGCTGCTCGAGTCGGACGCGTACCAGCGCTCCGCGTCGAAGCTGACGCTGGCGCTCGGCAAGACGATCCACGGCGAGCCGTTCGTCAGCGACCTGGCGACGATGCCGCACCTGCTGATCGCCGGCTCGACCGGCACCGGCAAGTCGGTCAGCGTCAACGCGATGCTCACGAGCATCCTCTTCCGCGCGACGCCGGACGACGTGCGGTTGATCATGATCGACCCGAAGCGCCTCGAGCTCGGGATGTACGAGGACATCCCGCACCTGCTCACGCCGGTCGTCGTCGATCCGAAGCTGGCCGCCAACGCGCTGCGCTGGGCCGTGCGCGAGATGGAAGAGCGCTACAAGACGCTCGCCGCGGTCGGCGTCCGCAACATCGAGCAGTACAACCGCAACGTGCGCGCGATGCAGGCGGAGAAGAAGGGAGCCGGTCGCTCGACGACAAGGGCAACGAGGTCAAGACGCTCCCCTTCATCGTCGTCCTGATCGACGAGCTCGCGGACCTGATGATGGTCGCGGGCAACGAGGTCGAGGAATCGATCTGCGCGGCTCGCGCAGATGGCGCGCGCGGTCGGCATCCATCTGATCCTCGCGACGCAGCGGCCGTCGGTCGACGTCATCACCGGCCTCATCAAGGCGAACCTGCCGGCGCGCATCTCGTTCCGCGTGTCGTCGAAGATCGACTCGCGCACGATTCTCGACGGCAACGGCGCGGAACAGCTGCTCGGCAAGGGCGACATGCTCTACCTGCCGCCGGCCTCGTCGCGCTTCGTCCGCCTGCACGGGCCCTACATCTCCGAACAGGAGAGCGCGCGGCTGGCGAGCTTCCTGCGCAAGCAGGGCAAGCCGACCTACGACACGACGATCACCGCGGACGACAAGAAGACCGGCAGGCGAACTCGAGTTCGAGAAGGACGACCTCTACGACGAAGCGTCGCGCATCGTCGTGTCGAGCGGCCAGGCGTCGATCTCGTACCTGCAGCGGCGGCTGCGGATCGGCTTCAGCCGCGCCGCGCGGCTCGTCGACATGATGGAAGCCGACGGGCTCGTCTCGGCGCGCGGCGGGCGGCAAGGCGCGCGAAGTGCTCGTGAAGAAGGACTACTTCGACGAAGTGGACGCGCAGCTGCGATAGGCGGTTCACTATGAGACATCGCAGTCCTGTGCGTGCTGCTCGTGACGGCCGCGCTCGCGTCGGCCGTTCGCCGCGCCGGCGCGGCGGCGCAGCCGCCGCGCGACGCTGTACGACCGCGCGCTGGCGCGCGAGCGCGCGCTCCGCGACGAGCCGACGCAGCCGACGCTGGCGCAGATGCGCGCGCGCCGTCGCGCCGTACGAAGCCATCGTCCGCAAGCTATCCGCGCCAGCGGCTACTGCGACAACGCGCTGTGGCAGGCCGGCGAACCTGCGCGTCGCTCGCCTACGAGCGCTTCGGCCAGCGACGGCCGACAAGCCGACGGCCGCGCGGCTGCTCACGCTGCTGACGAACGAGTATCCGCCAGCAAGCTCGTCGCGCCGCGCGGTGCCGAGGCGCTGGCAGCGGCGCTCGACGCGCGGCCAGCGCCTGCAGCCGGTCGCTGCCGCCGCGCCGGCTCCGCGCCAGCGCCGCGCGATCCGCCGACGCCGCGGCGGCGACGGCGCCGGCAGCTCGGCCGACGCCGGCGCCGCCGAGCGCGAACGGCGGCACCACGCGCAGCCGGTGCGATCCGCGACATCAAGCGCACCGCGCTGCCGGACGGCGATCCGGGTCACGCGTCGAGCTCGACGCGCGAGGTCGCCTATCCGCCAGGAGCGACTCGAGAACCCGCGCCGGCTGTTCTTCGACCTCAAGGGCGTCACGGCCGGCGCCGGCCCTGCAGGACGCGACGCTGAAGTTCGAGCGACGACGTCGTGCGCGAAGTCCGGCTCGGCCGGCATCCGCAGAACACGACGCGCGTCGTCGTCGACCTGGAGGGCGTGTCGACGCTACAGCGTCTTCACCGCTCTACAGACCCGTACCGCCTCGTCATCGACTTCCGGCGCGCCGTGCGCGACGCACGCCGACGGCGCGACCGCAGACCGGTGCCGCCGCCGATCGCGCTGCCGCCGGTCGCACCGTCCGACGCCGCGACGCTGGCGCCGATCGCCGGCGCTGCCGCAGGTGCAGCGACCGATCCGCGGCCGTCGCCGCTGCCCGAGCCGCCGCTCGCTCGCCGTCCGAGCCGGCCGCGCCGAGCCGTCGCTGCCGCCGGCCGTCGCCGGCCGCGAACTCGAACGGCAAGTTCTCGCTCGCGCGCCAGCTCGGGCTCGGCGTCTCGCGCATCGTCATCGACGCCGGCCACGGCGGCCACGATCCCGGCGCGCACGGCAACGGCATCACCGAAGCCGAGCTCATGCTCGACGTCGCGCTGCGCGCTGCAGAAGCTGCTCGCAGAAGCAGCCCGGGCATCGAAGTCGTGATGACGCGCGACACCGACGTCTTCATCCCGCTCGAGGAGCGCACGGCGATCGCCAACCGCGAAGGGGCGGACCTCTTCCTCTCGATCCACGCCAACGCGAGCCGCAACGCGCAGGCGCGCGGCGTCGAGACCTACTTCCTCAACTTCGCGATCGAACCCGGAAGCCGAGGCGGTCGCCGCGCGCGAGAACGCGACGTCGGGCCAGGCGATGCACAGCCTGCCGGACATCGTCCGCGCCATCGCGCTCAACAACAAGATCGACGAGTCGCGCGACTTCGCCGAGATGGTGCAGCGCTCGATGGTGCAAGCGGCTGCGGCGCGCAGAACAGCGCGCTGAGGGATCTCGGCGTGAAGCAGGCGCCCTTCGTCGTGCTCATCGGCGCCGTGATGCCGAGCGTGCTCGCCGAGATCTCGTTCGTGACGAACAAGCAGGACGGCGCGCTGCTCAAGACGCAGCGCCTACCGCCAGCAGATCGCGCAGGCGCTGCTTCGACGCGATGCATCGACTATCAGCAGGTCGCTGAAGAGGATGAACGCGGTCGGCGCGGCAAGAAGGCGCGACGCAGTAGCCGGTCAGAGTCCGGTAGCTCGCGGCTTTGCCGGACTTGCAGCACGTCGGCGATCGGAACGCGTCGATGGCTCTCGGCAGTCGCCGCTGGCGTCGAGCCCATCGCGGGCGCGTCAGCCGCTTGACGCAGGATCATGCTCGCACGCAGACGAGCGATCGCCGACGCAGTGCCGCGCGCAGCATCGACCGCGATCAGGCCGATCGACGCCGAGTCAGCGTCGGCGATCGTCGTGCTCGCGGACAGCGCTGCTCGGCGACCGCTGATCGACTCGACGATCGGCTGGACTGCCGCGACCGATGGATCGAACGACCGGCAGCAGCTGCGTACCGGACCGTGAACTGCGAGCGCGACTGCGCAACTTCCATGACTCGCTGGTGAACGGCAGCTCCGCCAGCGTCCGCACGGCGACGCCGGTCGGGCCCTTCGGCTGCCACGGCTTGCCTTCGTCGGCCCAGGCGGTGCCGGCGATGTCGAGATGGGCCCACGGCAGGTCGCCGGCGAACTCCTTCAGGAACATCGCGGCCGTGCACGCGCCCGCCGGCCGGCCGCCGGAGTTGATCATGTCGGCGATCTCGCTCCGCAGCTGATCGGCGTACTCGTCGTAGAGCGGCATCGGCCAGCAGCGATCGCCGGCCGCCGTCCGCGACGGCGCGCACGATGTCGCACCCACGCGTCCGGCTGGCCGAAGAGCCCGGACGCCACCTTGCCGAGCGCGACGACGCAGGCGCCGGTCAGCGTCGCGACGTCGACCAGGTGCGTGGCGCCGAGCTGCTGCGCGTACCACAGGCCGTCGCCGAGGATCAGCCGGCCTTCGGCGTCGGTGTTGATCACCTCGACGGTCTTGCCGCTCGCGCCCGTCAGGACGTCGCCGGGCTTCATCGCCTTGCCGCCCGGCATGTTCTCGGTCGTCGGGACGATGCCGATGACGCGGATCGGGCGCCTTGAGCAGCGCGATCGCGCGCATCGCGCAGACGACGGCGGCGCCGCCCGCCATGTCGTCCTTCATCCGCTCCATGCCGTCGGCCGGCTTGATCGAGATGCCGCCGGTGTCGAACGTGATGCCCTTGCCGACGAGCCCGAGGACCGGCGACGCCGGCGCGCCGGGCGGATCGTGGCGCATCACGATCACGCGCGGCGGCTCCGCGCTGCCGCGCGCGACGCCGAGCAGCAGGCCCATCCCGAGCTGCGCCGATCTCGTTCTCGTCGAGAACCTCGACGGCGAGGCCCGCGCCCTGCGATCGCCGCGGCGCGCTCGGCGAAGACCGCGGCGTCAGCACGTTGGACGGCTCGTTGCGAGAGCTCGCGCGCGAGATTGCTGGAGTCGCCGAGGATCTGTCCGCGCTCGACGCGCGCCTCGAGGGCCGACCGATCGTCCTCGGGGCCGCCTGCCAGGATCAGGATCTCGTCCAGCGCCGGTGCGGCCCGATCGCCGCTCTTGTAACGATCGCCGCTGAAGGCCGCGAGCACGAGCCCTTCCGCAGCGGCCTGGACCGCCTCGGGCAGCGGGATGTCGCCGCGGTTGAGCCACGCGAAGCGCTGCACGCGGCGCTGTCGAGCTTGCAAGGCCGCGGCGGTGGCGACGCGCCGCAACCGCTCCGTCGTGAAATCGGCTCGCTTGCCCGCGCCGATGAACGCGATCCGGCCGGCCCGCCACGCGTTGGTGACCGTCGTGATGAAGATCTCGTACGGCCTTCCTTCGACTTCGCGGGACTCGAGGGCCCGCATCAACGCGTTGCCCGTCGCATCGTCGAGCGCGCGGAGATCCGCCGCGGGATCGTCGCCTTCGAAAATCGGGACAGCGATGAGGTCGGTCTCGACGTCAGCCGGGGACGCGCCACTTACGGCCAGGGCGGGAACTACAGCGGTCGGGGACATCCCGAACATTATAAGTGGATTACGGTACTGTCGCGGCGGTCCACGCGGCCGGCTCCTGCTAGAATGATCGCCTGCCCCCAAGGGAGGTCGCCGATGCAAGTGCCCGTCGCTCGCCGCGCGTTCCCCGCGATTCTCAGCGCGCTGATCGTCGGTTTCGGGTCCTATCTACCCTCGATGGCCGCTGCCGGTTCCGATAAGAAGGCCAAACCGAGCGTCTCCGTGCGGGCGTCGCCGACCATCGGGTTCTCCCCCGCCCGCATGGTGCTCACCGCCGAGCTCAAAGGCGGAGCGGACGACTACGAAGACTTCTACTGCGCGTCGATCGAGTGGGAGTGGGGGGACGAGACACGGTCGGAGTCGCGCGCCGATTGCGAGCCGTACAGAAGCCGGAAAGAGCGAGATCAAGCGGCGATTCGTGATCGAGCACACCTTCAATTTCTCCGGAGACTATCGCGTCCAGTTTCGGCTGAAGCAGAAGAACAAGATCGTCGGCAGCGGATCGACCGACGTGAAGATCCGGCCGGGCATCCGCGACGGGTTCGATCGATGACTACTTGTCCGAATCGCGGATCCTTGAATCCTTGAATCCGCATCCGCGCGATTCAGTCGGATTCAATGATTCGAGCGATTCAGGGATTACGATCAGGGATTAGGGATTCGATCTGAATCCAGGCCTCAGCTCCCGTCCCTGGAACACGCGCGTGCGGACTTCGGACGAGATGCTCTGCAGGTAGTCCGACACCTGCAGCACGGTGTGGAACAGGAACTTGCCCACCTTCACGAGTGACACCGTGCCTTCGTCGCGCCCGAAGACCGCCTCGCCGGTGTCCTCGATGTCCCGCTCGGCGATGGTCCCGACGGTCGCGATCATGCGGAGATAGTACCGGCTCCCGTCCGAGACGGCGTCGGCGGGTGCGACGTCGACGCGCAGCGGCACGACATCGGGATACGCGGCGACCGACAGGACCTGTCCGAACGCATCCGAGATCGCGATCTGCGCCGTCGCCGGATCGCGGACGATGCGAAACACCGTCACGATGGCCGGCCGCACCAGGCGATCCCACACGGGGCGGTCTTCCCACAGCTCCGCCTGCACGCGCATGTGCAGGGAGCCTCCCGACTGCAGGATCTGGCGGAACTTCTCCGGGAACACGTCGCGCAGATCGAGGGCGGCGCGGACTTTCGGCCCGACGGTGCGGACCTCGCTGACGCGGGCTTCGAGCGCGGAGGCCGGGGCCGCCCCGGCCATCGACGCGATGAGGAAGACCAGGACGCGCGCGGGAGCGAGCCGCCTGCTGGACATCAGAACGTCGGACCCAGGCGCACGAGAATCTGGCGCGATTGCGGAATGTCGTTCAGCCGGTATCCGACCTCGATCCGGAACGGACCGGCCTGCAGCCCGGCGCCGATGCCTCTCAGCCACTCGGTCGAGGACGACCCGATCGGCCTGTCGATTCGGCCCGCATCGAAGAAGACCACCGCCCGCAGGGTGCTGCGGCCGTCGCGCCGGTTTCCGGCGAGATCGATGCGGTACTCCGCGTTGACGAGCGTCATGCGCTCGCCGGCGGCCTCCTTGAACGCGTAGCCGTGCACCGTGCCGACGCCGCCGATCGCAAACCGCCGCTCGATCGGCAAGGTGCCGCCCGAGAATCCGGCGATCAGGCGCGCCGCCACCGACTGGCGCGGCAGCACCGGAACATAGGCGCGGGCATTGAGGATGTGGCGATCGAAGGTGTGATCGCCGCCGAGGCCGTGTCCGGCCACTTCGCTGGTCCAGTCGATGCGCGAGCCGTAGGCCTGCCGGCGCGTGCCGCGAAACAGGTCGTCAGCGAGATGGCGCTCGAAGCCCGCGGCGATCCCGTCGCCCGCGACGCCGCGGCTGTCGAACGTGTACGCGAGCACGATCGCGTTGAGCTCGGCGGGCGCGATGGGCGTGTTCGGCCGGAACGTCTGATCGTCGCGAAACACGCTGAAGTTGGTTTCGTTCTGCAGCGGCTCGTGCTTGTCCCATCGCCCCGAGACGAGCAGCTCCTGCTTCGTGCCGGGCCGGAACGCGACGTGCACCTGTGTGCCGCGCCGCCGATAGTAGTCGCGGAACGTGTTCTTGAAGCCGACCGCGACCAGCGACTGCTCGGTCGGGCTCAACCGCCACAAGTCGTCGGTCGCGGTCAGGTCGTGGGCCTCGGCCCCGATGAAGAGCCGCGGGTCGTTCAGGAGCACCCGTTCGATGCCGAACGAGTACCCCGTGTATTCGCGGCTGAACTTGTACGAAACGTAGCCGCTGATGAAGGTGTAGTTCGGACCGGTGCGATCGAAGGCCGTCGCTTGAAACCCGAGGCCCGGCGCGAACCCGTCCACCGGATTGAAGAGATCTTCCCGCGAGCCGGTGCCGGTCGTCAGCGAGAACCGCCCGCGCTCGCGGCGCAACGGGACGACGAGGACCTGCCGGCCGGCCCGATCGACGAGCTCGACTTCGTCGTGGGCGCTGGCGCGCGAGCGGCTCACGCGGAGCGCGCCCTCGGCCGCCGCGAGAAGCCGCCCGACCGCGCTTCCCACGGTGCGCCGGTTGTACACCGCCCCCTCGCGGACGTCGTAGCTCGCCAGGCCCTTCTTGAACGACTGCGCCACGTCCGGGGAGACGCCGACGACTTCGATCTCGTCGATGCGCCCTTCGCGGACGGTGAGGGTGAGCCGGCCGGTCTGGCTGTCGAAGGCCGGCTCGACGGCGGCGGTATACCCCTCGTGCTCGTATCGCTGGCGCAGCGAGCCGGCGACCTCTTCGGGCGATCCGGGCAGCGGCGAGCCGATCCTCAAATCGAGGAGCCACATCACGTCGTCGCGGGTGAAGACGGTCGCATTCTGGAGGACGAGCTCGTTCAGGACCGGGCCGGTCTGCGGGGGGCGGGGCGCATCCTGCGCGAAGAGGGACGAGGCGAACAGCGCCGTACAGAGGACGGCCGCGAGGCGGGACAGCAGGCGCGCGCAGGTTCGGCGTCCGTTCCGGGTCATCGCTGAGGGCTTACCGCTGGTGCTCGACACGGACGAGCGTGACGGGAACAAAGTTCCGGCCGCTCAACCGATATCCGCGGACATCGGGCGCCGCCTGGTGCGCGAGCGAGACGATGACATACAGGAATTCCTCATAGTGGGCCTCGGCGAGGTCCGTCGGCGACGGGACGGCCGGCGACCGGGGGTGCGAGTGGTACGCGCCAAGCACGGCGCGCCCCTCGGCGCGCGCGCGCTTCATGACCGCCAAATGCTCGGCGGGGTCGATGAGGTACGTCTTCACGCTCTCGCGGAGGTTGCGCGTCCGGACCGACTCTTCAATCCGGCCGGGGACGCCGAGGAGCAGCCCGCAGCATTCGAGCGGCGCATCCTGCCGGGCGTGTTCGATCATCTCCGCGATGACCTCCGAGCGGATCTCAATCACTAATCACTAATCCTTGAATCATCGAATCCTTGAATCACCGAATTCTCGCGTCTCAACTGCCGCATCGGTAACACATCGCGGAGGTCAGCGAGCGATGGCGACAGCGATTCGCAGATTGAAGGATTCATTGATTCAGGGATTAGTGATTCAGCGATTAGCGATTAGTGATTGTCACTGCGCTTCAACGATCATGGCCGTGCCCATGCCGCCGCCGATGCAGAGCGACGCCGCCCCGCGCCCTCCGCCGCGCGCCTGCAGGGCGTGCACCAGCGTCGTCAGGACCCGCGCGCCGCTGGCGCCGATGGGATGTCCGAGCGCGATCGCGCCGCCGTGGACGTTCACCTTGGCGGGATCGAGCTTCAGCTCGCGGACGACGGCCAGCGACTGCGCGGCGAAGGCTTCGTTGAGCTCGATGAGGTCGAGGTCGTCGAGCGAGAGGCCCGCGCGGGCGACGGCCTTGCGCATCGCCTCCACCGGGCCCATGCCCATGATCATCGGATCGACACCGACCGTGCAGTACGCGAGGATGCGCGCGAGCGGCTTCCGTCCGAGCTCGTTCGCTTTCTTCGCGGTCGCGATCACCAGGGCCGCGGCGCCGTCGTTGATGCCGGACGAGTTGCCGGCCGTGACCGAGCCGTCCTTGACGAACGCCGGCCTGAGGGCCGCCAGCGTCTCCGTCGTCGTACCGGCCCGGGGTATTCGTCCCTGGTGACCTTCAGCGGCGATCCCTTGCGCTGCGGCACGTCGACCGGAACGATCTCGCGATCGAAGACGCCCGAGTTGACCGCTTCGGCCGCGCGCCGCTGGCTCTCGGCCGCAGAACGCGTCCTGGTCGACGCGCGTCACGCGGTAGCGCTTCGCGATCTCTTCGGCCGTCATGCCCATGTGGCAGCCGTTGATCGAGCAGGTCAACCCTTCGAGGAGCATCGAATCGACGGCCTCCCCGTTGCCCATGCGATAGCCCCAGCGCGCGCCCTTCAGCAGATACGGCGCGTTGCTCATCGACTCGGTGCCGCCGGCCAGCATCAGGTCGATGAACCCGGCCTTGACCGCCTCGACCGCGTGCACGACCGCCTGCAGCCCGGATCCGCAGACGCGGTTGATGGTCTCCGCCGGCACTTCGACGGGCACGCCCGCCTTGATGGCGGCCTGCCGCGCGACGTTCATCCCGGCGCCGGCCTGGAGCACGCACCCCATGATCACGTCGCCGACGTCCTTCGCGTCGATCGCCCGCGCGCGCGATCGCCTCGCGGATGACGATCGCGCCGAGATCGGCCGCGGATAGATCCTTGAACACGCCCCCGAACGAGCCGATGGGCGTGCGGCAGGCACTCAGAATGACAGCTTCATCCAAGGAATCCCTCCGCCGATTCATGGGTCTTCGCGAGATCGATCACACTTTCAACTCGGCACGATCCCGGAACTGCTCCAGCGCCTCGGGGTTGGCGAGCGCCTCGCGGTTCCTCACCTCGCGGCCGTGGACGACGTCGCGGACGGCGAGCTCCACGATCTTGCCGCTCTTCGTCCGCGGGATCTCGGTGACCTGCACGATGCGCGCCGGCACGTGGCGCGGCGTGGTGTTGGCGCGGACGTGCTGCCTGATGCGTTTCTCGAGCTCCGGCGGTCAACGTCAGGCCGTCGCGCAGGCGGACGAACAGGACGATCCGTTCGTCGTGCTCCCACTGCTGACCGACGACCAGGCTCTCGACGATCTCGTCGAGCTGCTCGACCTGCCGGTAGATCTCCGCGGTGCCGATGCGCACGCCCCCGGGATTGAGCACCGCATCCGAGCGGCCGTAGATGATCATCCCGCCATGCTCGGTCAGCTCGACGTAGTCGCCGTGGCACCAGACGCCGGGGTACTTGTCGAAATAGGCCGCGCGGTATTTGCTGCCGTCCGGGTCGTTCCAGAAGCCCAGCGGCATCGACGGGAACGGCATCGTGCAGACGAGCTCCCCTTTTTGCCCGACGACCGGCCGCCCGTGCTCGTCGAACACCTCGACCTTCATCCCCAGCGCGCGCGCCTGGATTTCGCCCTTCCAGACGGGGCCCGCCGGGTTGCCGCCGACGAAGCAGCCCACGATGTCGGTGCCGCCCGACATCGACGCGAGGTGGATGTCGCTCTTGACGTGCTCGTAGACGAACTCGAAGCTCTCCGGCGCCAGCGGCGATCCCGTGGACGTCATCGTCCTGCACGCTCTCGAGCCGATGCGTGTCCATGGGCGAGAGCCCGGCTTTGGCGACGGCGTCGATGAACTTCGCCGACGTGCCGAAGAGCGTCATGCCGGTCTCGTCCGCGAAATCGAACAGCACGTTGCCGTCCGGGTGAAACGGCGAGCCGTCGTACAGCAGCAGCGTCGCGTTGGAGGCGAGGGCCGTCAGCGAGCCAGTTCCACATCATCCACCCGCAGGTGGTGAAGTAGAAGACGCGATCGCCGGGGTGGATGTCGCAGTGAAGCTGATGCTCCTTCAGATGCTGGATCAGCGTGCCGCCCGCTCCGTGCACGATGCACTTCGGTACGCCGGTCGTCCCGGACGAATACAGGATGTAGAGCGGGTGGTTGAACGGGAGCGCCTCGAACTCGAGTGGCGGAGCGTCGCCGGTGCCGAGGAACTCCTCCCACTGGACTCCGCCGCGCACCGTATCGACTGCCGGGCGGGAGCCGATGTAGGGGACGATCACGGTGCGTTCGATCGACGGGATCGCAGCGGTGATGCCCGCCACGCGGGACATCACGTCGTGTGTCTTCCCGCCGTAGAAGTATCCGTCGCAGGCGACGAGCAGCCGCGGCTCGATCTGCCCGAACCGATCCAGGACGCCCTGCACGCCGAAGTCCGGCGAGCACGACGACCACACCGCGCCGATCGCAGAAGCCGCGAGCGCCGCGACGATCGTCTCGGGCATGTTCGGCATGTAGGCGGCGACACGATCGCCCGGACGAAGGCCGGCCGCCCGGAACGCGGCGGCACAGCGTGCGACATCGGCATACAGATCCGCGTCGCTGAGCGTCCGTCTCGGCTGCCCTTCGCCGTTGAAGATGATGGCCGGGTTCGTCCCGCGGCGTCTCAGGAGGTTCTCCGCGAAGTTGATCCGTGCGTCGGGAAAAAACCGCGCGCCCGGCATCTTGCGGAGGTCGTCCACGACGCGGCCGCCCATCTCGCCAAGAATTCCGGTGAACCTCCACACGATTCGCCAGAAATCCTCAGGGCGCTCGATCGAGAAACGATAGAGGTCCTCGTAGGAGGAGGTCTCGACGCCGGCCTCTTCACGAACGGTGCGCATGAACGCGGTCAGGCGTGCGCGTGCGACGCGATCGGCGGAGGGGACCCAGAGTGGCTCGGACCATGCTTCGTCAGACGTGAACGATGTAGTCTTCCGTCTTGTAGACCTTGAAACCCCGCTTGAGGTAGTTGGGAAGCGCGGAGGGATGATCGAGGGTGCTCGTGTGGACCCACACGCGGGTCGCGCCGGCGTCCCAGGCACGTTGAACGGCCTGCGTCAGCAGGTGCCCGCCGAGCCCGCGTCCCAGGAACTCCCGCAACAGGCCGAAGTACGCGATCTCGATCGACCCGTCGGGATCGCGCCGCAATTCGAAGTATCCGGCCGGCGCGCCCCACACGGTCAAGAGCCAGAGCGTCACCGCCGGATCGGCGAGATAGGCACGAATCTCGGCCGGCGACCACGGGAGCCGATCGACCCACTGGTGCGCACGGCCGACCTCGGCGTAGAGAAACCGCCAGAACGCCGGCGGGCAGTCGAGGACGCGTCTCGACGCGGCAGGCGGCATCGGGAAGGGTCGCGTGCGACAGCGATGACGGGTCGCGCATCTCCAGGTAGGTCCGTGAGGCTTTCAGCCGGCGTCCGCTCATCGAGTCTCAGTCTCCTTCGAGGACACGCTTCCAGCGCGCGGCCGAGTCGAACGTCCGCTGCAGCGCGTCGGCGCTGCCGGCGGTGTTCGGCTTGAGCTGGAGCAGAATCGCCACCAGCTCGTCGATGGCGCGCGCGATGTTGCCGGCGTTGCTCGCGTTGATGTCGCGCCAGATGTCCGGCGGGCTCGACGCGAGGCGCGTGGTGTCCCGCAGGCCCCGGCCCGCAAGCGCGAGCCCCTCGGCGCCGGTGCGCTCTCCCACCAGGTGCATCAGCGCGCTGGCGGCCAGCTGCGGCAGGTGGCTGAGATACGCGACGAGCGAGTCGTGCGCCTCCGGCGTCATGAGGTGGACCCGTGCGCCCAGCGCTTCGACGAGCGCCGACACGCCGGCGTGCGCCGTGGTCGCCTCCTCGGATGCGCTCGACGGCGTGAGAATCCACGGGCGGCCCTCGAACAAATCGGCGCGGGCCGCTTCGACGCCGCCGACCGCGGCCCCCGCGAGCGGATGTCCGCCGACGAACGTCAGGCGCTCGGGCAGCGCGCGCGCCGCCGCCATGGTCTCGAGCTTGGTACTGCCCACGTCGGTGACGACGGCGTCGCCGGGCACGTGCGCCGGCAAGCTCGGAGAGCAGCCGGACGTTCGCGAGGACCGGCGCCGCCAGCACCACGAGCTGCGTGTCGGCCGCGACCACGAGATCGTCGGCGCCGACATCCGCCGCGTGCGCGCGCATCGCGGCCTCGATCACGTCCTTGCGATCCACCGCGACGATGAGCACCGACGGCCACAACCGCCGCACGCCGAGCGCGATCGACGCACCGATCAGGCCGAAGCCGATGATGGCGATCCGTTGAAAGGGAGGGTCGGGAGCGCCTGCCCCACGCGCTCCGGCCATCGGCAGCAGCTTCGACATCAGTTGCCAGTAGCCAGTTTCCGGTTACCAGTAGCCAGTTGCCAGTTGCCAGACACCCGGACTGGAAACTTCTGGAAACTGGAAACTGGAGACTGGTTACTGGCCACTTACACTCCCCAGCCGCGCCGCGCGACCGGCTCGAGGCAGATGCTGCGGCCGATCGCCGGGGCAATGATCCGCAGCTCCGCCATGAGATGGTCGAACTGCGTGGGAAACAGCGATTGCGCGCCGTCGCTGAGCGCGTGATCGGGATCGTGGTGCACTTCGATCAGGAGACCGTCGGCGCCGGCCGCCACCGCCGCGCGGGCCATCGGCGCGACCTTGTCGCGGCGTCCGGTGCCGTGACTCGGGTCGACGAGGATCGGCAGGTGGCTCAGCTTCTGGACGACGGGGATGGCGGAGATGTCGAGCGTGTTGCGCGTGTAGCTCTCGAACGTCCGGATGCCGCGCTCGCACAGCATCACGCTCATGTTGCCGCCGGCCAGGATGTATTCCGCCGAGAGCAGCCATTCCTCGATCGTCGCCGAGATCCCCCGCTTCAGGAGGATCGGGACGCGCGAGTGCCCGAGCTCGCGCAGCAGCGTGAAGTTCTGCATGTTGCGCGCGCCGACCTGGAGGATGTCGGAATACTTCGCGACGACCTCGAGCTGGCTGATGTCCATGATCTCCGACACCAGCTTCAGATTGTGGCGATCGGCGGCGCTGCGGAGCAGCCGCAGCCCCTCCTCGCCCAGGCCCTGGAAGCTGTACGGCGAGCTGCGCGGCTTGAAGGCGCCGCCGCGGAGGACTTTCGCGCCGGCGCGCTTGACCGCGGCGGCGGCCGCCTCGACCTGCTCTTCGGTCTCGGCCGAACACGGGCCGGCCATCACGATGACCTCGTCGCCGCCGACGCGGACGTCGCCGACCGCGATGACGCTGTTCTCGGACTTGAACGTCCGGCTCGCCAGCTTGTAGGGCTCGGTGATGCGCAGCACTTCCTGCACCCCCTCGAGCACCTCGAGCAGGCGGGGATCCCCCAGCCGGTTGCCGCCGACCGCGCCGATCACCGTCCGCAGCGCGCCCGTCGAGCGGTGCACGTCGAAGCCCATCTCGACGAGCTGCGAGATGACGCGCTGCACCTGCTCGTCCGTCGCCCGCTCCTGCATGACAACAACCATAGTACCTTCGCTATCGGGATCTCGGGACTCGGGACTCGTGGATCCGGTTCTAACAGAGTCAGGAGACCGTAAAGCTCTAAACTCCGATCTTCTGATCCCGTTCACGGGTTCCATCGTTGCGAATTCGACTGCTCGCGGATCCCGATCCCGGATCCCGGCAGCAAGTCTCGAACTGCAGAGTCTCCAGATCATTCTACGCCCCCGTCCGCGATCCGCTCGAGGCGCCGCGCTTCGTCGATGATGCGCTCGAACAGCCGTTTCACCGCGCCGTCGTCGAGCGGCCCGGCGTTGACGCGCTGGACGTGGTCGAGCACTTCCGACTCGCGCGTCGGCTGGTACAGCTCGAGCCCGGCCGCTTTCTTCTCGTGCCCGATCTCCAGCGCGCACGCCGCCCGCGCGCTCAACAGCTTGACGAGCTGTTCGTCGATCTCGTCGATGCGGCGGCGGAGCTCGTCGAGCCGGCTCACACCGCGCTCTTCAGCCATCGCACGTAATCGCCGGCGCGCTCGGCCACGTCGCCGGACTGTCCATGTTCCGCAATCACGCTCACGAGCGCGCTGCCGACCACCGCCGCGTCGGCCGACGCGCAGGCTTCGGCCACCTGTTCGGGCGACGAGATGCCGAAGCCGACCGCCACCGGCAGCGCCGACTGCGCGCGCACCCGCGCCACGAGGCCGGCGATGTCGTCCGACAGCCGGTCGCGCGCGCCCGTGACCCCCAGCCGGGAGATCACGTACAGAAAACCGCGGCCGAGCTCGCCCGATCGCCGGATGCGCGCGTCGGTCGTCGTCGGGCTGATCAGGAAGATCGGATCGAGGCCGGCCGCCGACCATCGGCGCGCGCAGCGGTTCGGCTTCCTCCACCGGATAGTCCAGGATCAGCACGCCGTCCACGCCGGCCGCCTTGGCCGTGCGGGCAAACACCACGGGATCCATGCGGACCACGGGGTTCGCGTACGTGAAGAGCACGATGGGCGTGTCCACCGACTCGCGCACCGCGCGCACCAGGTCGAGCGTGCCGCGCAGCGTCATGCCGGCGGCCAGCGCGCGTTCGGTGGCGCGCTGGATCACCGGGCCGTCGGCGAGCGGATCCGAAAACGGCACGCCGACCTCGAGCACCGCCGCACCGGCGCGCGACAGCGCGATCGAGGATCTGGACGGACGTCTGGCCATCCGGATCGCCGGCCGTGCTGTACGTAATGACCCGCCGCTGACGCGGTCCGGCGAACGCGTCCTGCGATCCGCGTCATCCGCGCACCGCCGTTTCCGTCGCGGCGGCCGCATCGAGGATCTTCTGCACGCTCAGCACGTCCTTGTCGCCGCGTCCCGACAGGTTGACCAGGAGCACCTCGTCGCGGCCGCATCTCGGGCGCCAGCCGGCAGACGTGGGCGATCGCGTGCGACGACTCGAGCGCCGCCAGGATCCCCTCCTCGCGCGCGAGGCGTTGAAACGCCGCGAGCGCGTCGGTGTCGTCGATCCACGTGTATTCCGCGCGCGCGGAGTCGTGCAGCCACGCGTGCTCCGGCCCGACGGCCGCGTAGTCCAGGCCCGCCGAAATCGAATGCGTGAGCTCGATGTTGCCGTCGTCGTCCTGCAGCACGTAGCTGCGCGTGCCCTGCAGCACGCCGGAGCTTCCGCCGGCGAACCGCGCGGCGTGCGCCCCGGGCCGGATCCCGTGGCCGCCGGCTTCGACGCCGATCAGACGGACCGACGGATCGGCGATGAACGCGTCGAAGATGCCCATGGCGTTGCTGCCGCCGCCGACGCAGGCGACGATGGCGTCCGGGCAGCCGGCCGATCTGATCGAGACACTGGCCGCGCGCCTCCTGGCCGATGACGGACTGGAACTCGCGAACCATGAGCGGATACGGGTGCGGCCCGAGGACGGATCCGAGCAGGTAGTAGCTGTCGGCGACGTTGGTGACCCAGTCGCGCATCGCCTCGTTGATGGCGTCCTTCAACGTGCGCGCGCCGGCGTCGACGCGCCGCACGGTCGCGCCGAGCAGCTGCATCCGGAAGACGTTCAGCGACTGGCGCTCCATGTCGTCGGCGCCCATGTAGACGTCGCAGTCGAGCCCCAGGAGCGCACAGACCGTCGCCGTCGCGACGCCGTGCTGCCCGGCGCCGGTCTCGGCAATCACGCGCCGCTTCCCCATCCGCTTTGCCAGCAGCGCCTGCCCGAGCGCGTTGTTGATCTTGTGGGCCCCCGTGTGCGCGAGGTCCTCGCGCTTGAGGAAGATGCGCGCGCCGCCGAGCGACTCGGAGAGCCGCCGGGCTTCGTACAGCGGCGTCGGGCGTCCGACGTAGTTCCGCAGCAGCTCGCCGAGCGTGGCGCGGAAGGCCTCGTCCGCGCGAGCCGCGAAGTACGCGCGCTCGAGCTCGTCGACCGGGGCGACGAGCGTCTCGGGAACGAACCGTCCGCCGTACGCGCCGTAGTAGCCGCGCGCGTCGGGATCACGATGGCCGAATGATGGGTTCAGTGGTCTCGTCGTCGTTCAGTCTCGGGTTCTCGTCTGGTCTAGTCGGCTCGGTCGATCCGCGAGCGCCGCGAAGAACTCGCGCAGCTTCACCGGATCCTTGACGCCCGGCCTGGACTCGACGCCGGACGAGACGTCGATCATGTACGGCCGCACGCGCGCGACGGCCTCGCCGACGTTCGCCGCCGTCAGACCGCCCGACAGTATCGTGCGGCGGCGCGCCGCGACCGCGGCGGCGACGCTCCAGTCGATCGTCCGGCCCGTGCCGCCGCGGCGGACGGGATCGTGCGCGTCGAGCAGCACCGTCACGAAAGGCGGAACCAGGTCGATGGCCGTGGCCTCGAAGCTCTCCGTCACCGGCACCGCCTTGATCAGCCGTTGCGTCAGGCGGATGAAGCTCGCGATCGACTCCGAGCCGTGGAGCTGCACGGCGCCGAGCGGAATCAGGCGCGCGACCCCCATGACGAACTCGACCGGTTGATCGACGAACACGCCGACCGGCGTCACCCCGGGCGGCAGCGCAGCCGCGACCGCGCGGGCGCGGTACGGGTCGATGAACCGCGGGCTCTCCGGCCAGAAGACGAGTCCCACCGCCGACGCGCCCAGATCGGTCGCGAGCACCGCGTCCTGGATACGCCTGATCCCGCAGACCTTGACGCGCGTCAGGGCCGCGTCCGCATCGCGGACCTCCGTGCGCGGCAGGCTGCTCAATTGGACAAGAGCTCCCGCAGCGCCGCACCAGGATCGGGCTGCGCGATCAGACGCTCCCCGACCAGGAACGCGTGATAGCCGGCCGCCGACAGCTTCGAGAGGTCTTCCGGCCGGCGAATGCCGCTTTCGGCGACCGCGGTCACGTCACGCGGCAGCCTGGCCGCGACCGTGTCGAGCACGCCGAGGTCCACGCTCAGCGTCCGCAGGTTCCGGCTGTTGACGCCCACGAGTCGCGCGCCCGCATCCAGCGCGCGCTCCAGCTCGGAAACGTCGTGCACTTCGACCAGCGCCGCAAGCCGAAGACCCTCGGCAGCGTCGAGCAGCCGCCGCAAATCCTGCTGCTCCAGCGCGCCGACGATGAGCAGCGCGGCGTCCGCCCCGAGGACCGCCGCTTCCAGCAACTGGTACTCCGAGACGATGAAGTCCTTGCGGAGGAGCGGGAGATCGACCGCGGCCCTGACCTCGCGGAGGTGCTGCGGATCGCCATCGAAAAACGTCGGCTCGGTGAGCACGGAAATCGCCGCCGCGCCGGCGTCCGCGTACGCGCGCGCGTGCGCGGCCGGATCGTAACCGGCCCGGAGGATGCCCCTCGACGGCGACCGCCGCTTGCACTCGGCGATAATGCGCGGCGCGCCCGCTCCTGTCCCGCTCCCCGTGCCGGGGCCGCGCAGCGCGCGCTCGAATTCCGCCCCGCACGGCGTCCTCGTCTGCTCGCGTCGCCAGGACCGCCGCGGGCTTCGCGGCTTCGCGCACCTCGCACGATCCGCCGCGTGGCGGCCACGATCGTCGCGAGCAGATCCGCGTGGCGCGGCCGTCGTCATGACGCCGCGGCCGTCCTGCCCGCGTTCGAGACCGTGACGAGCTTGTCGAGGACACCGGCGGCGCCGCCGCTGTCGAGCGCCGCGCTCGCGCGCTGAATGCCGTCCGCGATTGTCGTCACCTCGCCGGCAATCAGCAGCGACGCGGCGGCGTTCAGCGCGACGATGTCGCGCGGCGCGCCTGTTTCGCCGCCGAGGACGGCGCGGGCAATCACGGCGTTCTCGGCGGCATCTCCGCCGCGCAGGGCCTCGGGCGCCGCCTTCGGCACGCCGAAATCCAGCGGGTGCACGTAGAACGTGTTCACGGCGCCCTGCCGGCACTCCGAGACCTTCGTGTAGCCGGTCGTCGAGATCTCGTCGAGGCCGTCGGCCCCGTGCACGACCCACGCGCGCTCGGACCCGAGGAGCGCGAGCGACCGCGCGACGAGCTCGGTCAGCTCCGGCCGCGGCACGCCCACGAGCTGCCGCGACGCGCCGGCCGGGTTCGTCAGCGGGCCGAGCAGGTTGAAGGCCGTGCGGACGCCGAGGTCGCGGCGCGTCGGCCGCGGCATGGCGCATCGACGGATGAAACGTCGGCGCGAAGAAGAACGCGATCCCGGCCTCCTCGAGACACCGCTCGACGACGGGGGGCTCGGCGGTGATGTGCACGCCGAGCGCTTCGAACAGATCCGCGCTGCCGCACCGGCTGGACACCGATCGGTTGCCGTGCTTCGCGACGCGGACCCCGCACGCCGCGAGCACGAGGGCCGCGACGGTCGAGACGTTGAACGTGTGCGCGCGATCGCCGCCGGTCCCGCACGTGTCGAACACCGGCGCATACTCGCGGGACAGCCGCGTCGCGCGGCCGCGCATCGTCCGGGCCAGCCCGACGATTTCGGCGGGCCGCTCGCCTTTCATCCCGAGCGCGACGAGCAGCCCGGCGATCTGCGCCGGCTGCGCGCGCCCCTCCATGATCTCTTCCATGGCGCGCCGCCGCCTCGTCCATCGTGAGGTCCTGGCGCCGCTGCAGCTTCTCGAGGAGATTGGCGAACATCACAGGTCGAGCTCGAGGAAATTGCGCAGGACCTGCTGGCCTTCGCCGGTCAGCACGGACTCGGGATGGAACTGCACGCCGTGCACCGGGAACGTCCGGTGCCGCACCCCCATCAGCGTGCCGTCGTCGGTCCGCGCCGCCGCTTCCAGCGATTCGGGGAGCGGCTCGGCGACGACGAGCGAATGGTAGCGTCCGGCGATGAACGGCTGGGAGACCCCGCGGAACACGCCGCGGCCGTCGTGCTGCACCGACGAGATCTTGCCGTGCATCAGCTGCGGCGCGCGGACGACTTCCCCGCCAAAGGCGATGCCGATGCCCTGGTGACCGAGGCACACGCCGAGAATCGGCAGGTGCGGGCCGAAGCGCGTGATGACGTCGACGGTGATCCCGGCGTCTTCCGGCCGCCCCGGACCGGGCGAGATGACGATCCGCTCCGGCTTCAGCTCGGCGATCTCGTCGAGCGTGATCTCGTCGTTGCGCTTCACCAGCGGCGGCGCGCCCAGCTCGCCGAAGTACTGCGCGAGGTTGTAGGTGAACGAATCGTAGTTGTCGATGAGGAGAATCACGTGAGACCCGCCTCGGCCATCGCGAGCGCCGTCAGCAACGCCCGGGCCTTGTCGCGCGTCTCCTCGTACTCCGCCGCCGGGTTGGAATCGGCGACGATCCCCGCGCCGGCCTGCACGCGCGCCCGGCCGTTGCGGATCGTAATCGTACGGATCGTGATGCAGAAGTCGAGGTTCCCCGCGAAGTCGATGTAGCCGACCGCGCCGGCGTAGATGTCGCGGCGGGTCGGCTCGAGCTCCGAGATGATCTGCATGGCGCGGATCTTCGGCGCGCCCGACACCGTCCCGGCCGGGAAGCAGGCCACCAGCGCGTCGAGGCGGTCGCGGTCTGCCGCGAGCCGGCCGTCCACGGTGGAGACGAGGTGCATGACGTGCGAGTAGCGCTCGAGCGCCATGTATTGCGGCACGCGGACCGATCCGAACTCGCAGACGCGCCCGAGGTCGTTCCGGCCGAGATCGACCAGCATCACGTGCTCGGCGCGTTCCTTCTCGTTGCGCTTGAGCTCTTCGCCCAGACGCTGGTCGTCCTGTTCGTTCGCGCCGCGCGGCCGCGTGCCCGCGATCGGGTGCGTCTCGACCCGCCCCCCTTCGACGCGCACCAGCATCTCGGGCGACGATCCGACGATCGCCAGGCCGCCCATGCGCATGAAATACATGTACGGCGACGGGTTGACGTGGCGCAGCGCGCGGTAGACGGTGAACGGATCGGCCGTGACGTCGGCCTCGAAGCGCTGCGACAGCACGGCCTGGTAGATGTCGCCCGCGGCGATGTGCTCCTTGATCGTGCGCACGCCGGCCTCGAACGTCTCCTTCGGCATGTTCGACCGGACGACGGGCGGCGCCTGGGTCTGCGGCTCCGGCTGCGACAGCCCGCGCTCCAGCTCGCGCTCCAGGAACTGAATCTTCGCGCAGGCGAACTGATAGAGGGCGCGCAGGTCCTCGTTCGACGTGACGCGCGCGTTGGCGATGATCAGGATGCGATGCTTCACGTGATCGAACGCCAGCACCGTGTCGAACAGCATGAAACCGGCATCGTCTTCGGCCGCGGCCGCGCTGCCGTCGGTGCCCCACACCGCACGCGACCACGCGTCCGTCAGCACGGGCTCGAACACAGGAGAGGCGTCGTAGCCGATGAACCCGACGGCCCCGCCGGTGAACCGCGGGAGGTCCGGGACGAACGGCGCCTGGAACTCGGCCATGAGCCGCCGCAGCTCGGTGACGAACGGCTGGTCGCTGTCGGTCGTGACACCCGATCGGTCGATGGACGTGCGGCCGGCGCGCTGGCGCAGGACGAGCACGGGATCCTTGCCGAGGAACGAGTACCGCGCCACGCGCTCGCCGCCTTCGACGCTCTCGAAGAGGAACGCGTAGTCGGAATGCTCCGCGATTTTCAGGAACGCGGAGACCGGCGTCAGCAGGTCGGCGATGATCTCCTTGACGACCGGCACGAACGTGCCGCGGCGCGCCAGATCCACGAACTCCTCGAAGGTGGTCTGCTTCACGTGTGCAATCCTTTGTCGGCGGTCGCGTCCGTGCCGGCGGTCTCGCGGTGCCGGCCGGGCACGGCGTCGGCCGCCGCCCGGAAGAGTCCCGCGGGAGGACGCCGATCGGTCCACAGCTCGAACTGCCGTTCCGCCTGCGCGACCAGCATCTCGATGCCGCCGATCGTCAGGCAGCCCTCGGCGCGCGCCCGGATGATGAGCGGCGTGTCGGCGGGAGCGTAGACGAGGTCGAACACGATCTCGCCGTCGAGCGGAACGCCGGCCATCGGATTGCCGCCGCGCGCCAGGCTGCCGCACGACGTGGCGTTCACGAGCACGTCCCAGCTCCCCGGGCGCGGCGGCCACGTCCCGACGGCGCCATGCGCGAGCTGCGCGAGCTCGCGCGCCGCGTCCGCCTTGCGTGCACAGATGGTGACGGCGGCGCCCTGGGTCTCGAGCGCGACCGCGACCGCGCGAGCGGCCCCACCGGCGCCAAGCACCGTGGCGCGCGTGCCCCTGAGCGCCATGCGGCCCGCGAGCGGCGCGAGGAACCCTTCGACGTCGGTGTTCGCGCCCATCCACCGCCCGCCGCGCGCCACGAGCGTGTTGACCGCCCCGACGCGGGCGGCCAGCGGATCGGTCTCGTCCACCTTCCCGAGCATCGCCACCTTGAATGGGGCTGTGATGCTCGCACCGCGCACGTCGGCCTGGCGCGCGAACGCGGTGAAGTCGTCCACGTCGGCGGCCTCGAGCGGCACGTACACCGCGTTCAACCCCAACGCCGCGAAGCCTGCGTTGTGCATGACGGGCGAGAGAGAGTGCGCGATCGGGTTCCCCACGACGCCGTACAGCGCCGCGTCGGGCCGGATGCGCCGGAACTGGAACTCGTCGAGAAGCCTCGACGCCGGCATCTGTCCCGGCGCGACCGCGTCACCCGCGTAGGTCCACCGGTTGCCGAGACGCCCGGCCAGTACCCGCGACGGGACGCCTGCCTGGCCCATGGCCAGCAGCACGTGATCGCCATCGCCCTCCGGCGTCGCAATCTCGGGGCGCCCGGCGAGGTCCATCAGCATCAACACGTCGGTCAAGCGGCGCGCTTCGATCGCGATCTTGATCACCTCGGCGCCGGTCGAGCGCATCGCCCGCGCGCGATCGGCCAGGTCGGACGGCGGATCGCCGAACAGGTGCGTCGAGAGCACGATGCCTCGGCCGCGACGGCGGCGCGTGATCGCGGGGACGAAGTCCGCCCGCGCCTCCACGTCGATGAATTCGGCCCCGGCAGCCTCCGCGGCCGACAGGATCCGCTCGCGCTCCTCCTCGGAGCCGGCGAACCCTCCGCCCTCCCACGCGGCGCGCAAGGTGACAATCACCGGGCGGCGGCGGCCTTCGATGGCTCCGAGCGCGTCCGGGCGGTCGACGCTGTCGAGACGCAGCTCGACCAGATCGGCGTTCGACGCGCTGTCCCTCGCGCGCCGCAACTCCTCCATCGTCCGTCCCGTGACGGTGACGCACAACTGCGGATCTCGTCTGGTCATAAAAGCAAAAAGCCTCCTCAGCCGGGGCTGAGGAGGCTTGCTGAAATCCTTTCCTGCAGCGTGCAGGTTAGCGGACCGCCCCCCCAGCATGCGCGTACCACCACCAATAGGAGGACCCAAAGATCCCGGTGCGCACGCGAGACAACTGGGCGGGAAGCGGGAGCGTCAAAACGAGTGTGACAATAACAGACCCGCCGGATCGCTGTCAATTTCCCGTTCCCGCCCGGCTCGCTTCTCGGCCTTTCTCCTTGACCGGCAAGCAGTTAGCGTCTAAACTGATCTACCGACGCCGTCAGGATCCCTGGTTTCTCGACCCAATACCTTATATGAAGATCCGAACTGCCGCCGCGGCGCTAGCGCTTGCCGTCTTCTGCTGGATACCTCTGCCGGCTGTCTCCTCGTTGATGCCGATCGGCGAGATCAAGCCGGGCATGGTCGGTGTCGGGCGCACCATCTTCGAGGGGACGGATCTTCAGGAGTTCAAGGTCCACATTCTCGGGGTCCTGCGGAACATCCAGGGTCCGCACCGCGACCTCATCCTCGCGCGCCTCGAGGGTGGACCGCTCGCGAAGACCGGAGTGGCCGCGGGCATGAGCGGCAGCCCTGTCTACATCGACGGCCGCCTGATCGGCGCGGTGTCGTACTCGATCGGGGCCTTCCCGACCGAAGCGATTGCCGGGATTACGCCGATCGCCGAGATGAAGGACGCGACGCAGATGACGCGCCGCGCGGGGTCGCAGGCGCGCATCGAGCTGCCGATCACGCGTGAAGGGCTGTCGGCCGCGCTCGTCGCGACGTATCGGCGGATCGCGCCGTTCGCCAACCGCGCCGCCGACGTGCAGGTATTCGGGATGCCGGCCGCCGCCGGCGCACAGCTCGGCGCGATGCTTCGGCCGATCTCGACCCCGCTCGTCATCAGCGGCTTCGAGCCCGAATCGGCGGATCTGCTTGCCGGAGCGTTCAGTGCCGCTGGTTTCACGCCGGTCTTCGGCGGCGCGCTCGGCGGACAGGTTGCGGACGAGCTCAAGAAGACGTCCGGGCCGCTGCGTGAAGGGGACGCGGTCGGCGTCTCGCTCGTCGGCGGCGACCTCGAGATGGGCGCGACCGGCACGATCACGCACATCGACGGCGATCGCATCTACGCGTTCGGCCACCCGTTCTTCAACCTCGGCCCCTCGCAGTTCCCGATGACGCGCGCCTACGTCCACGCGATGCTGCCGAGCCTGATGTCGTCGTTCAAGATCTCCTCGATGGGCGAGGTCATCGGGACGATGCAGCAGGACCGCGCCACGGCGATTGCCGGCACGCTCGGCAAGGGCCCCACGGTGATTCCCATGACCGTGACGCTCCAGTCCACGCGGGAGGACGGGAGCGCGACGAAGCGCTCGTTCACGTATCAGGTCGCCAACGACCAGGTCTTCACGCCGCTGCTGTCGTACATCGCGCTCGCCAACACGATCAGCGCGCTACGAGCGGCAGTTCGGCTCGGCGACGTTTGCCGTCAAGAGCCGCGCCCGGATCCAGGGGCACAGCGACCTGACCGTGGAAGACGTCTTCACCGGCGACAACGCGACGCTCGGCGCCGCCACGGCCGTCGCCGGCCCGATCAACATGCTGCTCGCCAACGACCGCGAGCCGGTGACGGTCAACGGCGTGGACGTGTCCATCGAGGCGAGCGAGAAGCCGCGCAGCGTCACCATCGAGCGCATCTGGCTCGACGAAGTCCGGCCGCGCGCCGGCCGCACGGTGCCGCTCAAGGTGTTGACCCGCAGCTACCGCGGCGAAGAGAAGATCTCCACCGTGCCGATCGAGATTCCGGCGAACGTCTCCGGGTCGCTCTCGATTCTGGTGACCGACGGCCGTCAGCTCAACGTCATGGAGCAGCGCGATCTCCGCCGATCGCTCCAGCCGGCGAGCGTCGCGCAGATGATTCGCGTCCTCAACGACACCCGCCGCAACAACCGGATTTACATCAGGCTCCTGAACGGCCGGCCGGGGGCCGTCGTCAACGGCGAGGCGCTGACGGCGCTGCCGCCGTCGATCCTGTCGGTGCTCGAAGCCGACAGCAACGGCGGAAGCTACACGCCGATCCGCAGCGCGGCCGTCGGGCAATGGGAAGTGCCCATGGATTCGGCCGTCATCGGCTCGCGCACGCTCGTCATCGACGTCGAGGCGCGCGCGCCCGCCGGACGGTAACGAGGTCGTGTTTCGCCCCTCCTTTTTGCCAACGTTTCAGACCATGCTCAGATTGTTCGGTCGTGCCCGGCGTCCGCGCCGGAGCTCCGGTCCTCGTCCACGCCCTCGATTCCGGCTGATCACCCCTCGACTCGCCTGCTTCTGCGCTCGCTCGGGACGGGCCCCTGGCAACGGCATCGCCAGCGGGGCCCTTGCGCTCACGGCCCTTCTAAGTGCCTGGGCCGGCTTGATCGCCGCGACCCCGACCTTCTGGACCGTCTCGACGCAGGCGGATTTCCTCAAAGGGGACGTCGACGATCTGTCCATCGACAACGACGGCCGGATGTTCCTCGGACCGTCGGCGTCGCTCGTCGCCGAAACCGCCGCGCCGTTCCTGTGGACCGTGATTGCCTCGGCGCGATGGCGCGTTGTGGGCCGGCAGCGGCAACGAGGGACAAGTCCTCAAGGTCGGGAAGGACGGCAAGCTCTCGACCTTCTTCGATGCGCCCGAGCTCGAAGTGCACGCGCTCGCCGCCGCGCCGAACGGCGGGCTGTACGTGGGCACGTCGCCGGACGGGCGGATCTATCACGTCGCGGAGAACGGCACGTCGAAGACGTTCTTCGATCCGGAAGACAAGTACATCTGGTCGCTCGCGGTCGACTCGTCCGGCAACGTCTTCGCCGCGACCGGCGACAAGGGCGTCATCTACAAGATCACCCCTGACGGGCAGGGCACCCGGTTCTATCGCACCAACGCCGGCAACGTCGTCACGCTCGCGTTCACGACATCGGGCGACCTGCATCGCCGGCACGGAATCTCCCGGGCGCGTCTTCCGCATCGACAAGGCCGGCAAGGCCTTCGTGCTGCTCGACTCCCCGTTCCGCGAGATCCACGCGGTGCGCCTCGCCGCCGACGGGACGATCTACGCGGTGGCGGTGAACGGCAGCCAGGGCGGAGAGAGCCGCGCGACCGATCCGCCCGCTGAAGCCGGCGCGTCCGCCGGTCGCCGTCCGTCTCGACGGAAATCACCACCATCACCGTGATGGACAGTGCGGTCAGCGCGTCCTCCGGCCAGCCGCAGCCGCCGCGGCCGGCGCGCAGGGGCGGCCGCGGGGCGATCTATCGCATCGGCGCCGACGGCCTGTGGGACGTCCTGTGGGACTCGGGAGAGGACGCGCCCTACGATCTGGTCATCGAGCCATCCGGAAGCCTGCTCATCGGCACCGGCACCGAAGGCAAGATCTTCAGGGTCAGCGGCGACCCGGCGCGCGCGACGCTGCTGGCCCGGGCCACGGCGCGTCAGGTGACCGCCCTCCTGCGCGAGCCATCGGGCCGGATCGTCGGCGCCGCGAGCAATCCCGGAAAGCTGTTCGCGCTCTCGCCGACCGCGGCGCGGCGCGGCACGTACGAGTCCGACGTCCGCGACGCCGGCACCGTCGCGAGCTGGGGCGCCATCCGCTGGCGCGCCTCGGCGACACCGCGGAGAGATCTACGTCTTCACGCGCACCGGGAACACGGCCACGCCGGACGAGACCTGGAGCGCGTGGTCCCAGGCGTACACCAACGCCGGCGGCGAACCCATCTCGAGCCCGAACGCACGGTACCTGCAGTGGCGCGCCGTGTTCACGACGACGGGCGCGCAGGGGCCCGTGCTGACCTCGGTCACGACCGCGTACCTGCCCCGCAACCTCCGGCCCGAGGTCTCGTCCATCACCGTCCATCCGCCCGGCACGGTGTTCCAGCGGCCGTTCTCGACCGGCGAAATGGAGATTGCCGGGTTCGAGGACAACAGCCCCGACGGACGGCCTTCGACCCAGGCGGGATCGCCTGGTGGGCAGTCCGGATCCGCCCCCGCGCTCGGCCGGCGGCATCTATCAGAAGGGTCTGCAGACGTTCGTCTGGAAAGCGGAGGACGAGAACGACGACCGCCTGCAGTTCGACGTGCTCTACCGCCGCGAAGGGGAAACGGCCTGGAAGGCGCTGCACCGCGCGCTGACCGATCCGATCTTCGTGTGGGACACGACATCGGTTCCCGACGGCACGTACTTCGTGAAGATGGCGGCCTCGGACGCGCCGTCCAACTCCCCGGGGACGGCGCTCGTCGGCGAGCTCGAGAGCGTCGGCTTCGACATCGACAACACCGCGCCGCGCATCGAAGCGCAGCCGGCCACGCACAGCGCGCAGAAGACGACCATCACCTTCGCGGTCCGCGACGAGCAGTCGCCGGTGCAGCGGGTCGAGTATTCGCTCGACGCGAGCCGCTGGCGGGTCGCCTACCCGAAAGACGGCATCCCGGACTCGCGGCGCGAAGAGTTCGAAGTGACGCTCGACGAAAGCGAGGCGGGACGCAGCGTGATCATCCGCGCGACCGACGCGATGAACAATGTGGCGACGGCGGTGGCGGAGGTGAAGCGGTAGCGGTAGCGCGCGCGGGCGAGTGGTTACGAGCGGGGCTTGCCCTTGACCGTCGTGTTCACGATCAGCCACACGAGGTTCACCGCGACGGGAGCGCCGCCGAACTGCGCGGGCTCGAGCCGGCCGCGCGACAGCGCCTCGACGAGCGCCACGACTTCCCGCAGGTCGTGGTCGTTGCTCAACAGCCTCAGGCCGGACACGCGTCCTTCCCTCGTGACCACCGCCGACAGCGGCACGACCAGGTCCTCGCGGACCCTGCGAGCTTTCGAGCGTCGCGTAGACGACGCCGTTCTCGGGCACGCTCGGCAGCTGGATGCGGCCGTCGAGCCGCGCGGGGTTCAGATCCGATCCGGACGGGGCCGCCCTCACGGCGATCATCGCCGCGAGCGAATTGTTCCGCTCCGGCGACGCAAAGTGCAGCATCGACAGCACCGTGCCGACGCAGACGAACGGCGGCCGCCGTCGCCGCGAGCCCGATCCACACCAGGTGCACGTCGTCGAGCGCGCGCCGGGCCCGCGCCGTCCCACGACTCGTGCGCCTCGGCGCGCATGCGGCTGATGACACCCGGCGCAGGCCCGGTCCAGTCGTCGGACGGTCCCGGCGCGGCGGCGAGCCGCAGCGCCTCCCCGACGTTCTGCACTTCGCGCAGATCGCGGGCGCAGGGCGGGCAATCGTCGCACGTGGGACTCGACGGCGATCAGTCTCGCCGACCGCCAGCTCGCGGTCGTAGAACGCCTGGAGACGCCGCCGCACCGCCGCGCAGGTCAAGAGCGTCATGCGTCCCTCAGTTGCCCGCGAAGCGCGTCGCGCGCGCGGGCCAGCCTTGATTTCACGGTGCCGACGGCGATCCCGAGCGAGAACCCGATTTCCTCGTAGCTCAACCCGTCGATTTCGCGCAGCACCAGCGCCGTCTTCTGATCGAAGGGCAGCCGCTCGAGCGCGGCGCGGATCCGCTCCGCCGAGCTGCTTCTGTCCGAGCAGGCGGTCCGGTGAGCTGCCGTTGCCGGGCTACCGGGAGCTCGCCGTGATCGCGGATGTGCTCGTCGAGCGAGACCTGCTGCGAGCGATGGCGCCGCCGCCACCAGCGCTGGCGGTTTCGGGCCTGGTTGACGACGATCCGGTAGATCCAGGTGCGGAGGGTGCGAGTGGCCGCGGAAGCTGTGGATGGTGCGGAAAACCCGGAGAAACACTTCCTGCGAAAGGTCGAGCGCTTCGTTGTGGTCGCCGAGCAGGTTCAGCGAAAGCTGGTAGACCATGCGCTGGTGCTCGCTGACCAGCTCCGCGCAGGCGTCTTCGTCGCGCGCGGCACAGCGCTGAATCAGCGCGGCTTCACGCCCTCCGACGTCCGTCCAGGTAATGGATGGAACTGGCTTCACAAACAGTCCTTCTGCCATCTTACCACCCCCATCCCTGGGAACCCCCGCGTCCTGAAAGGCTTAGAACCCGGACAGGGCAGGAAGTTCCAGCCTTCGCTCATGTTTCAGCCGCGAGCCTCGGCTGGCAAGCCAGCCTCGCTCAGAATCCCCGGCGAAGGCTGAAACTCCAGAAACGCGAGGATTCGAGGGACAAAGGCCGCCGCGGCGGGCTACCATGACCTGCCCGTGAAACGGCTGTTTCTGGGGGTGGCGATCCTCCTTGTCGGCCTGGGGGCCGCCTACGGCTACACGGTCTCCCGCCAGGAGCGGGACTACCGGCAGCTCATAGCCCGGGGAGAGCGGCCCTGGCCAGGGACGACACCGCGGCCGCGATCGAGAGCTTCAGCGGCGCCATTGCCCTCAAGGAGCACTCGATGCTCGGGTACCTGAAGCGGGGCGAGGCCTACCGCCGCCGGTACCAGCTCGACTCGGCGATGCGCGGCGCCAGGCAGGTGGCCGGCCTCGATCCTGCCGTCGACTCGGCCACGCGGGACCTGCGGCAGGCATCCGAGCTCGACCCGCTGGCGCCCCGGCCCCTCGAGCTCCTCGGGGACATCAGCTACTCGCTCGGCCGGTTCGACAAGGCGGCGGAGCGCTACCAGGAGTACATCAAGCTCGACGATCGCTCGCCGCGCGTGCTCTACAAGCTGGGGCTGGTGCGGTACAACGGCGGGCGTTTCGCCGCGGCGGTCACGGCGCTCCAGCAGGCCGTGGCCATCCACGATCAGTTTGCCGAGGCCTACTACCTGCTCGGCCTGTGCTTCCGCGATCTGCAGAAGCCGGCCGAGTCGCTGCGCGCGCTCGAAACCTCCGTGCACATCGCCCCGGCCATGCTGCATGCCCGCGAAGAGCTCGGCGATCTGTACGGCCGCCTGGGGCGCGCCGACGATCGGATCGCGCAGCTGGAACTGCTGGTCCGGCTCAATCCGGGCCCGGCACGCCAGGTCGCTCTCGGCCTGGCGCACAGCAAGGCGGGCCACTTCGACGAAGCGGTCACGACGCTGGGGAAGGCGGTGCAAAAGTATCCCGATCACTCGTACACCTACGTGGCGCTCGGACGTGTGTGGCTCGAGAAGGCGCAGCCGCACCCTGACCGCGTGGACTTGAGCAAGGCGCTGGGCGCGCTCGAGGAGGCGATCGGCACCGACAACAGCAGCGAGGCGATGACGCTGTTCGGCCGCGCGCTGCTGCTCACGCAGGACGTGGAGCTCGCCGAGCGCGTGCTCCAGCAGGCGACCGAGAAACGGCCGGCCGATGCGCTCGCGTTTTATTATCTGGCCGACGCCGCGGAGCGCCGGGGGAACGCCGAGACCGCGCGCCGGGCGCTCCTCGATTACCGCGCGCTCGAGGGCGATCCTGCGGATGCCCGGCGGCGCGCGGCGCTGGCGGGCCGGATCGCCGACCTGTCGATGCAGCTTCGTGACGGAGCCGCGGCCGTCACCTGGTACCAGCGCGCCATCGAAGCGGACGGCGCCGATGCGCCGCTGCTGGTGCGGGTCGCGGAGGCCCAGTTGCTGAGCGGCGACCGCGACGCCGCGCGCGCCACCGTCGCGCTGGCGCTCGAAAGAGAGCCCGCCAACCGTGCGGCCGTCCTGCTGAAGCGGCGCATCAAGTAAGGCCGCTCGCTGTCACGGCTATCACAGCTGTCACGGCTATCACAGCTGTCACGGCTATCACGCTGGTCACTTGTCTTTCCAACACGGAGGACACGGAGGGCACGGAGTCTCAGGTTCGAACAACGAGTTGGTCATCGGGGCCGAACTGAGGCACTCGAGCCCGCTTCGCGCGCGCAAGGCACGCAAATCGTGGATGCAAGCAGCGTCGCGATCCTGCTGCTGCTTGCATCCTCAATCTCGCGTGCCTTGCAACGCCGGCCTCCCGGCAACACAGGCCGGCGCTCGAGTGCCGCAACCCGCTCATCGTTCGCAGAGCCGTTTCAGTTCGCTGGTTGATCATTCAGGACACGCTCGATGCCGTCCTTCATCAGTGGCACGTTGAAGTTCAGCAACAGCCCGGCCGGGTAACCGGACAATCGCAGGTACGTCAGCAACTGCGCGCGGTGCACAGGCAACACGGCCGCAAGCGATTTCACCTCGACGACCACCTTCGCTTCCACGACAAAGTCCAGGCGATACCCGCAGCCGAGCCGGGCTTCGCCGTACGTGACGTCGAGCGGCTTTTCCATTTCGTAAGCAAGACCTGCACGGCGGAATTCAACAGCGAGGGCGAGCCGATACGGAGCCTCGAGAAGACCGGGACCGAGCGCTTTGTGAACGGCAATCGCGCAAGCAATGATGCACGACGTAATGCGGCTGACGTCCCCTGCAGCCGTGAGAGTCATGGGGCAGGCGAGAGCAACTGTCGCGCCACGTGAAATGTCGTTGCAGTCCAGAGTCTACCAACGGAAGTACGCAGTAAGTGCAACGGTTCGACGACGCTACCGTCGCACTTTCTGATCGTCCATCGGATGCACTCGAGCGCCGGCCGGATGTTTCAGGGGCCGGGCGCGCGCGAAGCGCGGCTCGAGTGCGCTCCCTGCAAAGAGTCGCAATCTAGAGACTCCGTGCCCTCCGTGTCCTCCGTGTTGGAAAGACAGTTGAACGGCTCGACAGCCGTGACAGCGTGGTAGCCGTGACGGCTTGACAGCCGTGACAGCCGTGACAGCGCGCTGCGGAAATCAGCGCACCATCTTCGGATCGACGCGATCGCGCAGCGCGTCGCCGACGAAGTTGAAGCCGAGCACGAGCAGCGCGATCGCCAGACCCGGGAACACCGTCAGATGCGGCGCGTCGAACAGGTGCGACCGGCCGGCGTCGAGCATCGTGCCCCAGCTCGGCGTCGGCGGCTGCACGCCGAGCCCGAGGAAGCTGAGCGACGCCTCCGCGATGATCGCGCCCGCCATGCCGAGCGTCGCCTGCACGATGACGGCCGGGAGCGTCGCCGGGATGACGTGGCGCAGCGAGGATGCGCGGCGAGCCGGCGCCGCAGCGCGCGCGCGGCCTGCACGTACTCGAGCTCGCGCACCTTCAGCACCTGGCCGCGCACGAGCCGCGCGTAGCCCACCCAGCCGATCACCGACAGCGCCAGGACGACGTTGCCCAGGCTCGGACCGAGCACGGCGACGAGCGCAATCGCCAGCAGGATGCCCGGGAAACGCCAGCAGCACGTCCATGACCCGGCCGATCACGTCGTCGACGCGCCCGCCGAAGTAGCCGGCGATCGACGCCGAACGACCATCCCGACGACCGACGAGACCGACGACGACCGCGAAGCCGACCAGCAGCGAGATGCGCGCGCCGGCGAGCAGGCGCGCCAGCATGTCGCGCCCGAGCTCGTCCAGGCCGAACGGGATGCGCCGAGCGTCGGGCCCGTCGAGCCGGCAGCGCGCAGCTCCTGCGTCGCCGGATCGTACGGCGACACGACGCCGGGCCCGAACAGCGCGCCAGCGACGATGGCGAGCGCCACGATGACCAGCGCCGCGCGACCGTCGACCATCATTCGTACCGGATCCGCGGATCGAGCCACGCGTAGGCCAGATCGACGAGCAGGTTCATCGCCACGTAGGTGACGGCGATGAACAGGATGCAGCCCTGCACGAGCGGATAGTCGCGGAAGTTGATCGCCTGAATCAGCAGCCGGCCGACGCCCGGCCACGCGAAGATCGTCTCGGTGATGATCGTGCCGGTCAGCACCGCGCCGAACTGCAGGCCGATGATCGTGACGACCGGAATGAGGCTGTTGCGGAGCGCGTGCCGCAGGACGGCGCGCGCGCCGCGACAGCGCCGCGCGCGCGCGCGGCGAGCACGTAGAGCTCGCGCAGCTCGTCGATCAGGCTCGCGCGCGTCATCCGCGCGAGAATCGCCGCGAGCGCGGCGCCGAGCGTGACGGCCGGCAGCACGAGGTGCGCCAGCGTGCCGCGTGCCCGACACCGGCAGCCAGCCGAGCTTGACCGCGAACACGAATCGCGAGCAGCGGCCCGAGCCAGAAGTTCGGCATCGAGATGCCCGACCAGCGAGAGCGTCATCGCCGCGTGATCGACGGCGCGTGCCGCGGAAGACGGCCGCGACGATGCCGAGCGGCAGCGCGATGAGCGATGCGCGACGAGCATCGCGGCGAGCGCCAGCTTGGCGGTGTTGCCGGCAGCCGCTCGCGCGATCTCCGCGGTGACCGGCGTGTTGTAGCGGAACGACGTGCCCAGGTCGCCGCGCGACGAGGCCGCGCGAGAAACGTCGCCGTACTGCACGAGCAGCGGCCGATCGAGGCCGAGCGTGTCGCGCAGTCGCGCGAGGTCCGCTGCGACGCCGCTTCGCCGAGCATCGCCTGCGCCGGGATCGCCCGGCACGAGATGAATCAGCGCGAAGCACCAGCGTCGCGACGCCGAGCAGCACGGGAATCGTGAGCAGCGAGGCGCCGAACGCAGGTAGCGAGCATCGGCGTCAGCGATGAGTCGCCGACACTGCGTCGAGCTCGAGCCGCAACTCCAGGCGCGAGTCTGATCGAGTTGCGAGCGTTGGAAGCGCCCAGCCGTCTTCGCAGTCGAGCCGCCGATCAGCTTCGCCAGTCCCTGCCGCGTCAGGCCGAGCGCCTCGGCGGCCCGGGCGCGCTGGCCGTCGGCGCGGGCCAGCGCGGCGCGGACGAACCGCGCGCTCGAACTGCCGTCGCGCGCGGCTTCGAGCGGCACGCGCGACGGCGACGCGCCGGCGTGCGCCACGTGCGCCGGCAGCGCGGCGGCGCCGACGCGGCCGCGCCGCGGCGCGTGCACGGCGAGCGCGGCGATCACGTTCTGCAGCTCGCGCACGTTGCCGGGCCAGTCGATAGCGCGCGAGCGCGGCGAGGGCGTCGCGGCGACAGCGTCGCCGCGCGTGCCGACGCGCGCGGCGGCATCGCGCCAGAAGTGCGCGGCGAGCAGCGGCACGTCCTCGACGCGATCGCGCAGCGGCGGCACGTCGATGCGGACGACGGCGAGCCGGAAGCAGCAGGTCCTCGCGAAAGCGGCCCGGCCGCCACTTCCTGCTCGAGCGGCCGGTTGGTCGCCGCGACGACGCGCACGTCGACGCGCCGCGGCGACGTTCTCGCCGACCCGCCGGACCTCGCGTTCCTGCAGCACGCGCAGCAGCTTGGCCTGCGCGCGCGGCGACAGCTCGCCGACCTCGTCGAGAAAGAGCGTGCCGCCGTGCGCCTCCTCGAAGAGCCCGGCGCGCTCGCGCCACCGCGCCGGTGAACGCGCCGCGCGCGTGGCCGAACAGCTCGGCCTCGACCAGCTCGTCGGTGCAGCGCCGCGCAGTTGACCGCGCAGAACCGGCGGTCGCGGCGCGGGCTCGAGCCGGTGGATGGCGCGCGCGACCAGCTCCTTGCCGGTGCCGCTCTCGCCTTCGATCAGCACCGGGAACGGCGCGCGCGCGGCGCGCGCCGACGGCTTCGCGCAGCGCGCGGCAGGCGGGCTCTCGCCGAGAAGATCCGCCCACGCCGCCGGCGGCTGCCGGAGACGGCGGTCGAGCAGCGCTCGCACGTATGCGGCCCCGAGCGCGCCGCCGCGGCAGCATGACGGCCGCTCGGCCGGGTCGATCGCGGTGCCGGCGGTCCAGCGACAGCCAAGGACGGCGATCACTTCCCCGCCGAACCGAATCGGCTCGGCGGCCTCCTACGGCTCGACAGAAGGGTCCGCCGCCACGCTCAGCCCGCTGCCGAGCGCGCGCCAGGCTACATGCGGGTCGCCGTGCCACGGCCGGCCCGAGAGCGCGAGCACGCGCCGGTCGGGGGCCGTCACGATGAGAATCGAGGCGGCGCGCAGCCGGGCGTGCAGCTCGCCGCGAGATCCGTTCGAGCGCCGTGCGGTCGTCGCTGGCGGTGTGACCCAGGTCGAGGAATAGTTCTTCGAATCGGCAACGGGATTGTGGGCCATCGCTCCAAGCGCTCGTCGAAGCGCGGCGGCGCCAGAGTCCCTGACGAAGGTGAGCGTTTCTCCATCGAGACCCGAACCGCTCGCCCGCGCGAGGACCGCCCGGGCCTGGAATCTCAGCAGCCGGGGCAGCCGGGCCGCGATGGCGACGAGCCTGGCGGCCGTGCGCTGGGCCTCGAGAGCCGCGCCCGATGCGATCGGATGTCCGCCCACGTGAGCCGAAGACGGACGGCGGCGAGCGGTAGATGCGCCTCCCTTCGCGGCGCGAAGCCCCTCGCGTATGTGCCCGACCGCGAATCCCGGGTCCCCTGCCGCCGCAACCGCGGCAGCAAGCACACGCGACGCCGACGCCAGCGCGCGCGGCTCGCCCGAAGCGGCCGCGAGATCGCGCGCGTGCCGGGCCCCGCGCACGGCGGGCGGAATCGCGCCTTCCGACAAGTGCACGCGGGCCATGATCAGCGCCACCCGGGCGGCGTCGGCAGGCGATCCACAGGCATCGCCAGCCCCACGCAGGACGCCGGCCGCTTCGTCCGATCGCCCCTGCCAATAAAGGCAACGGCCCAGCGCGGCAGCTGCCTGCGCCAGTACGGGGCGATCGCCAAGGGTTCCCGCCGCCAGCATCGACGTCCGCAGCGCCGCTTCCGCGTCGACGAACCTCCCATCGTCGGTCCAGGCAACCCCGAGCCCGATGGCCGCGATCACACTCGACGTCCCGTCCGGACAGGCTTCGCGGGCCCGCTCGAACGACTCGACCGCGTCAGCGACGCGCCCGCGGTCGAGCGCCAGCCAGCCAAGCAGGATGCCGCAGCGCGCGGCCTCCGTGTGTCCTCCGGAGTGGGACAACACCCGTACCGCCCGCGTCAGCACGCGGCCCGCCGACGCGTGGCGTCCGATTCGGGCGAGCGCCTCGCCGCGGCCCGCGGCACGGCGCAGCAGGGCGGCCGTCCGTCCGCTTCGCTCCACAGCCGTCGTCGCTTCGACCCGGCGACCGGGCGGACGACATAGGGCTGCGCGGTCTCGTGCACGGCCATCGTGGCAGTGCGCGCCGGCTCCGCCACGTACGCGCCGAGTCCAGCCAGGAATCGGCCGGGGCGTCCATCCGCCCGCCGCGCGGCCGCAAACAAATCATCCGGAGAGAGATCCCCTCCCGGATCGACGAACACCATTCCGGTCATCGCAGTAATTCCCATCGGATCCATCCGTACGTGTGCCGCGTCCGCGCGATCCAGCGGGCGGCCGAATGACAGGACGACATGACGACGAGGGCTTGCGGCGCTGAGACGCGTGAGCACGGACGCGATCGCTGCGTCCTGTGCCGTGCCGCCGCACGTTTCCCCGCCCATCACGCAGACATGACGCGCCAGCAGATGGTCGGCGACCCACGGGTGAGTCCGCAGGACGACCGGCGCAATCGGCACGTATCCCTGAAGCCGTGCCATCCGCGCGGCCAGCATCCGGAACGTGCGCAGACCCGAGTCCGGCTCCCCCGCAATCGACACCAGACACGCGCCTCCCGGCCGGGCCGCGTCGAGCGCGTCGGCGATGCTGTCGAACACACGGCGGTGTTGCAGCAGCGATGCCGAGCGGGCGAATCCGGCGTTCGGCCGCGCCCTGAGCGAGCCGGGGGCGTGGCGTGAGCGGAGTCGAAGGGCCTGCCCCTGGCGTCGAGCCGATCGGCCGCAGGACGAAGTCGGCCAGCGGCCTCGTCAAGGCCACCTCGTGCGCCTCGAGAAAACGGGCCGCGTGAGCTGAGGAGCGATTCCGCGCGTGTCCCGCGCTCGCGCACGGGACCGTACGCCGCGTACGCTTCGAAGATCCGGCCCGCGCCGGCCATCCCGTAGTCGACGAGCGGGTTGATCAGCGGGTGCCGCAGGTTCGCCAGCTGCGCGCAGCGTCCGTTCCACGCCATCTGGGCGCTTGCCGATCCTGCCGGCGCGAGACGCAGCCGTACCGCCTCGCCGGTGGCGAGATCGATCCACGCGGTCCCTGACCGCACAAACCGATCGGCGACGATCCGGAGCATGCCGGCGCGTGGTGCAAGATGGTCACCTGCCGCACCGCGCGGATTCCCTCGGGAAAACGCGCGGCGCCGCGCCGGGTGCTGCAGAAACTTCGTATACAATTCGCTTCGAATGGTGCGTTTTCTCACCGCTGGCGAATCACACGGCCGCGCGCTCGTCGTCATCCTCGAAGGCATCCCCGCAGGGCTTCCCATCGACATCGACGCCATCACCGAGGACCTGCGCCGCCGGCAAGGCGGGTACGGGCGGGGCCGGCGGATGGCCATCGAATCCGACCGCGCCGAGATTCTCTCCGGCGTCCGGGCGGGCGAAACGATCGGCGGACCGATCGCGATGTCGATCGCCAACCGCGACTGGGTGAACTGGCAGCACACGATGCGCACGACGGCCGAGCCCCCGGCCGATGCCGGTGGCGCACGGCGCGCGCCGGTCACGAAGCCGCGGCCGGGCCACGCGGACCTCGCGGGTGTCGCCAAGTACGGACGCACGGACGTGCGGGACGTCCTCGAGCGCGCGAGCGCCCGCGAAACCGCCGCGCGGGTCGCGGCCGGCGCCGTGGCGCGGCAACTGCTCCGTCGCGCCGGGGCCCGCATCACCAGCCATGTCTTCGCCGTCGGCGCGGAGGCGCTTCCGCCCGGCACGACGGTGACGTTCGACGCCGCGAGCGCCCTGGCGCTCGACGCGCCGCTGCGCTGCGTGGACGCGAAGTCGAGCAGCGCATGATCGCGGCGATCGATCGCGCCCAGGAAGCCGGCGACACGATGGGCGGGGCCTTCGAGGTCATCGTCACGGGGCTTCCGATCGGCCTCGGCAGCTACGTGCAATGGGATCGAAAGCTCGACGGACGGCTCGCCCAGGCGATGATGTCGATCCCCGCCATCAAGGCGGTCGGCATCGGGCTCGGCCCCGAGGCCGCGGGCCGGCCCGGATCGCGCGTGCACGACGAAATCGTCCCCGACCCCGGCGGCGAGCGGCCGACCGGTGTCTCGCGGCCGAGCAACAACGCCGGCGGCCTCGAAGGAGGGGTCACCAACGGCGAGGACCTTCGCGTCTCGGCCTGGATGAAACCGATCTCCACGCTGATGAAGCCGTTGCGATCCGTGGACCTGACGACGATGGGCGACGCGGCCGCCGCGATCGAGCGCAGCGACGTCTGCGCCGTGCCGGCCGCCGCCGTGGTCGGCGAAGCCATGGTGGCGCTCGTGCTCGCCGACGCGCTGACTGAGAAATTCGGCGGGGACTCGGTCGCCGAGCTCGAACGGTCGATCGCCGCGTGGACCGGCGCGCTGCGGGAACAGTTCACCGCCAAGTCCCGGTAGGGTCCGATTCAGGCAGACCTGCAGGTCCGGCTGAAGCCGGACACCACCGAAGAGCCAAGACCTGAGACCACCAGAGACCTGAGACCCGAGACCTGAGACCCGAGACCGTCACCTTCCATGATCAGACCGATTCTGCGCTACGGCGAGCGCTCCCTCCATCAGCCCGCTTCCGACATCGCGGCGATCGACGGCGACGTGGACCGGCTGATCGACGACATGATCGAAACCATGTATGGGGCGCCTGGAGTCGGACTCGCGGCGCCGCAGATCGGCGTGCCGCTGCGGGCCTTCGTCGTGGACGTCTCGGTCGGACGCAAGGCCGGCGACCTCATCGTGATGATCAACCCGAGGTTCATCGAGCGCGAGGGGTTGCAGCTCGAGGAAGAAGGGTGCCTCAGCGTGCCCGGCTTCAACGCGACCGTCGTGCGCCCCGCCCGCGCGGTCGTCCGGGGCCTCGATCGAACGGGCACGGAGCAGACCATCGAGGGCCGCGACCTCCTCGCGCGCGCGTTCCAGCACGAGATGGATCACCTCGACGGCCTGGTGTTCGTCGACCGGCTGCGGGGCATCAAGAAAGACCTGATCGTGCGGCAGAATCCAGAAGCTGAAACGTACGGGCCGATGGTGACGCCGCCGCCCTGCGGATCGTGTACTTCGGCACGCCGGAGTTCGCGGTGCCGACGCTGGCCGCCCTCCTCGAGTCGTCGTCGGCGAAGGTCGTGGCGGTCGTGTCGCAGCCCGATCGGCCGAAAGGCCGGGGCCAGCGGGTAGCCGCCACACCCACCAAGGAGCTGGCGGTCCTCTGCGGCGTTCCGGTGCTTCAGCCCACGAAGCTCAAAGACGAAGAGTTTCTCTCGGCGATGGCCGCGCTGAGGCCCGACCTCGGCGTGGTGGCGGCATACGGGCGGATCCTGCCGGACGCGCTGCTCCAGATCCCCCGCCTCGGCATGATCAACGTCCACGGATCGCTGCTCCCGAAATACCGCGGCGCGGCGCCGGTGCACCGCGCGGTGATCGACGGCGAACCGGTCACCGGCATCACGATCATGCGCGTCGTGAAGGAGCTCGACGCGGGGCCGATGCTGGCGACCCGGTCGAGCCCAATCGGCCCGGACGCGACGAGCGCGGAAGTCGAGCGCCAGCTGTCGGAGATCGGCGCGTCCCTGTTGCTGACGGTCGTCGAGCAGCTGGCGCGCGGTGACGAAGGTCGCGGAAACGCCGCAGGACGACTCGCAGGCGACTTACGCGCCGAAGATCCTGAAATCCGAGAGCCCGATCGACTGGTCGCTGCCGGCCGCCCGCATTCACAACATGGTCCGCGGCCTGCAGCCCTGGCCGCTGGCTTCGACGACGATCGCCGGCGTCCGGTGCCTGGTTCACCGCAGCGCGTTGGCGACGGCGGCGGTCCGGCTGAAGCCGGCATGCGCTACGAAGCATCGGCACCGAGGCTCCGCTGAAGCCGGACCCACTCGGTCCGGCTGAAGCCGGACGCCACGTACAAGGTCCGGCTGAAGCCGGACGCCACTACAGGTCCGGCGAACCGGGCACTGTCGTCCAGCCGGCGGAGACACGCTGACGATTGCGGCCGGTGACGGAGAGCGGATCGATCTCCTGCAGGTCCAACCCGAGGGACGGCGTGTCATGACCGCGCGCGAATTCCTCAGCGGGCACAAGGTCACGCCGGGCGTCCGGCTGACGTCGCCGTGATTGCGCCGGCCCGTCAGGCGGCCTACGACGTGCTGCGCGCGGTGAGCACCGGACGCGCCGATCTCCCCACGGCCCTCGCCCGCGCCCGCACCGGCCTGCACGACGAGCGCGATCGCGCGCTGGCGGGAGAAATCGCAACCGGCACCCTGCGCTGGCAGGGCGCGTTCGACGTCGTGATCGCGGCGTTTGCCGCACGGCCGGCCGGCAAGCTGGACCCCGAGGTCCTCGACATCCTCCGGCTGACCGCGTTCCAGTTGCTCCATCTCGATCGCGTTCCCGCATCCGCCGCCGTCAACGACGCCGTCAACCTCGCGCGCAAAGAGGGCAAGAAGAGCGCGTCCGGCCTCGTCAACGCGGTCCTCCGCCGCATCAGCCGCGAGCGCGCGCGCCTGCCGCTTCCGCCCCGTCCGGACAGTTCCGGCAATCGCGCGGAGGCCATCGCGTACTTGTCGAGCACGCTGTCGCACCCGGAGTGGCTCATCGACCCGCTGGCTCGATCGTCATGGCTTCGAAGCGGCGGAGAGCTGGGCGCAATTCGACAACGGACCTGCGGCGCTCACGTTGCGGGTCAACACCTTGCGGGCTTCCCGCGAGTCGCTGGCCGCATCGCTCGAGACGCACGGTGTCGTGACCGAGCCCACGCGATTCGCTCCGCACGGCCTCGTCGTGCGAAGCGGAAATCCCCTCCTGACCCCGCTCGCTGCCGGCGGTCTCTTCCTCGTCCAGGACGAATCCTCGCAGCTCGTCGCGCTGCTGACGGCCGCGGCGCCGGGTGAACGGGTGCTCGACGCCTGCGCCTCGCCTGGGGGAAAGACGACCGCGATGGCGGCCGCCATGGAGGACCGCGGGCTTCTCGTGGCGACAGACGTCCGGGGGCGCCGGGTGGATCTGCTGTCGCGGACGGTTCACGCCGCCGGTGCGACCTGCGTGCGGATCGTTCAGGCGGATGCAGCGGATGTGCTGCCGTTCGGCCACGGGTTCGATTGCGTCCTGCTCGACGCGCCTTGCTCCGGCCTCGGCACCCTCCGCCGCGACCCCGACATCCGGTGGCGCCGCACCGAGGCGTCCCTCCCTGCCCTCGCCGCTACCCAGCTCGCGATGCTCTCCCGCACGGCCGAGGTGGTCGAGCCGGGCGGCCGGCTGATTTACGCCACCTGTTCGAGCGAGCCCGACGAGAACGAAGAGGTCGTCAGCCGCTTTCTGGCCGGGCGCCGCGACTTCTCCGCGGCTCAGGTCACGCTCCCCGAAGAGCTCCACCGGTTCATCTCGCCGGACGGATACTTCAGGACCTTCCCGTTCAGGGACCAGCTGGAGCCGTTCTTCGCCGCCATGCTGGTGAAAACTAAGGACTTGCGGTAAACTTATTGGTTCATGGCTCTGAAGACCCGCGTATGGAGCGCGGGGAAGCTGCTCCTGCTCGGCGGCGCCCTGCTCCTGACGTACGTGCTCTTCGCCGCCGCTTCCATGCGTGTGGCGCTGAGGACCCGCGAGGTCGTCGTCCCTTCCCTGGCCGGGAAAACGGTGAACGACGCCACCATGCTCCTCGCGGAGTCCGGTCTCCGGCTGAGACTCGAAGAGGGTCTCCGTGTCGATCCCAAGGTGCCGGCCGGGCAGATTCTTTCGCAGGAGCCGCAGGCAGGCATCAGCACGCGGCGCGAGCGCAGCGTGAAGGTCTGGGTCAGCTCCGGGCCGCGCTCCACGATTGTGCCGCCGCTGCTTGGAGAATCTGAACGGGCCGGCCAGATGACGCTGCAGCAGGAGGGGCTCGAGCTCGCGGCGACGGCGGTGATTCGCTCGTCCGAGTACCCCTCCGACGTCATCGTCGCGCAGACGCCGCCGCCGAAGAGCAACTCGCCTCGGGTCGCGGTGCTCGTCAACCGCGCCGAGCGCGGCGCCACCTACGTCATGCCCGATTTGATCGGCGTCAACGGGGACCGCGCGGCCGACCTGCTGCGCGTCCGCGCCTTCCGCGTGGCGGTCGTCGGCGATCACCCGTATCCCGGCGTCCCGGCGGGCATCGTGCTCCGCCAGAACCCGCAGGCCGGATTCCAGATTTCGCCCGGCGAGCCGATCTCGCTCGAGGTCAGCCGATGAGCGTGCTCATCGCGCCGTCGATCCTCGCGGCCGATTTTGCCGCGCTCGGGACCGAAATCGCCGCCGCCGAGCGCGGGGGCGCCGACCTCATTCACGTCGACATCATGGACGGCCACTTCGTCCCGAACCTGACGATGGGTCCGCCGGTCGTCCGATCGATTCACAAGGTGGCGAAGGTCCCGCTCGACGTCCACCTGATGATCGAGGAGCCCGACCGGTTCATCGAGGCGTTCGTGGCCGCGGGGGCGGCGACGATCACGGTGCACCAGGAGGCCGTTCCTCACCTGCACCGCACGGTTCAGCTCATCAAGCAGCTGGGAGCCCGGGCGGGGGTCGCCATCAACCCCGCGACACCGGTCGGCACGCTCGAGGAGATTGCCGGGGATGTCGACCAGGTCCTCGTGATGTCGGTGAACCCCGGCTTCGGCGGGCAGACCTTCATCCCCCGGACCGAGTCTAAGATTCAGGCGGTCCGGGCCCTGCTCGACCGCCGCGGCAGCCGGGCGCCAATCGAAGTGGACGGCGGGGTGGACCTGTCGAACGCAGCCCGGATCATCGAGGCCGGCGCCACCATTCTCGTGGCGGGCGTCTCCATTTTCGGGACCGGCGACGCGGAACGTGCCACGCGCGACCTCCGGGCGGCGGCAGAGGCGAGGGTCCGGGTCTGACGGGCACGGACGCGCGCGTGAGGCAGGCGTCGACCTCGCTTGTCAGGGTCCGGTATGCGGAAACCGACAAGATGGGGGTCGTCTACTACGCGAACTACTTCGTGTGGTTCGAGGTCGCTCGAGGGGACCTGCTGCGATCGCTCGGCTGGAGCTACAGGGAAATGGAGCTCGCGGGGGTATCGCTCCCGGTGATCGACGCGCATTGCCGATACCACCGGCCGGCGCGGTACGACGACGAGCTCGAAGTGAGGGTTGAAGGACACATGATATCGCCGGTGCGTCTGGAGTTCACCTATCAGGTCGTGCGGCACGAAGACCAGTCGATGGCCGCGTCCGGCCGCACCGTGCACGCCGCGGTGGACCTGTCGGGTAAACCGTGCCGGCTGCCGGAGCGGATACGGCAGGTCTTCGCATGAAGGCGCTGGTGACGGGAGCGGCGGGTTTCATCGGTTCCCACCTGTCGGGCGCGCTGCTCGACCGGGGCGCGCAGGTGATCGGCCTGGATTGCTTCACGGACTACTACGCGCGGGCGATCAAGGAGTCGAACCTCGAGCACAACCGTGGACGTGAGGGGTTCCGCTTCATCGAGGCGCGAATCCAGGATGCCGACCTGCCGCGGGTGCTCGACGGGGTCACCCACGTGTTCCACCTGGCCGCGCAGGCGGGCGTGCGAAAGAGCTGGGGGCGGGATTTCCAGACCTACACCGAGAACAACGTCGACGCGTCGCAGCAGTTGCTCGAAGCGTGCGCCGGACTTCCCCTTCAGCGCTTTGTCTACGCGTCCAGCTCGTCGGTGTATGGCGACAACGCCACGATCCCGATGCGGGAGGAGGCCCTGCCCCAGCCGGTGTCCCCCTATGGCGTGACGAAGCTGGCCGCGGAACACCTGTGCCGGCTGTATTTCGTGAATCATGGAGTGCCGGCCACTTCCCTCCGATATTTCACGGTATACGGGCCCCGCCAGCGTCCGGACATGGCGTTCCACCGCTTCCTGCGTGCGGCGTTGAACGGCGATCCGATCACGCTGTACGGCGACGGCGAACAGACGCGGGACTTCACGTTCGTGGCGGACGCGGTCGCGGCGACGATGGCGGCGGGCGATCGGGGCGTGCCGGGCCGTGCCTACAACGTCGGCGGCGGCTCGCGGGTGTCAGTCAATCATGTGCTGGAACTCATCGGCCGGATCACCGGCCACCCCCTCGACGTGCGGCGCGAACCGACGCAGCTGGGGGACATGCGCGACACCTACGCGGACACCGGGCTTGCGAAGGCCGACCTCGGCTTCGCGCCGCGGGTGCCGCTTGCAGAAGGCATTGAAGCGGAGTATCGATGGTTGTCGACCACACCAGCGCTGGCATGAGGGCCGTGCGCTCTTCGGATCGTCCGGGCTGGCGCGCCCTTCGCGCGAGGACGGTGCTCGCCATCCTCGTGCTGGCGTGCGCCGCTGCCTGCGCCTCGGGGCCGAAGCGGCCGCCCGTCGGCACGCTCGAGCCCGACAAGTTTCTCTGGGAACGGGGGACCGAGGAGCTCAACGAGAAGCACTGGCTCACGGCCCGCGAGTACTTCCGCCAGTTGATGGACAGCTATCCTCAGAGCACGTACCGCGCCGACGCGAAACTCGGCCTGGCGGATACGTTTCTCGGCGAAGGATCGCTCGAAGCCAACGTGCTCGCCATCAACGAGTACCGGGAGTTCCTCTCGTTCTACCCCACCCACCCGCGCGCGGACTACGCGCAGTACAAGCTGGGCATGTCGCACTTCTACCAGATGCACGGCCCCGATCGCGACCAGACGGAGACGAGAGAGGCGATCGTCGAGCTGACGCTCATGATTCGGCGGTATCCGTCCAGCTTGCTGGTTCCCGAGGCGCGGAAGAACCTGCGCGTCGGCACGCGATCGCCTGAGCGACGCGGAATACGGCGTCGCGTATTTCTACGTCCGGACGCAGAAATTCCCGCCGGCCGCCATCGATCGCTTCAAGGAGCTCCTCAAGGAGGATCCGGAGTACACGCCGCCGTGACGCGGTGTACTACTATCTACGCGGAGTCGTTGCGTGAAAATGCAGAAGCCGGCCGAGGCGCTGCCCTTGCTGGAGCGCCTCGTCGCCGAGTTCGAGCAGAGCGAGTACCTCGAAGACGCCAAGAAACTGGCGGAGACCCTGAAGGCGGATCTATCCAAGAAAGCCAAGAACGGGAGCATGTAGCATGAGTTTCAACCGGCGTCCGGTGATTCGGCTGTTCGTCGTCCTCGCGGCCACGGCGTGGCTTCCCACCTGGGCCCACGCCCAGATTCCAGTCGAGCGGACGGCCCCGTTGGCCGTGCGCGATTTTCGGAGCGAGCTCGCCTGTGGCGTGCGCGCGACGACGACTCCGCCGGCTGCGGCTGTGCGCATCGGAGAAGGCCGTGAACACGGCAAGGCCCTCTACGGTCCCGGAGATCCGGTCACCGTCCGCGGCGGCACCTCGCAGGGGCTCCGGGTCGGGCAGGACTACTTCGTTCGCCGGGTGACGAACGACCGGTTCACGGAGCCGGGGAGCGACCGCGTCCCGACGATCAGCATTCACACCGCGGGCTGGATCCGGATCGTCGAAGTGGAGGCCGAAGCGTCGATCGCGACGATCACCCGCGCGTGCGGCGGCATCCAGGAGGGAGATTACCTCGAGCCCTTCGAGCTTCCGTCGGTTCCGGCCGAGGCCGCGGACGAGGGCGTGCCCGACTTCAAGAATCCCGGGCGGTTGCTGCTCGGCGACGACCGGCGGCAGATGGGCGCCACCGGCGACTTCATGGTGTTCGACCGCGGCAGCGACCACGGCCTGCGCAACGGCCAGCGCCTCACGATCTTCCGCCAGACGGCCGGCGGCCAGGGCCCCGTCTCTCGCGTGGGGGAAGCGACCGCGATGCTCGTCAGCCCCGAGACGACCGTGGTCCGGATCGACAGGTCGATCGACCCGGTCTACGTCGGGGACCTGGTCGCCATCCACCGGTGAGAGTCAGCGGAGGTGACGGAGGTAACGGAAAATCAACGCTCGAAAACACGGAGCAACGGAGGAACGGAGAACGGAGACTCTTTTTTGGAGTTCAGTCTTGTCCAAAAATACTCCGTTACTCCGTTTCTCCGTTCCTTCGTGTTTCTGTCGTGCGACTGATTTCGGTGGCGTCCGGCTTTAGCCGGACCATTTCCCTGCCTCCGTCCCCTCCGTTGTCTCAGTCCGACCTCGCAATCAACACATGGCTGAAGCGCCTGTAGTAGTCCATCGCGGACGCGACGGCCAGCACCATCGCGACCCACAGCGCGATCTTGCCGAGCAGCACGAACTGCGGCACGTGGTCGCTCAGAATCAGCATCAGGATCGCGACCACCTGCGACACCATCTTGAACTTGCCGAGCGGCGAGGCCGGGATCACCACGTTCCGGGACTGGGCGATGCTGCGGAGGACCGTCACCGCGATCTCGCGTCCGAGGATCACGACGACCATCCACGACTGCGCGAGATCCATCTGCACCAGCGAGACGAGCGCCGCGGTGATGAGCAGCTTGTCGGCGAGCGGATCCATGAACTGCCCGAGCGGGGTGACCTGTTGCCGCCGCCGCGCCAGGTAGCCGTCGAGCCAGTCGGTGAGCGAGGCGAGGCCGAAGATCGCCGCGCCGACCAGCTCCTTCCGCACGCCGAGAATCAGCCGCCCTTCGAACTTCGTCAGCAGGACCACCACCAGCAGCGGGATGAGGAAGATGCGGATGAGGGTCAGCGCGTTGGGCAGATTCATTGCGTGTGCTGTTTAGCATTATCATCGTAAGTTGACATGAAGGCTATCCTGCTCGCCGGTGGCAAGGGCACCCGGCTGAGGCCGCTCACCGTCCACACGCCGAAACCCATCGTGCCGATCCTGAACCGGCCGTTTCTCTATTACCAGATCGACCTGCTCAGGCAGGTGCCCGAGATCGACGAGGTGATCCTCAGCCTCAATTACCAGCCGCGCCGCATCGAAGAGATCTTCGGCGACGGCGAGGGGCTCGGCATGCGCGTCCGCTACGTCGTCGAGCCGATCCCGCTCGGCACGGGGGGCGCGGTCCGGTACGCGGGGGACTCGCTGACCGATTCGGTCGTGGTGTTCAACGGCGACGTGCTCACCAACGTGGATCTCGGGGCCGTGCTCCGGCTGCACCGCGCGCGCAAGGCCAAGGCGACGATCGTGCTGGTGCCGGTCGAGAATCCCCGCGCCTACGGGCTCGTCGAGACCGAGCCCGACGGCCGCATCCGGCGGTTCCTGGAGAAGCCCGGCGACGACGAGATCACCTGCAACACGATCAACGCCGGCATCTACGTGCTCGAGCCGGACACCTTCGACCGGATTCCCAAGGACACCGCCTGGTCGATCGAGCGCAGCTTCTTTCCGTCGCTCATCGAGCGCGGCGAGACCTTCATCGCCCACGTGCACGACGGCTACTGGATCGACATCGGCACGCCGGGGAAATACATGCAGGTCCATCGCGACATCATGGACGGCCGTTACCAGGCGCCGCCTTTCGCGGGGGCGGCTCCGGCGCTGGCCTGGGTCGCGCCGGACGTGAAGGTCGACGAAGGCGTGGAGCTCCACGGCCCGTGCTTCATCGACGAAGGGGTCGTGCTGAAGGCCGGGGCGCGTGTCCTTCCCTACTCGGTCCTCGGGCGCCAGACGCACGTGGACGAAGGGGCCACCGTCGACGGGTCCATCATCTGGCCGAACGGGTGGATCGGGCGCGACGCGATCGTGCGCGGCGTCGATCCTCGGCCGCAACTGCCACGTCGGCCGCAGCGCCGCCATCGAGACGTCCGTCCTGCTGGGGGACAAGACCGTCATCACCGATTACAGCCGTCTATGAGCACCAGTCATCCCCGCGTCGATTCATCGATATTCAAGGCCTACGACGTGCGCGGCTTGTACCCGTCCGAGATCGACGAGCACGCCGCGCGGCAGATCGGCCGCGGCTTCGTCGCCTACCTCGACGCCCGGCGCATCGCCGTGTCGCGCGACATGCGGCTCTCGTCGCCGTCGGTCGCGGCGGCGTTCATCGAGGGCGCGCTGAGCCAGGGCGCCGACGTCGTCGACTACGGCATGGCGGCGACCGACATGATGTATTTCGCCGTGGCGCGCGACGGGCACGACGGCGGCGCGCAGATCACCGCGTCGCACAACCCGAAGCAGTACAACGGCGTCAAGCTGGTGCGCCGCGAGGCGTTCCCGCTGAGCGGCGAGGCGGGGCTCGGGGAGATCCGCGACATGATTGCCGCGGGCACGATCCCGGCGCCGTCGCGGCCGCCCGGGACGCTCTCCGCGAAGAACGTCCTCGACGACTACGTCCAGCACGTGATGTCGTTCATCGATCCTTCGATCGTCAAGCCCTTCAACGTCGTGCTCGACGCGGGGAGCGGCATGGCTGGCCTGGTCGCCCCGCAAGCTGTTCGAGCGGCTGCCGTGCCGGACGACGACGCTCTGCTTCGAGATCGACGGGACGTTTCCGAACCACGAGTCCAACCCGCTCATCGAGGAAAACCGCCGCGACATCGTCGAGCGCGTCGTCCGGGATCGGGCCGACATCGGGATCGCCTGGGACGGCGACGCGGATCGGTGCTTTTTCATCGACGGCACCGGCGAGTTCATCGCCGGCGACTTCGTCACGGCGCTCCTGGCCGAGGCGTTCCTGCTGCGTCACCCGGGGGCCAAGATCGTCTACGACCTCCGCGCCAGCTTCGCCGTCAAGGACGTCGTCGCCAAGTACGGCGGCACGGCGCTGATGAACAAGGTCGGCCACTCGTTCTTCAAGCGCCGGATGCGCGAGGAGGGCGCGATCTTCGGCGGCGAGGTGACGGGCCACTACTACTTCCGCGACAACTTCTACGCCGACAACGGCTTCATCCCGGCGCTGCTCATCCTGGAGCTGATGTCGCGCAAAGGACAGACGCTGCACGAGCTGCTCGCGCCGCTGCGCGAGAAGTACTTCATCTCCGGCGAGATCAACACCAAGATGCCGGACATGCGCGTGGTGCAGGAGAAGATCGACGCGCTGAGCGCCCGCTACTCCGGCGGCAGGGAGTACACGATGGACGGGGTGTCGGTCGAGTACCCGGACTGGCACTTCAACGTCAGGGCGTCGAACACCGAGCCGCTGATCCGCCTCAACCTCGAGGCGACACGCCAGGAGCTGATGGAGCAGAAGCGCGACGAGGTGCTCGCGTTCATCAGGAGCTGACCGCCGGGTGGCGTCCAGGACATCGGTGGCGTCCGGCTTCAGCCAGACCAGGACATCGGTGGCGTCCGGCTTCAGCCGGACCGATTCGGTGAGCCGCTTGAGTCTTCCGCGGTCCGCCTGATAAAATCAGCCGACAGCGCGGGCTTAGCATAGTGGTAATGTTCTGGCTTCCCAAGCCAGCTAGACGGGTTCGATCCCCGTAGCCCGCTATCCAATCTTGATCTGGGGACTTCGTCCCCAGACCCCTTACACCGTCGCTCGCGGGGGCCCCATGATCCCCGCTCCGCTCCGGTGGCTCACTCGCTCCGCTCGTTCGCCGTCGCTGGGGACTTCGTCCCCAGACCCCTTACACCGTCGCTCGCGGGGGCCCCATGATCCCCGCTCCGCTCCGGTGGCTCACTCGCTCCGCTCGTTCGCTCCTGCTCTTGCACGGCTGTCGCGTGTCCAAAATGTCTCCAAGTGTTTCCGCGCGATCGGCGTCGCTTCAGTGGTGTCCGGCTTCAGCCGGACCGTCTTCGCTTCGGTGGTGTCCGGCTTCAGCCGGACCGTGATCAGATCACCGTCCGTCGAGCAACCGGATCGTCGCCCACCTTTCGGTACCGTGACGTGTCCGAGCCAGTCGGATCGCTCCACGGTGAGCCGTCGCGCCGCCAGGTCGATATCGCGCCACTCAAGCGCGATGATTTGGAGCTCGTCAACAATCCGAGGCCGATTAAAAGGCGCGGCGCCGCGAACGCCAGGCCGAGGCCGAGCGCCCCTGCAAGCGTGGACAGCACGGCGGCTTCCATGAGGAGCTGACGAACGACGCGGACGCGCGTCGCCCTGAGCGACAGGTGGATCGCGATCTCACGCCGGCGGGACATCGCGCGCGCCAGCAGCAGGTTGCCGGCATTCATGCACGCCAGGACCAGCATCAAGATGACGGTGAGCGCCGCACCTGCCAGGGACGAAGGAAGGCAACGTTCAGCGTCATCGGTCTTGACCCCATGTCGAGTAAGCCTCCGCCACTGACCAGCTGGCGCCAGCCAGCGAGTGAGCCGCGCAGGGGCGCGGGCGGGTCAATTCACCGGTGCACGTGCTGCCCGAGACGGCAGTTGCTCGAGTCCTGGCGTATTTTCGCCAAGGCTTCAGAAGATGCCGTTGACAACAAATGCCATAAACTGCCGGCATGATTTTCATGCGCCGAGCGTACCCCTCATTCGTCACGGCCCTGCAACACACTGACCGCTAAACAGAGACTATGAAAGTTGAGGCAGTGATCTTCGACATGGACGGACTCATGCTCGACACCGAGCCGCTCTACAAGACTGCGTGGCAGCGTGCCTCGGCGGACCTCGGGTTTGAACTGGACGACGCGTCCTATACCAAGCTCGTAGGTCGACCGACCGGGGACTGCGAGGCGGCGCTGCAGGCACAATTCGGCGCCGCGTTTCCGCTCGACCGGTTTCGAGGGCGGTGGCCGGCGCTGTGGCAGGTGCGAGTCGCTGAAGCCGGCATCGCCGTGAAGCCCGGGTTGTTGGAACTCCTCGCCTTCCTCGAGCAGTGTGGCTTGCCAGTCGCGGTTGCCACATCGAGTGAAGCCGAGTATGCGGAGTTCAGCCTGCGAAGCGCGGGCCTGGCTGGTCGTTTCGCGGTTGTCGTGACCGGCGATCAAGTCGCGCAGGGAAAACCCGCACCGGATATCTATGTTGAGGCCGCGGAGCGATTACGCGTCAAGCCGAATCGGTGCGTAGCGTTGGAGGATTCGGAGGCTGGCATCCTGGCGGCGTCTGGGGCCGGCATGATCGCTCTCCTAATTCCCGACTGGACGCGCCCATCAGAGATCGCATGTCGAGCGGCATTTCGTGTCCTGGCCTCCCTGGACGAGGTCCGCGCCGTAGTGGAGCCCTTCGTTGGCAACAAGACTGGTTGACTCGCGCAAGGCACCACGCCCGGCTCGAGGTTGCCGCGCCACGTGCCTTCGGATGGCTGTCGGACCTCCAGTGCTACACTGACGTGATGTCGACGGACGAGCTGCTTGCCGAGGCCCTGCGCCTTACTCGCGTTGACCGCGCCCGGGTCGCTGAGGAACTGCTCTCCAGTCTGGAGGAGTCGGACGAGGAAGTCGCTACCGCATCGGCGACGGAGCTGGAACGGCGTTCACGAGACCTCGCTGAAGGGCGCGTTCAGACAATCAGTTGGGAGACCGCGCGGACCGAGATCTTGAAGGAGCTCGAGCAGCGGCGTGCGTCTCGAACTGCATCCTGAAGCGCGTTGCCGAGCTTCGCAGAGCGGCGTTGTGGTACGACGAGCGGCGCTTGGGATTAGGCGACGAGTTCATCGGCGAGGTTCGGCGGCACTCGATCGGATTGCCGGCGCGCCGGAATCCTATCCGCCATGGCCGCACACGCGCGACGCGAGCCCGATAATTCGCAAGGCGACCATCCATCGATTCCCATATCTCATTGCTTTCGAAAACTACGAGCAGCACCTGCCGGCGGATGTGGCTTGTTACCGAACGCGGTCGCACGACCTGCAGCGCCTGCTCGATCAGCAAGCCGCCTCACTGCGGATCTGACAAAGGAG
>CAWGAS010000020.1:0-88011 GCA_963820645.1 uncultured Acidobacteriota bacterium | reverse complement strand
CGAAGCGAACCGCGCCCGGCTGCGCGATGTGCGCGGCGGCTGCTGCAGCTGCACAAGGTCGCTGCTCGACGATACACGGGTGGCGTACGAGATGGATCGCGGACGTGTCGCCTCGAGCGCGACGCTCCTGCAGCTCGTGATCGGCGATCCGTGGTTCGCGTGGCTCCACTCGCTGTCGGAGCTGATCGTCCGAATCGATCAGACCGCCGAGCCGGACTCGCCGGCCACCGATGCGGACGCGGCGACGCTCATCGAGCAGGTGGAGCACCTGCTGACCGCGTCGGAAACGGGCGAGGGCTTTCAGCGCCGCTACTACGACGCGCTCCAGCGGCAGCCCGCCGTGGTCCTCGCGCACGCCGAGGTCCGCCGCGCGATCAAGGCCATGCGGTCACAGCGGATTCACACGGATGACACGGATGGGAGCTATGGTCCGCGTCGCCCCCGACCGTCACCGCCGCTGAGATCCCACCTGCGGCCGGCCAACCCCAACCGTCGGGTGGACCCGGCGTCCCTGACGTTCGATCGCTCCATCGTCGAAGGGCCGATCGTGCCCGCGGTCTGGAAGATCGCGTGGCCGACGATGCTGCAGAACGCGATCGGCGGGCTGCAGGGCATCGTCGATCACGCGCTGGTCGGCCACTTCGTCGGCTTCACGGGCAACGCCGCCATCGGCGTGAGCTGGCAGATCTTCCTCGTCGTCATCGTCTTCATCGCGTCGCTGTTCACCGGCATGGGCGTGCTGGTGGCGCGCGCCGCGGGGGCGAACGACCACGACAAGGTCAACCGGACGGTCTACCAGGCGTTCCTGACGGCGCTCGTGCTCTCGCTCGGCATCCTCGCGCCGCTCGGCTACGTGCTCTGCGCCGAGCCTCCTCGATCTCGTCAACGCGACGCCGGCCGTCCGCGCCGAAGCGCTGCCGTTCCTGCGGACCATGTTCCTGTTCAGCATCGGGCTGCTGATGTTCTTCATGCTCGGCGGCGCGCTGCGCTCGGCCGGCGACGCGCGGACGCCGCTTCGTCTCGGCATCGCGATGACGGTGCTGAACTTCTGCCTGAACGTCGTCTTCATCCGCGGCCTGGGGCCGATCCCGGCGTTCGGCACGCGGGGCGCCGCGATCGGCACGGTCATCGCGAGCCTGCACCGTGTCGTCGGTGGCGCTGTGGCTGCTGTTTGCCGGAAAGCTCGTGGTCCACTTCGAGAAGACGATGCCGCTGCGGCCCGACTTCACGATCATCCGATCGCTGTTCCGATTCGGCCTGCCGGCAGGCATCCAGGGCGTCGCGATGAACGTCGCGGGCGTGATGCTGCTGCGCTTCATCGGATCGCTCGAGCACAGCGCCGAGGCGCAGGCGGCGTACGCGGTCGGATACGCGGAGCTGTTCTCGCTCATCACGTGGACCTCGGTCGGGTTGATGGGGGCCGCGGCCGCGGTCGCGGGGCAGAACCTCGGCGCGGGACAGCCGGACCGCGCGGCGCACGCGGTCCACATCGCGGCGCGTCTTGGCCTGGTCGTCGCCGCCACGATCGGGTCGCTGTTCCTGCTCATCCCCGAACAGCTGCTGGGTATCTTCGGCCTGAACGAGCCGATCGTCGTGGAACTGGGGCGGCAGCTGCTGCGCTACCTGAGCATCTCGGGACTCTTTATTACCGTCGCCCTGACCTACACCGGCGGCCTCCAGGGCACGGGTGACACGCGCAGTCCTCTCTACATCACCCTGGTTTCACAGGTTGCGCTGCCCCTGGGCCTCTGCTTCGTCCTGCAGCAGATGGGGACGCTCCAGCCGTCGGGTGTCTGGACGGCGATCCTCCTCGGCCATTCCACGCGGTGCCTGCTGTCGGTCGCGCGATTCCAACAGGGCAAGTGGCGCCATATCAAGGTGGAATGAGGGGCCCTAGCCCGACCTCGCCGATGTACGCCTTCCCAGTCCCTGAGGCCGAGCACGACCCAGTTCTTGCAGGTGATCCCCGGGAGGAGGGCGAACCGATGAGGTGGACGACCGGGGATCGCGGGAACGTCGAGGATTTGCGCGGACGGTCCGGCGGGATGCGCGCCGTGCCGATGGGAATCGGCGGCGTAGTCGTATTGCTCCTACTCAGCTGGGCGACGGGTGTGGACTTCATGTCGCTTGCCGGCGGCGGCGGCCCTGCGCCCTCGGCGTCGGTCGGCACGACCGGCAGCGGGCCCGTCGCCACGACGCCTGCGGAAGAAAAGCGCGTCGATTTCGTCGATGCCGTCATCGAGGACGTCCAGGAGATGTGGCAACAGAAGCTCGGGAACCGGTATCAGCCGACGCGCGTGCGCCTGTTCCGCGATGCCGTCGACACCTCGGGCTGCGGGTTCGCGCAAGCGGCGAGCGGCCCGTTCTATTGCCCGGGCGATCAGCGCGTCTACCTCGATCTGGGCTTCTTCGACGAGCTGCAGCAGCGTTTCGGCGCCGCCGGTGATTTCGCCCAGGCGTACGTCCTCGCTCACGAGGTCGGACATCACGTGCAGGCGCTGACCGGCATCGACAGCCGGATGCGCGAGATGGCAGTCGCGCAATCCATCGCAGCGCAACGAGCTCTCGGTGAGGCTCGAGCTCATGGCCGACTGCTTCGCCGGTGTCTGGGGGCACGCCACCAACAAGCCCGGCCGCTCGTCGGACGGCCGGGTCGAGCTCGAGAGCGGCGACATCGAGGAAGGGCTTCGCGCCGCGGCCGCGATTGGCGACGATCGCATCCAGCGGATGCAGACCGGCCGCGTGTTCCCGGACAAGTTCACCCACGGCACGTCGGAACAGCGCGTGACCTGGTTCCGTCGCGGCTTCGAGCGTGGCGATCCGGAGGCGTGCGAGACGTTCCAGTAACCGGAACACGGATTGACACGCAACACGGATGAACACGGATTACCACGGAGGCAGATGACACGGACGAAGACCTGCGACGCGTTCACCCGGCATGACAAGGATGTTCAGATGAAGATGTACCAAGCGCTCGCTCTGGTCGTTGTCGTCGGCGCCGCGTCGTCCTCTCACGTCCTCGCGGGTCAGGCCGCCCAGCAAGGCAGCCAGGCGCAAGCACGTTTTCGCGGCATGGATACCGACAAGGACGGGGTCATCACGCGCGCCGAGTGGCGCGGCAGCGACCAGTCTTTCCGGCAGCAGGACACGAACCGCGACGGCGTGCTCTCCGGCGCCGAGATACGAGGCGTCACTCCGCAGCCGGCGCCCGGCGCCGACGAGGAGTCGCGGCGGCAACAGGCCGCGGCCACGACCGCCCGCATCCTCAGCATGGATGCCGACAAGGACGGTGTCATCACGCGTGCCGAGTGGCGCGACGACATCGGGGCATTCCGGCAGCAGGACGCGAATCACGACGGCGTGCTCTCCGGGAACGAGGTGCGCACGGTCGCGTTCCAGGATGTGGACGGAGACGGCGTGATCACGCGCGCCGAGTGGCGGGGCGACGTCCAGGCCTTCCATGAGCACGATCGGAACCGCGACGGGGTCCTGTCGGGCCGCGAAGCGCGCGAGTTGCTCGAGCCGGCGACGACCACCGAGAATACCAATGACGAGGCGCGGCGCCGCGACGCGATCACCCGTTTCAACAACGCGGATCGCAACCGCGACGGCCGGATTGCCCGCGACGAGTGGACGGGCAACGCGCGCGCCTTCTCCAGGATGGATACGAATGGCGATGGGCTCGTCACCCGCACCGAGTTTGCCACCGCGGAGCGCGATCGGACCGCGCCCACATCGGGCCAGCGGCGTCCGACGGCTGCGTACCAGTCAGGGTACGACCGGGGCATGGCCGAGGGACGCAGCGAGGGGAAGGGAGACCGCGGCGCGAGTATCAACGGCCGCTGGGACCTCGAAGCGCAGGGCGAGCTCGAACACGCCGATTCGGGCTACGAATCGCGCTTCGGCTCGCGGGAAGAGTATCAGGCCGGCTATCGCGCCGGGTTCCGCCTCGGGTACACGGAGGGATTCGGGCCGCGTAACGCGGAGTCTCCCGCATACAAGGCGGGTCACGACAGGGGACTGTCCGAGGGACGTCAGGCCGGCAAGGACGACCGCAACGTGAACGGCGGCCGCTGGGATCTCGAAGGGCAGCGGGAGCTGGAACAGGCCGATTCGGGCTACGACACGCGCTTCGGCCCGCGCGACCAGTATCAGGCCGGATATCGCGCCGGGTTCCGCCTCGGATACAAAGAGGGATTCGGACCACGGTAGCGCCCTGCGGCCCGCATTCGGCGGCGGATGCAATGGCGCAGCGACGCAAGGAATCCACGACGAGTCGTTCTACCTGTAGGAGGGTGGAATGACTCGTCGTGTTTGTACGGCGCTACTCGTCGCACTGGCCGGCGCGCTGCTCGCGCCGGCGGCGGAGGCCTGCGACTGCGGTGCCACCGGGCCGCCTTGTATTGCGTTTCCGAAGACCCCGGTGCTCTTCGCCGGCCGCGTGACCCAGGTCAGCGAGTTGTCCATCCCCGACAAGACAGGAAAGAACGACTTCGTCTATCGCTACCAGCTGGTGCGATTTGACGTGGAAGAAAACTTTCGCGGCCAGCCGCGGACTTCCATCGAAGTCACGACCGGTGAGGGTGGCGGTGATTGCGGTTTTCACTTCCGCACGGGCGAGCGTTACCTGGTCTATGCCGGCGAGCTCCCGGAAACCGGGCGGCTGTATACGAGCATCTGCACGCGCACAAGACTCCTGAGCGAAGCGGCCGCTGATTTGGATTTCCTGCGGAAGCGCGGCGATCCGGGCCGCGGCGCCGGCCTCGAGGGAACCATCCTCGAAATTGGCCGCGATCCGAAGACCAACGCGACGCCGACGCTCGGAATGATGAAGGGTGTTCGCGTGGTCGTCGAGGGCGGTGGCAAGAAGTGGGAAGCGACGACCGACGACGAGGGCTGGTTCCGCGTCTGGGGACTGCCGGCCGGCGAATACAGCGTGCGGGCCGTCCTTCCCAGGAACTTCGTGCCGGAAGCGACGACGATGAAGAAAGTCGTGGTCACCCCGGCGACGTGCGGCTGGGTGCACATGCTGGCGACGCCGTACGCGTTTCCCAGCCGCGATAGAGATTCGAACGTTCAAACAGGAGACACCGGGAGATCTACACGGAGAACGAAGTAACGGAGTAGACGAAGAAAACAAAACAAAAGAATTCCGTGCCTCCCGTGCTCTCCGTGCCTCCGTGTTTGATCCGTTGCCTCCGAACCCGGTACTCCCCGGGTTTGGGAGCCGGTCCCGGACACGTTAAACTCCTGCATGCCAGCCATCGGGCAATCGATCCCACGCAAGGAAGGGCGCGCGAAGGTCACCGGCCAGGCGCGCTACGTCGACGATCTGAGGCTGCCCGGCATGCTCCACGGCGTCACGGTGCGCAGCCCGTCGCCGCGGGGCGTGATTCGCGACATCCGCTACGGCCCCGGCATTCCCTGGGACGCGATCACGATCGTCACCGCCCGCGACATTCCCGGCGCCAACGTCGTGGCGCTCATCACCGACGATCAGCCGTATCTCGCCGCCGGGCGCGTGAACCACGCGGAGGAGCCGGTGCTGCTGCTCGCCCACGCCGACCCGGTGCTGCTCCAGGAAGCGCGGCGGAGCGTCACCATCGAGATCGACCCGCTGCCGCCGGTGTTCACGATGGACGAGGCGTTGTCGGGGAGCGAGATCATCTGGGGCGCCGACAACCTCTTCAAGTCCTACCTCGTGTCGCGCGGGGACGTGGACGCGGCGCTGGCTGCGGCCGACACCATCGTCGAGGGGGAATACGACACCGGCGCGCAGGAGCAGCTCTACATCGAGCCGAACGGGATGCTGGCCGTGGCGCACGTGGGCGGCGACGTCGACGGCGTCACGGTGTGGGGCTCGATGCAGTGCCCGTACTACATCCACAAGGCGCTGGCCGCGCTCTTCAGCCTGCCCGGCGAAAAGATCCGGGTCGTCCAGATGGAGACCGGCGGCGGGTTCGGCGGCAAGGAAGAATACCCCTCGATCCTCGCCGGCCACGCGGCGCTGCTGGCGTGGAAGTCGGAGCGTCCGGTGAAGATGGTGTACGACCGCGCCGAAGACATGGTCGCGACGACCAAGCGGCACCCGTCGAGGACGCGCCATCGGACCGGCATCACGAAGGACGGCCGGCTCGTCGCGATGGACATCGACTTCACGATCGACGGCGGCGCGTACTGCACGCTCACGCCGGTCGTCCTGTCCCGCGGCACGATCCACGCGCCGGGACCGTACTTCTGCCCGAACGTCCGCGTGCGCGGGCGCGCGGTCGCGACGAACGCGCCGCCGCACGGCGCCTTCCGCGGGTTCGGTGCGCCGCAAAGCCTCTTCGCGCTCGAGCGCCACATGGACCGGGTCGCGGCCGCCGCCGGGCTTTCCCCCGACGAGTTCCGCCGGCGCAATTTCATCCAGACCGGCCAGACGAGCGCCGTGGGGCAGGTGATGCGCGACCCCGTCGACATGGCGGGCCTGCTCGATCGCGCGCTGACGCTGTCGGACTATCACGCCAGGCGCGCACGGTTCGAGGCCGCGAACGCGCAGGGCCCGCTGAAGAAGGGCATCGGCTTTGCCGCGTTCATGCACGGCGCCGGGTTCACCGGCTCGGGCGAGGATCACCTCGCGTCGATCGTCACCGTCGAAGCGACCGCGGACGGCCGGGTCCGCGTGCTGACGGCCAGCACGGAGATCGGCCAGGGGACCAACACGATCTTCTCGCAGATCGCCGCCGACGCGCTCGGGCTCGACGTCGGCGCGATCGAGGTCGTGCAGCCCGACACCGCCGTGGTGCCGAACAGCGGCCCGACGGTGGCGTCGCGGACCTGCATGGTGGTCGGCAAGCTCGTCGAATCGGCGGCGCTCGAGCTGCGCGCGACGCTCGAGCGGAAACTCGGGAGCGTCGAGGATTTCTCCGCCGCCTGCCGCGAGTACATCGCGCAGTTCGGGCCGCTGCGCGCCTCATCGCAGTATCGCGCGGACGGCGGCGCCCGATGGGACGACGAGCGCTACGAGGGTGACGCCTACGGCACGTATGCGTGGGCGGTGTACGTGGCGGAAGTGACGGTCGACACCGTGACCTTCGAGGTGCGGCTCGACGACTTCGTCGCGCTGCAGGAAGTCGGGAAGGTCATCAACCCGGTGCTGGCCGCCGGACAAATCGAAGGCGGCGTCGCACAGGGCATCGGCTGGGCGCTCTTCGAGCAGGTCGCCTGGCGCGAGGGGCGGATGGTCAACGCGCAGATGACCAACTACATCATGCCCACGTCGATGGACCTTCCGCCCATCCGGGTGTTCTTCGAAGAGGTGCCGTACGCGCACGGCCCCGGCGGCGCGAAGGGCATCGGCGAGCTGCCGATGGACGGCGCCGCGCCGGCGATTGCCAACGCCGTGTCGCACGCGGCGGGCGTCGACATCAGGAGCATTCCCATCACGCCCGAGAAACTGATGGCGCTCATGGAGGGTGGCGGTGCCTGACGCGCCGATTTCGATCCGATGCCGCGTCAACGGGACCGACGCGACCCTGCACGGGCATCCGATGACGCGGCTGCTCGACGCCCTGCGCACCGGGCTGCACCTGACGGGAACGAAGGAAGGATGCGGCGAGGGGGAATGCGGCGCGTGCTCGATCTCGCTCGACGGCCGGCTCGTGAACAGCTGCCTCGTGCCGCTCCTGCAGGCGGACGGCTCGGTCATCGTCACGATCGAGGGGGTCGCGGACGGGGATCGGCTGCACGCCGTGCAGGAGGCCTTCATCGTGTACGGCGGGGCGCAGTGCGGCATCTGCACCCCCGGCATGATCCTCGCGGCGGTGACGCTGCTCGAACGGACGCCCAATCCGGACGAGCAGGCGGTGCGCGAAGCGCTCGCTGGAAATCTCTGCCGGTGCACCGGATACATGCGCATCTTCGAGGCGGTGCTCGAGGCATGCCGCGTCACTGCCGGCAGCGGCGAGCGAGTCGACGAGCGAAGCGAGTCGAGCCGTGGTGCCTGGGGGTGCCCGCCTCGCTGGTCGCGAGCGAATGCGGGCGACCAGCTACGGCGAGGTCTCGCCGCAGCGCGCATGGAACGTCAGCGCGCGGAGGCGGAGGGCCCCGGGCGCATTGAGTAATGCTGGGCCCACGAGCAGTAAATAGATGAGGGCCTATCTGCCCGCCTACGATCTCCAGGCGCCGGGGAGCCTGCCCGCGGTCCTTCAACTGCTCGCGGCGGACCCGGGTACGTGCAGGCCGTTTGCCGGAGGCACCGATCTGATGGTGCTGCTCGAAGCCGGCACGCTGCCCCGCGGCCGGTACGTCAGCCTCTGGGGACTGCCGGAGCTCCGCGGCGTCGAGGTGACCGGCGGCGCGGTGACGCTCGGCGCGCTCACGACCTACTCGGAGGTGCTCGCGCACCCGGTCCTCGCGTGCGGAGTTTCCGTTGCTGACGCGGGCGGCGGCCGAGACCGGCGGCGTCGCGACGCAGAACCGCGGCACGCTCGGCGGCAACATCGCGAACGGCTCTCCGGCCGCGGACTCTCCGCCCGCGCTGCTGGTCTACGACGCGGAGCTCGAGCTGATCTCGGTCCGCGGATCGCGGCGCGTGCCGTACGATCGCTTCCACACCGGCTACAAGCAGATGGACCTCGCGGCAGACGAGCTCATTCGAGCCATCACGATTCCGCGAGGGCGGCAGGGCTGGATCGAGTCCTATCGCAAGGTCGGCACGCGCAAGGCGCAGGCGATCTCGAAAATCTGCTTTGCGGCCGCCGCGACTCTCGACGGCGATGTCGTGCGCGATGCCCGCCTCGCGCTCGGCAGCGTCGCGCCGACGGTCGTGCGATGCGTGCACGCCGAAGCGGCGCTCCGTGGCCGGACGCTTGCGGACGAGGTGGTCGCCGCGGCACGGCAGGCGCTGGCCCGCGACATCGCCCCGATCGACGACGTCCGCTCGACCGCGCGGTATCGGCTGCGCGTGGCGGAGAATCTCCTGATACAGTTCTTGAAGGAGACGCTTCGCGGCCGGTGATGGCGGCTCAGTGCGTAGAGCTGGCCTTCAGGCCAGCCCGCTGGTGCCGACCTGACAGGTCGGCGCTACATCCGGTGCGTCGCCGCGCTCATTTTCACGGAGGAACTTTGATCCGCAGGTTCAGATGGCACGCGTTTCTGCCGGCAGTCTTCGCAGCGGTCACGACGGCGCTCCCCGCCAGCGGTCAGGGGTCGCGGGACACGACCGCCGGACCCGGCGCCGCCATCGACGCCGCGCTCGCCAAGGTCTCGCCGAGCCTCGTCCGGATCCACGTCGTCGCGTTCGCGTACTCCGACGGCCGCGAGCTCAAGCGTGAATCGTCGGGCAGCGGCACCATCATCACCCCGGAGGGCCACGTCCTCACGAACCACCACGTGGCCGGACGCACGCGATCGATCGTCTGCACGCTCGCCAACCGCGAGGAGATCCCCGCGGATCTGATCGGGACCGATCCGCTCTCCGACATCGCGGTCCTCAAGCTCCGTCCGGCCCGGCCTCGGGTGTTTCCGGCGGCGCGGTTCGGGGACGCGTCGCGCCTCAAGGTCGGCGATCGGGTGCTCGCGCTCGGCAGCCCGCTCGCGCTCTCGCAGTCGGTCACGATGGGCATCGTCAGCAACACCGAGATGATCATGCCGGGCATGTTCTGGCCGTTCAACCGCATGACGCTCGACGGCGAGGATGTCGGATCGATCGTCCGCTGGATCGGCCACGACGCCGCGATCTTCGGCGGGAACTCCGGCGGCCCGCTCGTGAACCTGGACGGCGAGATTGTCGGCGTCAACGAGATCAGCATGGGGCTCGCGGGCGCGATTCCGAGCGACCTCGCGCGCGAGGTCTCGACGCGCCATCATCCGCGACGGCAAGGTCAGCCGGAGCTGGATCGGCCTGGACGTCCAGCCGCTGCTCAAGTCGTCGGCATCCCGGCGCGGCGCGCTCGTCGCCGGCACGGTCGAGGGTTCCCCCGCGGCCAGGGCCGGTTTCGCGGCGGGGGACGTGCTCGTCGCGCTCGGCGGGCGCGACATCGACGTGCGCTTCGGGGAAGAGCTTCCGCTGTTCAACCAGTTCGTGATGCGCCTGCCGCGAGGCCAGCCGATCGCCGCGACGGTGCTCCGCGATGGCGCCCCAACAACCCTCAGCGTCGTCGCGGAGGATCGTGAAAGCGTCGAAGCGCGGGTTCGTGAGCTGCCCGCGCTCGGCATCACCGCGTCGAACCTGACCGCGTGGTCGGCGAAGGAGCTGAGACGGCCCGATCGCGCCGGGGTCCGTGTCGACGGCATCAGGCCGGGAGGCCCGGCGGCGGAAGCGAAGCCGCCGCTGACAGACGACGACGTGATCGTGGAGATCGATGGGAAGGCTGTCAGGAACGTCGAGGAGCTGATCGCGCACGAGGCGCGCCTGACGGCCTGCCGAACAGGCGGTCCCTGTCCGGCGACGCTGTTGACCTTCGAGCGGCGCCGCGAGCGCCTGCTGACGGTGCTCGAGGTCGGACGGGCGTCGCTCCGGGATCCCGGCGTCGAGGCGCGAAAGGCGTGGGTCCCGGTGAGCGTGCAGGTGCTGACCCGCGACCTGGCGTCCGCGCTCGGGCTCGCCGGCCGCTCCGGCGTCCGCGTGACGCGGTTGCTGAGCGGCGGGGCAGCCACCGGGCTCGAAGTCGGGGACATCATCACCGCCGTGGACGATACGCCCGTGCAGGCGTCGCAGTCCTCCGACTCGGATCTCTTTGCCACGATGATCCGGCAATACCGGATCGGATCGACCGCGGAGCTGTCGGTGCTGCGCAGCGGCGCGGAGCGCAAGATCGCGGTCACGCTCGAGGCCTCGCCGCGCCTTGCCCGCGAGATGAAGAAGTACGAGGACACCGACTTCGAGTTTCGCGTGCGCGACATCGCGGTTGCGGATCGTGCCGCGGTGGGCCTCCCGGAAGGTCAGTCCGGCGTGCTCGTCGAAGCGGTCCGCGAGGGGGGCTGGGCGGCGCTCGGACACCTGGCCGACGGCGACGTGCTCTTGACGATCGACGGAGAACCCGTCCCCGACGTCGCCGCCGTGCAGCAGAAAATGGAGCGCGTCGCGCGCACCAAGCCGGCCTCCGTCGTCCTGAAGGTCAGGCGCGGGATCCGGACGTTCTTCGTCGAGATGCAGACCGGGCAATGAGCCCCTGGCCGTCTTGACGAAACTTCCACCAATTGAGTGAAGTTTTCGGGATCAAGACGGCGCCAGTAAACAATGCCACCTAGCGAGGCGGAGCCGCTCTGGTCTGAGGCGCAGCCTCGTTAGGTTTTCCGGACTGGGAGAGTGGATGCTGACATCACGAACGCGCGGCGGCGGTCGTGGGGATCGTGCTGCTGCTGACCGCGGGACCGGCGCACGCGCAGGACAATCGTGCGGCGGCGCGGGAGCTGGTGAAGAAGTGGCAGGAGGCGGTGGTCAACGTCCGCGTCGTCGTCAAGCTGCGGATGTCGATGGGCGGCCGGGAGGTGAGGTCCAGCGACGACACACTCGAGGCGATCGGCACGGTGATCGATCCCGGCGGGCTCACGGTGGTGGCGCTCGGATCGATCAATCCGGGCGGCATGATGACCAAGCTCATGGGCTCCGGCGACCGGCACCGAGGGGGTCGAGATTGTGAGCGAGCCAACGGACGTGAAGCTGCGGCTCTCGGACGGCCGCGAGCTTGCGGCGACGGTTGTGCTGCGCGACGAGGACCTCAACATCGCGTTCATCCGTCCGACGGCCGCGCCGGACAAGCCTCTCGTCTCGATCGACCTCGCCGATGCCGCGCAGCCGGCGCTGCTCGACCAGGTGCTCGTGTTCGGCCGGCTCGGGCGCGTCGGCGGCTGGGCGACGTCGGCCGCGCTCCGCGACATCGGCGGGATCATCCTCAAGCCGCGGACGTTCTACGTGCTCGCGGGGGAAGCGGCCGGGGTGGGGACGCCGGCGTTCCTGCCGAACGGGAAAGTGGTGGGCGTGCTGACGCTGAGACAGATCCAGACGGAACGCTCGAGTCCGCTGGCGGCGATGAACGGCCCTGAAGGGCTCGGCCTTCTGGCCGTGATCCTGCCGGCCGCCGACGTCCTCGAGATCGCAAAACAGGCGACGGAGAAAAAATGACCGGTCCAACTGAAACGTTCGAGGTCGTGAAGTCCGACGAAGAATGGCGCCGCGAGCTGACGCCCGAACAGTACCGCGTGCTGCGCGGCCACGGCACGGAGCGCGCGGGCACGTGCGCGCTGCTGCACGAGAAGCGGGCCGGCACGTTCACGTGCGTGGCGTGCGGAAACCCGCTCTTCAAGAGCGGCCGGAAGTTCGAGAGCGGCACCGGCTGGCCGAGCTTCTTCGCGCCGCTCGAGGGCGCCGTCGGCACATCGACCGATACCAGCTTCTTCATGGCGAGGACGGAAGTCCACTGCCGCCGGTGCGGCGGTCACCTGGGCCACGTCTTCGAGGACGGCCCGCCGCCGACCGGCCTGCGCTACTGCATCAACGGCGTGGCGCTGAACTTCGAGGCTGATTCAGAGTAGAGAGTGTCTGGAACAGGAGATCAGGAGATCAGGAGGTTCTTTTGTTTTTTTTGCAAAAAAACATTCTCCTAATCTCCTGACCTCCTGTTCCAAGACACGGTTTTAGGCAGCAGCTACGAATCGGGTTTCAGCCACTCGACGAGATCGCTGATGCTGGTCCCGTCCCAGCCGCGGGCGCCCAGCTCGAGCCGCGCGTCGACGTGGCGGTCCCGCCGGGCGGCGTCGGTCTGCACTTCCCTCAGCCGCCGCTGCTCCTCTTTCAGATCGTCGATCTCCCGCTCGCGCATGCGGTCGAGCCCGCCCTGCTGGATGAAGGTCACGACCGCGTGCAGCTCGCCGGTGTCGAGGAACGTGCCGTGGCCGCGGCAGACGTCCACGATCGTGCCGGACAGCCGGCCGAAGTTCGTGCGGTTCATCATCTTGCCGCACCGGACGCACGGCCGGTAGCGCACGGGTTCGACGGCCGTGGCCTGGGGACCGCTGGTCCACCGGTGCAGCACCGCGGCCTGCGATTCGCGGTCGGCGCAGATGCGCTCGAACGCCTCGGCCTCGAGCCACACCCCGTCGCACCGGGGACATTCCAGCAGCGACGCCGTGCCGACCGCGACCTGTTCCAGCGCGTTGCGGCACCCCGGACAGCGCGCGCCGGTTGCCTCGGTCTCCGTGCGCGCACGCCGCGCCCCGCACTTGGGGCAGAACGCCGCGCCTTCGAAAATCAGGGCAAAGCAGCCGGGGCAGCTCACCGTCGCGAGCCGCGCGCGGCAATACGGGCACCGCCGGGCGTCCGGATCCACCGCGGCGCCACAATTGGGACAATGAAGGGCGGAGGCGTCCACTGGGGACTAGAATAATGCTGACCGGGTCAATTTGGGAGGACTAGCAGGCTGCGCCTCAGACCGTCTAGGCTGCGCCTCGCTAGTGAGTCTTCGGCGATCAAGTCGGCTAGCGGCCGATTCCGGCCAGTTTCTTCAGCGTCAGCGAGAGGCAATGTTTATGGGCATCATGGATTTCATCAAGGGCGAGCTGATCGACGTCATCGAGTGGACCGACGACTCCCGGGACACGCTGTCCTACCGGTTTCCGGACGACGACAAGGCGATCAAGAACGGCGCGCAGCTCATCGTCCGCGAGTCGCAGCAGGTCCAGTTCGTGTACCTCGGCGAGTTCGGCGACACGTTCGGGCCCGGCAAGCACACGCTGACGACCGACAACATCCCGGTGCTCACGCGCCTGAAGTCGTGGAAGTACGGCTTCAACTCGCCGTTCAAGGCGGACGTGTACTACGTCACGACCCGGCTCTTCACGGGGAACAAGTGGGGCACCTCCAATCCGATCATGATGCGCGACGACGACCTGGGCATCGTCCGCGCCCGCGCGTTCGGGACGTTCGACTTCAGGATCGCCGACACGAAGCTGTTCCTGAAGGAAGTGGCCGGCTCGGACCAGAACTTCCGGCTCGACGAGTTCGCCGACACGATGCGGTCGCGCATCGTGAGCATCTTCGCCGACGCGCTGGCGTCCGCGAAGATCCCGGTGTTCGACGTCGCGAGCCGCTACGGCGAGCTCGGCGAGGCGCTGCTGCCGCTCATCAACCCGGTCGTGTCGGCGAAGTACGGGCTGCAGATCGCGAGCTTCATCGTCGAAAACGTGTCGGTGCCGGCGGAGGTGGAGACGGCCATCGACAAACGGTCGAGCATGGCGGCGGTCGGCAACCTGAACGACTACGTCAAGTTCCAGATGGCGCAGGGCATGGAGAAGGGCGGAAGCTCGGGGGGGATGGCCACCGAGCTGGCGGTGGGCCTGTCGATCGCACAACAGATCATGCAACAGCAGGGCGTGCCCGGCACGACAGCGGCCGCCGCGGCAGGCGCCGCGGCCGCGATCCCGGAGCTGCTCTCGCCGGCCGACGTCGCCAAGGCCCTCGGCGTTTCCGAAACGGACGTCATGGCCATCATCGAGTCGGGCGAGCTGGCGGCGAAGAAGATCGGCTCGTCGTACCGCATCAAGCGCAGCGCGGTCGACGTGTACTTGTCGAAGTAACGTTCGGAGTCGAGCCAGTGAGTACGGAGTCGAGCGAAGTCTCCGTTCCGACCTCTGTGAATCGCCGTTCAACCCGTGCAGTCCCGCCGCCATCGAAGCCGTCGGCGGATCCGAGCCCCACGATGCCCGACATCGCCGCCCTCGACAAGTATCCGTGCGCCGCGTGCGGGGCGCAGGCGGAGTGGAACCCGGCGAAACAGCTGCTGGTCTGTCCGTTCTGCGGGACGGCCGCCCCGTTTTCCGTGGACGCGGCATCGGGCGCCATGGTCGAGAACGATCTCGCCAAGGCGCTGCGCGAGCTGCCCGACGAGGCCCGCGGCTGGCTCACCGAGAAGCGCACCGTCCAGTGCCAGAGCTGCAAGGCGGTGTCGGTGTTCGATCCGGCGCGGGTCGGGCAGAACTGCAGCTTCTGCGGGTCGCCGTCGCTCGTCGACTACACGGAGATCAAGGCGCCCATCCGTCCGCAGAGCCTGCTCCCGTTCAAGGTCAGCGAAGCGCAGGTCCGCGAGCAGATCCGGCGATGGTACGCGAGCAAGTGGCTCGCGCCCGGCAAGCTCAAGAGCCGCGCGCTCGTGGATCGGGTCCGCGGCGTCTACATTCCCTACTGGACGTTCGATGCGCAGGCGGTCTGTCCGTGGGAAGCCGAGGCCGGTCACTACTACTACACGAGCGAAACGTACCGCGACCAGAAGGGCCACACGCAGACGCGGCAGGTCAGGCACGTCCGCTGGGAACCGGCCTCCGGCGTCGTCCGCCACTTCTTCGACGACGAGCCGGTGCCGGGGACGCACGGCGTGTCGCACGCGCTGTTGAAGCAGGTGGAGCCCTTCCAGACGTCCGAGCTGGTGCCGTACGACACCGCGTTTCTCTCGGGGTTCGTGGTGGAGCACTATCAGATCGTGCTGCTCGACGCGGCGCAGCGCTCCCAGGAGTCGATGGTCCGTCAGCTGCACGACATGTCCGCGGCCGAGGTGCCGGGCGATACGCAGCGCAACCTGCAGATTCACCCGTCGTTCTCGGCCCAGACGTTCAAGCACATACTGGTACCGGTCTGGCTGCTGTCGTACCTCTACAGTTCGAAGACATACCAGGTCGTCGTGAACGCGCACGACGGGCGCATGGCGGGTCAGTACCCGAAGAGTGCCTGGAAGATTGCGCTGCTCGTGCTGCTCGCGATCATTGTCGCCGTCGTTTTCATGATGTTGGCCGGTGAAGGGTCCGGCTAAAGCCGGACGCTGCAGGAACGACGTGCATCGTTTGTCGGTGGTCGTCCGGCTTCAGCCGGACCAGTCGACTGGAGGAATCACCGTGTTCGAGAAGAAACTGCAAACGCCATCGAAGGACGAGGCCCTGCCTGGCCGCGCGCAGAAGATGCCGGTGCCGGCGCAGCACCACGTGAATGGCGCGCGGCTCGAGCCGCCGTTTCCCGCCGGTCTCGAGCAGGCCCTGTTCGGGCTCGGCTGCTTCTGGGGCGCCGAGAAGGTGTTCTGGCAGCTCCCCGGCGTGTACACGACGGCGGTCGGGTACGCGGCGGGGCACACGCCGAATCCGACCTATCGCGAGGTCTGCAGCGGCATGACCGGTCATTCGGAGGTGGTGCTCGTGGTGTTCGATCCGCGGCGCGTTTCGTACGCCGACCTCCTGAAGGTGTTCTGGGAGAGCCACAATCCCACGCAGGGCATGCGCCAGGGCAACGACGCCGGCACGCAGTACCGCTCGGGGATCTACTACTACGGCGAGGCGCAGCGCGAGGCGGCGGAGCGATCGCGCGACGCGTATCAGCAGCAGCTCGCCGGCGCGGGGTACGGCGCCATCACCACGGAGATCCTGCCGGCGCCGGAGTTCTACTACGCGGAGGACTACCACCAGCAGTACCTGTCGAAGAATCCTGACGGCTACTGCGGGCTCGGCGGGACCGGCATCGCGTGTCCCGTCGGCCTCGAGACGCGATGACCGCCGGCGCGCCGGCGCGGGTGCTGCTCGGGACCCACACCTGGGCGGCGAGCGCCGACGCGGCGCGCCGGAACGCGCACGCGATCGCCTCGCTCCACGCGCTCCGCGACGTCGACATCGTCAACGTGCAGTTCCGCGACCGGCCGCACGAGCACCCCGGCCTCGAGACGCTGGCCGTGCTGCCGCGCGATTCCAATTCGCTCACCGGGCGCAAGGGCCCCCGCAAGCCGGTGATGGTCGATCTCTTCGACGCGCTCGCCCGCGAGGCCTCCGCGCGCGGGCTCCCGTACTTCTGCTTCACCAACACCGACATCCTGATCTCGCAGCCGGCGATCGACTGGATCAACCAGGCGGGCAAGGAGGCGTACATCTTTTCGCGGCGGAACGTCGACGGCGCGACCGGCGCGCCGACGACGATCGAGTTCGCCGGGTATGACGTGTATGCGATCGCGCCGGCGTGGTGGTTTCGCCACCGCCACCGGTTCCGCCCGTACATCGCCGGCGAGGGGATCTGGGACGAGGTCTACACGACGATCATCATGTGCCACGCGGATGCCGCGATCGAGAACCGCCTCTCGCTGGTGCGCCACGAAGCGCACCCGATGGTGCCGGTCCCGTCGAAGGAGTTCGGGCGGTACATCCAGGTGCTGTCCGCGTTCGACGCGGGATACTTCTCCATCTGGTGCCACTACTACGTGGGGTTGACGTCGATGCGCGAGGCCGGGGCACGCCCCGAGGAAGAAGAGGCGTTCGCGCGCGAGGTGTTCGTGTGGCGGCCGGGCGCCGCCGATCGGGCGATTCAGATGGCCCGCAACGTCAAGGCGGTCGCGCGCTACCAGCTGTGGAAGGTCGCCAATCCCGATTGAGATGGGAGAACGGCCATCAGCGCTTCGCGGCCGTGAACGTACGGGTCACAGCTTCTCCGTCCTCGCCCATCAGCCCGCGAGGCCGGCCATCGACGACAAGCTGCACCGACCCGGCGTTACCGGCCCGGATCGCGATCGTGCGCTCCGCCCGCAACGGTATGCGGACATCAGCCTCGAGCTCGCGCTCGATCGCGCGCGCGCCGTCCGTCAGCACCCGCACCCACACCTTCCTGAGCGTGGTGAGTTCCACCTGAACGCCGCCGGCCTCCACGCTGCCGGGGAGGGCGCTGGGGACCGCCGGCGTGACGGGAGTGTTCGGGTCCGGTACCCGGCTGCGGGAGATGACGTCTCGACGGCAGGGACGCCCTGATCGGACGGAGCCGGGCGCACCGAGCGGTTGATCACGACAACGAGGACAACGAGGATCGCGATAGCTCCAGGAATGACGAGGAAGCGGGAGCGCAGCGGCCGGTTCACTGGACCGGACTGCTTACCCTCCCGCGGCATGACGCCGGGTGCGACAAGCGGATGGTCGGGAGGTGGTAAGGCCGCAGCGTCAGAGGCAAACCCATCCTGTGGATGGTCCAGGTCAGAGGTCGCAGCCGGTTCCCTCTTCTGGAATAGAGAGACGCCGGCCGAACCCGCCGGCGCGGTCTCCAGAGGGCCGATCGAGACGGGGACTTCGGTGCGAGCGGAATCGCGCACCGGCTCCTCCGCGCGAGAACGGGCAAACGAACTGGTGAAGCGATCGAACTCCTCGAGCACCTCCGTCCGCTGACGCCTGAACCGCTCGATCGACTGCCGCAGCTGGTCGAGCTCCTCGAGGGTGGCTTGCTCATCGAACGGCTGTTTCTTTTCGGCCTGCATCCCTGCACTTCATCCCGTCTCGGCTCCGAGGTCAAGCCTCATTCACAATCTTCGGGCTCGCGACTACGTCATCGAAGCGGTTCGATCGACGTGCGATAAATGATGAGGTGGCGGTGCATACTGCTGATCTCCTCCTGATCTCCTGTTAGGAGATCCAGCGCCCGAACGGGACGATCGACACGCCGGGGCGGACGCGCCCGGGATCGATCATCCGCCAGCAGTCGACGACCGCGAGCGGGGCGGCCGGCGCGAACGTTTCGATCGCCTCCGCGAACGCGCGGCTGCGATGGGTCAGGACGGCGACGGTCGATCGCGCGAGCGCCTCGGCCGGCGTCGCGGCGTAGTCGATCGCGTCTCCCAGTTCCTGACGCGCCGAGTCGGCCGCCATCGGATCGCAGCCGATCACGCTGATGCCGGCGTCGAGCAGATCCCGGACGAGCGCGATGGAGGGCGAGACGGCCGTGACCGGCGTGTCGTGCCTGAAGGCGAGCCCCAAGACCGCGACGGTCCCGCCCGATGGCCGCTGGCAGTCGCGCACGAGCGCCGACAGCCGTCGCGCGTGCTCCCGGTTGATCTGCTCGGTGGCATCCATCAGCGGGGCGGTCGTCCCCGCGCACGCCGCGAGCCTCCGGAACGCGACGGTGTCGCGCGGAAAGCACGTGCCGCCGAAGGACAGCCCCGCGGCCAGATAGCGCGGCGAGATGCGCGAATCGGCGCCGAGCGCCGTGGTCACCGCGTCCACGTCCGCGCCGGCGATGCCCGAACAGATGTTCGCGAGGTTGTTCGCGAAGCTGATCTTCATCGTCACGTACGCGTTCAGCGCGAGCTTGGTGATCTCCGCGCTGACGGCCGACATCCGCGCGACGTGCGGCCGGTTGGTCGCCATGCGGCGGTGGATGGCCTCCACCGTGTCGCCCGCCGACGTGCGGTGCTCGCCGATCAGGACGAGCTCGGGCTCGCGCAGGCCGCGCACCACTTCGCCGAGGGAAATGAAATCCGGGTCGTAGCAGATGTCGACGCCGTGGCCGAGCTCCCGCCCGCTGCGTGCCGCGAGCAGGGGCCCGAGCTCGCGATCGATCGACCCCGGCATGACCGTGCTGCTCACCACGACCAGGTGTGGCCCGCGGCGGCCCTCCGCCACGGCCGCGCCGATCTGGCCGATCGCCTCGCGCAGCAGCGCGTTCGAAAAGCCGCCGGTCTCGTCGCTGGGCGTCGGGACGATGATGAAGGTGACGTCGGTCTCGGCGATCGCTTCGCGGATGTTCGTCGTGGCCCGGAGCGCCGATCCGCCGTGCGCACGCACGAGCTCGGCGAGCCCCGGCTCGACGATCGGCGATCGGCCCGCGTTGATCTCCGCGACGTTGCGCGCGATGACGTCCACGCCAATCGTGCGGAATCCGGCCGCGCTCAGGCACGCGGCCAGCGGCAGGCCGAGCTTCCCCAGCCCGACCACCGAGACAGCGGAAGCCGGAACCGTGCCGGAGGGCCCGGTCATGAGACGGGGTCTGGGAGCTTGAGACGCGCGGCGACCTGATGCTCGATCCACGCGTAGGTCGAGGCGAGGCCATCCTCGAGCGTCACCCCGGGCTCCCAGCCGAGCACCCGGCGCAGCCGCGTATTGTCGGAGTTCCGTCCGCGCACGCCCTGCGGACCGGGCACGTGCCGCAGCGTCACCGGCCACTCGGCAATCGCCGCGATCATGTACGCGAGGTCGTTGATGCTGACGAGCCGATCCTGGCCGAGGTTGAGCGGCTCGTGATAATCCGACTGCATCAGCCGATGGATCCCCTCGAGGCAGTCGTCGATGTAGCAGAAGGACCGCGTCTGCTCGCCGTCGCCCCAGATCTCGATCTCGTGCCGGCCGGTCAGCTTCGCCGTCGCGATCTTGCGCGCACAGCGCCGCCGGCGCCTTCTCGCGTCCGCCGTCCCACGTCCCTTCCGGCCCGTAGATGTTGTGGAAGCGCACGATGCGCGTCTCGAGCCCGAAGTCCTGCCGGTAGTAGATGCAGAGGCGCTCGGAGATCAGCTTCTCCCAGCCGTAGGCGTCCTGCGGCTGCGCCGGGTAGGCGTGCTCCTCGGCGAGCGGCGTGACGTCCGCCTCGTCCTGCCGGTATTCCGGGTAGACGCACGCCGACGAGGCATAGAGGAGGCGGGTCACGCCGTTGGCGCGCGCCGTCTCGACGGTGTTCAGGTTGATGAGCGAGTTGTCGTGCAGGATCCTGGCGTCGTGCTGCGAGATGTAGCCCATCCCGCCCATGTCCGCCGCGAGGGCATAGACGTGATCCACGCCGCACGTCGCGGCGGCCGCATCGTCGGGTCGCCGCATGTCGAGCAGCACGAACTCGTCGGCCTCGAGCGCGCCGAACTCGGGCGGCTTGACGTCGATCGCGCGGACCCAGTATCCGCGGCGCTTCAACGCGTTCGTGAGATGATGCCCGATGAAGCCGGCCCCGCCGGTCACGAGTACACGCGTCTCGGTCATAAGACAGCCTGGCCGTGGCGGGGAGCCTTTAGCATTATGCCTCAACTACAGGGGGCGGCCCCAGCGGGCGAGCCGGTGCCGGCGGACCGGCGCGCGGCGGGTAAGCTCAGCCTGACATGCGATCCCTGCCATGCCCGTGAGCAGCGCGCGGGTCCCGCCCGGACGGCCCCGCCTGCTGATCGGGACGCACACGTTCGCGGCGGCGGGCGACAGCGCGCGCCGCCAGGCCGCCGGCGTGGCGTCGCTCTGCGCGCTCGGCGACGTGGAGAGCGTCAACGTCCAGTTCGAACGGGATCCGCACCACGCGGACGGCGTCCCGACGCTGGCGGTGCTGCGCGGCACGTCCAACGCGATCACGGGACGGCGCGGTCCGGCCAAGCCGATCATGTCGGAGCTCCTCGACGCGCTGGCCGCGCACGCCGCGGCGCGCAGCCTGGACGTGTTCTGTTTCACGAACGCCGACATCATCTTTTCGCAGGACGCCGTCGAGTTCATGCTCTCGGCGCCCAGGGACGCGTTCGTGCTGTCGCGCCAGGATTTCGACGGCCGCACCGGCAGGCCGGCGAGCATGGAGGTGGCCGGCACCGACGTGTTTGCGATCGCCACGCGCTGGTGGGCCGCCAATCGCACGCGCTTCCGCCCGTACATCGCCGGGGAAGGCGGATGGGACAACGTCTACACGGCGGTGCTGCTCTGCCACGGCGACGCGGTGCTCGAGAACCGCCGTCCGCTGGTCCGGCACGAAATCCATCCGCCCGGGCCGATGCCCTCGCCGCACTACGGCGAATACGTGCGGATGCTGTGCGCGCTCGACGCCCGGTACTTCAGCCTGTGGTGCCGGTACTGGGACGGCTTGCTCCGGCTGCGCCAGGCGGACGCCGGCGCCGAGGAAGAGGCCGCCTGGGCGCGCGACGTGTTCGTCTGGAACCCCACGCCCGGGGAGCGGCTGTTCCAGGCCGGCCGGGACGTGAAGGCGCGCCTGCGCTACCAGTGGTGGAAGCTCCACGCCGGCCTCGTTGAAGTTCTAAAGTTCTAAAGTTCCGACAATAGACCTCTTCCGAATGAGACCACTCTGGTGGCACTGGCTCGCGCTCGGCCTGATCCTCGTCGGGCTGGAAATGGCGGCCTCCGGCGGTTTCTACGTGATCTTCTTCGGCATCGCGGCCATCGCGATTGCCGGCCTGCGGCTGCTCGACCTGGCCGGGCCCGTCTGGGTCCAGTTCCTGCTCTTTTCCGTCCTCTCCGTCGGATCGCTGCTCTTCTTCCGCAGCCCGCTGCTCAGGTGGCTGCAGCTCGACAGGCCCAGCGTGGACGTGGACAGCATGGTCGGCGAGACGGCGATCCCGCTCGAGGACATCGCCCCTCGCGCCGTCGGGCGGGCGGAGCTGCGCGGTACGGTGTGGACGGCACGCAACGAGGCCGACCGCCGGCTGCTCCGCGGTGAGCGGTGCGTCGTGGTCCGGGTCGATCGCCTGACGATTTTTCTCGAACCTGAAGGAGTGCGCGCATGACCGGCGGCCTGATCGTCCTGTTCATCCTCGCGATTTTGATCATGGTGGTCATCGCGCGCACGGCCGTCGTCGTGCCGCAGCAGAGCGCGTACGTGGTCGAGCGGCTCGGCCGCTATCACGGGACCATCAGCGCCGGGTTCCACGTGCTGTTCCCGTTCGTCGACACGATCCGCTACCGGCACTCGCTCAAGGAAATCGCGGTCGACATTCCGGCGCAGGTCTGCATCACCCGCGACAACGTGCAGGTCGGCGTCGACGGCGTGCTCTACCTCAAGGTCCTCAACCCGGAGCGCGCGTCGTACGGCATCACCGACTACATGTTCGCGATCAGCCAGCTCGCCCAGACGACGCTGCGGAGCGAGGTCGGGAAGATCGATCTCGACCGGACCTTCGAAGAGCGGACGAACATCAACACGTCGGTCGTGAGCGAGCTCGACAAGGCGTCGGAGTCGTGGGGCGTCAAGGTGCTCCGCTACGAGATCAAGAACATCACGCCGCCGCACGACATCCTGGCGGCGATGGAAAAGCAGATGCGGGCGGAGCGGGAGAAACGCGCGGTGATCCTGACCTCGGAGGGGACGCGCGACGCCGCCATCAACACCGCCGACGGCGTGAAGCAGGAAGTGATCAAGGCGTCCGAAGCGCGCCGCCAGCAGCAGATCAACGAAGCGGAAGGGGAGTCGGCGGCGATCCTCGCGGTCGCGTCCGCCACCGCCGAAGGGATCAGGCGCGTCGCCGACGCCATCAAGATGAACGGCGGCTACGAGGCCGTCCAGCTGCGCGTCGCCGAGCAGTACATCACCCAGTTCGGCGAGCTCGCGAAGAAGGGCAACACGATCGTGCTGCCGGCCAACGTGGCCGACGTCGGATCCATGATCGCGCTGGCGATGAAGGTGGTCGGGCGCGAGATGCCCGCCCCTCCGACCCGGTAATCGGCGGGCGGACCGCCTGGACCTCGCCGGGCGGGCCGGCGTTCAAAGCTCGTGAAGAAAAGCGTGTGAAGTCCCAACTCCGCAACTCCCACTCCCAAACCCAGTCTCTTCGAAGAGATTTGTTTGGGAGTGGGAGGTTGGTGGTTGGAGATTGGCGGGTTTTTCGCTCTCTTCAGGGCTCCTCTTCGACGAACGCCTTCAGCCGGCCGATCGCCGCATCCCACTGATCGGAAATCTGCTCGAGGCTGCGGCGCGCCCGCTCGAGGCGTTTCGGCGCCAGTTCCCAGATCCGCTCGCGTCCGCGGCGGCTGTCCCGCACGAGGCCGGCCCCGGCCAGCGCGTCGAGGTGCTTGGTGATCGCCTGGCGCGTGACGCCGGCGCCTTCGCTGAGCTGGGCGATCGATTGCGGGCCGTCGCCGCAGAGCCGCGCGACGAGCCTGAGGCGCGTCGCGTCGCCCAGCGCGGCGAACACCGGCGCGGCGCCGGTCACCTTCGCGGCCGCGGCGCTACGGCTGCGAGACATGGCGCTCGATGTTCTTGACCTGCGCGGTCCACCCTCCTTCGTTCATCCGGAAGGCCTCGGCGCGGCGCGCGGCGGGGATGCGATCGAAGCCCGACTCGACGATCCGGAGGACGGTGCCGCCGTCGGCTTCGTCCAGGGTGAACTCGACGAGCGTGGTCGGCTCCGGCGAGTAGTCGACGGCGGGGTCAATCGCATAGGGATGCCACCGGTACGCGAAATAGCGCTCGGGCTCGATCCGTTCGACCCGGACCTCCATCGTCACGTGCTCGTAGCCCGGATGCGTGATCTTCCCGCGGACCGTGGCGCCCTCGGCGAACGGGCTCTCGAGCCTGACGCCGAACCACGCGCCGAACTCGGCGGCGTCGGTGAGGGCGCGCCAGACGCGCGCCCGCGGCGCGCGCAGGGTTACGGTTTTTTCGATTCGGTCGGTGCTGGTCATGTTCATGTGCAACCTCGTGGTTGCATGAAGAGTAGCGCACTCTCCGGCGATATGCAACCTCCCAGTTGCATGTCGTTCCCTGTGGCGGCCGTGGCCGGGACCGCCGGATCAAGCGGCCGCTTTGCCTGTAGCCTTCGGGCATGATCGACGTACGTCCACCGTCCTCGAGGGAGGCGGCATCCGCCTCGAACCGCTGGCCGAGACCCACCACGAAGCGCTCGCGGCGCCGCCGCCTCCGACGGCCGCCTGTGGGAGCTGTTCTACGTGTCGGTGCCGCCTCCCGAGCAGCATGCCGGCGCACGTGGCCGCCGCGCTGAAGGGGCAGCAGGACGGGCACATGCTCCCCTGGGTCGTGCGCGACGTGGCGAGCGGCGCCGTCATCGGCTCGACGCGGTATCACGACATCCTGCCCGACATCGACCGTGTGGAGATCGGGTACACGTGGTACGCGCAGAGCCGGCAGCGCACGTTCGTCAACACGACCTGCAAGCGCCTGCTGCTCGCCCACGCGTTCGAGACGCTCGGGTGCAAGGTCGTGGGCCTCCGCACCGACGGGTTCAACTTTCGCTCGCAACAGGCCATCGAAGCGCTGGGCGCGAAGAAGGACGGCGTGATCCGGCACTTTGCGATGCGCCGCGACGGCACCGTGAGGGACACGGTGATCTACAGCATCCTCGCCGCGGAGTGGCCCGACATCCGGAAGCACCTCGACCTGCGGCTCGCCCGCCACGCATCCCCTGGCCGGTCGAATCAGCGGCTGATGTAGCGCTGGCCTCCAGGCCAGTCGGGGCCGACCTGAAGGTCGGCTTACGGATGTAGCGCTGGCCTTCAGGCCAGCCTTGGCCGGGCGGATGCTCGAGGAGCCGATTACTCCGCTCTCAGCGCCACCATCGGATCCACGCGCGACGCCCGCCGCGCGGGCAGGTACGCGGCGAACGCCGCGACCGAGGCCAGGGCGAACGCGGCGGCGACGATGGTGAAGGGATCCGTGGCTTCCAGTCCGAACAACAGACCGGAGATCTGGCTCGAGGCGAACCGGGCCACGGCCAGCGCCGCGGGCACGCCGACCGCGATGCCGGTCGCCACCAGCAGCAACGCGTCGCTCACGACCAGCCACACGACGTCGCCGCGTCGTGCCCCGAGCGCCATGCGAATCCCCATCTCGCTTGTTCTCTGAACCAGCGTGAAGGACAGCAGCCCGTACAGTCCCACGCAGGCCAGCAGCAGGGCCAACCCGCCGAAGAGGCTCGAGAGCATGGCGATCAAACGCTGCTGCACGAGGGCCGCATTCATTTCCTGTTCGAGTGTGTGGACGTCGAACATCGGCACGGCTGGATCGACGGCGGCGACCTGTTCACGGATCCGCTGGATGACCGCGCTTGGATTCCCGGTCACGCGTACGTGCAGCACCATCTGCCCACGGCCGGTGTTGGTTTGCAGGAACGTCATGTAGATGAGCGGCTGCGTTTCACCCCGGGGGTTGCTGTAGCGGGAGTCCTTGACCACACCAACGATCTGGAACGGCTCGGCGGGCGCCGGCCCGTCGCTTCGCGAACTGAGCAGCCTGCCCCGCCGGCCGGTGTAGCACGGCTTGCCGATCGGGTTTTCGCCGGCGAAGACCTGCCGGGCAAACGACTCGTTGACGATACACACCGGCGGTGCGTTTTCGGCGAGGTCTCCGGAGCCGAAGTCGCGCCCGCCAACCAATGGGATCCCGATCGTGCCGAAGTAATTCGGGTACACCATCAGCAAGGGCACTCGCAGTTGCTCGCCGGACGCCAGAGGGATCGCGACACCCGCGCCCCCCGTCGGAGCGGTCGGTGTGCCTTGCGCCATGCTCGCCAGCCGGACCTGTGGAATCGCCTGAGCTCTTCGAATCAGTTCCTGATAGGTCCGGTCCAGCCGTTCGGACGTTCCTGGAACGTTTCTCTGGTCGCTGCCTCTGGGCTCCACGCGCAGGATCACCACGCTCTGGCGCAGGGCGCCGGTACCCTCGTCGTTCAGCTTCTGAAGGCTGCGCACGAACAACCCCGCGCCGACCAGCAGCACCAGGGAGAGCGCGAGCTGCGCGATCGCCAGAATGCGCCCAGGACGCAACGTGCGCGTTACGGAGCTGCGGACATTCTTCAGCGCCGGAGCGAGGTCAATTCGCGTCGCCCGCCACGCCGGCGCGAGCCCGAACAGGAGGCCGGTCACCATCGATACCGCCGCCGTGAACGCCAGAATCCGCAGATTGGGACTGAGATCCAACGCGATCGGAGTCCGTCCCGACGACATGTACACGACCAGAAGCTGAGTGGCCCAGCGCGCCAGCAGCACGCCGCACAGGCCCCCCAACGCCGCGAGGACCACGCTTTCGACCAGTAACTGCCGCATCAGCCGATGGCGGCCGGCGCCGAGCGCGAGCCGCATGGCGAGCTCCGGCCGCCGCGCCGCGGCACGCGCCAGGAGCAGATTGGCGGTGTTGGCGCAGGCGATCAGGAGCACGAGGCCGACCATTGCCAGCAGAACGAACAAAGGCCGGGAAAACTGCCGGCGCAGGGCTGACACCGCCGTCGCCGGAGTCAGCGCCAGGCGGGGCGGCGGGGGTCCCGGTCCCTTCGCGACAGGGCCACCTGCTGGGTTGGCTTGCTGGCTCTGAAACGCCGCGTCCATTGCCGCAGCGGCCTGATCCGGACTGATGCCCGGTTTCGCACGCGCGATCGCCTGAACCCACGCCCTGCTGATGATCGGGTTTTCGAGCAGGTTCTCGAAAGCCGGCATGACCGTGGGTTGCATCAGGATGCGGCAGGAAGATGTCCGGCGCCGTCCCAATCTCCACACCGAAGAACTCCGGAGGTGTGACGCCGACGATGGTGAAAGGCATCGCCGAGAGCCGGATCGTTCTGCCGACGACCGACGGATCCCGCGCGAACCGCCGTTCCCAGTAGCCATCGCTGAGCATCGCGACCGGATGCCCGTTCGGCACACGGTCGTCGTCGGGTCCGATCGCCCGCCCGATCGCCGGATTCACGCCCAGCAACGAGAAATAGTCGCCGGACACGAGCTGACCCTGGATGGTCGGCTCCGGAGGCCCGTCGACGCTCACATTGATGGGAGCGGTCGCGTAGCCCGCCACGCTCGCCACGGAATTGTTATCCCGTATGAGGCGGTACTGACTGTAGGTGAACCCGGGCTGGACGGTGCCGCCCTGCTGCCGCCCGGCCACGAGCAGGCCCTCGGGGTCCTTCACCGGCAGCATCCGCCACATCACCGCGTCCATCAGGGTGAAGATCGCGGTGTTGGCGCCGATCCCCAGGCCGAGCGACAGGACCACTGCCGCCGTGAAGCCCGGGCTCTTGCGCAGCACCCGCAAGGCGTACACAACGTCGCGAGCGACCGATTCGACGAGCCGTTGACCGCGGGCCTGGCGAGCCTCTTCCGTCATCGCTCTAATCCTCCGCGAGACTCTCTCGAAAACGCGCATACGCCCGAGGCCGGTCCTGCAAGCCGGTCGAGATGCGCAAGGTCACGCGAGATGCCGACCCGTCGTCTAGGACGTGCGAGTGGCCCGGTTAGTTGGCGGCCGAGGCGCAAGCGCCGCGGCCCCTACCGCGAGCGAAGCGAGCGGCCCTACCGCGCGGAGCGAAGTCAGGCGCGGCCCCTACCGCGCGGAGCGAAGTCAGGCGCGGCCCCTGTGAATCAGTCCCCGACGCGAACGCGAACGCTTCCCTTGACAGCCCCGCCGCTCGAATCCGTCCCGTCGACGATGACGACAAGCGTCCCGCCCGGTGGCACGCCGCACCCGAACTGCACGAACACCGCCTGCGTCCGCGACGCCCCGGCCGCGATCCGCGGGTCATCGAGCGTCATGGAACCGGGAATGGGGATCGGCGACGAGCTCGGCATTGGAATCGACGGCGAGGTCGGAAGGGGGACCGGCATGGAATCGGGTATGGATCCGATTCGCGCTGTGGAGATCGGCGTCACCGTCGGCACCGAGAAACCACCGTTGAGATCCGTGAAATTGAAGAGCAGCCGCCGGAGCAAGAAGCTGTCGCGGCCGCTGCCGACTGTGATGACCAGCCGAAAGCCGAACGGCGGCCCCGCGGGACAGAACGAAAGGGGCAGGAACTCCGGTTTTACCGTCATCGGGTCGGCCGTAAGCAGCGCTGATTTGTTTGCGGCCGGCGCGGTCGGGCTCGCGGGGGCCTGGTTCCCGCAGGCGGTGATGACGGCGATTGCCGGGACGATCAAAATTGCAATGTACTTGGGGGAGCGCTGTGTACATGTGACACCTCGCCGCGCAATATATAGCAACGGCGCAGGCGCGCAACGTTGGCCGTCGGATCCCGTTCCTCGACAGAAACGGCGCGGCGTTACAGTTGCCGCAACACCGAGGCGGGATCGACGCGCGCGGCGCGGCGGGTAGGAAAGATCACGGCGGCGGTGGCGGCGGTCAGCAGCACGAGCACCGCGGCGCCGAATGCAATCGGGTCCGCCGATCCGACGCCGTAAAGCGTACCCGCGAGCATGCGGCTTCCCAGCAGCGCGACGAAGACGCCCCCGGCCAGCCCGAACAACGCCGGCCGCAGGCTGTCGCGGAGGAGCAGCCGCATGATGTCCCTGCCGCTGGCGCCGAGGGCCACGCGGACGCTGATCTCCTGGCTGCGCTGGCCGACGACGAACGCCGTCACGCCGTACAAGCCCACGACCGCGAGCCCGAGCGCAAGTCCCGCGAGCGCACCAGCCAGCGACGCCAGCGCACGAGGCTCGGCGAGTTGTTGCTGCAGGCCGTCGCTGACGGGCGTGATGGCGAGACGGACGCGCGGATCGATCGGGTGAAGCGCGCTGCGCACCGACGGGATCAGCGCCTCGGGCGCGCCGCTGCTGCGGATGACCATGTTCGCGCCCAGCGTCTCGCTCATCGGCTGGTAGATCGTCGCGGAGCCGAGCTCGCGAAGGCGGGCCGTAATCGCGTTCGAGACGACGCCGATGATCATCGCGCGCGAGCCCTCGACGATGCGATCGATCGACTGCCCGAGGGGATCCTCGCCCGCGAAGAAATCGCGCGCGAGCGCCTCGCTGATGACCGCGACCGGGGCGCGGCCGGCGGCCTCTTCGGCCGTGAACGTCCGGCCGCGTACCGCGCGCAATCCAAGCGTCGCAAAATAATCCGCGCGTGTGTCGTTGTGATAAATCGTGTACCGGCCGCCGGAGCGCCTGAAAATCGTGACGCGGTTCGAGCCCGCGAAGGGCGGAGATTCCGCGAGCGATGCGGATTGAACGCCCGGAAGCCCCCGCACGCGCTCGAGCGCGAGATCCCAGTACGCCTTCGCTCCGGCGGCATCGTAGGTGCCCCGGCCGAATGCGGGGGCGACGGTCAGGAGCCGGCCCGCGTCGAAGCCGACGTCGACGTGCGTGGCGCGCACCATGCCCCGCGCCAGCAGCGCGGCGAGCACCGCGTCAGCCGCGCCGATCGTCACCTGCCGCCGCTGGCTCCTCCGGCGCCGCCGGCGTGGCCGTGGCCAGGCGCCTGGTGTACTGCTGCGACGCCAGCGAGAAGAGGCAGTACGCGGCGAACCAGTAGAAGCCCGCGCCGAAGTGGGCGCTGAACGCGATCAGCGGCGGGGCCGCGCGCGGCGGCCCCCGGCTGCGTTTGCGTGGCGTGCGCGGCGAGATACGCGATGAACAACGCCACGACGAAGACGTCGGCCATGGACCACTTGGCGATCGCCTCCACGAAGCGCAGCGTGCGCCGGCGCTGCGCGGCGTCGGTCATGAACATGGCCCAGGCCACGAGCGCGCCCTTGCCGACGGGCACGACGACGCTGAAGAGCAGGATGAGCGTCGCCGGCACCGGACTCCCCACCTTATAGAGCTGCCTCACCGACCCGACGATGCTGCGAGTCTGTTCGTAGACCGGGACTTCCTGCACGTTTCGCTGCAGCGAATTCGTGATCGCCGGGGTGAGCTTGTCGATGATGGTCTTGCGCAGGTCGACGCCGGTCGCTTCCATGAAGGCCAGGATCGCCGGGTTCAGCATCGACTTGAGGACGGCGACCGTCTCGTCGCTGAGCCCCCGTTCGAGCATCATCGGCGCCACGTGGGCGACGCCGTCGCGCGTGAGCACGCCGCGAATGGTCAGGACCGGGGCGAACAGCCCGGGGATCAGCAGGGCGATGGAAACGGCCAGCAGCCCGAGCACCACCAGGCGGTTGTTGGAAGTCATAGAACGAATCACGAATCACTAATCCGCGAATCTCTGAATCCCTGAGTTCCAGATCGCGGATCGCCTAGATTTCCTTAATGCGGATGTTCCGGAACTCGACGTGGGCGCCATGGCCGAGGAAGCCGATGTGGCCCTTGGTGTTGGCGATGCCGCGGGATCCTTCCGGCTTGCTCAGGTCGCGATGCTTGCTCAGGAGCTCGGCGTCCTTCACGTCGTCCAGGTTGCCCTCCGTGATCGTGACCCCGTTGAGCTTCACCGTAATCTGCCGCCCCTTCACGGTGATCTCCTCCGAGTTCCATTCCCCCACGGGTTTCTGGTGGCCGCGCTTCGCCGCAAACATGTGGTAGATCGACCCGTGGTACTGCGCGGGCTGCAGCTTCGTGTACTGCGAGCCGCCGTCGTCGAGCACCTGGATCTCCATCCCGACGTACGCGGCGTCGCCCACGAGCGGCGCGCGGATCCCGATGCCGTTGTTCGCGTTCTCGGTCAGCTTGACGTCGAACCGCAGAACGAAATCCGCGTATTCCTTCTCGGTGTACAGGTTTCCGCCGTCTTCCTTCGTGGTGAAGAGGACGCCGTCCGCGACCTGGTAGCCCTTGCCCGACTTGTTCTCGGCGCCGCTGGCGCGACGGCCGTACACCCAGCCGGTCAGGTCCTTGCCGTTGAACAGCCGCGTGAATCCAGCCTCCTGTGCCTGCGAAACACCGGGCAGGCCCGCGAGTGCCAGGCACGCCACCACAAGCAGCCGATAGCGTCGTGTCATCCCCCGCCCCCTTGTCGATTTGTCCTCGCCCATCTCACCAGTCGCATTCTCGCTGTGGGGAGGCCGATGTCAAGGCCGTTGTTCATCCCGTCACACCTGCGATCGCACCGCGGCGGCGAAGGCCGCGCGCCGGCGGCGCGAGACCGGGACCCTGGCGCCACACGCGAGCACGGCGACGAGCTCACCCGCCTCGCTCGCCTGCAGCGCTCGCACGCCGGCGATCCTGACCAGGGCCTGCCGATGAGCGCGCGCAAAGCCGTGCGCCCTCACGCGCCGCTCCAGTTGTCCGAGTGACTCGCGCAGCAGGAAGCTCCGGCCGCCCATCCACAGCCGCGCGTAGTTGTCGGCGGCCTCGATCCAGTCGATCTCCCGCAGGGAGAGCACCCGCGCCCCGCGCGGTGTCGAGACCACGATGCCAGGCTCCCGCGAGCCGGCGCCGTCCGCCGACCCCAGGCGCTTCACCAGCCGCCTGATGGTCGCGGCAAAGCGCGCTTCGCTCACCGGCTTCACCAGGTAGTCGTGCGCTTCGGCGTCGAACGCACGAATGGCGAACTGGTCGTACGCGGTGAGGAACACCACCGCGGGCATCCGCTCCGGCGTCCTCCGCCGAATGACTTCGAAGCCGTCGATCTCGGGCATCTGGATGTCGAGAAAGAGCACATCGGGCCTCACCACGTCGAGCGCGTCGAGCACCTCGCGCCCGTCGCGGCATTCACCGACGACGGTGAACTCCGGAAAGGCGGCGAGCAGCTGTCGCACGCCACGGCGGGCGGCCGGCTCGTCGTCGGCCACGAGCACGCTCCACTTAGCGTTTCGCATCAGCGTCGGGCTCCAGTACGATTTCGCGAAAGGGAATTCGGAGTCGTGCGACCGTGCCTTGCGCCGGGCGCGGGAGTCACCACCAGCGAGGCGCGATCGCCGTAGAGCGTCCGCAAGCCGCTCGCGGGTGTTCTCGAGACCGTGCCCGTCCCGAGCGAGCGCAGAGCCGGCGAGTCGAGGGGCCGCGCCGTCAGCCCGGCGCCATCGTCTTCGACCGACAGCTCCAGCATGTCCCCGTCACGCCGTGCCGTCACCACGACGCGGCCCGAATCGGTGCGCTTGGTGATCCCGTGCCGCAGCGCGTTCTCGACCAGGTGCTGGAGCGCGAAGCGCGGAACGGCGGCGGAGAGCGTGGCGGGAGCGATATCGAACGCCGGCCGCAGCCGATCGGAGAACCGGGCCTGCTCGACCGCGAGATACTGCCGCACCAGCCGGAGCTCGTCTTCGAGCGAGACTTCCGTGGCCTGCGTGTGACTCAGCGTGCTGCGCAGCACCTCGCTGAGCTGCTCGATGACGCGAGTCGCCGTGGCGCGGTTGCCGTCGCGCACGAGCACCGCGATGGTGTTGAGGCTGTTGAAGAGGAAGTGCGGATTCAGCTGCGCCTGCAGCGCCGCCAGGCGCGCGCCCGCAAGCTGCTCCGACAGGCGGGCCATCTGGACCTCGCGCTCGTTCGCCTCGACGAAGTACCGGATCGCGTGCGCGATCCCCGCGATGGACAAGTAGACCACGACGCCGAACGGCAGCGTGATGAAGATCCAGTTCAGCACGTCCTGACCGAGCCTGTGCCAGAACTGACCGCCCGCCGCCTGGACGAAGGCCCTGTACTTCCTGCCGGTTCAACAGCAGCCCGAGCACGAGCTGCAGCACCTTGCCGCTCAGGGCCCACGCCACGCAGAAGAGCAGCGCGCACGCGAGGTGCAGCGCCGCCCGGCCGCGCGATGTGTGGACGCGCGATTGGCCATCGGCGCGAGACGGCAAAGATGGGAGGCGTGAGGACCGCGTAGACCAGCCAGTCGCCGCCGGTCCACAGGAGCTCCTGCAGGCTCGCCGGCGGTTCCCCGTTCAGACGCCGCTGTCCCACCGTGCTGATGGTCGCCAGCACGGCTGGAGCGATCCACACGGCGGAGACGAGCATCCACGGGCGCGCGCGCAGTCGGAGCACGCGCACACGCTATCGCGGGCGCGCGTCCGCGCGCAACGGCTGTCGCGCGCCGCTCGCGTCAACGCAGGCGCCGTTCACGTATTCGTCGTTGACCGGTGCCCGCGCGGGCGAAAGTCTGGACTTTCCGGAGTGAGGTCGATATGCGCCACACGATTCTCGGTGTCTGTGCGGCCACGTTGCTGGCCGCGTCAACGGCTGCCGCGCAGGCGATTCCTCAGAAATCGCCCGAGCAGATCAAGGCATCTCTCGACGCCCACAAGGGGGAGTTCGACTACCTCCTCGGCGACTGGGAGTTCACGTCGGTGAGCAAGGAGTACGGGAAGGACCGCGGATTCTGGAGCGCGGTGCGCCTCGCCGAAGGCGCCGAAATCCTGGACGAGTATCGCGTCGTCGGTGACGAAGGGGAGACGTACTACGCGTCGTCCACGATACGCGGTTACAACGCCGTCCTCGATCGCTGGGAGCTCGTCTCAGCGGAGCCGGGAGCCGGGCTCCAGAACTTCGGCACCGCCCGCCGCGTGGGCGCCGAGATGCACATCGAGCAGAAGTTCGGCGTCATGAGCGTCGAAGCCGTCCATCTGGCGGATCCGTTACTACGACATCCGGCCGGACCGGTTCTCCTGGGCCGCCGAGCGCTCCAACGACGGCGGGAAGACGTGGGAAAAGGATCATCTGACGATCGAAGCGCGCCGCATCGGCCCCGCGCGTTCGCTGGGGCCGCTGGCGCCGGCGAGGAAATCGAAGTGACGGCGCGCGAGCGGTGTCGAAGCCGGATGGAGGTAGGGCCCACGGTAAATAAGGAGATGAGGCGATGAAGCTCAGGTATCTCGTGATGGCGTGTTCGCTGCTGATCGTCACGAAGGGCTCGGCAGCTCCGGCGACCGCGCAGCAGCCTGCCGCCGGCGACCTGGCCCCGGGACTCCACCACGGTTTCACCGAAGTGAGCGGCTGGGTGACCAAGGCGGCAGAGCTCGTGCCGGCGGACAAGTACTCGTATCGCCCGGTGGGGTCCGTGCGCACCTTCGGCCAGCAGATTGCCCACATCGCGGACGCGTACAACTACTACTGCGCGACCGCGGCGGGCCGCAAGGTGCAGTGGTCGGACGCGATCGAGAAGGGCAGCCACCGACAAGGCGGCGCTCGTTCAAAAGCTCAAGCAGTCAACCGACGCGTGCAGCGCGGCATACGTCGCCAAGGGCCAGGCTGGTCCGCTCATGGCCAACATCGCGCATGCCAACCTGCATTACGGGAACATCATTACTTACATGCGCATGCTCGGACTGGTGCCGCCGTCCAGTTAAGCATCCCTGGTTCTCTTTTAGCCCACGACGATCGCGCCGGGACCAACCATGTCTGGTCCCGGCGCGTCAAATTGTACGGCCGCCGCGCACGTCACTGCGTATACTCCATTCGTCCATCGCTTCCGTACTTGGTGCCACTCATGCACACCTTCCTGCACGATTTCCGGTATGCGCTTCGCACCTTGCGAAGAAGCGCGGGTCTGACGTTCGTCATCGTCGCCTCGCTCGCCATCGGCATCGGCGCCAACACCGCGATCTTCAGCGTGGTGAATGCGCTCCTGCTGAAGCCGCTGCCCTATCCGGATCCGGACCGCCTGGCGATCCTCTGGCTGCGTTCCCCGGGCATCAACATTCCCCAGGACTGGCCGTCGCCCGGTCAATACATCGACATCCAGACCGGAGAACCGCTCGTTCGAAGAGATGTCCATCTCGCAGGGCCGGAGCGGAACGTTGGTGGGGCTGGATCAACCGGAACGCGTGGAGGCCCTGCGCACGTCTTCCAGCCTGTTCCATCTGCTGGGCGCCCGGCCGCTCTACGGCCGCCTGCTGCTCCCGGAGGACGACATACCCGGCAAGCCGGCCGTCGTGGTCCTGAGCCACGGCTTCTGGAAGCGCCTGTTCAACTCCGATCCGAACGTCGTCGGCCGGGCCATCGCCCTGAACGGCATCATCGCCGGGACGGGATCGGACAAGAACCTGTTCACGGTCGCCGGCGTCCTGCGGCCGGACTTCGTGCTGAACGACGAGATCATGCCGACCGTGGCCAGCATCAGGCAGATGGACATCTTCCTGCCGCTTCCACTCGGGGCGGACGCCGTCACCCGCAGAGGCGACGAGAACTACAACCTCATGGCGCGCCTGAAGCCGGGTGTGACGATGGAGCAGGCGCAGGCGGACATCAGCGTCATCGCGGGACACATTCGCGACAAGGACAAGCGCGACAAGACGTTCACCATCAGCGTCGTCCCGCTGCGCGATCAGGTCGTCGGCGACGTCCGCCGGGCCATGCTCGTGCTGCTCGGCGCCGTGGCGCTGGTGCTGCTGATCGCCTGCGCCAACGTCGCGAACCTGCTGCTGACGCGCGCCAGCGGCCGCCAGAAGGAAGTGGCGATCCGCACGGCGCTCGGCGCCGGGTGGCAGCGCCTCGTGCGGCAGCTGTTGACGGAAAGCCGTGCTGCTCGGCCTGATGGGCGGCGCGGTCGGCCTGCTGATCGCCAGGTTGAGCCTGTACGTGGTTCGGACGGTCAATCCGGGAAACATCCCGCGTCTGGAAGTCATCGCGATCGACGGCTCCGTGCTGGCGTTCACCTTCGGGATGTCGATCCTGACGGGGATCGTGTTCGGCCTGGCGCCGGCGCTGCGCGCCGCGAGAGTCGATCTCAACACGGCGCTCAAGGCGGGAGGGAGAAGCGCGCAGGGCGATGGCGGCTTCAACACCTCGCGCCGCCGGCTGCGCAGCCTGCTCGTCGTGTCCGAGGTGGCGCTCTCGCTGATGCTCCTCATCGGCGCGGGCCTGCTGATTCGCAGCTTCGTGCGCCTGCAGAGTGTGTCGCCGGGATTCAACGCCGACAGCGTGATCTCCATGCGGCTCGGGGCCAGCGGACGGCAGTTTCCGAACCGCGACGCCGCCGTCGAGTACTTCCGCCAGGTCGGCGACAGGATCTCCGCCGTGCCGGGCGTGAAGGTGCGGGGCGCCGTCAGCGCGCTGCCGTTCACCTCGTCGGTCGGCTGGGGGTCGATCAACGTCGAGGGGTTCACGCCGCAGCCCGGGCAGGAACTGCAGGTGGATCAGCGCGCCGCCACGACCGACTATTTCCGGACGATGGAGATTCCCCTGCTGAAAGGGCGGTTCTTCTCCGACTTCGACATGATGACGAACGCGCAGCGGGTGGCGATCGTGGACGAGAAGTTCGCGCAGCGTTTCTGGCCCAACGAGGATCCCATCGGAAAGCATCTCTGGGGTGATCCGAAACAGCCGATGACCATCGTCGGCGTCGTCGGCACGGTGAAGCAGTACGGGCTCGACATCGACGGCCGCATCGTGTTCTACCGCCCGTCCCCCGGATTGCTCTCGTACCAGGTGGCGCGGACGTCGTCGGATCCGGCGGCTGTGGCGGGCGCCATCGTGCGCGCCATCCACGAGGTCGATCCGACCATCCCGGTCTACGACATCCGCACGATGCAGGACCGGATGAGCGATTCGCTGGCGCGGCAGCGGTTCTCCACCATCATGCTGGGCGCCTTCGCGCTGTTCGCGCTGCTGCTGGCGGTCGTCGGCGTCTACGGCGTGATGTCGTACCTGGTCACGCAAGGCACGCGCGACATCGGCGTGCGGATGGCATTGGGCGCCCAGCGAAGCCGCATCGTGGGGATGGTCATGCGGCAGGGCATGGAGCTGACGGGCGCGGGAATCGTGCTCGGCCTCATCGGCGCGGCGGTGTTGACGCGCGTGATGGCCAGCCTGCTGTTCGGCGTCAGCGCCACGGATTTCGCGACATTTGCCGCGGTTCCGGTCATTCTGGCCGGGAGCGCGCTGCTGGCCAGCTACCTGCCGGCGCTCCGCGCCACCCGCGTCGATCCCGTCGTGTCGCTGCGGGAGGAATAGGCCGCCGGACAAATTGGCTTGAGGTAAACCGGAAGGACGGCTAGGCTCTCCTTTCATGGCCGACGACGCACCTGTTGACTACTACGAACTGCTCCAACTCAGCGTGAACGCCGAACCGGAGACGATCAGCCGCACCTACCGTTTCCTGGCGCAGCGGTTTCATCCGGACAACCAGGTGACGGGCAACGAGGCGCGCTTCCGCGAGCTGCACAACGCGTATACGGTGCTGATCGATCCGGAGCAGCGGGCCAAGTACGACATTGCGTCGCAGCGGCACCGGCAGGATCGGTGGCGCCTCATCTCCGAAGGTGGCAAGTCGGAGGACGAGTTTGCGTTCGAGCGCATGTTCCGGCTGACGCTGCTGGAAGCGCTGTACACCAAGCGGCGCACCGACCCGAGCGCGCCATCGCTCTACCCGACCGAGCTGGAAAGCCTGCTCGGGCGGCCGCGCGAGCACCTCGAGTTCACGATCTGGTACTTGCTGCAGAAGAAATACCTGGCGCGCGACGATCAGTCACGTCTCGTGGTGACCGCCGACGGCGTGGACTATCTGGAAGAGAACTACAAAGTGAACCTGAACCGCCGTCGCCTGACGGCGGCGGACGAGTCGACCTCCAAGACCTGACCCGACCATGCGATCGATCGTCAACCTCGGGTGCGGGGATGGTCGCAACTCTCCGATGACCGTGTCGTCAGGAATCCGTCGGCCTCCTCAGTGCCTCGGAGCTGTCAAGATGTTCATCTCAAAACGCCGAATCGGCTGCCTGTCGGCGGTCGTTCTGACCGTCGCGCTTGGCCCTGCGGGCCTCATCGGGACCGCGCCTCAACAACCCGTCGAGCCGCTGCCGGCCGCGGCCCCCGAATCCGCCGGCTTCAGCCCCGAGCGCCTGGCGCGCCTGCGCGCGCGCATGCAGCGCTTCGTGGACGAGGGGCAGCACGCCGGCCTCGCGACGCTGCTGGTTCGCAACGGCCGCGTCGTCGAGTGGCGGGCGTGGGGGTATCGCGACGTCGACAAGTCGCTGCCGATGGAAAAGGACACCATCGTGCGCATCTACTCGATGTCCAAGATCATCACCAGCGTGGCGGTCATGGCGCTGCACGAAGAAGGGCGGATCAAACTGGACGATCCTGTCGCCAAGTACCTGCCCGCGCTCAAGACGATGACGGTGTTCAAGAGCGGAACGGCCCGGGCGCCTGTCGTCGTCCCGGCGCGCACGCCGATCACGATCAAGCACCTGCTCACGCACACGTCCGGGTTCATCTACGCCTTTGGCAACGGACCGCTCGACCAGATCTACAAACAGGACGACGTGTTCGAGGCCTCGTCGCTCGACGAGTTCGTCAGCCGCGCCGCGAAGCTGCCGCTGGCCCATGAGCCGGGCACACGGTTCTCGTACGGCATCAACTCCGACATACTCGGCGCGGTCGTCGAGAAGGTATCGGGGAAGAAGTTCGAGGCGTTCGTGGAAGAGCGCATCTGCGGCCCGCTCGGGATGCGCGACACCGGGTTCGACGTTCCCACCGAGAAGATGAGCCGCCTGGCGACCGTGTACGAGCACGTCAAGGGCGGGAAGAGCACCGGGAGCACGAGCCCTGGAAATGGCGCCGGCGCGTCGCCGGGCAGGTTCGTCGCGTCGCAGCCGATGGCTTCGGCGTTTGCGGAGAAAGGCCGGGGCTTTGCGGCCGGCGGATCCGGGATGTTCTCCACCATCGGCGACTACGCCAGGTTTGCGCAGATGCTGTTGAACGGCGGCGAGCTGAATGGCGTGCGGATTCTCGGACGCAAGACCGTCGAGCTGATGACCGTGAATCACCTGAACCACCTGCCGCGGGTCACCCACGCGATGAGCGAATCCGACGGCTTTGGTCTGGGTGTAGCGGTGCGCCTCGATCTGGCGAAGGGCAACGAGCTCGGCTCCGCCGGACAATTCGGGTGGAGCGGCGCCGCCACCACGACGGTCAACATCGATCCGAAGGAGCGGCTCGTGGCGCTGGTGTTCGCTCAACACATGCCGTTCGACGAGCACGGCCTGTTCTGGAACTTCAAGACCCTCACCTACCAGGCGCTGGTGGACTGACGCGACGAGCTCTCCTCACGGAAGCATCAAGGAGCCGACATGGTCCGCCGCTTCATGTTCCTGTCCGCGGGCCTGATCCTCGTCAGCGCCCACCTGGCCGGACAGGGCACGGTCCCGTATCCCGCCGCGAAGCAGGGCGGGAACTACATGCACAACTACTACTTCGCGCCGGCGCCCAGCTCGACGCCATGGGCTCCCGCCTGGTCGCCGGACGGCTCGTCTCTGGCGGTCGCGATGAGCGGTTCGATCTGGATCGTCGACCGCGCGTCGGGCAGCGCGCGCGAGCTCACCTACAACCGCAAGTATCACTCGATGCCCGACTGGTCGCCCGACGGGCGCTGGATTGCGTACGTCGCCGACGATGGCGGAGCCACGATCCAGCTGGAGATCGTGAACGTCGCGACCGGCGAAAGCCGCGCGCTCACGTCCGACGCGCAGATCTACATGGACCCGGTGTTCTCCCCGGACGGGACGCGCCTCGCCTACGTGGCGACGAAGCCGAGCGGAAACTTCAACGTGTTCATCCGGCCGATCGAGGACGGTCAGTTCGCGGGCGACGAGATCGCGGTCACGCGCGACAGCGATTTCGGGCGCGATCGTCTCTACTTCGGCAGGATGGACATGCACATCACGCCGGCCTGGCTGCCCGGCGGCACGGAGCTGCTCCTGGTCTCGAACCGGCACATGCCGCTTGGCTCCGGCAACGTGCTGCGCGTGCCCGCGGCCGCGAACGGGATCGACAAGGCGACGACCGTGCTGGCGGAACAGACGCTGTATCGCACGCGGCCGCACGTCTCGCTCGACGGCAAGCGCTTCGTCTACTCCTCGACTCGAGGCGCGGCGGACCAGTTCAACAACCTGTACGTGCAGCCGACCTCGGGCGGCGAGCCGTACAAGCTGACCTTCTTCCAGCACGATGCCTTTCATCCGCGCTGGTCGCCGGACGGCGAGTGGATCGCGTTCATCTCCAACGAGGGCGGCCTGCCGCAGCTCCAGCTGCTCGAGACGTACGGGGGCGCGCTCCAGAAGATTGCGGTGACCGAGCGCCGCTGGAAGCGGCCGATGAGCGTCCTCTCCGTGCGGACGATCGACGCGGCGACCGATCAGCCGACCGCGGCGCGCATTCATCTCACCGCGTCGGACGGCAAGCACTACACGCCGGTCGACGCGTACTCCCGGGTGAGCGGCGCCGGCGACCGGCTGTTCCATCAGACCGGAACGTTCCGTGTGGACGTGCCGCCCGGCGCCGTGACCGTCGAAGCGGTGAAGGGGTTCGAGTACGTCCCCGCGAAGACGACCGTGCAGGCGATCGAGGGCGAGGCCGCGCAGGTCGACCTCGAGCTGCACGCCGCTGACGAACTTCTCGGCGCGCGGCTGGTACAACGGCTCGACGCACGTCCACATGAACTACGCGGGCAACCTGCACAACACGCTCGAGAACCTGATGATGATGTCGGCCGCGGAAGATCAGGACATGGTGAACGAGCAGATCGCGAACAAGGACAACCGCATCCTCGATCACCAGTACTTCGTCCCGGGCGGCAAGGCGCACCCGCTCTCGACGCGCGACCGCGTCCTCGTCGTCGGGCAGGAGTACCGGCCGCCGTTCTACGGCCATGTGTTCATGTTCCAGCTGCGCGATCACCTGATCAGCCCGTTCACGACCGGCTACGAGGGAACGGCGATCGAGAGCCTGTATCCGAGCAACACCGACATGTTCCGCAAGGCGAAGGCGCAGGGCGCGACGGTGGGCTACGTGCACGCGTTCGGGAGCCAGAGCGCGGATCGATCGGGCGGCAACGACCCGATCGACGCGGATCTCGGCGGCGCGAAGGGCTTCATCGTGGACGCCGCGTTGAGGACGACGGACGCCGTGGAATGGTCGGCGGCCGGCACGGCGGGGTTTCACCCGTGGTATGCCGTCCTGAACAACGGGCTGCCGATCACGGCCGTGGGCGGCGAGGACTCGATCAGCAGCATGCATCGATCGAAGCTCGTCGGCTCCGCGCGCACCTACGTCTACACCGGCGATCGCGGCCTCGACGCGGACGCCTGGTTCGAAGGGGTGCGGAGAGGGCGCGCGTTCGTCACCACCGGGCCGCTCGTCGAGCTCACGGTCAACGGACGGATGCCCGGCGAGGAAGCCAAACTGCCCGCGTCAGGCGGCGAGGTCTCGATCGTCGCGCGCGTGCGCTCGATCACGCCGCTCGAGCGCGTCACGCTGGTTTTCAACGGCGAGGTCGTCGAGACGATCCCGCTCTCCGCGGATCGCAAGAGCGCGGAGCTCACGAAGACCTTGAAGGCGGCGCGCAGCGGCTGGTATCACCTGCGGGCCGAGGGAAACCCGAAGGAGCGCTATCCGCTCGACACGACGTTCGCCCAGGCCTTCACCAATCCGGTGTGGGTGACGGTCGGCGATCGGCCCGTCCGCAGCGCCGCGGCCGCCACCTACTGCCTCAAGTGGATCGACAAGCTGCAGCAGATGGCGGAGGCGTGGCCCGGCTGGCGATCGCAGAAGGAGAAGGATCACGTCTACGCGCAGTTCGACGAGGCGCGGGCCGTGTATCGCAAGTTCCTGCAGGAGGCGACGGCGGCATCAAATCAGTAGAAGACCGCGCGGAATCACGATAATCTGATCGTGACCTTTACTTCGGAGGAGTCTCACATGGCCCGTTACGTCGATGGATTCCTGTTGCCCGTTCCGAAGAAGAACCTGGAGGCGTACCGCCGCATGTCCACCAAGGCCGGTAAGGTCTGGCGCGAACACGGCGCCCTCGAATACCGCGAATGCGTCGGCGACGACCTGAAGGTGAAGATGGGCGCTGGCGTTTCCGGCGAAGCGCCAAGGTCAAGCCGGGGGAGACGGTGGTCTTTTCCTGGATTGTGTACAAGTCCCGCGCGCATCGCGATCGCGTCAACGAGAAGGTGATGAAAGACGCGCGCCTGGCGGAGCATGATGGATCCGGGAAGTCGATGCCGTTCGACGTCAAGCGCATGGCCTACGGCGGGTTCTCGGTCATCGTCGATATGTGAACCTGGCTACTTCGTCTCGACTTCGTAGATGTACAGCGTCGACCGGTCGTCTTCCGGCATGAAGTAGGCGCGCAGGCCCGTTGCGGTCGGCTCGATCCACGCGGGGTTGTGCGTCATGTCCATCCCGCCGGCGGTCCAGAGGAGCACCGGGACCTGGTGCACGGGACGGCCGTCGGCGAGGTTGACGAGGTCGATCCCGCCGAGGCGGAAGGGCGGCGCGGCCAGCGACTGGCGCATCTCGGTGACGCCCGTGCACAACATGCGGCGGCGGCCGGCGTATTTGCAGTCCTGGTAGTCCAGGTAGTGCGAAGCGTTGAGCGTACGCAGCTTCTCGGGAGCCGCACCCGCGTTGGTCGCCTTGCCGTTCGCATCCAGCGTCCAGCGATAGAAGCGGCGTGAGCCCCAGCTGACCCCGTGGAGCGTGTTGTCGTCGGTGTTCCGGACGACGGCGCCGATGTGGTCGGCGAAGCGGAACATCTCCGTCGCCTTCATGGTCGCGGGATCGATCCGGTAGACGATCGAGCGGCTGTTCGGCCGGTACTCGGCCACGGGCACCCAGATGTGCTTTCCGTCGTAGTCGATGCCGCCGGGGTGGTAGATCGTCCCTTCGCCCAGCCTGACATCGGCGATCAGGTTGCCCGCCCTGTCGAACTTGAACAGATGGCCGGTGCCTTCGCCGGTGTCGCGGTCGTACCCGTCCACGGGCCGAAGGTAGCGCCTGGTCCGCACCTTGATCTCGACGGAAGAGACGAAGAACGTCTCGCCGATCTTGACCATGCCCTGGGGATGGTGCGTCGTGAACCGGATCGGTACGGATTCGACCAGCCTCCAGGGTGAATCCCTCGTGAGCGTCGTCACACGGTCGGCGACCGTCGATCGGACGTCGGCTTGCTCGCCTGCCACCGCCGCCGCAACGGCGGTCAAAGTTGCCAGGGCCGCCAGACACGTCAACACAGAGCGCACGAGCGTCGCCGTGAGTCGAAGGGCCACTTGGCTTCTCCTGACGAAGTGAACTAGCCTGTCCGAGACCGCAGGACTCCGACAGCAGAGACACATTATGAAGAATTTCATCAGCGCCGCATTGCTCGTCCTGACCGCGTTGTCCACGGCCACCCTGGCCCTGGCCCAGGAGCTCCACACCTTCAAGCGCATTCAGCTGAGCGACCAGTTCTGGGGCGAGGGCGCCACCTTCGGCGACCTGAACCGCGACGGCGTGAACGACATCATCTCCGGCCCGTGGTGGTGGGAGGGACCGGAGTTCAAGAAGCGCCACGAGTACTATCCCGCCACGACGACGTTCAAGTTGAAGCTCGGGCCGATGACGGAGGTGGACGTGCCGGGCTTCGAGGGCACGCTCGGCAAGGAGAACAAGTATTCCGACAACTTCTTCGCCTGGGCCCTCGACTTCAACAAGGACGGCTGGAACGACATCCTCATCATCGGCTTCCCCGGGAAGGACACGTCGTGGTTCGAGAACCCGAAGGGCAAGGACACGCATTGGGTGCGGCACAAGATCTTCGATCAGACCGACAACGAGTCGCCGACCTTCGCCGACCTGACCGGCGACGGCAAGCCTGAGCTCGTCTGCATCACCAAGGGTCAGTACGGCTACGCCGCGCCGGACTGGAGCAATCCGGCGAAGCCGTGGACGTTCCATCCGATTTCACCGAACAACAAGTACGGCAACTTCACGCACGGCATGGGTCTCGGCGACGTGAACGGCGACGGACGGTCCGATCTGCTCGAGAAGAACGGCTGGTGGGAACAGCCCGCGTCGCTCGCGGGCGATCCGGTCTGGACGTTTCACAAGCAGCCGATGGGCGCCGGCGGCTCGCAGATGCACGTCTACGACGTGAACGGCGACGGCCTCAACGACATCATCACCGCGCTCGCCGCGCACGAGTTCGGGCTGGCGTGGTACGAGCAGTATCGCGAGGGCGCGGCGATCCGGTTCCGCGAGCACATTCTGATGAACAGGACGCCGCAGGACAACCCGTACGGCGTGAAGTTCTCCGAGATCCACGCCATCGAGCTCGTCGACATGGACGGCGACGGCCTGAAGGACATCGTCACGGGCAAGCGCTTCTGGTCGCACGGCCGCACCGGCGATCCCGATCGCAACGACGCGGCGGTGCTCTACTGGTTCAAGCTCGCGCGGCACGCCGGCAAGAGCGTCGATTTCATCCCCTACCTGATCGACAGCGAGTCCGGCGTCGGCACGCAGGTCGTGGCGGGCGACATCAACGGCGACGGCCTGCCCGACATCGTGGTCGGCAACAAGCGGGGAACGTTCGTCCACCTGCACGAGAAGAAGACCGTCTCGCGCGAGGAATGGGAGAAGGCGCAGCCGAAGCGCTCCGTTCCGAGCGTGTCCTCCGGCCCGAAGGGCGCGCCGAATCCATAGCGTGCCGCTATAATCGAGGCTCCCCGGCCGCCACGCTCCCGCCCCAGAACTGAGCGAATCATGTCGCAATTCCTGCGCGCGGCGGCGCTGTCCGGCCTGTTGACCCTCACCGGTGCCGGTCCCGGTTGCCGCCCAGCTCGCGCCGGACCGCCGTGTCGGTCCTGACGAGTTCGGCGCACCGATTGTCGTCACGGCCATCGATCCGAGGCTCATCGGAAAGTTCGCGAGAGCGGCGGGCGTGCCGATGGGAATCGAGGTCGCGCCGGGCCGGCCCCGCAGGACGAAGCCGGCCACGCTCACAGGACTGACCGTGCGCGAGGCGCTCGACGCCATGGCCGCGGCCGATCGCCGATACGAGTGGCGCGAGATGAACGGCGTCACGGTGCTCCGCTCGAGTGCGGCGTGGGAGCGTGGCGACCATCCGCTGAACGCGAGCGTGCCGGCGATTCAACTGCCCGGGATTCCGCGCCCGGAATGCCCTGAGTCTGATCGCGGCGCTCCTCGACGCGCCTCAGTACAAGGAAGTGCAGCTGGGCGACACGAAGCGGTTCGCTTTGCGGGTCGACACCGGCACGGTGCTGGACGTGCTCAACGCCACCGTGAGCGCGCATGGCGAGCTGGCGTGGGCCTTCGAGGCCACGCCCGCCGACTCGCTCTTTCCATTCAGCGTGACGTTGCTCTCGGGCTGCGAGTGGATCGGGCTGCGGCGTGCCGGGGCAGTCCCCGCAGCAGACCGTGGACGTGTCGCGGTACGCGGACGCGCCGCTCTTCTCCGCCGGAGGGTCCGCCGCGGTCCTCGATCGCATCGTCCGGACCGGCGCGAGCGACCGGCCGCTCGTGGTCAACGGGCCCTCCGTCGCGGTCCGGGACCTGGCGAACGCGACCATGGTTCCGATGGGCATCGAGTTCCTCGGTCCCGGCAATCCTCCGCGCTCGGCCGAGATCCCGGCGACCGGCCGGACGCTGCGCGACGTGTTGGACGCGATGGTCGCGATCGATCCGCGATACGAGTGGCGCGAGATGGACGGTGTCATCGTGATCCGGCCCACCGCCTCGTGGAACGATCCCCAGAGCCTCTTCTTCAGGCTCGTGCCCGGAGTGCGGATGCACGACGTCTCTCCGCAGGAGGCGATCGAGCGGCTCGCGCGGCAGCTGGGTCACAACGACCGGTTGGTCGGGATGCCCCGACGGCAAGCTGCTCTCGATCGACGCGCCGCAAGGGACGGTCCTCGATTTCGCCAACACCATCGTGCGGGCGCACGGCGAGATGTTGCTGGACCCTGGAGCCGACGACTCGACTCGGGGCGAGCGCCGGATATCGGTACACGTTCAACTTCGGCGCGATGGGTGGCGGCGGCCTCGGGTTCGAGGTCCGCTACGCTTCGATGCCGGTCACGCCGCTCAGGGCAGGCCCGAACCACCGCTCGCTCAGGGCATCTACCCTCCGCGCGAAGCGTCTCCGACGGTTCGATGTGCGCGGCCCGGCGTGCGGGAACCTGAGTCAGGCGGCCGCGTGCACAACCGGACATGGGACGGCACAACCGAAGGTGCTATGGTGAGTGCATGAGCGAAGCAGCGAGGCGATTTCGCGAGCTGGTCGTCGATCGCGCGGTGGACGGTCCGGGGCACGCAAGCAGTGCCGCGCGCCGGGCGGCGTTCGACAACCAGCGGCGTGGACGAGCGGGCCCGGGCGCTCATCGACAAAGTGGCTCGCCACGCCTGGAAGGTCGCCGCCGCCGACGTCGCGGCCGCGAAAACGGCCGGCGTGTCGGAGGACGAGATCTTCGAGCTGGCTGTGTGTGCGGCGCTCGGTCAGGCGACGCGCCAGCTCAACGCCGCGCTTGCCGCGCTCGACGCTGCGACGCAGTCCGCAGCGGTGCCCGTGACGCCGGCCCCGCATCCGGACGACAGGGGGACGCGATGAGACTGGACGTGCTCGATCACGGCCACGGCATCAAGACCAAGGCCCTCTTCGTCCTCATTCGACTGATCTCGCGACATCGCGCTCCAGACGTCGTGAAGACCCTCAGGTACCGTCCTGAGTTCTTCGGCGCGCCGATGGGCGAAGTGTTCCAGGAAGTGATGCGAGGTCCGTCGGAGTGGTCGATAGGCGACCGCGAGCTCATGGCCGCCTACGTCTCCAAGGTCAACGCCTGCGAGTTTTGAACGCAGGCCCACGGCGCGGTCGCGTCGAAGGTCCTCGGAGAAGCCACAGTGCAGGCCGTGCTTGCGGATCCGGCCACCGCGCCGATCCCCGAGCCGCTGCGCGCCACGCTCGCGTTCCTGCGCAAGGTGACGCGCGAGCACGACGCCGTCACCGCCGACGACGTGCGGGCGCTGCTGGCGCTCGGCGTCACGCGTGCGCAGGTCGAGGACGCCCTGGACGTCGGATTCGCGTTCAACGTCATCACGCGCCTCGCCGACACCTTCGAATTCGAGGTCGGCCCGCGCGCGGCGTTCGAGGCTGGAGCGGAGAGCCTGCTCAGCCGCGGCTACAAGTGATACTTTCTACTTCAGCTCGCACGGAACGCGGCCGGGCTCGAGAGCGACCGGCGGGCCGTTCGCAGTGGAGGAGAGACCATGACGCAAGCAGAACGAGACGACGCGGCGCGACTTCATCAAGCGGGTGGGCGCCGGCGCGGTGGCCGTGGCGGGGACGGTGGCGGCGGGCGACAGCCTTGGCGCGCGACAGCTTCCGGCCATGGCGAAGGGCCGCGTGATCGGCGCGAACGACCGCATCAACGTCGGCTTCGTCGGGTGCGGCGGCCGCATGAACACGCACATCCGGCGCGTGATGGAGCGGAACAAGGAGCGCGGCGACGTCCAGGCGGTCGCGGTCAACGACATCTGGGACAAACGCAAGGCAGCGCGCCCGCACGGCGACCGGCGTGGATGAAAAATCCGTTCACCACGACTATCGCGAGGTGTGCGCCCGGCCGGACGTCGATGTCGTGGTGATCGCGTCACCCGATCACTGGCACCACCTGCACACGATGGAGGCGCTGCGCAACGGGAAGGACGTCTACCTCGAAAAGCCGATGACCTACACGGTGGAGGAAGCCCGGGAGATCGCCGACGCGGTGCAGGCCAGCGGCCGCGTCCTGCAGGTCGGCAGCCAGTACACGTCGATGGACCACTTCTGGAAGGCGAAGAAAGCGATCCAGGACGGCCTCCTCGGCGAGGTCGTCTGGGCGTCCGGCGGGTTCGGCCGCAACCGCAACCAGCGCGGCGAGTGGAACTACGCGATCGATCCGGAGGCCACGGACAAGACGCTCGACTGGAAGGCGTTCATCGGTCCGGCGCCGAAGCGCGCCTTCGACCCCGAGCGCTATTTCCGCTGGCGGAAATACTGGGACTACTCCGGCGGCATCGCCACGGACCTCTTCTATCACACGGTCTCGCCGCTGCTGCTGTCCATCGGCGGCGACTTCCCGCTCCGCGTCACGTCGTCGGGCGGCATCTACCTGCAGAAGGACCGCGAGGTGCCGGACACGTTCTTCATGAACGTGGACTATCCCGCCTGGACGATGCAGCTGGCGTGCTCGGTGGGCAGCGGCGTCGGCGCGCCGCTCGTCATCCACGGCAGCCAGGCCACGCTGTTCGTGGGGCAGAACAGCGAGAGCCTCAACAACACGCAGATGGAGATCGTGCCCGACCAGGAGTACCGCGAGGAGTTCACGAAGAAGACCGGCGCCGAGACCATGAAGATCGACGTGCAGCCGTTCCCGCGCGGCTCGCACCCGCACATGGACAACTTCCTGGAGAGCGTCCGCTCACGCAAGGAGCCGAACTTCCCCGCGAAGCTCGGGTATCAGGCGATGGCGGCCATCGCGATGGGCGTGCAGGCCTACCGGCAGCACGAAGTGCTCTTCTTCGATCGCCGCCGGCAGAAGATCAGCAACAAGCCGGTGACGACGTAACGGCGCACAGCGGGCAGGCCTGACGAAGGCCTGCGCCATGACACGCGCGCTCAGGCGAGTCGAAGGACCCGCGAGACCACGGCGAGAACGAGCCCGTCCTGAATTCCGTCCGGCGTTCGATCACCTCGCGGCGCAGACCGCAGGAATCGTCAAGACACAGCGGTACGCCGTGCATATAGTGCGTCCATGAAGATCAATTGGGGCGCGACCGGCGTCGGAGCCTTGGTCGCCGAGATCACGCAGATCGCGGCAGCCTTTGGATGGGTCGCTGTCTATAGTTACCTCATCAACCCGGGCAGCCGATGGCGACGTACGACGCACATGCCCAGGCGTCGGCCCGTGGGTTTCCATTCTCGCCGCGCGCCCATCTTCGACGCCGCCAGCCGCTGGATCGCGAGATCGCGGCCCACCGCCCTCGCACTGTTCGGCATTTTTCTTGTGGTCGACGGCGCGCTGCTGGTGGGCATGATGGAAAGCTGGACCGGCGCTCCCGCTGCCGATCGGACGCGCTATCTCTCAAAGCTCTGCGCCTGCGCACTCGGCGGGCGCCACTGAATGAGTCCAGCGCTCCGCGTCCACATTCAGGCGCATCTCGACGAGGATCTCAGCCTTGCGGTGCTGAGCGCGAAGGCATCGCTGTCGCCTTCGCACTTCCGACGCATCCCAGGGCGATGGTCCGCGAGCCACCCTGAATGACGTGGGACGCCGCTCCGGCTCGAACGGCGCCGCGTTCCGGCCGTTGAACCATGACATGACGCTGCTCGACATCGCCCTCGAGTCGGTTCCAATCGCTCATGAAACGTTTACTCGCGCCTTCGTCGCCGATTCGGAGCCGCCCAGACTTCACGTGCCGGTGCGCACCGGCAGGCGCGCACGCCGAAACCGTTCCGGACGAACGCCGGAAGTGGTGTACTCCAGTTGAAACGAAGATCCGGCATCTGCATCGTCGCGCACTGACGTCATCGTTCGCCAAGTGTCGGACCGTATGACGCGGTTCCCGGGACCTTGCAGCTTCGACTCGCTCGAAGACCTCGGCGACCATCCAAGGTCTTGTGCCGCGCATCTGATGGGCATCGGCCAGATGCCCCAGCACGGACGACCTGCCCGGAGCCCTGCGATTCGACGCGACGGTCGTCGTTCCAGCCTTCACTCTACGAGGCCCTATCGGCACCAGGTCCTCCGGGGAATTTGCCGTGACCACGCATGCCGGGCCTTTCGTCACGCTGCCCGCCGTGTACGCGGCGATTTTCCCGCGCGTTACTCATTGCCGAAGCACCAACTGATCGGCTTGCCAGCCGTGGAAATGTATCAGACCGCGGCGTGAATGCCCGCCTGCAGTTGAATGTGACCGACATCTGTCTGCCCGTGGTCGGTTCCGCTCCGGACATTCTTCCGACTCGCCCCGCGCCAGGACTCATAACGGCGATCAGGAGCCCATGCGACTCGGCACCCGTTGAAAGGAACGAGTCGTCCGGATCGCTCCGCGCCGGCGTCTCCGCCCGTCACAATCCGGTTGACACCGGGCGCCTGCGCGAATATATTCGCCTTGGGCGAAAAAATTCGCCCACGGCGAACGAGCCGCAGCCACATGCCGAAGCCGAAAACGGTCGACCTGACCCGCCGCGAGAGCCAGATCATGGAGATTCTCTACCGCCGCCGCCGCGCGACGGTGGAGGACGATCCGATCCGAGCTGCCCGACGCGCCGGGCCCGTCGAGCGTCCGCAAGCTGCTGGAGATCATGATCGAGCGCGGCCTGCTGGCGCGCGAGTACGACGGCCCGCGCTTCGTCTACTTCCCGGCGGTGAAGCCGGAAGACGCCAGCCGATCCGCGCTGAAGCAGCTGGTGCGCACGTTCTTCGACAACTCACCGGGCTCGGCGATCGCCGCACTGCTCGACATGACGTCGGCGCCGCTGTCGGCTGCCGAGTACCGGCGCCTGAGCACCCTGCTCGACCGCGTCCGCGAACAGGGAGACGAGTCATGATGCCGTTCGATCTCGATCCCGCGACGTCCGCCGCGCTCTCGATCGCCGTCAAGGCCTCGGTGCTGCTGGGCGCCGCCGCGCTCGTGCAGGCCGTCCTGTACCGGCGCCTGTCGGCGGCGATGCGCCACCTGGTGTGGACGCTGGCCGTCGTCGGCCTGCTCCTGCTTCCGATCCTGTCGATGGCGCTGCCGGAGTGGGCGGTAGTGACTCGCACGGCGGCGGCCGGCGCCGTGGACGCCAGGGCCGGCGGTGGCGCGCGTCGACGAACCCGCAACCCTGGCACAGCCGCCGGCGTCTGTCGCGGCACGCGCCGAGTCCGCGGCCGATGTCCGGCCGACCGCCGGGATCCCCCTTCGGAGCTTCGCCGCCCGGGCGAACGCGGTTGCGTGGCCGGGTGTGATGGCCGGCGTGTACGCCGCCGGCGTGCTCGTCATGCTGATTCACATGGGCCTGCAGCGGTGGAGCGTCCGGCGGCTGGCGCGCGAAGCCGCCGACGTGCGCGACCCGGACTGGACGCGGCTGTTGCGCGAGTGCGCCGCGTGCCTGGGCGTCGATCGTCCGGTACGCCTGCTTCGCAGCCGCGAGCGCAGCATGCCGATGGCCTTCGGCACGCGCCGGCCGACCATCCTGATCCCGGCCACGGCCGACACGTGGCCCGAGGACCGGCAACGCGCCGTGGTCCTTCACGAGCTGGCGCACGTCGCGCGATACGATTGCCTCACGCAATCGCTGGCGTTCGCGGCGTGCACGATCTACTGGTTCCATCCGGCCGCCTGGTGGGTCGCGCGCCGCCTCCGCATCGAGCGCGAGCTGGCGTGCGACGACCGCGCGATCGCGGCGGGCGCCCGGGCGCGTGACTATGCCGGCCATCTGCTCGAGATTGCGTACACGTTCGGGAGCCATCGCGCGCCCGGCCGTCGCGGTCAGCATGGCGCGTCCACGGCACCTCGAAGGCCGCATGCTCGCCGTGCTCGATGCCGCGCGCAACCGGCGCGAGCCGTCGGTGCGCGTGCGCATCGCGTGGGCGGCGCTCGCGGCCGCGTTACTGGTTCCGCTGGCGAGCGCGACGACGACTGTTGCGGCGCCGGCAGCGGAACCGGCTGCGCACGTGCGGCAGCCGCCCCGCAACAGGATCCCGTGTCCATTTCGGACTTGAATGCCCTCAAGGCGCACGCTGGCGGAATGGCCGCGCCCGCCTCGTCCGTGCCGCCGCGGCCTTTGTCCGCATCGCGCAGGACAGGCTGCCGGGCACGTGGGAAATCCGTCCGACCGGCACGGCAGGCACCGTCCATCTGCGACTGGTGGAGCTGCGTTCATCCTCCGGCTCGAACACACCGATCGACCGGCTGGAAGGGCTGACGGCCGCGCAGCTCACAGGCGCAGGCGGACCGGTCCAGTTCCGCCTGCGACGCGACGCCGGGCACGTTCACCTTCGAAGGCGTCGTGCGAAGCGGCGTTGGCGCCGGCACGTTCTCATTCACGCCGGACCCGGGTTTCCCGGCGGAGCTCGCGAAGCGCGGCTTTGCCCGGCCGACGGCCGGCGAGCAGTACCAGATGGCCCGGCACGACGTGGGGTTCGCGTTCCTGGACGAGCTGACCAAACAGGGTTATGCGAAGCCGGACCTCTCCGAGATCGTTCGCGCCGGTCAGCACGGAGTGCAGGCCGCCTATCTGCGCGACATGGGCGCGCTCGGCTACCGGCTCGGATCGTTGCCGCCGTTGATCGAGCTGAGGGACCACGGGATCACTCCCGAGTACGTCCGTGAGATGGCCGATCTGGGCTACAAGGGGCTTTCGGCCGACGCCATTCGCCGCGCGCGCGATCACGGCATCACCCCGGAGCACGTGCGGGGGATGCGCGACGCCGGCTACGGCTCGCTCACGCTGGAGCAGCTGATCACCTCGCGAGACCACGGCGTGACCGCGGAGTTCGTCCGCGATCTCGGCGACGCGGGGCACCGCAAATTGGCGATCGACGAGGTGATTCGGGTGCGCGATCACGGCGTCACGCCCGAGTACGTCCGAGAGATGCGCGAGCTCGGGCACGCGCTGCCGCTCGACGAGCTGATTCGGGTGCGCGACCACGGCGTGGACGTCGAGTACGCCCGGCGCATGGCCGCGCTCGGCCACAAGGTTCCCGCCGCGACGCTGGTCCGGCTGCGGGACCACGGCGTCACCCCGGATTACGTCGAGGAACTGAAGGCGCTCGGATACGACCGCCTGGCCGTCGAGGACCTGGTGACCTTGCGCGACCACGGCCTGACGCCGGACCGCATCCGCCGCGCCAACGCGCGCGCCGGCACGCAGCTGCCGATCGACATGCTCAAGTCGCTCGCGGCCGGAGGGATGCGCGACTAGTGGACTGTATCTGCTGAATCGGCAGTGCCGGTGGTCGAACGCTAGTGGCTAGTCCCGAATCACTAATCGCGAATCCTCGAATCCTCGAATCGGGCTCAGGATTCAGCGATTCGGTGATTCACCGATTAGTGATTCGGGACGAGTGTCTACTTCCAGCCGGTCGACTTGCGCGTGAACCGCGACGGGAGCGGCGGCTTGGTCTCGGGGGCGGGTTCCGACTCTCCCGACGCGGCGGCGATCTCCCGTTCGAGGTCTTCGTCGTTCGGCAGGCCGCCGAGCTGGTCCACGAACAACAGCGACTGTTGCGACGGGATCTCGAATTTCTTCCCGCACGCCTTGCACGTGACCTCGTCGTCGAGCCGGAGCAGGTAATCGCGCAGCTTCGCGAATTTGGCGCGGTCGGCCTCGTCGGCCCCGCCCGGGAGCCTGTCTTTCTTCGAGCGCCGTACCCACCTGATGCTGTAGTCGCCGGCGCGCCGGCACTTCGGGCAGTGATACCGGCCCTGCCGGGTTTCGGGCTTGTCCGTGAAGAACGCGCGTTCGTCGAGAGCCATCCCCTCATTTTACTTCACGTCCTTCTTCAGGAACGGCACGCCTTCGGTCATCCACTTCGGCGCCGGCGCGTCCTTCAGGTAGTGATCGAAGAACTGGAAGTAGCGGACCGTCAGATCCTTGCGGTTCGCGATGCCCGCGCAGCCCGTGCCCCTCGCCCGGGATAGGCGAGCAGCACCGCCTTCTTGCCGTTGTAGCGCAGCGCGTTGTAGAAGCTCGAGGCCGTTCGTTGAAGACACCGTCGGATCGGCGGTGCCGTGCATGATCAGGAACGGCGCGGTGGCCTTCGGCGCGTGGGTGAGCGCGGACTCGAAGCGGTACACCTCGGGGTTGTCCCACGGCGAGAAGCCCCAGCGGCCCTGGCCGTAGAGGTAGTAGTCGTTGCCGTTCGCGCCGCTGCCGCCGGTCACCTGATACGACCAGCCCCAGTTCTGGCTGAAGTCGTTGATAGAGATCGGTGACGCCGGCGCCCATGCCGACGGCGGCGAACATCTTCGACAGCGTGCCGATGAACGCCGCGCCCTCGCCGCCGTAGCTGTGGCCGGTGACGCCGATCCGCTTCGGATCGGCGTAGCCCAGCTCGATCACCTTGCGCGTCGCGGCTTCGACGCACTCGAGCATGTCGCTGTGCGACGAGCCGGTGCGGAAGTGGACGTCCGGGCAGCATCGTGACGTAGCCGCGGCTCACCGCCTCGCATCGGCGACGCCGCCCATGCCGGTGAGGAACGACGGCGCGTTGTAGCGGTGCATGTTCTGCGAGTTCTTCTCGTAGAACGTCACGAGCATCGGCCGCTTCTCGCCGGGCTTGTAGTCGTCGGGCAGCGCGAGGATGCCCTGCAGCCGCACGCCGTCCTTGTTCTTGTAGTCGAACAGCACGCGCCGGCCCCACAGGTACTCCGTCTGCTGCGGATTCGCGTCGCTGATCTTCTTCGAGTCCGTGAAGCCCGGGCCCGAGACGCGCAGGTCCGGGAACTCGACGAACGTCTGCCGCGTGAACAGGAACCGGTCCGCCTTCGCCGCCTTCACCGGCGCGCTGAACGACGCGTCCTCGTAGCACGAGCTCCTTCAGCTGCCCGTCCGCCAGCTCGTAGAAGCCCGCCTTCTTCGTCCACTCGCCGTAGGCCGACAGCGTGACCGGCTTGGAGAGGTCGATACGTCCCGCGCGGACCGGTCGCGCGCGTGGACCGGTCGAGATCGACCGGCTCCGTGCGGACGCACGACGGAAGCGGATGTCGCCCTTCGCGCCGACGCCGTTCGTCAGGTTCTTCGGCGCGGAGCCGTCGAGCGGCAGCAGCCACAGGTCGTAGCGGTGCTGCGCGATGACCGCCTTGCCGTCGCTGCGTGTACCCGGCAATGCCGTACGACGGCTTCGGCCCCGGGTGATCGAACTCCATGTCGATGAAGCTCGGCGGTCGCGCCGTTCGCCGAGCGTCCTGCGTCGTGCCGGCGTCGAGGTCGTAGGCCTGGAACCTGTTGTCCTTCCAGTAGAGGAACTGCCGGCCGTGAGGCGTGATGCCGAACGTGTGGCTGCCGGTCAGCTGCCCCTTCATGATCAATGTCCGCTCGCCGGTGGACGTGTTCACGCGATAGAAGTCCGCCGCGGGCCGCTTGTAATCGTGGACGTATCCGCGCGTGTCGCGCCCCACCGCCCACTTGCCGTCGGGCGCGACATCGAGGTCCCGCATCGTCTCGTCGGCGAGCTTCACGAACCGCTTCGCGGCGACGTCGAAGGCCTGACGGAACGTGAAGTTGCGATCCTGCTCCGCGCGGATCATCTGCGCCGACTGGATCCGCTCGTCCGCGGTGTTCCACACGTCCACGTCGGCCGCTTCGTCGGTGGTCTTGCGCGGCGCGTGTCGGGCGCCGGGACCTGCTCCTTGATGCCGAAGAACACGCGCTTGTTGTCTTCGCTCCACGCGAGCGCCGCGCGGTCGCTGACGACCCAGCCTTTGGGGAAGCCGTCCGCCTTCGCCGGATCGAGGATCACCGGCGTGACGGCGCCCTCGCCGTCGAGCGCGCTCCGGCACGTTCGGGAATGCCACCAGGACGTTGTCCTTCTCGCGCATCTTCTCGACGTCGCTGCCCTTGAGGACGGCGAGCGCCGTGCCGTCCTCGTTCCAGGCGAGCCGGTTGTAGCTCTTCGCGTCGTTGTCGAGCGGCGTGATGCGCCCGGTGCGCGCGTCGAAGACGAACAGGCCGTTGCCGTCCTTCACCGCGGCGTCCACCGTGTAAGCGAGGAGGCTGCCCGTGCGATTGAACGCGATGTCGCCGACGCTGCCGAGCAGCTGATGACGGCCGGTCCTGAGGTCCAGGAGGACGACATCCAGCCCGCGCGGACCCGCCGGCGCGTCGCCCGAACCACGACCTCCACCCGCCGCTCCGCCACCGCCCGGTCCGCCGGCTCCCGGTCCGCCTGTAGCTCCGCCACGTCCTCCGCCGCCCGCAGCGTCCGGCGCACGACGACGGAGGATCAGGTGAGTGGAGGTGGGCGAGAAGGTGAACGAGCCGATGTCCTGCCACGATCGCACCGTGCCGTCCGCCAGGTTCCGCAGCTCGACGCGCCGCGGCGGGATTGTCGATGCAGCGCTTCCGCGGCCCTGTCCTGAGCCTGTCGAAGGGCCCTGTCCTGAGCCTGTCGAAGGGCCCTGTCCTGCGCTGGCCGGTGCAGCCGGCTGAGAACCGGGCGCGGCAGGCTGAGCGGGCGCGGGAGACGGAGCTTGAGTGACGGCTGGAGCCGACGGCGGCGTCGCCGGGGCCGCGGGCGCAGTCGCCGGCGGGACGGTCCCCGGAGCGATCGCGGGCGGCGGCGCGGGAGCCGACGGCGGTGCGGCGGGATCTGCCGGCGGGGTGACAGCCGGCGCTGTCGTCCCGCCGCTTCCCGAGCCTGACGACGGTCCACGGTCCCTTCGCGCGCGCTCCGCAGCGCCGGGATCGACCTGATACGCGATCCACTTCGAGTCGGCGGAGAACGTCCCCCCGGTCGCATCCTGCACCGTGACATCCTCGTTGGTCTCGAGGTTCCTCAGGTGCAGGACCGGCTTCGCCTCGGCGGGGATCGTGTTGGTGAGCTGCAGCGTATACGTCGCCCACTTGCCGTCGCCGGAGATCGCGGAATCCGTGATGCTCCGCCACTTCGTGTAGTCGTCAACGGTCAGCGCCTTCTTCGCCGGCGCTTGTGCGCCAGGCAGCGCGTAGGCCGAGACCAGCGCGAGCAGCATCGCGAGGGTTACAGAGGTCACTCGGCGGCGCGAGTGCGGGGATGTCGAAACGTCACGGCTCATGGTCTCTCCTGGAGAGAAGGCGGGTTGCGCGGATGATACTTCAGCCGCCCCCTTGAACAGGAGGCCCGGCAACTCAGGAGATTTGTCTCTATTTGTCTCTCTGGCTCAAGCTGACACATCGGGTTGGAAGTCAAATACGAAGAATTGCAAACAAACCTCCTGAACTCCTGAACTCCTTGTTCCCGGTATGTTGGGGGTTGGGACTTTTTGGGGTTGGGAGTTATCGTTGAAATTCCAGATGCATCAGCCTCTCCTCCGGAGCACGTTCGCAGCCCTCGCGATCGCCGCCATGAGCGGGTGCGGCGACAAACCAAAGGACTCGCCTTCGGCCCTGCCGGACGCCGAGACGGCCAACGCGGCCGCCCGAGAGTGGCGCGCGAAGCACGAGGAGGACTACCGGCGCGACTGGGCGAGCATCGCGGCGCTGCACGTCCTGAAGCCGGGGAACAACACCGCCGGCAGCGCCCGGACGAACGACATCGTGCTGCCCGCGTCCACGCCTCCGGCGGTCGGCCGGTTCTCGCTCGACGGGGAGCGCGTGCGTTTCGAGCCGGCGCCCGGCGTGCGCGTGCTGCTGGACGATCAGCCGGTGACGGCCGCGATCGATTTGCGCGACGACTCGGTGCGCGACTCCGACGAGCTGGTGGTCGGCAACGTGCGGCTCGTCGTCCATGTCAGCGGCGGAGAGCGTGCGATCCGCGTGCGCGATCCGGACGGTCCGCAGGCCCGGGGATTCCTCGGCTTCACCTGGTTCCCGATGGACGCGCAGTATCGGGTCGTCGGGCGGCTCATCAGGGACCCCGCGCCGCAGCGGTTCAAGGTGCTGAACACCTACAGCCAGGAAGACGAATACAACTCCGAAGGCGTCGTCGAGTTCCAGCTGCTCGGACAGACGCTGCGCCTGCGTCCCTTCACCACGAGGCCCACGCGCTTCTACTTCGTCTTCCGCGACGCGTCGAGCGGACAGGAGACGTACGAAACCGCGCGCTTCGTGTACTCGGATCTGCGCGACGACGACACGACGGTGCTCGACTTCAACATGGCGTACAACCCGCCGTGCGCGTTCAACCCGTACACGACGTGTCCGATCCCGCTCCGTGAGAATCGCCTGCCGGTGAAGATTCTGGCCGGTGAGAAGGCCTATCCGGTCCACGTGCCGCTTCCGGGCGCCGCCGCACGATGATCCGCTCCGCTGCGGTCTTCGGTGTAATCTACGCGCATCATGAAGCTCCTCAATCTTCTACTGCCCTTCACTCTGCTGACAGTCGTGGCCTGCCATGGCGAGCCGGTCATCGACACGGGCTCGAAACCGCCGGCGGTCGGCGGGACGATCGCCGGAATGGTCTCGACCGACGGGAATGCCGCCGTCCCGGGCCGGAAAGTCACCGCCGTCAACACCGCAACCGGAACGCGGTACGAGGAGACGACCGGGATCAACGGCGGCTACACCCTCAAGGTCCCGGAAGGTGTCTACCGCCTCGAGATCGAATTGCAGCCAGGCGAGACGATCGCCAAACAGCCGGGCGAGACCCGCGTCAACCGATCCGATCTGGATCCCCGGCGCGATTTCGTGATCACCGCCAAGCGATAGAGCGGCCACGTCCGGGGTCCGGCTGAAGCCGGACGCCACGAGTCAGGGCCTACTCCGCGCGCAGCAGCGAGGTCGGATCCGTGCGCGACGCGTGACGCGCCGGCACGAACGTGGCGAGCGTCGCTACGGCCAGCATGACGATCGCCGCCGATCCGAGCACCAGCGGATCGGACGGGGCGGTCCCGAACAACATCGATTGCATCCATCGGCCGCCGAGGGCCGCCGCGAAAGCTCCGCACAGCACGCCTGCCAGCGCGACGCCGGCGGCTTCCCGCAGGATCATGACCAGCACCCGGTGCGGCCGCGCACCGATGGCGAGACGGATCGCCATCTCGCGGCGCCGCTCTGCCACGGAGTGGGCAAACGTCGCGTAGAGCCCGACCGCGGCCACGCCGAGCGCCAGCGCGCCGAACAGAGACAGCAGCGCCGTGCCCAGGCGCCACGGCCGCATCTGCCGCTCGAGCAGCTCTGCATAGCGGCGGACCTGAAGAAACGGCAGGTCGGTCCGGCCGTCCAGCACCACGCGGCGAATCGGCGCGGCGAGCACGCCGGGGCCCGCCGTTGTCCGCAGCAACAGGCCCTGAATGCCCGGGCCCGGCCCGACGCCTGCCGGGGGAGGCGGCACCTGCGAGAACGGCACGAAGTACTGCATCAGGCGATCCTCGCTTCCAGTGGGCACGACCGATCGCTGGCGCACGTCGCGGGACACGCCAATCACTTCGCGGCACGGAACCGTCGCCGGGGGCGGCGGCGGACCGGCCGCTGTTGACGGATCGAACGACGGCTCGAACCCGATCCGGATGCACTTGCCGAGCGCGCTCTCGCCGGGCCACACCGACCGCGCCATCGTCTGGTTGACGATGACGACAGGCGCGCCGCGCTCGTCGGACTCGGCGAACCGGCGCCCCTCGACGATGGCGACGTCGAGGATGTCGAGGAACTGCGGCGTGGCGGCGATGAGAAACGGAAGCTGTCCGTTGACCTGTGGCGGCCCGGCCAGGCCCGGCACGCTGATCGGCGGCACGTGGAACCCGGTGAAGGGCATCGTCTTCACGGTCGTCGCGATTTCCACGCCGCGCAGGGTGCGGATGCGCTCGAGCGCCGACGAGTACAGCTGCTCGTGCTCTCGAACGGCGCCCGGTCCGCGGTCGAACTCGACGAGCAGCACGTCGCCGGTGCGCATGCCGAATTCCTGGGACATGAGGTTGTACAGGCTTCGTCCGAACAGGCCCGTGCCGGCGAGCAGCACGACCGACAGCGTCGTCTGGACGAGGAGGAGCGCCTGGCCCGAGCGAGCGATCCAGCGCGGGCGAGTGGAAGGGCCTGCAAGATTGGCGTCCCGCAGGCTCCGGGGCATCTGCGCGATGCCCGCGGCCGCGGCGACAACCAGGACGACGACGCCCGCAAGCGAGGCAGCCGCGAGCGTCCGGAGGGTCAGGCCGGCGCTGTGGACGACCGTGGGCAGGAGCACACTCCGTACTGCTTCATCGAACCAGTACGCGAGCAGGAGCGCCACGCCGACGGCCGTCGCCGCGAGGAGCGTGGCTTCGACGACCGCCTGCTCCAGCAGCCGGCCGCGCGTGGCGCCGAGAGCGGATCGGATCGCGAAATCCCGCCGGCGTGCGGCGCCGCGAATGAGAAGCAGGGTCGCGCTGTTGGCGAGGCCGATGACGAGCACCAGCACCGAGACGCCGGTCAGCCAATAAGCGATGCGCTGCTCGGTTGCCGTCACGTCTCCGCCGCCGATTGGCGACAGGGTGACGCGTCTGTCCTTTCTCTCGATCGCGGAGCCTGCCTGCGCGGACGCCGCGGCCGGAGTCTCACCTGGCGCCAGGCGTACCACGATAGCCGCGATGTTGCGGAAGGGGTCGCGGTCCCAGCCGGGCATCTCGCGCATGGCCGCGTGAAACGGCACCCAGACGTCCACGCCCACCGCCGAGTGCCCGCTGAAGCCGGCAGGCATGACCCCGGAGATTGTGAGGTCCACGCCCCGGACCGTCACGCGGCGGCCGAGCACCGCCGGGTCGCCGCCGAATGCTCCCATCCAGAACGCGTAGCTCAGCACGGCAACGGGCGATCCCGCCGGGGGCGCGTCATCGTCCGGCAGAATGCCGCGCCCGAGATGCGGCCGGACGCCCAGCAGCTGGAAGTACGACCCGGAGACGAGCATCGCCTCGGCGCCGATCTGCACACCATCCACCACGGCGCTGGTGGTGATTCGCTGCCAGGCCGCGGCATCCGCGATCGCTGGAACCTGTTCACGAACGGTTTCGAACGTGACGTACGACGTGGTCGTCATCCGCGCGATTGCGCCGTTATCCGCTTCGTGCTCGAAGGCGAGCGTGAACACGCGGCTTGCTTCGGCCACGTGCGCGGGCGGGCTGAGGAGGGCGCGGTCGATGAGCCCGAACATGGCGAGGTTGAGGCCGACGGCGACGGCGAGCGTCAGCACCGCGGCCGCGGCAGTCCCCGGCGAGCGGCCGAAGACGCGAAGAGCCACCCGGCCATCGAAGCGGAGGGATTGCGTCATTGGAGCTCCTCTCTACATCTTTCCCGCGGCACGCCGATTGGTTCCACTATTCCAGTTGATGACGAGCTCGTTAGTGCCTTCGAACATACTCGCGTGTTTCCGAGCCGAGCGGACCGCGACCGGAGGGTCAACACGGAGCACAACGGAGGAACGGAGGAACGGAGCAAAATCAGTTTAAGGAAACTCCGTTTCTCCGTTGCTCCGTTGCTCCGTGTTTCAACCCATGTTGACGTGATTCTCTTCCGTTCTCTCCGTCCCCTCCGCTACCTCCCTTGTTCGATTTTCGCGAGGACTGGTCCCTGCGTTGGTCCCTTTTCGGACGATAATCCGGGGTCAAGATCGAATTCGGAGTCAGGTCATGAACAAGCCGCTTCCTGAGGTCTGGCTTCGGGGGCCCGTTGAGGCTGTCCCCGCGCTCCTGCAGCCGGTCGCCCACAGCCTGCTTCAATGCCGCGAGGAGATCTCTTCGACCGTCACCGGACTGACGGCCGATCAGATCTGGACGACCCCCTCGGGCGCCGCGTCGATGGGGTTTCACGTGCAGCACGCCGCCGGCAGCCTCGACCGTCTGTTCACGTACGCGCGCGGCGAGCAGCTCTCGAGCGAGCAGCGTGCCGCCCTTGCCGCCGAGGGGGAGCCCGACCTGGCCCCGAACGTCGGCGCGAGCCTTCTTGCCGCTTTCCATGACGCGGTCGAACGCGCGCTCGCCCAACTCAGGAACACCGATGAATCCACGCTGCGGGAAGCTCGAAGTGTCGGGCGCGCGCAGCTGCCGACCACGGTGATCGGCCTCCTGTTTCACGCGGCCGAGCACACACAGCGCCACGCAGGGCAGGCCGTCACCACCGCGCGGGTTGTCGCGGGACGGTCGTAGCCCAGCAGGGCTGAAGGGCCTGTGAAGGAATCATCTTGTGGCTTCCACCTTTAGGTGGAAGTCCGGGCGCCCGCGGCATCCTTCCGCCTGAAGCCGGAAGCCACGAGAATAGTTTTGGAGACTGCCAAGGAATACTCACAAGCTCTGAAGCCCTGCGCTACGTACGGCGGTCTGGCGCGAAGAAGTCGGCCGCGTCGCGGTACTGGAACCCGAGCCGCCGGGCGAAGCCCGGATCCTGTGGTCCGGCCCCGACGTACACACACTGCGAGGCGTCGAGCTTGTGGCGCTGAATGAACACGACGCCCAGGCCCGGCAGGGGCTTTCGGCACCAGCAGGTTGGAGGCCCGGCGCCGTGCGGACAGTACGCAATCTCGATCGTGACTCCCAGAAGCTCCTGCATCCGCGCGAAGCCCTCGTCGACTTGAACGGAAGTCATCGTGTCGTCGGCGATTTCAGGCTGCCAGGACAGCCCCAGTACCAGCCAGCCGGCAGCTTGATGGCGGCGCAAGACTTCTCCCCGCTCCGCGAACACCTCGACGTCCTCCGCGGAAAAAGGAGTGCGCTGACCGGATCGGCTGCGACGAAGAACGCCGTCACTCCACAGCATGAGGGCCCGGTTGGTGAACGACGGGTCGCGACGGCGCTCGAAGGTCATGACCTCAATCCGTGAGAAACCCTCTGAGGGATCGGGAGGCTCCAGCTCGCGTTGATAGCGGAACTGCACGGCCGGGCCAAACGCGGCGGTGTCCTGCTTCGAGGCTTCGCGCATCTCTTCCGGACCGAGCAGCCGGCCGTAGCGCGACACGATCCGCCCCGCCGCGTTGACCTGCGCGTCCTCGAGTCCGGTGGAGAGCCAGATGCATCGGACGGGGAGTCCTCGCTGCGACGCTGCCTGAATCACGGCCGCGCGCGACTTTCGGGACACATACGTGTTGTCGAGGACGATGCGTGAAGAGCCGGAGGCGATGGCGGGCAGCAGACCCCGCATCGATCCGCCCCGGTCGTCCCGGTTCAACCGTTCGTAACCTCGAGCCACGAGCGATTCCGCCACCGTGCTCTTGCCGGCGCCAGGCAGGCCCATGATCAGCACGACTTCTTCAGTTGCACGTGGGGCCCCACCCCCACGTGCTGCGGCTCGACTCGCTTCGCTCGCTCGCCGCGGCCGCAGGCGCTGCCGTCAGGTGCATGACGCTCGTTGGATTCCTCGCGGAGCCGCAAGGCCCGGCCTGAAGGGAACCGGTCATCCAGGAGGGCGCGATCCTCATCGGTCAGGACGATCCCGTGTGCGCGCGCGACCGACTGCACGGTCTCCACGCGCGCCGGTCCGGGGATGGGCAGGATCAGCGTCGACAGGTCGCGCAGCCATGCCAGCGCGATCTCGAACGGGGTGGCGCCGTGGCGCGCCGCGAGAGCAACCAGCACGGGTTCAGAGCCGGTGCGGCGCAGACGCTTCGGACCGCCGAGCGGCCGGTACGCCAGGAGCCGGATGCCGTTCGCGATGCAGTACCCGGCCACGCCGCCCAGGATGCTCTCGTCGTTCCAGATGCTGAGCTCGGCCTGGACGGCGGCAATCTCGGTGATCCGCCTCGCCTCCTCGATCTGTCCGACGTTCACATTGCAGAGGCCGATCGACTCGATCAGGCCGTCGCGCTTCAGAGAGGCGAGCGCCCGGACGCTGGTCGCGAGCGGCGTTCGCGGGTCGGGCGCATGGAGCTGATAAAGATGGATGCGATCGACGCCCAGCGCGCGCCGGCTGGCCTCGCACGCCGCAACGAGATGACGCGCCCGCCCGTTCGCGATCCAGCGGCCCTCCGGACGTGTGAGACCGCCCTTGGTTGCCACCACAACGCGCGCACGGTCACCGTGCCAGCACGCGAGCGCGCGGGCGATCAGACGTTCGTTGTGCCCGGCCTCGCTCGAGTCCCAGCAGTACGCGTCCGCCGTGTCGATGAAATTGATGCCGGCATCGAAGGCCGCGTGCAGCACGGCGATCGCGCGGGCCTCGTCCCGGTCGCGCTCGGTGGACAGGCGCATGCCGCCCATCGCGATGAGCGGCGTCGCCGCGGGGGCGGTCGGCATTGCAGCGAGTTTACCGGCTGAACAGGTAAACCTTACGGCTTCCGGCGCCGTCTAGTGTCGAAACGGTCTGGTTGGCGGCACCTGCGGCAGGCGACTCTCTACAGGAGTTCAGGAGGTCAGGAGATTCATTCTTGAAAACCAAAAAACTCCTGATCTCCTGTTCGAAGTTGAGACACCCGGTTCGAGTACCTATCTCAGCCACGCTACCGATTCCGAGGATTCCATGCTCAAAGATCTCCGTCACGCGGTCCGCATGCTGCTCGGCGCCAAGGGCTGGACGGCCGTCGTCCTGCTGTCGCTGGCGCTCGGCATCGGCGCGAACACCGCCATTTTCAGCGCCATCAACGGCCTGCTGCTGACGCAGATTCCCGTCAGGGACCCCGACACTCTCGTGCGTCTGCGGTACAGCGGCCGGAACGACATGGTGACGAACTCCAGCGACTACGGCTTCTCGGCCAAGGCTGCTGACGGGCAGAACGTGCGCACCACGTTCTCGTACGCGATGTACCAGCAGTTCGCCGCCGACAACCGCACGATGAGCGATCTCATCGCCTGCGCGCCGTACGGCCGGGTGAACGTCGTCGTGGACGGCCAGGCGGAGCTCGCCACCGCCTTCGTCTCCACCGGCAACTACTACCAGGTGCTCGGCGTCCGGGCGCGCGCCGGACGCATCATCACGGCTGAAGACGACAAGCCGTCCGCGCCTCCCGCGGCGGTGATCAGCTCCAAGTACTGGCACACGCGGTTCATGACCGATCCCGCGGCCGTCGGCAAGACGATCCGCGTGAACGACGTCGTCGTCACCGTTGTCGGCGTGATCGCGCCGGAGTTCACGGGCATTCAACAGCCGGTGAGCGAGCTGCCCGACATCGGTCTGCCGCTCTCGCTCGAGCCTCAGCTGAACACTTTCGGAGAGGCCCGGCTGGGCCAGCCGACGTATTGGTGGCTGCAGGTCATGGGACGTCTGAAGCCGGGAGCGACGGCCGCGCAGGTGCAGGGCAATCTCGAAGGCGTCTTCCAGCACACGGCGCGAGCCGGTCTCGATTCGTACATGAAGGGGCTGCCGGAGGCCGAGCGTGGTACGGCCGATGAACCGAACGCGCACCGAGGTGCCGCACCTGCGCGTGGACTCCGGCAGCCGCGGGATTTACGACGTCAACACGACCAACCTGCGTGCGGCCACGATTCTCGGCGTCGTCGTGGCGCTCGTTCTGTTGATCGTCTGCGCGAATGTCGCGAATCTGCTCCTCTCGCGCGCGGCGACCCGCCAGAAGGAGCTGTCCGTCCGGCTCTCGCTCGGCGCCACTCGACTCCGTTTGATCCGGCAACTCCTGACCGAGAGCCTGCTGCTCGCGGCAGTCGGCGGCGTCCTCGGCGTCCTCGTCGGCTACTGGGGCAAGCAGCTGCTGCCCGGGCCCACCGGTCAGGCGCCGCTGCTCGACTGGCGCGTGCTCGCGTTCGTGCTGGCGGTCACCGCCCTGACCGGGATCGTCTTCGGCATCGCGCCCGCGCTCGGCGCCACTGGCGTCGACGTGAACACCGCGCTCAAACAGAGCAGCCGGAGCGTGGCCGGCTCCCGCAGCGTTCTGAGCAAATCGCTGCTGATCGCCCAGGTCGCCATCTCGCTCGTGCTGCTCGTCGGCGCGGGGCTGTTTCTCCGCACGCTCCACAACCTGCGGCACGTGGACGTGGGGTTCAACCCGCAGAACCTGCTGCTGTTCCGGGTGCAGCCTCAGTTGAACCGGTACGACGAGAAGCGCACGGCGGCGCTGTACGGCCAGCTGCTCGAGCGGATTGCCGCGGTGCCCGGGGTCCGCGCGGCCGCGCTCACGAACCCGGCACTGCTCACGGGCAGCGTCAACTCGACGGGCATCTTCGTGCGCGGACGCGTCTATGCGAACGCGCGAGACAGCGGGACCAGCATCAATCGTCTCGTGGTCTCTCCCAACTTCTTCGAAGTCATGGAGATTCCGATCCTGCTCGGACGAGGACTCACGCCGCGCGACAACGAGGCGGCCCCCAAGGTGGTGGTGATCAACGACGCCGCCGCGAAGAAGTACTTCCCCAACGAGAACGCGATCGGCCAGCGTTTCGGCTCGAGCGTCGAGAACAACAGCCAGCTCGAGATCGTCGGCATCATTCGTGACGCGAAGTACGACAGCGTCCGCGACGCCGCGCCGCCGACGATGTACGTGCCGTACTTGCAGACGCGCGCGGCGTCCGCGATCATCGCCGTGAGGACCGCCGGCGATCCCGCCACCGCAACGGGCAGCGTGCGGGAAGCCGTCAGGCAAGTCGATTCGAATCTTCCGATGGTGGACGTCTCGACGCAGCTCGAACAGGTCGAGCGCCGCTTCGAGCAGGAGAAGCTGTTCGCGCAGGCGTACGCCTTGTTCGGAGCGCTCGCGATCCTGCTCGCGGCGATCGGCCTGTTCGGGCTGATGTCCTACAGCGTGTCGCGCCGCACGAATGAAATCGGCATCCGGATGGCGCTCGGCGCGCAGCGCGGACACGTGCTGGGCCTGGTGATGCGCGAATCCATGATTCTCGTCGTGGTCGGCGTCGTCCTCGGCGTCGCGGTGGCGTTGGGGCTGAGCCGGTTCGTCGCCACGCTCCTGTACGGCCTTGCCGGCACCGACGCGATCACGATGGCGGCGGCGATCGGCGTCATGGTGCTCGTCTCCGCGCTGGCGGGGTTCCTGCCGGCGCGGCGCGCGTCACGGGTCGATCCGATGGTGGCGCTGCGGTACGACTGAGGGACAGGTGCTCAAACCCGCTCCGCTGAAGCCGGATGCCACTTCGGTTTCGAAACGGCTTAGCTAGAGTCTCCGGTTCCAGTTCCAGAGCGAGCTGGAAGCCTGGAAGCTGGAAGCGGGAGCTTCATTCATACCGAAGCGCCTGCATCGGGTGGACGCGTGACGCGCGGTACGCGGGGATATACCCGGCGGCGAACGCGACGATGGTCAGCAGCACGACCGAGAGGCTCATCACGACGGGGTCGTGGCCTTTGAGCTCGAAGAGTTGCGACTCGACGGCCTTCCCCAGATAGTACGCCGCGACGATCCCGATCACGCCGCCGACGAGCGTCATCCACGCGACCTGTTTCAGGATCATCGTCCGCATGCGGGCGCCGTCCGCGCCGAGCGCCATGCGCAGGCCGATCTCGCGCGTGCGCTGGGACACGGTGTAGGCGAGCACGCCGTACAGCCCCACCGCCGCGAGCACCGTCGCCAGGAGCGCGAAGGCCGCCGACAGCGTGCTGACCATCCGGTCCATGAACACGTTCTCGCGCGCCTGCTGCGGCATCGTCTTCACGTTCTCGAGCGGCAGGTTCGGATCGAGCCGCGCGACGACGCCGGGCGCGGTGCCGCAGCATCTGTTCCGGATCGAGCGAGGTCCGGACGTAGAAGTTCAGCGATCCGACGCGGTCGTTCTGCCGGTACGGCATGAAGAAGACCGGCGGCGGCTCCTGCCTCACCTCGCTGTACTTCGCGTTCTGGACGACCCCGACGATCTCCATGTCGAGCTCCGGGCCGCCGTCCGACATCCGTTTGCCGACCGCCTCGCGCCCGAGGTTGAACTTCTTCGCGAACGCTTCGTTGACGATGACGACCTTGGGTGCGCCGGCGGCGTCGGCGGCCGTGAACTCGCGCCCCGACATGAGCGGGATGCCGAGCGTCCGGAAATAGCCGGAGCTGATTCTGTTGAAGTAGGCGTGGGCGTCGGTGTCCGGGCCTTTCTCGAAGCCCTGGACCGACACGCTGCTGCCCCAGTTGCTCCCGGCCAGCAGCGGAACCATCGACGCGGCGACGGCCGTCACGCCGGGCACTGCCGCCATCTCCTCCTCGGTCCGCTCGAAGAACGTCCGCGCGCGCGCGAAGTCGTAGCCGTTCAGGTCCGGCGACAGGCCGAAGGTGATGAGGTTGTCGAGTTTCACGCCGAGGTTCACGCGGCTCACGTTCATCAGGCTCTTGACGAAGAGCCCCGCCGAAATGAGGAGGGCCATCGACAGCGCGATCTGTGCGGTGACCAGCGTGCTGCGGAACCTGGCCGCGGCCCGCGCGCCGGACGGCTGGCCCGCCTGGGCCTTGATCGCGGACACGAGGTCGGGCTTGGTGGCGTGCAGCGCGGGAAACAATCCGAAGAGCAGGCCGGTGGCGACCGACAGGACGGCCGCGAACAGCACGACCGGCAGCTGAATCTCGAACTGCAGCGACGCGGTGCCGTCAGCCGGCAGCAGCGACGCGATGAGCGCCAGCGTCCACCGCGCCACGATCAGTCCCGCGATCCCGCCGAGCACCGCCAGCACGCACGACTCGGTGAGGAGCTGCGCGAGAAGCTGCCGCCGCGTGGCGCCGAGCGAGAGCCGCACCGCCATCTCGGTCGCGCGTCCGGCCCCGCGCGCGAGCAGCAGGTTGGCGATGTTCGCGCACGCGATGAGGAGCACGATCCCCGTGATCGAGAACAGCAGAATCAGCGGCGTCTTCGCCTCTTCGTGGACCTGGCTCTGCCCGCGGCGTCCCGGTTCGACGACGAGCGTCCTGGCCTTGAAGCGGGCCATCGTCTGATCGCTCATGCCTTTCTGGAGCGGGGCCTCGACGTCGTTGATGATCGGACGGTACACGCCGTTCATCGCGACGCGGGCCTGGTCGATCGACACGCCCGGCTTCAGCCGCGCGAACAGGTACACCCAGTAGCTCCTCCGGTTGTCGAACCCTTTCCAGCCCGGCACCATCAACTCGCGCATCGTGATCGGCACGAAGACCTCGGGCTCCATGCCGAGCGTCGTGCTGTTGAACCCGCGCGGGGCGACGCCGACGATCGTCAGCCGCTGGCCGTTGACGATCAGCGTCTGATTGAGGACGCCAGGGCTGGAGCCGAGCCGCGTCGTCCAGTAGGCATGGCTCAGCACCGTGACGAAGTGCCCGCCGGGGTTGCGATCGTCGTTGGGGTCCAGCAGCCGGCCGAGCGCCGGCTGCAGGCCGAGCACCGGAAAGTACGAACCGGACACGAGCATGCCGTCGCCGCTTCTCGTCTGCGACTGATACGACAGGTTCGCGCCGAACCCGACGTGTGCCGCGACGCCGCGTGAACACCGTCTGCTGCTTCTCGAGATCGCGGAACATCGGGTAGCTGAACACCGACTCGCAGTCGCCCGCCTGGCCGCACGAATTGGAACCCTGCCTCGGCCCGGGGGAAGAGAAATTGACCAGCTCGTTCGGCCGCTGCACCGGAAGCGCCCGCAGCAGCGTCTGGTCGAACAGCGAGAAAATCGCCGCGTTCGCCCCGATGCCAAGGGCGAGGGAGAGGATGGCGATGATGCTGACGAACGGGGTCTTGAAGAGCCGGCGGATGGCGAGCTTCAGGTTCACTGGTGATTGTCCCTCAACGCTAGAGTCAGGTGTGAGACGCGGCTGGTTGGAGATTAGTTTACTGGCAGGGCCCACCGACCCCAGCGCCAGCTCCCAACTCCCAGGCCTGGGCGAAAGTCGCGGCAACTTTCACCCAGTGTTACGAGTCGTGCGGCTTGGGAGTTGGACGTTGGAGATTGGAGTTGCTCAGTCAGCTCTCAACGCGACCATCGGATCGACTTGCGCGGCCCGGCGGGCGGGGACGTAGCTGGCGGCGAGCGCCGCGATGGCGAGGAGGAGAACCGCCGCGAGAAACGTGGCGGGATCGTCCGGCTGGAGGCCGAACAGCATCGACCGCACCGCGCGCGCCGCGAGGACCGCCACGGCCGCGCCGGCGAGCAATCCCGCCGCGACGAGCACGCTCGCTTCGCGGAGGATCATCGCCAGAATCGCGCGCCGATCCGCGCCGAGCGCGACCCGCAGACCGATTTCGTTGGTGCGCTGCGCGACCGCGTACGCGTTGACGCCGTAGACCCCGATGGCGGCCAGCAGCGCGCCGAGCACCGCGAAGAACCCGCACAACGTGGCCATCAGCCGATCCTGCCGGAGCGAATACCGAATCTGCGCCTGGAAATCGTGAAAGTGAAACGCGAGGCCCGGCTGCGCGGCGAGCGTGCGCGCGACCGCGGGGCGAAGCGTGCCCGCCGGCGATCTGCCGCGGATCAGGAACTGCGCGAACGCTCCCGGCGCTTCCTGCTGCGACTCCGCCAGATACACGACGGGCCGGAATTCCTCCCGCAGGCTGCCGTACTTCGCGTCCTTCACGACGCCGACGATCTGGACGGCCGGTCCGGGTGCGCCCTGGGCGCCCTCGAGTTGAAAGCTGATGCCGAGCGGGCTCGTGCCGCCGAGGAACCTGCTGACGAACGCCTCGTTGACGATCGCCACGCGCGGCGATCCCGGGGTGTCCCGCCGGTTGAAATCACGGCCGGCGATGATGGGCGTGCGCAGCGTGCCGAAGTACCCCTCGCTCACGCGGTTGAAGTTGGCGAGCTCCTGCCGGAGACCCGCTGGCTCTTTGAAAAACACGTGCCGGTACCAGCTGCCGACCAGAGGCACGCTGCTCGCGCTCGCCACGGCCTCGACGTCCGGCATCGCGCGGATGGCCTCGGCGAGCTCCTGGCGCAGCGCGCGCAGTCCGTCCGGCGTCCGTTCGAGCCGCGTCATGTCGATGTCCGCCTCGAGAATGCCGGCCTGCTGAAAGCCGGCGTCGAGCGTCAACAGATTGAAGAAGCTGCGGCCGAACAGCAGTCCTCCGACGAGCAGCACGAGCGCCATCGCGACCTGCGTCGCGACGAGCGCCCGCCGCAGCCCGAGTTGGGTGCGTCCGGCGGTGAGGCTGCGGCCGCCCGCCTTCATGGTCTCTCCCGGCGGGACGCGCGAGGCGCGCAGCGCCGGGGCGAGGCCGAAGAGCACGCACGTCGCGAGCGCCAGCGCCGGCCGCGAAGCCGATCCATCGCCAGTCCATCTGGAGATTGACGAACAGCGGGCTCACCTCGGTGCCGATCATCGCGACGACCGCCCCGCTCAACACTGGCGCGAGCGCCGCGCCGCACGCCGCGCCCGCCGCGGCCAGCAGCAGGCTCTCGACCAGCAGCTGCCGCACGAGACGCCGGCGCGAGGCGCCGAGCGCGAGGCGAACAGCCATTTCCCGCGCTCGTGTGCCCATCCGCGCGAGCATCAGGTTCGCGACGTTGGCGCACGCGATCAGGAGACCGATCCCCGCGGCCGCGAGCAGCATCCACAGCGGCGTGTCGTACTCCTGGCGCAGCTGCGAGAACCCCGAGGCGCCCGGGAGCGCCCGCAGCGTGAATGCGCGATACGCGGCAGCGTCCTTCGCGCTGTAGCCGGACGGCACCGTCCGCTGGAACAGCGCCGGAGAGATGGCCTCGAGCTGCGCACCGGCCTGCGCGACCGACGAGCCGGGCTTCAGCCGTCCCACGATCGACAGCCACCACGTCTCGCGCTCGTCGAGCCGGCCGTTGCCGGCGACTGTTGTCGACGAGCGGCTCGGCGCAGAGCGGCAGCGCGAAGTCGAAGGAGCGGCCGATCTCGATCGCCGTAGAAACCGGCCCTCGACACGCCGATGACCTCGAGCGGGTGTCCCTTGACGGTCAGGGTCGCGCCAATCGCCGCCGGCGAGCCGCCGAACTCGCGCTGCCAGAACGCATGGCTCAGCACGATCCCCGGCGCCGTGCACCCGCGCACGTCGTCCGCCTCGGTGAACACGCGGCCGGCCGCGGGCCCGACGCCGAGCACGCTGAAGAAGCTCCCGCTGACCCACAGGCCGTCCTCGGCGAAGCGCGACTCGCCCGACGTCGCGAGATCGAACGTCGCGTGTCCCCACGCCAGCACGCCGGTGAACGCCTGCTGATTCGCGCGCACGGCCTCCCACAACGGATACGTGACGTGCGCGTACCGTCCGGAGTAGTCCCCCGACGGCCATCCACGGTTCGCAATCTCGACGATGGCCAGGTCCCGCGGCTTCGCAACCGGCAGCGGCCGGACGCCCAGCGCGTCGATCAATTGGAAGATCGCGGTGTTGGCGCCGATGCCGAGGGCGAGCGAGAGCACGGCGATGGCGGTGAATCCGGGACTGCGCAGGAGGACGCGGGCGCCGTACCGGAGATCCTGTCCGAGATCCTCGACGATGCGGACGCGCCGGGTGTCGCGGCACTCCTCTTTGCGCTGCTCGACGCCGTGCATCGCCCGGAGCGCCGCGAGCCGCGCGTCGGCGGGGGAGAGGCCTTTCGCGACGTGCTCGTCGGTCAGCCGCTCGACGTGAAACCGGAGCTCGTCGTCGAGCTCCCGCTCAACGGCGGTCGCGGCGGAACAGGGAGCGCAGCGCGGAGGGGTATGGTGTAGAGCCAGCGTTCAAAGCGCATGGTGATCCAGTTGCTGGCTAGCCAGTCGGTCCAGGTCGCCAGCTTGCCAGCTTGCCAGTGTCCCAGTCTCGGAGACTGGTCGACTCGCGAACTCGGCTCCTCACTCGTGCCGCAACGCGACCAGCGGGTCGACGCGGGTCGCGCGGCGCGCGGGAATGACCCCGGCCGCCAGCGCCGCCAGCAGAATCATGAGCGCCACGACGACGAACGTCGCGGGGTCGGTCGGCTGGATCTCGAACAGGAACGTCGCGAGGAGGCGACCGGCCCACAGCGCTCCGAGCGTGCCGATCGCCACGCCCAGTCCGCCCAGCACGAGCGTCCGGCGAATCACCATCCACATCACGGCGCCGCGGCGCGCGCCGAGCGCCATGCGGAGCCCGATCTCGTGCGTCTGCTGCGCAACGGAGTACGCGAGAACGCCGTAAGTGCCGACGAGCGACAGCAGCAGCGCCAGCGCGGCGAACGCGCCGAGCAGCCGCGCCTGGAAGCCGGGCTCCGCGGTCGCGGCCGCCATCACGTCGCCCATCGAGGCGATCGATTGCGCGGGCTGGTTCCTGTCGACGCTTCGGAGCACGCCGCGAAGCGCCGGCGCGAGCGCGAGCGGATCCGACTCCGTCCGGACGGTATACGTCATGTGGCTCAGAAAGAAAGGTTTCTTCACCTGGAGATACGGCCGGTAGATCGCCATGTGCGCGGGCTGCGACGGTCCCCACTGCTTCACGTCGTCGACGACGCCGACGATCGTGGCCCAGTCCTCGGGCTTCGGCCTGCTTTCGAGCGTAATCCGCCGGCCGACGACTTCCTCGGACGGCGAAATCAGCCGGGCCACCGTCCGGCTGACGGTTGCGACGCCGGCGCCTTTGGCATCGTCGCGCTCCGTGAAGTCGCGCCCACGGATCAGACGGATGCCCATCGAGGAGAAATATCCCGGGCTCACCGCGAGCTTGTCCGCGCGGATGTCCCCGACGAGCGCGGGACCTCCCTCGATCTGAAAATCGCCGCTCATGAGCATGGTGCCGAGGGGGCGAGAGTTCACCGCCCCCACGCCGACCACGCCGGGAAGCGTCGAGAGCTTGAGCAGAGTTTCCTGGTGGAACGCCTGCATTTTCTCCGGGGTGGGATACACGACGTCCGGCAGATCGACCGTCAGCGTGACGACGTTCTCCGGGCGGAACCCCGTATCCACGGCGCGCAGCCTCATGAAGCTTTTCATCATCAGGCCGGCGCCGGTCAGCAGGACCAGCGCGAGCGCGATCTCTCCCACGACCAGCGCGGCGCGTAGACGCTCCTGACCGGCGGCCGAGGCGCGTCCGCCCGGCAGCAGCGATCCGCTGAGACGGCGCCGCGTGATGCGAAGGGCCGGGGCGAGGCCGAAGACGATCCCGGTCAGCACCGACAGGGCCAGCGCGAACGCGAGCACCCGGCCGTCGACCTGGATCATCTCCATTCGAGGGATTCGTCCTTTGGGCGCCAGCGCCAGCAAGGCCGGAACGCCCCAACGCGCCAGAAGGATGCCGCAGGCGCCGCCGGCCAGCGACACCAGGGTGCTCTCCGTGAGCAGTTGACGGACGAGCCGCCCGCGGCTGGCGCCAAGCGCCGCGCGGACGGCAATCTCGCGCTGCCTGCCGGTGGCGCGGGCGAGCAGAAGGTTCGCCACGTTCGCGCACGCGATGAGCAGCACGAAGCCGACGGCGCCGGCAAAGATCTCGCAGCGGCCGCCGGATGTCGCGGACCAGGAGCTCCTTCAGCGGGATCACTCCGCTGATCCACCGCGTGTCGGTTTCAGGCTTGTCGGTTCGCCGGACGATCGTGTCGAACTCCGCCTGCGCCTGCGCGACGGGGACGCCCGGCTTCAGCCTGCCGAGGACCGAGTACATCAATGAATTGCCGGAAGTGGTCCGAATGACCATCGGCGTCCAGATCGCCGCCTCGCCGGGGAAGTTGAACCCCGGCGGCATCACGCCGACGATGCTGTGGCGGATGCCGTCGAGCGTGATCTCGCGTCCGGTGATTGCCGGATCGGCGCCGAAGGCGCTGCGCCACAGGCCGTCGCTCAACAGAGCGACGTGGTCGCGCCCCGGCTGGTCGTCGCCCGCTTCGAACGTGCGCCCGGTCGCCGGTCCAACGCGCAACGCGGCGAAGAACTCGGCTGTGACCCGGGCCCTCCGGACGATGGATGGATCGCCCGGCGCGGTGAGGCTGGCGCCGGATGCTCTCGTGAACAGCGCGAGATGCGAAAACAGCCGGTTGCTCGCGCGAAACTCCAGGTACTGGTGGTCCGCCAGGGCGGGTTGGCTCATGAACGGCCCGATCTCCGCGTGCGACAGAAGAAAGAGACGATCCGGTTCCGGAAACGGCATCGGCCGCAGCAGCACGCCGTTGACCACGGTGAACACCGCGACGCTGGCGCCGATGCCCAGCGCGAGCGTGACGATCGCCGCGGTGGTGAAGCCGCGGCTTCGCAGCAGCGTGCGTGCGGCGTAGCGCAGATCCTGCAGCACGTCCTCGACGAGCCGGACCCGCCGCGTGTCGCGGCACTCTTCCTTGCGCTGCTCGAGGCCGTTCATCGCGCGAAGGGCCATCAGCCGCGCCTCTGCCGGCGAGACACCTCGGGCGATGTGCTCGTCGGTCAATCGCTGAACATGGAACTGGAGCTCCTCGTCCAGTTCCCGGTCCACGTCGCTGGCCGCGGAAGAGCGAGCGCAGGCGGAGGGGGATCGAGTAGAGCCATCGTTCCAGGCGCATGATCAGGCCTCCTTCAGCTTGACGACGTGCGAGATCGCCGTGGACAGGCGGCTCCAGTTGGCCGCTTCCCGCTCCAGGTGCTTGCGCCCGGGCCGCGTGAGCGCGTAGAACTTCGCGCGCCGGTTGTTCTCGCTCGGCTTCCATTCCGCGGTGATCCAGCCCTCCTGCTCGAGCTTGTGCAGCGCGGGGTACAGCGAGCCGTCGCTGACCTGGAGGATGTCGCCGGAGACCTGCTTCAGGCGCTGCGCGATGGCCCACGCGTGGAGCGGCTCGAGCGCGAGAATCTTCAGTAACAGCAGGTCGAGGGTGCCCTGGACGAGGTCGGATGGTTTGCTCATCTGTTTGCTCGGCGAGATACCGGAGATGACGGAGTCAACGAAGGCTTTCACACGGAGGAACGGAGCAACGGAGCATCGGAGACGTTTTTGTAGAGCTCAAGCCACTCGTTTCTCCGTTCCTCCGTTCTCCGCGTTACCCCAGCTCCGCTACCTCCGTAATCTCCGATCGCTCAGGAGGACCGCTGATCACCGGTCCTCCCATCGGTTACCGAGTGAGCGTAGCAAATCTCCCCTCGGTAAGCAAGGGGCGGATCTACGCGAATCGCACGGATTCGTGGTGTATATCATTCCCGCATGCTAGCCCTTCATCGCCGACATGGCCTACGCGATCCGGACGTTCCACAAGAAACCGGCGTTTGCGATCACCGCGATCGCGACGCTGGCGCTTGGCATCGGCGCCACAGCCGCGATCTTCAGCGTCGTGGATGCGGTGCTCCTCACGCCGTTGCCGTATCGGGCGCCCGCGCGCCTCGTGCACGTCTGGCAGGACATGCGCAACCGCAACGTCTCCGACTTCCCGTGGCCGCCTGCGGACTTCCACGATCTCCGCGCGCAGACCACGTCGTTCGACGGGATCGCCGCGTTGACGACGGGCCGGCAGGTGTTCGTCGGGGCCGGCGGCCAGGGCGACGCGGAGAGTCGTCCGCACGGGCGCGGCGACGCCGAATCTCTTTCGCGTGCTCGGAACCAGGATCGTGATGGGATCGGACTTCGCCGACGCCGACGGGACGCCTCTCCCCGCCCCCGCCGGCGCCGCTCCCGCTGGACCGCCCTGCCGCGCACGTGCGCCGCCGCCGCCGCCGCGCACGATCCTCAGCCACGAGTTCTGGCAGCGCCGCTTCGGCGGCAACCCCGCGCATCGTCGGGACCGTCGTGCGCCTGGGCGATCAGCCGTTCGAAGTGATCGGCGTGCTCGAGCCCGGGTTCGAGCTGCTGTTCCCCCCGGCACGAACGTCGAGCGCGCGCCCGATCTGTGGACGCCGCTGCGGGTCGATTTCGCTGCCGGCTCCCGCATCAACGTCTTCCTCCGCGTCATCGCGCCGGCTCAAGCCCGGCGTCGTCGCGCGCCGGAGCGCAGCAGCGAGGTCGACGACGCGTGGCGGCGGGCCTGCGCGCGCAGTTTCCCATCAAGCAGACGGCAGGCGTGCACTTCCGCGTCGAGCCGATGCACGAGGATCTCGTCGCCGACGTCCGGCCCGCGATCCTGGCGCTCATGGGGGCGGTGACGTTCGTGCTGCTCATCGCGTGCGCCAACGTCGCGAACCTGCTGCTCATCCGCGCCGCCGCGCGCGAGCGCGAGCTGGCGGTGCGGACGGCGCTCGGCAGCACGCCGGGCGCGGCTGGTGCGCCAGCTGCTCGCCGAAAGCGTGGTGCTCGCCGGCCCGGCGCCATCGCCGGCGTCGGGCTCTGCGTGGGTCGGCATCCGGCTGTTGCTGGCGCTCGGTCCGGAAAACCTGCCGCGCCTTCGGCACGTGGGGATCGATCCGGTGGTGATGACGTTTGCCGCGGGCGCGGCGCTGGTGTCGGCGATCGTGTTCGGGCTGGTGCCGGCGCTGCGCGCCTCGCGCCCCGACGTCATGGATCTGCTGCGCAGGTCCGGCCGCACGGGCGGGCTCTCCTCCGGAGGCTGGCTCCGCAGCGGCGTCGTGACGCTCGAGGTCGCGCTGTCGTTCGTCCTGCTCGTCGGCTCCGGCCTGATGATCCGGAGCTTCGTCGCGCTGCAGCGGGCGCAGCCGGGGTACGAGACCCGAGGGCGTCCTGACGTTCCTGATCCCGAATCTCCGGCTGCCCGACGCCGGAGGCGCGCCAGGCGTTCATGCGCGATCTGCGCGCCGTCCTCCAGGCGATGCCGGGCGTCGACGAGCGCCACGGCCGCGACCCCGCTTCCGCTCGACGGCCGCGACGCAGAACGCGCGCTGGGGGACCGAGGAGGCGCCTGACGGATCCGACGAAGTTCCAGCAGGCGACGACGTACTTCGTGCTGCCGGGATACTTCGAGGCGATGCGGACGCGCGTGATCGAGGGGCGCACGTTCAGCGAGACCGACAACACGCCCGACGCGCGGCGTCATCGTCATCGACCGCATGCTCGCGTCGAAGGCGTTCCCCGGGCAGTCCGCCGTCGGCCGCACCCTCCTCGCGCGCGTGCGCACGCCGGAGCCGGAACGCTTCGAGGTGATCGGCGTCGTCGATCATCAGCGGCACGAGTCGCTGGCCGCCGACGGACGCGAAGCGATGTATCTGACGGACGGCTACGTGACGTTCGGCGTCGCCAGCCGCTGGGCCGTCCGGACGTCGGAGCGATCCCGCCTCGCTCGCGCCGCTCGTGCGCGCCGCGGTCGCCGAGCTCAACCCGCGCGCCGGCGTCGATCGAGGTCCAGCCGATGGAGGTCTTCGTCGAGCAGGCGCGCGCGCAGACGAAGTTCGCGCTGATCCTGATCGGCGATCTTCGCCGGCATCGCGCTCGTGCTCGCGGCGGTCGGGCTCTACAGCGTGCTGTCGACCGCGGTCCGGCAGCGCACCGCCGGAGATCGGCGTGCGCATGGCGTTCGGCGCCGAGCACGGCGCGATCTTCCGGATGATGGTCGCGCAGGGCCTGCGGCTGAGCGCCGCCGGGATCGCCTGCGGCATCGTCGCGGCCTTCGCGCTGACGGGCGTGATGCGGACGATGCTCGTCGGCGTCGAGCCGACCGATCCGGCCACGTTCGCCGCGATGGCGGCCGGCTTCTTCGTCATCGCGATCGTCGCGTGCGGCGTGCCCGCGCTGCGCGCCGCCCGGCTCGATCCGATGGTGGCCTTACGGGAGGAGTGAGAGCGTTCGCCCGATCCGCCGTCACGCCCGGCTGCGCGTGTCTCTCCAACACGGAGTTCACGGAGTGCACGGAGTCTCCGGGAGCGAAGCGGTTGGGTTGGAGTTCGCTTTTCGACGGATCGCTCGTTTGCAAGCAGGCTCGAACAAGCAAGACCACTGAAGTCGACGGCGGCAACGCACTCGAGCGCCGGCCTGCTGCCACACGAGGCCGGCGTTGACCCTGCACCGCGCTTCGCGCGGCTCGAGTGCGTGCGGGAGGGTGAAATCAGAGCCTCCGTGTCCCCCGTGTCCTCCGTGTTGGAGGAACAGCGAAGCCTGTTTGACAGCGAAGTCCGTTGACTAGATTGGAAGTCCGGACAAAACGCACGCAACGTTCCGAGCGGCAACGGAGAAAGCAGAGAAGAACTTTCTCCGCTATCTCCGTTGCCTCTGTGGTGACTTCCCGCGTTGGTCCTTGGCACCGACGATCAGAATCGAATCCGCACGCCCGTCTGCAGCGACCTCGGCGAGAGCTGCGACGTCGATCGTCCGAAGTTCGTGTTGCTCAGGTCCATCACCGGGTCCCCGAGGTTGACGCGGTTCAGCGCGTTGAACGCGTCCAGACGGAACTCGCCGGACCACCGGTCGGTCAGCGTGAACTTCTTCGACAGCGACAGGCTGACGTCGATGAATCCGGGCCCGCGGAACGCGTTCCGCTGCAGGTTCCCGTTCTGGCCCGCTGCAGGCGTCGGGAAATCGGTCGCCTTGAAGATGCCGGCGAGGTACTCCGCGTTGCTCCAGCCGCTCTGCTTCACGCTGGCATCCGGCGCGTTCGGCCGATCGCCGCCGTTGCTGTCGGCATTGAAGTCGCCGCGAGGGAAGGCCGCGCTGTTCGTCACGTTCAGCGGCGAACCGGTCTGGAGGATCGCGGACCCCGCGATCTGCCAGCCGCCCACGATCGCCCGGGTCACCTTCGAGCTGTCCCGGAAGAACGGCAGCTCCCACAGTCCGACGAGCGACAGCTTGTGCGCGACGTCGTAGCCGGCCGGCGCCCACTCGGCGCCGATGTCGGCGGCATCCTGGAAGGCCGTGGCGCCGACCGCGATGTCCGCGTCGTTCATCGCCTTGCCGAAGGTGTACGCGCCCTGCAGCAGGAAGCCCTGCTGGAAGTTGCGCTTCAGCTGGAACGTCGCGCCGTGATAGTCCGAACGGGATGTCGACGTCACCATGTTGATCGACGAGAAGCTGGGATTGAAGCCGTCGAACCGTCCGTCGAGCAGGTCTCCCCTGAACCGGTTGACGTTGTAGGCGTTGTGCAGGTTCCGGCCCGCCGAGCCGATGTAGTTCGCATCCGCCACGATGCCGTGCCCGATCTCACGCTGCACGCCCACGAACCAGTTGTGGGCGTACGGGCTCTTCAGATCCGGATCGACGGTGGTCAGGGCCACGCGCGCGCCGATGACGCCGTTGCGCGGGTCGAGACCGACCTGCAGCGCCGGATCGACCGGGTAGCCGTGATACGGCTTGGACGGATCGCCGAGGCTGTAGGTGAACTGCGTGCCGAAGAACTGGCCGAGCAACACCGAAGCGCGCAGCGGCGGGCTGTGCCGGTAGTTCTCCGCGGGCAGGTTCATGAGGCGGTCGAACGCGATCCCGTACCCGCCCCGCACCGACGTCTTGCCGTCCCCCATCGGGTCCCACGCAAACCCGAGCCGCGGACCGATGTTGTTGTTGTCGGTCGGGTAGAACCGGTCGACGAAGTCCACGCGCGCGGAGGCCAGCCTCGCCTCGAACGTCGAGCCCTGACCGAACACGATGTTTCGGAGCGTGTCGTCGCTGTCCTTGAAGGTCCCGTAGTTTTCGTAGCGCACGCCGGCATTGATCGTGAGGTTGCGGCGGACCTTCCAGTCGTCGTTGATGAAGATCGCCCACTCGGTCTGCGTCAGCTCCGAATACGCCGTGACCGGCTCTCCCGTGCGCGGATCGACGTACCGGGTCATCTGCAGCGCCTGGTCGTTGGCGAAATTCAGAATGCTCGCGAAGTTGTACGCCGGGATGTACGCCGTGGTGTTCACCGCGGAGCCGTACATCTGCCTCAGCTCGGCTCCCGTCTTCAACAGGTGGCTCGAACGGGACCACGTGAAGATGTTCTTGAAGTGCCAGTTCGTCTGCCACCAGCCCCTCGGATAGCTCGCCGTTCCGAACCCGGTGGCGCCGGTGATGGTGATGCCCGGGACCTCGAGCGGCTGCAGCTGCGTTTGCGGCTCGCCGACGAGCCGCATGAACCCGCCGCGGAACTCGTTCAGCTTGTTCGAGCTGAACGTGTGCGTGTAATTGACGTTGCCGAAGTGCGTGGTTTCGAGAACCGGTACCGTGAACGCCGGCCGGATGCCGTTGTTCATCGTGTACGACGTCGTCCGGTACATGTTGCCGTAGAGACGATCCCTGCCGGGCCTGACCTCGTAGTCGGCACGGCCGCTGAACTGGTTCCCCCTCCGCCACGCCTCCGGAACGAAGAACGCGGTCCCGACATCCATGATGCCGTCGGGGGGGCCCGTCACGTTGGCGCCGTTGGCGGGACTGCCAAGATCGCGGAAGTTCGAGGTCGGGTCCGCCGCGGGGGCATAGTCCCTCAACAACTGGGCGGCGATGCTGTTCGGACGCGTCTGCGTGACGAAGTTGCGGAAATCCGGGGTCTCCACCGTGAAGGACGAACCCCGCCCGCCATCCTGGCGCAGGCCCTCGTACGACGTGAAGAAGAACAACCGGCTGCGGACGATGGGGCCGCCGAACGTGTAGCCGAACTGGTTCTTCTTGAAGTCCGGGACTGATGTCTCGAAGACGTTCCGGGCCGAGAGGGCGTCGTTCTGGAAATAGTGGGACGCGCTCCCTCGAAAGTCGTTGGTGCCGCCCTTGGTGATCACCTGGATCTGCGCGCCGCTGTTGCGCCCGTCCACCGCCGAGAAATTGTTCGCGACGACGCGGACTTCCTCGACCGATTCGGAGTTGGGCGTCAGGTTCGTGATGCCGCCGCGCGCGACGCCGTTGGTGCTCGTGTCGTCGACGGTGAAGGAGTTGGCTTCGTCGCGCTGCCCGCTGGCGTTGATGCGCGGCGCGGATTCGCCGGAAAAGGAGTCGTTCCCGCTGCCGCCGGCGCCGAAGGTGGAGGACACGCCCTTGCCCGTCACGCCAGGCTGGAGCGCGATCAGGTTGTACAAGTTCCTGCCGTTGAGCGGCATCTCCTCCAATTGCATGCGATCGACGCGCCCGGAGACGCGGCCCTGCTCCGTTTCGACGAGCGGCGCGCCGGACGCCACGGTCACGCTCTCCGTGACGCCCGAGACTTCGAGGGCGATGTCCAGCCGCGCCGTTTCGCTGATCCCGACCGTGATCGCATCCCGTTGCGCCTTGAGGAATCCGGACTTCTCGACTTCTACACTGAGATCGAGATCTCATAACGGCCCGCGGGGAGGTTCTCGAAGCGATACGCGCCATTCGAGCCGCTGAACGAGATGTGTTTCACCTCCGGACCGGCGAGCGTGACCGTCGCTCCCGGAATCACCGCGCGGGTTTCGTCCATGACGGTACCCAGAGACGATGGCGGTCTGCGCCGACGCCGGCGCTGCCGCCACAAGGGAGATGGCGATGAGCAACAACCACTGACGTGACATGACATGTTCTCCTTCATTGCCGGTCGGTGTGAACGCGGACACGACCGTGCGGGACGCGTGATGTTAAGTCTCCAGACCAGCGATATCGCTCAGGCTCGAGAGCGATCAGGACGTCAGGATTCAGAATCCAGTGAGGATCGAGTGTCTGCTTCGCGGAGGCGAGAACAGAGCCAAACAGGGTGCTCCGTTCTTGTTCGTACCAAGTCCGATGGTCTGTGCCGACCGAGTGGTGATGCGTAATCGTTCCGCCCTCGTGCAGAATGGCGTCGGAAATCGCCGTCTTGATCGCCGCCCACTGCTCGATTTCCTGGTGCCTCCTGGCCGGCGCGATGACGGTGTAGTAGCAGGCGCAGGACCGTCCGGATACACGTAGGCCATGCGCCAGGTCACCAGACCCTTGCCGCAGGCCCGTTCGACCGCGTCCTGAGCGGTTTCGAGCACGCGCCGATGGAACGGCTCGAACCGATTCCAGGTGATTGACGATTCGAACGTCTCGACCAGCAGGCCGAGCGACACGAGGCAGTCGCGCAGGTAGGGCGCCTGCAGGAATGTGCGCCGCCACCGATCGGCTGCGCTCGGGACAGCATCGCGGCCCTCCGTCACGATCTCGTCTGAGTCCGGCCGTCCGTCGAACCGGGCGCAGATGTCCAGGCTCCGCCTGATCGCGGCGTCCAGTGGATGGTCGTGAGATTCGAATCCCAGGATCAGCACCGCGTCGCTGCCACGCCCGAGTCCCGCCATCCTGGCTTCGAGTGGAGAGATCAGCCGGCAGTTCGCGGGGAGCAATCCCGATTGCGCGATCGCTTTCAGCGCCTCGACGCCACGCGCGGTTGCGGCAAAGCGCACCGTCGCCGCCGCTCGGAACACCGGCGGAGGCTGCACCCTCATCCACGCTTCAGTGATGATCCCGAGAACCCCTTCGGAGCCCAGGACGAGGCGTTCCGTACTCGGACCGGCGCCCGAGCAGGGCACTCGACGGCTTTCGAGGATCCCCCGAGGTGTGAGCATGCGGACCGACTGCACGAAATCGTCGATGTGCGTGTCTCCGGTCGCGAAGTGTCCCCCGGCGCGTGGGCAATCCAGCCACCCAGCGACGAACACTCGAAGCTTTGGGGAAAATGGCGCAGGTGAATCCGTGCGGCCGCAAGCCGTCCTCGAGCGCGGGCCCGAGAATCCCCGCCTGCACGCGCGCACACCTGGACTCTTTGTCCACCTCCAGAATCTGGTCCAGGTGTTTGAGATCGACCGTGATCACCCCGTCGTAGCGGCTCGACCGCGTGGGCTCCACGCCTCCCACCACGCTCGAGCCACCTCCGTACTGGGACCAGCGCGAGGCCGGCAGTTTCGCAGAACGCGATCAATTCCTGGATGTCGTGCTCGTGCCGCGGATACGCGACGACGTCAGGCGGGTTGTCGAATTGACCGTGGATGGCCCGCACGATGTCGCGATACGACTTGCCGTAGGAGTGCGCGGCACGGTCGTAGGTCTCGTGCGTGCAGAATCTCGAGAGATGAGAGGGGAGTTGCACGAAGGCGGTCGCAGTCGAAGGTCGTCCAGATTCGGCGGCCGCACGACCTCGAAGGTCTGTATCTCGAGACTGGCCTTGTAGAAGCGCCTTCAACTGGAGCACATGGCCGGCGTCCAGACGCTCGTCTTCGTAGCCCCATCCCCACCAGCTTCGGCGGCGTGTCATCGCTCGCTCCGATGCGTGTGCAGAAACGCCTCGAGCGCATCACTGACGGCCTCCGGGTTCTCGACCGGCGCTGTGTGCCCGGCACCCGGAATGACGACGAGGTGTTCGAGCCGGTGATCCCGCGATGCAGACGCTGGACGTCTGCAAACGAACCGCTCATCGATCTCGCCGGCAGCGATGAGCGTCGGCGTGGAGATGCGATGAAGCTGGTCGTCGAGGCCGCGGCGAGACATCACACCAGCCAGCGCCCGGCTGATCCCGACGCGGTCGTTCGCAACCAGGCGCTGCCGCCACGCGTCGCGCGTCGCAGCCCGCGTGGAGTCTTCGAGGAACGGCTTCCCGAAGACGCCAGCCATCGCCTGATCGGCACGAGCTCGATGCCCTTCCATCGGGCGACGAGGCCAACGCCCGATAGCGCATGCTCTCTGCGAACCGTTGCCGGTTTGCGGACGAGTTGAGCAGGGTCAGCGACTCGAGCAATGCCGGGCGCTGAATCGCGAGACGGAGGCCGACGAAGCCGCCCATCGAATGACCGACGAAGTGGCAGGGCGCGCACCCCAGTTTCTCGATCAGCGCGGCGGCATCGCCGGTCAATGTGTCCATGTCGTAGCCGTCGCGAGTCACGCTGGAGCGTCCCTGTCCCCGAAAGTCGAACGCGATGCAGCGGTAGCCCCGCGCGAGCGCGTTGATCTGGTGCTCGAACATGCGGCCGCTCCACAGCAGACCATGCGCAAAGACCACGGCCGAGGCGCCGGTTCCGCGGTCCTCGTAGTGAATCCAAGCGCCGTTCGCATCGATCTCAGGCATCGGAACCTTGCCTTTGCAGTTCCCGACGCAGGATCTTTCCGACCTGGCTCTTGGGCAGGCTCGCGCAGAACTCCACGTGGCGAGGCACTTTGTAGCCGGCGAGGGCGTTGCGACAGTGGACTCGCACCTCATCTGGCGACACGTGCTGATTCGGGCGCAGCACGACCCACGCCTTGACCGTCTCGCCGTGACCGTCCGTCACGCCGGCCACGGCCACTTCTTGAACCGCGGGGTGCGTGGCGATCACTTCTTCGACTTCCCTCGGCCACACCTGGTGGCCGCCGGGTTTGATCACGTCTTCTTCCGGTCGATGAGAAACAGATAGCCGGTCTCGTCGACGTACCGATGTCTCCGGTGTGGAGCCAGCCGTCCCGGATCATTCGGGCGCTTTCTTCGGGCCGATTCCAATAGCCCTGCATCAATTGCGGCGCGCGCAGCAGCACCTCGCCAACGTCGCCAGGTCCCAGTTCGTCCCGTTCGCGATCGGGATCGACGATCCGGATCTCGACATCGGGAAGCGGCAGCCCGACGCCGCCGGGTTGGCATGGTCCGGCAATCGGGCTGATGACTGCCGCATTCATCGCTTCCGTGAGGCTGTAGGCGTCCACCACGCGCCCGCGCATCAGGTCCTCGAACCGGCGCCTGGTCTCGTTGAGCAGAGTCGTTCCCCCCGAGATGCAGAGTTTGAGAGACGAGAAGTCCACCGCGCCACTTTGCACGCGCGGATGGTTGAGCAGAGCGGTCAGGAGTGACGGCACGGCCGGGAAAAAAGCCGGACGGACCTTCTCGATCGTCGTCAACAGATCGTCGAGGTCGCGGGGATTGGGCACGAGCGCGATCGGATTCCGGCCGATCAGGCTCGTCGCCAGACCGCCGACGTTCCCGGTCCACGTGAAAGAGCGGCATCGCCAGCATCACGACATCGGTCCACTCGACGAGGACCTCCCGGAACCATGCGTGCGTCTGGATCGCCGAGAGCACCAGCGCTTCGTGCGTGCCCACTGCCGCTTTTGGCGTGCCGGTCGTGCCACCGGTAAAGAGCATCAAGGCTGGATCTGCCGGGTTCCGCGTGCGTCGCGGGTTTCGAGCTTTACCGGTGTGACGACGGAGAAGGTCGAGCAGCGACACGTCACCTGACGCAAGTTCGCCGTCCTTCGCGTCACGAAGGCAGGTGGGAAGTACGTTCCCTCCATGTGGGTCACGATGACGCGCTCGAGTGCGGTGCGCGGCTGAACCTGTTTGACCTTCGGATGGAACATCGACAGTGCCACGATCGTCTCGGCCCCGCACTCGTTGAGGGCGTGCTGCAACTCCAGTTCGGAGTAGAGCGGATTGAGCGGGACCACCACGGCGCCAGCCTTCCACGCGCCGAACTGCGCCAGGACGGCCTGTGGCGAGTTGGGCAGCAGCAGGGCGACGCGATCGCCTCTTTCACTCCCTGCGCAGTCAGGGCGACCGCGAAGGCATCGCTCAGACGCTCGAGTTGTCCATAGGTCAGGCGCGAGCCTTTGAACCAGAGCGCGAGGTGGTCCGGCCGTTCCAGCGCCGTCTCTCGGAGGATGTCGGGCAACGTGACATTCGGATACGGCTGCGCCAGCAGTGTGCGCGGCGCCGGTCCGGCACCAGGTGCTCTCATAGGTCAAAACCGCCCCTATTGAGAGACGCGTGCGCGGGGTCAAAAACGTATCAAGGTTCCTGGGTTCCTCGCGACCCGGGTTCCCAGTCGTTGCAGAAGTGCGTTCGCCTCTCTGAGGTCAGCGGTCCCAAAGCCTTCCGTGAACCAGCCGTAGGTCTCTGCCAGCAGCGCGCGGGCCTGTTCGCGCTTGCCCTGCTTTTGCCACAGCCCGCTCACGCTCATGACCGCACGAAGCTCCAGCGAGCGCGTCTGCTTGCGACGGGCGTGATCGACGGCTTGAAGAAGATGCTGCTCCGCTTCTGCCAGCCTCCCGAGCGCCGGCGTCGCCAGCAATTCTCCTCGCAGCCGTGAAAGCTGCACATCCCAGAATCGCTCTTCAGTCTTGTCCACCATGCTGGTGGCCTGATCGAGCACACGGAGCCCCGCGTCTGGTTGGCCGGCATCAAGGTGCGCCTCGGCCAGCAACGCATGAAAGTACAGGCTGGAACAGTTGCGCGCCGAACGCCCGCAAGCCGGCGAGGTTCGCCTGGATTTCGTCGATGCCTTCCGCGATGTCTCCTTGTCCGGCCAGCACCCACCCACGCATCAGCCTGCTGTAGGATTTCCGCCACATCAGCAGCCCTTGACCCACCGTGAGTGTCAGCAGCTCCTGAACGATGTCGCCGACGCGCCGCGACTCGTGGCGGAACTGATGCTGAACGCCCGCAAAGGCGAGCGTGTGCGCGCGGCTGTGCGCGTGGGACACGTCGCTCGCGAGCTGGAGGGCCTTCTGATGTGATGCCAGCGCCTGGTCCGGATAACCCAGCACCCACAGCGTCAAGCCGAGATAACTTTGCGTGTCCATCTCCGGCTCGCCCCCGTACATCGTCGTCAGTGACCGATGCTGCGCCGGGTCATATCCACGGCTCGCACGCTCCAGGTGCTCGCGGGCGGCCAATGGCTCTCCCAGGTAGAACGAGGCGATGCCGACCAGTCGTTGGCCGACGATGATCGCCGGGTCCTGGCAGCGCTCGGCGATTCCGAGAAACTCGTGTCCGATCGCCAGCGCTGTCCGCGCCTGCCCCTTGACGAGATGGAATGCGGACAGCCCGAAGTGCACCGGAAGGAGTTGGGGGGTGTCGCCGAGTTGCCGGCACAGCTCGCCCCCACTCTCGAGAATGCCTTTTCCACCTCCGGGGCCTGATAGCCCAGGGTGGCAATCATCGCATTGCCCAGGACCAGCTGTATTGAGAGTTCCCGTCTCAGTCGGTCGGGGCCCGCTGGCAGCATTTCGATGACGGCGAGCCCGCGGCGCGCCAGCGCCTCCGCCTCCCGGCTCGCAAAGACCGCTCGCGCCGAGCGCCGCGATCCGAAAGTAATCGGCGGCCCGGGCAAACTCTCGCGCGGTCTCGAACAGCACGGCGAGGTCGTTGGCGACCTCGTTCCCCTGCGTGCCCCAGTGCGCTTCGAGGGCCTGCGCCAGCGCGGCAGCCAACTGCATCTTGCGTGTGGGCTTGATGGCAGCGTCCACGCCGTTCTGATACAGCACATGGGTGAAGCGATACCGCGACGTGAGCGTGCCGTCCGGAAACTGCCGCTCCTCAACCAGCTTCACGAACGCGTGGACGCATCGAGGGACATCCAGACGCTCTTCGACGTCGGCCGCGTCCAGAGAGGCGCACCGGCGGGAATCACGGCTGAATCGAACTCGTAGCCCTGCACACTTGCGGCCGCCAGCAACCGCCGTTCCCCATCGTCGAGCTGAGCGCTCTTGAATTCAATCATCCCCCGCACCGATTCGGGCAGGTCGTGATCCAGTGCGTCCAGCGGCTGTGCGAGCACCCAGCGTCCATGGTCCTGCGCGATGATCTTTCGATCCCGGAGGTAGCGCACGAGGTCCGTCATGAACAGCGGACTGCCTCCCGTCCTTGCGTGGATTCGCGCGCCCACCTCGCGCGGGAAGCGATGCTCCGGGAACTCGAGCGCCAGATACCGGTCGATATCCTCAGCGGTCAGGAACGGCAGCGGAAGATCTCGACAGATCCCGCGCGCCTGCAAGCCGTGCCTGACCTGCACGAACGGGTGCTTCGCCAGCAGAAGATCCGACGGGCGATACGTCGTGATGACGAGGATCCGGATGCTATCGAATCGATCGGCGATGAAGGACAGCAGATCGACGGTCGACGCGTCCGCCCAGTGGAGGTCGTCGAAGAACAGGACGAGAGGCTGTTGCCGTGAAAGCTCCTGGAGCAAGACGGTCAGCTCGCGTTTGAGGCGTTCCTGCGATGCAGAAGCCAGCTCCGCGCGGGCGCGTTCGGCGGAAAACTCTTCGGACGCTGCGGGTGCAATCTGCAGGTACCAGGTCGGGGCCAGCTCT
>CAWGAS010000019.1:0-183678 GCA_963820645.1 uncultured Acidobacteriota bacterium | reverse complement strand
CCCGACCTGCCTGGCGTCGTCCCGCGTCACCAGACGCACCAGCACGTTGGTGTCAACGGCCCGCACGACGCCTCTTCATGTGCTGCCGCACGCCGGCTTTCAGATCCGCGAGCGTCTTCGGTCGCGGGGGCGTGGCAAACAGCGACTTGTGGATTTCTGCGGACGAGAAGCGGCCGGCACGCCGCACCACAATCTGGTCGCCGTCATCGTCCCACTCCAGCACGGATCCGGACCGACCCCGAGCTTTTTCCGGATCTTTAGCAGGCACGGAGATCTGACCTTGCGCGGTGAGCTTTGAATGAGCCAGTGCCATCGCCTCAATATTACCACGGTAATGCACGTGGTTTCCTACCGGGTGAACTGGTGTGGGAAGTTCTTCGACTGGGGCCTGACCCCTGTACGGTACGCGCTCCAGGTCGGGGCCTCGGTACGCGCCCGAGTGCGTTCAGAATTTCGAGCTAGCCCTCTTGTTGTAAGATCGCGCTGAAGCAACCCGGTAGGCGAAAGTTCATCCCCGGGCCGAGCGCCACGAATTACCCAGGCAACACAACGTCATCGTTAAGGACTTCAATGACCAAGCGCACGCTCGCCTCCTCGCTGTTGTTCGCCCTGGCCCTGGCACCGCTCGGAGCGCAGCCTGCTCCCGGCAAGGAGGAGTTGAAGCTGAAGCTCCCCAAGCCCATGTTCATCGGCACTCCCACCAACCTCCGCAGCCCCAACCTCGAGAAGGTCACGGGCAAGTCGCGCGAGCCGTTCTACGTGCCGAAGGGCACCGTCCTGCTGTCGGCGAAGAAGACGGTGACCTCGAGCGACGCGCAGCCGGTCATCGGAGAGCTCGACATGATCACTGACGGCGAGAAGGCGGGCGGTGACGGGTACTTCGTCGAGCTCGGGCCGAGTCCGCAGTGGGTGCAGATCGACCTCGGCGCCTCGCGCCCGCTCCACGCCATCCTCGCGTGGCACTACCACAGCCAGGCGCGCGTCTACCGCGACGTCATCGTCCTGGTCTCCGACGACCCCGCGTTCAAGGCCGGCGTCACGACGGTCTTCAACAACGACCACGACAACTCGTCGAAGCTCGGGCTCGGGAAGGACAAGGAGTACATCGAGGTGGCCGAAGGCAAGTTGTTCGACCCGAAGGGCGCGAAGGGCCGGTACGTCCGGCTCTACTCCAACGGGAACACCACGAACGACCTGACCCACTACGTCGAGGTGGAGGTCTACGGCTCGCCGAAATGACGCGCGCGGGCGTTGGCGCCCTCGTGGCGATCGCCCTGACGGCCGGCCTGGCGCTGCGTCTGGTCCGGCTCGACGCGCGCCCCATGCACCACGACGAGGCGAACCAGGCGATCAAGTTCGGCACGCTGCTGGAACGCGGCGAGTACCGCTACGACACCCACGACCACCACGGCCCGACCCTCTACTACCTGACGCTGCCGGCCGCGTGGCTGCGCGGCCAGGCGACGCTCGCGTCCCTCGACGAGCGCACCCTCCGCGGCGTGACCGCGGTGTTCGGTGCGGCGACGATCCTGCTGCTGCCGCTGGTGTCGGCGGGGATTGGCCGGACGGCGGTGGCCACGAGCGCCTGGCTGCTGGCGCTCTCACCTGCGATGGTCTTCTACTCCAGGATGTTCATCCAGGAGTCGCTGTTCGCCTGCTTCACGCTGGCGTTCGTGATCGCCGTCGGACGCGTGGCGATGGGGGGCGGTCCCGCGTGGTGGACACTGTCGGGCGTCGCGGCAGGCCTGGCCGTCGCCACCAAGGAAACGTCGGCCATCGTGCTGCCCGCCGCGCTCGTGGCCTGCGCGATCGCCTGGTGGTCGCTGGGACCTGACCGGCCTGACGCGCCGCTGGCCGGCGGACGATGGCGGAGGGCGGCCATCGTCAGCCTGGCGGCGGCAGCGGCGATCGCCTCGCTCTTCTACTCGTCGTTTCTCGCCAACCCCGGCGGCGTCCTCGAGCCGTTCCGGGCAGCCGGCACGTATCTCGACCGCGGCATCGACCCTGCCGGACCACGCGCACCCGTGGCACTACTACCTGGGACTTCTCACGTACTCCTCGTCGGGGGGCCTGAGGTGGAGCGAGGGGCTGGTCCTCGTGCTGGCGATCATCGGTGCGCTGTCGGCGTGGGCCCTGCCCCGGGCACCGTCGAAGGGTCTGCGCCCCGAACCCGCCTTCTGGGCGCGGTATCTCACCTGCAACGTCGCCATCACCGCGGCGATCTTCTCGGCCATCCCGTACAAGACTCCCTGGAACCTGCTGCCGTTCTACGTCGGCGCGATTGTGCTTGCCGGCATCGGGTTCTCGACGCTCATTCACGCGACCGCGTCCCGCGCGGTTCGTGGCGCGCTGGCGGCAGCGCTCGTGATCGCGTCCGGCCAGCTCGGATGGCAGGCGTGGCGCGCGTCGGTGACCTACGCGTCGGACCCGCGCAATCCCTACGTCTACGCGCACACCGTCCCCGACGCCGTCCGCATGGCGACGCGCATCCGCCAGCTGGCCGCCGCGCATCCCGACGGGGCGCGCATGCAGGTGTCGGTCATCGCACCGCCGCACGAGCAGTGGCCGCTTCCGTGGTATCTCCGGACGATGCCCCACGTCGGCTACTGGATCGCGCCGGGCGACGCCCTGGCCCTGCAGGCGCCGGTCGTCGTCGCCTCGATGGACCACACCGCCGTTCTCGACAGCGCCCTTGGCGATCGCTACGTGTCGGAGTTCTTCGGCCTCAGGCCCGAGGTGCTCCTGGCGCTCTACATCGAGCGTGGGCTGTGGGAGCGCTTCCTGGCCCGGGCGGCCCTCGGCAGGTTGGCGCCCGCGTGCGGAGACGCCGGGCTGCCGGCCACCTGGCATTGCGAACGCACACCCACTGTGGCACTGTGGCGTTCGGCGAGCGTGCGATGACGCCGCCCGAACTGGCCCTGGTCGTTCCCTGCTACAACGAGGCGTCTCGTCTCGACCCCGACGCGTTCCTGCAGTTCGTCGCGACGCACCCGGGCGTGCAGCTCGTGCTGGTGGACGATGGCAGTTCCGACGGCACCGGGGAGATCCTCGAGCGCATCCGCGAGGCGGCACCTGCGGCGGTGACCATCCTGCGACAGTCGCGGAACCTCGGCAAGGCCGAGGCGGTGCGTGCCGGCATCCTCGCGGGGCTGGGACAGCGCGCCGCGCTCGTCGGGTTCTTCGACGCCGATCTCGCGACGCCGCTCGGGGCGGTTGACGACTTCCTGGCCGTGCTCCGCGACCGTCCGGCCGTCGAGTTCGTCCTGGGCTCGCGGGTGCTGCTGCTGGGCCGCGACATCAAGCGGAAGGCCACGCGCCACTATTTCGGACGGGTCTTCGCCACCGCGGTGTCCAACGCCCTCGACCTGCCGGTGTACGACACGCAGTGCGGCGCCAAGATCCTGCGCGCGAACGCGGCGACGGCCACGCTGTTCGACACACCCTTCCGCAGCGCATGGATCTTCGACGTCGAGCTGATCGCCCGGTACTTGCGGCTGCCGGTCGCTGCCGGCGAGCCTGCGCGCCGCGATCGCCTCTACGAGCTGGTTCTGCCGACGTGGCACGACAAGCCCGGGTCGAAGCTGCGCTGGTATGATTTCGTGTCCGCGGCGGTCGAGGTCGGATACATTTGGCGCGAGCGGGTCGCGCACCGTCAACCCGAAGGACGTGGCCGGAGCACTCGAGGCCAGGTCCCGCACGTCCCGGTGACCATTCAGCCGCCCCGCGAGGTCGGCCCGGCGAAGGAGAGCACACGATGAGCAAGGACAAGAAGGAATCCACCCAGGTGTCACGCCGCCAATTCATGGGCACCGCCGCCACCGCCGCCGGGATCACGATCGTGCCGCGTCACGTGCTCGGCGGCGCCGGGTTCCAGGCGCCCAGCGACACCGTCAACATCGGCGTCGTCGGCTATGTGCACGGCATGGGCACGTCGAATCTGATCAACATGGCGAAGAGCGACAACATCGTCGCGCTGTGCGACTGCGACGAGAGCGCGGCCGCCAAGGAGGCCCTGGAGCGGCGCGGGACGCTCAAGAACAATCCCAAGGCCGTGCAATACAAGGACTTCCGCGTCATGCTGGAGAAGCAGAAAAACATCGACGCGGTGCTCGTCGCCACACCCGATCACACGCACGCCGTGATCGCCATGGCCGCGATGCAGCTGGGCAAGCACGTCTACGTGCAGAAGCCGCTGACGCGGACGATCAGCGAGGCCCGGGCGCTCACGGAAGCGGCGCGGAAGTACAAGGTCGTCACCCAGATGGGCAACCAGGGTCACTCGGAAGAGGGCCTGCGCCTGATGCAGGAATGGCTCGACGCCGGCGCGATCGGCCAGGTGCGCGAGGTGCACTGCTGGACCAACCGTCCGATCTGGCCGCAGGGCATGCCCCGGCCGGCCGAGACGCCAGGCGGTGCCCGACGGCCTGGACTGGGATCTGTGGATCGGCCCCGCGCCGATGCGCCCGTTCCACAAGACGTACCATCCGTTCGGCTGGCGCGCGTGGCAGGACTTCGGCGCCGGCGCGATGGGCGACATGGCCTGTCACGTCATGGACGCGGCGTCGACGATCCTGAAGCTGGGCGCGCCGACCAGCGTCATCGCGTCGCTGGGCTACAACTTCCTGCCCCCGGCGCCCGGACAGCGTGGGTTCGGCCAGCGCGTCGAGTACAACGACAGCTATCCGCCGTCCTCGATCATCCACCTGTCGTTCCCGGCGCGCGGCAACCTGGCGCCGGTGAACCTGCACTGGTACGACGGCGGCCTGCTCCCCGAGCTGCCCGTGGATCTCGAGCCGGAGCGGAAGCTGCCGGAGTCGGGCACGATCTTCGTCGGCGACAAGGGCAAGATGTGGTGCGAGACCTACTCCGAGAGCCCGCGCCTCATCCCGGAGACGGCCATGCAGGCCTTCCAGCGCCCGCCGAGGACTCTGCCTCGCGTGCCCGAAGGACGAGCCGGGCACGAGAAGAACTGGCTCGACGCGATCAGGACCAAGGGCCAGGCGGTCTCGCACTTCGACTACGCCGGGCCGTTCACCGAATCGGTGCTGCTCGGCAACGTGGCCTTGCGCTACCCCGGCCAGCGGCTGCTCTGGGACTCGGTGAACATGAAGGTCACCAACGTTCCGGCGGCCGACCAGTACATCCGGCACCACTACCGTCCGGGCTGGTCGCTGTAAGGCCGCTCCATTGGAAGAAGCGGGGCGCTGGCGGCAGCGCCCCGGTCCGACTTTCTCATGCGTGCCGATGGGCCGGACGTCGACGGCGGTCTCGGGATCGAGGGACCGCGCCAGCTGCGCGACGTGCGGCGGTACTCGCACGAGGCGATGGCGACCGTCTTCGAGGTGTATGCCGTGCACCCCGATGAACAGTACGCGGCGCAGGCGGCACAGGCCGCCTTCGATCTCGCGGACCGCCTCGAGCGCGAGTTGAGCCGCTTCCGATCCAACAGCGACATCACGCGGATCAACCACCTGGCGGCGGGCGAAAGCACACCGGTCGGTCCGTCGACGCTGGAGTGTCTCGTGATCGCGCGCCATCTCTTCGACCTGACGGGCGGCGCCTTCGACATCTCGATCGGCACCGGGCTGCCGTCGCTCGAGTTGGACGCCGATGATTTCCAGGTTCGCGCGACGGCCGACGGGGTGCAGGTCGATCTCGGCGGCATCGGCAAGGGCTACGCGGTGGACCTGATGGCGGAACTGCTCGAGGAGTGGGGGCTCGAGCGCGCGCTCGTCCACGGGGGCTTCAGCTCCGTCCTCGCCCTCGAGGCGCCCGCGGGCCGCGACGGCTGGCCGCTGACGCTGAGCGACCCCGGGGCGCCGTCACGGGTGCTCGCACGTCTCTCGATGCGCCAGACGGCGCTGTCGGCTTCCGGCGTGCGCAAGACCGACCACATCGTGGACCCGCGCACGGGCGAACCCGTCCGCGGGCGGCTCGCGGCATGGGTCGCGTTGCCGCGGCCGGCGACGGCCGGGGTCCGGGCGCCTGCCGATGAGGCGCCGCGACTCGCGCCTGGCGCCGTGGCCGACGCGTTGACGACCGCCTTCATGCTGCTCAGCGCGGAGGAGATCGCGTCCCTCTGCGGGCGCAGTCCCGGGCTGGAGGCCTGGGTCCTGCCGGAGTCGGCCGAGGGGCAGCCGGGCGAGACGGAGCTGCTCCACTTCGGCGGTTCCAACGCAGGCACCTCGGGTCGGGGATGAGAGCCCGGGTATACTTCGGCCGATCCACAGGAGACGAGTGATGGCTGGCGAAGACGAGAAGGACAAGGGGAAGACGCAGGCCGCAGCCAGGGGACCTGCGAAGCTCGATCGACGCGAGCTGCTCAAGGGGCTGTCGACGGTCCCGGCGCTGGGGCTCTTCGGCTACGCGTGGAACGCGCAGCGCCAGCACCAGCAGGCGAGGGTGGAGGCGGCCGCCGCGCCGCCGGTGGCCCCGGCCGACCTGCAGGAGATCAACGTCGCGCTCATCGGCGCCGGGGCGCAGGGCCAGGTGCTGACCGAGGCGATGCTCCGCATTCCGGGCCTGCGCTTCCGCGCGGTCTGTGACATCTGGACGGAATACAACCAGAAGCGGGTCGTCAACACCCTCAAGCGGTTCAAGCACGAGGTGAACGGCTACGAGGACTACCGCGAGATGCTCGACAAGGAGAAGGCGCTCGACGCGGTCATCATCGCCTCTCCCGACTTCTGGCACGCGCAGCACACGATCGACTGCCTCAAGGCCGGCAAGCAGGTCTACTGCGAGAAGGAGATGTCGAACACGCTCGAGGGCGCGCGCAGCATGGTGCTGGCGGCCCGCGAGACCGGCAAGCTCCTCCAGATCGGCCACCAGCGCCGCTCGAACCCGCGCTACATCCACTGCTACGAGAAGCTGCTGACGGAAGCGAAGCTGCTCGGCCGCATCGTGACCGTCTACGGGCAATGGAACCGCGGCGTGACGCCCGACCTCGGGGCCCCGGATCGCTACGTCATCCCGGAAGCGCAGCTGACGCAGTACGGCTTCAAGGACATGCACCAGTTCCGCAACTGGCGCTGGTACAAGGGCAAGGGCGGTGGGCCGATCGTGGACCTCGGCTCGCACCAGATCGACATCTACAGCTGGTTCCTCGGCGCGAACCCCTCGCACGTGATGGCCAGCGGCGGCCAGCTCTATTACGACCCGAAGACGCACGAGTGGTACGACACCGTGATGGCCGTCTACGACTACGACACCCCGCTCGGGCCGGCGAAGGCGTACTACCAGACGCAGACGACCAACGGCAGCCAGGGCTACTTCGAGAACTTCATGGGCGATCAGGGGACGCTCCTCATCTCCGAGTCGGAGGTGAACAACCCGGGCTCGCTCTATCGCGACCCGAACGCGCCCGCCTGGGACGAGTGGATCCAGAAGCGCTACGTCAGCGCGCCGCAGATCCAGGAGGTCAAGGAGAAGAGCGACACCGGCGCGATCGCGGACGTGCGCGAGTCGGTGGCGCCCGATCGGCACACCGTGCCGGTCGCGCTGCGCGACCCCTACCACCAGCCGCATCTGCAGAACTTCTTCGACGCCGTGCGCGGCAAGGCCAAGCTCAATTGCCCGGCCGAGGTCGCGTACGAGACGGCGGTTGCCGTCCTCAAGGTCAACGAGGCGATCGAGGCGGGGGGCCGGCTGTCGTTCAAGGCCGAGGACTTCAAGATCTAGACGAGCGAGACCGACCCATGGAAGAGACCAAGCTCCCCCGCGCGCCGATGATCGCGATCACGGTGCTGCGGGTCTTCGTCGGGTGGCACTTCCTCTACGAGGGCCTCGCCAAGCTGACGGCGCCCTCGTGGTCGGCTGCGGGCTACCTGAAGCAGGCGCGCGGCCCGTTTGCCGACCTGTTCAGGGGGCTGGCCAACCAGCCGAACCTGCTCGCCAACGCCGACCTCATCACGATGTGGGGGCTCACGCTGGTCGGGGCCTTCCTGATCCTGGGCCTGTTCACGCGGCTGGCGAGCCTCGCCGGGATCGGCTTGGTCCTCCTGTTCTACCTGTGCAACCCGCCCTTCGTGGGCTACTTCTACTCGATCCCCACCGAGGGCAGCTACTTGATCGTGAACAAGAACCTCGTGGAAGTATGCGCGCTCGTCGTCATCCTGGTCACGGGCAGCGGCCGCTTCGCCGGGCTCGACCGCATCCTGCACGGCCTCTTCGCCAGGCGGCCGCGTCTTGCCGCGGCCTGACCAGCCGGCGCGCGAGGCGCGCGACAGCTTCGACGTCGACCAGCGTCCACTGCGTGCCGGATGGAGCCGCCGCGAGCAACAAGAAAAGGACAGGTTGACATGCTCCGAAGAGAATTTCTCGCCACTGGAGCGGCGGCGGTCGTGCTGCCGCTCGCGAAGCTCACCGCGTTCGCCGCAGAACGGCGCCTGCTCTACATCGCCGTGCCGGGCATCCGCAACTACGTCGAGTACGGCGGCGTCGGCGTGCTGGTGTACGACATCGACCGCGGCTACACGTTCGTCAAGCGCATTCCCACGTGGGACGTTCCCGAGGGGCAGCAGCCGGAGAACGTCAAGGGCGTGGCCGCCAGCGCCAGGACGGGAAGGCTCTACGTCAGCACGATCAAGCGCACTCGGCTGCATCGATCTCCTCACCGAGAAGATGGTGTGGAGCAAGGAGCTCGAGGGCGGCTGCGACCGCCTGGCCATCTCGCCGGACGGACAGATCCTGTATGTCCCCTCGCTGGAAGGCCCGCACTGGAACGTCGTCGACGCGATGAGCGGCGACGTCATCACGAAAGTGGTGACGAATTCGGGCGCCCACAACACGGTCTACTCCCGCCGCGGCGACCGCGTCTACCTCGCGGGCCTGCGCTCGCCGTTGTTGTCGATCGCCGACACGAAGACTCACAAGGTCGTCAAGACCGTGGGTCCCTTCTCGGCGCCGATCCGCCCCTTCACGGTGAACGGCGCCCAGACGCTGTGCTACGTCAACGTCAACGGGCTGCTCGGTTTCGAGATCGGCGATCTCACGACCGGCAAGAAGCTGCACCGCGTCGAGGTCCAGGGCTACGAGCAGGGCCCCGTGAAGCGTCACGGGTGTCCCAGCCACGGCATCGGCCTGACGCCGGACGAAAGGGAACTGTGGTTGTGCGACGGCGCCAACAACGCGGTGCACGTCTTCGACAACACCGTCATGCCCCCCAAGCAGACGGTCACGCTCCCGGTCCGCGATCAACCCGGCTGGGTCACCTTCAGCATCGACGGCCGGCACGCCTACCCGTCCACCGGCGAGGTGTTCGAGACCCGCACCAAGAAAATGATCGTGGCGCTCGAGGACGATGCCGCGCCGGCAGATCGGCAGCGAGAAGCTGCTCGAAGTCGTCTTCGAGGGCGAGAAGCCGATCAGGAACGGCGACCAGTTCGGCATGGGGATGAAGCGGTAGCCCCGGGGGCCGCGTTGACAGGTCCGCGGGGCGGCCATATAGTTCACGCCGCCACAGACCCCGGGCCCCGAGTCCCTACTTAGTGCTCAGCACTTAGCATGCGCAAAATCGATCTGACGAACTTCCAGCTCGCGACGAGCGAGACGGCGCGGCAGATCAACCGCCGGATCGCGCTCAATTTCATCCGGCGGAACGAACCCATGTCCCGGGCGGATCTGGCCCGGTGCTCGGGGCTGCAGCGCAGCACCGTCTCGGCCATCATCGATCAGCTCATCGACGAAGGCTGGGTCACCGAAGGGGCCATCGGCCAGGCCCTGCGCGGCCGCCGGCCGCGGTTCCTCCACCTCAATGTGGGACGCGCCGGGATCCTGGCCGTCGATCTGCGTCCGGCGATCACGACCGTCGGCCTCGCCGGCGTCGATGCGCGCTTCGTCGAGCAGACCTCCTGGCCCACGCCGAAGGATCCGGAGGTGTTCATTCGACAGCTCGCGCGGACGGTGACCCTGTTCCGGAGCAGCCATCCGCGGATGGTGTGCGAGGGCATGGGCGTGAGCGTGCCGGGGCGCGCGGACCGATCGGGCCGGCTGGTCTTTGCCCCGAATCTTGGCTGGGGCCAGGTGGAACTGAAACGGATGATCGAAGCGGAGATCGGGCTCCCGGTCGTCCTGGAGAACGCGGCGAACGCGTGCGCGCTCGCGGAGCTGTGGTTCGGGATGCATCCCGAGCACCTCCGTCACCTGGTCGCGGTCACCGTCTCGGAGGGCATCGGCGTCGGGCTGCTGTTGAACGGTCAGCTCGTCCACGGCGGAGACGCGATGGCCGGCGAGTTCGGGCACGTCAGCGTCGACGAGAACGGCCCGCCGTGCCCGTGCGGCAACCGCGGATGCTGGGAACGGTACGCGTCGAACTCCGCGGCGGTGGATTACTACCTCGGCGACGGCCGCGGCGCGCCGGCGGCGGGCGGGCGGACGGCGATGCAGTTCCAGGATCTGCTTCGACTGGCCGACTCGGGGGACGCGCGTGCGGTCGAGGCGCTCGAGCGCATGGCGCGATTCCTGGGGATAGGGATCGCCGGGCTGATTTCGGGCCTGGCGCCCGAAGTGATCATGGTCATCGGGGAAGTGACGGCCGCCTGGGATCGCCTCGGTCCCGTGCTCGAGGACGTCGTGAAGAAGCGGACGCTGCCGCACGCCGCCACACGGATCGTGCCGACCGTCCCCGCCACCCAGCCGCGGCTGCGCGGCGCGGTCACGCTGGTCGTCCAGCAGCACTTCGGCGCGCCGCTGGTGGCGTAAGGACTGTATCTGCTGAATCGGTACCGCGGTCGCGTGGCGCCGGCGGCTAGTCCCGAATCACTAATCGTGAATCCTCGAATCCTGAATCTGAGCCCGGATTCAGGATTCAGGATTCGCGATTAGTGATTCGGACCAGCCACGCGTTGACCGGCAACAATCTTCTGTTTCACCCTCAACTCTCCAGGATGCCGATGATGTTCAGCACGCTCTTGCGCGCGGGCTTCAGCAGCGGCAGATTCGACAGCTTGAGCAGCATCACGACCACCTTGAGGCTCTTCTCGAGCAGCTCCCGCGAGAGCCGCTGCTCCGGCGACCGGTCGTAGATCCAGAACAGCAGCAGCCCCATCTGATAGAACCAGAGAATCTTGCCGATGTGCGGCGCCAGGTCCTTCGGCACCGACGTCTTCGTCTCCGCGAGCGCGCGATCGAACTGCGCGAAATCGAATTCGCGGATCGCGCGTGACGGCTCGCCGAACGGCGAGAGCGGGCTGGCCGGGTCCGCGGCATGCGCCATCAGGGCGCCGAGGAACCGGCGGTCCGGCTTGAAGTAGCTGAACTTGGTCTCGACGATCGCCTGCAGCCGCGACCGCCAGGTTGCCGCCGGTCTGCGCGCCGTCGAGCAGCGCCGCGAGGTCGTCCTTGGCGCGCTGATAGAACGCCAGGACGATGGCGTCCTTGGACGCGAAGTAGTAGTAGGCGAGGCCGCGAGGCGACGCCCGCCCGGGCGGCGATGTCGCGCATGGTGGCCTCGGCGAAGCCGCGCTCGCGGAACAGCTCCAGCGCGGCCTCGAGGATCTTCTCGCGCGTGCCTTTGGTGGCCGTCGCTTTATTTCGCATCTGGCGTCAGCCCCAGCCGCACGACAACGATCCGCGGTACTCGGACAGCTTCGCGAACAACGTCCGCGCGGTCGGCAACAGCATCGGGCTCGCCAGGCGATAGGACCACTGGCGGTAGTCCGCCAGCGCCCAGAGCACCATGAGCCAGGCGCTGTCGCCGGACCACACCTCCCCCGAATCCGCGACGACGACGAGCTCGTCGTCGTCGTACTGCTTTTTCGGGCGGCACTCGAGGGGCATCAGCTGCGGCTGGCGGGCCAGCCAGGTGCGCACGGCGCAGCAGAGCCCGCAGCGCGCGTCGTAGTAGACGGTGAGCCTGGTCACCGCGCCTGCTCCTGCGGCGTGAAGAACCCGGTGGGCGGCGATGGGCGGCGGCGCGCCGGGCATGCGATCGAGGGCGCGGCGGCGGAAGCGGCTGAACAGGAACAGATTGAAGAAGTGCATCAGCCCCAGCACGAACAGCACCGTGCCGACCTTATCGCTGAGGAGCTCGATGGCGGCGCGGCCCGTCTCGAGCTCCTGCCGGGTGCGCAGCGTCATCACGATCCAGCCGAGGTTGATCAGGTAGAAGCCGACGACGAGCAGGTGGTTGACCGAATCGGCCAGGGCCTCCTGGCCGTGAAACGCCTCGACGAGGAAGGCGCGGCCGTTGTGGTGGAGCGTGCGCGCGACCCAGACGGTGACGGCGATCGAGAGCGCGAGATAGGCGATGTAGGTGTGGAGGACGTACATGGGCAGCTCCCTGTGTTGAACGCGTTCAACTTGAACACGTTCAACTAGGATGCGCCCCGCCCGCCCGGTTGTCAAGCGCGATGTTGAACGCGTTCAAAACAGCCGTGGCGTGCCCGGCACCGGTCAGGGCGCAACGGTCCGGCCGGTCTCGCGTAGTGATAGCCGTCCGCAATCTCGTGCGCAATCGGCGTGCCGAACAAGTCGCTCAGCCGCGCGGCGGTCAGCACCGACGCCGTCGGCCCGTCAGCGACGATGCGGCCGTCGCGCAACAGGATCACACGCGCGATTTCCGGGATGATTTCCTCGATGTGATGGGTGACGAGCACCAGCGTCGCGCCGTTGCGGACGATGCGCCGCACGCGGTCCATGAAGAGATGGCGCGCGACCAGGTCGAGGCCCGTCGTGGGCTCGTCGAGCACGAGGACGCGCGGAGCGATCACCAGCGCCCGGGCGAGCATGACGCGGCGGGCTTCGCCGCTCGACATCCGGTTCAGCGTGCGGGACGCCAGGTGTGCAGCGCCCACCGTGTCGAGCGCCTCTGCCGCGCGGCGGCGCATCTCGTCCGTGATCGTTCCGTATCGCAGGATACCCCGGGACACGAGGAACGCCGACAAGACCGCGGCCTCGGCGGTGATGCGCCCCTCGTTGTTGCCCTCGACGAACCGTTGGTGGAGATCGGCCGACACGATCGCCAGCTGCGCCTGCAAGTCGGCGACGCACCACCGGCTGGTCCCGAACACCCGCACGGGCGGCGTGCCGTTGGCCGGCTCGAGCGGTCGCGCCTCGTGCGTCAGCAGGCTGACGAGGACCGACTTCCCTGCGCCGTTCGGACCCAGAATAGCGGTGTGCTCCCCTGCGTGTATCGTCAGCCCCAGTCCATGGAGCACGCGCCGATCGTCCTTGACGACTGTCGCATCCACCAACTCGAGGATCGGCTCTTCGTTCACCCGACTGATTCTATTCGCGATTCGAGCACGGCCAACCAGGTCAGGAGGCAGGAGGCCAGGAGACAGGACAGGAGACAGGAGACCGAGACGAGACCGAGACAAGACCAGACCTGAGACCCGGAGACCGGAGACCAGCAGCTATACTGATCCTGGCTCCATGTTGCTTCCTCCCCGGTCCTGGCTGCATCGCCTCGCCCCGATCGCGGCCCTTGTCGCGGCCTTCTCCGTGACGTTGCGGTCGAGCCTGCAGGATCCGCCTCAGCAACGGCCGCCAACCTTCCGCGCCGGCACGGATCTCGTTCGCGTCGACGTCACGGTCATCGATCGCCGCGGGAATCCCGTCACCTCGCTGACGGCGGCCGACTTCGAGGTGCGGGACAACGGCCAGCCTCAGGAGGTCACGTCCTTCAAGCTGGTCGAAGCGACCGGGGCTGCGCCCGACGACGACGTGTCGCTGGAGATCCGCCACCCGGGACACGCCGCGGCGGAAGCGGCGCGTGACGACGTGCGCGTCTTCCTGATTTTCTGGGACGAGTACCACATCAGCCCGTTCGTCAGCGCGCTTCGCGCGCGCGAGGATCTCACGCGCATCGTCCTCAACGCGTTCGGCGCGACCGATCTCGTCGCCATCATGGATCCGCTGCTGACGATCCAGGCCATCCGCTTCACGCGCGACCGGCGGGACCTGGCCGAGCAGGTCCGCAAGCTCGTCGGCCGGCGAGGCGTGTACTATCCGCCGCGCAGCGGCATCGAGGATGCGCACATCATGAACATGCGCAACATCGAGCGCATCCGCTCCGAGGTCAGCGTGTCGGCCATCAAGGCGGGCGCGGTGCACCTCGCCACGCTGCGCGAAGGGCGCAAGTCGCTGGTCGTCGTCAGCGAAGGCGCTGGGACCTGCCCCGCCGGACCGGCTGACCGACCTGATCAATGCCGCCAACGACAGCAACACGGCGATCTACGTCATCGATCCTCGCGGCCTGCGCGTCGAGGGGCGCACGTCGATGTTCCTGGAGAGCATCGCGTCCGGAACGGGGGGCGAATTGCTCGGCAGCAACGACATTCCGACGGCGTTCAATCGTGTGGTGAAGCAGGCGAGCGCCTTCTACCTGCTCGGGTATGCCATGTCGGGGACGCCCATGGACGGGAAGTTTCACGAGATCAAGGTGCGCGTGAAGAAGCCGGGGCTCGAGGTCCGCTCGCGCAACGGCTACTGGGCTCCGCGCGCCGCCGACGTGGCACGGGCGAAATCCGTGACGGATACCGCCAGACTGCCCCCGGCGCTCGAACAGGCGCTGGCGAAGCTGTCACCCCTGACCGCGCCGAACGCCGTCGAGATCTGGACCGGCACGACGCCGCTCGCCGACGGCCGGGCGCGGATAACCGTCGCGTGGACGCCGCGCGAAACCGCCGGCACGACCCTGGCGGCGCCCGCGGAGGTGTCCGTCACCGCCTCATCGGCCTCCGGCCAGATCTTCGAGGGCCGGGTCGATCAGGCCGGAACGGCGTTCGAGGCGCCGCCCGGATCGCTGCGGCTGAACTTCACCGTTCGCGGCCCGGATCGTGAAGTGATCGATCGCAGCACGCGGGTCGTCGTGGTGCCGGAATCGACCTCGCCGGCGCTCGGCCTGACGACGCCCGTGGTCTACCGCGTGCGGAACGCCGCCGACATGCGCGCGGTGACGTCGGCGCAGTACCCCGTGCACGCGGGCCGGGACTTCGATCGCACGGATCGGCTGGTGGTGCGGTTCGCGACGTACCGCCCGCTCGAGAACGGGCGCGTCTCCGCCACGCTGATGAGCCGCGCGGGAGTGAAGCTCGTCGACCTGCCGGTGGCCGCCGACCCCGAGCGCAGCGGCTACACAGATCGACCTGCCGCTGTTCTCGATCGCGCGCGGCGAGTACTTCCTGTCGATCGAGGCCACCCGGGACGGCGAACGCGCCGAAACGCTGTTCGCGTTCAGAGTGGTGCGATGAATCCTAGTCCGTTCCAGATCCCGATCCCGATCCGAATCGCTGAGCGGGCATCAATAGTCAGCGTTCGGCTTCGAGGAGGCGTTCGCCTCCTGTGTATTTTGCGACTTCGTCCGGATCGAGGCGCAAACCGAGGCCGGGTGTGGTCGGAATGGGGAGCATGCCTTCGGCATCCAGGCGCCAGCCGCCGACAGCGATGGCGTCGATGAACGGAGATCCCGTCAGGTACTCCACCAGGTCGGTGTCTCGAAATGCCGACGCCAATTGCAGGTCGGCGGCGAGACCGACGGCCGTATTCCATCCGTGGGGGATGAACCGAATGCCGTTTTCCTGCGCCATCCAGGCAATCCGGCGCTCCTCGCTGATGCCGCCCACTTTGGTGACGTCGGGTTGCACGATGTCGAACGCGCCTCCCTGAAGCCAGGGCTGAAAGGACTGCCGGCGGGTCAGGACCTCGCCGCCTGCGATCGGCAAGGGCGCGCGCTGACGAAGGTGGATGTAGTCAGCCAGCGCATCAGGGGTCAGTGGCTCCTCGAACCAATGGACGCCATGGTTGGCCAACATGTCGGCCGTGCGCAGCGCCCACTTATAACCCTGCGGCCAGAATGCATCGCTCGCGCCCGCATCGACCATCAGCAAGGCATCAGCGCCAACCGCACTTCGGGCCGCCTTCACGATGGCTTCGTCGAGAGCGGCACTCTTCCGGCCGAAGGTCCCCAACCGATCTTGAAGGCGCTGAACCCCTGCGCCTTGATGGCCGCGAGATGATCGGCGAGCGCGGCCGGCTCCTGCATCAGGAGCGATGCGTAGGGGCGCACCCGGGAACGATGGCGTCCGCCGAGCAGGCGCCCGACCGGCTGGCCGGTCGCCTGCCCGAGCAAATCCCACAGCGCGATGTCGATGCCACTGATGGTGTGCGTAATCGAGCCGCCGCGTCCCTGCCAGAAAGTGTGCTGGTGAAGTTTTTCGCTCAATCGCTCGGGTTCCAGGGCGGTTTCCCCGCGATAGAGCGGCTCGAGCACCTGCAGAGCTCCTCGCACCAGCGCGTCGTTGGCAAAGACGCTGCCCAGCCCGGTCAAACCCGCATCGGTGTGAATCGCGATCAGCGTGTGGACGCAGTCGTCCGGCCGGAGCTCGGTGCTCCATCCGCCTTCCGGCGTGGCGCCTCGCAGCCCGGCGCTCCTGATCTCAGTAATCCTCATGGCCGTATCTTCGTCTTCCGGGAGAAGCTTACCTCTTCCACCCCACCGCGCACAGGACGCGCGGCGGGGCCCCGGGCTCGGGCGTATAATCCGCCGCATGTTGCGACGCGACTTCTTCACCAACATGGTTGTGGGCCCCGCCGCGGCGCGGCTCGCAGGATCGCAGGCGCCCCAACCGTCCGGCGGCGTCGTCTTCGAGCGTCCGGCGGCAGAGCCGCTCCACAAGGGCAAGGTGCTGCTCGCCGTGCAGGCACACTCCGACGACATTCCGCTCTTTGCGGCGGGAACCGTCGCCAAGCTCATTCAGGACGGCTACACCGGCTATCTGGTCCGCGCGACCAACGACGACATGGGCGACGCGCCCGGACTCGGAACGCCAGGCACCATCGGCGAGCACGTGCTCGGCAACGAGCGGGACAACGCCAAGCTCGTGTCGATCCTCGGGCTCAAGGGTAACTTCGACCTCAACTACAGCAACCACTACATGGGCGGCGTCGCCTTCAACGAGTTGATGTGCCGGCTGATCTTCCTGATCCGCCTCCTGAAGGTGGACACCGTGGTGTCCTGGGACCCTTGGGCGCACGACGAGGAGAATCCCGACCACCACATGACGGCCCGAGCGGTCGAAGCCAGCTGCTGGATCGCCGGTCGCGCGCACGATTATCCCGAGCAGCTCGCCGCCGGACTGACCGTGCACGCCGTGACCGACAGGTACTACTTCGCGCGCCGGCCCGAGATCACGCGCGTGGTCGACATCAGCCAGGTGATCGACAAGAAGGTCGAAGCCAATCGCGCCAACGTGGCCAAGGGACCCGCGGGAACAAACGGATCGCGCCTGCGGGCGGAGCTGGCCACGCGCGGGCTGCGGCTGCCGCTGCTCGGCGACGACGATGCGACAGCCGATCGCAACTACATCAAGGAGTTCGTGCTCGCGCGCAACCGCGAGCTCGGAAGGCAGTACGGCGTCGAGTACGCCGAGGCGTTCCACTATGTCGGACCCGGGGCGAACCTGCCAGGCTCGGGCTCGCCGGTGGAGGAGTACATCAAGAAGAACGCGGTCCCGCTGCGGTAGGAGGAGAAGTCAGAATTCAGGAGTCAGGTCGATCATGCCACGATCGCTCTGCCTCCTGCCTCCTACTTCCCGGCCGGCATGTCGGTGCTCCAGATATCGCGATGGAGCATCCACTGGCCATTGACCTTCTTCCAGACCACGCAGTACTTGCCGCGGTCGGCAACTTTGCCGTCCTTCGTCTTCATCTCGTACGTCCCCGACTCGTACGCGATGTTACCGGCTGATTCCACTTCGGTCGTCGCGAGCGACAGGCTCGCGATGCCACTGGCGATCACGTCCTGCCACATCTTCTGAATGCCGGCGCGGCCTTTGATGATGGGCGCGTTTGGCGGGAACGCATTCGCGTCTGGCGAGTACGCGGCCGCTACGCCCGCGGCATCCTGCTTGGCGAACGCCGCGACGAATTTCTTGTTGCCCGCCTCGATGGCCGCCCGTGCGGCATCCTGCGCGCGAAGTGTCAGACTCGCCCCGACGACCACTGCCACTCCGAAGATCACTGCTACCGACTGACGCGCGACGCTCGCAGACATGGCTCCTCCTCTGCTGAGATCGTCCTCAGAAGTCACGACTCTCAGGTCGATCGTGAAACGATCGCCCTGCCTCCTGTCGCCTGCCTCCGCCTCACTGAAGTACGATGCGGATGCTAGTTCGCGACCTGTACAAATTGCAAGGCAGGCCCGTGAAATGATCGGAGTGAGCGGGCGCCGGAAGCGGGAAGCGGGCTTGCCAGCCGTAGCTCGTTCGCAGACCGGGCGGCCCGCCTTCGCCAAGGCTACGGCGGGCAGCCTTCGCGGGAATTCATGAGCGAAGGCTGGAAGCTGGAAGCTGATTCACGACCGCGGCGCGACCTTCACGCCGTCCCGGATGGCATCGCTCGGATAGACGATGATCCGCTCGCCGGCGGTCACGCCCTTGAGAATTTCCGCTTCGAGGCCGCTGCGCTGGCCGACTTCGACGAGACGACGGTGTGCCACGCCGTTCTCGACCACGTAGACCGCCCACGCCGACTCGTGGCGGAACAGGCTGCTCGTCGGCACCTTCAGCACGTCGGCAGCCGACCAGACGATGATCCGGACCTCGACGCGATAGCCGTCGCCCAGGCGCTGCCAGACGGTGCGCGGCTCGTCGAAATCGACGAGCACGTTGACGCGCTGCTCCTCGACCCCGAGCGCGGAGATCTTGGTGAAGCCTGACGGCTCGACGCGCCGGACGCGCCCGCGGATCGCGCGATCGCCGCCCCACTGCTCGATCGACACCGCCTGACCGGCCTCGACCTTGACGGCGGCGCTCGAGAGGAGATCGGAGACGATCTCGAGATCGCTGAGATCGCCGACCTCGAGGAGCGGCTGCCCGATGGGCACCACCGCCTCGCTCTCGTGGAGCCTGCGGAGCACGACGCCGTTGACGGGCGAGTACAGCGGGATGGCGCCGGCGTTGCCGCCGCGCGTCTGGAGCAGGCTCGCGCGGGCGACCTCGAGCTGGTACTCTGCCGCGCGCACGGAGAACTCCGCCGACTGCAGCGATCGGGCGAGCGATTGCGCCTGGCGTTCGGCGGCCTCGAGCTCCCGCGGCGCAATCACCCGCTCCTCGACCAGCCCCTTCGCGCGCTTCAGCTCGGACTGCGCGAACGCGAGGTCCGACTTGATGCGCTCGACGTCGGCGCGCGCGCCGCCGAGCGCGGCGTCGGCGGCCTTCACGCGCGCGGCCAGCTCGGCGCGCGTCCGGTCGTCGAGGAGCGCCGGATCGGTCGGCTGGAACAGCGCGAGCACGGTCTTGCCGGCCACGACCGGATCGCCCGGCTCCAGCTCGATGCGCCGCATGCGCCCGGGCAGCGGCGCCGAGACGGCATACCGGTCGCGCACGCGCGTCCGCGCCTCCTCCTCGACCGTCACCTGCAGCGCGCCGCGCGCCACGTCCGCGAAATCGGCCAGCCGGGGCGCCGGCCTGAACGCCCAGAACAGGAGCGCGCCGACCACGACGACGATCACGACGGTGCGTATTGCTCGTTTCGTCATTTACTCCCAATCTGTCAACAGACTTCGCTGCCAACAGGCTTCGCTGTTCTTCCAACACGGAGTTCAAGGAGTGCACGGAGTCTCCTGGACCGAGCGGTTGGCTTGCGAGTTGGTATTTCGACGGATCGCTCATTTGGAAGCAAGCGCGAACAAACAAGAGCACTGAATGCCGATGTCCATGGCGGCAACGCACTCGAGCGCCGGCCGGATGTTGCAGCGGCCGGCGTTGCGGGTCAGGTGAGATCGCGGATGCAAGCAGCCCTGGTTCTCCCGGCTGTTTGCATCCGCGATCTCGCCTGACCTGCCCGCGCTCCGCGCGACTCGAGTGCGTTCGAGAGGGTGAAATTAGAGCCTCCGTGTCCTCCGTGAACTCCGTGTTGGAAAATCAGGCGCAGCCGGGCGTGACAGTTACTCGGACGTTCACAACCACGAGTGTCATTCGCCGCAGGCGCACGTGAATCATCACTCCCTCGTCTTCAACACGGCCACGAGATCCAGGTGATCCAGCCGGCGGCGGACCGCGAGGCCTGACAGCGTCGCCGCGACCAGCACGGCGCTCGCCGCGTAGGCGTAGGTCCGCACGCTGATGTACAGCGGGAACCGGTAGAGCTCCGTGTTGAAGGCGGTCACCAGCGCGCCCGCGAAGATGTAGCCGGACACCAACCCGATCGGGATCGCCATGATCGTCACGACGGCCAGCTCGCCGAGGAGGATGAACGAGATCTCCCCCCGCGTGAAGCCGAGCACGCGCAGGCTGGCCAGCTCGCGGCTGCGCTCCGACAGCGCGACCCGTGCCGCGTTGTAGACGACGCCGAACGCGATGACCCCCGAGAAGAGCAGGTTGAAGAAGATCATGATGTAGAAGCTCTCGGCGAGCGTCTTCTCGAAGCTCTCGATCGCCGCGCGCTTGAGGCTCACGCCCGCCACGACCGGCGTCGCCTTCAGCCGGCGGTAGAGCGAATCGACGTGCGCCGCATCCACTTTCAGGTAGGCGCCCGACAGCGTGTCCCCCTCGCGCACCAGCCGGCGCAGCGCGCCGATTTCCATGTACGCCGACGTGCCCATGTATTCCTCGACGATGCCGGCGACGGGGATCTGCCTGACGGGCCTGAGGCCGTCGAGCACTTCGACGGTCACCAGATCGCCGCGCCCCACACCCAGGACCTCGGCCAGCTTGAGAGACAGGACCAGGCCGTCGGCCGGCAGCCGCAGGGCCCCGGCCTCGACGTCGATCACCCGATTCAGCTCGGGGTTGGCCACGAGGCCGCTGATCGAGACGATCCGCGATCGCTGGGACGCCCGCAGCCGGGACGGCACGGCCCGCATCGGCTCGGCATAGATCACGCCGGGGAGCCGCCGCATCTCGTGCAGCGCGCGGCCGGACGCCGGCAGCACGAACGTCACGGTCACGTCCTGCCGCTGAATGACGTTGAACTGCAGGTCCATCAGGACGTCGATCGAGTCGAGAAAAAAAGTCCCCAGCACGAGCATCGACACCGACGCCGCGATGCCGACGACGGAGGTCGCGGCGCGGATCGGATGGCGGCCGACGTTGCGCAGGATCATGCGGACGGGCGCCGACAGCCAGCGGGCGAGGCCGGCGCGCTCGAGCCAGCTCCGTTGGTAGCGCGCCGGCGCCTCCGGGCGCATCGCTTCGGCCGGCGGCAGGGCCGCCGCCATGCGGACCGCGTTGAGCGCGCCGAGGATCGCGGCCACGAAGCTGACCGCGATGCCGCCGGCGACCACCGCGGGCGGCAGCCGGTAGCGCAGCGTCGGGAACCGGAACAGGTCGTTGTAGATCGACGTCATGCCGAAGCCGAGCCACGAGCCTCCCGCCGTGCCGATGACCGCGCCCGCCGCGCCGATGACGAGGCTCAGCTTGGTGTAGTGCCACGCGATCTCGAGGTTCGTGTAGCCCAGCGCCTTCAACGCGGCGATCTGCTCGCGCTGCACCGACACGATCCGCGTGAGCACGACGTTCAGCAGGAACGCCGCGACGACCAGGAAGACGATCGGCAGGATGAGCCCGACCCCCTGGAGCTGCGACAGCTCGTTGTCGAGAAACCAGTGCGACGTCTGCAGCGCACGGGGAATGGCGCCGAGGCCGCCAAACGACGCCAGCACCCGATCGAGGCGCGCGATGACGTCCGGTGGACGCGCGTCCGGCAGGAGCGTCAGCGCCAGGTTGTTGAAGCCGCCCTCCATGTTGAACGCCGCCGCGAGGCTCCGCCCGTCCATCCAGAACACGCCGAAGCGCGAGTCGTCGGGCATGAGCTCGCCCGGGCGGATGTTGAACACGTACTCCGGCGAGAGGGCAATCCCGACGATCTCCAGGTCGCGGCGGCGGCCGTTGATGATGGCGCCGACGCGTTGGCCGGGGTCGATGCCGCGGGCCAGGGCGAACCCTTCGCTGACGAGCACTTCTTCCGGCCGGCCGGCCGACGGGAACCGCCCGCGCCGGAGAAAGAGGTCGTTCAGCATCGGGGCCTGCGGGACCGGGATGCCGATGAGGCGCCCGGTCGCCGGCTCACTCATGCCGGGGATGTCGAGCGTCACGTCGACGACGACCCGCGCGTCGGCGCGCGCCACGCCCGGGATCTCGGCCGCGCGCTCCCGCAGGCTGAGCGGCGCGCGCGTCAGGCCGGCGAACACCTGCGCGAACCGGTACCGCTCGTAGTAGGTTTCCTGAGTCAGGCGCAGGGAGTGGAACGTGCTCAGGTACATGATGAACATCGCCACGCCGGCGCCGATCACCATGCTGATCGCGATCGCCTGCCCTTTCAGGCTCCAGAGATCGCGCAGCAGCTTCCGGTCGAGCGGCGCGATCACCAGCTCAGCTCCGACGCCATGACCTTGCGCTCGTTCCGGCGCGCGCTGGCGATCCGTCCGTCCGAGAGCACCACGACGCGATCGGCCATCGCCGCGACCGCGGCATTGTGCGTGATGACGGCGGTGGTCGTGCCGAGCTCCCGGTTCACCTGATCGATGGCTTCGAGCACGAGGATGCCGGTGGCGATGTCGAGCGCGCCGGTCGGCTCGTCGCAGAGCAGCACGTCGGGACGCTTGGCCACCGCCCGCGCGATCGCGACCCGCTGCTGCTCGCCGCCCGACAGCTGCGACGGGAAGTGATCGAGCCGCTCGCCCATGTTCACGAGCCGCAGCGCTTCCTCCGGCGCCATCGGACGCTCGACGAGGTCGGTGACGAGCGCCACGTTTTCCCGGGCGGTCAAGCTGGGGATCAGGTTGTAGAACTGGAACACGAACCCCACGTGCTTCCGGCGGTACATCGTCAAGGCGCGCTCGTCGGCGGTGGTGAGGTTCTGCCCGCGGTAGGTGACCGTGCCGGCCGTCGGCACATCGAGGCCTCCCAGGATGTTGAGCAGCGTGGACTTGCCGCTCCCCGATGGCCCGAGCAGGACGAGGAACTCCGATTCGTACAAGTCGAGGCTCACGCCCCGCAGCGCGTGCACGTCCACCTCGCCCATGTGGTACACCTTCGTGATGTCACGCGCGGCGAACACCAGCGGCGTCGTCTCTGGGGCGGTCATGCGGGATAAAGTTCTAAAACGTTCTAGCTTCGAGTTCTGCGTTCTGCGTTCTGCGTTCTGCGTTCACGTTCTGGCGTTCAACGTTCGAACGTTCGGACGTTCGGAAGTCTATCAGTGCAGGGAGCTCCATGTTTCGCGTCGGTTTGAACCCATACGGCTTGACCTACACGCTCGGTCTGCAGGGCGCGGGCACGCCGCGCGCCAATCCCCGGCCGATCGGGCTCGACGGGTTCATCGACGTCGTGCGCGAGGCCGGCGTCAGGTCCATCGAACTGGACTGGAGATGGCTGACGCCGATGAGCGCCGGACGAGCTGGCGCGCCTTCGCGACAAGGTGGCCGGCCTGATCCCGATTTGCAGCTTCTGGCTGGCGCAGCAACCCGGCGAGACGCTGGAGCACGGCATCCGCTGCGCGACCGCGCTCGGCGCGCCGATCCTCCGCCTGCACCTGACGCCGGTCGTCGAGGGCGCGCGAGCCGCATGGGGCCCGCGATGGAAGGACATGGTTGCACACGGCCGCGCGACGCTGAAGCGGGAAGCGCCCCGCGCGGCCGACGCGGGGCTGGTCCTGGCGATCGAGAACCATCAGGATTTCGGCAGCGAGGAGCTGGTGGCGATCGTCGAAGAGGCCGGCGAGCACGTGGGCATCGTCCTGGACACCGGGAATCCGTTCGCGGTGGGCGAGGATCCGGTCGCGTTCGCGCGGCGCGCCGGCCACCGCATCCGGCACGTGCACCTCAAGGACTACACCGCGCAGTTCACCGGACGAGGGCTATCGGCTGGTGCGCTGCGCGATTGGCGACGGGTGCGTGCCGTTCCGGGCCATCGCGGCGGTCCTCGAGGACGCATAGCCCGTCGCTCACCGCGTCGCTCGAGCCGGGCGCCCTCGAAGTGCGGCACATCCGGCTGTTCACGCCCGAATGGTGGATCGGCTATCCGCCGCGCGCGGCGAGCGAGCTCGGCGATCGCGCTTGGGCCGCTTGCGCCACAATCAGCTCGACGCCGGCGCCGACTACCGAACGCCCTGGGAGCGCGGAGCGCCCGGGCCGGAGATAATGGCCTACGAGATGGGGCAGATTGGCCGGAGCGTCGAGAACATGCGCGGCATGGGGTGGTTGTAGACGAAACGCGAGAACGAAGAACGGAACGAACGAGAACGAAGAACGAGAACCAGAACCAAGAACCAAGAACCGAGAACGGACAATGACAGACAACGACTTCTCTCTGAAAGGACATGTCGCCCTCGTCACCGGATCCGGGCGTGGCCTCGGCCACGCGATGGCGGCGCGGCTGGCCGAGCTCGGCGCCGACGTCGCGATCCACGATCGGAGCGACAGCGCACCGGCCGAGTACGGGGAGTTTGCGGACATGGCGGCGTCGCAGGCCGATCTCGCCCGGCACGGCGCCCGCACCTGCGCCGTCCTCGGGGACATCGCCGACAAGCCGCGCGTCTTCGAGATGGCGCAGCGAGGTCGAGTCCACGCTGGGCCCGATCACGATCCTGGTCAACGCGGCCGGCGGCGACATCGGGGCGGCCGGCGGCAAGCCGAACCCGAACAACGCGCTCGACATCAAGCTGGAGGACATCCGGGCGCTGCTCGATCGCAACCTCATCGGCACGATGCTGATGTGCCAGGCGGTCGTGCCGGGCATGCTGGCCCGCGGCAGCGGCGCCGTCGTGAACATCGCGTCGGCGGCCGGGCACTTCGGCACGTCGCCCGAGGTCGCCTACTCGACCATCAAGGCGGCCATCATCCACTACACGCGGTGCCTGGCGTTCGAGACGCGCAACCGGAACGTCCGCGTGAACTGCGTCAGCCCGGGCGCGACCGCGACGGCGCGTTTTCGCAACACGCGCGCGATCGACCCGGCGCATGCTCGTCGAGGAGGGGACGCTCGCCCGCTACGGCGCGCCGCGCGACCAGGCGCACGCCGTGGCGTTCCTGTGCACGCCCGCCGCGCGCTTCATCCACGGACAGGTGCTGCGCGTCGACGGCGGGCTGACGCTGTATGCGAGCTAGATCCCGGTGGAGTCCGGCTTAGCCGGACTCGAGTCGGTGCCGGTCTGCAGACCGGATGCCACCGGAACTGAAGATCCGGCTAACGCCGGACGCTACCGCTACCGCCACTTGAAGATCCGCAGCGCGATCGCGAACGGCACGACCGTCCAGAGCGTGAGCAGCAGGAGCTCGGCGCGGACGGCGCTGCAGCGTCGCGCCCTCGAGCACGACGGCCCGAAGCGCGTCGACGAGCGCCGTCAGCGGCAGCGCCTGAATCGCCGGCTGGACCGCTCTGAGGAAAGTTCGACGACGAGAAGAACACGCCGCTCAGGAGCCACATCGGCAGCATGGCGATGTTCATCAGACCGGAGACGGCCTCGAACGTCCGCGCCCGGCTGCCGATCAGCAACCCGAGCGCGCCGAATGCCAGCGAGCCGATCAGCGTCACGACGGTGATCGCGCCGATGCTGCCGTTGACCGGCATCCCGAACGCGAGCACGCCGAAGACGATCGGCACGGCCACCTCCGGCGCCAGGAAGATCAGCCGCGCCAGCAGCTGCGCCAGCAGGTACTCGCTCTTGCGCATCGGGCTCGACACCATGCGCTTGAGCAGCTTCCGCATGCGCGCCTGCACGATCGAGAACCCGACGCCCCACATGCCGTTGCTCATGATCCCCATGGCGACCATGCCGGGAATCAGCCAGTCGATATACCGCGAGCCCGGAACCTCCACCGGCTCCTCGCGCGCCACCCACGGGTCCATCCGCCCGGCCGCCCGCTTCAGCGCATCGTCCACGACCAGCCTGGCGGTGTGGCTTTCGACGCGCGCGGCGTCGAACTGGTAGGTCGGCGGATTGGTCGGGACCACGATCACGTGCACGATCCCCTCGCGGAGGGCGCGCTGCTCGCCGCCTCGAGGAACGTCCACGCACGGTGATGCCCGGGCGCCGTCGCGAGCGCCTGGCGGACGGACGCCGCGGCGTCTCCCCTCGGCAATCCCGACCGGGACCGGCCGCGCGCCGCGCGACGGGAACGCCATCGCCATCACGAGCGACATGACGATCGGGAAGACGAAGGTCCAGAACAGCGCCTCCGGCTCGCGGACGAACTCGCGCAGCCGGGTCAGCGTCAGCTCGACGATCGGATGGTGTGCGCCGCCGCGGTCCGCCTTACTCATCGCGCAGGTGCCGTCCGGTCAGCGACATGAAGACGTCCTCGAGCGTGCCCTGGTGCACCACGACCTTCGGGGCGGCGAGCGCCGCAATGAGCGCCTTGGGAGTATCGAGCGCGATCAGCTTGCCGTGATCGACGACGGCGACGCGGTCGCAGAGCGTCTGCGCTTCGTCCATGTAGTGCGTGGTCAGCAGAATGGTGCCTCCGCCGGCGCGATAGCGCTCGAGCACTTCCCAGAGCTGGCGCCGCGACTGCGGGTCGAGCCCCGTGGTCGGCTCGTCGAGGAACAGGAGGTCCGGATTGCCGGCGAGCGCGCACGCGAGCGACAGCCGCTGCTTCTGGCCGCCCGACAGCGCGCCGACCCGGCTCCCGCGCTTGCTCTCGAGCTCGACGATCTGCAGCAGCTCGCCGATCGGGCGGCCGCGGCGATAGAACGAGCGGAACAAGCGGAGCATTTCCTCGACCGTCAGCTTCTCGCTGAGCTGCGTTTCCTGCAGATGAATGCCGAGCCGCTCCCGGATCGCCCGCTCGTGCGTGCGCCAGCGGAGCCCGAGGACCTCCACCTCGCCGGCGTCGGGCGGGATCAGGCCCTCGAGAATCTCGATCGTCGTCGTCTTGCCCGCGCCGTTCGGACCGAGCAGGCCGAAGCACTCGCCGCGCCGCACGTGCAGCGAGAGCCCGGCCACCGCGACGACGTCGCCGTAGCGCTTCTCGAGTCCGTCACATCTCACCGCGAGGTCGTCCACGCCGTTAGCGTATCGGCTGGAGGCCCCGGGGCTCAAGTGGCGGGACAATCCCGGAGTGATCCGCGACCAATCGATGCCTGATAGAGTGTCCCCATGTTCTCGAAGCTCGTCCGGCGCACGCACATGTACCTCGCGCTGTTCCTGTTTCCCGTGGATCCTGATGTACGCCCTCAGCACCCTCGCGATGAACCATCGGGCGATGTTCAACGCGAGATACGGGCCGGGCCCGGTGGCGTTCGAGACGGAGCGCGAGCTCGTCTACGACGGTTCCTTTCCGGAGAACGCCGAGCTGAGGGTGATCTCACAACAGATCCTCCAGCTCGGTCGGCCTCGACGGCGCCCACGGCGTGACCCGCCGGAAGGACGGAGCGATCGTGATCACCCGGAACGATCTCCTCACGCCGCGCCGTCTCACATACTTCCCGGCCGATCGGCGCCTGCTCATCGAGAAGATGCCCCATCGTCCCAACGCATTCCTGGAAAGGTTTCACCGGCGGAGGGGCTATGCCACCGGTTACCGTCTCGACACGGTGTGGGCCGTCTCGGTCGATCTCGTCATCGTCGCGATGGTGTTCTGGGTGGTCTCCGGTCTCTGGATGTGGTGGGAGATGACGGCCACCCGCAGGTTCGGCGTGTCGGCCCTTCTTGGCGGTGCGGGCCTGTTTGCCCTTTACCTTCTGTTGCTGTGACGGGACGCTCGTGACGTTCTCCCACTTCAATCGTCGCCTGCACTTGTACCTGGGGCTCGCGCTTGCTGCCCTGGTTCTTCATGTACGCGCATCTCGTCGGTGCCGTTCGCGCACAACCAGTTCTTCGAGAAGCGCGACGCGGCCAGGGGGCTGCCTCTCTGGACGCTCCGGTCCGAGCACACGGTCGATCTCCCCGTTCCGGAGGATCCGGTGGCGCTGCGGCGCCTCGGTGCGGCGCTCCTCGAGATAGCCGGAATCGAAGGCACCAGCTTCGGCGCCTACCGGCAGAGTCCGGCTCAGGTCAACGTGTACTCCTATTCGTTCTGGTCATCGACACAGCTGAAGTACTTCGTCGAGCAGAAGAAGCTGACGGTGGAGGATCGCCGCTTCCGCTGGGATCACTTTCTCACCGGCATGCACGCGCGCGGCGGCTTCGAGCAGGAGGGCGTCCTGCAGACGTCGTGGAGCGTCGTGGTCGACGTGGTCTGTCTGGGGATGATCGTGTGGATCGCGTCCGGCCTCTACATGTGGTGGGCGCTTCGAGGTCATCGAGCGTGGGGCGGGCTGGCGATTCTCGGCGGCGTGGTCTCGTTCGCCGTGTTCACGCTGCGCCTCTAACCTGAGGGCCCATCACGACCAGCGCAAACTACGCAGACCTTTGGGATCTCAAGAGGTGTGCCGGTATGAATCCGCCGCCGCAACTTTTGTCGGCCGGCCCGGTTTGGGCGGATGCCTCGTGCGCGGTGAACGACACCTTCGAACCGTTCCGAAGACCTCAAGATCCGTGGCCATTGCTCAGCGATTTACTATAGCCTATAGCCTATCGTAATTCGTAATTGAATAGGCTTCGGGCTATTTGTTTGAATTTAATGATAGACTATGAACTATAAATTTAATGCATTTAGATAGTGTATAAACTATGAAGTCAACTCCGACACTCACTGCCCGGTCCCGTTTACGGTTGGGCGAGCGCTTCGAACAGATGGGCTCTGCCGACCAGTATGCGCCGCCCGTCCGAGGCTGGATTAAGGCGATCCGCGAAGCGCTGGGCATGACGACAACGCAGCTCGCAAATCGCCTGGGCATTCGACAACCCTCGGTCGTCGCCTTGGAGCAATCAGAGGTCAGAGGCACCATTGAGCTCGCGACGTTGCGCCGGTGGCCGCGGCGCTCGACTGCACCTTGGTCTATGCGCTAATCCCCAACAAGCCCCTGGAAGCGACGATTCGGGAGCGGGCCCGCGCGTTTGCGCGCCGGCGGTGGAGACCGGTTGAGCACTCGATGCTTCTGGAGGACCAGCAGGTCAAACGAAATGACAGCGAGGCCGACCTGGAGGACATCATTCGGGAGACGAACCCACGCCGGTTCTGGGACTAGGGAATGTGAGCGATCTGTTCGAGGAACCGGACAACGCGACGCCTCTGGCGCTTGAAGAAAGGGACGCGCTGATCCCAGCCCACATCACCTATCGGCGTGAGCTGAATGAAGCGGAGCAGGACAACATTTACCGCGCGCAGAACTGGGCGCTCGCAACGCGTCGTGAGCTCTTGACCGAGAAATTCGTCAAAGACTTGCACAGACGGATGCTCGGCGACGTGTGGCGATGGGCCGGCAAGTTTAGAACTCGTGAACGCAACATCGGGATTCCGCCACTACGAAATCCCGATGGCGATGCGCCAGCTGCTCGATGACGCCGACTACCTGGATCAGAGTATCCGGCTCGCTACCCGCGTCGACGAGATCGCCATGCGCTTTCATCAGCGGCTTGTGCAGATTCATCCCTTCCCGAACGGCAATGGCCGGCACGCGCGGCTGCATGGCGGATCTTCTCGTCATGCGTCTCGGCGGGGAGCGCTTTTCTGGGGCGCAGCGCCGACTTGCAGAATGCCGGTGACCTGCGCACTCGCTATATCGCCGCCCTGCAGGCTGCCGACAACCACGACATCGCGCCGCTGCTGGCATTCGCCCGCTCCTAGCCGTCTTGACCGCCAAAAACTCATGGTCTTGAGTCAAGTTTCCGGCGGGCAAGCGGCGAAACAGTAAACTCGGACTTTGGCTAACCGGACGCCACCAGTAGGTTCTGATCGGACCTCTCGCGACGCTTCAGCCGACCGGGACCTGGCAGTCTGCCAGCTGAGGATTGTTGGGCGCGTCGAGCTGATGGGGATCGCCGGCCGTCCCCGGCGCGGCGGGAACGCCGAGTCGCCTGCTCACGAACAGGACTTCGTAGGCCCAGGACGGAAACGGGGCGAGCCCGTCCTGGCAGCTGTAGTTGTTGAAGTGCAGGTTCGCGACGTAGAAGAAGCGCTTCAGTTTGAGCACCGCGGCGATGTAGCGCTCGTCGCTGGCGCCGTGGAACTCGACCGACAACTGATCGATCCGATCGAGCACCGCATCGGGCGCCCTGCAGAAACGTGTCCCATTCCGCGCCTTCGACGTCCATCTTGACGACCACCCGCCTGGCGCCGTCGCCGTTCTTGTCGAACTGGTTGTCGAGCGTGTCGAAGAGCCGTCCCTCGATCGTCTTCGGCTCCGGTCCGATGCACTCCGCGTGAAAGATGGTCTTGCCCCCGGGACACGCGGGCCGGTGAAGATCGAAGCAGTCGTACTGATGCACGGGAACCGCGAGGGTGCGCGAGATGTCGCAGCCCCACTGGTCGTACCCGGAGATGCCGTAGGAGTAGCCCGACTGCACCGCCCCGAGCAGGTTGGCGCACATCACGTAGCCGCCGTCGTGCGGCTCGCCGAATCGCCGGAGCTCGCAGTTGGCCAGCTTGATCGGCTGCAGCTCCTTGAACAGATACTCTCTGGCCTGATCGGCGCGTGCCCTGCACCTGGACCTGCGCCCGGCGGGGCGATGCCGGCCGGTTCTTCTTGAAGAGCAGCCACGCCGCCCCGCCCACGAACACGACGAGCGCGACGACGAGCCATGTTTTCCATCGAGTCATGGATTCATTCTAAGCTTGCAGCTGCCAGCTATCCAGCTCATCCGGACTCAATCGAAGCTGGAGCTGGAGCTACCGCTGTCAGCATCCCGCTGAGAACCGGCCTGGCAACCGGCAACCTATAAAATGAACGTCGTCATTACCGGCGGCGCGGGATTCCTCGGGCTCCGTCTGGCCCGGCGCCTGCTCGTGCGAGGCACGCTGCAGGGCCCGGACTCCCGCGAGCGCCCGATCGATCGGATCGTGCTCGTGGACGTCGTGCCGCCGCCAGCCATCGCGGACGCCCGCATCGTCCACGTCACCGGCGACATCGCGGATCCGGATCTGCTGGCGAGCGCGATCGATGCCGACACCGCCTCGATCTTCCACCTGGCCGCCATCGTCAGCGGCATGGCGGAGGCAGAGTTCGAGCTGGGCCTGCGGATCAACGTCGACGCGACGCGCCTGCTGCTCGACCTCTGCCGCCGCAGCGGTCACCGTCCCCGGCTGGTGTTCACGAGTTCGGTCGCCGTCTACGGAGGCGACCTGCCGCCGACGGTGACGGACACGACCGCCGTCAGCCCCCGGTCGTCGTACGGCACGCAGAAGGCCATCGGCGAGCTGTTGATCAGCGACTTCACCCGCAAAGGGTTCATCGACGGACGCGTGCTGAGGCTGCCGACCATCAGCGTGCGTCCCGGCCGGCCGAACGCGGCCGCGTCCTCATTTGCGAGCGGGATCATCCGCGAGCCGCTGAACGGTGAAGCGTCCGTGTGTCCGGTCGCGCCGGACACGCGCCTCTGTCTGATGGCGCCGGCCACCGTCATCGAATGCCTGATCACGGGCCACGAGCTCTCCGGCGATGCCCTCGGCGCCAACCGAATCATCAACCTGCCCGGGATTTCGGTCACCGCCGGCGAGATGGCGGCCGCGCTCGAGCGCGTCGCCGGATCGGAGGTGGCCGGCCGGATCCGATGGGAGCGCGACGATCGGATCGAACGCATCGTCGCCAGCTGGCCCGGCGCGTGGGATGCCTCGCGCGCGATCTCGCTCGGGTTCCCGAAGGACACGAACATCGACGCGCTCATCCGCGCGTACATCGATGATTGTCGTAGCGCCTGAACAGGAGGTCAAGAGATCAGGAGCGTCTTCTGGTTCTCGGCTCACAGGCGGTAAGAAGTCAGAAAAACAAATAAAAGCTCCTGCTCTCCTGATCTCCTGTTCCACCCGGTAAACAAATACCATCGATGATGAGGTGTAGCGGTCCGGTGGCGTCCGGCTTTAGCCGGACCCTACGGCTGCTGTGCCCCGATTCGATAGAGGTGGCTGTTCGTCCGAATGAAGATCGACCCGTCTGAAATCGCCATCGAGGCCAGCGTCGCCCCATCGAGCCGGTTCGTCGAGAGCAGCTTGAACTCCGGACCTGGGGCGATGACCGTCGCGACCCCGTCTTCGCTCAAGAAATAGACCCGGCCGTCCGCATACACCGGCGACGCGGAGTGGTTGCCGCCCACGCGGTGCTGCCAGCGCATCGCGCCGTCCCGCGCGTCCACCGACGACGCGATGCCCGCGTCGTTGACGATGTACAACTCGTTGCCGACGAGCAGCGGCGAGGGCGTATGCGGCGCCCCGCGCTGCAGCGTCCAGGCGACGTGGGTTTTCGTCACGTCGCCGGCGCCGTCCGCGCGTACCGCGAGGAGCGCCGCCTGCTGGAATCCGGTCGCGATGTAGACGAGCCCGTGCCCGAACACCGGCCGCGGGACGTTCGAGAAACCGTCGCCGTACGAGACGCGCCACAGCTCCTTGCCGGTGGCGGGATCGTACGCCGCGGTGCGGAATGCGCCGACGCTCACCACGGCGTCGCGGTCGCCCGTGCGGATCACGAGCGGCGTCGAGTACGCCTGATCGGCCGGCGAGCGGCGCGACGTCTTCCAGCGCGTCTTTCCCGTCCGCGCGTCGAGCGCCACGACGAACGCGTCGTCGGCGTTGCCGTCGCAGTTGACGATCAGCAGGCCGTCGTGCAGCGCCGGCGATCCGCCGCCGCCATGCTGGGACTCGTATCGGAGGCGTGTGCGCCACACGATCTCGCCCGCCTCCGTCAGGGCCGCGGTGCCGTCGGCGCCGAAATGCACGTAGACGCGACCGCCGTCCACGATGGGAGTCGGCGACGCGCGGCTGTTCTTGGGATTGAGGGCGCCGGAGCGGTCGGCTCGAAAGACCTCGACGTTCACGGCCTCGCGTCCCGTCGCGCGGTCGAAGGCCAGCGCGCGCAGCGAGTCGCCCACCGCGGTCGTGATCCAGACGCGGCCACCGGCGATCACGGGAGAGGACCACCCGGTACCGGGCACCGGCGTCTTCCAGATGACGTTCCGGGACTCGCTCCAGTCGAGCGGCAGGCCTCGCTCCGTCGAATGTCCCTGCCCGGTGGGGCCCCGGAACTGCGGCCAGTCCTCGGCCGGGAGGGCCCGCCCGGCCGGAGTCGAAGCCCGGCCGCTGGCGCTTGACGCGATGACGACGACCAGGGCCGCTCGGGCGAGTAGACGCCACCGCTTCCACTCCAGGGCGCACAGGGCGAGCGCCTTGGGCCCGGCTTTACGCATCCCGTTTCCAATCACAGAGCCATTATGGTCCTTCGACTCGCCCGCCGTGTTGCGCTCGCTCAGGACAGGCCCCGGTTGTTTGAGAGAACCCCCGTCGTTTCCGTGCAGCTGCAGTAATATAGGGCCGGTTTTGGACTGCCGCAAAGAGAGCGGAGGCGACGAGAGAAATCGGAGATATTTTTTCACCACAGAGTTATCGGAGTTAACGGAGAAAAACAAAAAATGATTTACTCCGTTATCTCCGTTATCTCTGTGGTTAACCCCCCGGGCAGATGGTCGCGAACGCGGCCTGCCTCAACTTCGGAAAAGGAGAACGATCATGCGTCTGTTGCGTGCTTCAGCTGTCGCGATTGCCGTGGCCCTGCTTACTTCCGTCGTGCACGGCGCGCCTCAGGCGGCCGCCCAGGATGCCGACAAGAAGGTCGCCGGGTGGAGGCATCACGGTCCCGGGTTGGAAAGGCAAGGTCGACATCGGCGGAGGAAACAAGCAGGGCCTCGCGATTACCGACTCGAAGTTCGCTCCCGAGGGCAGCGGCTTCCGGCTGACGACCGGCCCCGCGGCCATCTACTGGAACCCCGCCAACACGGCGAAGGGTGACTACACCGTCAAGGCGACGTTCAAGGAACCGAAGCAGTCATACAGCCATCCGCATCCGTTCGGCGTGTTCATCGGCGGCAACAAGCTGGACAGCGATCAGCAGAGCTTCGTGTACTGCGTCGCGTATCGCGACGGACACGTATGTGATCCGTCTAGTTCAATGGCGCGACCGCGACGACCGCTGGCTCGCAAGAAGCGCCGCACGCCGCCGATCAACAAGGCGGCGGGCCCGGAAGCGGAAGTGACCAACGAAGTCGGATGGACCGTGAAGGGCAACCGGGCCGAGTGCGTCATCAACGGCCAGGTGGTTCGGTGGATTCGACAAGACCGAGCTCGTCGGCGCCGGCAAGCTCGAATCGACCGACGGCGTCTACGGCATCCGCGTGAGCCACAACTCCGACGCCATCGTCACCGGCTTCGGCGCGGCGAAGTAAGGTTCACGACGAAGTCAGGTTCACGACGTCAACCCGGCTCTGAAAGAGAACAAATGATGCGCAGAAGATATCCGGCGTGGTCTGCCACGTTCGTGCTGGTGCTTCTCTCCGTGGCGTCGCCCGCCACGGCGCAAGAGGCGCGTGGCGCCGCGCCGCCTGCGCAAGGCAGAGGAGGCGGCCGCGGACCGCAGGCGCCCGCGGTCGTCTCGCCCGAGGTCATGGCCGATCGGCGCATCGCCTTTCGCATCTACGCTCCCCAGGCCGATGCGGTGCGGCTGGCCGCCGGCGACATCCCCGGCGTGGGCCAGACGACGCAGCTCACGAAGGGGGAGAACGGCGTCTGGGAGACGACGATCGGACCGATCGATCCGGGCGCCTATCGGTACAACCTCAACGTCGACGGCGTGTCGACGATCGATCCGCGCAACCCCGCCACGAGCGAGTCCAACACGAATGTGTGGAGCCTCGTCGTCGTGCCGGGCTCCGACTTCATGGACACGAAGCGTGTGCCGCACGGCTCTGTCGGCGCGGTCACGTACTATTCGAGCGCGCTCGGCGTGTTCCGGCGCATGAAGGTCTACACGCCGCCCGGGTACGAAACGGGCAGCGCGAAGTATCCCGTGTTCTATCTCCTGCACGGCGCCGGGGACAGCGACGATGCGTGGTCGTCGGTGGGGCGCGCGGGCTTCATCCTCGACAACCTGATCGCGGACGGGAAAGCGAAGCCGATGATCGTGGTGATGCCGCACGGGCACACGCGGCGGACGACCGGCGGCGGCGGGGGCGGAATCGTCGCCGGCCGCACGGCGAACGAAGAGTTCGTGAGCGACTTCATGACGGACGTGCTGCCCTACGTCGAGAAGAACTACCGCGTGAAGACCGATCGCGCGAGCCGGGCGATTGCCGGCCTGTCGATGGGGGGCAACCACGCCCTGCTGATCGGGATTCCGCACCTCGACAAGTTCGCCTACATCGGCGTCTACAGCTCGGGCCTCCTCGGAGGTTTCCCCGGGCTCGGACGCGGAGGCGCGCCCGCCGCGGCGCCCGCAACACCGCCGGCCGCCCCCACGCCGAGCTTCGAAGAGCGAGCACCTGGCCACTCTCGACAACGCCGGATTGAAAAAGGGTCTGAAGCTGTTCTGGTTCAGCACGGGCAAGGAAGACGGTCTGATCCCCACGACCATCGCGACCGTGGACATGCTGAAGAAGCACGGGTTCAATCCGACCTACAAGGAGAGTCCCGGCGGGCACACCTGGATCAACTGGCGCAACTACCTGCACGAGTTCGCGCCGCAGCTGTTCCAATGACCGACAGGGTTCCACAAGGTTCCACTGGGTTCCGCTAGGTTCCACAGGGTTCTGTTCCGCGGGGTTCTACCGGGTTCAGGGTTCCAGGTTCTGCTTGGTTCCGCGCAGAACCCGGCGGAACTGAACCCAGCGGAACCGAACCCTGTGGAACCGAACCTTGCGGAACCGAACCTTGCGGAACAGAACCCTGTGGAACCCGGCGGAACCTAGTGGAACCCCGTGGAACCCTTCTACGCGACGACTGGCTGATCGAGGCACGCGAACACTTCGCGGTAGAACTCCGGATGCTCGCGCCATGTGGGGGCTGACACGAGGCGCCCGTCGCGCACGAACGCGCTGGTGACGTAGCGTCCGCCGCAGGCCTCGACCTCGCTGCGCACGTGCTCGTAGCAGGTCACACGCTTGTCCTTGAGCAGGCCGGCCGAGGCGGCGAGCTGGACGCCGTGGCAAATCGTGAAGATCCACTTCTCGAGCGCGTCGAACTCGCGCAGGATCGCGAGCACGCGGGGATTGTTGCGCAGGTACTCCGGCGCGCGGCCGCCGATGCACACCACCGCCTCGTAGTCCCGCACCGCGACCTCGTCGAACGTGAGGTCCGACTCGAGGACGTAGCCGGGGCTCTCCTTGTAGGTGTCCCAGCCGGGCTCGAAGTCGTGCATCACCAGGTTGAGCCGGCGCTTGGACGGCGCGGCAATCCGCGGCTCGTAGCCCGCCTCTTGAAAGCGGTGCACCGCGTACAGCGTTTCGTAGCTCTCGCCGCCGTCACCCGTGATGATCAGGATGCGCTTGCTCATAGGATTCTTTGTTCCTTTCCGCTGGTGGGTTCCTGGAGAACTGTAGACGGGGACCGCGAGGAACACAAGCGGGTATCAACTCGGTGACGTGTAGCGCCGACCTTCAGGTCGGCCGTGGCTGGCCTGAAGGCCAGCCGTCGGCTGGCCTGAAGGCCAGCACTACAGAAGTCCGCGCCGACTGGCCTTGAGGGCCAGCACACCGTGCTACGATTCGGCCATGCTGTCACCGGATCGCCGCGTTCGCCGTTGGTGTGTACTCGCGAGCCTCGTCGTGGTCCCGGCGGTGCTGCCGGGCTCGTCGCAGTCGCCCGCGCCGGCACAATCGGGCACCGTGCATGTGACGCCGGCCGAGGCGGCGGCGGCGGCGAAGGACGCGCGGCAGAGAGTCTCGGTGGAGATGCCGCCCGGGCTCGAGCTCACGCTCTGGGCCTCCGAACGGATGCTGTCCGATCCGGTGGCCATCGATCTCGACGAGCGCGGAACGGCCTACGTCACGAGCACGAGCCGGAACAACCTGCCGCTGGACATCCGGCAGCACCCGGACTGGGTGCCGACCGTGCACACCCTCAAGACCGTCGAGGATCTCCGCGCGTTCTACCGGCGCGAGCTCGCGCCGGAGCGAAGCGCGCGGAACGGCTGGATCACCGATCTCAACAAGGACGGATCGCGTGACTTTCGGGATTTCGCCGAGTTCAAGGAGCGCGTCTACCGGATCCGGGATACCGACGGCGACGGCCTCGCCGACGATTCGCGCATCATCGCCGAAGGGTTCAACGAAGACCCCGTGTGGGACGTCGCCGGCGGCGTGCTCGCCCACGGCGCCGATCTCTTCCTGGGCGTGCCGCCCGGCGTCTACCGGCTGCGCGACGCCAACGGCGACGGCACGTTCGATTCGCGCGTGCCGATCAGCGAGGGCTACAACATTCATCCGGCGTTCGGCGGGCACGGCATCTCGGGCGTGACGCTCGGTCCCGATGGCCGTCTCTACTGGGAAGTCGGCGACATCGGCCTGAACGTCGTGGACAAGACGGGCCGGCGCTGGGCCTATCCGAATCAGGGCGCCGTGCTGCGCGCGAACCTCGACGGCTCCGGCTTCGAGGTGTTCGCGACCGGGATCCGGAACCTCCAGGAGTTCGTCTTCGACGAGCTCGGCAATCTGATCAGCGTCGACAACGACGGCGACCACGCGGGCGAGACCGAGCGGCTCGTCTACATCCCGGAAGGATCCGACAGCGGCTGGCGCTCCAACTGGCAGTACGGAAAGTACACCGACGACAAGAACAACCGCTACAACGTCTGGATGGACGAGGCGATGTTCAAGCCGCGCTTCGACGGGCAGGCCGCGCACATCGTCCCGCCGATCGCGCCCTATCACGCGGGGCCGTCGGGCATGGTCTACAACCCGGGCACGGCGCTGTCCGAGGCGTGGCGCAATCATTTCCTGGTGACCAGCTTTCCCGGCGCGGCCGCCAACGCCCGCGTCTACGCGTTCACGCTGAAGGAGGACGGCGCGGGGTTCGCGCTCGACCGCGACACGGTGATCCTGCGCGGCATCCTTGCCGTCGGCATGAAGTTCGGGCCGGACGGCGCGCTCTACCTGACGGACTGGATCACCGGGTGGCGATCGAAGAACACCGGGCGGCTCTGGAAGCTCGATGCGACTGCGGCGACGGCCGATCCGGCGCGGCGCGAGGTCGCGACGCTGCTCCCGCAGAACTTCGAGACGCGCGCGGCGGCCGACCTCGCGCCGCTGTTGCGGCACGCCGACATGCGGATCCGCCTCAAGGCGCAGTTCGAGCTGGCGCGCCGGGGCGACGCGCAGACGCTCGTGGTCGCGGCGCGCGACACGTCGCACCGGCTGGGCCGCATCCACGGTCTCTGGGGCCTCGGTCAGCTCGCGCGCGCGGATAGCAAGCGCGCCTCCGCGCTGCTGCCGTTCCTCGGCGACGCCGATGCCGAGGTCGCCGCGCAAACGGCGAAGCTCGTCGGCGACGTGCGGCACGCGCCGGCCGGCGGCGCGCTGCTCCCGCTGCTCGCGCACCGCTCGGCGCGCGTGCGGTTCTTCGCCGCGGAGGCGCTCGGCCGGCTCGCGCACAAGCCCGCCGGGGCCGCGCTCGTCAGGATGCTCGCCGACAACGACGACCGCGACGTGCTCCTGCGGCATGCCGGCAGCCTCGCCCTGTCGCGAATCGGCGACGCCGCGGCGCTCGGTGCGCTCTCGCAGCATCCGTCCCGCGGCGTCCGCATGGCCGCCATTGTCGCGCTCAGGCGCATGCATCACGCGGACGTCGCCCGCTTCCTGGCCGATGCCGACGAGCGCGTCGTCACGGAAGCCGCGCGCGCGATCAACGACGACGGGTCGATTGCGGCGGCGCTGCCGGCCCTTGCACGGCTGCTCGACGAGCGACGGTTCACCAGCCAGCCGCTGCTCCGGCGCGCGATCAACGCGAGTCTTCGAACCGGCACGAGCGAGGCGCTCGCGCGGCTGACCGCATTTGCCGCCGACCGAAGCCGGCCCGCGCCGATGCGCGTGGAAGCCGTCAGCGTCCTTGGCGTCTGGGCGGCGCCGTCGCCGCTCGACCGGGTCGACGGGATGCATCTCGGAGCGCCGGCCCAGGGCGGCCGGAGCGATGCCGCCGCGGGCGCGGCGGTGCTGAAGCTCATGGAGTCGGCCTCAGGTACGGAGAGCAGCGGGGCGGAGAAAGCGGCGCTCGCCGAGGCGGCAGGGCGGCTCGGCATCAAGGGCGCCGGCGCCGATTCTCCTCGCTCAGCTGCGCGCCGACGCGTCGCCGGAAGTCCGGCTGGCATCGCTGCGCGCGCTGCAGGCCCTCAATCTGGGGAACATGGACGAGCTGATGCGGGTGGCGCTCGCGGATGCCGACGCGCGCGTGCGCAGGGAGGCGCTGGGCATCTTACCCAAGCTGGCACTGCCCGAGGCCGCCAAGGTGCAGCATCTCGGCTCCATTCTCGAGAGCGGCGCCGTCGAGGATCAGCAGGCGGCTTTCAACGTGCTCGGCGCGATGAAGAGCCCGGAGGCGCGAGAGCTGCTCGCGTCCTCCGTCGACGATCTCATTGCCGGGAAGATCCCGCCGGCGGTGCAGGTCGATCTGGTCGACGCCGCGCAGACCAGCGGATCGGCGCCGCTGCAGGCGAAGCTCGACGGGTACGCGAAGGCGCGAGGCGCCGACAACGCCGTGGCCGCCACGCGCGAGGCGCTGGCCCGCGGCGGCAGTGTCGAACGCGGCCAGCAGGTCTTCACCGACAACCCGGCGGCTGGATGCCCGCGCTGTCACGCCGTGTACGGCCAGGGATCGGATGTCGGGCCCGACCTGAGCCGGATCGCGGCGACGCTGTCCCGCGAAGAGCTCGTGCAGGCGCTGCTCGAACCGAACGCGCGCATCGCTCCGGGATTCGGGACCGTCGGCGTCACGCTGCGCAACGGACAGCGGATCGACGGCACGCTGAAGGACGAGACCGGCACCCACCTCGTGGTCGTCGCCGGCACGCCGCCGGCCGAGCAGCGCATCGCGAAGGCCGACATCGCGGAGCGGACGAATCCGATCTCCGCGATGCCCCCGATGGGCCTGATGCTGAAGCCGCGCGAGCTGCGCGACCTCGTGGAGTTTCTGAGCGTGCTGAAATAGCCGGGCTGTCAAAAGAAAAACAGGAGATCAGGAGATCAGGAGTTTTTGTTTTGAAAAAAACAAAAATCTCCTGGCCTCCTGATCTCCTGTTAAAAGACTGTGGTTGATCTTGGCTACCCGGTTCGCGGCTCGAAGACCCGCACTCGTCTCAGCAGCACATCGACGAACCACAAACCCAGCGCGATCGCGATGAGCGTGGGCCAGACGGGCCGGCGCTCGGTGCGGCTGTCGCCGGCGGCGTTGGCGAGCGCGCGCGCATCGGGGCGCCACGCGCCGCCGGTCGCCGTCGCGATCGACGTCAACATGCGCTTCATCGGCCGGCCGGAAGCGGTACTCGGCCGCCGGATCGGGCACGACGTGGCGAACCGTCGGGCCGTCGACCGTCTGGCCGTCGGGTCCCGCCAGCGAGATCGTGACGGGCCGTGTCGCATCCACGATCACGGACGCTTCGTAGCGGCCTGGCGCCACCTGCCGGACGGGCACGCCGGCGGTCCGGCTCTGTCCGCCCGTGCCGGAGCGGACCTGCACGGTGGGGTGGAGCAGGTCGCGATAGTGGCCGTTCGGGTGCCGGGCCTCGACCGAGATTGCGATCGAGCGCGCGGCGCCGTGCACGGGTCCCGGGGTGACGTCGAGCGCGACGGCCGGCGCGCCGCCGCCGCTCGAGCGTGCGGACGATCGCGGTGAAAAACGGTCCGTATCCCTGCCACTTGACCCACTCGGCGGCCCACCGATCCTTGACGTCGGAGGCGAACACCGCCGTGCGCCCGAGCCCGATCGGCCAGAAGGCCAGCAGCGGCTCGTCGTTGTCCGTCGTGAGCACTTCGAGCGCCGTGTCCTTGATCACGGTTGCGGTCAGCCCTTTCAGGTGCGGCAGCCGCGTGAGATCCATCCCGGTGAGAAACGCCGGCGACTTCACGATCGGCACAATCCGTCTCTCGTCGAAGCCGGGGGTCGCGGCGTTCTTCGCTTCCTTGACGAAGATCTCCGGCAGCTGCTTCGCATCCGCGACGGCATACGATCGGCCTTTGCCCCATGTGGCAATATTGCGGAGCAGCTCGGGATCGGACGATGGACCGACGGCGATCGACGAGATCGTCATCCGCTCGGCCACCATCTTCCGGACGAGCGTCTCGTAGTCGTCCGGATAGGACCGCCCGTCCGACAGCAGCAGCACGTGCTTGGCGCGCGCGCGGGCTTTTCGAAGCGCGAAGTACGCCTGCTCGATGGCCGGGAAAATCAGCGTGTGGCCCCCGGGCTGGATGGCCGCGATCTTCTTGCGGATCTCCGGCCGGTTGCTGCCGACGTTGCGCAGCGTCACGTCCCAGTCGAACTTGTCGTTGAAGGTGAGGACGCCGAGCGCCTGTTCGTCGGTCATCACGTCGACGGCCGCCTGCGCCGCGGCCTTGCAGAGATCGATCGAGATGCCGGCCATGCTCCAGGACCGATCGAGCACGAGGATGAGCGCGACTTCAGGCTCGTCGCGCCGCTCGAAGGTCACCGGGGTGAGCCGCTCGAGCGGCGTCTTGCGGTAGCCGCCTTCGCCGAACACCGCCTCGCCGCCCGCGACGAGCAGCCCGCCTCCACCCGTTTCCACCCAGTCGGTCAGGGCCGCCATGGACGCAGTCGGAAGCGCGACGCGCGACACGTCGCTCAGCACGACCACGTCGAACGGGTCGAGCTGCGCGGCCGTCGCAGGCAGGCCCGAGGGCGGGCGCACGGACACGTCGAAGCCGGACCCGGTGAGCGCACGTGACAGGTAGCGCGCGCTTGCCGGCCGGCCTTCGACGTAGAGCACCCTGGCGCGCGGCGCGACCCATGCCTCCCGGTCGAGGGTGTTGTTGACCGCGAGGGGATCGGCCGGCATCGTCACCGCCGCCTGGAGCACGTGCGAGCCGGCCGCGTCGACGACCGCCGTGACGGCGACGCGCGTCATCCCTCTGGAGATCGGGGCGCTCTGCTGCACGAGGACCGTACCCGCCGATCGGAGCTCGACCACCGCCACGCCGTCGCGCTGGCTGCCGATGCCGACCGTTGCGACGAACGCCGCGCCGGCAGAGAGGCGGCTCGGCAGGTCCAGCGTCTCGATCCACGTGTCACCGAGGGACCGTGGAGCGAGCGGCTCGATGGAGACGGGGATGCGCTCCGACGCCAGCCGGGTCACGGCTGCGCCGGTGTCGCCCGCGGTCGGCTGGCCGTCGCTGAAGAGCACGATGCGCGGGATGTGGCCGGGCGCCAGCTGCGCCCGCGCCCCGTCGAGCGCGGCTTCGAGATCCGTGCCCCGGCGATCGATCGCATCCTCGGCGCGCGACGGATCGACGTGCGCGAGCTTGCGGAGCGCCGCCGTGCTCTCGACCACGGCGGCGGTCGTGCCGAAGGCGACGATCCGTGAGTGGGCCGGCCGCAGCGCACGGCCCAGCGCGTCGATCTTCTCCGCGGCCTCTTCGATCGCGCGGCCCGACACGCTGTGCGAGACGTCCACGGCGTAGACGACGGACTGCCGGCTCGAGCTGGCCGACATGACGGGCCGGGCCAGCGCCAGCGCGAGCGCCGCGAGCAGCAGCGATCGGAGAGCGGCCTGCGTCCACCGCTGACGGGAATTGAAGTTCGTGCGCGCAACCGCGTGCGCCAGCCACACGAGCGGAAGCGCGAGCAGCAGCCACAGGGCGCCCGGAGACGTCCAGATCATGTCCATGTCAGGCCGGTCACACTGTAATCCGCCGCTGCCACGTCCACCACTCCATCAGCGCCAGCCCGAACGCCGCGACGGCGCAGTACTGCCACCAGGGGAGACCCGACGCTCCCGCCGTCACCACAATCCCGCGCGCGCCCGCACTCGCGCTCGTTCGCCAGACGTTCGAAACCTGCGGATCGCCGGCGTTGACGGCAATCGTGCGGCGCGACCCGCCGCCGTCCACGACATACAAGCCGGGGGCGCGCAACACGCCGAGTGCCGCGCCGTTCACACGGACGAGCGGCACGGCGTCGCCGTCCGGCGCGATCACCTTCTCGATGCCGTTCTCGAACGCCATGATTCCCGGGCGCCTCGCGCCACCGGAAGGCGGATGCGCCAGCCACCCGAGCGCGTCGCCGACGAGCACGGGGAACGCCGGGGCGGACGAGAGGCTCGACTCGTCCGCGCCGAACGTCACGATGACGAGCCGCGGGTCACGCGGGTTGATCGCGGACGATTCCCTGACGTACACGAGCGGCGTGCCGCGCGCGGACCGTGCGACGGGAACGAGCGTGGCCAATGAATAGCCTCGCGCTTTCTCGATCGACAGGGTCAGCGGATCGACGCTGCGAACGACCGGATGCGATCCCGCGACCTCCCATCGCGGCCGCCTCTCTTCGGCCGTCGGACCGGCCGCCTCGGGCGTGCCGGTTGGACCGGACGCGAGCCACGGCGTGTCGACCGGCGGTGCGAAGTACAACGCCGGCCGTTGCGGGGGATCGGGCGGCGCCCACCGATCGAAGATCAGGACACCGTCCGCGGCGGCCTTGTCGTCCTGACCGGGACGATACGCGGACGGATCGACGAACGTGGCCCGCACGTCGGGGTCACGCTCGAGGAGCGTCCGCAGCCAGCTCGTCTCGGATCCGACGACCATCACCGGCAGCGGCCGGGCCCGCTCGATCCAGGCGAACGCGTCGTCGTCGATGCCGAGCGCGTTTTCAGAGGCGGCGACGTGGGCCCGCAGCGACGAATCGGGCCCTCGCGTCAGCGGGATGATCTGCCGGAGCGCCTCGCCCGGGGCCATGTCGAAGCTGCGATCGAACACGGACGCGGCGCCGCGGGTGAGCGTGACGTGTACCCGCTGCGCGGCGGGAGCAAAGTTCGCGACCTCGAGATACGTGTCGCCGGCGTTTCGGCCGGCGAGCGACGGGCGGACGTCGAAGGCGGTGATGGCGACGTTGGCGGCCGGCTCGAACACGGAGTGGACGACCACACTCGCGTCGAGCGGCCGGGCGATCGTCCCGTCGGTGATGAAGTGGACGTCATCCCCGTCGCCGAACCGTGGCCAGGACGTCGCGTCGGCGCCGGCCGGCGAGAGACGATCGAGCGTCGAGTCGATCAGCGCCCGGTCGGTGGTCGGGCCCTCGACCAGGCCGTCGGCCGTCGTCGCGAGCGCCACCTCGACGTCCGAGGCGGCCGCCAGCCGCCGCGCCTCCGCGATCGCGCGATCCCACCGCGTCTCCCCGCCGCGGGTTCGGGCCAGCATCGACCACGAAGAGTCGATCACGATGAGGAGCCGTCCGCGCGAGGCGGCCGCCACGCCGTGGGGCCGCGACGGACGGGTGACCGCCAACGCCAGCGCCAGCGCAATCGCGACGGTGAGCGCCAGCGACACCGCCCGGCGGATGCGCTCCCACAGCGTCAGCTCGCGCGACTCGTCGAGCACGCGGCGCCAGAGCAGCAGAGACGACACGAGCACCCGCGGCGGCCGCAGCTTGAGCAGGAACAGCCAGGCCGCGACACGCGACCGCGCCGACCAGCAGCAGCCATCCCTGCCACGCCGCCATGGCCGCGAAGGTCATGCGAGGAACCGTCCCTGCCGGAACGCCTTGAGGATGATCTCCTCGAACGGCCGCTCGGCGTCCGCCCGGACGTAGCCGATGTCGTAGCGGCCGCAGAACTGGTTGAGATCGGTGGCGTGCGCCTCCCAGGCGCGCAGGTAGGCCGAGGCGAGGCGGGGCGTCACGTCGACCTCGCGCAGCTCGCCGGTCTCGACGTCGACGAACCGGAGCTCGCCGAACGCGCCGGGATCCCGGTCGTGCGCCGACGCGATGTGGACGACGAAGACATCGTGGCCGATCGTCCGGAGGATTTTCAGGCCCTGCTCGAACCCTCCCGGATCGAGGAAGTCGGAAATGATCACGGTGAGCCCCATCTGCCTCGGCCGCGCGGCGAATTCCTTGAACGACTCGCGCAGATCCGTCGGTCCGCCCGCCTCGAGCGCTTCCAGCAGCTCGAACACCCGGAAGATCCGCCCCTTGCCGCGCCCCGGCGACGACTCGCGTCCAAGACCGCTGCCGAAGGGGAGGATCGTCAGCCGGTCGAGATGGGCGAGGCCGATGTAGCAGAGCGCCGCCGCGACACGGCGAGCCATGTCGAACTTGGCCGGCTCCGCCATCGATCGGCTGACGTCGATCATCAGGTAGATCGGCAGATCGCGCTCTTCGTCGAAGAGGCGGAGCAGCAGCCGGTTCAGCCGCTTATAGGCTTTCCAGTCGATGTGCCGGAAGTCGTCGCCGGCGGCGTACGGCCGGTGATCCGCGAACTCGAGCCCGCGCCCGCGCTTCGGCGTCAGCCGATCGGCGCGATTCTGCCCCGCGAACGCGCGCTTGGAGACGACGTGGAGGTACTCCAGCTTCTTGAGGAAGTCGTCTTCGAAGCGAAGGGCCATAACAGGAGATCAGGAGAACAGGAGGTTTCTTTTACTTGGTCTTACAAGATCATGAGCTCACGAACGGGCTGGTACTTCGATTGTTACAGAAGGTCATGAGATCAGGAAAAACATAAGGATCTCCTTACCTCCTGTCCTCCTGTTCAAGACTCTGTTCCCACTCTATTCCGTGGCGACGCTGGCGAGGAGCTCGTTCACGATCGTGTCCGTGCTCACCTCGTCGGCTTCTCCCTCGAAATTCAGCAGGAGCCGATGGCGGAGCGCGGGCAGCGCCACGCGGCGGATCTCGTCGATCGAGACGAAGGCCTGTCCGCGATTGAGCGCCTGAATCTTCCCGGCGAGCACGAGCGCCTGGGCCGCGCGCGGGCTGGCGCCATACCGCACGTATCGCTTCACGAGAGGGGTCGCGTACGGCGAAGCCGGGTGCGACGCGAGCGTCAGCCGAATCGCATACGCCTGCACCGGACGGGCGATGGGGACCGACCGCGCCACCTGGCGCATCTCCAGAATCTCCGGCTTGTCCACGACGCGTGTCACCGGCGTCGTCGAATCCGTCGTCGTCCGATCCAGGATCTCGTGCATCGACTCTTCGGACGGGTACGTCACCTTGAGCTTGAAGAAGAAGCGATCGAGCTGGGCTTCCGGCAACGGGTACGTGCCTTCCATCTCGAGCGGGTTCTGCGTCGCGAGGACCAGGAACGGCTGGTCGAGCTGGTAGGTCGTCTTGCCCACCGAGACGCTCACGTCCTGCATGGCTTCGAGAAGCGCCGACTGCGTTTTCGGCGTCGCGCGGTTGATCTCGTCGGCCAGCACCACGTTGGCGAAAATCGGGCCCGGCTGGAACTCGAAGAACGTGCCGCCGTGCGAGTGCTCCTGCACGATGTTGGTGCCGACGATGTCGGCCGGCATCAGGTCGGGCGTGAACTGGATGCGCGAGAACGTGAGGTGCAGCACGTCGGCGAGCGTGTGCACCAGGCTCGTCTTGCCGACTCCCGGGATCCCTTCGAGCAGCACATGTCCGCCCGCGAGGAGGCTGGTCACCGTGAGGTTCACGACCTCTTCGTGACCGACGATGCGGCGGCCGACTTCGCGCGTGATGCGGACGAAGCGATCGCGGAACAGATCGATGGAAGGTCCGACGGCGGCTGTAGTCATGGTTTGCGGATGAAGTAGGTCTGGACGGCCGACCGCCGGCCCTCCGGAACGGGAGGCGGCGCGGCGGCGCGGCTGCGATCGAGCGCGCCCGGCGCAGCCTGGGTGTAGGTGACGGTTGCGCGGCCGTGCTCGGTCTTGCGGCGCGTGTTGGTGAGGATGTTCTCTCCCGGGGCGTCCGCGCTGGCTTCCACCGTCTCGCGGCGAAGCGCCAGCGCGATGTCGGGCATCGTGCCCCCGCCGTTTTCCGCCGCGGATCCGCCGCCCGCGCCGGAGCCCGGGTCGCCGCCCATCGATCCGTCCTGATCGGACATCATGACCACGCCCGCCCCGCTGCCGGCGTCGGCCTCCTTCATGGACAGGATCGCGGCATTGGCCGCGTCGGTTCCTGCCTTGCTTTCCGCCGTTGCTCCAGCCTGGGCGGTGTCGGGGCTGGCGGGATCCTTGCCAACGGCCTGCTCCGCCGCCGCCAATTCCGACAAGGTCTTGCTGAACTCCTCGAGCGCCTTGCGCACCTCCGGCGGCATCGCCGACATCTCCGCCGCCCGCTTCGTGCGGTCGGCGAGCGCCGCCATGGCCGCAGAGGTTTGATCGGGGGAGAGGCCCTCGCTGGCCATGCTGCGCGCCAATTCTTTCAGCGCCGCCGAGTCCCGGAGCTCGCCGAGCTGAGCCAGCAACTCGCGCAGCTCCGCGGAGGCGGCCAGTCGCGCCTCGGCAGACGCGCTCCCCGATTCGGCCGCGGCGAGCAACTCGGCGAGCAGTTTCTGGAGCTCGGGCGGCAGCGGCTGGCCAGGGACGAGGAGCCGATCGCGCGCGGCGGCCTTCTGTGAGGCCGCCGTCAGCGCCTCGGAACTGACGCGCTCGCGATAGGTCATCGCGATCGACAGTCCCAATGCCGCGACGACCATGACCGAAGTGGCGAGCTTGGCGCGGGGCGCGCGAGCGGCGGGATACCGCTCGACCCAGTCAACGGCGCCCAGGCGGGCCGCCGCGCGATCGAGATGGAAGTCGGTCCAGGCGTCGCGCGCGTCGTGCGCGGCAAACCACGCCGCGCTGCGCAGCTCGCCGCCGAGGCCGGCGTCTGCGTCGACCCGGGCAGCCACCGTGTCGGTGGCGGTGCGATCGCGCCGGCGTACGAATGTGTAAGCCGTCAAGCCGGCGAATCCCAACCCGAGGACACCCAGCGCCCAGGATCGCGGCCCATCCGGCCCACAGGCTGATGGCCGCTACCCCCAGGCTGAAGGCGGCAACGATGGGCGCGGCCCGCCAGAATTGGCGGCTGGTTTCGGAAATCCGCCGCTGCCGCGAGGCCGCGGCGAGTCCGGCGCGCACGAGCTCCCCGGCAGACGCCGGGGCGGTATCGGTCTCGAACACTATGAGATAACGATACCCGACTCGGCCGAGGTTCTGTACAAGGAATGCGCGGCCGGGTTACCGGCGGACATCGACGCTCAGGCGCACATCCCCCCGGCACGGCTCCGCCGCCACCGCGTGGAGCTCGTAAGTGCCGGGCTTTTCGTAGGTGTGGTTGACCTTCGCCGGCAGGGTGCCCTCGATCTTCTCCTGTTTTCCGTCCCCAAAGCTCAGCGCGACCGCGCAGGCGCCGCGGCCGTGAATCGTCGCGATGATCTCCGCCGCATCGGTCGCCGGGCCCGGTTCGACGGTGACGCGCCAGATTCCCCGGGCGATGGCGCGAATGTCGAGCTGCGCGCGCGCGACCCCTTCGCACGGGGCATCGGGGGTCGCGACGACCATGTACTGCCGGTCGGGGGCGTACTCGTGCTTCATCCGATCCGGCAGTGCTGCCGTCCGGCGCTCGGTCTTCCCGTCGCCGTAGTCCATCGTGTAGGTGCACTGCCCGGAGCCGAGCAGTGAAATGAGAATGCCGTTACCTTCCCCTTCGGGTACCGGGCTGAACTCGATCCGCGTCACCCGGGGCGCCGTCTGCGCGGCGGCCGCCGGGACCCACATATATAAGGAAGCGCCTCGACGACATAAGGTGATCCGCGAGCGACGAAGACGAGCGCGGCAAACGTAACGGGTCGCATGAGCTGCCTCCTGCTCTGCCGCTGTACGACGGAGCTGCTCAGAAAAGATGCGACATATGTGCCACAGGAGTTCTCACGTAGCGCAGGGCTTTAGCACTGCTGACTGTTGCACGGCCGTAGCGCCGCCGGGCCTGAACCCAGGCGCTCTGTGTTGACACCGCGCCGCTCGCGAGCACTCGCGCCGGCAGGCGCTGAAGCCGGACGCCATGTCGCTCACGGCGCGATCGGCGTAGTCTGTGCCCCCCGTGTTGGAAGAACAGCGAAGCCTGTTGACAGCGAGGTCCGTTTACCAAGTGGACCGACAGACGAACGCGCGCGCTGAACGAACGAATCATCGAGAGAATTGTCTCGTGGGATTTCGACCGCGCTGACCCCACGAGACTGTAATTCGTGTATCAAGTTCCCCGAATCTTGCCGCTGGTGCGCGTGCACTTCGTTCCCATGTCGAATTGACGTGAGATTGCTGTTGAGGTGACCGTGAAATCAACGATGATGTGCAGCGGCAGCGCGGCTGTTGAGCCGCCTCTCCTGCCGTAGCCTCGTGCAACAACCAGGTGTTTTGTTCCAGGCGTCTCGCGATCGCGAGCCGTGTCGTGGTGCTCGCGCAGCGCGCCGTCGTCCGGTGCGAGGTTTGTCGATTCGTTCACATTGGACATTGCCACGGCGACAACGCTTTTGTGTGATGCGCGCCGGATTTGTTATGGGCCGGGGCCCGCTCACGGGCGCCGCACACGGCCATCGTGACGGGGGCTCCGTAAACACCGTTGCCCGCTGAGGTTGCAATCGGCCGCGGACGGTTCCACGCCTGCGGCTCTCGGTATGAGGCTTGCGCGGGGGCTGAATCATGACCATACGCCTGTTCGCTACCGTGGGTGTTGCGGCGGCGGTCGGCATCATCGAGATGGGCGCTGTCCAGCCGCCGGTCCAGCCGTCGGGGCTCGGATCGGTCGCTCCGAAGGTCATCGCCGCGGAGCGGCACGATCGCTCGCGCGCGTTGCGTGAGGTGACGGCCGCACTCGAGCCGACGGGCGAAAAACTTCTGGAGCGCAACCCGAGATGGCGGCGCGTCTCGCGGCACCCTGCCGGCCTCCTCTCCGATCCGATCGTTCAGGATCTTCCAGCCGTGTCGGCGATGCCGACCCTCTTGCAGAGCATCGAAGGCGTCGGCAACGTCAACGGCGTGCTGCCGGCCGACGCCAGCGGCGACGTCGGACCCAACCACTTCGTGCAGTGGGTGAACCTGTCGTTCGCCGTCTACAGCAAGGGCACGGCCACGACGCCTCCGGCGCTGCTGTACGGGCCGTCGTCCGCGAATTCCCTCTGGGCCGGTTTCGGCGGACCGTGCGAAACGCGCAACGACGGCGACCCGATCGTCCGGTACGATCACCTGGCCGATCGGTGGGTCATGAGCCAGCTCGCCGTGCCGAACTCGTTCTTCGGGCTGTTGTTCGGCCCGTTCTACGAGTGCATCGCCGTGTCGGCGACGCCCGATCCGCTCGGCGCGTACTACCGCTACCAGTTCGCGTTCGACAAGCTGAACGACTATCCGAAGTTCGGCGTGTGGCCCGACGGCTACTACATGACGATGAACCAGTTCACGTCGCTGTCGCTGCAGTTTGCCGGGCAGGGCGTGGTCGCGTTCGAGCGCGACAAGATGCTCGCCGGCCTTCCGGCGGCCGCCATTTACTACGATCTGGAATCGGTCGACGTGACCCTCGGAGGCATGCTGCCCGCCGACCTCGATGGCCCCGCGCCGCCCGCCGGGTCTCCGGCCTACTTCGTCCAGGTGGACGACGACGCGTGGGGCGCCACGCCCGACCAGCTTCAGCTGTGGAAGTTTCACGTCGACTGGGCCACGCCCGCGTCGTCGTTCTTCACGCGCGTGGCGCAGCTCCCGACGGCGCCGTTCGATTCCGACATGTGCGGGTATTCGCGAAACTGCATCCCGCAGCCCGGGACGGCCGCGAAGGTGGACGCGATCTCCGATCGCCTGATGTACCGGCTTCAGTACCGCAACTTCGGGACGCACGAATCGCTCGTCGTGAACCACACCGTTGACGCCGACGGCGCCGACCACGCCGGCATCCGATGGTACGAGATCCGCAGTCCCGGTTCCGTCCCGGTCGTTCATCAGCAGGGCACCTACGCGCCCGATCCCGACCACCGCTGGATGGCCAGCGCCGCGATGGACAAGTTCGGGAACATCGGCCTGGGCTTCAGTGTCTCGGGCGCGATCACGTCGCCGTCGATTCGCTACACCGGCCGGCTCGCCACCGACCCGCTGAACACGATGACGTTCGGAGAAGCGGACCTGATGGTCGGGGCCGGATCGCAGCTTCACGACTCCGGCCGATGGGGCGACTACAGCACGCTGGTCGTCGACCCGGTGGACGACTGCACGTTCTGGTACACGCAGCAGTACTACGCGAGTCACGAGCGAGGCCGGCTGGCAAACGCGGATCGGGGCCTTCGCGTTTCCGGACTGTCAAGGCACGTCGTCCAGCCTGCCGGTGATGCGGGTGACCGCGACGACGCCCGGCGCGACCGAAGCCGGTCTGGTGAGCGGTCTCTTCACGGTGACGCGGAGCGGTGACACCGCGCTCCCGGTGACCCTGCAGTACACCGTCGGTGGAACGGCCGTACCTGGCGCCGACTACGTGGCGCTCAGCGGAAGCGTCACGATCGCGGCCGGCGACGCATCGGCGACGATCGTCGTGACGCCCATCGACGACGTGCTCGCGGAGCCCAACGAAACCGTGGTCGTCGCGATCACTCCCGATCCGTCGTACATCCTCGGCTCGGGCGGCGCGACGGTGACGATCGTCAGCGACGACGTGCCGCCCGATCTCGTCCTGACCGCAGCTCACGAATCCCGCGATTGCCGGTGCGGGCCTCGGCATGACCGTGACGGACACGACCAGGAACCAGGCGGCCGGTCAGGCCGGCCCATCGGCGACGGGCTTCTATCTCTCGATCAACACGACGATCGACGCCGCGGACACCAGCCTCGGATCGCGCTCCGTCCCCGCGCTCGCGGGTCGTCACGTCCAGTTCCGAATCCACGGTGCTGCAGGTCCCGGCGGGAACGCCAACCGGCGCCTACTACCTCCTGGCGAAGGCCGACGCCGGCGCCGCCGTCGCGGAGTCGGTGGAGACGAACAACACGCGAATGGGGTCGCTGGTTCGCGTCGGTCCCGATTTGACGATGTCGGCGCTGACGGCACCCACCGCGGCGGTGCCCGGCGGGTCGGTGACCGTGTCCGACACCGTGAAGAACATTGGCGGCGGGGGAGCAGGCGTTTCGATCACGAGCTTCTACCTCTCGACGAACCTGGTCCTGGATGCCGGCTGACGCGTTTCTCGGCAGCCGCCCGGCCGGGAGTCTCGGGCCGGCGGGAACCGAATCGGCATCGACCGTCCTGACGATTCCCGCGGGAACGCCCGCCGCGGTCTACTTCTTGTTCGCGAAGGCTGACGGCGGCGACGCGGTCGCGGAGACGCAGGAGGGCAATAACCTCAAGTTCACGACTTCCATCGCCATCGGGGCCGATCTGTTGACGTCGAGTGCGCGTGATGCCGTCGATCGGGGGGGCGGGGGAGTCTTTCACCGTCGTCGAGACGGTGAAAAACAATGGAACGGGTCCGGCCGTCGCCTCGACGGCGGCGTTCTATCTTTCGGTGAACGCGGTTCTGGATGCGAGTGATGTCCTGCTCGGCACTCGCGCCGTGCCACCGCTCGCCGCCGCCGGGACGCATCAGGCGACGACCGCGTTGCAGGTCCCGGCCGGCACGGCGACCGGCGCTTACAACGTCCTCGTGAAGGTCGATGCCAACAACGACGTCGTCGAAGTGTACGAGACGAACAACGTCGTCTTTCGCGCCCTTCGCGTCGGTCCCGACCTGACCGTCACGGCGTGCGTGGTACCCAATCCCGTAGCGGCCGGGGCGACGGTGACCGCCAGCGACACCGTCAAGAACATCGGAGGAGGCGCCGCGCTCCAATCGGTCGCGCGGTTCTACCTGTCCACGAACATCACCCTCGACGCCGCGGATGTGCTCCTGGGCAGCCGCACCGTCGCGGGGCTGGCGGCCGGCGCCAGCGATGCAGGCCAGGCGGTACTCACCATTCCGTCGCAAACGGCCGCGGGCACGTATTACGTCATCGCGGTAGCGGACGCCGACAACGCGGTGGGCGAGACGGTGGAAGGCAACAACACCCGTCTGATCGCGATCAGAACAACCGCCGCGCCCATCGTCATCGATGGTCCCGGAGGAGACGGCGCGAAGTAGGGGGTTCAAAACCGAACGTGGCATCCGGCTTCAGCCGGACCTCTCTGGTTTCGAAGCCGCTTGCAGACATGCCAGCGCAGTCCGGCTCTACTCGTTCCGCAGGCTCGCGATCGGGTTCGCGGCGAGCGCGCGGCGCACGGGAAGATACGTGGCCATCAGGGCCGTTCCGAACAGCAGCGCGACGGCCGTCGCGATCGTGGGAGGATCACCGGGCCGGACCTGATAGAGCAGCGCCGACATCGATCGCCCCGCGAAGAAGGCGCCGGCCAGGCCGGCCGCTGAGGCGAGCGCGACGGTACGCAGGCTCTGAAAGACGACGAGCCTGACGATGTCGCGATTCCGGGCGCCGAGGGCGAGCCGCACTCCGAGCTCCCGCCGCCGCGCCGCGACCACGTGGCTCATCACGCCGAAGGCTCCCACCGCCGCAAGCACGAGCGCGAGACCGGCAAAGAGGCCGGCCAGCAGCGTCGTGAACCGCTCGACGGCCACGGCGTCGGCCATCGTCTCTGCCGAGCGTTCGCGCGCGCGAGATCGGCTGGTTGCGGGCGACGCCGAGGACGGCACGTTGTACGGACGTCGCGACGGCCGCCGCCGGCAGCGACGTCTTGATCTCGTAGCTGGCGAAGTTCCACGACTCGAGGTCCTGCCGGAACGGAATGTACGCCGTCGGCGCGGCCGGTTGCGCCGATTCGCTCACGCGCGTCGCCGACGATGCCGATGATGCGGCGCCAGTAGTTTGGATTGTCCGGGCCGCCGAACCCGATTCGCTGCGTGAGCGGATCGGCGGACCCGAGATAGCGGCGCACGAACGCCTCGTTGACGATGGCGACCCGCTCGCTTGCCGCCGAGTCCGCCGGTGCCGAAGGGGCGTCCTCTCCGGACCGGAAGCCCGATCACGTCGAAGTACCGCTCGCTCACCGGCATGAACGACATCGTCTGACGCTCGCCGGGACGAGGCGCCGGACGCCCTTCGATCCACGACCCCGCGGTTGATCGCGCCCGACAGCGGCGCGGTCAGCGACATGGCCGACTCCTTCGACGCCGGGCAGCGCCGCGGCGCGTTCCAGCACGAGCTCGTGGAACTGCGCCTTGCGCGCGGGGTCGGCTCCGTACGTGTCGGCCGCGAGCGACACGCCGACGGTGACGATGTCGCGCGAGGTGAAGCCCGGATCGGACGCGAGCAGCCGGGCGAAGCTCGCGACGAGCAGCCCTGCGGTCACGAGCAGCACCTGCGCCAGGGCGAGCTCGCCGCCGACGAGGAGCTGCTGCGCGCGGCGCCGGTCGCGTCCGGACGTCACCCGCCCCTGTCCGCCGTCGCGGCCGCGCGACGCTCGCGCGGGACGCGCGCCAGGCGGGCCACAACCCGAAGCCGCAGCCGGTGATCAGCGTGAGCACGAAACCGCACGCCAGCACGCGCGTGTCGACGCCGACCTCGTCGAGCCGCGGCAGATCCGGTGGCGCGAGGCCGACCAGCGCGTTCACACCCCAGGCGGCCAGCGCGACGCCGAGCACGCCGCCGATCGCCCGCGAGCAGACGGCCTCGACGAGAATCTGGACGAGGAGGCGGCCGCGCGACGCGCCGAGCGCGCTCCGCAACGTCAGTTCCACGGTGCGCTGCCCGTGCTCGAACGAGCATCAGGTTGGCGACGTTCGCCGCGGCAATGAGCAGCAGGACCGTCACCGCGCCGAGCAGCACCGCGAGCACCGGCCGCGTGTCGCCGACGAGCGCGACCTGCAGCGGATCGAGGAGGACGCCGTAGCCGGTATTGGTCTGCGGGAACTGGCGCGCGAGGCGCGCCGCGTGCGCGTCGAGCTCGGCCTGCGCGACCGGAAGCGGCACGCCGGGCGCGAGCTTGCCGATCACCTGAAGGATGTGCACGTCGCGGTTGGTGGTGAGATCGCCGGGCACCGATCCCGAGCGCGGAATGCCGCGCCGGCCGAGGAGCCACACGTCCGCGGGCCGCTCGAACCGGAACGACGCGGGCAGCACGCCGACGACTTCCATCGGCGTGCCGGCGAGCGTGACCGTGGCGCCGACGATGTCGGCACGCCCGCCGTAGCGCCGTTTCCACAGGCCCTCGCTCAGCATCACGCGATCCCACTGTCCCTGCTCGTCGTCGGCCGGCAGGAACGTCCGGCCGGCGATCGCCCGCGCGCCGAGCAGCGTGAGGAAATTGCCGGAGACCGAGTTGACGCGGACCTGTTCGGGGTCGCCGCCGCCCGTCAGGCTCATCGACGCATTGCGGATCGCGGCCAGGCCCTCGAAGCTGCGGCTCTCGCGGCGGAAGTCCACGAAATCCCCCGGCGACAAGCGCACCCCGCTGCGTGCGCGTCGAGCTCGCCCACACCGCGACGAGCCGATCCGGATCGGCGTAGGGGAGCGGCCGCAACAGCACCGTGTCGAACACGCTGAAGATGGCGGTCGTGCCGCCGATCCCGAGCGCGAGCGACAGGATCGCCGCGGCCGTGGTCAACGGGTGCTTGCGCAGCATGCGCGCGGCAAAGCGAAGGTCGGATGCCAGATTCATCATGGTCCGCACGCTTAGACGGCCGGGGCGCGCGGAGGTTAGCGTGGCAGCGGGCCGTCACGGTTCAGCGCGCCGATCTTGAAATGCGGGTTCTGGATCAGGCCGATCACGTTCCCGAACGGATCCGCCACGGCGGCCACCTTGATGTCGCCGCCGACGTCCTTCACGGCCTCGCGCGGCCCGGCGCCGCGATCGAGCAGCCGCGCGTAGGCCTTGTCGATCTCCGCGACGCCCCAGTACGCGACGGCGTTGTTGCCGACCGTCACACCGTCGGCGTCAGGGTCGAGCCCCAGCTCGAAGCCGCCGATCTGGAATCCGACGTAGAAGGGCTCGTCGAAGTACGGGGCGACGCCGAAGGCCTCGGTGTACCAAGCCTTCGCCTTCGCGAGATCGGGGACGCGATAGATGACGGTTCTGAGTCCTAGGAACATGCTTCGTTCTCCGTTCTTGGTTCTTGGTTCTTCGATCTCCGTTCGTTCTCCGTTCTCCGTTCTCCGTTCTCGGTTCTTCGTCTCGCCGCTCAAGGCTACGAACGAAGAACGAAGCGAAGAACGAACGAACGAAGAACGAAGAACGAGGAACGAGACCGAAGAACGAAGAACCAAGAACGAAGAACCGATCCCGTCCTCCGTTCTCTTGACATTGTACTAATGAACTAGTATAAGAATTCAAGTGGGCATCGTCTCCATCGACAGCCGGGACGCGACGCCGATTTACGCGCAGCTCGAACGAGGCCTGCGCGCGGCGATCGCGACGGGGCGGCTGCGGCCGGGCGACCAGCTGCCGACCGTCCGCCAGCTGGCGGTGGAGCTGCGGGTCAACGCCAACACCGTCGCCCGCGTCTACGCGGAGCTCGAGCGGGCCCGCGTCATCGAGACGCGGCGCGGCGTCGGCTCGTTCATCAGCGCCACGCCGGCGCAGGCCCATCCGCCGCGCGAGCACGATCGCCGGCTGCGCGCCTTCGTCACGCGCGTGCTGGCCGACGCGGACGCGGCCGGCTTCACCGTCGAGGATGTGATCGACGCGCTGGGTGCGCACAAGTAGCGCTGGCCTTCAGGCCAGCCTGAGGAGCAGACATGATCTCCGTGGATTTCGGCCGCCGGTCGGACAACTCGGCCGCCCGCGTCCCGCGTCGCGTGCGCCTCAACGTGGTCGCCGTCGCGATTCTCGCCGCGTGCGGTCGCGCTCGCGTCCGCCGCGTGGATGGCGACGGGCGGCTGGATCCTGCCCGCCGTCGTCGATCCTCGCCGGCCTGGCGCTGATGCAGTCGCCCCGCATCGCGCAGCAGTGGGAACGCGGCGTGGTCCTGAAGCTCGGCCGCTTCGTCGGCCTCCGCGGCCCCGGCCTCTTCTGGATCGTGCCGTTCGTCGACCGCGTGTCGTCGTGGATCGACCAGCGGACCATCACGACGAGCTTCGCGGCCGAACAGACCCTGACCTCCGACACCGTGCCGGTCAACGTCGACGCGGTGCTGTTCTGGATGGTGCACGACGCGCAGAAGGCCGCGCTCGAAGTGCAGGACTACGCGCAGGCGGTGAGCTGGGCGGCGCAGACGGCGCTGCGCGACATCATCGGCAAGACCGCGCTCGCCGATTTGCTGCGCGGCCGCGAGCAGATCGAGGCCGACCTCCAGCAGCTCATCGATCAGCGATCGAACCCGTGGGGCGTCACCGTCTCGTCGGTCGAGATGCGCGACATCGTCATCCCGGTCGCGCTGCAGGACGCCATGTCGCGCGAAGCGCAGGCCGCGCGCGAGAAGCAGGCCCGGATCATCCTGGGCGAGGCGGAGATGGAGATCGCCCACTCGTTCCAGGAAGCGGCCAAGTCGTACCACGACAACCCGACCGCGCTCCACCTGCGCGCGATGAACATGCTCTACGAAGGACTGAAAGAGAAGGGGGCGCTGATGCTGATCCCGAGCAGCGCCGTCGAGTCCATGGGCATGGGCGGGATGCTCGGCGCCGCCGCGATGAGGCAGGAGCGGCTCACCGGCGGCGGCGACGAGCAGGAATAAACAGAGCGGAGATCGGATCTGCGATCTGGCAGTCTGGACTCGCTCGATCGTCTCGGATCGCTGTGGCTCGTGCTGGCGATCGGGAGCTGGTGCTGAAGCCGTAGCTGGTATGATCTGCCTGTCAGACGGAGCGATGCAGGATCTCCGCCTGGCCATTCGTGCGCTTGGCGCCGCGCCGATTGTCTCCGTCGTCGCCGTGCTGTCGCTGGCGCTCGGCATCGGCGCCAACACCGCGATCTTCAGCGTCGTCAACAGCCTGCTGCTGCGGCCGCTGCCGGTGACGGACCCGCATCGGCTCGTGTCGATCTCGTCTGACAGAGCCATCGGTCTCGGGTTCAAGGCCGGACTGGGCTGGAGCTACGCGATGTGGGACCAGCTCCGGCAGCAGGCTGGCTCACGACAGGCGGCCGCCGGAGACAATCGGTCGTTCGCCGGCGCGCTCGCCTGGTCCCCGCAGCGGTTCAACCTGGCTCAGGGCGGCGAGATGCAGGAGGTCGACGGGCTCGTCACGAGCGGCGAGTTCTTCACGACGCTCGGCGTGCCCGCGCGGCTTGGCCGCACGTTCACGGCCGCGGACGACGTGCGCGGCGGCGGGCCGGACGGCCCCGTCGTCGTCATCAGCGACGGGCTGTGGCAGCGGCGTTTTGGCGGCGCCGCGAACGTCGTCGGCACGCCGCTCGTCGTCGAGCGCGTGCCGTTCACGATCGTCGGCGTGACGCCGCCGGGGTTCTTCGGCGTCGAAGTCGGGCGCGGATTCGACATCGCGCTGCCGCTCGGCGCCGAGCCGTTGATCCGCGGCGCGCGCGCGCTCGTCGACCAGCCGAGATCCTACCAGCTGTTCGTGATGCTGCGGCTGAAAGCCGGACAGTCGCTCGACGCCGCGACCACGACCATCCGTGCATCTCCAGCCGCAGATTCTCGGTTCCGCCCGTGTGCCGCAGTTCCTCGAGGAGCCGTTCACGCTCGTGCCGGCGGCCGCGGGGACCGACATTCCGGCCTCCGCACGTCCGCGCTACGAGCGCCCGATCCTGACGATCCTCGTCGTCGTCGCGCTGGTCCTGCTCATCGCGTGCGCCAACATCGCCAACCTCGCGCTCGCGCGGGCGACGGCCCGCCGGCACGAGCTGAGCGTGCGGCTCGCGCTCGGCGCGTCGCGCTGGCGCCTGGCGCGGCAACTGCTGGTCGAGAGCCTCGTCCTCGCCGGCATCGGCGGGTTCGCCGGCCTGCTGTTTGCGGCGTGGGGCAGCCGGGTGCTCGTGACGCAGTTGTCGGCGCCGGCCGATCGCATGGTCCTGGATCTGTCGCTCGACTGGCGCGTGCTGGCGTTCACCGCGGCGATCACGCTCGTCACCGCGCTGCTGTTCGGTACCGCGCCGGCGTTTCGCGCCGCGCGCGCGGCTCCCATCGACGCGCTGAAAGGCGCTGGGCGGACCGGCGCGTCAACGGGTGGCAGCCTGCGCGCCTCGAGCGGCCTCGTAGTCGCGCAGATCGCGCTGTCGCTGGTTCTCGTCTTCGCCGCCGGCCTGTTCGTCCGGACGTTCCAGCGGCTCGCGAGCGTGCCGCTCGGCTTCGACAGCGATCGCGTCCTCGCTGGTCGACGTCGACACGGCGCGCGCGGCCGATCGATCCGGCGGACCGGACGTCGTTCTACCACCGGCTCGTCGGCGCGGTTGCCGCGCGTCCCGGGCGTGGCGCACGCGGCCGGCTCGATGTCGACACCTGTCAGCGGCGTCCCAGCGCGTCACGGTCCCGGCGCCCGTCGCTGCCCCGAGCGCATGGTGCTCTCCAATGTCATCACGCCGGGATGGTTCGCGGCCTACGGCACGCCGCTCCGCGACGGCCGCGACATCGACGACGCGCGATACGGCGAGCGCGCCCGCGGTCGTCGTCGTGAACGAGGCGTTCGCGCGCAGGTTCTTTCCGGGCCGGCGCGCGATCGGCGAGACCGTCGACGCGAGAACCGTGGTCGGCGTCGTGGAGGATCAGGTGGTGCAGGGCGGCTACAAGGCTGATGGCGCCCCGCGGTCGGTGCGTGACGAAGCGCCGCCGACGATCTACCTGCCGCTGGCGCAATCGGCCGGATCGGGGCCTCCCGGCCGGACGACGGTCATCATCAGCGTCCGTTCGGCGGCGGGCCGCCGGCGCCGCTGGCGCGCAGTGTCGGCGCGGCGTTGAGCCGCGGTCGATCCGGATCTGGCCTTCACGTTCCGTCCGCTCGCCGATGTCCTGAACGCGTCGATCGCGCAGGAGCGCCTGGTCGCGATGCTGTCGGGATTCCTCGGCGCGCTCGCGCTGCTGCTCGCGGGGCTCGGGCTCTACGGCGTGATGTCGTACGCCGTCAGCCGCCGGCGAACCGAGCTGGGGATCCGGCTGGCCCTGGGGGCCGCGCCTCGCGCCGTGGTGCGCCTCGTGCTCGCGCGCGTCGGGCTCCTCGTGGGCGCCGGCGTCGTCGCCGGCGCGGCCGCGAGCCTGTGGCTGTCACGATTCGTCGCGCCCTTGCTCTATGGCCTCCAGCCGCGCGATCCGGTCACGCTGCTCGGCGGCCGCGCTGACGCTGGCCGCGGTCGGTGCGCTCGCCGCCTGGCTTCCCGCCCGGCGTGCGTCGCGGATCGATCCCGCCGAGGTTCTGAGAGATCATTGACGCTGAGCGGACACATCCGGCCACCGGCGGCGTCGGGTAGAGCCGACCTTCAGGTCGGATCACGTGAGCCGACCTCCAGGCCCGCTAAGCCCGACGCCCGACGAACTGTCTCGTGGCCTCACGCCTGCAGCCGGGAAGTTGCCGACCGGAGTCCCGACTTCAGGCCTGACCGCGACGCCCAAGGGACGTCACGGCCTGAAGGCCTGCGCTACACGTCGGGCCGAAAGCCGGACGCCACCGGCGATCGGAAGGCGATATGATGGGCGCCGAACGCTCCAATCCGGCGCTCATCATGATTCAAATCGATCGCACGCGCACGCCGCAGGACCTCCTCAAGAAAATCGATCGCCTGTTCGACCTGTCGGCGGACAAGATCCGCTCGCTCGAGCGGTCGTGGACGCCGTCGAGCGGTGCGCCCGTGTTCACCGTCGAGGGACGGTACACCGCCCGCGGATGGACGGAATGGACCGAAGGCTTCCAGTACGGATCGGCGCTGCTCCAGTTCGACGCGACCGATGCGCGGGAGTTCCTCGATCTCGGACGCGAACGCACGCTGACGCGGATGGCCCCCCACCTGACGCACATGGGCGTCCACGACCACGGCTTCAACAACGTCAGCACGTACGGCGCGCTCTGGCGGATGACGCGCGAGGGACGCATCGACGCCGCCCCGTGGGAAGATCGGTTCTACGAGCTCGCGCTCAAGGTGAGCGGCGCCGTGCAGGCGCGGCGATGGACCTCGATTCCCGACGGCGGGTACATCTACTCGTTCAACGGCGCGCACTCGTTGTTCGTCGACACCATTCGATCCCTGCGCGCGCTCGCGCTCGCCCACGTGCTCGGGCATCGCCTCGTGGAAGAGCAGGACGCGCAGGTCAACCTGCTCTCGCGGCTGCTGCGAGCACGCGCGGGCGACCGCCACCTACAACGTCTTCTACGGACGCCGGCCGGGGCCGTTCGACGTTCGAGGCCGCGTGGCGCACGAGAGCCTGTTCAACGCCGCCAACGGCACGTATCGAGGTCCGAGCACCCAGCAGGGCTACTCCCCGTTCAGCACCTGGACCCGCGGGCTCGCGTGGGCGATGCTCGGTTTCGCCGAGGAGATCGAGTTTCTCGCGACGCTCCCGGCCGACGCGCCTTCGCGACGCGGGCGACGCCGGATGCGGACGACTGGATGATCGAGGCGGCGCGCGCGACCGTGCGATTTCTACATCGATCGCGCCGCGTGCGCCGACGGCGTGCCCTACTGGGACACCGGCGCTCCAGGGCTTGCCGCGCTCGGCGAGTGGGGCAGCGTCCCCGCCGATCCCTTCAACGATCACGAGCCGGTCGACAGCTCGGCCGCCGCCATTGCGGCGCAGGGACTGCTGCGGCTCGGCCACCTGCTGACTCGCCGGGGCGAGGATGGGTCGCGGTACTGGCAGGCCGGCTTGCGCGTGGCCGACACGCTCTTCGACGATGCGGGGCCGTACCTGAGCCGGGATCCGAATCATCAAGGGCTGCTGCTGCATTCCGTCTATCACTGGCCGAACGGCTGGGATCACGTCCCGCCGGGCGCGCGGGTTCCGCGCGGCGAGTCCAGCCAGTGGGGCGACTACCACGCCCGCGAAGCTCGCGCTGTACCTGAAACGGCTGGCGCTCGACGGGCCGTATCTCGCGTTTTTCGGACCCGCCGCTCATGACTGATCACGAACCCGCAAGGCACGGCGCCGAGGCGGCACGGAGACCCGTCGCGCTCGTCACCGGGAGGAACACGAGGCATCGGTCTCGGGATCGCGCGCGAGCTGGCGCGCGGCGGATGGGATCTGCTCTTGAGCGGGCTTCGGCCGCCAGCCGACGTCTCGCCGGCGATCGACGAGCTGCAGGCGCTCGGCAGCCACGCCAGCTACGTCGTCGCCGACGTTTCTCAGCCCGCCGCGAGGGCCGCGCTGGCCGGGGAGGCGCGATCGCGGCATGGAGCCGTGAACGCGCTCGTCAACAATGCGGGACGGGGACCGCGCGTCCGCGCCGATCTCATGGAGGCCACCGAGGACAGCTTCGAAGAGGTGGTGCGGACGAATCTGCAGGGACCGTACTTCCTCACGCAGGCCATCGCCCGCGACATGATCGCGCGCCGGCAGAGCGACCCGGCGTTCCGCGCGGCCATCGTGTTCGTGACGTCGGTCTCGGCGGAGATGGCGTCGATCGCCCGCGGCGAGTACTGCGTGAGCAAGGCCGGTCTCGCGATGGCGGCCCGGCTCTTCGCGGTCAGGCTCGCGCCGGCCGGCATTCCCGTCTACGACGTGCGCCCCGGGATCATCGCGACCGACATGACGTCCGGTGTCCGCGAGACCTACGATCGCCGCATCGCCGAGGGGCTGGTGCCCGAGCAGCGATGGGGACAGCCGGAGGACGTCGGCCGCGCGGTCGCGGCGCTGCTGCGGGGCGACGTGCCGTACGCCACCGGGACGGTCCTGCACGTCGACGGCGGGTTGTCGATGCCGCGACTCTGAATCGTCTCGGGTCTCGCGTCTCGGGTCGGGTCTTCGGTCTCTGGTCTTCGGTCGGCGCGGTCTTCGGTTCGGTCTTTGGCGGGGACCAGAGACCTGAGACCGACGACCATCAGCCCACGTATTTCGCAGAACGAAACAGACGCCAAACCCGTCCGTAAGCGTTTCCGTAGCCCCGGGGCGATTGCTTACCGTCCCTTGGCAATCTTCATCGCTGCGACGTCTCGCTCTGCAAAACCCGAGTCGGAAAGTGGATTTACCACTTCGTTCGACGGCTCGGGCTGTATGCTAGGGCTCGAAAGCGAGGCACATCTCCATGACATTTGCTAGAGCAGCGCGTCTGGGCGCCGCCATGCTCGTTGCGGGCATCGCGCTGGGGCTCCCTGGTTCATCGGCAGCGCAGGAAGCGCGCGGCACCATCACCGGCACGGTGCAGGACGCGTCCAAAGGCGTCATACCGGGCGCATCGGTGACGATCACCAACGTCGCGATGGGCACGAACGTCGCCGTCATCACCAACGAGGTCGGCTGGTTTCAGGCGCCGTACTTACTCCCGGGCACCTACACGGTTGCCGTCGAGCTCTCGGGCTTCAAGAAGTACGTCCGCGAAGTCGAGGTCCGCGTCAACGACAGGCTCGCGCTCGACATCCCTCTCGAAGTCGGGGCGTCGGTCGAAACCGTCACCGTGCTCGCGGACACGCCGCTCATCGAGACGACCAACGCCTCGCTGGGCCAGGTCGTCGATGCGCGGCGGATCTCGGAGCTGCCGACGCCGCACGGCGATCCCTACGCGCTCATCGGCCTCGCCAACGGCGTGTCGTACACCGGCTCGGCGCGGCTCGACCGTCCCTTCGAGCCCACGCACATCGTCGGCTACGCGATGGACGGCACGCGCGGCAACCGGAGCGACCTGACGATCGACGGCGTGCCGAGCACGGCGACGGCCAACGCGGGCGAAGTGATCGCGTCCTACGTGCCGCCGGCCGACACGCTGCAGGAATTCAAGGTCCAGACCGCCACGTTCGACGCCGCCTTCGGGAACACCGAAGGGGGCGTGACGAACCTGAGCACCAAGTCGGGCACCAACTCGCTTCGCGGAACGGTTTACTTCAACAAGACGCCGTCGAACCTCTTCGCCAACGACTTCTTCGCCAACGCGAACAACATCCCGCTGGCGGACTTCAACTACAACCGCTACGGCGGAACAGCGGGGGGACCGGTGCTGCTGCCGGGATACGACGGGCGGCGGCGGACCTTCTTCCTGTACGGCTTCGAGGGGATCCACGAATCGCGTCCCCGCAACAACGGCACGCCGACGGTCCCGACGGCGAAGATGCGCACCGGCGACTTCTCCGAGCTGCTGGCGCTCGGGCCGCAGTATCAGATCTACAACCCGTTCACGCGGCGGGCCATCGGCGGCGGCCGGTTCCAGCAGGATCCGTTTCCCGGCAACATCATTCCGCCGGCGCTCATCAACCCGGTCGCATTGAAGGTGCTCGACTACATCCCGCTGCCGCTGACGGCCGGGAGGAGCGACGGCACCAACAACTTCCAGAACCCGAGCCTCCCGGAAGACATCAAGTACGCCTCGAACACCATCCGCGTCGACCACGTCGTCTCGAACAAGCAGCGCGTGTTCGGGCGCGTGAGCTGGTACGACCGGAACAGCAACTACAACAACTATTTCGGCAACCTCTCCACGGGCGAGTGGTTCAAGTTCGTCTCCCGGCAGGCCGCGTTCGACCACGTCTACGTCGTCAACCAGAGCACGGTCCTGAACATGCGGTACGGCTACAACTGGTTCGTCCGCGGCACCGACTCGAACCCGGACAACCACGGGTTCGATCTGACGAGCCTTGGATTCCCGGCGTCCTACGCCTCGGCGATTCCCGACGATATCCGGCGGTTCCCGCGGTTCAACATCACCGGATATCAGGGGACGGCCATCGGCGGGGAAGAGCGGCCGAACGAGACGCCATTCGTTCATGGCCACGCTCAACAAGACCGCGGGCGCGCACTCGATGAAGAGCGGCCTCGAGTTCCGCCGGTATCGCGAGCCCAACCGGTTCTTTGCCAACAACCAGACGGGGCAGTTCGACTTCGACGCGACCTGGACCCGGGGCCCGCTCGACAATTCGCCCGTCGCTCCCGGTTCGCTCGGCCAGTCGTTCGCCTCCTTCCTGCTCGGTATTCCGAGCGGGGGGGCGGTCGTGCGCGCGGCCAGTTACGACGAGTCGTCCACGACGTGGGGCTTCTTCGTGCAGGACGACTGGCGCATAGGTTCGCGCCTGACCGTCAATCTGGGACTCCGCTACGAGCTCGAGCAGCCGCTCACCGAGCTGGACAACCGCAGCGTGCGCGGCTTCGACGCGGCCGCCGCGCAGCCGATTGAGGCGGCGGCGAGAGCAGCCTACGCGCTCAATCCGACACCGGAAGTGCCGGCCAGTCAGTTCAACGTCCGTGGAGGCCTGACGTTCCCGGGCCTCAACGGCGAACCGAGCGGCCTGTACACGACGCCGAAGAACAACTTCATGCCGCGGCTCGGCCTGGCCTACAGCATCGACGACAAGACCTCGCTGCGGGCCGGTTACGGGGTGTTCTACGGGTTCCTCGGCCAGCGGCGCGGCGACGTGATTCAGAGCGGCTTCAGCCAGACCACGAGCCTGGTGCCGAGCCTCGACAACGGCCTGACCTTCATCGACACGCTGTCCAACCCCTTCAGAGGCGGCATCCAGGAGCCGGTGGGCGCCTCACAGGGCGCGCAGACGTTCCTGGGCCAGGGCATCACGTTCTTCGATCCCAATCCGCTGTCGCCGCGGATGCAGCGCTGGCAGGTCGGCATCCAGCGCGAGCTGCCGGGACGCTGGGTGGCCGAGGCGTCGCTACGTCGGCAACCGCGGCTCGGACATCCAGACGAACCGGAACCTGAACGCGACGCCGCTTCAGTACCTGAGCACGAGCCCGGTCCGCGATCAGGCGAGGATCAACTACCTGGGTCAGAACGTGCCGAACCCGTTCTTCAACCTGCTGCCGACCACGGCCAGCGACCGCCCTCCGCGGCGCGAACATCCACGCGCCAGCGGCTGCTTCGCCCCTATCCGCAGTTCGACGCCGTCAACACGACGACCAACGAAGGCAAGTCGTGGTATCACGCGCTGCAGACGGGCCTCCAGCGGCGCTTCTCCGGGGGCTACACGATCGGCGTCAACTACACCTACTCGCGCTTCACGGAGCAGATCGATTTCCTGAACGCGGCCGATCCGGAGCCGAGCAAGGTCGTCTCCGCGCCAGGACGTTCCGCACCGGCTGACGGTGAACGGCATCCTGGAGCTGCCGTTCGGCAGGGGCCGCCGCTTCGGCGGCGACGCGAACGGCGCCGTCGACGCGTTCATCGGCGGCTGGCAGGTTCAGGGCATCTACACGTACCAGAGCGGCTTCCCGATCGCTTTCGGGAACGTCCTCTTCACCGGCAACATCGACGATATCGCGCTGCCGGCGAGCGAGCGGACGGTGGCCCGATGGTTCAACACCGATGCCGGGTTCAACAAGGTGACGGCGCGAGCAGCTCGCGTCGAACGTCCGGACATTCCCCTTGCGGCTGGACTCGGTCCGCACCGACACCGTCAAGAACGTCGATCTGTCGATCATCAAGAACACGATGATCGCGGGCAAGAACCTGCAGTTCCGGTTCGAGTCCCTGAATGCGTTCAACCACCCGTTGTTCCCGGCTCCGACCGGGACGCAGACGGACCCGACGGCGGTGGCGTTCGGCACGGTCGGCGCGCTCCACGCAGCAGAACTACGCGCGCAGGACTCAGGTCATGGTGAAGTTCATTTTCTGATCGAGCGGAGATCAGGAGGACAGGAGGTCAGGAGGATCGACCTCCTGATCTCCTTTTCAGTTCTCCGGAAGTCGCGCGACCGGCGCGGCGCGCTCCAGCATCCGGTAGACAATCACCAGCAGGAACGCCAACGCGGCCGTGAGGCGTGCGATCGCCTCGACGCCAAACGTGTCGGCCGCCACTCCGACCAGGCCGGGCAGCACCGACAACCCGATCGCCGAGGCGGCAATCTGGAAGCCGACGGCGTTGGCCGCGTGGCGCGGTCCGAGGCGCGCCGGGGTCGTCGCGACGAGCGACGGGAAGATGGGCCCCGACGCCAGGCCGGCGGCCATGACGCCGAGCGACGTCCACGCCGCGCCCGCGTTCAACCAGACCATCGTCATGCCGGCCGCGACGCCCCAGACGGCGATGCGCACCATCGTCTCGACGCCGACGAGGCCGCCCGCGACCGCGGCCAGCAACCGGCCGGCGGTCAGGCTCCCCCAGTACAGGCTCACGATCAGGCCGGCTTCGACTGGCGCCATGCGGCGTCCTTCGGTCAACAGCGTGTACGTCCACGCGCCGATGGAGGCTTCGACCCCCGAGTACACGAAGAAGGCCGCGATGCCAAGCCAGGCCCCTCGCACCCGGAGCGTCGACACGGTGGTCTCGGATGTCGTGTGCTCCGGCCGTCCCGCCGCCGTCGCTTCGCGGCCACGACCGGAACGTCACGACGAAACACGCCGGCGAGCGCGAGCTGCGCCAGGCCGACGATCGCGTAGCCGCGCCGCCAGCTCGAGCCCGATTCGAGCACGGCGGTCATGATGAGCGGGCCCGACGCCGCGCCCACGCCGAAACAGGCGTGCAGCCAGTTCAGCATCCGCGGTCCGTGGTGGGTCGCGACGTACGTGTTCAGCGCGGCGTCGATCGCGCCCGAGCCGAGGCCGAGCACGGCGCCGAGCGCGAGCATCGCGAGCCACGAAGCAGACGAGGCATATCCGAGCAGGGCAGCGGCCGTCAGCCCGCAGCTGACCGCCAGGACGGTGCCGAGATTGAGGCGCCCCAGCAGGTGTCCGCTCGAGAAGCTGGACGCGACGTAGCCGGTGGTGGCGGCGACGAGGAGCGCGCCGAGCGCATCGAGCTCGAGCCCGAACGACGCGCGGATGGACGGCCACGCCACGCCGAGCAGGCCGTCGGGGAGACCGAGGCTGACAAACGCCAGGGCCGCGAGGACGGGGACGAGTCGCGTCAGAGATCTGAAGCCCTGCGTACGGCTTTTTCTTCAGCATCCCCGGCGAGCTCCAGTTGACGACGTGGTACGTGGCCGGCCCGGCGCCGACGTTCCTGATGCCGTGCAGCTGGTTCGACGCCTGAAAGATCACCGAGCCCGTGCCGAGCCGCTTCTGCTCGCCGTTGACCAGCGCCTCGACCGTGCCCTCCTTCACGATGAGCAGCTCTTCGTTCGGATGCTGGTGCGGCGCGTGCGACGTCTGTCCGGGGTTCAGCGTGGTGACGTGAATCTCCAGCTCGTCGAGCGTGGCCGTCGGCGCGCGCAGGAACTGCCGCGTCGATCCGACGGCGGTTTCCTTGACCGGCACCGATTCCCACAGGAACACCGACGAGGGCAGGAGCGCGGCCGGCTGTTGCGCCGCGGCGCCGATACCGAGGGTCAGGCTGACGGACACGAGCGCGACACCGAGGTCTCGACGGGTGATCATGTTTCTTCGGTCCATTTCGAATCACTAATCGCTAATCCTTGCAATCGCATTGAAGTCGCTGGATTCAAGGATTCGAGCGATTCACGGATTCAGCGATTAGTGATTAGGGATTCGACGTGTACAGGCGGCCGTTGAGGCCGCGACAGCATCGCATTCGCCTCGTCGTCGTTCCGGAAGCGCTCCTTGACCGGATCCCAGTGGAGCTTCCGCTTCGTCTTCATCGCCAGTGATGGATCAGGCACGTGGAGCAGGCCCGGTGGGCGATTTCCACCGGGGCGATCGGCTGCTCGCGCGACCGCACGCACTCGAGCCAGTTGCCGTGATGATCCGTGCTCTCGTACAGGTGGATCTCGTCGGGCCCGATGACCGACTTGATGATCTTCGGATCGCTCGAGGCCAGCGCACGGCTGTCCTTCAGCTTCGACACCGGGTCGCTCGCGGTCACCGTCTCGTTGCCGCGGGAGACGAACACCCAGCCCTCGGTGCCGATGAACTTGATCCCGTTGGGGAAGTCGCCGCTGACGATCATCGTCACGCCGTCCGCGTACAGCGCCTCGGTTCTGAACGGCCCGTGCACGTCCCACAACCCTTTCGCCGGGAACTCCGCCGATCCCCACACTTCCACCGGCCCCGTGTACTCCGTCCCCATCCCCCAATGCGCGCTGTCGATGTGATGCGCGCCCCAGCCCGTGATCATGCCCGCGCCGAACTGCTCGCACCGCAGCCAGCCCGGACGGCCGTACCCGGCCTGCGGATGCACGCGCTTCTCGGTGTAGGGCACGGCGGGCGTGGACCCGAGCCACAGGTCGTAGTTCAGGTTCTTCGGCACCGGCATCGCCGGTTCGTCCTCGCCGGCGGGATCGCCCGGGAGCCCGACCTCCACCGTCTTCAGCTGGCCGATGCGCCCGTTGCGGACGAGCTCGGCGGCGTACCGGAACTGCGGCGACGACCGTTGCTGGCTGCCGATCTGGAAGATGCGTCCCGAGCGGTGCACCGCGTTGCTGAGGCGCCCGTCCTTCCGCGATCGTGAGCGATGCCGGCTTCTGCAGGTACACGTCCTTGCCGGCTTCCACCGCGTGGATCGCGATGAGCGCGTGCCAGTGATCGGGCGTGCTGATGACGACCGCATCGATGTCCTTGTTCGCGAGCAGCTCGCGATAGTCCGCGTACGACGGTGACCCCGTCGTACGGCTTGCCCGTCTTCTTGGTGTAGTACCCGTTCACGAGCGTCGTGGCGTCCTGCGCTCGGCGGCTGTCCAGATCGCACACCGCCACGATCCGCGCGCTGTCGTGTTTCCAGATCCCCGGCATGTCGTGGCCCCGGGAGATGCGGCCCGTGCCGATCGCCCCGACGTTGATGCGATTGCCGGGCGCGTTCGCGCCGAACACGGAGGCCGGAACGATCGCCGGGAAGCCTGTCAGCACGGAGGTCGAGACGATCCCCGTGCCGGCCGCTGTCATGAACTCGCGCCGCGACGCTTTGCGGGCCTGCCCTGAGCGAGCGCAGGATTCTGCGAGTCGAAGGGTCGGAGTGTCTGCCATGCGGTTCACGCCTTGAAGCTGACGCGCTGCGCCTGCGCCTGCGCTTTCAGGATCAGCTCGGTCGCCAGGAAACAGTGGGCCTGCGTCATGGCCGTCTCGGTCCGGTTCAGGACGTCCGAGACGAGCTGCGGACCGTACGGCAGCGGCACGTCGCGGCAGTCGATGTACCGCGTCTCTTTCTGATCGACCAGGAACAGGTGGCTCTCGCCGGTCCGGCCGGCGATGTCGATGTTCTTGCGGATCTCGATGAAGCCGTCGGTGCCGAGGATGGTCAGGCGCCCGTCGCCCCAGGTCGCGAGGCCATCCGGCGTGAACCAGTCCACCCGGATGTAGCCGGCGCCGCCGTCGCCGCGGACCATCACGTCGCCGAAGTCCTCGAACGTGGGGTACTGCGGGTAGTGGACGTTGCCGACCTGCGCGGCCACGATGTCGGCCCGGGTCGAGCCGGTGAAATACAGGAACTGATCGGCCTGGTGCGAACCGATGTCGCACAGGATGCCGCCGAACCGCGGCCCGTCGAAGAACCACGGGGCGCGCGTCTTCGGGTTCATGCGATGCGGGCCCGAGGCCGATGGTCTGCACCACCCGGCCGATCGCGCCGGCCTTGACCAGCTCTCCGGCTTTGATCGTCGCCCGGTTTTCCAGCCGCTCGCTGTACATGATCGAGTAGATCCGGCGGGTCTCGGCCTGCACGCGGCGCACCTCGGCGAGCTGCTTGAGCGTCGTGATGCCCGGCTTGTCGCACATGTAGTCCTTGCCGTGCTGCATCACCCGGATGCCGAGCGGCGCCCGCTCGTCCGGAATCGCGGAGCTCAGGACCAGCTGGATGTCGCGGTTCTCGAGGATCTCCTTCTCGCTGGCCGGCCCGGGCGGCCTGCGGAAACCGCTTCGCGAACGCCGCGGCGAGATCGGCTTCCTTCGCGTAGAACGACACGAGCTCGCCGCCGCCCCGCTGCACGGCTTCCACCTGGGCGTAGATGTGGGAGTGGTTGATGCCAATCACGCCCACCTTGATCTTCGGGGCGGATTTCTGGACGCGCGTGGAACGGCTGGAGGTTCGAGGCACGGCCGACATTACCGCAGCCGACCCGGCCATGCCGAGGAATTTCCGCCGCCCGACGCGCTGTGCTTTCATCGTGGTCCTCCGGCCGGTCAGGCCGCGTGGTTTCCCGGGCCGGGCTAAGTCTACAACGCTTCGAGTCTCGAGGTCTTGGGTCTCGGAGGTCTGGCGCGGACCAGAGACTGAAGACCACGGACTGAAGACACCAGAGACCCAAGACCAGAGACGGCCGAGACCAGAGACCAGAGACGCAGCTCTCTGGTCGGATTCACCTACAATGTCCGCGTGAATCAGATGACTCGAATCCTGATCGTCCTCCTGCTCTGCGTTCCCGCCGTCGTGTCCGCCGATCGGCGCGCGAAGAACGTCATTCTGTTTCTCGCCGACGCCGGGGGCATTCCCACGATCAACGCCGCGAGCCTGCACGGCTACGGCGCTCCGCGGAAGCTGTTCCTGCAGCGGATGCCGCACATCGGCTTGTCGGACACGTCGAGCGCGTCGCGGTTCGTCACCGACTCCGCCGCCGGCATGACCGCCATCGTCACCGGGCAGAAGACGCACAACGGCGTCATCGGGCAGTCGGCGTCCGGCGAGCGCGGCGCGCGCGACGGAGTCCCGCTGAAGACCATTCTCGAATACGCGGAGGAACGCGGGCTCTCGACGGGCATCATCACCAACGATGCGCTGAGCGGCGCCACGCCGGCCGCGCTCTACGCCAAGGCCAACGATCGCGCCCTGAACGCCGCCATCTTCCAGCAGGCGTTCGCACCGCGGTTCGGCGACGGGCCGGACGTGATGATCGGCGCCGGGCGGTCGGCGATTACCAAGGCGCGTCGCGGCGGCAGGGGGCGATCTCGACGCGCTGGCGCGTGACAAGGGCCGGCCGCTGCTGTCGTCGCTGGCCGACGTCGCGCCGGATGCCACGCGCGCGATCGTGCTGCTCGATTCCAGCGAATACGATCTGGCCGAGGCCATGCAGGTCGCCCAGCGCATGCTCTCCCGCAACCGCAAGGGATACTTCCTCATGGTGGAGTGGGACACGCACACCAACATCCTCAAGAGGGGCCTCGACCGGATGGTGACGCTCGATCGCGCCATCGAGCGCACCGGGCTGGCGGCAGGCCGCGACACGCTGCTGCTCTTCACGGCGGATCACTCGTTCGACATTCGCGTGCGCGGCGGTCAGCCCGGCCAGCCGCTGCTCGAGGGATTCGAGGCCGCGGAGGCCAAGCGGATCGAAGAGAAGCGCAGCGACATCAGGATTCCCGCGGTCCGGATGGACAACGGGCACACCGGCGAAGAAGTGCTCGTCGCCGCGCAGGGGCCCGGCGCCGAGCGGGTGCGAGGCTACATGGCCAACACCGATATCTTCGGCGTGATGATGGATGCGTTCGGATGGAAACGTGAACGTGAACGGTAGTAGAACGATCCGTTCTTGCGTTCTCCGTTCTTCGGTTCTTCGTTAACCAAGAACGAAGAACCAAGAACGCTAAGAACGTGTCAGAATCAGAATCTGTAACTCACAGATGACCCGAGGCGTGGTGACGGACAGGTTCCGGTCGATGTCGGCTCGTCCGAAGCGATCCTCTTCGAACACGTGCTGGTACCGGACATCGACCCCGACGCCGATGCCGCGCCAGACGAGAAAGTCGACGCCGCCGCCCATGGTGACCATCGGCCCCGTCGACGTCGTCGTCGAGCGCAGGGGCAGGAAGTTGTGCTGCTGCTCCCGGCGGACCTCCGCGACACCCGCCCCGCCGACGACATACTACGAACGATGAAAAATATCCATGCGATCGTTCGGGCGCTTCAATCGCCCGTAGATCGGTGGCGGAGGGCCCGATGCAAACCAGTCTTACCTCGCAGTGCCGACAGGGTCGCCGGTCGTGTCCTGCGTGTGCTTGGGGTCCCATCGCGCGAGGGCGGCGTGCAGATCCGCGATCTTGATCGGCTTCGTGAGGTAGTCGTCCATGCCGGCCTCGAGGCACTTCAGCCGGTCTCCCGGTAGCGCGTTGGCGGTCATGGCGATGATGGGTACCGCCGCGCGCTGTTCGGCTCATTCCGGATGAGGCGCGTGGCCTCGTAGCCATCGACGTCCGGCATCTGGCAGTCCATCAGCACGACGTCGTAGGGAATTCGCCTCAGCGCTTCGACCGCTTCGGCGCCGTTCGCGACGGCGTCGGCGGAATAGCCCAGCCGTCGAAGCTGGAGCAGCGCGACCTTCTGATTGATGATGTTGTCTTCGGCGATGAGCACCCGGCCGCGCCGTGCCGTGAGGGACCGGCGTCGACGGGGCCGTGCGGGGCGGGGCGATCGGTGAGCCGAGTGGCTGAGCCAGGGCGCGTGACAGGCATTCTCGCACCTGCGCCTGCTTGACGGGCTTGGTCAGGGACACGATCACGCCCGCGGCGGCGATCTCGTCGGCATCGCCAATGTTGCCGAGCGACGTCATCATGATCAGGCGCACATCGGCAATCGCCGGTTCCCGCTTGATCGCCCGCGCGAGCATGAGCCCGTCCATCACGGGCATCTGCCGGTCGAGAATGGCGAGATCGAAGGGTCTCCCGTCCATGGCGGCGTCCCGCAGCGCGATGAGCGCTTCCGCGCCGCCCGCCACCGCGTGGTCCTGGATGCCCCAGCTCGCCAGCTGATGGTGCAGCACCATGCGGTTGGTCTCGTTGTCGTCGACGATGAGGACCCGGCGTCCGTCGAGGGCGGCCTCGGGCAGGGCTTCGGCGCGCGCGCCGGCCGGCTGTTTCAGAAACCGCGCCGTGAACCAGAATGTCGATCCCGCGCCGGGTGTGCTGCGCACGCCGATCTCTCCCCCCATGAGCTCCACGAGCCGCTTGGAGATCGCGAGGCCGAGACCCGTGCCCCCGTACTTCCGCGTCGTCGACCCGTCCGCCTGCGTGAAGGCCTCGAACAGCAGCGGCTGTGAGGCCTCGGGAATGCCGATCCCGGAATCCTTGATCTCGAACCGCACGAGGGCATCGGTCGGCGACTCGCTCTCGAGCGCGGCGTGCACCAGCACTTCTCCCGTATCCGTGAACTTGACGGCGTTCCCCACCAGGTTCGTCAGCACCTGCCGCAACCGCCCCGGATCGCCGCGGAGCGCGGCCGGCACCAGTTGATCGACGAGCGACACGAGCTCGACGCCTTTCGCGAACGCGCGCTCGGCCAGCAGGTCGTTGGTCGCCTTCGATCGCGTGCCGCAGGTCGAAGTCGAGCACTTCGAAGTGCAGCTTGCCCGCCTCGACCTTCGAGAAGTCGAGGATGTCGTTGATGATCGTGAGCAGCGAGTCGGCGCTGGCCTGGATCGTCTCCGCGAAGTCCCGCTGCTGCGGGTTCAGGTCCGTGTCGAGCAGGAGCCCCGACATGCCGACGACGCCGTTCATCGGCGTGCGGATCTCGTGGCTCATGTTCGCCAGGAACTCCGACTTGAGCCGTGCGGACTGGACCGCGGCGTCGCGCGCCTTCTCGAGCGCGGCTTCGGTCCGCTTCTTCTCCGTGATGTCGCGGACGACGGCGCAGATCGCCTGCGCGCCGGCGTAGGCCGTGCGGTTGAGACTGCACGCCACGTCGATCGACGCGCCGTGGAGACGGCGCAGCGTGCGCTCGACCGTCAGAGGCTTCCCGTCGACGAGCAGCCGCCCGATCACATCGTCGAGCGTCTGCGCGCCAGGCAGCATCGACTCGTCCACCGTCACTGCAGGGATCAGGTCCGGGTCCGCACCCAGGAGCTGGAGGAACGCCGGGTTGCACTCGACAATCCTGCGCGTGCCGGCATCGAACACGACGATCCCTTCGGCCGATTGTTCGACGACCGCGCGGTAGCGCTCCTGGCTGGTCTCGAACTCCGCCGTGCGCTCGGCGATGCTCCAGAGCTCCCGCGTGCCGCGGAGGCAGGAGAAGACGAGGACGATGTCCTCGAACACCACCCAGCCGGCGTGCTCCAGGAAGCGCCACTGGCTGGCGGCCAGCACGCCGTAGACCGACTGCGGCCAGAAGATCCCTCGGATCAGATGGTCGCCGGCGACGACGACCGTGGCCGGGACGAGGACCCGCCAGTCGCGGTAGAACGCCAGAAACGCGAGCGAGCCGAAAATGTGAAAGTGCGTTTCGATCCGGCCGCCGGTCAGGTGAATCAGAAGCGCGGAGGTCAGCATCTGCCCGATCGCGATGGTGTAGCGCGTGATCCGCTGCCCGGGCCGGGTCAGGGCCAGCGCAATCGGAAAGGCGCTGATCGCTCCTCCGAGGAAGATCGCCGCCAGGAGGTGTGGGTGAACGCCGCTGGTCGTGCCGGCCCACGTCAGGGGCGAAATCCAATACGCGATCCCGACGCCGAAGATCCACTGCGCCGCCATCAGCACGGCAAACAGGCGGTCGGTCTGCTGGAAGACCTGCTGCTGCAGCTGCGTGAAAATCGTCGCGGTCCGGGACCGCGTCATGCGCAGGATGTCTGAAGTGTGATTCATATGGCCGCTTGCATTCCGAGTCCGTTCAGTTCGTCCGGCGTGCCCAGCAAACAGCCGAAGACGGGCGTCTGCGACGTGGTCGATCGGCCGCCGTTGAGCAGCGCCGTCAACGCGGTGCGGCCCGCGTTGTCGCCCGAGTGTCCTCGCGCCCCGGTCATGCCGCCGCTGAAGATCAACCGCCCGTCCGCGTCGTACAGCAGCGTCTGACCGGACGTGGCCGCGTCGAACACCGTCGCGTCGGCGCCGTTCTCGTCAGGCAGGACGCGCACGCCCGGAATCGCCGCCGCCGACCGCCACAGATCCGTCTGCTCCCATCCGGCTTCCACGTTCAGGGGCCGGTAGAAGATCACGTAGGTCGTCACGCGATCCTTGGCCTGCGCCATCAGCACCGCCAGCTCGCCGATCGTGGCGCGCGAGCAGGGACACTGCGGGTGCGCGAACACCAGGAGCGTCGGACGGTGCGTGTCGCGCACGAGCGCCGTCGCGGCCGGCCAGAGGGCCGACGCATGGGCCGCCGGACCGGGCGTCTGCGAGTAGGCCCACAACCGTCCGAGCCCCGCGCCGACCACGATCAGCCACAGGAGAAACGCCGCAGCCATCAGCGGGCGTCGCGGCCGTCTGGTCGGCGTCGCCGCGTCGTCCAGATTGGGGAGCGAATGCCGATCCACGAACAAGAACGAGCTGATTCCGGATGGAAGCCAGGCGCGCGCTCGGGGCGCAACTCCGGGTTCTTGTCTGGGCATGGCACACATCGGAGCAACCGGGGTGCCGTCGGAGACGCACGTTTTCATTCGGAAAAAGAGCGTTCCTTCCAGGAAGGTGGACCGGCGGTGTGCGGCTCGTGTGCGCCTGCGCTCACCTCGCCGCACAGGTGCGCGGCAGGAAAGGTCAGGAGCGGCGCGGGATCGGCGGCCCGGCCGGGGGGCGTGATATCGTTTCTCTATGAAAAAGCCCGTCTTCGCCGCCGCCCTGGTTCTTCTCCTCGCCGCTTCCGCCACGGGGCAGGACGCGAAGCCGGATTTTTCCGGCAAATGGAACCTCGACATCGCGAAAAGCGACTTCGGGCAGGCCCCGGCGCCGCTGTCCATCGTCCTCGCGATCGAGCACAAGGAGCCGAACATCAAGGTCTCGAGCACCCAGACGACGCAGCAGGGCGTGGTGTCGAACGTCCGCAATCTCACGACCGACGGCAAGGAAAACACCAACACGATGCGCGCCATGGGGGTCGAGCAGGACATCAAGTCGACCTCGAAGTGGGACGGCAGGAAGCTGGTGACCGCGCTCAAGGTCGACTTTCAGGGCATGACCACCGACATCCTCGATTCCTGGGAGTTGTCGGCCGACGGCCAGGTCTTGACCATTGCCCGCGATTTCAAGACTTCGCAGGGGAACTTCGCGCAGAAGACAGTTTTCAACAAGCAGTAGCGGAGGCGTCGTCACCACGGAGTTGGCAAAAAACAGCAATCTACGCCCGCTGTTCCGCAACTTCGCCGGTCCCGGTCCGTCTAAGGCCCCGTGCTGTTCAATGACGTCCGCTACGCGATCCGCAACCTCTGGCACAGCAAGGCATTCGCGACGGTGGCGATTCTCTGCCTGGGGTTCGGCATCGGCCTGAACGCGACGATCTTCAGCATCATCGACGGCGTCCTCCTCAAGCCGTACCCGTACACGGATCCCGAGCGCATCCTCGTCGTCGGCGAGCAGCGGCTGCGCTCCGGCGGCCGCTCGGGCCTGTCGTTTCTCGACATGCGGGACTGGAAGGAAGCCAACTCGACGTTCACGACAATCGCCGCGGTCGTCGGCCGGAGCCTGACGATCGCGGATCGGGACGCCGAGCCGGAGCGCGTACCTCGGCGCCGGCGTGTCCTGGGATTTGTTTCCGATGCTCGGCACGTCGCCGATTCTCGGCCGCGGCTTCAGGGCCGAGGACGATCGGCCCGGCACGGGCAGCGTCGTGCTGCTCGGCCACGATCTCTGGACCCGCCGGTATCGGGGCGACACGCGCATCATCGGGCAGCCCATCCTCGTCAACAGCAAGCCCCACGTCGTGATCGGGGTGATGCCGCCCGGGCTTTGCGTTTCCCAACAACCAGCGGCTCTGGGTCCCGCTCGAGCCGCTCGTGTCGCAGGATCCGCGCAACTTCCGCGGCCTGTTCGCGTTCGGCCGGCTGAAGCCGGGCGTGACGATCGACCGGGCGCGCCAGGATCTCGACGCGATTGCGGGCCGGCTCGCGGCCGAATACCCGGCGACCAACGAAGACTGGACCTCGCACCTCCGGCCGCTCCGCGAGGCGTTCCTGCCGCCGGAGGTGCCGCGCGTTCTGTACTTGATGATGGCCGGCGTCACGCTCGTGCTGTTCATCGCGTGCTCCAACGTCGCCAACCTCCTGCTCGCCCGGGCCAGCCGCCCGGCGCCGCGAGATCTCGGTGCGGGCCGCCCTCGGCGCCGGCCGCGGGCGCATCGTCCGGCAGCTGCTGACCGAGAGCGTCGTGCTCGGCCTGATCAGCGTGCCGCTGGGCGTCGGCGCTGGCGGCGATCGGCACGAGGTTGATTGCCTCGAGCATGCCGCCCGACCAGGTGCCGTACTACGTGCGCTGGGAGCTCGACTGGCGATCGGTGGCCTACACGGTGTTCGTCGCCGCCGCGACGGCGCTGGTGTTCGGGCTGTTTCCGGCGCTGCAGGTCTCGCGCGGAAACCTGCACGAGACGCTCAAGGAGGGCACGCGCGGCAACAGCGTCGCCCGCTCGTGGCTGCGGAGCTCACTGGTGGTGCTGCAGGTGGCCTTCGCGCTCGTGTCGCTCGTCGGCGCGCTCCTGTTCGTGCGCACGTTCGTGAACCTCGGCGGGAGCGATCTCGGCTTCGATCCGAAGCCGCTCATGTCGATGCGCTTCTTCCTGTCCGGGGACGCCTACGAGGCCGAGGATGCCAAGCTCCGGCGCGTCGAAGACGTCGTCCGGCGCGTGGAAGCGCTGCCCGGCGTCCGGTCGGCGTTCGCGTCGAATCTCGTGCCGCTCAGCCAACGGCGGCGGCGGCGGCACGGTGATCGTCGACGGACGGCCGGCCCTGACCGGCGACGAGGCCGGCATCTCCTTCATCGGCGTCACGCCGCACTTCAACGCGACGCTCGGGATCACGAAAACGCGTGGACGGGACTTCACCGACGCCGAGGGCTGGTCGCACTCGCCGGTCGCGATCGTCAACCAGACCATGGCGAAGCGATTCTGGCCGGACGGGGACGCGCTCGGCGGCCGGTTCCGGCTCGCCGACAGCCCCGAAGATCGAGTGGTTCACCGTGATCGGCGTGACGGCGGACGTCAACGTGTTCGGCATCGATCCGTCCGACGAACAGCCGCCGGCCGTGGCGTACGTCCCGTACGCCTATCAGCAGGCGTTCAATACGGGTCTGACGATTCGCGTCGAAGGGGATCCGGCGTCGATCACGTCGGCGGTGCGATCGGAGCTTCGCGCCGCCGATCCGAACCTGCCGATGTTCCAGGTGCGCACGATCATCGAAGCGCGCCGGCTGAGTTACTGGCAGTACGGCCTGTACGGCTGGATCTTCGGGACGATCGGCGTCATGGGGCTGCTGCTCGCGGCGATCGGCGTCTACGGCGTGCTGTCGTACTCCGTCTCGCAGCGCACGCAGGAGATCGGCGTGCGCGTGGCGCTCGGCGCCGCACGGCGCGACATTCTGCGACTCGTCGTCGGCCACGGGCTGCTGCTCGCCGGCATCGGCATCGCGGTCGGGCTGGCGCTGTCGGCCGGCGCGATGCCGTTCGCGCGGTCGCTCCTCTACAACGTCAGTCCTTTCGATCCGCTGACGTTCACCGCCGTCGCGACGTTCCTCGCGATGGTCGCCTTTCTGGCGAGCTACGTGCCGGCGCGGCGCGCGACGCGGGTCGATCCCGTCGTGGCGCTGCGAGGGGAGTGAACGAACAAATCCGTTCTTCGTTCCTTCGTTCTTGGTTCTTCGGTAGGTTCTTTCGTTGTTCGTTAGCGGGCCGAGCTACACCGCCGCGCCTCGATTCACGAGAGACCATATTCACGAACGAAGAACGAAAACCGAGACCGTTTCGAAGAACGAAGAACCAAGAACGAAGAACGCCGAAGCACTACGACGCGAGCTTCTTGAGCTTCTCTTTGTCGGCGTCGCTCGGCGCGTGATTGAGGCCGAGGACGATCGTCGCCAGCGTCTTGACCGACTCCGGCGCGGTGGTGTCTTTGGCCACCGCGTCCAGCTTCGTCTTGTCTTCCGCACTGGCTTTGTGTTGCAGGTTGATCAACGCCTGGGCCACGACGCGCTCCTGGGCGGTCGTGGTCTTGTCGTCGACAATGCCCTGCAGCGTCTTCTTCTCCGCGTCGTTCGGGAAGTGATTGAGCTTCAGCAGGATTCCCGACATGTCTGGACGGCCTTCGTCTCGGCCGCCGCCATCGGGCTGACGACGACAGCCAGCAAGAGCAGCACGGATTCCAGGTGAAGCCGGTTGCGCATGGAGTGATCTCCTTGATCGGATGGAATGAGCGCGTCGAGGGAGGCGGCAGGTGCCGCCCCCCTCTCCGCTCGTCAGTGGCCGTGGCCGCTCTTCTTCTTCTTGAACTCCACCGAGTCGAAGGACAAATCGACGCCGATCCAGGTCCCGAAGGAACCGATGAACGTCTCGTACGTCGTGCCGACGGGGGAGAGCGACCTGGCCTCCGAGAGATCCGTCGGTCCGGGATCGGCCGCCCCTCCTCCCTGCGACAGGCCCACCAGCGCATCGCTCCGGTTCGTGGGCATGTAGTCCAGCGTCACGTCCTCCCTTGTCGTCGAGCCTGACCGAGAAGTAGTTCGTCCCCTGCGTGAGGAACTCCGGCACGCTGACGAAGTGGATCGTCATCGATTTGTGCCCGGGCTCCGCGATGACCAGCCCCAACGGCGAGAACAGGTCGTCCCACAGCGGCGCAATGCGCGGCGGGCCCGACAGCAGCTCCGCGACGCTCTCGGTGAAGTCGTCGTTCCCCTCGCCGAAGGTCAGGTTCCCGTTGCCGTTGACGAAGACGCTCGTCCAGTTCGTTCCCTGGAACGGGAACGAGAACCCGAGCGGCACCTCGACGCTGCCGTCATCGCCCGGCGCGATGAGCGTGCCGGTGTAGCTGTTGATGTTCAGCACGTAACGGCCGGAGTCGGCTCTCCCTCCCCCGTGAACGCCGCGTCGCCGAACGTCGTGACCCCCACTGCGTACGTCCCGTCGGCGGGCACGACGACCAGCAGGCGGGAAAGGAGTCCCGCGCCGCTGTCGTCGTCGGCGATGAGCAGGTTTCCGGCGGAATCGAACAAGCCGATGTACGTGTCCATCGACTCGCGCCCGGGCACCGTCTCGATGGCGAGGATTTCTCCAGCCTTCGCGCGGAAGCGGAAGAAGTCCACGTCGCTCTCCGAACGGGTCGATGGCCGAGAACCGGTTCACCGTGCTGAACGGCAGCGCTGACGAGGTCCCTGCTGGAGTGGCCGTGGCGATCGTGATCGTTGCAGTCACGGTCCCAGTGGCGGTCCCGGTCGCAGTCGCAGTCGTCGCGCCCCCCGCTCCCGCCGGCGGCCGGTGGCGGAGTCGTTCGGCTCGAACGGATCGCGGAAGTCCTCGGGACCGATGAACCTGAGCGTGCGGTTGTCGAGGTCGTTGTCGAGCGCGGTGAAGGCTTCGAAGATCGCCGTCTCGTCCTCACCGTCGATCGTGTGCCACGCGCAGCCGGCTCAGGTCGCGCTCCTGCTCGAAGCCTGACGTGAACAGCCCGCCGCAGCTGTAGCCGGCGAGGCCGTCCATCGCGGTCATGTCGCCGTAGGCGATGGTGAAGCGGCTGCTGTCCTCCCTGCTGCCGCGGTCGTGGTGCCCACCCCGTGCCGGGGCGAACAGCGTGAACGAGAACGTGTTTGCCCCGGTGTTGATCGAATTCGGGCACGTTGGTGAATGAGATGGTGATCGACCGCGAGGTTTCCGAGTAGCTCACGGAGCCCCCGGCCGCGGGGTTGAGATCGTCCCAGAGCCCGGCGATGCGCGGCAGGCCGATCAGATGCGCCTTGGGACTCTCGATGAACCCGGTGGCGTCGGCCAGCCGCCGAACGTCAGGTTGCCGTTCGAGTTGACGAAGACCGAGTCGAACGTTTCCCCGCAGAACTTGAACGGGAACTTCAGGAAGAGCTCGGTGCTCGTATCGTCACCCGACTGGAATCGGCCCCGGCGGGTTCACGTTGTTGAAGATGATGTCGATGTCAGGCACCGTGACGGCCGGCGAGCGGCGACGACGGGCGTGAAGACGTTGGGCAGGTCGGTGGCCGCGTTGCTGGATTCGAGCGGCCCGTTGTAGAACTCCTCCGGTCCGGGCAGGGTTGCGCGGCGGCGTGCTGAAGCCGTCCGAGGCCGAAGGATTGATCGCGTCGACGTACACCGCGTAACTGGCGCCGGGGGTCAGGCCGCGCAGCGTGTACCGGCCGGTGAACGGGCTCGACGGCGCTGTAATTGCGGGTGAAATCGCTCGAAATCGCCGACACCGCGTCGTCATAGGGATTGAGGATGTTGCGGGCGATCACGTTGACGCCGGTCAAGCGGCGTCGTGCCGTTCGGCCCGAGGATGCTCCCCGTGATCGTCCCCGTCGTCGCCGCGAACGTCGGCTCCGGGTACAGCGAGGAGAAGATGGCGATGTCGTCCGCGTGCGGCGTCGCCTGCCCGCCGTTGATGAACAGGAACGGATACATCGTCTCGATCCGGTTCGCGAACGCTGGCAGGCGGCGGAAACGTGTTGTTGGGGCTCGGTCCGCGGCTGTCCGGGACCGGCGATGATCTGGCCGTTGACGATCGTGTGCGCGAGGTTCTGGTAGTGACCGTACTCGTGCACCTGGACGGAGAGGAACTCCGCGACGGGGAACGCACCGGGTCCGACCAGGGATCCGCCGTTCATGAAGGACACGCCCTCGACGATCGCGCCGGTGGTCTCGTCGATCCACTCCGGTCCCGCGAAACCCAGCACGCCCGAGCCGGGCCCGAACAGCAGGTCGAAAATGGCGCCATCCTCGTCGTAGACGATCGCGCTCAAACCGTCTGGAGCGGTCGGGCTGAGAAACGGCTCGAAGTTCGTCTCGTCGACGTCAATCGAGAGCGAACCGGCGTTGACGTGCGTGGCGGTGGCCGACGGGATGTCCGCCCAGGCCTTGAACGCCGCGGTGGATTGCGCGACCGCCTCGGCGTTGGTCATCGGGCCGAGGCCGCCCTGATCGGGATTGAACGGGATCATCCGGCCGCCGTTGGGCCAGAGGAACGGCACGCCAGGCGAGCGGAGCAGCAAGGGGCCGCCGGCGTAAACCTGAACGGACGTCAGCAGGAAGGACAGACAACCGAGCGCGAGCCAGCGTTTTCTCGTGTTCATGGTCATCTCCTCCTAAAACCGGCCGAGGACGGTGCGAATCTGGCGGGCCAGCTCGTCATACGAGATGGGGCCGCTGCCCGGAAGACTGGCGGACGCGGCGGGAGCGGCCAGCGACCTGGCGGCCGGAGCGGACGGCGCCGTCATGTCGCGGAACAAGCCGCTGTTGTTCACCTCGTTCACCGCGACTTCGTCCTTGCCGACCTGCTCGATGCGGAAGGCGCCCTGACCGAGCCCCACGATGGCGGACAGGCCGATCGCGCTCGGCTGCGTGGTGAAGACCAGTACGTCTGACCGATGGCCAGTTCCGGCATGCGCGGCAGCGCGGAGACGTGTAGCAGGTTCCCGCGCCGAACGGCCTTGCTCTTTCCGAGCATCCTGATTTGGGCGATTCGCATCCCTTTCACGACCGGGATATCGCCGCGAAACGCCTCTTCCACCTCGAGCCGATACGTGACGATCGGCAGTTGACCCCCGCCGGCTTCGATGGTGCCCTCTGTCGCGGAAAGCACGGTCCCTCGATAGATCTGCGCCGATCGCTGGCTCATCTCCACGAGGTTCATCTGCATCACGGTAGTGGCGACGGCGGGAACGGCGGCGACGAGCACCACCGCCACGACCGGCGCGAGCCGGCGGGCCACGAAATTGCACATCATCGAAGATCCTCCCTGTTTTGTTGTGCGGGTAGTTTTAGAGAAGCCAACCAACGAGGAACAAAAAAGACCGCGGCCGGCACCCCTCGCCGGCCGGCAACCCCTGTCAGGCATGTTTCAGAGGAAGAGAGTGTTCGCCAAAATACGGCCCGATCATCGGACTGTCAAGCGCATTCGCGCCGCTTCGTTCTGAAACTCTTGCGGCCGGCCCTCCTCTCGGCGCCGATGGCGATCGGCCGGGGCCTTCGATGCCGCGGCCCACGCGGCCGGGACACGACCGTCTCACGTTCCAGCCCGGGATTTGACAGGAACGGCCATTCGGCCTCTAATGGCCCGCTCAGCAAATCATTCCCGCGACCGATGGGAGCGTCACTGGGACGCGACGGCGACGGCGCCGCACCCGTCGGATTGCGGTCTTACCACGTCTGGAGGATTGCCAATGAGGGCCCTGCGTTTGTACGCCACGTCGGTGCTGCTGGTTTGTGCGGTTGCCGCGGCGGAAGCGACGACCGCGGTCACACTTTCGAATCTCGCGCTCACCGAGGGCGCCGAGATCATCGCGACCGGGCGTTGCACCGGTCTGCGGACGGTATGGGAAGGACGGACCCTTGTCACGGTGGCGACCGTCGCCGTCGACGACGTCCTCAAAGGCGAGCCCGGCGCGACGGTGACCGTTGCGCTTCCCGGCGGCAGCGACAGCAACCGGCGCGTGCCGGTCTCGATGACCTTCGCGGGCGCGCCGCAGATGACCATCGGGGAGGACGTGTTCCTCTTCCTCGGCCGCGACACGGACGTGCAGAGCGGGCTGGTGGTGATGGGCTTCTCTCAGGGGAAATTCTCGATCGTCGCCGATGCGGCGGGAACGCCGGTCGTCTCGCGCGATCTGACGCGCCTGACGTTGCAGTCCCCCGCGGGCACCGAGCGCGGCACGGCCAGCCGCGTGCCGCTCGACGCCTTCAAGCGTGAGATTCGCGAGTATCTGTCCCGTCGATAGCGAACTGCCGATTTTCCCAGGAGTCATACATATGTTCACCAGGAAACTGACCGCCATCGTGCTCTCGGCCGCGCTCGTCGCCGGCCAGGGCGCCGCGCTTCGCGCCGGGGGCGTGCTCGAGACGATCAACATCACCGGCAACGTGCCGTCCCCGCTTCCCGGGCAGATCGTCGCCCGGGTTGTCGGGATCAAGTGGGACGTCCGCTCGATCCCCGTCCAGTACCCGCATCAATTCGACCCTCGATCCGGTTCCGAACCCGCTCGATCTCGGCGCGCCCGTGCTCACGGTGGCGCAGGCCCGCACGGCGCTGCAGCAGTCGCTCGACCAGTGGAACAACATCCCCACGTCGTTCATCGACATGAAGATCGTCGGCACCGTGCCGAACGCCGGGCTCGTCGGCTTCGACATGGTCAACGAGCTGAGCTTCCGCACGGCGGCCGCCTTCGGCGCCATCGCGTCGTCACCCTCCACCGCGCTGATCGCGGATTCGACGTTCGCCAACGGTGACGACATCGACGGCGACGGCGATTCGGACGTGTCGAGCGCCATCACCGTCACCACGGACGTGGACGCGGACGGCGACATGGAGTTTCCGGCCGGCGTCTACAAGGCCGGCACGATTCTCGACAACGACGTCCAGTTCAACACCAAGACGACCAATGGCTTCCGCTTCACGGTCGGGGACGCCGCGCTCGACACCACGACGCGCTCGGTGGACTTCAACACCGTCGCGACCCACGAGTTCGGCCACTCGCACGGCCTGTCGCACTCGCTGGAGAACCAGAAGAGCGACACCAACGGCGATGGCGCGACCATGTTTCCGTTCATCGACACCGGCGATCCGGCGTCGGAGCTGCAGCAGCGCTCGCTCGGGTCCGACGACATCGCGTGGAGCTCCTTCATCTATCCGGAAGGCAGCGCGAGCTCCGGCCCGGCCGCGATCAAGAAGGGCGACATCCCCTTCAAATGGGTGTACGGCGTGATCGAGGGGAACGTTCAGCACGGCGTCCTCAACCAGCCAATCGCGGGGGCCAACGCGTTTGCCGTGAGCAAGCTGACCGGCCGCGTCGTGTCGAGCGGCTTCTCGGGGACCACGCAGGTTTCGTTCAATCCGCTGACCGGCGGCCTGAGCGTCCTCAACGCGGCCTTCAATATTCTCGATGGCAAGTACAGAATCCCCGTCCCGCTCGGCATCTACGGCGTCGGCATCGAACCCGTCGACGGCCAGCCCGCGGCGGCAGGAAACATAAGCCTCACCGCCCAAATCGGATCGATTTTCGGCCAGCTGAACTTCAGCGAGGAGTTCTACAACCGCAATCGCGAAGAGGCGGTCGAAGTGCGGCCGGGCGAGAGCTTTCCCGTGCTGGTCCTCCCCGGGTGGACGCGCAACGGCATCGATCTGATCACGACCCAGGCATTCAACATCAACAACTTCGGCAACCGCAACTTCGTCGGGTTCACCGGCGCGACACCCGGCCAGTACTATGCCGTGCAGGTGCCCGCATCACAGATCGCCGCGATCATGCCGGGCGAGCTCCTGGTTGCGCACTCGGTCCTGTTCAACACGCGGGTCCTGGACGCCTCGACGACGCCGAAGTTTGCCGAAGCGATGCTCACGACGGGCGTCGTCAATGCCGACGGGACCGCCACCATTGACCTCGCCCATCCGCTGGAGCGCGACAGCACGTTCGTCGGACAGGACGACGACTTCAGCCCGTTCTTCCTGAAACGGCCGCGGCTGACGGGCTACCGGATCAGGCAGGGGGTCGATTCCGGCGAGATTCAGAACCTGTTCCTCGTGCTCCGGCTGCCGACGACCGCCCCGTTCCCCGGCGTCAGCGCGTTGCCGCCGCTCATCGGCCTCGACGGGAATCCGGGAGCTGGCCAACGACGTTCCGATTCTCGGACGCTCGTTCACCTCCGCGGACGGAGCCGTCTTCACCCGCGACACCAGGTTCAACTACATGTTCTCGCTCGTGCTGTCGTCCGTGCCTGAATAGCCGTCAGCGTCCCGTTCGCCGCGGGCCTTCTTCCCGAGACGTGGGGAGCGGGCCCGCGGCTCGATCCCCCCTACCTGCGTTTTCGATCGAGGCCGGTCCGGAATTCGCGTGACAGGCCCGAGGCGATCAGCAGGTCTTCGAGGTCGCGCGGCACGGAAGCCTCGATGGACACGGCAGCGCGCGTGACCGGATGGATCAGCGCCATCCGCCAGGCATGGAGCGCCTGGCGGGGGAACTCCCGCAGCATCGCGGCAAGCGCGGCGTTGGTGACGTGCGCCCACCGCGGCTCGCCGTAGACCGGGTCGCCGACGATCGGCCAGCCGCGCGCCGCGAGGTGGACGCGGATCTGATGGGTGCGGCCTGTGACGAGCCGGGTTCTGAGCAGCGAGAGGCCCGCGCGCGGAGCGGCCACGCGCGCGAGCCGCTCGAATCGCGTCAGGCTCGGTGCGCCCACGTCCGCCGACGCGACGACTCTCCGCCGGTCGCCTCGATCGCGTCCCAGCCGCAGGTCGATCTGTCCGCTCGCCACGTTCACGCGCCCGTACACCACCGCGAGATAGTCCTTCTCGATTGGCGTCCGCTGCAACGCCGCGTGGACGGCCGCGTCCTTGGCGATCAGCAGGATTCCCGACGTCAGCTTGTCGAGCCGCCCGGCCAGCGACGGGCGCTGCCCGGCCGGCCAATCACGCGCGTGCCACAGGAGCGCGTTCAACACCGTACCGGATCCGTGTGCGTGCGTGGGGTGCACGACGACGCCCGCCGGCTTGTCGAGCGCAAGGAGATGGTCGTCTTCGTACAGAACGTCGAGCGTGACGTTCTCGGCCGCCATCGGCGCTCGTGACGCCGCCGTGCCCGCAGGCAGCACCACGGTCACGACGTCGCCGAGCGCGGTGCGGGTGCTCACGCGGCGGACCGGCGCGCCGTTCACGCTGACGTGTCCGCGCTCGATCCACGCCTGCACGCGCGTGCGCGTGGCGGCTTCGACGCCGGTGAGGTGACGGCGCACGACGAGATCGAGGCGCCGCCCGGCGTCGCCGCGGTCGGCGGTCAGCGTGTGAACAGTCACGTGGTCGATCTTCCGTCCTGCCGGGCGGAAGTGTCCAGCATGTCCGACTGTCCGGCCCACCGCCCGTCCCTCTCATTTCATCGCGCCGCGAAATACCCGCCAACCTTTCCAGGCCTGTTTCGTCTTATCCAGTGATCGTTGCCTGGTTCCGGAGGGCCCAATGCTGATTGCCGCTGCGGTCCTGATTTCGTGTGCGGTGAGTGGCCCCGCCGAACCAGTCGCGCCGACGGCCACGCGGGAATACCACGTCCGGGCGCTCGATCCGCGCGTGCGTGAATGGATCAAACTGGGCGCGGCGCACTCGCGCACGCTCGACGACCTCCTGAGCCGTCTGACGAAGAGCGATCTGATCGTGTACGTCGAGATGGTCGATCGCATTGCGAGCGGCGCCGCCGGACAGATCTTCTTCGTCACGACCACAGAGACCGCGCGGTACCTCCGGATCGAGCTCGATAGCCGGGGCAAGTCTCGTCGAGATTCTGGCCACTCTCGGTCACGAGCTGGAACACGCCGCCGAGATTGCCGCCGCGCCGCACGTCCGGGACAGCCGCGGCATGGCGGCGATGTACCTCCGCCCGGCGACCCGTCCACATGGTACGACTCGGTCGCCGCCCGCCACACCGGAGAGCGCGTCAAGGACGAGCTCGTCCGGACGTACGCCCGCACGCGCGATCGAACCCGGGCGGGCACGAAATCGCAGCCACAGTCCCTTCGACCCGCGCGGCGCGTGACCGAGGCCCTCGACAAGCGCCCCACTGAGACGGCAACATGGGGCGCCTTGCCGGAGACGATCGACACGGAGCTCGTCACTCAGCCCGGCGTCTGCGCAAACTGCGGCGAAGCGCTGGAGGGCGAGTTCTGTCACTCGTGCGGAGAGCGGCAGACCGGTTCCGACTGGCTGTCGGTGGCGCCCTTCATTCGACAGATCGGCAACGAGCTCATCACACCTCGATTTCAAGAGCGTCCATACCGTTGCCGCACTCCTGCGCCCCGGCCACCTCACGGCGCAGTATCTCGCCGGCCGGAGACGCGTCTACCTCGGGCCGGTGAAGATCTATTTCCTGTGCGCGGCCCTGTACTTCCTCGTGGCGCCGTACGTGGCGGGGTTCAACCTCGCCGAGTTGATGCAGCAGAACCCCGACGGGATGCTCAGCACGATGGTTCAGCGGCGAATCGCCGAGACGAATACGGACTTCGCGCGTTTCTCGGAGCGGTTCGACCGCCGGATGCAGACCGTCTACACGCTGAGCCTCGGCGTCAGCGTTGTCGCCGCCGCGCTGATCCTGAAAGTCCTCTATCGCCGGCCGTTGTTCGGCGTCCACGTCGTCTTTGCGCTCCACTACGTCTCCTTTCTGTACCTGGAAGCGCTGACCGTCGGCGCCCTCTACAAGGCCCTGGGGCGGCCGCATCCACTGGTCTCGCTCCTCCTCGTGTACGCCATCCTGATTCCGTACGTGTTCCTGGCGCTCAGACGGGTGTATCGGGAGCCGGCGGGCCTGTCCCGAGCGAGCTCAGACCCAGGCGAGTCGAGGGGCCGCGAGTCGAGGGGCCGGACCTTCGCGAAGTGTCTCGGGCTCCTCTTTGCGGCGTTTGTCGTGGACATCCCGGTCAACATCGCCGCCGTCATGCTGTCGGTCGCCCTGACCTGATTGCTTGCCCGCCGAAGCTCATGCTGATGTCTTCGAGCGAAGGCTGGGCTGAGAGTCCGGGTAGAGTGGGGGTGTGAGCGACCCCGTCCTTCGCCTGCTGACGCCCGAAGATCTCGACAGCGCTTTCACGTTGAGCTCGACCGCCGCCTGGAATCAGCGGCTGGCCGACTGGCGCATGCTGCTGACGCTGGCCCCGGAAGGCAGCTTTGCCGCCCTCGCCGAAGGGCGCGTCGTCGGCACGGCGATCGGCGTCGACTACGGAGGGTTCGCGTGGATTGCGATGATGCTCGTGGATCCGGCCTACCGCGGCCGGGGGCTCGGGCGCCGTCTGCTCGAGGCCGCGATGGCTTCGGTGCCGCCCGGACGGCCCATTCGTCTCGATGCGACGCCGATGGGCCGCCCGCTCTACCAGGCCTACGGTTTCGAGGACGAGGTGATGCTCACGCGTCACGTCGCGGATGGCTCGACGCACCTGCGCACCTCGAGGCCGCATACGTTCGCACCTCGCGACGTCCGGCCTCTCGTGCCGGCCGATCTGCCGCTCCTCGCGGCGCAGGACGCGCCGGTCTTCGGCGGAAACCGCCGGGCCGTGCTGGAGTGGGCGCTCGACGGCGCCCCACACTACGCCCGCATCGTGGAAGGGGAGGCCGAGCCGATCCACTATTGCCTGGGCCGTGAAGGGCGGCTGTTCGATCAGATTGGACCGGTGGTTGCCGGCAGCGACGCCATCGCGCAAGCGCTGGTAAGTGCCGCCCTCGCCGCGGCAGGAGACCGGCCGATCCTGCTCGACGTGTTCGATGCCCGCGACACGTTCGCCTCCTGGCTGCGCACCTCCGGCTTCCGGATTCAGCGGCCGCTGTTCCGGATGAGGCGGCCGGGCAGCCGTGGCGTCTCTTCGATCGACGAGCGCACGCGATCGCCGCTCGCCGAGTTCGCGATCTTCGGGCCGGAGTTCGGGTAGGAGACCAGGAGTTTCAGGAGATCAGGAGGTCGATGCGTGGTGTCCGGCTTCAGCCGGACCTGATCGGTGGTGTCCGGCTTTAGCCGGACCAACAAGGTCCGCCTGAAGGCGGACGCTACGGAAACAGCGGACTCCTGAATAGCGGACGTCCGGCTAAAGCCGGACGCTACCGTAACTGCGGAAACAATCCGAATGCGTAATCTCTTTCGCTGCGCTCTCCTCGCGATGACGGTCGTGGCCCTGTCGGCGGTCCTGGCACGGCCTGCGCAGACGCGCTCGCTGGTGCTCGACAACGTCCGCGTCATCGACGGCACCGGCGCGCCGCCCATCGAACGCGGCCGCCTCGTGATCGCCGATGGCCGGATCGTCCGGGTCGGCCCGGCGGAGACGGTAGCGGCGCCCGCCGACGCGGAGCGGGTGGATCTGTCCGGGCAGACGCTCATCCCGGGCCTGATCGATCTGCACTTCCACATCGAAGACGACCCGAAGCTGGCGCTGCGCCAGCTCAGCTACGGCGTCACGTCGTTCCGCGATCCGGGGCAGTGGGACGAGAAGTTCCAGGGGCTCCGCCAGATGATTGCCGCCGACCAGTTGCCGGGACCCCGCATCTTCACCACAGGGCCGCACATCGACGGGGAGCGTCCGGCGTATCCGGCCGACGCCGTCGTCGCGCGCGATCCCGAGGAGGCGCGACGCCTCGCCGAACGCGCCGTCGCGGACGGGGCGTCGGCGCTGAAGATCTATTTCCGGCTTCCCTTCGCGAGCGCGAAAGCGGTGATCGACGTCTGCGTCGAGCGAGGGATTCCCTGCTCGGCGCATCTCGAGGTGCTCGACGCGCGCGAGCTCATCGAGGCGGGACTCCATGGGCTCGAGCACGTCACCTCGATGGGCGTGAGCCTCCTCCCGCGCCTGGAGGCGGAGGCCTACCGGCAGGCGGTGCTCGCCGACAACAACGCGCGGCGCGACGGCCGGTACGAGATGTTTGCCAGGATCGATCTCGACGGTCCGCAGGCGAAGGCGCTCTACGCGGTGCTGCGTGCGCGAAAGCCCTGGGTCGACGCGACGCTGGCGGTCTTCGAGCGCCGGGCCGATCGTCCGCCGCCCGGGACGAAGCCCGGGATGATGCCGGTCCTGGTTGCGGGCTTCACGAAGATGAAGCAGCTCACGCGCCGCGCCGGGCAGGAGGGAGCGCGGCTCGTCATGGGCGGCCATTCGGACGTGCCGTTTGCCGAACGCGGCGAAGCGCCGTGGCGCGAGCTGGAGCTGCTCGTCGAGAGCGGCCTGACGCCCCTCGAAGCGATCACGGCTGCGACCGGCACTGCGGCGGCGTTCCTGTATCGCGGCGAAGAGCTCGGCACGTTGCGGCCAGGGCTGCGGGCCGACCTGGTCGTGTTGCGCAGCGACCCGAGCCGGGAGATTTCCGCCATCCGGACCGTCGACCGCGTGATGGTTGGCGGCCGCTGGATCGATCTGGCGCGCTACAGGACGTACTGATCCGCGAGTTGACGAAGGGCACGGAGGCCACGAAACCACCGCACGGAAACACGGAGAAACGAAGGAACGGAGAATCGAGTACGCGCGCGGGATCAGCTCAGCTAGCCTGATTCATTGACACTGCGGATTGAAAACCACTACAAACGACACAATGACGCTGCCTTCGCAGATCGAAACAGAGTCCCAACTCGAGGACGCGCTCGCGGAACCGTCGGCCGCCGACCTCGCCTGCGTCGCCCGGCTGGACGGCGACGTGCTGATTCTTGGCGCCGGAGGGAAGATGGGGCCCTCGCTGGCGCGCCGCGTTCATCGGGCGATGGTCCACAGCGGACGCCGCCGGCGTGTCGTGGCGGCGTCGCGTTTCTCGTCGGCGCCCGCGCGCCTCGGTCTCGAGGCCGACGGCATCGAAACGGTCGTCTGCGATTTCCTGCAGCCCGCCGACATCGCTGCGCTGCCGCGGTGCCCGTTCGTGTTGTTCCTGGCCGGCAGGAAGTTCGGCACCCTCGATCGGACCGACATCACCTGGGCGGTCAATACCGTCGTGCCGGCGCGCGTGGCGGAGCATTTCTTCGAGTCGCGCCTCGTGGTGTTCTCCACCGGCAATGTGTACCCCATGGTCGATGTCAGCGGGCCCGCCTCCACTGAAGCCGACGTGCCGGCGCCGGTCGGCGAGTACGCGCAATCGTGCCTGGGGCGCGAGCGCGTCGTCGAGTTCGTGTCGCACGAGCGCCAGCTGCGTGCGCTCATCTACCGGCTGAACTACGCGGTGGATTTGCGCTACGGCACGCTCGTCGATATCGCCCGGCGCGTGTTCTCCGCAGAGCCGATCGATTTGACGGTGGGGTTCTTCAACGCCATCTGGCAGGGGGACGCCAACAGCTATGCCCTGCGGAGCCTGGAGCTCTGCGCATCGCCGCCCGAGGTCCTGAACGTCACCGGCCCCGAGCGCATCTCCGTGCGCGAGACCGCGGAGTGGTTCGGTTCGGTCTTCGGCGTGCGTCCGTCCTTCCTGAACACCGAAGGTCCGGTCGCGCTCCTCAGCGACTCGAGCCGCTGCCGCGCGCGGCTGGGCCCGCCGGCCGTGCCGCTGGCGCTGCTCCGGCAATGGGTGGCGCACTGGGTGCAGGCGGGCGGGTCCTCGCTGAACAAGCCGACGCATTTCGAGGTGACCGATGGCCGGTTCTAACGGGAGTCTGGCGAACCTCCGGCTCGCACTGCGGCAGGGCATGGTCATCCCCGCGCATCCGCTCGCGCTGACCGCCGCGCGACGGCTCGACGAGCGCCGCCAGATCGCGCTGACCCGCTACTACTGCGACGCGGGAGCCGGCGGCGTCGCCGTGGGCGTCCACACCACGCAGTTCGCAATCCGCGATCCCGGCATCAACTTGTTGAAGCCGGTTCTCGCCCTCGCGCACAGGACGGTGCGTGAGTGGTGTGCCGATCGCGATCAGATCCCGCTCTTGATTGCCGGGGTCTGCGGCCCGACCGCCCAGGCGGTCAAAGAGGCGCAGCTCGCGGCGTCGCTCGGCTACGATGCCGGCCTGCTGAGCCTGGCGGCGCTCCGCGACGCGGACAACGACCACGTCATCGATCACTGCCGGCAGGTGGCCGACGTCCTGCCGCTCGTCGGGTTCTATCTTCAGCCTGCCGTGGGCGGCCGCGTCCTCGATCGGGACTTCTGGCGCCGGTTTCTCGAGATCGACCGCGTCGTCGCGATCAAAGTCGCCCCCTTCGACCGGTATCGCACGCTCGACGTCGTCACCGCGCTGGCCGAGAGCGGCCGGGACGACGTGGCGCTGTACACAGGAAACGACGACGCGATTGTCGCCGACCTGTTGACGCCGTTCCCCGCCGGCGATCGCGGCCGGCCGCTGCACTTTTCAGGAGGGCTGCTCGGTCAATGGGCCGTCTGGACGAGCCGCGCCGTCGATCTGCTGCAGCGGTGCCGGGCCGTCACGGCAGGTGAGCCGGGCCAGGATGACCCGCTCCGCCTGCTGGCTCTCGGCGCGGAGCTGACCGACGCCAATGCCGCGTTGTTCGATCCCGCCCACCGGTTCGCCGGCTGCATTCCCGGCATCCACGAAGTCCTGCGGCGCCAGGGCCTCCTCGCCGGCCGCTGGTGCCTGGATCCACACGAGGAATTGAGCCCGGGCCAGGCCGGCGCCATCGATCGCGCGCTCGCGCGATATCCTGATCTGGCCGACGACGCGTTCGTCAAGAAGCACCTCGACGACTGGCTGAGTTGACTCAGCTGGATCGGGGGTGAGTTGACTTTCGCGCTCCGGGGCTCATACCTTAACCCGTTGTTCACTTGGGGCGCCGCGTAGCGGAGAGCGTCAGGCCTGTCGAACAGTCAATTCGTGGCTTCCGCCTTTAGGCGGAAGTCAGCGTCCGCCGCTCCATCCGCCTGAAGGCGGAAGCCACGAGAATAGTTTGGAACCACATGAAAACAGCGCTCGTTGTTCTGTCCGTTGCCCTCTCACTCCCCGCCGTCGCCCCGCCGCAGGAGAAGGACGCGCGGACGCGCCGTGTCGAGAGCGAAGTTCAGCACGAGCTCCTGGGCCTGCCTTACTACACCGTGTTCGACTTCCTGGCGTTCAGGGTCGAGCCGGGCGGCACGGTGAGGCTGCTCGGCCAGGTCGTCAGGCCGACGCTGAAGTCCGACGCGGAACGGCGCCTGAAGGGAATTCCGGGCATCGAGAAGGTGGTCAACGACATCGAGGTCCTGCCGACCTCGCCCGCCGACGATCGCATCCGTCTCGCGGTGGCTCGAAACATCTACCGCACGGAGGCCCTGGAGCGGTACGGCTTCCAGTCGCAGCCCTCCATCCACATCGTCGTGAAGAACGGGAATGTCACGCTCGAAGGGGTCGTCGACAGCGACCAGGACAAGACCATCGCCGGCTTGAAAGCACGGGAGATCGGCGGCGTGTTCGATGTGAAGAACAACCTGGTCGTGGATCGTTGACGGCGGACCTCTAAACACCATCTCGTGGCTTCCGCCTTCAGGCGGAAGGATGCCACCGGGCGCCGACTTCCGCCTGAAGGCGGAAGCCACAAGATAATTTTCATTTCGCGTGAACGCGCAACGTCCGAAGGAGTGAGCCCGTCATGAGCGATTCCACCATCAGCCGCCGCGAGTTGATCCGCCGGGGGGGTGTCCTGGGAAGCCTGCTGGCGCTGCCTGCCGGGCTGCGCGCCACCCAGGGCGCGCCGAAGACGCGCCGCCACCGCCGCGGCCGGGCTTCGCACAGGTGCGAACGTCTACCAGTCGATCGGCGTGCGCCCGCTCATCAACGCGCGGGGCACGTTCACGATCATCAGCGGTTCGACGATGCTGCCCGAGGTGCGGGAGGCGATGGACGGCGCCGCCAGGCAGTATGTGCACCTCGACGAACTGGCGGAGGCGGTCGGCGCCCGTCTCGCCCAGCTCACGCGTGCCGAGTGGGGTCTCGTCACGAACGGGTGCTCCGCGGGGCTGACGCTCGCCACGGCCGCGTGCGTCGCCGGCGGCAATCCCGATCTCCACGTCAAGCTCCCGAACCTGAGCGGCTTCGCGAAGGACGAGGCCATCATCCCGGCCAATTCGCGCAACGTCTACGACGCGGCCCTCCGCGCCGTCGGCGTGCGCGTCGTCGAGGTGTCGACGCTCTCCGAGTTCGAGGCGGCGCTCGGACCACGGACCGCGCTGATCTACATCCTGGCCGGGCCGGGTGCGGACGCGAGCCCGCTGAACGTGAAAGCCATCGCCCCGATCGCGCAGGCGAAGGGCGTGCCCATCCTCGTCGATGCCGCCGCGGAGATCCTGACCATCCCCAATGTGCACCTCGAGAACGGCGCGACGCTCGTGGCGTACAGCGGCGGAAAGTGCCTCAGGGGACCGCAGACCGCGGGCCTGCTGCTCGGACGCAAGGATCTGGTTCGCGCCGCGTGGGTGCACAGCGCCCCGCACCATGGCTTCGCCCGTGCGCTCAAGGTGGGGAAGGAAGACGCCATCGGGATGCTGATGGCGGTCGAGATGTGGGTCAAGCGCGATCACGAGGCGGAATGGAAGCGCTGGAACGCCTGGCTCGATCACATCGCTCAGCGTGTGTCGACGATCGCCGGGCGTCACAACCACCGTGTCCCAGCCGAACGGCTTGTCCAACCGCACGCCGTCGCTGAGGGTCCTGTGGGACCAGCAGCGGCTCGGTTTGTCCAGCGAGGCCGTCGTGCGCGCGCTCAACGACGGCGAGCCGCGGATCACACTGGTGCCGGCGCGCGGCGGCGGCGGTGGCGGCGGCGCCCAGGCCGCGTTGACCGGCGTCTCGATCACGCCGTACATGATGGCGGCGGGGGAGGAGCGGATCGTGGCCGACCGGCTGCACGCGGTGCTCTCGAAGCCGGCGTCCGTCAAGTCCGCGCCCACCGCGTCCGCGCCCACGTCGTCGTCGCCCGCCGCGCCCGCGGCCGACCTCAGCGGTCAATGGAACGTGCGCATTCAGTACGCGGCTGCGGCGTCGAGCCACACGCTCCACCTGTCGCAAAAGGGGAACGACGTCGGCGGGTTCCATCAGGGCGAGTTCATGACCCGCGAGATCTCGGGCAGCATCGACGGCGACAACGTCCGGATCCGCAGCGCGTACGGCGAGCAGCACGGCGACTCGGTCAACCTCACGTTCTCCGGCAAGGTAACCGGCGATCTGATGTCGGGCACCGTGGACATGGGCGAGTATCTGGGCGCCACGTGGACGGCAACACGTCGCGCCGCTGTTCGGAGAGGCTGATGCGAAAAAAGGTACTGGCCGGTCTCGTCGGGTTGGCTGTTCTGTCCGCGCTGGCGGGCCTGGCCGTCGTCGCGCAGGGCGTCAGTCCTGCATCGGCATCGGTCGTGGCGCAGAGCCCGGCTTCCAGTTCTCCGCCGCAGGCCCAGCCGGCGGTGCAGAAGAAATACGATCTGCTGCTGCGCGGCGGACGTGTGATCGATCCGCGCAACAAGATCAGCGCCGTGCGCGACGTCGCCATCGCGGCCGGGAAGATCGCCGCCGTCGAGGCGAAGATCGATCCCGCCGATGCGTTGAAGACCGTGGATGTCTCGGGCCTGCACGTGACGCCCGGCCTCATCGACATCCACACGCACGTGTTCGCCGGCACGGGGGAGCGAAGCTCGTATGCCGGCGACAACAGCGTCTACCCGGACGGCTTCACGCTGCGCGTCGGCGTCACCACGATCGCGGACGCCGGATGCGCGGGGTGGCGCAACTTCGACGACTTCAAGCAGCGGGTCATCGATCGGTCGAAGACGCGCGTGCTCGCCTTCCTGAACATCGTCGGCAACGGGATGCGCGGCGGCAAGTTCGAGCAGGATCTCGCCGACATGGAGTCGGGGCCGGCCGCCGACATGGCGCGCCGGCACCCGGGCGTCATCGTCGGCATCAAGACGGCGCATTACAGCGGCCCTGAATGGACGCCGGTCGAGCGCGCGGTCGAGGCCGGCACGCTCGCGAACATCCCGGTGATGGTGGACTTCGGAGCCAACAAGGCCGAGCGTCCGCTGCGCGAGCTGGTGACGAAGAAGCTCCGGCCCGGCGACATCTACACGCACGTCTACTCAGGGCTGCGCGGCGAGCAGGATCCGTCCGGCCACGTGAACCCGGCGCATGCTGGAAGGCCGGAAGCGCGGCGTCATCTTCGACGTGGGCCACGGCGGCGGCAGCTTCCTCTGGCGCATCGCGGTGCCGGCCATGAAGGAGGGGTTCCTGCCCGACTCGATTTCGACCGACCTCCACATCACGCAGCATGAACGCCGGCATGAAGGACATGCTCAACGTGATGGACAAGTTCCTCGCCATGGGGCTGTCGCTCGACGACGTGATCGCGCCGCTCGACCTGGAACCCGGCGCGCGAAATCAAGCAGGACGGGCTCGGTCATCTCTCGGTCGGGGCGGCGGCCGACGTCGCGGTGCTGCGGCTCGAGCGCGGCCGGTTCGGGCTCGTGGACATGTACGGCGCGCGCATGGATTCCACCCAGCGCCTCATGTGCGAGCTGACGGTGCGCGACGGCAAGGTGGTCTACGACCTGAACGGCCTGTCCCGGCCGGATTGGAAATCGCTGCCCGCCGACTACCGTCAGATCGGCGACTGCACGCTGGGACGGACTCAACCCTCTTCCTGTAAGGAGATGACGATGGCGAAGTCGAATCGGAGAGCGTTCCTGAAGAACGCGCCGGCCGTGGCGGTTGCGGCGGCGGTCGCGGCCCCGGCGACCGCGCTCGCTCAGGGCGGGACGCCCGACAAGCCTGTGAAGAAGGTGTTCTACGCCAGCGGGAAGAAGCCGGAGAAGACGCCGCTGTTCAACGGCGTCGTGATGTACGGCAACATGGTGTTCATCTCCGGCATCGGCGCCCACTTCGAGGGGGACATCAAGGCCCACACGAAGCACGTGCTGGACGAGATCCAGAAGCGGCTGGAGAGCGTCGGGTCGTCGATGGAAAAGGTGCTGAAGGTGAACGTCTACCTGAACGACCTGAAGGACTACGCCGGGATGAACGAGATGTTCCGCGGCCGCTTCGGCCCCGAGCCGGCGTGCGCACCACCATAGCGGCGGCGGGCGGGATCCCCGGCAACTCGCTGGTCGAGATCGACGTCATCGCCTGCATCTGACCGGCTGAACCCCGCACCTTCGCATGAGCATCCCTGCTGACCCGTCCCGTGGCACGGCCGACGGCCTGTTGCCGTCCGATCACGGCGCGCTGCCGCGCTGGGCCGTCGACGATCTGCCGGCGCCGCCCGCGTTCAACGCGCGCAACCTGTTCAAGGTGATCGGGCCCGGCGCGATCATGGCGGCGACGTCGATCGGGGGAGGCGAGTGGCTGGTGGGCCCCGCGGCGGCGGTCAGGTACTCGTCGGCGATCTTCCTGATCGCGACGATCGCCATCGTGCTGCAGGTCATCTTCAACCTCGAGGCGATCCGCTACACGCTCTACACGGGGGAGCCGATCTACGGCGGGATCATGCGCCTCAAGCCGGGGCCGAAGTTCTGGGCCGGCTTCTACACCGTCCTCGGGTTCTTCCAGCTCGGGCTGGCCGGCGCTGGCCGGCAGCGCGGCCGCGACGCTCTTCGGCGCGTGGATGGGGCGCATGCCGGGCGCGCCGGATCAAGGCACGCAGGCCTGGATCGCCACGGTGCTCATCATCGCGGTCGTCTTCATCCTGTCCTTCGGCGGGACGATCGAGCGGATGCTCGAGTACTTCGCCTGGACGATGCTGGCGGTCGTGTTCCTGTTTCTCGCTGACGGTGAACGTGGCGTTCGTGCCGCTGGCGCACTGGTGGCAGACGTTCACCGGGTTCTTCAGCCTGGCGGGCCTGCAGCATCCGATCGACTGGGGCCTCATCGGCGCGCTGGCGGCGACGGCCGGGTCCGGCGGCATCGGCAACCTCACCGTGACGAACTGGGTCCGCGACAAGGGCTTCGGCATGGGCTCGAAGGTCGGCGCCATTCCCAGCGCGGTCGGAGGGCACGAGATCACGCTGTCGCACGTCGGCACGGTGTTCCCGGCGACCAGCGAGAACCTGGCGCGCTGGCGCGAGTGGATGCGCTACGTCCACGTCGACCAGATCTGGGTCTGGGGCCTGTTCTGTTTCGTCGGGATGTTCCTGAACGTGAACCTCGCGACCGCGATCATCCCGCACGGGACCGACCTGCAGGGGCTGGCCGCCGGCGCCTACCAGGCCGAGTACCTGAGCAAGATCTGGCGCGGGTTCTGGTTCCTGACGCTGTTCAACGGCTTCTGGATCCTGTTCAAGACGCAGCTCGGGAACACCGACATCCTGGTCCGCACGATCACCGACGCGGTGTGGATGTCGAGCAGCACGGCGCGCGACTCCAAGCGGGGGATCCGCGCGATCTACTACGGCATCCTGATCGTGTTCTCCGTCTGGGGCGTGTTCGTGATCCGCTCGGCGTCGCCGTTCCAGTTGTTCAAGATCCTGGCGAACATGGCCGGCATCGTGCTCGCGATCGCCGGCGTCCAGATCTTCCTGGTCAACCGGCGCTTCCTGCCGCCCGCCGTGCGGCCGGCGCTGTGGCGCGAAGCCGGGCTGCTCGCCTGCTCGGCGTTCTATGCCTTCTTCGCCTTCTTCGTCATCCGCTCGCTGCTGCCTTGATCTCCGGAGGATCAGTCATGGACTCATCGATGTTTCGAACGCTGCTCCAGATCCGGCGGAAGGGCCGCGTCGTGAAACGCGCGCTCGTGTTCACGGCGGTCGCGGCCGTTGCCGGCTCGGCGTGGGTGATGGCCCAGCCCGCCGGCGATCCGCTGATCGAGGGCTTTCGAACCGTGGAGGTCGCGTCGGTGTCCGATGCCATCGAACAGCTCTACGGCGAACGCGCCTACATGTCGCACGAGATGCGCCCGTTGTCCGTGACGAAGTTCGCCGGCCCCGCCGTCACGGTCTTGTTGAGGAAAGAAGAGCACAAGGAAGGATCGGCCGCCTCGCAGGGCATGCTCGACGCGATCGACGACTCGCCCGCCGGATCGGTCTACGTGATGGTCCTCGAAAACGGCGCCGACTACGCGGGCATCGGCGGGCTGATGGCCACGGCGATGAAGTACCGCGGCTTCGCCGGCGCGGTGATCGACGCCTCCGTGCGCGACACGCCGCAGATTCGCCGGCTGCAGTTCCCGGTGTTCAGCCGCGGCGTGGCCCCGTCCACCACCATCAATCATTACCGGGTCGTCGGCGTCAACGTGCCCGTGACCTGCGCGGGCGTCCGCGTGAACCAGGGAGACATCGTGACGGCCGACGAAGACGGCGTCGTGGTCGTGCCGCGCGCGAGGGCGCCGGAGGTGCTCAAGAAGTCCCAGGAGCTCGACGACACCGAACATCGCATGCTCCCGTTCATCGAGAAGTACCGGTCGATCCGGGAAGCCGTGAAGCAATTCGGACGAATCTGATGCCAGCCGCGCAGGTGAATGCCAGGGACATGGCCGACGTGAAGAGTCCGGGCGTCGCGGCAGTGCTCAGCGCGGTCATTCCGGGACTGGCCAGTTCTACAACGGCGACTTCCTCCGCGGCATCTTCTGGCTCATCGTGACGCCGGGACTGTGGATCGGCAGCGGCGGCATGCTCGGCTGGATCTGCCACGTGATCGCCGCGTTCACGCGCGTACCAGCCGTGCTCGAACGAGAAGAACCGCTCGTTGGTTGAGGGCGGGCTTACGCGAGCTGATCTCCGGCGCTCGTCCATCGTCCGCCGCTGAGGATTTCGACCGGCGTCAGGGCGCGGTTGTAGATCCGGATCTCGTCGATTCTCCCTGCGAAGAATTCGCTCCACACGCTGTTCCCGCCGATTCGTAACACGCCCGTCGACGTCACCATCGGGCCGGACATCGCCCGGCTCCCCACCTCGATACCGTTCACGAACAGCCGCAGCATCGTGCCGTCGTACGTGACGGCCACGTGCGACCACGTGTCGACGGAGGAGCGCCGACGGACGCCGTGGTCCCCAGGTCGTCGCTGACGTGTTGATGTCGCTCTCGCGCCAGCGAGTCGTCGTTGCTGGCATACAGCGAGTACACCAGGCCGCCGGTTCGCTGCTTGAGCAGCACCGTCCGCCAGCTGGCCAGGCTCGACGGCCGCACCCACGCCTCGAGCGTCATCCCGGTTGTCAGATCCAGGTCGTTGGCATCGTTCACCGTGACCCAGTCGTTGATCCGTCGAACGACAGCGCGCCGCCGGATTTCCCTGCGTCGTCCACGTCGCCCCCGCGATCGTGCCCGTGTGGCCTTTGCCCGACCGATCGGTCAGGGTCGTCCCCGATCCTTCATTGAAGCTGTACGAAGCGATGAGGCCAGCCGGGGCAGGAATCGGGTTGTAGACAACGACCGACACGGCGGCCTGTGGTCTGGTTCCCGGCCGCGTCGCGCGCGCGCGCGGACAGTTGATGCGGGCCATCGGCGACCGCGGTCGAGCTCCACGTCACGCTGTAAGGAGCGGTCGTGTCTTCCGCGCCCAACGGGGCTCCATCGATCAGGAACTGCACGCCCGTTACGCCCGCGTTGTCGGACGCGTTGGCGCTGACGGTCACGTTCCCGGAGACAGTCGCGCCGGCCAGCGGGGCCGTCATGGTGACGGCCGGCGGGGCCGTATCGCCGTGTTGTAGACAATGACCGCGACGCCGGGGGCTGTCGCCTAGATTGCCCGCCGCGTCGCGCGCCCGCGCCGACAACTGATACTGGCCGTCGGCGACACCGGTCGAGCTCCACGTCACGCTGTAGGGAGCGGCCGTGTCTTCAGCGCCCCATGGGATCCCGTTCAGCAGGAACTGCACGCCCACCACACCCACGGCGTCCGACGCGACGGCGCTGACGGTCACGCTGCCCGAGATGATCGCGCCGGGGAGCGGCGCCGTGATGCTCACTGACGGCGCGGTCGTATCACCCGGCACAATCGTCAGGCTCACGGTTGCGGAGCTGGAAGCGGCCTGGCCGTCGCTCGCCCGATAGGCAAAGGAATCCGGCCCCGAATAACCTGGCGCCGGCGTGTAGGTCAGCGAGCCGTTCGCGTTCAACGCGAGGGTCCCTTTCGCCGGGCCCGTGACGAGCTGCGCCGTCAGGGCCGTGCCCTCGACGTCGGTATCGTTGCCGAGCACTCCCGGCGCTGCGCACTGTCAGCGTCTGTCCGGCCTGGAGGATGAAGGACTCGCCGGCAGCAACCGGCGGATCGTTCACGGCCTGGACCGTGATCGAGACGGTGCCCGGATCGCTCGTCGCCTGCCCGTCGCTCGCCCGGATCGTGAAGCTGTCGGTCCCGTTGAAGTTCGCCGCGGGCTGGTAGATGAGCGTCGGCGCGATGCCGCTCAACGTGCCTCGCGTCGGGCCGTCCACGACGGTGAAGGTCACCTGGTCGTCGTTCTGGTCGAACGCCATCAGCGTGATGGCCGTCGCCGTATCTTCCAGCGCGGTCACGGACTGGTTCAGGGCGACAGGCGGCTGGTTGACCGGGCCGCCCGACCCTGTCGTGAAGCTCCACACGGGGCTGGTCCGGCTCTTCCCGCTGCTGTTGGTGACGGTCATCCGCCACTCGTACTTCGTGTCGGGAGCCAGGTCCGAGAGCGGGATCGACGCGTCCGACCCGCTCGGGACCGTCGTGGTTCCGGCGTCGGCAAAGGCGCCCCCCATGGGGAAGTCGAGCGTGAACTCGCTGTCAGCGTCGGTGTCGTAGCGGTTCAGCCACGGCGAATAGGTCTGCACGTAGATCTTGCTCTCGGCCGGGACGAACCGCAGGATGCGCAGCCAGCCCTCGCCGCCGCTCGGGAGGTTCTGGTAGTCGGCGAGCATCTGAAACACGGGGTGGCCATTGACGACGTCGGTCCGCCGCGATTCGCCGTGGACGTGTCCGCTCAGCATGAAATGGAGGTTCGGCGTCGGCACCGCCAGCTGATCCCAGATGTACTGCGTGCTCCCGCACCCGTGCGTCGAGCGTGCCGCACCCAGCCCAAGGTAGGCGTGCGTCGTCATCATGCCGATGCGGTCGGGATACGACTGGATGATCGAACTGGCCCACGACAGCGCGGCGGCGGGCGGGCAGTACTCCAGGTGCACGATGACGAAGTCCATGCCCCCGCCCGAGAACAACTGGTAGTTGTTGTCGTTCAGGTTCTGGTAGTGACCGCCGTACCACGGCTGCGCCTGATAACGCGTGTACGGGAAGAACTGATTGAAGAGCGTCGTCGGCTGGTCGTGGTTGCCGGGGCCCATGCCGTACGGCACCACGCCGTCGAGCATGCTCATGTTCTCGTTGGCGACCAGCCACTGCGACATCACGGCTGTTGCTGCTTGACAATGTCGCCCTCGTGCGTCACGAACACGATGTTGCGCGAGTCCTTGTTGTCGACGATCCACTGGGTCTGCGATTTGAAGATCCCCGGGAAGGCTTCGGAGTAATGCTGCGTGTCCGGCAGCGCGACGATCGTGAACTCCGGCGCTGCGGGCTGCCGCAGCGCGACGGTGACGGTGAGCGGTCCGCCGGCCGGATTGCTGACGGTCGCCGACAGCTCCGGCGACGTGGCCACGTCCGTCGACCCGTCAGCCGGTGACACCAGCTCGGGCAGGTTCGGCGCGCTGGCGTCGACGGTCAGCTCGAAGTCGGACGGCGCCAGGCCTTGCCGGCCGTCCACGTCCGTGACTTGAACATTCCAGTAGTAGGTCTGACCTATCGGCAGGGTCACGTGGAGAAGGTGACCGTGGCGCTCTGTCCGGAAAGCGGCTTGGTCTCGATCGCCTGCTGGCTGCTCTTGTAGGCCACGCTCAGCACGGGAGAATTGCCCGACTCGCTGCTGGTGAAATCGACCCCGTCGGTGCCGGACTCGATGAACACGATTCCGTAGTTGGGCGCGCCGTCACTCCATTCCTGAACGAACCGGGTCACGTCGACGAGATGCTGGCCGGTCGTCGTGCAGTCCGCAGACCAGCGGCACTCCGGCGTTCGAACCCGCGCCGTCGGCGCCCGGAGACGCCCACGCCGATCCGGCCGCGCGCTCGTTCCAGGTCGTCTGATCCTCGGTCCAGTTCTGCGTGAGCCGGTAGACCTGCATCGCGCTGCCGGAGTCGGTGCAGGTCAACTGGAGCATCGCCGACGTGATGACGGCGCCCGGCGGCACCTGCCCGCTGCCGGCTCCGACAAGCGCCGGAAACTTCATCAGGCCGTGCGCGTGTGGCGTCTGCCCGTCGACGTTGATCGCCGCGCCATTCCCGTCGGCCGTGGCCGGTGTCTCCGCGGTGATCTGCGCATCCTCCACCTGGAGCGGACCGCTGAACACGACGGTCTGCGGGGCGCCTCCGTACATATAAGGTTGCGCTCGCGAGCCCTGCCGGGGCCGACACCGAGGCGCTGAACATCAATGCGGAGGCGTTGGACTGGCTCTGGTTCGCGGGAGCGATCGAGGGTCACGCTTGGAGCCGCGGCCTGCGCCTCTGTGGCCCGCAGCTCGAGATCGAAGCTGATGTCGCTGCTCGACGGTGTCTGCTGGTGGATCTCCACGGCGACGACGTTGGTCCCCTTGACCAGCAGCGACGGATCGATGGGGGCCTGAAGCCACGCGCTCTCGTCGGCGCCGCCGATTGACGCCGTCGCCCGCGTCGTATAGGTCACGGTGCCGGCGGGCATGTTGGAACGGACGACTTCCACGCCGTTGAGATAGATGATGCACCCGTCGTCCCGCACGTAGCGGAGCGTCAGGGCCGCGATAGCCGCCGGATCCGCGACGGTGAAGGCGCGCCTGAAGTAGTACGTGATGCGCCGGTTGGAGGCGTTTGCGCCGTAGGACAGGACCGTCGATTCGTCGCCGTCCCCGTAACCGAGCTGCGCCAGCCCCGCCGGCCAGCTCGCGTCGTTGTAGGCCGGCGCCCGCCAGGCCGTGCCGAGGTTCGAGCCGCTGTCGTTGTACTTCCAGGAGGATCCGGCGCTGATCAGCGTCTGCTCGGCGGATCGGACGCCGACGGCCGGAATCAACAGCAGGAGCGTGAGGACGGCTGGAAGAATCTTCCGATAGGGCATAAGGGCTGACTTCGGTCTCTCGCGTGTTGTGTCGGGCGTCCGCCAGGCGGACGAGTGATCGAGCGCAGCTCCGCCATGGACGCACCAACCCGCTCGCAAAACGGCTTGCTCGAACGAGGAGAGTTAGAGTCTGGGACTGGGAGCCAATTCAGGCGTTACGACAGCTTCGTAACGCTTGCGTAACGCCAAGCACACTTCGTGCCTCGAGTTTGCTCGGGAGAAAAGGGCTGAATCGGGTGCCGTCGCGGCTCCTAGTCAGCCCTTGAGTGGACTTTCGTCCGGTGGGAGGGGTTTCATCTACCCGTAATTGCCGGGCTCGGAGTCCGGTTCACTTCTCGACGACGCGCTTCAACGAAACCTTCGCGGTCTGCTCACTGTCCTCCCGCACCCTCTTCATGTCGCCCTTGATTTGATCTCCGTCCACCGTCAGGGCGAACAGGATGGAGCCCTCTCTCGAGCGCAACTTCGAAGGTGATCTTGTCGCCGACGACTTTTCCGTCCCGCATGTCATGCCGTTCGGCTTCGTTCGGCCCGCCGCTTCCCGTGAGCTTCTCCCCGTCCTGCTTGAAGATCAGCAGAAGAGGCTCCGACCGGGTGTTCCCGTCGTTCGTCACGGCCTCGAACGTCCCGGACCATTTGCCCGACACGTCGCTGGCGTCCAGAGGAAGGGCCACGAGCGCCAGCATCAGAAACAGCGATTTCATGGACGTTTCTCCTTTGCGGACAATACGACGGACCGCCGAAACGGTTCGGAACTCTGGGGAACTCTGCACTTTAGATACGATTGCGGCGGAGCTCGCCCTCGACAAACGCCGGGCGCGAGGAATAACATCGCCTCCCGAACCCGCTCACGGAGGACTCACCGATGGACAGTTCGCTTTCCCGAAGGAGCCTGCTGCAGATCCTGGGCGCCGCCGGCCTCGTGTCTTCGGCGCCGTTCAGATCCTCGGCGGCGGCCGCGTCGAAGTTCTCCCGGATGCCCGCCGAGGGCAAGGACACGCCCAAGATCTGCCTGGGCTACCCGGCGGAGGACGCCGCCGGCATGCGCCGCGTGAAACAAATCGGCGTCGACAACGTGCTGATGGGCGGGCCCAGGATTCCGTGGGAGGAAGCCGACATCCGCGCCCGGATCGATCGGTTCAAGGCCGGCGGGCTGACCATCTGCAACCTGATGATCTCGGGGTTCAACGACGTCATCTGGGGCCGGCCGGGGGCCGACGAGCAGACCGAGAACGTCATCAAGTCGATCCGGGCCGCCGGCAAGGCGGGCCTGCCGGTCATCGAGTACAACTTCTACGCCCATCGCCTCACGGAGGGCTACAAGGAGGAACTGGGCAGGGCGGGCGCCGGCTTGACGGCGTACGACTACGAGTTGTCGAAGAACCTCCCGCCGCGCGACGGCGTCGGCACGCACACCCGCGCCGACCAGATGAAACGCGCCGAACGGTTCCTGAAGGCGATTGTCCCGGAAGCCGAGAAAGCGAACGTGCGGCTCGCGCTTCACCCGAACGATCCGCCGGTGCCTCTCAGCAGGGGCTCCGAGCAGATCATGGGCACCTTCCAGCACTGGAAGGACTACCTCGATCTCGTCAAGAGCCCGTACAACGGGATGACGTTCGACTGCGGCGTGACCCGCGAGCTGGGCGAGGACCCGGTGGAGGTGTGCCGGTATCTCGGCAAGAGGGACTGCATCAATCACGTCCACTTTCGAAACGTCGTGGTCCGTCAGCCCTACGTTGACTACACCGAAGTGTTCCTCGACGAGGGCCAGGTGGACATGTTCGGCGTGATGCGGGAGCTCGTGAAGCAGAAATATCCGCGCGGCCTCTACCCCGAGCACCCACGCGCGATCGACATCGATCGCACGCAGGGCATCAAGAGTCAGTATCCCGGTGGGGGAGGGTTCGCCGGAGAGATCTACAACGTGGGGTATGCGAGGGCCATGTTGCAGGCGGCCCTGACGCTGTGAGCCTGGTTCCGGCCGTCCTGTTCAGGCAGCGCTGACGCTCTGAGCCGCCTTCGGGTTTTGAAACCACTCGTAGTGACGAGGAATTGCATGAAGGACAACAGCGATGACGCATCCACGAATCCTGGCCATCGGCGTTCTCGTCGCGGGCGTGCTGACGCCTGTGTTTTCGGACGCCCAGCTGTTCACCCTGACGAAGGAGCAGCTGGTCGAATACACCGCGCAGAACCCGTTCGAGCGGTTTGCCGACGGCCGGCCCAAGGTCCCCGACGCGCTCATCGAGCGCGCGCGAGGCCTGTCCGCCGAGGAAGTCTTCGCCGTCCTGCCGGGGCAGGGCTTTCGCAACCAGTACGCCGACGGCTTCAGGGTGTTGCATCCCGGGAAGAAGCTCGTCGGCCGTGCCTTCACCGTGCAGTTCATGCCGCTGCGTCCCGATCTCGACGGCGTCGCCTCTGCGAAAGCGAAAGCGGCCGGATTGCCGCGCCTGAACAACCAGGCGGCGATCGACATGCTCCAGCCGGGCGACGTGCTGGTGGTGGATCTGTTCGGCCAGCAGGAAGGCGGCACGATCGTCGGCGACAACCTCTTCTACTACATCATGCGGGCCACGAAGGGCGGGGGCCTGGTGGTGGACGGCGCGATCCGGGATCTCGAGGGCATTTCCCGCATGGACATGCCCGCGTATTTCCGGAGCGCGCATCCGAGCGCCATCGGCAACGTGACCCTCAGCGGCATCAACATCCCGGTGCGCATCGGCAAGGCGACGGTGATGCCCGGCGATCTCGTCTTCGGGGACGCCGAAGGGGTCTACTTCATTCCGCCCGCGCTGGTGCAGCAGGTCGTGGACAGGGCCGACGAGATTCACATCCACGACGAGTGGACGCGCAAGAAGTTCGACGAGGGGAAGTACAAGTCCAGCGAGATCTACGGCACGCCGAGGGACCCCGCGCTCAAGAAGGAGTACGACGAGTACCTCAAGACGAAACTCGAGGAGCTCAAGAAGAAGTATCAGAAGTAGGAAGGCAGTGTCCGGGCGTTGTTGTTCACGGAACAGGGCAGAACAGGAGATCAGGAGTTCAGGAGTTGTTTTGTTTTTTCAAAACAAAACCTCCTAACCTCCTAATCTCCTTCCTGTTAAGGCTCTTCGATCTCTAGAAATTCAGCTTCAACGAGAACTGCATCGACCGGTTGTCCACGATGGTCGACGTGATGCGCCCGGCGGTCGGCGAATCGAAGTTCTGGTTCGGGAACCCGAAGCCCGGATGGTTGAACAGGTTGAACGCATCCCATCGGAACTCGACGTTGGTCCGCCCGATGACCGCGAATCGCTTCGAGAGCGAGGTGTCGAAATTCACATGTCCGGGCGCGTACAGGATCCCGCGGCCGGTGTTGCCGTACGTGTTCGGCGGCGGTGCGGCGAAATCGGCCGGGTTGTACCACCGATCGACCGTCGGGTTGTCCAGCTCGCCCGAGCCGATCCGGTTCGGCCAGCTCGGCGCGCCGTTGTTGACGCCCGTCTGCATGAAGACCGTGAACGGCCGCCCCGTCGTCAGGCTCGCGATCCCGGAGATCTGCCAGCCGCCGGCGATCGCGCCGAGCCACGCCGCCCTCCTGCAGCCAGCGGCGGCCCGGGCCCCACGGCAGCTCCCACACGCCGCTGATCACGCCACGATGGCGCACGTCGAACCCCGAGGGACCGCGGCCGGCCTGCAGGTTCGTGACCGTCTGCGGATTGCCGACCGCGCCGCCGCCGCTCGCGGCCGAGCCGCCGTAGTCGAGCGCCTTCCCGTAGGTGTAGCTCACGAGGAACTGCAGGCCGCCGCTGAACCGCTGCGTGACCTTGAGCTGGCCGCTGTGGTAGGTCGAGCTGTTGCGGGGATCGCACTGCAGGATGTTCGTCACATTGTTCAGAGGCTGAAGCAGCCGCCGGGATGGCTGCGATCCGATCCCCGGCTGGATCTCGTTCGGGTTGTAGCAGTAGACGAGGTGCTTGCCGGCGCTCCCCGCATACGTCAGCTCCGCCGCCATGGCGCCGAACAGCCGCCGCTCGATGCCCAGATGCCACTGTTCCGCGTACGGCGTCTCGTTCTCGAAGGAATGACCGAGCACGCGCGGGTTCGTCGCCTGGAGCTCGGCGGTCGTGCGCGGCTTGACCTGCACGATGGCGGGGAACGGATTGTCAATCGTGCGGACCGGCGGCGAAGTTGGTCGGGTTGGTCTCGGAGCTCACGTTCTGCGAAATCGTGTACGGCACCTGCTGCCCGATCATGTTCGACGCGGAGGGCTGCTCCGGGAAGTAGGTGATCGCGAACCCGGTCCGGAGAATCGTGCTCGAGTCGCCCAGCAGGTCGTACGTCAACCCGAGCCGCGGCGCCCAGTTGCCGTACTGCGTCTTCTTGTTCACCGAGGCGCTCGCGCCGTCCTCTCCCGCGTAGATCAGGCGCAGGCCCACCGGATCGAAGTTGACGATCTTGTTGTCTTCCTCGGTCTCGGCGCCGAAGATCTCGTACCGCATGCCGGCGTTGATCGTGAACCGCGAGCTCACCTTGAAGTCGTCCTGGATGAACAGCCCGTGCTCCTGCGTGCGCAGCGTGTACGGTTCGAGCAGGAAGCCGCGGGCCGCGCTGTTGATGTAGCCGGTGAGCAGCCCCGCGATGCCCGAGCCGCCGGTGTTGGTCACCGGGTTGTTCGTGTAGTTGCGATTGAAGGTGATGGTGCCCCGGGTATCGGTGTGGGTGAACGGCGACGGGTAGCGATCCACCAGGCGGTATCCGAATTTCAGCTGGTGCCGCCCCTTCAGCCAGACGAGGGCGTCTTCGATTTGCCAGTGGAACTGTTTCGGGTTCACGGGCAGGAACGCCGGCCCGCCGGAAATGCCCGTCAGATCGTTGACGGTGATATTCGGGAGACCGGTCGTGATCTCGGAGACGTTGATGCCGCGAATGCCGAGCGAGTCGGCGGCGTTGATGCCGTAGTCGGACTGAAACGTGAACGGCGACGTATGGGCGTAGCCGGCGCGCAGCTCGTTGACGAAGTTGGCCGACAGCATCTTCGAATAGTTGAACGCCACGCCGTGCGTCGTGAGCCGCGTGTTCTGGATGCCGGCCACGAAGGGGCCGAGGTCGAAGCGCGCCGCGGCCTCGGCCGGCGTCGGCAGACAGCACGCCGCCTGCCCCTGCGGCGCGTCGAGCTTGAACTTGCCCCAGTTGAACCTGACGAAGAAGGAATCCTTGTCGGAGACCCGGTGGTCGATCCGGCCGGAGAACGACGTTGTCGGTCACCTCGCGGTTCACCGTGGACGTGTAGTTGTCGAAGTTGCCCGGGGCGTTCGGCAGGGGATAGATGCTCGCGACGTTGCGTCCGACGGCATGGATCCGGTTCTGCGGGATGATGTTGTTCGGGAACTGGTCGCGCAGGAACTGCGGGTTCGTGGCGCTGACCGGCAGGCTCGCATTGAAATTCGGGTTCAGTCGCGTCGTCAACGGATCGTAGATCGGGATGAGGACGCCGTTGGTCCCGCGGAAATCGCTGAAATCGCCGTTCCGCGTCTGCGCCGTCGGCACCGTGTTGACGAACACCTGCCCGCGCTTCTCTTTCAGCCCCGCGTAGTCGGCGAAGAAAAACGTCCGGTTGTGGCCGTCGTAGAGCCCGGGAATCACCACGGCGCCGCCGGCCGCGCCGCCGAACTGGTGCCGGTTGAGCGGCGGCTTGGGATCGACCTGCAGCGTGCCGTCGGCCAGCGGCACCTTCCGCACGAAGAAGTTGCGCGCGTCGAACGCGTCGTCGCGCATGTACTCGAACACCGTGCCGTGGAGCATGTTGCTTCCCGACTTCGTCGCGACCGAGACGACGCCGGCGCCGCGCCCGAACTCGGCCGAGAAGACCCCGGACAGCACCTTGAACTCCCGGACCTGTTCCACCGACGGCGCGATGATCACGGTGTTGAACGAGTACTCGTTGTTGTCGATCCCGTCGATCAGCCAGGCGTTCGCGTTGGCCTGATGCCCCAGCGCGTTGAAGTTCGACGCGCCGCGCGGGTTGAAGGTGCTGGCGCCCGACAGGTTCTCGCCGGCCTGCCCGGGTGTGATCCCCGGCGTCAGGTAGACAAGCGCCGCGAAGTTCCGGCCGTTGAGCGGCAGCTCCTTGATCGCGCGCTCCTCGATGACGGTGCCGACTTCCGACGAATCGGTGCGCAGCAGCGGCGCCTCCGCCGTGACGGTCGTGGTTTCTTCGACGCCCCCCGACCTCCAGCGCGACGTCCACGCGCGCGCGCTGGTTGACCTGGAGGATCACGCCGCCGCGGACCCATTTCTTGAACCCCGGCACGTTGACTTCGACGACGTAGGTGCCGGGTGTCAGGAACGGCGCGGTGTAGCTCCCGGTGTCGTCGGTCACGTACGTGTCCGCCGTGCCTTTGCTCACCTCGCGGATGGTGACGGCGGCGCGCGGCACGATGCCGTTGGCGTCGCTGATCGTGCCGACAATCGTGCCCGTGGTGACTTGCGCGTCGATGGGCGTCGGCTCCGGCCAGCGCCATCAGCATCATCACCACCATCTCGCGGGGCCGCTGCGGAAATGCGTCGCGTCGTCATGGGTCGTTTCTCCCTGCGCCTGCGGGCTGAACTCACTCAGCCAGAGCGAGCTGCGCGGAGCCTGTCACCGGCAGCGGCCGAAGTCAAGATGCACAGGTCGAGGGTGCAAAGGTCGAGGCTGTCCGACGGGTCCGGAGTGAGCGGAGATGACGGAGGCAACGGAGACCAGGTTCCACCTCCTTCAACACGGAGAAACGGAGAAACGGAGAACTCGTAATGGTTTTCTCCGCTACTCCGTTGCTCCGCTCCTCCTGTCAAGCGCCCTTCGTTATCTCCGTCCTCTCCGTTCACTCCCCATCACAGATCTGCCGAACGGCGCGGGAAACGTAATCGGCCCCGCGCGGGGGCGATCGAAAAACCTCTGTCTGGCGCGGGTGCGCAACGGCACGTCACTTGCGCTGGGCCGGTAATGTCCTTCGCTCTTTTTCGCGCGATCTGTCATGTCGCTCGTCCTGCTGGCTGTCTCAGCCACGACAGCGCCCGCCCAGGATCCCGGGATGCCCGCGTCCGACGGGTGGGCGGCGCTCCAGCACGGCGACCATGCGAAGGCGGCGTCGATCTTTCGCGAAGAGCTGGACCGAAGCCCCCGGAACGCCTGGCTGCACTTTGGCGCCGCCTACGCCGCGCTGGGGCTCGGCCGCACCGACGCGGCGATCGCGTCGCTGAAGCGCGCGCTCGAGTACAACCCGAAGTTCCTCCAGGCCCTGATCCTGCTCTCGCAGGCCGCGTATCAGAGTGCGGATCTCGATCTGGCCGTGCGATCGCTGGAGAAGGCCGCCGCCCTCGCGCCTGCCGATCGCGACATCGCGAAGCAGCTCGCCGAATGGCGCGCCGAGTCGGATCTGCACGAGCGGTTCGAGGAGCGCCCCGGCGTCCGCTTCCGCGTGCTCTTCGAAGGGCCGGCCGAAAAAGCCATCAGCGATCGGGTCGCGGCTGTGCTGGAGTCCGCGTATTGGACCGTCGGCAAGGCGCTGAACACGTATCCGGGCGAGACGCTGACGGTCATCCTGTATTCGAACCAGCAGTTCCAGGACATCACGCGGGCTCCCGCGTGGGCGGGCGGCGGCTACGACGGCCGCATCAGGCTGCCGGTCGGCGGCGCGCTGCGATCGCCGCGATCGCTCGACCGCGTGGTCACACACGAGCTCGTGCATTTCGTCGTCAGGACCGCCGCGCCGACTGGTGCGCCGACATGGGTCAACGAGGGGCTCGCGGGCTACCTCGAGTCACCGGACCAGACGTGGGCGGCCCGCGCCTTCCGTGCGACTCCGGTCCGCATCCCGCTGGCGGCGCTGGCCGACGGGTTCGACCGGTTCGACGCCGACACCGCGCTCATCGCGTACGCCGAGAGCCTGGTGGCCGGGCGGCTGCTGTGCGAGCGTCTCGGTCCCAACGTCGGGACGTTCCTGCAGATGCTCGGCAGTGGGCATACCGTTGACCAGGCCCTCAGCACCTTGAACGTCAGGCCGGAGGCGTTCTATGCCGAATGGCGCCGCCGGATTGGGATCAAGTAGCTAGCGCGGCTGCGCCTCGACCGAGCAACTTCTCGCCAATTGAGTCAAGTTTTCGGGATCAGCGGCGGTGTCGCCGTAAACGATGCCACCTGGCGAGGCGGAGCCGCTCTAGTCTGAGGCGCAGCCTCGCCCGACTTTCGTCCCATGTCTCCATGACATGGCGGTTACGCTCCGGGGTTTCCGGCTCGTCCACCACCCGATTCATCCGCATTTAGACCTTCGTTTTTCGACGCGCCGAGCGCAGAATACGCCGGGGGGGTGGCAGGTGCTTGACGTCCGACGTCTGTTCGCGCTCCACGCCGTGTGCGGCCTGGGCATTGTCGTGGCCACTGCGGCCGCGGCGCGCCCCGCCACCGGCGCGTGTCCGCGCGCAGGCCGGCAACGCCGCGGCCGCACAGGTTGACCCGGCGCCCGGCGCCCTCGGCGAGATGCCGCTGCCCGGGGGCCTTCGCGGAGCCCTTGCGGCCGCTGGCGATCGCGCAGCTGCCGATCGCAGCCAGTTCCTCCTCGACTTCATCCGGCGTTCCTACGACACCCCGATTCGCGTGAAGAGCGATCCGCGCGAGCCCGTGTTGCGCGCGCTCGTCGCACGCCTCGCGAATCCGCAGACCGCGGTGCCCATCGGCCCACCGGAGACGCTGCCGCTGCCGCTGCCCGCCGCCGTCTGGATCGACGTCGTGTTCGGCGGCCGTGCGACATCGCAGAACCTCGCCGCGCAGATCCTGCAGTCGCGCAACGCCTCGCTCCTGTACTACGGTCTCCTGTCGCTCGACGACGCGACGCGCGCGTGGCTCGCGACCCAGCCCGAACTGATCGCCGATCTCTCCGAGCGCCATCCGGCGGCCTTCGCGGCCGTGGCGCCGGGCCTGCGCGTGGTGAACGACGGGCTGCGCGTGCCGGGTGGCGACACCGCGGAGCCCGCGTGGCAGGCGCTCGTCGGCCGCCGCCCGGCCGAGCGGGTCGAGTTTCTGCGGGCGCTGACGTCGCAGGGCGAGGGCCGGCTCGCGTACTTCTTCGGCGCGATGGCGCTGCTGACGCCCGCGCAGATCCGGTTTGCGCTGAAGCTCGACGCGCCCGACGCGGCCGATCGGGTCAGCGCCCTGCGGCAGCTGTACGACGCCCTGGAGAATCTGGGACCCGGGTGGAACATCGAAGAGCGCGCGTTCTGGCGGCCGGGACTCGACCCGGTCCTGCTCGCGGCGGAACTTCGCGTCGACGATGACGGCCGGCCGATCGTGCCGGGCACACGCCGGTTCTGGAGCGCGGTCTTCGGCGACGTGAGCCACCTCGCCCCCGACCAGGCTCGTGCGCTCGCTGCCGGGGACCCGGTGGATCTCGCCTGGTTGTGCGAGCAGGTCTTCAAGGGTCCGTCGGTCGCGCACCGCCGCCGCTATCAAGCCGTGATGTTCGCGTCACGCTCGGTCGCGCGCGTCAGGCCGGAGGACGCGGGGGATGCCTTCGAGGCCGTCCGGGCCGTCGGCGATTACCCCGCCCTGATCGGCGTGCTCGAACGCGCCAGGGTCACCGACGTCGCGGTGTTCGCCCGCGCCGCCCGCCGCGCCGCGCAGCTCTCGGCGATCGACGAGACCGAGCGGGCGGTTCGCGCGCTCGCGCAGTTCCAGGGCGCGCTGGCAGTCATGACGCGAGGAGCCGTGCGCGGCAGCGTGCCGGCGGGCGCGCTGTCCAGCGGCGTGTTGTCGCTCTCCGCGATCGAGCTCGGCCCCCGCGGCGACTATGACGGGCGGCTCGTGCGGTGGCTGGCCGAATGGATGGACAGCAACCAGCGCAATCCTTCCAGCAAGCCGTCGCAGGCGCCGGCGGCCGGCCTCAAACCCGTGGGCCCCGTGAGCCCCGTGATCGAGGACGAGACCAGCCCGCTGTACGAAAACGCCCCCGGGCCTCTGGACGCGAACGTCCTTCGCATGTTGTCAGGGCCCCCGGTCTCAACGCCGCGCATGGTGGACTGGGAAGGCACGCGGTATCGGTTCGACCTGACCTGGACGGAAGCGAGGCGCCTCGAACGGCGGCTCGGCGAGCATCCCCGGCCGTATCTCTCGTCCGCGCACGCGCTCGTCACGATGGCCGATGCGCTGGCGGATGCCGGGCTCACGCTCGAGACGCTGCGCCGCGAAGCCCGCGTGTTCGAGCAGGTGACGCAGGCCATGGAGTGGGACGGGCCCCGGACGTCGAACGATGTTCCCGATCGGTATCGTGAGGCGGCGTCGGTGCTCGGGCATGGCGGCACCAATGTCCGCCGCGCATCGCGTCTCGCGCCGGGATTGCGCCTGCTCGCCGACGAGCTCCTGGCCCGCGGCCTGTTGGAGCTGACCTACGCCGTCGCGATGGGGCAGCCGGAGCGCGCGTCGATTTCCGCCTGGCAGGCGGCCAGGCGTCACGACTTCGGGCTCCGATCGGAGAGCTACGGCCGCGCCGGCGCCTGGCAGTTTCCCGGGGCGGGCACCGACAGCTTGTCCGGCCGCGGCTGGCGAGTCGTCGGCTCGCTGCTCGGTCTCGACGTGAAGCTCGCCGACCTCTCGCTCGTGCGTCTGTCTTCGAAGCTCCCGCCGGCCAGGCCGACGCTGCAGGACGTGAACCGCCGCGTGCTCATCGAGGCCGTGGCCCTCGTCGAGCCGGGCGTCGCTCACCGAGGCGGATCGCGAGACGCTGGTGGCGGCAATTCGAAGGGGACGGGCGAGGCTCGCCGCGGTGCGCACGCCGGCCGAAGCCCTGGCGCTCGCCGATGAGATCCGCCTCGGTCCGGCGCGACGCACGCTGCTGCCGTGGGTCATCGCGCACGAGCCCGAACGCGCCGCCGCGTTCCTGTCGCCGAGCGAGCTGCTCTGGGTCGGAATCGGGACCACGCGGGTGGAGCCGGCCCTGGACTCGTGGGGCGCGCCCGGCGAACCGCGCATCGGATGCCTGTGCCTTCGGCTGACCCATCCCCAGGCCGTCGACAACCTCGCCGGACGCTGGTCCTTCGGCATGCTCGCCAGCGCGTTTCCCGATCTGAACCTGCGCCTTGCGGAGCTCCTGACCGAGCTGAACATGCCGGCGGCGCTGCTCGGTCCGGTGCTGACGTCGGCCACGCTCGATTTCGTTGACACGGCGGTCAGCCGCGATCAGGACGATCGCCGCGGGCTCGTCGAGTTCGTGCAGGCGCTCGGCGTCGCACGGGTCGAGCAGTATCTCGCGCTGCTGACCACCGACGGTCCCCTCGTCCCCATCGCCGATGGGGCGGGCACGCTGGCCTCGGGAGCCGGCGGACCGAAGAGCGGAGCCGCACGATGATCGGTACCTGGGCCAGGACGCTGGCCGCGATCGGCTTGGTGTCCCTGGCCGTGAGCGCCCAGACGGACGGGCTCCGGATCACCTCGCCGGCGGCCGACACGATCGTGAGCGGCGTCGTCCGGCTCGAGGCGGCCATCACGTCCGTGGAGCTGGCCGCATCGGTCCAGACGGTGACCTTCTTCGTGAACGGCCGGCTCGCGTGCACGGTGGAGCGGCCGCCGTTCGGCTGCAACTGGAATCCCGGCGACGTCGTGCGCGGCCATCACGTCCGCGTCGTCGCCACGCTGACCGACGGACGGCGGCTGATCGCCAACGTGCGCACGAAGGATCTCGGGTACATCGAAAAGGTCAAGACCGAAGCCGTGCTCGTGCCGGTCATCGTCACGCAGAACGGCCAGTTCGTGCGCGGGCTGAAGCAGCAGGACTTCGAGCTGTTCGAGGACGGCGTGGCGCAGCCGATCGCCAGCTTCGTCAACGAGAACGCGCCGCTCGATCTCGTCCTCGCGATCGACATCAGCGGCAGCATGGAGAGCTCGCTCGCCGACGTCAAAGCCGGCCGTGAAGCAGCTGCTGTCGAAGCTGCGGCCGGGCGACGCGGCCACGCTCGTCGGCTTCAACGACACGCTGTTCGTCGCCGCCGAACGCGAGAAGGATCGGCGGACGCGCGAGGAGGCGGTGGACCTGCTGACGTCGTGGGGCGGCACCGCGCTGTACGACGCGACGGTCAGCACGCTCGACATGGTGAGCCGCGACTGGGGACGCAAAGGCGTCGTCATCTTCTCCGACGGAGACGATCGCCACAGCCTCACGCCGCGCGAGACCGCGATGGCCCGCGTGCAGGCCAGCGACGCCATGCTCTACACCGTCGGCTTTGGCGGCGGAGCGACGGTGCCCGCGCTGCGCAGCAGCCTCGAGAGCTACGCGCGCTCGACCGGCGGGCGTCCGTTCTTTCCCCGGACGGTGAAGGAGCTCGACGGCGTGTTCGACGAGATCGTCGCGGAGCTGGCGAATCAATACGTCCTCGTGTACGCGTCGACCAATCTCAAGGCGGACAACGCCTGGCGGAACATCAAGGTCCAGGTGCGGAAGGGCAAGTACGACATCAGGGCACGGCGGGGCTACCGAGCAAACGGACCGCAGCGCGCGGGGAGGTGAGCGATGCAGGCACGGAGCGGCATCATGGCGGCGGCAGCGGCAGCATTGTTACTGGGCGGCGGGCCTTTGCTTTCAGGGAAGCAGGTCCGCCCCGAGCAGGCGCCCACATTCCGCAGCGGCGTCGAGGTCGTCACCATCGACGTCGGCGTTGTCGACCGTCAGGGACAGCCGCTGCGCGGGTCTCGGGCCGGACGACTTCACGGTGACCGTCGGCCGGCCAGGCGCGGCGCGTGGTCAGCGCCGAGTTCGTCGACGTGACGCCGGCGGCGCGGCCTGACCCTGCGCCTCGGCGCGGACGCCGTCCGCGTCAGCACCAACGAGGGGGGCGGCATCGGCCGCCTGTTCGTGTTCATCGTCGACCAGAGCACGCTCGATCCCGGCAAGTGCGAGGAACGTCGCCCGGGCGGCGTCGCGGTTCTTCCCGCGGCCTCACGTTCGCCGACCGATCGGCGCTGATGCTCATGCCGGTCGGCCAGGACGTCGGGTTCACGTGGGCGCACGACCGCGTGCGGGACGCGCTCAACCGCGTCACCGGGACTGAGCAGCTCCGATGAGCACGTGGGAGCTGGCAGCCTCACGGAGGCGCGCGACATCGCCAATCGCAATGGGATGGCCCTGCGCAGCGTCGGCGAGCGCGAGTGCCGCGGCGTCGCCCTTCGCGTGCCGGCGCGGCCCAGGGCCCGGCGGCAGGGCCTATCGGGAGGCCCGGCCGCACCGACGGCGCCGGCCGGAGGCGGCGGCGGGACGACTCCGGCAGGTGGAGCCGGCGGCACCGGAACACCGGCCGGCGGCGGCACAGGCTCGGGCCGTTCGGGTGGCGGCGGAAGCCGCACCGGGTTCGGCACGGACGCGTGCATGTCGAACCTGCAGATGCAGGCGGAGTCGGCCTGGCGCGTCGCGGAGATGACGTCGATGTCGAGCCTGTCGGCGCTTCGCCAGATGCTGGCGGCGCTCGAGCCAGGTCCGCGGCGACAAGACGGTCATCCTGATTTCCGGCGGGTGGCCGATGGACGAGCGTGACGAGACCTCGACGATGTCGACCGTCGCCGCCGAGGCGGCCGCCGCCGCGCGCGACGCTCTTCACCATCTTCGTTCCGGTCTCGACGTTCGCCGCCGATCGGCGCATGGTCAGCTCCGCGCCGTCGAGGGATCAGTTCCTTCATTCAGGACCGCTCGAGACGCTGGCCGGCATGACCGGGGGCGGATCGTACCGGGCCGAGGTCGAACGCGGAAGCGGCGTTCGATCGCCTCGGACGGGAGCTGGCGCGGCTTCTATCGCGTCGGCGTCGAGAAGGATCCGAGCGATCTGGACGCCAAGGCGCGGCACATGAAGGTGCAGGTGGCGCGTAGTGGCGCGACCGTGCGGGCGCGCGAGATCTTCGACGTGCGCACCTACGAGGATCGCGACTGGGCGGCGCGCCTGTCGTCGGCGCTCGATGCGCCCATCCCGGCGACCGGCCTCGGCCTGCGCGTGACGAGCTATCTCGCGGCCGACCCGGACGACGCCGCGCGCCTCAAGCTCGTGATCGCCGGCGAAGCGTCGCGGCTTCAACCCGGCGAGGCGACGTTCCAGATCGTCGTGCGCGATATGGAGGGGAAAAAAGTCCTCTCCGGCGACCAGCCGCTCGGCGAGCCGACCGGCAGCGTCCTGCCGTTCTCGACGAGCCTCCCGGTCACTCCCGGCACCTACATCGTCCGCCTGGCCGTCATGGACGGCGCGGGACGCGTCGGCTCCGTTGACCATCGCGTCGAAGTGCAATCCGTCGCCGCTGGGTGCGCTCTCCGTGGCCGGGCCCGTGCTCATCCGCGTCCCCAACGGCGGTGACGGTGAACCGCGCGTCGCGCTCGACGGCGTGCAACAGGACGAGCGGCTGGCGATGGAAGTGGGATTCGAAGGCAGCAGCGGCGAGGCCGCCGTACCGGAAGTGGTCTTCGAGATTGCCGCCACGGCAGAGGGCCCGGCGCTCGTGCGGATGCCTGCGGCGTTGTCGCGGGGCTCTCGCGAGACCTCGATGATCGCCCAGGCCGTGACGGACATGCGCGTCCTGCCGCCGGGTTCGTACGTCGCCCGCGCGATGGTCGCGTCAGGCGGACAGCCGCTTGGAGACGTCCGGCGCTCGTTTACGGTCACCGGGGCGTCGCGCGTGGCGCCGGATACGTCGAGCGCATCGCCGGCTGTCGCCAGCGTCGTGCCCGCCGCGCCGCTGACCGCGCACGCCATCGGCACGGTTCCACGCTTTGCGCTCAACGACGTGCTCGCGCCGAAGGTCCTCGGCGGCTTCCTCGATCGCGTGGCCGCCCGGCCCGATGCCGCCTCACCGGCGATGCGCGAGCTCATCGCGCGCGCCCGCCTGCAGGGTCCGGGCGCGCTCGTCCTGCCGGCCGCGAGCAACACCGAGGTCCCGATCGCCGCGTTTCTGAGAGGGCTGGCGCTGCTCTCGCAGAAGAAGCTCGATCCCGCCGCCAACGCGTTCAGGAGCGCGATGCGCGGCTCGCCCGATTTCTTTCCGGCGATGGTCTACCTGGGCGCCTGCTACGCGGCGGGGGGAAACGACAAGGAAGCCGCGGGCGCATGGCGGACCGCGCTCATCAAGGAGGGGGACGCGGTCACGGTGCACGCATACTGCTCGCCGATTCCTTCCTCCGGCAGGACAAAGGAGACCTCGCGCTCCAGGCGGTCGACGGCGCGCGCGCCCGCTGGCCCGAAGACGACGGGCTGAAGCGGCGCTTTGTCGTGGCGGCTCTTCTTTCAGGAAAGCAGGCCGAGGGGTTCCGTGTGCTCGACGAGCTGCTGGAGAAGCACGCCGAGGACGAGCCGACGCTCGCACTGGCCCTGCTTTCGCTGTACGACGCGTTCGTGGGCGAGCAGCCGATCGAAGGGGTCGAGCAGGATCGCACGCGAATGCTTCGCTACGCCGACGCCTATCGCCGGCGCGGCGGACCGTCGCTCGCGCTGGTCGACACCTGGGTCGCGGCCGCGACGAAGAAGTAACACGGACTGCTACGATTCACCTTGTAGCGCTGGCCTTCAGGCCAGCCCGTTGGCCAGCCCGTTGCCGCCCTCGCCCCCGTCGGGCCGACCTGAAGGTCGGCACTACACTGGCCCGGCCGCTGCCAGTTGTCGGTGCCAGGTCTCCTGCTATAGTTCGGCGGCATGAACGTCCACGCCGTCCTCGTCACCGTCTCCGATCAACCCGGCATGCTCTTCGGCCTCACTCGTGTGCTCGCCGACCATCAGGCGAACATCACGTACGTGGACATGCACAGCGCCGACCTGCACCCCGACGTCTACTTCGAGTTCACGCTCGGCGACCGTGCGGCCGACGACGTGGTCAGGGACCTGCGGCAGGTGGCGGGCGTGATCCGGCTCGAGGAGACCCCCTCGCTCGCGAAAATCTACGGCAAGCGGATCATCGTGATCGGCGGCGGGGCCCAGGTCGGTCAGGTGGCGCTCGGGGCCATCTCGGAGGCCGACCGTCACAACATCCGCGGCGAGCGGATCTCGGTCGACACGATCCCGCTGGTCGGCGAGAGGAGCTGGCGGCCGCCGTCCGCGCCGTCGTCCGGCTGCCGCGCGTGCGGCTGCTCGTGCTGGCCGGATCGCTGATGGGCGGCGAGATCACGACGGCCGTCGAGGAGGTCCGGCAGAAGGGCTTCATCGTCATCTCGCTGAACATGGCCGGCAGCGTGCCCGACGCGGCCGACCTCGTCGTCACGCGATCCGGTCCAGGCCGGCGTCATGGCCGTCATGGCGGTCGCCGACACGGCGAAGTTCGATATCGTCCGGCAGCAGAAGCGGCGATATTGATAAGGGTTCTGCGGGGTTCCACGGGGTTCTACAGGGTTCCGCCGGGTTCAGTTCCGCCAGGTTCCGCTGGGTTCCGCCAGGGTTCCGGAACTCAGAACCCTGCCGAACCCAGAACCCTGCGAACCCCGTGGAACAGAACCCTGTGGAACCCAGTGGAACCCCGCGGAACCTAGTGGAACCCCTTAAACCGTCTTCGGGACGATGTACGGCGCGCGGTAGGCGCGGGTCAACATCTTGGTGGCTTCCGGATCGCCGGTGCACTCCAGCTTCTTCGAGTCCCAGTGCAGCGTGCGGCCGACCCGGTAGCTGATGTTCGCCAGGTGCATCAGGTTGCAGGACAACGCGCCTTCTTCGATCTCGGCGTTCAGGTCCTCGCGCTTGCGGCTCCGGACGGCACTGATGAAGTTCTCCCAGTGCGTGTCGCGCGCCGTGGCGGTCGGTCCCGGCTTCTGATCCCTGCCGAGGAACGAGAAGTACTTGTTGTAGTTGTCGATGACCAGGTAGCCGTTCGAGCCGTAGAACTGGTTGCCGATCGTGTTGCCGGGCTTGCCCTCCTGGATCCCCGCCTCGTGCGGCGAGATCCAGTGGCGCACCTCGAAGGTCATCATCTTCTTCTTGCCGGCGACGTCGAACTCGAACGCGGCCGAGATCGTGTTCGGCGTCTCCTGATCGTCGTCGAACATGAACTTGCCGCCGATCGCGCTGACCTTCGTCGGGTGCGTCACGCCCAGGCCCCAGCGCGAGATGTCGACCTCGTGGATACCCTGATTCCCCAGGTCGCCGTTGCCGGTGTCCCAGAACCAGTGCCAGTTGTAGTGGAAACGATTCTTGGTGAACTCGCGCTTCGGCGCCGGTCCGAGCCACAGGTCGTAGTCGACGCCGGGCGGCACGGCGGAGACCGGCGTCTTGCCGATCGTGTCGCGCCACTTGTAGCAGAGGCCGCGCGACATGTAGATCTCGCCGAACTCGCCGCTCCGCAGCCGTTCGACACCTTCGCGCAGCGCCGGTGACGAGCGGCTCTGGCTGCCCTGCTGCACGATCCGGTTGTACTTGCGGGCGGCCGCGACGATCTGCTGCGATTCGAAGACGTTGTGCGAGCAGGGCTTCTCGACGTAGACGTCCTTGCCGGCCTGGCAGGCCCAGATGGTCATCAGCGCGTGCCAGTGGTTCGGCGAGGCGATCGAGATCGCGTCGATCTCCTTGTTCTCGAGCAGCTGCCGCACGTCGGTGTACGCGGTCGCCCGCTTCTTGCCTCTGGACTCGAGGGCTTGCGCCTTGGCCCCGATGTGGGATTCGTCGACGTCGCACAGCGCCACGACCTCGACGTTCGGCTGGTTGGAGAACGCGCTGACGTGGCTCGAGCCCCGGCCGCCCAAGCCGACGACGCCAATCCGGACCGTCTCGTTGGGGCTCTGCATACCTCGAACGGTTGCCCCGCCAGCCATCACGGCGGTACTCATCAGGAAATGTCTTCGGTTCATGCTTTCGTACCTGGAGGATATTCCGCACAAGCGGCCGAATCGCGGCCGCGCGCCCGGGGCCTTTCGCGCCCCTCCCGGCTTGGGTGTCCGGTCAGGTGCATTCTGCCACAGGCTTGGCCGAAATCGACAAATCTGATACAGCCTTCCGGGAAACCGACAAAACCGTGCCCCGCCGGCTCAGCGTCAATGCAAGCGGTCGCCGCCGCTGCAACGCCGGCCCGGCCGCCTTCGTAAGCTTGGAAGATGCTCAGCGAGGACCGCACATCCCGATCGATCTCGAGACAGTAAGCGAAGCCCGTCTGGTGGCCCAGGCGCTCGGGGGCTCCCAGTCTGCCTTCGAGCAAATTGTCCGGCGCTATCAGCGGCCGATCATCAGCCTCATCGCGCGGATGACCAAGGACCGCGCGCTTGCGGAAGATCTCGCGCAGGACACCTTCGTCAAGGCGTTCCGCAGTCTCGCCGCCTTCGACACGACGCGGCGGCTGTCCAGCTGGCTGTTCCGGATCGCCCACAACACCGCGCTCGATGCCCTGCGCCGATCCCGGTCACCGGTGATCTCCACGGTTGCGATGTCCACGGCGGACGACCGCCCGGCAGCTTCGGCCGAGCCCGATCCGGTCGTGCGCGAGGCGCTCGGCCAGGCGCTGGAGGCGGCGCTGGCGCAGCTTCGACCGGACTACAGCGCCGCCATCATGCTGCGCTACGAGGAAGGGCTGGCCTTCGACGAGATTGGGATCGTCCTCGGCGTGCCGGAGGTCACGGCACGCTCGCACGTGCACCGTGCCCGGAAGGAGCTCGCCCAACTGCTGACCGCGTCCGGCTGGGCCCCTTCGACTCGCGATGAGTAGAGCGCTCGCTCAGGGCAGGTCCCCCGGGTACGTAGCGCAGGCCTTCAGGCCTGCCTGAATTGATTCCGCGAGCGGCCTCGCACGAACTGGCTCTCGCTGGCTTCCGCCTTCAGGCGGAAGGATGCCGGGGCCTGCAACGAACGGCCACCAACCACGTAAGCCTGTTAGAGACATGAGCGAAGTCCCGGGCAGCTATCAGCGCTGGCGCGCCGCCGACGAGAGCGGGCGCGATGACGACGCGGATTGGGCGTTCAAGACGGTCTTCCGGACGGTCGTGCCCGCCGAGCCGGTCACGGCTGATTTCACGAGCCGCACCATGGAAGCCCTTGCGGCCGCGATGGCGCGCGACGCGCGGCGCGCGCGCTACACGCGGGCGGCCGTCATGGCCGGGGCCGTCATCGGCAGCGCGGGTGCGCTCTACTTCGGCACGGGATGGGCCATCTCGTTCGTGTCGTCCGTGTTCGTCGGTTTTCTCAACCTGGTCATTGCCGTCATCGTCCGGGGAGCAGGCGCGGTCGGGACCGGCTCGGGTGCGTGGACAGTCATGGAGAGCCTCGGCCGTGCCGCGGCGGCGTTCGTGGCGGATCCGAAAGTGACGGTCGCGATCTTCGCGATTCAGGCGATCGCCATCGGAGCGCTCATCGCGCTGCGGCGTCTTCTCGGTTCAGATAGGGAGTCATTCGAATGAAACGCTGGACAGCGATCGTCATGATGTGCGTGATCCCGGCCGCCCTGCTGCACGGGGCCGCGCAGCAGCCCTCCGACGACGAGCAGCGGGCGTTGCGCGACCGGATCGAGCAGCGATTCGACGTCGTGCCGCTCACCGGCGGCGTGGCGCTCACACCGAAGTCGCGGATGAACGACGTGCGGCTGATCGAGATCACCGACACGATTGCGATCAACGGCGTCGCCGTCAGCGGACGCGAGCTGCGCGACCGGGTCGGCGGGGATGCCGACTCGATCCTGCGGCTCTCCTATCTGGACGCCAGCGCCCGGCGGGACCTCTTCTCCAATCCGGATCCGGAGCGCCCCGGCGCGCGCCCGGAGCCGGATGCCGCCCTCGAGCCCGAGCGATCGTCCACGCCCGAATCGACAATCAAGCGGAGCCGGCGCTCGCACGGCGATCGAGTGCGGATCTTCGGCGACGTCAGCGTGGCCGAAGACGAAGAAGTCTCGGGCGCGGTCGTCGCCGTCATGGGATCCGCGCGCGTCGACGGTGAAGTGGCCCAGGACGTCGTGTCGGTGTTCGGGAGGGTGGACCTCGGTCCTCATGCGGTGGTCCACGGCGACGTGGTGGCCATCGGCGGACGGCTGCACCGCGCCGCGACCGCGCATGTCGGCCGGGGCGTCACGGAAATCGCCCTCGGCGATGCGGGCAGTCACGTGACCTTCAGCCCGTGGTTCGACGGATGGGGCCCCATGCCGTTCGGCGGATTCGGTCCGGTCACGCGCCTCGTCGGCAGCACCTTCCGCTACGGCCTGCTCGCGCTGCTGGCGTGCGTGGCGCTCGTCATCGCACGCCGCCCGGTCGAAGGGTCTGCGAGCCGCGTGGCGGACAACCCGCTGAAAGCGACGCTCGTCGGGCTGGCCGCGTGGGTGCTGTTCGCGCCGCTCATGCTCGCCACCGCGTTCGTGCTCGCGATCTCGATCGTGGGGATCCCGCTGCTGCTGCTCCTGCCGTTTGTCGTGCTGGCGCTGCTCGTGATGGCGCTCATCGGGTTCAGCGGCAGCGCCTATGCGGTGGGGCAGTGGACGCGCCGGCGGTTCGGGATGGGGGCCGGCCCCGCGGGGGTCGATGTCTGCCTGGGCATCCTGGTGATCATGCTCCCGCTCCTGCTCGGCCGTGTGCTGGCGTTGGGAGGATGGCCGCTCAATCCGATCGTCTTCCTGCTGGTGGCTGTCGGGCTGCTGGTGGAGTTCCTCGCGTGGTCGAGCGGGTTGGGGGCCGTGCTCACGAACGCCTTCGGCCGCTGGCAGGCCAACCGCGCGATGCGGACGCCCGTGGTTGTCCCGCCCGCGACTCCGTGAGCGGGCAGCGGAGTTGATCGGTTTCAAACCTCTCGTGGCCTCCGGCTTTAGCCGGACCAGACGGGTTTGAAACATCTGTGGACTGGTAAGAGAAAAGCTCAGCCCTGAACCAAGGCTTTCATCCGCCCGCGGTCGTCTAACGAGGCACGGCTGCACGCCAGCGCCGGCCCCAGGAGTCCGCGGATGCGATTGTGTTGACGTGTGGACGCTCCACGATCGCCCGCGTTCGCGCGCGGCGCCGGGCGGTCCTTTTCTCGGTGCTGCTGTCGTTCGCGGTTCCGGCTGCGGCCGGTCAGCCGATCCCGGTTACGGGGCGTGTCGTCGACGCGGAATCGGGCCGCGCCGTCTCTGGGGCCCGGGTCGCGATCGGGTCCCGCACGGTGCTCACCGACGCGGAGGGCCGCTTTCAGATCGAGGTCACCGCCGGCCTCTGGGAGATTGAGGTCACCGCCCGCGACTACACCTCGCGCAAGATCTCGTTCGAAGCCGCTCCGCAGGGCGTCGCGCCGATCGAGATCGGTCTCATTCCCAAAGCCGCACTCCAGGAACGCGTCGAGGTGACGGCGCCGGCGCCCCGATCGGACGGACCGGCATCGATACCCCTCCGTCCGAAGGAAGTGCTCGCGACCGCGGGCAGCCTCGACAATCCGTTCCGGACGCTCCAGACCTACCCCGGGGTGGCCGGCACCGACGAGTTCGGCAGCAAGTTGTCGGTCCGCGGCGGCGCGCCGGATCAGAACCTCACGATCATGGACGGCGTGGAGATTCACAACCCGTATCGGCTGTTCGGCCTCACCAGCGCGTTCAACCCGGAGACGGTCGAACGGTTCGAGCTCCTGGCGGGTGGCTTCGGCGCGAAGTACGGCGACCGGCTGTCGTCGGTGGTCGTCATCGAGAACCGGGAGGGGGACGTCGCCCACCGCGTCGGCGGCTCGTCGTCGGTGAGCATCACGGACGCCAACATCATCGGCGAAGGACGGCTGCCAGGACCGGGGCAGGGATCGTGGCTCGCCACCGCGCGCCGGACGTACTACGATCTCGTGGCGGAGCGGTTCGTCGATCAGGATCTGCCGTCGTTCAACGACCTGCAAGTCAAGACCGCCTGGCAACTCCCGGGCGGCCGCCGCCTCTCGCTGCTTGGCCTGCGCAGCCGGGAGATCACCAGCGTCAAGTCCGACGAAGACACGGACGCATTCGCCGAGATCCGATCGCGCAACGACCTGATCACCGCGTCGCTCGTGTCTCCTCTCGCTCGCACGACGTCGACCACCGTCGTCGCCTGGTCGCGGAACACCGATCTCATCGACATCCGCGACGAGGTCGAGGACCCGTCATCGGGCTCCTCATCGTCGCGCCCCCAGGACCCCGATCAGTTCACGCGTGAGCTTTCGATCGACGACGCGTCGCTGCGCCAGGAGATCCGGTTTCCGAGCATCGGCCGGCATCGCCTGGAAGCGGGAACGGAATGGCATCGGCTCCGGACGCACGTGGCGTTCACGACCGGCGACGACCTCGATCCCTTCGGGTTGTTTCGCGGCGGCTCCGTGTGGCTGGGAGGCGTGTTTCCCGATCGCGTGGATCATTCCCGGAGCACGACGCGCGGCGGCGCCTGGATCGAGGATCGCGTGAAGCTGCGGTCCGTCACGCTGGTTCCCGGGCTGCGGTGGGACTACAGCGGCCTGAACGGCCGCGCGTCGTTGTCGCCGCGGCTGAACGCGGTGGTTGCGCTGAACCCGGCGACACGCGTGACGGCGGCGACGGGGCTCTATACGCAGAGCCCGGGGTACGAGAAGCTCCTGCAGGCCGATCACTTCACCGACCTGACGGCATCGGGCCGTCTCGACCTGCGTCCCGAGCGATCGACCCACGTGGTCGTCGGTCTCGATCGAGACTTCACGCCCGGCGTGTTGGGCCGCGTCGAGATGTACTACAAGGGTTTCAGCGACCTGATCGTCGGCCGCCTCGAGACGGACGATGAGCGGCTGGCGCGGATCGCCCGGTACGATTTTCCATCGTTTCTACAGTCCAGCATTCCGGCCGCTCCGCTGATCACGAGCGTGCCCACGAACGACAGCCGGGGAAGGGCCTACGGCCTGGACTTCTTTCTCGCGCGCGCGGATGCTCCGTCGCGCCCGCGGGTGACCGGCTGGGTCTCGTACTCGCTCGGCAAGACGGAGCAGGAGATTTACGGCCGCCGGGTGCCGTTCAGCTACGATCGCCGCCACTCGCTGAGCGTCGTGTGGAACTGGCGGATGGGTAACCGCTTCACGCTGGCCGGCACCGCCCGCGCCGCCTCGGGATTCCCGCGGACTCCGCCGGCAGGCGTGCGCGCCGTCGCCGTGGAAGTCGGCTCCCGGCTGGTGCCGGTGCAATTGGCCCCGAATCGCGTTGCGGGCGAAGTCGCTCCCGGGGGTGTCGCCGAGTTGAACTCCGCCCGGCTGCCGAAGTTCGCCCGGCTCGACCTCCGGCTCGGATATCGTCCGCGCGGCGTGACCGGGCGGTGGGAGGTGTACGTGGAGGGCCTCAACGTGCTGAAGCACAAGAACGCCTGGTTCATGGATGCGGATCTCGTCGGCGATGGGGCGAGCCTGCCGCGAGTGCAGGAAGAGCCTGTCGGGGGTCTTCCTCGCATCGTGACGTTCGGCCTGCGCTTTCGATTCCGGTAGAGCCGCGATCTCCTGATCTCCCTTATCTCCTGATCTCCGCTCCGAGCACTTCGAGGACGGCGCTGGCGACGGCGTGCGGCTGGCTGTTCCCGATCAAGTGGTCGCTGCCGGGGACGACGCGCCAGGTGCCGCGCGACGATCGACGGGCCAGGCGCTGCGGGAGATCGGACACCTCGCGCCGCATCTCATCGACCTCCGCCTGGAAAACTGGTGCCAGCAGTTTCGGCAGCATGTTCGCCTTCGACTCGGCGGTCAGGACAATCAGCGGCACGTCGGCGCGGAGGGCCGGCGCGGCGATGAATTCTTGCGCGCTCGCTGTATGTCCATGGAGCATCCCGCAGAGCGTGTCCATCGGCTCGACCCGATACAGGGCCGCGATCGTGCGCGCGGACCCCTCCGTCGCTTCACGGCGCAGGCGCATCGGATCGGCCAGCCTCAGGATGCCCAGCCGGGCCGCGACAGTCCCCAGGCAGGCCGCCATGATCCTCGTGGCTGTCAGGCGGGACTCGAGCCGCTCGAGTACCGGCGCTGTGCGCCGCGTCCACGAAGACCAGTCCCGCGACCTGTTCGGGATGCCGCCGGGCGAAGAGCTCCGCCGTGAGACCGCCGATCGACGCGGGAACGAGCACGTACGGCGGCGGCAGTTTCGCCCGGTCGAGCAGGCGCTCCAGGTCGAGGACGAGGGCCCCGGTCGAGATGACCGCGGGTCCCGGATCGCTCCAACCCATCCCCATCCGGTCGTACCGAGCACACGCGAGCGTGAGCGGCGACTTCCTCGCGCGCGCCTCGCGAGCTGAGCGCGCCGCCAAACCCGCTCGACTCGAAGATCACCGTCGGCTCGCCGTCGCCGATGCAGATCAGGTGCAGTCGCCGTCCTCCGACGTCCACCATCCGGCCCGGTGGTGGAAAACGGGCGGATTCGCGGCGGACGCTGACGTATTGGTAGAAGGCGCCAGCTGCCGGCAGCCCAAGCGCCAGAACGAGGACGATCAGAAAGACCCTGCGCAACCGGCGGCGGGACTGGCGTAACATCGGCAAGCCGCCATGTTATGCCGGACTGGAGCGATCCGAGTCGACCGATATCGCGCGCGAGGGCCTGCGATGGGTGGCGGCGTCTCCAGCGTAGCAACCAGTCGATCCACGGTTGCGAGCGCCGCCGTGCCCCGTTCACTCCAGCAGATGCTTCAATACCCAGTCAGGGTCGGCCACGAGGGCGCCGTATTCTTCAGCCGTGATGGACCGGTTGTTGTATTGGCAGGCCACGACGAACATGCCTTTCTGTTCGTGCCAGTCGGAACGCAGGACCCTGGCCTGAATCGTTCGTCCGGACTGCGTCGAGAGTTCGAGCATCTCACCCGCCTTTGGAATGGCGAGGACCTCGATCATCTTCCTGAACCTCATCGAGCTGTGATCGATGGGATACCCGTTCTCGTCCAGCGCGCGGACTTTCATGTTCGGGACCCGCAGGCGCACTTCCACTTCCCTAGCCATATTGTTCAGTTTGTCCTTCGGCCGGGACCGCACCCGGCACCGAGTGAGCCGTGGCCCATACCGTATTGTAGTGCGCGATTGTCGCACGGATGAGACGGGATGAGTCATGCCCGGTCGCAGCGTGTATAGTGAGCGCGCCGCTATGCGAACCTTCCTGACGCTGCTCGCCCTCGGCGCGTTGCTGCAGCAGCCGCCGAGCTATTCCCCCATTCAGGACGGCGAGGCCCACGGCGATCCGCCGTACGTCCTCGAGACGGGCTGGGAGCCGCTGCTGAACGGGAAGGACCTGGCCGGCTGGAAGGCGTGCGACGCCAGCGCGAAGAACGAGTGGTACACGACGGCGCTCGTGCGATTCGAGCCATTCCTCGGGCCGACGCAGCTCAACGGGCGGCGGGCGCCGAGCGGCGTCATGCTCAACGGCCCGACAGGGCGTACCGCGAACCTCTGCACGGAACGCACGTTCGGCGACGTCGAGCTCTACCTCGAGTTCATGCTCGCCAAGGGCTCGAACTCGGGCGTGTATCTGCACGGGCTCTACGAAATCCAGATCTTCGACAGCTGGGGCTCGATCGAGGGCATGAAGACGTCGGACGGCGGCGCCATCTATCATCAATGGATCGAGAATCGCGGCGTCGGCGGATCCCCGCCGCTCGTCAACGCCTCGCGCCGGCCCGGCGAGTGGCAGTCGTACCAGGCGTGGTTCCGTGCGCCGCGCTTCGACGCCGCCGGCAAGAAGGTGGAACAGGCGCGCTTCGTGCGCGTGCTCTTCAACGGCGTGCCGGTGCAGAAGGACGTCGAGGTCGACGGTCCGACGCGCGCCGCGCTGACGCTGCCCGAAGCCGCGCAGAACCCGCTCATGATCCAGGGCGACCACGGCCCGGTCGCGTTCCGCAACGTGTACGTCCGGCCGCTCAGGCCGATCGTGCTCCGCTGGTCGGCTCGAGGGCTTCTATCCGGAGATCCTCCGCCGGGATTTCCTGAATCCGCCGCACGGCGATGTTCCGGTAGAACACCTCCGCCGCTTCCGACTGAAGCTGAATCCTGCCCTTCGTGAGCGGCACCTCGCTGGCCGTCCACCGTGTGGCGGAGTCCGGTCAGCATCATGTTGACCTGGCCGTTGACGCTGTGCGCGCTGGTCTGGCCGACGCAGTAGAGGTCCATCGTGTTCCACTCGCCGCGGGGTCTCTCGTGGTCCCGATCCTTGATGATGCGCTTCCTCTGGCCGGGCATTCTGGCCGCCCCTTTTTGTAGATCGGTTCGCTCCTGCTGTCGCCGGGGTCCTTGCGCACCGCCTCGGCATCGGCGATGACGCCGGCGAGGCTGTAGAAATCGCCACAGTCTCCTTCCTGGATCTGGAACTCGAAGGAGCGCATCCAGAACCCGTAGCTGGCGCCGTGAGCGCCGACGCAGTGATAGCAGCAGCCGGTGTCGCGGACCGCCTGCTCACGGGGCGGCCATCGCCGCTCGCCCCACTTGAACTCGAAGCGCAAGTGGTAGTTCTCGTATTCCTCCCGCGTGGTCAGCGCCCCGTAGATCTCTCCCGAGATGCGGATGGCAGGCGCGCCGTCCACCGGGACGACCGAGAACACGCTGCTTGGGGTCGCGGTTGACGCCGATCGCGCCGATGTACTCGCCCTGCGGATCTCTCGGGTGTCCGGGCACGTCGGTCAGCCTGTGCGGTTTGCCGAGGAAGGTGTCCCACGACGCGAGATCCTTGCCGTTGAAGAGCGGTGTCCACGGCTCGCGAGCCTGCCCCATGTCACCGGCCGCGCCGAGCGATCGCACGCCGAGCGGCAACGACAGCATCGCCAGGACAGCGGCTCTTCGATTCATCCGTGCCTCCACCGGTCCCTCCGAATTCGCCCTCCGGCCGTGACCTACCACGCGCGTCGCGAGATTTCAGACTCTCCTCATGACAGGGGTCAGACCCCATCCGTCGGGTTACACACTGATCGCAGATTCTGCCACCCGCACGATCCGGCTCAGAGCCATCCGGCGCGGCGCAGCACCTCGCGCGCGACGGCGGTGACGGATCGGCCGTCGTTCTCGACGCTGAAATCCTCCACGCCTCCGGCGTCGAGCGACGCCTCGAGCTCCGCGACGCGGGCGACGAACTCCTCCTGCAGCATCCCCGGTTCGCGCACACGAACCCGCTGCTGCATCGTCTCGAGTCTGGCTCGCAGCCGGCAGACGACGATCCCGGCTCCGGGCAGGACCTCTCGAAGGCGGTCACGCTTGGCCGCGGTGTCGAGCGCCTCGCAGAGCAGGAGTCTCGTGACCCCCGCTGCCGCGTAGTTGTTCCAGATGGCCGCCAGGTTGCGAAACGTCAGGTCGTCAGCAGTCGCCGCTGGCAGGTGACCGAAGCTCAGGAAGTCCATGTCGATGCCGGCGTGCACCACGCCGGCGGTCCCCAGAAGGTCCGACGCTTCCGCCAGGATGGTCGTCTTTCCGGATCCCATCGAGCCCGAGATGACGATGACGCGAACGTCCGTGCTCACATCTCCACGTCCCGTCATCGAAGCGTCGCCTGATCGCCGCGAGTCCCGCCAAACGTCAGGGTGGACGCGCGTCAACGGCGCGAGCACGCCCGCAGAACGCGAGCCGCCGCGTGCGAGCGTCTCCCGCCGCCGCGCCGCCCAATTGTACGAGATTTGACCTGAACACGGAGTCGACTCTCAGAGCGGGTCGCAGACAGAAGGCTCGCCGGTTTGCTCGAGCAACTCGAATCCGATGGGGTTCGCGCCGCTGTCGAACGTGACCCTGGCCCTGAAGAACGTCGCCATCCCGTCCGCCGCGCCCGTGCCGTTCAACTTGAACGTGTCCACGATGATCCCGGTCCCCGGCAGCGGGATCGGTTTCTTGAGGCGCAGCTCGTAACTGAACGTGTACCTGCCGCCGAAGTTGTCGGTCGCGGTGCCGGTTATCCTCGACACCAGGCTGTAGGTGATTCGACCGTCATCGCCGTGCCTGCCACCCTGGTCCGCGCTTTCGACGACGGTCCTCGTGCGTTCGAGGCCCAGCCCCTTCAGCTCGAGGTCAGCGGGTAGCTGGGAGCACTGTCCCTTCGGGACCGTGAACTCCCGCGATTTGATAACCGTCTGCCCGCTGTTTTCGTGGGCGGGCCCTGTCGCCGCTCCCGCGATCGGGACCACCACCATGAGCGCCGCTGCAACCACGAGTCGTTGACGCATGCCTTCCTCCTTCGTTTCGTGACACGGGTTCGTGTCACCGGGAAGCTAGCGTTCCCGTCGCCGGAAGTCATGAAACCGGCCTGAAGCCTCCATGAAATTGGGATGAAAGCGCCGAAACCGAGGCGAATTTACGCGAGTGACACGTGTGCCGCGCGTTGCTAGAATCCAGCCACAACCATCCGCGTCAAGCTGGCGCCAAAGGGGAGCTCATTTCTTGTGAGCCGTCAGACCTACGCTCCTGAAACGCGCCACCGCCAGTACCGGTTTGGCGACTTCACGCTGGATCTCGATGGCGGATTCCTGCGCCGCGGCGCCGTCGAGGTCACGCTGCGTCCGAAAGTGTTCGACGCCCTGACCTATCTGGTTGAACGGCACGGCCGCCTGGTGACAAAGGCGGAGCTCATCGACGCCATCTGGCCGGACGCCGCGGTCACCGACAATTCCCTGGCGCAGTGCCTGCTGGAGATTCGGCGAGCCCTGGGCGACGACTCGCAGCAAGTGGTCCGCACCGTGGCACGCCGCGGGTATGTCTTCGCGGCGCCGGTCACCACGGCGGCGCTCGAGTTTCCTCGCAGCGCGGGCGACGCGCCCGAATTGCATGAGGCGTCAGCCGAAGTCGCGGGGCGGCCGGCTCAGGCGAGCGGCCGCTGGAAGGCTGTGGGAACCGGTGCCGTTGTGCTTGCCGTTGTGGTCGGCGGAGTGCTTCTCGCGAGGTCCGTGCGACTGACGAGAAACGGCCTCACCTATACGCAATTGACCGACTTCACGGATTCCGCCGTCGCGCCGGCGGTGTCGCCTGATGGCCGCATGCTCGCCTTCATCCGCGGGGACAAGTGGTTCGGCGCGCCGGATCAGGTCTTCGTCAAGATGCTTCCCAACGGCGAGGCGACTCAGCTGACGCGCGATCCGCGGCAGAAGTACAGCGTGGCGTTTTCCGCCGACGGCACGCAGATCGCGTATACAGCTTTTGGAGACGGCCGCGGGTGGAACACTTTCACGATCTCGGCCCTGGGAGGTGAGCCAAGCCTCCTGCTGGGAAATGCCGCCGGCCTCACGTGGCTGGATGAACGCGTCCTCCTGTTCTCCGAAATAAGGGCCGGCGTGCACATGGGAATCGTGACCGCGACGGCGAGTCGGTCGGAGCGCCGCGAGGTGTACTTCCCGGAGCACGAGCGTGCCATGGCGCACTATTCATACGCTTCGCCCGATCGCCGGTGGGCGCTGGTCATCGAGATGGATCACAGGCCGATCTGGGAGCCATGCCGCCTCGTTCCTCTGGACGGCAGCTCGCGCGGCCGCCAGGTCGGGCCTCGGGGATACTGCACGGGCGCCGGCTGGTCACCTGACGGCAACTGGATGTACTTCACGGCGGCGGTCGACGAGAAACATCACCTGTGGCGCCAACGCTTTCCTGACGGTGAGCCGGAGCAGCTGACGTTCGGCCCAGCCGAGGAGGACGGCGTCGCCATGACTCAGGATGGGGCGCTGATCACATCAATCGGGATCGAGCGCAGTGCCATCTGGATACACGACCGGGGCGCCGATCGTCCCCTCTCCTCGGAAGGCACCATCGTGAATCGGATCGGGTCAGCCTCGCTGCCGTCGTTCTCTTCCGACGGCAAGAGCGTGTACTACCTGCGCGAGTCGCCCGGATCGGGAAGGGAACTGTGGCGCGCCGACGCCGAGTCGGGCACGAGTGAACCTGTCCTGCCGGGAATCGCCATGGGCGAGTACGACATCTCGCCTGACGGCAAGGAGGCCGTCTTCTCGACACAGCCGGCCGGGAAACCGTCACAGCTCTGGGTGGCTCCGATGGACCGGCGTGCGCCGCCGAGACAGATCGCCTCCGGAGGCGAAAACGCGCCGCGTTTCGGTCCGGCCGGGCAGGTCATCTTCCGCTTCACCGACAACAACGCCAACTACGTCGGCCGGATGAACAAAGACGGTTCGGGCCGTTCCAAAGTGGTCCCGTACCCGATCAGCACGTTCCAGGGGATCTCTCCGGACCGTCGCTGGTTGATTGCCATTGCCCCGCTGTCGGGACGGGAGAAATCGGCTGCGTTCGTAGCGGTGCCGACCGGAGGCGGATCTCCACGGCCGATCTGCGCCAGCGGGAGGACCTGCCCGTGCGCCTGGTCTCCGGACGGAAAGTTCTTGTACGTCTCGCTCGAACCGACGTCACGTACGAGCCCCGGCAGAACCATCGCGATTCCGGTTGCCCCGGCAACGGGCTTACCGGACTTGCCTGACGCGGGTATCCAGTCCATCGAGGAGGCGCTCGCGATTCCCGGAAGCCGGGTCGTGGAGCAGTCGAGCATCATTCCCGGGCTCGATCCGTCCACCTACGCGTACATCAAGACAACGGCGCAGCGGAACCTCTTTCGAATCGCGCTGCCGTAACGACATCCGATGGCGCACGCCTCGCTGGCTCCGCGACGGGAGGGTGCGCCCAAGACCTTCCGGACGGTGTCTAACTGACGAATGAGATCGAGTCGATAGCGTCGGATCGGCGGAACATCAACACCGAAGGCCAGGACCACGAGAACCGGTGACCGCATCGGTCAAATACGCGCTGATTTCCGGCCCCTACCGAGGCGCGTCAGCGCCGAGGCCTCTACCGCGTCTGCGAAGTGAAGCGGCCTCTCGCGCGTGAGTGAAGTGAGCGCGCTCAGAAGAGCCACACTTTCCCCCCGCGCCAGCGCGACGCCGGCCTGAGGTGACACGCGCTCCACGCCGAACAGCCATTCGCGCTCCGCACGCATGGCGTAGAGCCTCATACCCTCCGGCCACGTCCGTGGCGCCGGCTGACCGCTGACATCACAGCCGAGGATCTGCTGCCAGGCCGGACGCCACAGGGACGGACGGATGTGGATTGGATCCACGCCGTACCACTCGGATTTCATGTGCGTGAATTGAAGCCCTCGCGCGGAGGCGAGGGATGCCAGACCGTCGTTGACCCGTTGGGCCGTGTCCACGACCTCGGCCAGTGACAACCGGCACTGAGGCACGAGCACCGAGCGGAACAACAGGAACTTCGACCGGGAGACTTGACGGACGGCCGGCAGCGGCAGATCGGTGAGCACGATATCGGGGGTGAGTCGCTGCAGGCGGTCCACGGCCTCTTCCACCCACGACAGAATCCGGGCCGCCGGGAACCCGTAGAGGATGTCGTTGCCGACGTCGGTCACGAGCGCCCGAGTCTTCGCCGCCGGAAGCGACGACAGCGTCTGCCACACGCCCGACTGGAGGATGCCCGGCAGCGTCCTGACGAGAAACCGGCTCGGCGCGCCATACGATCGGCCGTGGCCGAGCGCGGCAAGAATTTCGACGTCAGGGCCCCATGCGGTCCGCGCGGCCGCCACCACGGTCTGGAGTCCTCTGGTGAGGTTGCTCGCCCCGAGGGCGACCACTCGCGTGATGCCGTCAGCCATCTGACGACAGGATAAGGGGTCTGACGCTCACCGAGGCGACGCGCACCTGCAGCAAATCACCCGTCCGCCGCGCTCCTGCGCCGACGTGTTAACATCATGGTGCTCAGAGAGTTATCGGTGGTCGCTGCCTGAAACGGTCATCCTGATTGGCTGCCGCCGACGTCGGCGGTCTACCTCAAGAGCGTGCAGCCGGACAGCAATCAGCCACGGATCTCTTGGGCGCGAACTCGCTGTTGGCTTCGAAGCCTCGCGCATAACCGCGCCGCACGATGCGCAGCCAATCCCCCGTCGCCGCAGCCACAAAACGCCGCTGGAGACCGGGCTCTTGGTTCTCCCTGGGTGGGATTCTTCGTCCCTCTGATCTGGGCCGTGTCGCCGGCGTTCTCGTTCGCTGAGTACCCGCTGAGGAACGGCCCGCTCGTCGGCGGTGTGACGTGCTTGGTCATCGGCCTCTGGCTCTTCTACCGCTCGCACGCTGACCTCGGTACGGTCGATCACTCTGGAGGTTACGGGAACAGCATCAGCTCATTACGCAAGGCGTGTATCGACGTATCCGCCACCCGATGTATTTGGCACTCGTGCTGTATTCCGTCGGCCAGGCGCTCGTCATCCCGAATTGGTTGGCAGGTCCGGCTCAACCTGATCGCGTTCGCGATCCTCCTCGCGCTTCGTGTCCGCGCGGAGGAGCGGATGATGTTCGAGGGGTTTGGCGACGAATACGCGGCTTACTCGGCGCGAACGAAGCGTCTTATTCCTGGCGTCTGGTAGACAATTCTAGCACCGGCTAACGAACAGGCGCATGCACCTGACGAAACCGGCCCTCGCTCGTGGAAGTGCGCGCATCGCACGCGGTTTCGCAGGTGATGCGCGATCGTTGGGCCGGCGAGCCCCAATTCCTGAAGGGCCGTTAGATTTGAGACGCAGGGGAGGTTCCGATGAAGTTGAGTCGACTATTCGTCTTCGCGTGTCTCGTTTTTGTTGGCACGTCCCTGGCGACTGCGCAGGAATCAATCAGGCTTCAATTCGAGGTTGTCAAAGACGTGTTCGATCGTGGCCAAGCCTGCAGCTCAGAGAGTTAGGTCCACCGGAAGTATTGAAGTCGACGACGTGGTCCTGTTCTCGTTCACACCAACGCTGCGCGGTTCAGACGCCGCAGCGATTCTTTCGAATAAGGTCGGGCGGCAAACAGTTCCAACCGCTCTCGTGATTAGTAAGAATGAACCGGGTCCCTGTCGTGGCCCCGGACACGCGCGCGCAGTCCTTCAAGGTCAGCGTGTCGTCAATAGACGTGACGCGGCCAACAAAGCGCTCCACCCGACGACCCCGCGCGTTATCTGTGTTGTTCGACTAGTGCGGCCGTCCGGTGACCCGCATCGCGGCTACGCACGTGAGAAACGCGCATGACAGGGCTACCCGTCGTTGCGGCTCGCGGTGTGGTTGGGCGTGTGCCGCGATTGTGCTGGACGGGCACTGAAGCGGATCATTCATGGGCGATCCCTCGGCGAGCCAACCAGTTGCAGGTATCTTCACGCAGGTCGAAGGGTCGTGGCCTATCGTGTCGATGATAAGGAAAGGGCACACGGTCGAGGCATCGTTGATCCATACGAATCCCTCTGAAAAGTCCGGGCAGAAAGTGGTCGTCCGACGATCCGGTACATCGTGGACGATCGACCAGCTCTTCATGTGGATTGCGGATTGAGGCAGGACGGCTAACACGCGCGCAGCCGACGGCGCGCGCAGGTCTTGCGGAGGCTCGAATGTGGCCGCGAGCGGACCATCTCGTCTCCGACAAACTGTTCCTCAGACAGGGCCGCGGGTGGGTGGCCTATGAGGATGTCGCGTAGCGCAGCGTTGTCCGGCCCGTCGTTGCCGCGGACGGCCCGGACGGGTCGGTCGTCCACGGAAGCACTCTATGACGGAGGATCCAACGCGCGAGGCGTCCTCGATTCCAGGCCGGGTGTCCCGCAGATCGTTTTGATGGACCAGAACTCGGCGTTGGCGGTGGCCGGCTGGAAGGAACGCACTGTACGCTGTCGTCTCTGACCGAACCCGACGTGCGACTGATCCTCTTTGTGGGTGTGCTGGCGTCCGCCGTGCTCAACGGCGTGGCGCTGTTCCTCGGACGCGGTTCCTTTGCGCACGGGGTCGCGGTGTTGGCGATAGCGATCTATGCAGGCGGGACGGCTCTCGCACTGGGGGCATCTGCGTACGTTCTGCGGAGTCGATTCCGGTTCGCTGGAAGGCTGGCCCGCGTTGCGACACTCGTGGCCGTCGTCGCAGCGTCAACCGTGATTTCTCTTCTGCCCGGGCGCGAGCTCGCGAAGCACGACATCGCCACGGCGAAAGCGTATTGCGACTCCATCATCTCGCAAATCGAACGAGACAAACGCACATCTGGTGTCTATCCTTCAGACCTGTCCGCGTTTTGGCGGCAGGGCGACGGGCCGCTCCTCGTCCGGCGATCGCTGCGATACTGGTCGGACGGCGTCCAGTACCAGCTGACGTTTATCGACCCACGAGGAATGATGAACTTCGTGTCATATGACAGCACCGTTCGCCGTTGGTCGGAATGGCACTAGTCGCGGACCAGCGGCTCCGATGTTGTGCCAACATTCAACTCGGTCCGGCCCGGGCCGGGCCGAGTTGCCGGGTCGCCGCTCGCGGCTGAGCGGCAGGACATCATGACTTCGACCTGTGTTGCGGTCGGCACGGTGGGGAGGTAGAACATGAGCGACCGGCATGATGCGATCGAGAACAGATTGGCCCGGGTCGAGCGAACGAACCGAGTTCTAGTCAGCATCATCTCCACGACATTCCTGTCGATGTGCTCCGCCCTGCTGGCGGGATTCTCACAATCTGCGCCCTCGCAAGAACCGCTTCGGACGAGGAGCCTGATCATCGAGGACTCCGCCGGGCGACCGAGAATCGTGATGGGTGCGCCGATCCCCGACAGGAACGCCGCGGGCAATCCCAGAGCAGGCCTGATCATCAATGACGCCGCCGGAGTCGAACGATCTGGCCTCGGGCTTCAGGAGTCGGGCAGACTCGTGATGGGTCTCGATGCACCCACCGGGAAGGGGGACGACCGAAATCGAGAGCGGATTACGCTCGTCGCCGATGAAAACGGCGGAAGCTACATCCGTTTCCTCGATCGCACCACCTCCATTCCGGCCCGACTCTATCTCGATGATCAAAATCGCGTGTGGCTCGAGTTCATCGGAGCCCAGGCAAACGAAATCGTCCGGCGACGGATCGGTCTCAGCGGAGATGAAACGACTGGTACTCCGAGGTAGCGTATAACAGGGCAATGGAGCCGACGCACTCGCTGAGCAGATCTCGGCGCGCGGCTCATTCGCAATCCGTTAACCTTAGGCCGATCCGATGGATGGACATGTCTGGCGCGTACCAACGCTGTTTGGGCTGATGGCGTGCTCCGCGTTGCTGCTTTTCGCAGCAGGCGTGGTGGGGTCGGTTATCACCCGTCGGCGACCCTCCACGATCTCCCAGGTAGGCACGGGCGCCGTTCTGGTGCTGCTCGCCGTCTTGACTGCCATCGTCGTCAGAGCCACTGCTACGCTCATCGCCCGATCGCTGGGCGTCGACGTCACGTACGTGAATCCGGGCCCTCTGGGCTACCTTGCACCAGTAGTGTTTGCTGCGTTCGCGTTCGCAGTGGGCAAGCGGATGCTGGGCGACGCGTGGGCAGGTCGCCGCGCGCTGCTGTTCTACGGATGGCTCCTCGGGTTCACGGCGGCGAATGTCGTCAATCGCTGTTCTCCGGGCTGGTGCGCGACTGTCGGATTCCCTTTCACCTGGTACGCTTGGAGTGATGCCATGGTGACGTTCGGCGACGACGGTTTCCGGAAGTGTCATCGACGCAGTTCGGCAAGAGTCATCAGCGCAGTACCTAAACTTGTTCACATTCGTTGCCGTCGCCAGCGTGCTTACGCGGGTGCGCATTCGTGGGTCGGCCTAGCTGGCGCTTGCAGCCGGCGGCAGCGATGCGACCATGAACCGCCGCGGCTGAAACGCAGGCCGTCAGCCAGACCCGAGGATTCGTGAGACGAAGGAGTCGGCGATGGGGACGTCAGCAGCTCGGAAAGCCGCGGTCACTCGGAAGCGTCGAACGGCCGCCAGGAAGCGGTCACGACGCGGAAACGCCGGGCGGCCGGCAAGAAGCGGCGATCACGCGCAAGCGTCGAACGTCCATGAGAAGCGCTGCGGCAGCCACCAGCACCCCGGGGTCGTCCCCATGATCTCCTACGAGGATGGGATCGCGGCGTTGGAATGGCTGCGCAGCGCGTTCGGGTTTCGAGAGACGACGCGTCTCACGACGCCGGATGGGAAGCTGTCGCACGGCGAAATGGAAGCAGGGAACGGACTGATCATGCTGGCGTCTCCGACACCGGAGTACCGCAGTCCGAAACGACATCGGGAGGCGTGCGAACAGGCACGCAAGTGGTCCACGGTGCCGTGGATTATCGATGGCGTGCTCGTCTACGTGGACAATCTCGATCGACATTTCGAACGGGCGAAAGCCGCAGGTGCGACGATTCTCTCCGTGATCGAAGAGGGGCCGCCCGGGCGACGATACCGGGCGGAAGATCTCGAAGGGCATCGCTGGTGTTTCTTTGAGACCGACCCCGTCTGACCGGCCGCTGCAGCCGGCGAGCGGCACCGTTGTTGTGCCAGTATTCAACTCGTTCCGGGCCGGAACGAGTTGCTGATTCGCGCTCGCGGCTGAGCGGCAAGACGTTAGCCAGAGAAGCCAATTCGCAACACCGTCCTCGATTCGGTCAAGGAAGAAGCATTGCCATGGACCCGTGGATCGCCAAGGCGGTAGGTGACGCAGCGGGCACCCTGACGATGATCGCCATTCGTGCCCCACATGGCCGCCGAGTCGAAACGTCAAAGTCGCCAAGAGCCACAGACTTCCGTCGAGACTGGCCTGTTGGTTCTGGTGTGGGTTGGCTTCGTCGTCCCTCTGATCTGGCTCGCGTCACCTGTGCTCTCGTTCGCAGAGATCCGCTGACTCGTCGGCCCACTCATCGCCGGGGTGATGTGCTTCGCGGTCGGCCTTTGGCTCTTCCATAGGTCGCACGTTGATCTTGGCACGAACTGGTCGATCACCCTGGAGGTGCGTGAGCAGCATCGACTCATCACGCAAGGCGTCTACTGACCGGATTCGCCATCCAATGTACCAGCGTTGTACTGTATTCCTTGGGCCATGCGCTGGTTATTCCGAATTGGGTAGCAGGTCCGGCGAACTTGGTAGCGTTCGCGATCCTGTTCGCGCTACGTGTTCATGCGGAAGAGCAGATGATGAGCGACACGTTTGGCGATGAATACGCAACTTACGCGGCACGAACGAAGCGACTTGTCCCTGGGGTTTGGTGAGGACGGAGATTGATTGTGCAGGCAAGGGCTTTCGGGTGGGCCGGCCTCGAGAAAGGCCGTCTTGGTATCCTGCCGCGGCCACGCGGCGGCGATTGGCTCGACGACGAGGTCGCGGCATGGCGCGAGGCCGGCGTTGAGCTGGTGGTCTGTCTGCTCGAGGCGGAAGAGGCGACGCAGTTGGCCGAAGATTCGTGAGACCGGAGGAGTTGACGATGGGGACGTCAGCAGCTCGGACAGCCGCGGTCACCCGGAAGCGTCGAACGGCCGCCAGGAAAGCGGCCACGACGCGGAAACGCCGGGCGGTCGGCAAGAAAGCGGCGAGCACGCACAAGCGTCGAACGTCCATGAGAAGCGCTGCGCCGGCCACCAGCACCCCGGCTGTCGTCCCCGATGATCTCGTACGAGGACGGGATCGCGGCGTTGGAATGGCTGCGCAGCGCGTTTGGGTTTCGAGAGACGGCGCGTCTGCACCGACGCCGGATGGGGAACTGTCACACGGTGAGATGGAAGCGGGAACGGCTTGATCATGCTGGCGTCTCCGACACCGGATACCGCAGTCCGAAACGACATCGGGAGGTGTGCGAACAGGCACGCAAGTGGTCGACGGTGCCGTGGATTATCGATGGCGTGCTCGTCTACGTGAACAATCTCGATCGACATTTCGAGCGGGCGAAAACCGCAGGTGCGACGATTCTCTGCGATCGAAGAGGGGCCGCCCGGGCGGCGATACCGGGCGGAAGATCTCGAAGGGCATCGCTGGTTTTCTTTGAGACCAGCTGACGTTTATCGACCCACGAGGACTGATGAACTTCGTGTCATATGACGGACCGTTCGCGTTGGTCGGAATGGCATTAGTCGCGGACCAGCGGCTCCGATGTTGTGCCCGACACTGAACTCGGTCCGGTTCGGCTCTACTTCGTCAGACTTGGCGAGCAGTGCATCCGCGGGCGAGCGGGGTCGGCGGCTGACGCGATGCGGAGCACGCCGTCGCAGCGCGCAGCGGGGTTTCAGAAGACCAGTTGGTCGAGCATCTGTGGAGAATCGAAACAGTCAACATGGGGCTCTCTTCGCTCGACCGGGACAAGTTGAGGCCAGTGGCTCGCCGGCTGCAGGGCCTCAACGTCAACCTGTGAGCTCATAGGGGAGCGATGCGGGCTCTGTCGAACAACTCTCGGACTTGGCTATTCGGCATAGGTGCGAACAGGCGTTTGCAGCCGACGACGGCCGGCGCGATGATGAGGCCGCCGCGGCTGAACGCACGACGTTGGACGGACGTCTTCGTTGGAGGAAATCGGCATGAGGCCGTACCTGGGCAGCATTGTGATCATCCTGGCGCTGAGTGTCGCCGGCGTGGCACGGGACCAGCCAGCCAGTTCTCCACCCGATGTTCCGCTGCTGCTGAAGAGCCTGGAAGACAGCGACTCGCGCGTGGTGTTCGCGGCAGCATCACAATTGACCAAGCTCGGCTCCTCAATCGCTCCTGCGCTCGTTGAGGCCTTGCGGGATCGACCCGGGTGCCGGCTGCAATGGGTAGCGTCTGGCATCCTGCATCGACTCGAGCGTCGAACGCCGTCTCGTCAACGCGACGCTCCTGGACATCGCAAAGGGGAAGTGCGAGGGGAGTTCCCGTGACGACCTCATCCTGAGGAGGGAGGCCGCCTTTGCGCTGATCGGCAAGGTGGACGGGATTCCGATGATCGCCGACCTGCTCACCGACAAGGACGTCTTTGTGCGACGCGGTGCGGCGTTTGCCTTCGATGACCTCACAGAACGGCTGGAGGGGCGTCCTCCGCAGGTCGAGGCGACTACGGAGATCGTGGAGGCCACGAAGAGCGCTTTTCCGCTCCTGCTGCAGGCAGCGCTCCGAGACAGAGACGAAGTCGTGAGGTGCATGTCCTATGAGTCCCTTGATCAGGCGCGGCGCTCCAGGCACGAGCCGCTGCGAACCCAGGCGACCAGGCTGCTGGAAGGAAAGGCTATTCCCTGCTCCCGCTGAAAAGTCGGCACGACACTGCTGGAAAGCGGGGAACACGTGACGCCCACCGAAGAAGGTGCGCGACGTCCGGCCAACGTTAGGTCTGCAGCTCACCGGACCGAGGCGACGCGCACCATGTCGATCCGCTCTTGACGCGACAGCGTCGAGACGCTGGTGGCCATTTCGGCGATCGCCGCTTCGAGCGCCTTGCGTTCGCGTCGCGGCAATCCGGCGCGCGGGAACTCGTACATGAAAATATGTCCCGTCCCGTCGGGACCGGACCAGAGCGGATCCCCCCAGACCAGGCCCTTGCTCAGTCCCACGCACACCCAGTCCTCGTGCGCCTGGACCGGCTGCTTCGGCGACGGCGACGCTTTCTGCAGCGCGGCATCCATTTCGACGACGAGCTGATCGAGAAGGAAGCCGCGTGCCGCTTCGCCCAGCCCCGCGAGCGCCGGCGTCCCGCCGAGACGCTTGAACAACGCGGCGCGCGCGCGTCCGTTGCCCAGCGTTCGCGGCACGAGGACCAGGCGGTGGAGTGTCAGGTGAACGCGCGGCAGGGCGTCGGAGTACGAGAGGCTGGCGAGGACCTCCATGTAGCGAGCCGCCTCGGCGGCGGCGGCGGTGACGAAGGACTCGGCGCGCGAGGCCTCCTCGATCGCACGCCAGATGCGGGTCCGCGCCGCCCGCGAGCGCCCGAACAGCGTGAAGCGGATCCCGGCCGCGACGCGCGCAACCTCGGCGGCGCCCTCTGGTGTGGCCGTCCACTGCGTGAAGGGTTCACGCGTGATCCGGCCGCGGTACTCGAGGCGTCCGCGCGAGACTCGGAACCAGCCCATATCGCGCGCGTTGCGAAGACCGTGCCGCCAGACCTCGAACGCCGGTGACACAAAACTGGTAGGGGCCTGACGAACCTGTCGCGTCACGGCGAATTCTGTCAGGCCTGTCATCGTGCCGCTGCCGTCTTCAGACCGTCGGACCGGCCCCTTTCACCGGTAAGAGGCAGCCTGGATGCCGTAGAGCTCCGCGTACTGCCCGCCCCTGGCCATCAGCTCATCGTGGGAGCCGACCTCCACGACGCGCGCACCGTCGATGACGACGATGATCTCGGCCATGCGCACCGTGGAGAACCGGTGCGAGACGAGGATCGTGATGCGGCCGTCAGCACGATCGCCGGCGGCGGCACTCGCGTAGCGCTCGAACAGCGCGTGTTCGGTTTCCGCATCGAGCGCGGCCGTGGGCTCGTCGAGCACCAGGAGCAGCGGGCGGTCGCGCATGAAGCCGCGGGCCAGCGCGAGCTTCTGCCATTGGCCGAACGACACATCGACGCCGCCGGGCCACGTCGGGCCCAATTGCGTCTCGAGGCCGGACGGCAGGCGTGCGACGACGTCGCCGGCGCCGGCACGTCCGAGCGCCGTGACCACGGCCGGCTCATCGTCCATGCGTGCCACGTCGCCCAGGCCGACGGTCTGACGCGCGCGAAACTCGAAGCGGAAGAAATCCTGAAACGCCCCCGCCAGGCGCGATCGCCATTCGTTGGCCGGTATCCGGGCGAGCGGCGTGTCGTCGATGAAAATGGAACCCGACGAGGGCTCGTACATCTTCGCCAGCAGCTTGACGAGCGTGGTCTTGCCGGCGCCGTTTTCGCCGACGATGGCGACAACCGACCCGGCCGGCAGCAACAGCGACACGTCGTCGAGAACCAGCCGTGACGTGGCCGGGTAGGCGAACGACACGTGCTCGAGGCGAATGCCGCTTCGCAGCACCGCGGGCACGGGCTGATCCGCCGACGCCGCGAGATGTGCGGCGTAGTCTTCGAGCCACGCGAGCCGCCTCGAGCCGTCCATCCAGAAGCCGCGCAGGAATCCGATCTCCCCGACCGTGGCCCCGATGTACGCCGACAGGCGCGATCCCGCCGCGAGCACCAGCAGGACCTCTGCGGCGGGAGAGCCGAGGCCCGAGGACACGAACACCACCGCGCCGACGTACCCCACACCGAACACCGCCCACGCGAGCGTGTACCACAGGGCCGAGCTCCACCGCGCTGCCGCCACCGGCGCGTACCCGCTCTCCCACGCCTCGCGGCGTTGCGTCATCAGCTGGCTGCCGATCCCCGTGACCCGCACTTCCTTGCCTGGTGACGCCGTGGTCGCGATCGTGAAGAGGTGGCGCGCCAGGCGGTTGGCCTGCGCGGTGCGCTCTTGAGCGGCGCGTTCGACGGCAGGCCGCCACGTCGACGTGACCACGGTGGGCAGCGCGAAGACGGCGAGCAGCACCAGCGCCGGATGAATCGAAGCGAGCAGCGCCACCGTCACACCCAGCCGCAGGATCCAGCCGCACGTCGAGAACACCGACATGTACATGTGATCGAGCACGAATATCTGATCGCGCAGCATGGCGAGGCGATCGAGGTAGTCGGGGCGCTCGTGGTGCGCGATGGTCGCGACCGACGCCTGGAGCCTGGCGACGTGCGATTCGAGCGCGATCGTGACCCTGTCGCGGAAGCGCCGCTGCACCCGGGTGCTGACCGTCTCGAGGAACCACGTCGCGGTGACCGACAGGGCGAGGCCGATGGCCGCCAGGCGCACCAGCCCGGGCCGGTGCTCGAGCACGCCCTGACCGAGCACCATGAGCCACAGCGCGAGCAGCGCATCGGGCAGCGCGGCGAGCTGCGACAACACGAACGCGGCGAGCATCAATCGCGGCTCGTGGCGGTAGCCGAGCTTGCACAGCCGCCACATCGACGAGAGCGCCGGCGGGAGCTCGTCGAAATTCCTGCTGGCGGCCCGTTCAGGTGAGGACGTCATAGGTGGTCCCCTCCTCGTCTTCCGCAACCCCGAAGCGCTGCGCCTGCAGGTCGAACATCGCGCGGTAGCGGCCGTCCTTTGCCATGAGCTCGTCGTGCGTCCCGAGCTCGACGACGCGCCCCTGTTCGAGGACGCAGATGCGGTCGGCCTGGCGCACCGTGGAGAAGCGGTGCGAGATGAGGATCGTCGTGCAGTGCCGCGTGGCGGCGAGGATCCGTTCGAAGATCTCCGATTCACCCCGCACGTCGAGCTGCGCGGTGGGCTCGTCGAGCAGCACGAGGCCGGCCTCGAGCTGGACGGCACACAGCGCGCGCGCGAGCGCGACGCGCTGCCACTGGCCGCCCGACAGATCGGTCCCGCCGTCGTAGCCGCGAGCCAGCACCGTGTCCAGGCTCGCCAGGTTCGCGGCCCCTGCGGCTTCGAGCGCCCTGTTCACGGCGGCGTCTGGTGCGCCGGCGGGTGCGACGTTGTCGCGCAGCGGCAGCTCGAAGCGGGTGAAATCCTGGAAGACCGCGGCGACACGACTGCGCCAGGATTCGAGTGACAGGTCGCGGAGATCCACGCCGTCGATCTCGATCGCGCCGGACTGCGGGTCGTACAACCGGCAGAGCAGCTTGGCGAGCGTCGTCTTGCCGGCGCCGTTCTGCCCGACGATCGCGAGCGACGAGCCGGCGGGAATCGTGAGATCGAAGCGCTCGAGGACCGGCCGGCCTGTCCCGAGCGGAGTCGAGGAGCTTGTCTCGTGCGGAGTCGAGGGGCCTGTCCCGGGCGCTGTCGAGGCCGCCGGGTACGCGAAGGTGACGTCGCGGAAGCGGATTTCGCGCGCAGGCATTCCCGTAGCCGGCCGGCGGCCTGGCGGCGTCCCGTCGCGGGGAGCCTGCGCGCCAGGGACACCGGCGGACAGCGCGCCCGCGGACGCCATCGCGCCCTCGAGCCGCAGCACCGCGCCGACCGGCGCCGACGCGCCATCGAGCGCCCAGTTGAGTCCCCCGAACGCGATCATCGACACGCCGACGGCGCTCTGCGCGAACACGACCACCTCGGCGAGGGTCAGGCTGCCGTTGCCGGCCGCGCCGGCGAGCGACCAGAACACCGCCACGTTGGCGGCCACGACGAGCAGCAGGCTCCACAGCACCGGCTTCTCGCGAAGCCGGGTCGCTTCGTACTGCAGCGCGTGCAGGTGCGTGCGGTGCGTCACGAAACGATCGATCGTCCACTCCGCGAGGCCGAAGAGCCGCAGCTCCTTCGCGGGGGCAGGATCCACCGCCATCCGGAAGGCGTAGTCGGCGTCGCGCTGCGCGGCGCGCACGACGTCGGTGTTGCGGTCCCGCCAGACCGCGCTCTCGCGCAGCAGCCAGTGCGTGGCCAGCCACGCCCCGCCCAGAACGATCGGGGCCCACCACGCATACGCGAAGAGCACCACCGCGCAGGCGAGCCCGGCGACGAGCTCGACCAGGCCGCTGGCGATGAAGTCCACCGAGAAGCTCAGCGGCGGACCGGTCATGCCGAGGTCGAAATCACGCGCGACGGTGAGATCGCCGGTGAGCGTCGGGTCCTCGAGATGTCCCATGCCCGGCGGCCGGACGCACGCCGCGGTCAGCCGGTCGTAGAGCCACGCAGCGGTGCGGTCGCCGAGATTGGCGCTCACGGCGCGGTGAATCGGCGTGAGCACCTGGAGCAGGATGAACACCCCGCCGGCGAAGGTGAGCGGACCGGCAAGGCTGGCCCCGTTCTGGACCGCACCGACGAGCGCGCCCATCGAGATGGCGAACACCGCGGGCAGCACGCCTCGCAGAACGAGCACGCCCCACCACGCGACGGCGAGCAGGAGATCGCCTTGCGGCAGCACGGCGAAGAACTTCCACTCGTTGCGCTCGCGCAGACGTTGCAACATCACGACTACCTCTGGTCCCTCGTCCCGCGCGCCGCCGGTGCATCCTGCACGTCACGCGTGAATCGCTCGCAGGCGCCGCCGGGTTCGGTGCGGCAATGCTAACATCGTGGGGTATCTGATCTCCTGACCTCCTGTTCAATCGTGACCGCGCGGACGCTCCGCGCGCGCTCTACGCGCGCCTCCTGGGCTCCTCGTGGCTGCAGCTGGCGGAGCCGGTCCGCTTTGTTCACTCGAGAGAGGCGACGGCTCGCGCCCATGGCCGCCTCCGGATTCAGCACGGCCGCAGCCTGGCGGCCCGTATCCTTGCGCGGCTGCTGCGCCTGCCCCGTCCGGCCGATGCGGCCGAGACGCGCCTGGTCGTCACGTCGCATGCCGGTGGAGAGCGGTGGCTTCGGACCTTCGCCGATCGACGCTTCGACACGCGGCAGTATCTGCCGCCGGCGGACCGGAGGCCGGCGGACCGGGGGCCGGCGGACCGGGGGCCGGCGGACCGGGGGCCGGCGAGTGCGAGCTCGCCGAGCGGATTGGCCTCCTCGAGTTTCGGTTTCGCCTCGAAGCCTCGGAGGGAAGCCTCGTCTTTCGACAGGTCGGCGCCGCCTTGCTGTTGGGATCGCTCCGCCTGCGGTTGCCTGCCGCGTCGGCGCCACGGGTGGACGCGCGCGAAGATCCGGCGGGCGCACGTCAAATACGCGTCCACGTCCGCGTCGCGCTTCCTGCCGTTGGGCCTTTGCTGACGTATGAGGGCACGATGAACATCGAGGACACTGGCGCATGATCGTCGCTCTCTGGCTTCTGGCCGTCCAGGGTGTCATCGGCGCATTCGACACCGTCTACTACCACGAATGGCGCGCCCGGCTGCCGGCGCGAGGGCAGCAGGCCGCCTCCGAGCTGAAGCTCCACGCCGCGAGGGACTTCTTCTATGCGGTCCTGTTTGCCACGCTCCCGTGGATGGCGTGGCAGGGGACGTGGGTGCTCGTGCTCGCCGGCGTGTTCGTTGCGGAGATCGTCCTCACGCTGACGGACTTCGTCGTGGAGATTGCGGTCCGCAAACAGCTGGGAGACGTCTACGCGGGCGAACGCGTGACGCACGCGGTGATGGGCATTCTGTACGGCGCGATGGTCGCGAACCTGATCCCGGTGTTGATCCGCTGGTGGGCCCTCCCAACCGCGCTCGTCGTCGAGCGGGCCGCAATACCCGATCTCCTGCGCTGGGGCCTCTTCGTGATGGCGGCCGGCGTCTCGCTGTCGGGGCTGCGCGATCTCTACGCGGCGCTGGAGCTTCCGTACGGGGGCTGGCCATGGAAGACGAGGACGGGGATGGACGGCGCGGTCAAGCGATGATCGCGCGCAAGAAATTTCATCGTGCCGTCTTCGCCGCCGCCGGGCTCTACAACATCGGCTGGGGGATATGGTCCACCGCCGATCCGCAGTGGCTGTTTCGCTTCGCCGGGATGCCGCCGGCGAACCACCCGGCCGTCTTCGCGTGCCTCGGGATGGTCGTGGGACTCTACGGGATTCTCTACCTGGACGTCGCGCGCGTCCCGGAGCGCGGCTGGCTGATCGCCGCCGTTGGTCTCGTGGGCAAATCCCTGGGTCCGCTCGGGATGCTCTGGCTGATCCGAAGCGGCGCATGGCCGCCGTCCGCCTTCGTGATGTGCGTCACCAACGACGTGATCTGGTGGATTCCGTTCGGGCTGTACTTGCACGACGCGTGGCCGGCGTTCCGGCACGGGAGCCTGGCGGCGAGGTGAGGTTACCTGCCGACCGACATCCTCACGGCCGCTGAGACGCCCCCCAGCTCGTTTTCGCCGTACACTTCCGAAACGCCGCCCGAACCGAGCACGCCCTTGATGGCGCAATGGCGGAGCATCCCCATTGCCCGGGGTGACGTCGTGGCCGGGCATGAAGTGCTCCTTCAATCACAGTTCCCCCACACTTTTTTCAGCCTTCTTCACGGCGCGTTCACTACATCGCAGCCCTCGGCGGCCTATCGTGACAGGCATGGCACGAGCGGACGCGGCGCCTCATCCGGCAGAACTGACGCACCTTCGGCCGACTGACGCCGCCGGGCTCCGCGTCGTCGGCGTGGCCACCGCCGGCACGGCGCTCGGATTCCTCCTGTCTCTTGCCGGCGGCTTCGGTCTGTGGATCTGCGGACAGGTGCTCCTGGCGGTGATGCTCGTGCAGTGGTTCGTCATCCTTCACGAGTGCGGGCACGACACGCTGTTCCGCACGCGGCGCTGGCACGCCGTCGCCGGCCGCGTCGCCGCGGCCTTCTCGCTGATTCCCTATCACTGCTGGACCCGCGTGCACGGGCGTCATCACAAGTGGACCGGCTGGCAGGACCTGGATCCGACGACGGAGTCGCTCGTGCCGCGGTCGCGCGGGCGCGCCGAACGCGCCATCGTCAATGTGTGCTGGCGTCTGTGGATTCCGATCTTCTCGATCATCTACCGCGTCGACCAACTACTGGAACCTGGCGCGGTTGCTGCGCATGTTCCCCGGGCCGGCCGACCGGCGGGCGATCGTCGCGTGACACGGCGTTGCTGGTCGCGCTGTATGCGGTGGTCGTCGTCGCTCTCGGTCCAGCGGTCGCCCTGCGCGGCGTCGGGCTGGCGCTCGCGATCAGCTTCGTCATCGAAGACCTCCTGCTTCTGAGCCAGCACACGCACGTGCCGCAGCACGTCAGCGGCGGCAGCAGCGTGAAGCCGTTCCCCGCCGTCGAGCAGGAACCGTTTACCCGGTCGCTGCGCCTGCCGCGGATCGCGTCGGCGTTCGTGCTGCACTTCGACGCGCACGAGCTTCACCACATGTATCCGTTCGTCCCCGGGTATCACCTGCGCCGGATCCCCTACACGCCGGAAAACGAGATCGGCTGGTGGCACTGGGTGCGCGGCGCCAAGCGGGTGTCCGCCGACGTCCTGCTGTTCCAGAACCGGCTCGAGACGGGGCACGACCTGTGACCGCTCTGGATCCCGTCGCCTGCGGCTGGTTCCTGCTCCTCGCGTTCGTCCTCGCGGGGACGGCGCAGACGGCGTGGTTCACGTCGCCGGCCTCGCGCCGCTTCGCGCGGCCGCTGGACGCCGGTCTGACGCTCGCGCGGGCGCCGTCTGTTCGGCGAGAACAAGACACTGCGCGGCTTCGTCGTCATGGTGCCCGCGTCAGCCGCCTGCTTCGCGCTGCTGGCCATGCTCGCTGGCGATCCGGCGGCGCTCGGCTTGTGGCCTCTCTCCATCTCCGGATACGCGCTGGCCGGCGCGGCCGCCGGCTTCGGGTTCATGGCGGGTGAACTGCCGAACTCGTTCGTCAAACGTCAGCTCGACATCGCGCCGGGCGACGCGCCGCGCGGTCCGCTCGCGTCCGCGTGCCAGTTCGCCGTCGATCGCCTGGATTCAGGCATCGGCATGCTCGCTGGCGCTGAGCCTCGCTCGTTGCAGTGCCCTGGCGAACCGTTGCCGTCGTGCTGACTGTCGGCCCGTTCATTCACTGGACGTTCAGCGTCGTGATGTTCCGCCTCGGCTTGAAACCGCGCCCCGCGTGACCCATGACATGACGCCGCATCGTCGTCCGCTCACCGCAGCGTCCGATGTCGCGCGTTGTGGAGGCAAGGCCGCGAACCTCGCGCGATTGATGCGCTCGGGCGCGCCCGTCCCGGACGGCGTCGTCGTCCACCAACGGCGCGGTCGATCGACGGCGGAGGTCGTGGACGCCGGCGGACGTCTGGTCCCGGCATCGGGTTCGCCGATCGCGATCGTGCGGAGCTCCGCCGTTGGCGAAGACTCGCCGGACGCGTCGTTTGCCGGCCAGCTGGATTCGATCCCCGGCGTCACGACGCCCGATGCCCTGCGGGGTGCGATCGCGCGGGTGTGGGCGTCGCAGCGATCGGCTCGCGTGCTGGCGTACCAGGCGGCACGCGGGATCACGCTCGCGGGGATGGGCGATCATCATCCAGCGGCAGGTGCAGGCGTCGCTGTCCGGCGTGCTGTTCACGGTCTCGCCGACCGATCCCGACGAGATGCTGCTCGAGTATTGCGGGGGGATGGGTGAAGCGCTCGTGTCGGGGGCGGTCAATCCCGGACGCGTGTCGATCCGCAGGCCCGCGACCGACCAGGCCGGCGCCGGACGCCGCGCGTGATGGACGAAGACCGCTTCGCCTGACGATCCCGCGCCTGCGGAGGCCTTCCTGCTCAACGACGTCCAGATCGCGAAGCTGGCGCGGCTCGCGCTCGACATCGAGCGCGACGTTCGGCGCGCCGCAGGACATCGAATGGACGATCGATGGCGACGGCCGGCTCTGGATCGTGCAGAGCCGGCCGATCACCGCGAGGACTCACAGGCCGGGAGGTCCGGCGGCGCGAAAGTCCAGTGGTCGAACGCCAACGTCAACGAGAACTTTCCGCAGCCGATCTCGCCGCTGCTCTACTCGGTCGCGCGTCTCGGCTACTACCACTACTTCCGCAACCTCGGACGGGCGTTCGGGGTGTCGCGCGACCGCCTGGCGCTGATGGAGCCGGCGCTGCGCCAGATCATCGGCGTCCATGGCGCGCGGATGTACTACAACCTGACCAGCATCCACTCCGTCCTGCGCGTCGGTGCCGTTCGGCGACGCTGCTCGCGGCGTCGTTCAATCAGTTCGTCGGCGCCGACGAGACGACGGCGAGCCGAGCAGACGCGCGGCCGGCGATGGCGCGCGCTAGCCGCGCGTGAGTGCAGGCGCTGCGAAGCTCGCCGTCATCGCCGCGAAAGACGACGTGGCAGTACCTGTTCCTGACCAGGCGGGTCGAGCGGTTCGAAGCGACGGTCGACGCCTACGCCGCGACCACGCATCCCGATCGGCTCCGCGACAGATCGCTGCCGCGATCTGCTCGCGGATTTCCGCGGCTTCATGGACATCCGCTGCCACCGCTGGAACGAACGCGGCGCTCGCCGATGCCGGCGCGATGGTCTGCTACGGCGCTCCTGCAGCGTCTGCTCGCCCGTGCGTTTCCCGGGCGCGACCAGCAGGCGCTGCACAACACGCTGCTCAAGGCGCTGCCGGATCTGGTGAGCAGCATGCCGCGCGCTGAAGCTCTGGGATCTGTCGCGGATGGTTCGCGCCGACGCGGACCTGCGCGCGCTGTTCGATCACACGGTCGGCGGCCGACGTGCTCGACGCGGTACGCGCCAATCCCCGATTCCGCACGTTCCGCGAGCGCTCGACGACTACCTCGAAAACTGGGGCTTCCGCTGTTCCGCGGAGCTGATGCTGACGGTGCCGAGCTTCCAGGAGGACGCCGCGCCGCTCATCGATCTGCTGAAGGCCTATGTCGCGATGGAGGGCGAGTCGCCCGGCGACATCCTGGCGCGCCAGGCAGCGCGAACGCATTCGCGAGACGCGTGCGGTGCTCGCGGCGCTCCGCGGCCGTCCGGTGTCGGTGTTCCTGCCATTCGTCCGCCAGTCGGTCATCGTCGGCACTGTTCTGAGCTGGACGCAACGGTCGATCCAGCTGCGGGAGCGAGCGCGCCTGAAGCAGGCGCTGCTCTACAGCCGGCTGCGCCGCGTGGCGCTGGCGATGGGCGACCGGCTCGTCGGCGCACGGACGGATCGCCGGCCCCGACGACATCTTCTTCCTGACCGCCGACGAGGTCGAGCTGCTGGCGTCCGGCGGCGCGATGTTCCCGCACCACGTCAAGCCGCTGATTGCCCTGCGGCGGGACGCGCACGCGGGCTCTGGGTGCGTCGACGCCGGCCGATTCGATGCGAGCTGGGCGTCGGAGAGTACCTGCCGGCCCTGACCCAGGACGAGCTCGTCCGGGATGAGCCGGGCGCCGTCACGTCCGGCGGCGGCGCGGAACACTTGCGCGGCGTCGGCGCCTGTGGCGGTTCCGCCACCGCCAGGCGGCGATTCTGCTCGACGTGACCGAGTCGCACCGGCTGTCGGCGGGTGACGTGCTCGTGACGAGGCAGACCGATCCTGGCTGGGGACCGATCTTCCCGCTCATCTCCGGCCTCGTGATCGAGCGCGGCGGGATGCTGTCGCACGGCGCGATCATCGCGCGCGAGTTCGGCATCCCTTCGGTCGTCGGGGTGAAGGACGCGACGCGGCTCATCGCGCACGGCGCATCCATCACCGTGGACGGCGACCGCGGCATCGTGCACATGGCCGTGGCAGGGGTGGCGTAATGGTGCGGCGCGTACCTCGCCGAGCGGTTCAGTCCGCGCACCTTCATTCCGCTCGCGCTGTGGTCATCGCTGGGGCGGCGTCAGGCGGCGCGCTGTCAGGTGCGCGCCTCGGCCTCGACGCGGCGTTCGCGCTGCTCCTGCTCGCGCAGTTCCGCTCGTGGGACGACCTGGCCGATCGCGGTCGCGACGCGGTCCGTCACCCGGAGCGCGTCCTCGTCCGCGCCGCGTCGATCGCGCCGATGCGTCGCATTCAGCGGCGCGCTCGCGACCCTGAATATCTGTCGTCGCGGTCCAGCGAGACGCGTCGGGGGTCGCGGTCGTCGTCCTGATCGCGCTCATCAGCGCGCTGGCGTGCCTGGTACTCGCTCCGCACGTCGCGCACGGCTGCCGGGGATCACCTGCTGCTCTCGAAGTACCCCGCCATGGTGATCGTCGTCGCCGGAGAGCGGGTCCTGCGACGCTCCCGTGCAGATTCTCTGCGCAGCGGTCGCGCTCCATGCTCGCGGCCTGTCTGCTACGAGGTGTGGCACGACCCCGCCAGCCCGCTCTCGATCGGAGGACAGCGATGACATCTCTCGCACTCGCATCAGGCGCCGGCGGCCTTCTTCGAACCGGTCAGCTGCTACGTCTGCGGCTCGCACGGAGCACGACGACTTCATCACGGCGGAGGACGACCTCGGCGGCACGCCGGGCACGTTCCGCTTCGTGCGGTGCACGCGCTGCGCGCTCGCCTACCAGAACCCGCGCGTCGCGCTCGAGCACATCGGCGCCTACTACGACGACGAGTACATCGCCCATCGGCGCAAGCGCGACTGGGGCCTGCTCACGCCGCTCTTCGAGCGGGCGATGAACAAGCTCGATGCCGACAAGGACGGCATCGTCTCGCGCTATGTGACGCTCGGCGCCGGCAGCGAGGTGCTCGACGTCGGGTGCGCCGTCGGCACGTTCCTTCAGCGTCTGCACGACCGGTACGGGCGCGCGCGTCGCGGGAGTGGACTTCAAGGACCTGCACGTCTGCCCCGTCGCTCCGTGACGTCGAGTTCCACTGCGGCCTCTTCTACGACGCGCCGCTCGACGGCCGAGCGGTTCGACCTCGTCACGATGTGGCACTTCCTCGAGCACGACTACGATCCGCTGCGCAGCCTGCGACACGGCGCGACGCGTGCTGAAACCGGACGGCCGGCTGGTCATCGAGGTGCCGCGGCTCGACAGCCGCACCTTCCGCGTGGTTCGGCGATCGCTGGCCCGGGCTGCAGGCGCCGCAGCACACCGTCCTCTTCGATCGCGACAGCCTGCTGCGCGCCGTCCGCGCAGGCCGGTCTCGAGGTCGTCGACTACCTGCCCTACGGCGCGTTCCCCGCCTACTTCTATCTCTTCACCGGCGCGGCGTTCCGCATGCTGAAGGGGCGCGGGCTGAATCTCGACCGCGCGATCGTTCCGTACTTCGTCGGCCAGCTGCTCGCGCTGCCGGTGCTGCTGTTCGAGCGGCGGCTGAACCTCGCCATGCAGACGGTGGTCTGCCGGAGAGCCGCCATGAGCCGAGCGCGCGTCCGCGTCGTCGCGCTCGCGATCGCGAGCGGCATCCTGATGTCGATGGCGGCTGCGCTGATGCTGCCGGTCGGCGTGCGATCACGCTCTTTCGCGCGCGACGGCTGTACGCGCGCGATCGCGACGGTGCTCGCGCCGAGCGATCCTCGCGCTCTACGGCGTGCGGATCCGCGCTGCACGACGATCGCGGCATTCCCACGGACCCAGACGGTCTACATCTCGAATCACACGTCGACGCTCGATCTGTTCATCCTCGTCGCGCTCGGCCTGCCGAACTGCCGCTTCTTTCTGAGCGGCTTCCTCCGCAAGTTCGTGCCGCTCGGCATCATCAGCTCGATGATGGGGACGTTCTTCACGGTCCCGCAGGACGTTCCCGGACGAGCGGCGCCGCATCTTCACGCGCGCCGGCCGGACGCTGAAGCGCACCGGAGAGTCCGTCTATCTGAGCCCCGAGGGTGGGCGCATCACCGACGGGACGATCGGCCATTTCAACAAGGGCGCGTTTCACCTCGCGACCGTGTCTGCGGGCGCCGATCGTCCCGATGTATTTCCACATCCCGCCCGGGATCGATCCTGGCCTCGGTCTCGACGCGCGCCCGGGCACGGTGGACGTCTACGTCCTGCCCCCATTCGACACCACTGAGTGGTCGGAGGCGGACGTCGTCGAGAACAAGGAGCGCGTGCGAGAGATCTTCGTTCGCGCGCACCAGGAGATGCGATGCGCGTGAGCACGACACGCACTGATCGATCTGCTGCGCGACCGGGCCGATGCACAGCCCGACGACGCGCGCGTACACGTTCCTCGAATCCGGCGAGCACGCCGGCGACACGCTGACGTGGGCGGCGGCTCGATCGCCGCAGCCGCGCGCTCGGCGGCGTCGATCGCGGCTCGCGTCGAGCCCGGGGCGCGCGTGCTGATCATGCTGCCGCCCGGCATCGACTTCGTGCCGGCATTCTTCGGCGTCCTCTACGCCGGAGCCATCGCCGTGCCGACCTATCCGCCGGCGGGCGTGCGCGCCGACCGCACCAGCGCGCGCGCTGCGCGGCATGATCGCTGACGCGGGCGTGACGCCTCGTTCTGTCGCCGCAGCGGCCTGCGCGCACGGGCGCCGATGCTGGAGTCGATGTTCCGGAGCTGCACCGGCGTGCCGTGGCTCGATATCGACGACGTGGACGACGACGCCGCCGACGAGTGGCGCGATCCGCATGACCGCGTCGCTCGGCCGTTGCCCTGCTTCAGTACACGTCCGGATCGACGGCAACGCCGCGTGGCGTCATGGTGACCCACGCCAATCTGCTGCACAACCTCGCCCGCAGTGCCCGGTCTGGCCGCCTACGGATCGGACAGCGTCGTCGGTGTCGTGGCTGCCGGTCAACCACGACATGGGGCTGATCAACGGCGTGCTGCAAGGCGTGTACAGCGGATACCCGACGATCCTGATGCCGCCCGCCGCGTTCCTGCAGCGTCCGGCGCGCTGGCTCCAGGCCATCTCACGCTTCGGCGCGACGCACAGCGGCGGGCCGAACTTCGCCTACGACCTCTGCGCTCGCCGCGTGAGCGACGAAGATCCGAGAGGCCCTGGATCTCAGGTCCTGGCGGCTGGCCTACAACGGCTCTGAGCCGGTGCGGCGCTCGACGATGGAGCACTTCATGCGCGTCTTCGGCCAGTGCGGATTTCGCTGGGCGGCATTCCGTCCGGGGTACGGCCTGGCCGAGTCGACGCTGCTCGTCACCGGCGATCCGGCCGGCACCCCTCCGGTATTCCATTCGCCCGACCCGGAACCCGCGGCCGCTTCCGACGCAGGGCTTCAGCCTCGCGCCCCATGGGTCAGCTCCGGAGCCAGCACCGGTGCGATGCGGATCCGGATCGTCGATCCGGTGACGCTCCACCGTCGGGCGGACGGCGAGGTCGGCGAGATCTGGGTCGCAGGCGAAAGCGTCGCGCTCGGGTACTGGAACAACCCGCGCGGACACGCGGCCACGTTCCGCGCGTTCATCGCCGCCTAGTCGCAAGTCGAGGGGCCTGTCCCGAGCGACGCCGAGGGACCGTTTCTCCGCACCGGCGATCTTGGCTTCATCAGCAACGGACATCTCTTCGTCACCGGCCGCATCAAGGATGTCCTCATCGTCCGCGGCGTGAAGCACTACCCGCAGGACATCGAGGCGACCGCTGAACAGGCGCATCCGGCCGTGCGGCCCGGATGCTGTGCGGCGTTCGCCGTGGAGCGCGGACGGCGAGGAACGAGTGGCGATCGTGGCCGAAATCGAACCGGGCTTCGTGCCGGCGGCCGGGACGGCTGCGGCGGACGAACGCGATCTCGGCCATCCGCCGCGCCGTCGCCGACGCGCACCAGGTATCGCTCCATGCCGTCGCGCTCGTTCCCGCCGGTACGCTTCCGAAAACCACGAGCGGAAAACTTCAGCGCTTCCTCTGTCGCGACGGCTTCCTCGACGGCACGCTCGGCGCAGTTGCCACCTGGATGACGACGTGGTCGCTCTCGCAGACCCGCCTGGTAGTCGCAGCCGGGCGTGCGAAGGTGCGGGCCCTACGGCCGCCGAACGAATCGCGTCATGACCACTCTCGAGGCCACGATCGCCGCTGTGGCGACTCGATGCCTTCATGGACGACGCCGGCGGGCCGCAGTAACCCGACGGCCGTCGACCTCGACACGCCGTTCGAGCTGCTCGGCCTCGACTCGCTCGCCACGATCGAGCTCGCCGCTGCGCTCGAGGACGAGCTCGGGTGCGAGCTGCCGGCCGACGTGCTCGTCGACTGCACCGACGCGCGATCGCTGGCCGCGCGGCTGGCGCGGCTGCGGCGTCGGCGACGCTCGGCGGGCGGACGATCCGTTCGACCAGATGGTTGCGGACGCGGTGCTCCCCGACGATGTCCGGCCCGCAGGTGAGCGCGCGCACCCCGACACGGGGTTGCGAAACGCACGCACGATCCTGCTGACCGGCGCCACCGGATTCCTCGGCTCGGCGCTGCTCGCGGAACTGCTCGACACGTCGACACGCGACGATCGTCTGTCTGGTGCGTCCGACGTCGGCGCCGATCAGCAGGTCCGGCGACGGGCCGCATCCGCACCATCACCGGCGACCTGTCGCATCCTCGTCTCGGCCTGAGCGAATCGAGATACGACGGGCTCACACGCGAGGTGGACGCCGTCTGCCATGCGGCCGCCGCCGTCAACTGGGTCTTCTCCTACGCTGGACTCCGGGCGCGCCAACGTCCTCGGCACGCTGGAGCTGCTCCGCCTCGCGTGTCGCGCCGGGGCGGCATTCCATTTCGTCTCCAGCCTCTCGACGTGTTACTCCACGAGTGGACCACGGACGGTGGACGAGGATTTCGATGCGCTCTCGGAGCTGCGCGGGATCCATCTCGGGTACGCGCAAACCAAAGTCGTGGGCGAAGCGCTCGTGCGCGAAGCGGGCCGGCGGGGACTTCCGGTCCGCATCTACCGTCCTGCGCTGATCTCGGGGCACAGCCTCACCGGAGCGTTCAACCGGGATGACCTCATGTCGGCGCTCGTTCGGGGCTGCGTCCGCATGGGGATCGCGCCGGATCTCGACTGGAAGCTCGACTGCGAACCGGTGGACGTCGTCGCGAAGGCCGATCGTCGATCTCTCGGCCTCACGAGAGACGGTCTTTCACCTCGGTCACGTGCGCCCGCGGCACTGGCGCGAGTGCGTGCTGTGGATGCGGATGTACGGGTACGACGTGCGCCTCGTCTCGTACCACGCCTGGCTTCGCCAGCTCGAACGCGAGACCGTCCCGGGCGCCGGCGGATCTGCCGCGCATCCTCTCCGTCCGCTGCGGTCGTTCTTTCTCACCGGCCGGCCGGCGCGCGTGGATTGACGATGCCGGAGCTGTACGAAGAGCGCCGCCGCACGCGCGCGGTGAATGGGCGCACGCACGCGACCCTGTCAGCCAACGGTGCCACGTGTCCCGACCTGGACGCCGCGCTGCTCGAGACATACTTCGGTGCCTTTCGCGCCACGGGGGATCTTCCCGACCCGCCGGTGCCGGGCCCCGCCGCCGCCGATGCGGCGGGCGCGATGGCGACGTCCGGTCGAGTCCCTCGACGCTCGAGGCGCGGTCGACGTGTTCGACCCCCGCTTCCTCTCGGGTGTCGTCGGGGCGACGGTGCGTCGCGTCGACATCCTGAGCGCGGGTTCCGATCACAGCATCGTGTCCGAGCTGACCGCCTGGCGATCGAAACGGCCAACGGGGCTGTTCCGCGTCCGCCTGGTTCTGGACGATGAGCCACGAGACGTCTTCATCAAGATCAAGGCGCTCGACACGGACGTGATGGCCGTGGGAGAAGCCCTCGCCGGCCTGGTCGACCCGGCGGTTGGACGCGCGTATCGCCGGCACATCGGCCGCATCGGTTTTGCGGCATCCGACGCACGCGAGATCGCGGTTTATCGGCAGGCCGATCCTCGTATTACGGCGCATCTGCCTCGCGTGCTCGGCACGGCCGCGGACGAGTCGACCGGGACGTGGATCGCCGTGCTCGAAGACGTGCGTGGCGCCGCGCTCGTCGACTCGGTGGACCGGCCGGAGGACTGGGGGCAGGCGGAGATCGGCGCCGCCATCGACGGACTCGCGGCTCTGCATGCCGTATGGCTCGGAAGGGATGACGAGCTGCAGCGGAAGCCATGGATCGGCCACGTGCCGACCGCGAGCGCGTCCGAGGAGATGACCGACCTGTGGACCGCGCTCGCCGATCATGCGGGGCCACATTTCTCCGCGTGGGCGGATCCAGACATCGCGCAGATCCATCACCGGCTCGTCGCCGGCGCCGGTGACTGGTGGCAGCCGCTCGAAGCGGGACCGCGCACGCTGATCCACCACGATTTCAATCCCCGCAACGTGTGTCTCCGTTCCACCTCGAAGGGTTGGCGCGGCGGTGACGGTGAGCGGCTGCGGCTCTGTGCGTACGACTGGGAGCTCGCGACGCTCGGCGCGCCGCAGCGCGATCTGGCCGAGTTCCTGTGTTTCGTGCTGACCGACGGGACGACGGCGGATGCCGGACGCTGGATCGAACACCACCGTGTCGCGCTCGAGCGTGCGTCGGGAACGGCGCTCGACGCGCACAGGTGGGTGTGCGGGTTCAGGAGTGCGCTCTACGATGTCCTGATCGATCGGCTGGCGATGTATACCATGGTGCATCGCGTCCGGCGCCAGTCGTTCCTGCCGCGTGTGGTCCGCACCTGGCGGCGCCTGTATGAGCAGTTCCCGCTGGACGGTGTCGCATGACGGCACCGGCTTCTCCGCTGCGCGTGTTTCACGCCAGCAACCTTCTCACCTACGCGTCTCTCGCCGCCGGCCTCGGGGCGATCGCCGTTCGCCGCGCGCGGCAACCGGTCCGCCGCCGGCGCGCTCATCGCGATGTCTGTGGTGGCGGACACCTTCGATGGCCGGTTTGCAGGCCGCTTCCGGCGGACCGACACGCAGCGCAAGGTCGGCGTGCAGCTCGACAGCCTGTCGGACGCGATGGCGTTCGGCATCGCCCCGGTGGTCTGCATGGCAGCGCTTCGAGTCGATTGGTGGCAGCCGGCGTCCGCCGGCCTCGAGGCGCGGCCTCTGCCGGGATCTTCTGGTCCTGTGCCTTCGCGTATGCGGCCTGCGCGATGACCCGTCTCGCGTTCTACAACGTCACGCACGAGCTGGCAGAAGGCTTCATCGGTCTCCCGGCGCCGGTGGCCGCCCTGGTCCTGGCCACGGCCCTGATCTTCGACCCGGGCATCGTCCCGTCCGCGGCGGTGTTCGTCACCGCCGCCGCCGCCATGGTGTTGCCTCTTCCGATTCCTCGACCACGTGGCCTCGGCCTCGCCGCGTTCACCTGCTGGCCGCTGGTCCTCGTGGCCGCGCACATCGCACGCTAGCGGACCGTAACTGCTGTCGGTAGTGCCACGGCCTCGCCCGTGACGCGCGGCGGGCGCCCGTATCACTACCGATTCCAGACACGTGCCACCAAGTTAGTCACTTGTCCGAATCACTAATCGTGAATCACTGAATCGCAGCAATCCTAACCCGAGTCGAGGGTTCGAGGATTCGCGATCAGTGATTCGGACTGCCACCAGCGTTCGACCAAGCAACAATCCCACCCTTTACGGCGGCGCGAGTTTGAGGCAAGCTCGGCCGATATGTTCGTGATCGAGCTGACCTACAAAGCGCCGCTTGCGGAAATCGACGCGCACATGGCGGCGCACGTGAGGTTCCTGAAGAAGTACTACGCGTCGGGCAACTTCCTGGTCTCCGGCAGGAAGATCCCGCGGGATGGCGGGATCATCCTGGCGGTGGGGGAGAGCCGGCAGCAGATCGAGACCATCATTCAGGAGGATCCGTTCAACCGGCGCGGCCTCGCCGACTTCCGCGTCATCGAGTTCCGGGCGAGCCAGCGCGCGGACGACATCCAGCAGCGGATCGATGGGTGACGCTCATTCGGAACACGGGGTCGCGCGAACGGTGATGATCTGCGCCGTGTTGACCCAGGCCGGCTCGCGGCGGGCATTCGCCGGCCCCGAATCGACCTCCGCCTTGATCCAGCCGGCGTCGAGGACCTCGAGCACTTTCCAGTTGGGCGCGCCGGTTATCGGAAACGTGAACCGATAGCAGCGGCCCGCCTGCAGGAACGCCGGGACACTCGCCGCGCCGGCCGCCGTGGACTGTGTCCCGACCGGAGCGCTCACCCAGAGCAGCAGCAGGAACCCTGCAATCGCCGCGAACCGTGCGGCGCCCGATGTCAACGCTCGTCTCATGTCCCAAACTCCTTTGACGGCCGCCGCGTTCATGGGCGCGCCCTGCGGGGGACGTTCACTCTCGATAGACCCTGACGTAGTCGATCACGAACCGCGCCGGGAAGGCGGAGTCGTCGATGCCTTGCTGACCGCCCCAGTTCCCACCGATCGCGAGATTGAGGATGAGGTATTGCGGCTTGTCGAACGGCCACACCGCGTCCCCGCCCGGTTCCCTGGCGAAGGTGAAGTAGCGCTGACCGTCGACGAAGACCTCGATCTGCGCGGCGGTCCAGACCGTCGAGTAGACGTGGAACTCGTCGTCCGGCGCTGAGACCGAGCCGGCTGTTTCCCTTGTTCGTGCCCTGGACGTGGTTGTACGCCTTCGTGTGGATGTTCGCGTGGATGCGTCCGGGATCGAACCCGACGTGTTCCATGATGTCGATCTCGCCGCAGGTGGGCCAGCCCACGTCGCGGATGTTGCGTCCCGAGCATCCAGATTGCCGGCCACGTGCCGCGTCCCTTCGGCAGCTTCGCGCGCACCTCGATCCGCCCGTAGGTCCAGCTCGAGCGGCTCGTCAGGCTCGCCGAGGTGTAATCAGCACCCTGAAAGCGCTCCCGCTGTGCCTCGATGATCAGCATGCCGTCTTCGACGCGTGCGTTCGCGGACCGGTCGCGCGTGTAGGACTGCCGCTCGTTGTTCCGGATCAGCCCGACCTCGTGGTCCCAGCGGCCGGCGTTGGGAAGGCCCGGGGTGTCGAACTCGTCCTGCCAGATCGGTGTTGGGGACGAAGGCGTGGGTGACTGAGGCGACTGCGCACCGCACGCCGGCAGGCACGAGAGTGCGAGCGCGCACGCAGCAGTGACTCGCCGCATGGCTCCAGTCTATCGCTGCCTTTGAACAGGAGATCAAGAGATGAGGAGATCAGGAGATTTGTCTTGTTGGTTCAAGCTCGAGCGGTGGGAAATAGAAATACCAACAAAACCTCCTGATCTCCTGTTCTCCTGATCTCCTGTTTAGGATTATTTCCGCGGCGCGAGCGTGTTGATCGGTCCCTGGCGCAGCCGCACCCCCGTCACGGCGCCGCTCCCGTCCTTCTCGAACTCGAGCGTCGCTTCGACGACCTTGTAAAAGAACAGCGTCTCCGACTCGGCGAAGATCGGCAATGCCGGCTGGCCGGTGAGCTGCGCCGTCAGCTGATTGCCATCGAGCGTGACCGACAGCTCGGCGGTCGGGGCTCATCTGATACGTGCCGACGTAGCGGGCCAGCGTGCTCGCCGGCAGCGGCGATTTCCTTGCGCTGCGGCGTCGCGGCAACGGTCGCGCTCGTGCGCTGGACCTTGCGCTCCCGGCCGTTCTGGTACATCACGGCGTGCGTCACCGTCCCGCTCGCATCCGTGAAGAACTCGACCTGCGCGTCGACGACCTTCAGGAAGAACTTCGTCTCCGACTCCGCGAAGATCGGAAACTGCTGCTGCCCCGTCAGCTGCGTCGTCAGGCGATCGCCGTCGAGCCTGATCATCATGTTGGCGCCCGGCCCGAGCTCGTAGGTGCCGACGTACTTCGTCAGCGTCGCCACCGGCAGCGTGATCTCTTTCCGTTCGGACGTGGACTGCACGACGCCGCCGTGCGCCAGGGTGGCGAGCTTCGTGGCGATCTGGTTCGGCGCCTGGCCGTTGAGATTGGCGAGCACCGCCACGGTCAGCTTGTCGTCGGGGTAGTAGGCCAGGAACGTGTTGAACCCGTCGATGCCGCCGCCGTGCTGGACCACCTTCCGGCCGCTCGCGGTCTGCACGACGAGCCCGAGCGCGTAGTCGCCCTTGAACGGCGTCGTCATCTTCGCGAGCGACGCGGGCGTGATCACTTTGCCGCCGAACAGGCCCTGCTCCCAGCGGAGCAGATCCTCGATCGTGGAGTAGAGCGCGCCGGCCGCGTGCGGGACGCTCATGTGGACGAAGCCGGCGTTGACCGGGCCGGCCGGCGACGGCATGTATCCGGCGGCGCGGCGCGCGATGACGGTCTTGTTCGAGTCGTAGCCGGAGTCCTTCATGCCGAGCGGCGTGAAGATGTTGTCGGTCACGAACTTCTCGTAGCTCGCGCCGCTGACCCGCTCGATCACGTGGCCGAGCACGAGATAGCCGGAGTTGCTGTAGCTCATTTTCTCGCCGGGGACGAAATCGAGCGGCTTGTCGCGCACGCTGACGATCGTCTTCGCGACGGGCATTTCGTCCAGCTTCAGCGACTTGTAGTCCGGCAGGGCGGTGAAATTCGTAATCCCGGACGAGTGCGTCAGCAGGTGGAAGATCGTGATCGCGTCCCAGGCCGCGGGCGCATCGGGCATGTGCTTCTTGATCGGATCGTCGAGCGACAGCTTCCCGCGCTCTTCGAGCAGCAGGATCGACGCGGCGGTGAACTGCTTCGTGATCGAGCCGAGCCGGAACTTCGTCGCGGGCGTGTTGGGCACGTCCCATTCGAGGTTGGCCGAGCCGTAGCCTTTGCTGAGGAGCACCTCGCTGCCGCGGGCGACCAGCACCGCGCCCATGAAGGTCTTGTTCTGGACGTAGGTCTGAACGACCTCCTCCATGCGTGCCGCGTCCTGCGCAAAGCACGAGGTCGCGACGAAGACGAACACGATCGCGCGTCGAAGGGTTTTCATGCGGAAGAGCTTACTATTGTCCCGCGCGATCGGCGCACGACAAATTGAGCTCCTGGGGCTGCCCGTTCAGATGAGAATCCGGGCCCAGCCTGGGGCAGGGAAGTGCCATGCAGGAAACCCGCATCGTGTCGTGCAACCTTGGCGCCGCGGGCGTCGCCACCGCGGAGCGGCTGCTTGGCACTCTGGGGCTGCTCGACTCCGCCAAGCTGACGCGCACGGGCCTGACGGCCGGGATGTTCCACGTCAGCCTTCCAGCAGGCGACGCCCGCCTGACCGCCTTGATCCGCGAGCTCGAGGCGCTCGGCGAAGGCTTTTCAGTTCGTGCCGAGCGGAGTTACACCGAGCGGGATCTCGACGCGTTCGAGTGGCTCCTGTTGAAGATCAAGACGAGCCAGCTCCTCGGCACCGTGAACATCGGGCAGCCGTACGATCACAGCCGCGCCTGCGCCACGTGCGGCGCGGACGCCGTCCCGGTCCCTCCGCTGCTCGCGGACCTGCACGCCATGGGCCGGAAGGCCCTGGACGCAACCGCGCACGACGATCAGATCGTCGTCACACGAGAGCTTGCCGGCAGGATTCGGGAGGCGGGCCTGTCCGGAGCGGCGTTCCTCGACGTGAGCCCGGGCCTCGGCCGGCCGACAAGCGATCGATTCCGGTGGCTGCACATCGCCGCCACCTGGCCTCCGTTCAGTCCATCGAGCACCGTCGTCACGGACGACCTCTGCGGGACGTGCGGACGCGCCGGACACTATGACGCGCCTGACCGCGTCACGGAGCTTCGCTATGACGCCTACCCGCGGGACGCGCCGGACTTCAACCGGACGTGGGAGTATTTCGGCGTCTGGCGAGTCCGGGGGCAGTCCTCGCGGCTGCCGGTTGGCGGTGCGAGCTACACGATCGTATCGCAGCGCGTCCGCCGGCTGTTTCGCGAACTGAAGGTCAGGCACATCTCGTTCGAGCCGATCTTCAAAGGCGAGCTTCCGCCGGATCCTTCGCCTGCCGGCAGGTGAGCGGGAGATGCTTCGCCGGTGCGTCAGCCCGCCGTCGCCGAAGCCGGACCGATTCCGGACCGGTGTCGGCTTCGCCGGCGCCCCGCGGAACGAACAGCACCGCCACGAAGGCCAGGGCGGTGTATCCGGCCATCATCAGAAAGAGCGGGCGATAGCCTCCGACCAGATCGAAGAGGCTGCCGTTCAGCGGATCGCCAATCGCGCCGCCGAGCGCCATGCACAGCAGATACAGCGCGGCGAGGATCCCGCGGCGCCGCCGGGGAATCGGCTCGACGAACAGCGGATACGCGTTCACGGTCGGGAGCGCCCAGCTGGCCGACGCGAGCGCGAGAAGCGGCGTGGCCTGGGAGGCCTGTGTGACCCGGTCGAGCGCGAGCAGGCACGCGGCCATCAGCCCGAACCCGAGCATCATCGCGTTCCGCCGGCCGATGCGCGCGCCGATGATGCCGGCGGGCAGGGCGCCGATCAGCCCTCCCACCGCCCACGCGATGAAGCCGACGGTCACGTCTTCCGGCCGGATGCCGAAACGCTCGGTGCCGTGCAGCGCGTACCAGGTCGAGAACGTCTGAAAGGTCAGCTGCAGCAGGAACGTCGCGATGAAGATGGCGCGCATGCCCGGCACCACACCGCGAACGGCGGACCAGGCGGCGTCGAGCAGCGATCGGAACGTCGCCTCGGCGGCGGGCGACTCCGACACGGCCGGCTCGCGAAGCCCCAGGGCCAGCGCCGCCGCGATCGCGAGCACGGCGCCCGCCGCAATCAGGAAGGCCGGCCGCATGCCGAGCATCTTGCCGAGCATCAGGAAGACGATCGCGCCCACGCACATCTGGAAGGTGTAGGATCCGGTCGCGAGCGAGCGGTAGCGCGACGGCACGAGATCGGCGATGAGCGCCTGAACGGGCGATCGCTGGATGTTGACGCCGGCGTACAACACCACGATCGCGACCAGCACGCCGGCGATGCCGAACATCGAGGAGACGGGAAACAACGCCATGCCGCACGCCGCCAGCACGATCCCGCAGAGGGCGATCGGCAGGCGGCCCCGGCCGCGGGCGCTGGCGCGGTCGGACGCCGCGCCGGCCCAGGGCACGAGCAGGAGCAGCAGCACGTTGTCGATGGCCATGACGGCCCCGATCGCGGTGCGGTGCTCGCCGAGCGCGTCCCGCACGAGCGGCGGGACGAACGTGCTCACGAGCGGCCCGGTGACCCCGACGAAGAGCCCGCCCAGGCCCACGAGGAAGAGCGGGAGGTACGGCGTCCGCGCCGACTGCGATGGTGCGTCGAGCGCGATCTGCGCTGCGGCGCCCGTCCCAACTCGCGTGCGTGTCTCGATGGCACTCACCTCGTCCTCACCGGCCGCCAGGAATCGGGCGAACGGTGACGGCGCCGTCATGAATCGTGTTGTGGGGTCGAATCGAGAATACTAGGGAGCGTGCGCCCCGCGGTCAATAACGCGAATGAACTACAGGCGAGTTAGCGGAGGGGACGGAGGTAACGGAGAGTCGGCAAAATCAACGACGGGAAACACGGAGGAACGGAGGAAGGAGAAACGGAGACGAGTTTTCGGTACGCAGAAACTCACTCCTCGAGATCTTCCGGCAGCGCGAAGTCTGCGCACTCCTACGGTTCCGTCGGCCCGGTCGTTCGGGTGGAGGAGCCCAGCCGGAGCGACGCCGCTCCGACTGCCGCTTGAACACATAGCATCGTAGGTATATGATGCTACGCCTATGCTGGATCGCACGTCGATCGACCTTCTCCAGGGCACGCTCGGGGTCCTTATCCTCAAGGCGCTCAGCTGGGGTCCGATGCACGGCTACGGGATCGTCCGCTGGATCGAGGAGGTCGCGGGCGACGACCTGCTCGTCGAAGAGGGCTCCCTGTACCCCGCGCTGCACCGGTTGCAGGCGCGCGGCCTCGTCACGTCCCAGTGGACCCTCTCCGACAGCAACCGCCGGGTGAGGAGCTACACGTTGACAGACGTGGGGCGGCGGCAGCTCCGCGCCGAGATGACGCGGTGGGACAATTTCTCCGCCGCCGTCTCCCGTATCCTGCAGGCGCGTCGTCCGCGGACCGTATGAGCATGGCTGACGACGACCGTCCCGAACGCCGCATCTGGAAGCCCGACGTCCGCCAGGACGTGGACGACGAGCTGGCCTTCCATCTCGAGATGCGCCAGCGCGAGCTGGCCGAGCGCGGCGCCGCCCTGCGCGACGCGCGCGAAGAGGCGCTGCGCCGATTCGGCAACCTGAACGCCGTCGCGGCCGTGTGCCGCGACATCGACGAGCGGTGGTACCGCGAGCAAAGGCGGGCAAACATGTGGGTCGATTTCAGGCAGGACGTCGGCTACGCGCTCCGCATGCTCGCCAGGGCGCCCGGCTTCACGATCGCCGCGGTGGCGACGCTGGCGCTCGGCATCGGCGCCACGACGGCGATCTTCGGGCTCGTGAACTGGACGCTGCTCCGGCCGCTTCCGGGCGTCGCCAGCCCGTCGGCGCTCACGTGGGTGTGGTCAGGCTCCTGGAGCGAGCGCGGCAGCTTTACCGTGAGCCGGCTGACCTACCCGAACTACCTCGACATCGCGCCCAGACTCAGGACGATGACGGGCCTCGCCGGGATCCAGGCGCAATCGGCGGCGGTCGCGGCGGGTGAGCACAGCGCGCGCCCGGTGCCGGCGCAGCTCGTCACCGCGTCGTACTTCGACGTGCTCGGCGTCCGGTTCGCCGTTGGCCGTCCGTTCACCGCCGAGGAGGACGCGCTGGGGCGTCCCTCGCCAGTCGCGGTGATCAGCGACAGGCTCTGGACGGCGATGTTCGCGCGCAGTCCGTCCGCGCTCGGTCAGACCATGCACGTCAACGGTGTCGCGCTGACCGTCATCGGCATCACCGCGCCGGGGTTTCAGGGCACGGATCGCGTGCGGGCCATCGATCTCTGGATCCCGGGCAATGTCTCCCCGCTCGTCAACCACGGACGTGCCGCCGTGGCCTCGCGCGAGGCCGGCGGATTCTACGAGTGGGTGGCGCGGCTGGCGCCGGGCGTCAACGGCCAGCAGGCGCAGGCGGAGCTGCAGACGCTCGCCGGGTGGCTCGCCGAGCAATACCCCGAGGCGAACAAGAAGTTCACGCAGCGGGTCAAGCTTCACGTCTTCGGTCCGATCGGCGTGGACCCTCTCCTCCGGAGCCGTCTGTCGACGTCGCTCGGGCTGATGATGGGGCTGAGCGCCCTCGTCCTGCTGATCGCGTGCGCCAACGTCGCCAACCTTCTCATCATGCGCGGCGTCGGCCGGGGATCCGAGATCGCCGTCCGCAAGGCGCTCGGCGCGAGCCGTTTCAGGCTGCTGCGGCAGCACCTGACCGAAGGCGTGACGCTCTGGACGCTCGGAGGGATCGGCGGCACACTCGTGGCGGTCTGGCTGACGCGCCTGATGGAAGGCATGCCGCTCGCCGGCCGGACGCCGATCGCCGATGTGCCGATGGACTGGCGGGTCCTCGGCTTCACCGCCGTGCTCTCCTTGATTGTGGGGCTGCTGTTCTCGGTCCTCCCCGCGCGGCGCGCCATCCGCGTGGAGGCGGCGGAGATGCTCAAGTCCGCTGGGTGGTCCGTCAGGCGCCACCGGTTCGGTCCCGCATCGCTGCTCACTATCGTGCAGTTGGCCGCGTCGCTCACGCTCGTCGTCGGCGCGTTGCTCCTCGCGCGAACGCTGCAGAATCTCGGCCGGGTGGAGCTCGGCTTCGATCCGCGCGGCGTCAGCGCGTTGTTCGTGCAGCCGGGGATGGTGGGGCACAAGGAGGCAGCGAGCTACCAGTACCTGCAGCAGTTCATGGAGCGTCTCCAGGCACGCGGCGGCATCGAGTCGGTTGCGCTCTCGCAAGGCGGCACGCCTTTCTTCGATGCCAACGCGTCCACCCGCGTGCGGATCATGGGGGACGCTTCCGATGCCTCGCTGCAGCGCCCGAGGACGGCGCAGCTGTATTCGACCGGTTACTTCGACACGCTCCGGATCCCGCTCGTCCGGGGCCGCCTGTTCACCGCGGACGATCTCGGCGCGCCCGGGAAGCCGGCGCGCCGCGTCGTGATCCTCAACGAGTGGCTCGCCCGCGACCTCTTTGGATCGATCGACCAGGCCGTGGGCCGGTCCGTCGAGTTCAGGGCGCTCGGGACCAGGGGGCCCTGCGAGGTCATCGGGGTCGTCGGCAACGCGCTCTCGTCAGTCCTGACCGACGAGCGCGCACCGATGATCTTCGAGCCGGCGGGGCTCGACGGTCCGTTGCGGACCGACGCGACCATCACGATCAGAAGCGCTCCGGGCATCGACGCCGTCTCTGCCGCCCGCGAGATCGCCGCCGCGCTCGACCGCTCGCTGCCGCTCGGGCTCGTCATGACGATGGAGGAGGCGATCGACCAGGGGTTGGCGCAGTGGCAGGTGCTTGCGCGCCTGCTGACCGCGCTCGCGTTCGTCGCCGTTGTGCTCTCAGCGATCGGTCTGTATGCCGTCGTGTCGTTCGGTGTCGCGGCGCGCCGGCGCGAGCTCGGGATCCGCATGGCGCTCGGCGCCGAGCCTGCGGCGGTACGGCGGCTCGTCCTGCGCGGCACTGCGATGATGACCGCCATGGGCCTGCTCGCCGGCCTCGGCGGCGCGGTCGCGCTGGCCCGCACGCTGAAGAGCAGCCTGTTCGGCGTGCCGCCCTTCGATCCCGTCGTGTGGACGATCGCGGCCGCGATTCTCGTCGCGCTGGCGTTTGCCGCCTCGATCGCCCTGCGCGCCGCGCGACGCGTGTCGACGTCGCGGAGACGCTGCGGTCGCTGTGAAGAGCGGCGCTTACCGGAAGGCGCCGGCTGGGTTACTCCCAGTACCAGACGAAAATCAGGCCCTTACCGCCGGTCTCTGCCTGGGTCACCGACATGGTGATCAATCGCTCCCGCCCGATCCCGGTGGCGAATGCCGCGGCCTCCTCACAAAGTAAATCCCACGATTTGAACGCGCTCTGGAACAGCTTGTGTCGGACCTGCATCGGCATGTCTCCGTATCGCGCAACGTGACCCACATGGCACCGTCGCCGCATGTTCTTTCATTGCGGCGTGTGAACGAAAGCCTCCGGCCCGCCGGATGCTACGCCAGGCAACGCCAAAACCCAACCCGGCACCGTCGACCGCGAGTCCGCCGCCCGCCTATGACGTTGACAGATATAACGAGATGCGTTACATATAGCGATCATGGTCCGACGGCTCACCGCTCCCGAGATGCCCAGGCTGCCACTGCCGCAGGCCGTGTTTCAGATCCTCGTCGCGCTGGCCGACCAGGATCGGCACGGCTACGCGATCATGCAGGACGTCGCGGCACGCACGGACGGCTCCTTGAAGCTGAGCCCGGGCACGTTGTACGGGTCGATCAAGCGCATGCTCGAAGAGGGTCTCATCGTCGAAGTCGACGACCGGCCGAGTCCTGACGAAGACGACGAGCGGCGCCGCTACTACCGGATCACGCGGGCCGGACGCGACATCGCGCAGGCCGAGGCCGACCGGCTGACGGTGTTGCTGCGACAGGCGCGGGCCGTCGGCCTGGCGCCAAAGCGCGCATAGCCGGGGCCATTGTGACTCGCCACACCCTTCGATGCCCGTCTCTACCGCCGGCTGCTGCGGCTGTATCCGCGTGAGTTCCAGGAGGAGTACGGCGCGGAGATGGCACGTCTCTACCGCGATCGCGCCAGGGACGAAGGCGTCCTGAGGCTCTGGCTCGCTCTGCTCGGCGATCTCTTTCGGACTGCGCCCAAGGAGCAGCTCAACGTGCTGATGCAGGACATTCGCCACGCCTTCCGCCTGTTTTTTCGTACGCCGATCGTCACTGCCACTGCCGTCCTCACAATCGCGCTGGGGGTCGGCGGCAGCACGGCCGTCTTCAGCATCGTGTACGCCGTCATGCTGCGCCCGCTGCCGTATCCCGCGCCGGACCGGCTCGTCGAGTTGTTCGAAGACAACCCTCGGGCCGACAGGCCGATGTTCCGCGTCTCGACGCTCAACTATCTCTCGTGGGCAGAACGTGCGACGAGCATGGAAGCGCTCGCGACGTTCCAGGGTTCAGCTGTCACCCTCACCGACAATGGTGACCCGGAGCGGCTGCCCGGCAGCGCGATCACCGCGTCGATGTTCCGCGTGCTCGGCCTGCCGCTTCTTGCCGGCCGCGGTTTTCGCGCCGAAGACGAGCGGCCGGGGGCTCAACGCGTGGCGGTACTCGGCGAGACGCTCTGGCGGCGGCGTTTCGGCGGCGACGCCGCGATTGTCGGGCAGTCCATCACCTTGAACGGTGAACGTCATCAGGTCGTCGGCGTCGTGCCGGGCGCGTTCCGCGAGGTGGGCCGGACCCAGGCGTCTTCCGTCGAAGCCGCGCAGATCTTCGTTCCACTCACCATTGATCCAGCGCACGAGAACCGCGGCAATCACGTCATGCGCGTGGTGGGCCGGCTGCGGCCCGGCGTCTCATTGGATCTGGCGCGTGACGAGATGCGCCGCATCGCCGGCGCGATGGAGCAGGAGTTCCCCGCCACGAACAAAGACTGGGGCGTGCGGCTGGTGACCCTCTACGACTCCATGCTCGACGAGCGGGTCCGTCCCTCGCTGCTGGTGCTGCTCGCGGCCGTCGGGATGGTGCTGCTCATCGCGTGTGCGAACGTGGCGAACATGCTGCTGGCCAGAGGCATCTCACGTCAGCGCGAATTGGCCCTGACGTACGGCGCTGGGGGCCGGACGCTCGCGCCTCCTGCGCCAGCTCGTCACCGAGAGTGTCAGCCTCGCGGTCGTCAGCGGCGCGTGCGGTCTCGCGCTGGCGGTCCTTGCCGTGCAGACGCTGCAGGCCATGCTGCCGCCCACGCTGACGCGAGTCAACGAGATCGACGTCGACGCGACGGTACTCGGGCTCGGCCTGCTCCTGTCGATCGCGAGCGGCTTCTTCATGGGGTTGGTGCCGGCCGTGCGCGCGTCGCGCGATCGCCCTGGTGCCTTCACTCGCGCAGCAGGGCAAGGGGGTCGCCGGTCCCTCGGGAACGCTGCTGCGCCACGCCATCGTCGTGGCGCAGATGGCCCTTGCCACGATGCTGCTCGTGGGTGCGGCGCTGCTGCTGCAGAGTTTCGTCCGGCTGCAGCAGGTCCGCCTCGGGTTCGAACCGGAAGGCGTGATCACCGCGAGGATCTCGCTTCCTCGCGCCCAGTATCCGGATGCGGCGCGCACGTGGGGCTTCTGGGGGCGACTGCTGGAATCGCTGGACGGCATGCCACAGGTACAGTCCGTGGCGGTCGGGATCACGGCGCCATTCGGGCCCGGAGTGCGAGCGGGCGGGAGGGCGCGGGACCGTAGCGATGCCGAAGGGATCGGGGCCGTGGAGCACATGGTGAGCCCGGACTACTTTCGGGCGCTGGGCGTGCCGTTGCTGGCTGGGCGTTCGTTCGGTCAGCAGGACGGATCGGGGTCGGCCCCGGTCGCAATCGTCAGCGAGAGCGTCGCTCGTCAGCTCTGGGCCGGCAGGAGCCCGATCGGGCAGCCTCTCGACTGGAATGGGCGACAGCACGAAGTGGTTGGCGTCGTCGGGGACATCCGCGGCGCGGACGGACGCGGCTGCTGTGGCGGCGGCCTGGATCGCGAGCCCAGTGCCGCCGTCTATCTCTCCGCTCTGCAGTTCCCGCAGAGGACGATGACGTTGCTGGTGCGGACCGCGGGCGAGCCGTCCGCGATCGTCCCGGCGATTGCTCGAGCCGTCCAGGACATCGATCCGGCACAGCCGCTCTATCAGGTCCGCCGCCTGCACGACTGGCTCGACGAGAGCGCTGCGCAGCCGCGGTTCACCACGACGTTGAGCGGCGTGTTTGCCGTCGTCGCGCTGCTGCTCGCCGCCGTGGGTGTCTACGGTGTGCTCTCGTACTCGGTCGCCCAGCGGACGCAGGAGATTGGCGTGCGCATGGCGATCGGCGCCGCAGCGCGCCCAAATCCTGCGTCTCGTGATGCGAGGCGGCATGGCCTGGGCCCTCGGCGGCATCGCCATCGGGTTGCTCGGCGCGTTCGCGCTCAGCCGCGGGATCGGAACCCTGCTGTTCGGAGTTACAGCGCACGATCCGGTCACGTATTCCACGGTGGGTCTGATGCTGGCTGCGGTCGCGATGCTCGCATGCTACATCCCGGCCGCCCGCGCGACGCGAATCGATCCGGTGATCGCTCTGCGCGCTGAATAGATGCAGTTCTATACACAGACGCTGGGTTTTCCCGAGGCGTTCTCGAACAAGAACGCCGACGGGGAGCCGACGCTGACCTATCTGCAGGTGAGCCGCCACTCGTTCATCGAGCTGGTGCCGGCCCGGGCCAACCGATCGGCGGGATTCACGCACTTCGGTGTCCACGTCGACGACGTGCAGGCAGTGGCCGCGCGGCTGCGGGAACGCGGGCGGCCGGTCGGCACGCCCGGCCCATCGGCAGCGGATCGCTGACGGTCGGCGTCACCGATCCGGACGGGAATCGGCGCTCGTCAGGCCACCGCCCACTCGCCGTGAGGCCATCCAAGGTCTGGGGGCCGCAAACGGACTGTCGCGTCACACCCCACTGCCGGCAACCGGTTTCCCCAAGACAGCATCCAGCGCCTGGATCACACGCGGTTCTTTCCCGACGTACAGGACAACGACCCGGCCATCTTTGTAGAAGCGCGTGACGTCAATCCAGTCGATGTATGCGTTGCCAACGCTGTACCCATCTGGAGACACGCGGGTCACATCGGACAACGTGGCCTCTAGACTCAGGGTACTCAAAAACGAACACGCGACTCCCGCTGACTTCAAGGGCGACGGCGGGCACCGTAAAGAAAGGAAAGGAAGAGGACGGCATCCGGTCGACCTGCTCGACGGTGACCGCTAGACTCCGCAACTCCGCGACGAGGACCTGGAGGGTCATTGTCGGGGACGGTGGATTGGGCGTCGGGGCAGTCGCCGTCACAGACTCCGCCTGGTTCTGGCTGGCATCATGCGGAGACACCTGACGCTGCGCACGCCGCTCATCTTCCGGCTTGGAATCGTCGTTGGCTGCGAAGACAACGGGTCACGCCAGAACAGCAGGAACGCGTCGTCCTGGCCCGGGAGGAGTTCGCCCAAGGCTCGGGTGTAGATCGATTCGCGATCTCTGCTGCTGTGAACCTCGGGAGAACCAAATGACGATTCCGCGAAGTCAGCTGTTCTGGTGGATGGTGTTGGCCGTGGCCGCGATGGTGGTGTGGAATATCGCCACTGCGCTCAGGTAAACAACCGCGATCGTTCACGCATCCATGCGCCGTCCGCCCGGATCCACGGCGCAACATGGTAACCTCATAGGACCTGTATGTATTCGAGCGAAGAAGTCGTCGAAACGTTTCTCAAGTTCTTCGAGTCCCGCGATCACCTCCGAATTCCTGGTGCGTCGCTCGTGCCAAAGGACGACCCGACGCTGCTCTTCGTCAATTCGGGCATGGCGCCGTTGAAGCCGTACTTCCTCGGCCAGCAGACGCCGCCGCATCCCGACCTGTGCAACATCCAGCCGTGCATCCGGACCGTCGACATCGACATCGTCGGTGACCGCCACCACCTGACACTCTTCGAGATGATGGGGTCGTGGTCGATCGGCCACTACTGGAAGACAAGGGCCATCGAGCTGGCCTACGACCTCCTGGTCAACGGGTTCCACTTCGACCCGGCAAAGTTGTACGCGTCCGTCTATTCCGGCAACGCCGAGCTCGGCATTCCGGCGGACGAGGAATCGGCGGCGGCGTGGGAAGCCGTCGGTCTGCCGCGCGATCACATCGTGGCTCTCGGGGAGGACAATTTCTGGGGGCCGGCCGGCAAGTACGGGCCGTGCGGTCCGTGCACCGAGGTGTTCTTCGACACCGGCCCGGAGCACGGACCGGCCTACGTCCCCGGCGGCGTGTTCGACACCGAAAACCGCTACATCGAGATCTGGAACGCCGGCGTGTTCATGGAGTTCGACAAGCAGCCCGCCGGCCTGGTGCGCCTGGCGCTGCGCAGCGTCGATACCGGCTCCGGGCTCGAACGGATGGTGATGAACCTCAACCGGCTGGATTCGGTCTACGAAGTGGACCGTCTCAAGCCGCTGTTCGAGACCATCCTCCAGCAGATCGGCGGAGGCGGCGACCCTCGGGTGGTGCGCGATGCCAAGGTCATTGCCGACCACCTCCGGGCGGTGAGCTTCACCGTCGCGGACGGCGCCACACCGTCCAACGTCGGACGCGGCTACATTCCGCGCCGGCTCATTCGCAAGTGCATCGCGTTGACGACTCGTCGAGGCGTGCCGGACTTCAATATCGAGGAGCCCCTCGACACCCTGATCAAGCAGATGGGCGCCGACCATCCCCGTCTCGTGGAAGGACGGTCGCGCATCGTGGAGACGTTCAACGCGGAACGCCGCGCATTTTCGCTGCGGCTGACCGACGGCCTCGAGCGGCTCGGCGCTCTTGCCAGCCAGCGCGGCTTCCGTGTCTCCGGCGCCGACGCGTTGTCCCTGTTTGCCACCTACGGCCTGCCAATCGAAATCATCCGGGATTTCGTGGCCGAGCATGGGGGCGAGCTCGACGAAGCCGGCTTCCAGCACGCCTTCGCGCGTCACCAGGACGTGTCGCGCGGCGCCGCCGAGGCCGCGGCGGACTACGCCTCGCTCGACGGTCTCGCGACGCCGACCGAGTACCTCGGCGAACAGGATCTCACCGTCCAGGGAACGATCCAGGCCGCGCTCGTGGACGGTCAGCCCCGCGACGTGGTCTCCGCCGGCGACGACGTCGAGATCGTCGTCGATCGGACCAGCTTCTACGCCGAGTCCGGCGGGCAGATCGGCGACCGCGGAGAGATCGTCGCGGGCGACGCGCGCGTGGAGGTGCGTGACACGGTCAGGCGGCGCGACCTCTACGTCTCCCACATCGGCACCGTGGCCGCCGGCTCGTTCAGGACCGGCGATACCGTCGAACTGCGCGTGAATCCGGATCATCGGCGGCGCATTCGTGCGAGCCACTCCGCCACGCACCTGCTGCAACGGGCGTTGCGCACGACGCTCGGCACGCACGTTCAGCAGGCGGGCTCGCGGGTCGAGCCCGGGCGGCTGCGGTTCGACTTTCAGCACGGCGACCGGCTCTCGGCCGACGAGCGGCACGCGGTCGAGCAGCTCGTGAACGACTTCATCTGCCAGAACGTCGCGACCGTCATCGAGGAGACGACGTATGCCGACGCGGTGCAGCGCGGCGCGCTCGCGTTCTTCGGCGAGACGTACGGCCAGCGCGTCCGGATGGTCGGCTTCCCGGGCATTTCCACGGAGCTGTGCGGCGGCAGCCACGTGCGTGCGACCGGCGACATCGGCATGTTTCGCATCGTGTCGGAGGGCAGCGTCGGCAGCGGCGTGCGGCGGATCGTCGCGGCGACCGGGCAGGACGCACTCGCGCACAGCCAGCACCAGGAAGCGATCCTCGAGGCCGTCGCGTCCCGGTTGAACGTCGCGCCCGAGGCCGTCGAGGCGCAGCTCGCGCGCGTGCTGCAACGCGCGACCAAGGCGGGCGCCGCGCCGGCGGCGCGCGGCGTGCAGCCCGACGCGCTGCGCTCGCAGGTGCGGATGACGGCCGACGGCACGCCGTTCGTCTTCGCCGAGGTCGATGCCGAGCCCGAGGCGCTGCGTACCGCGGCGCTCCAGGCTTCCGCCTCGCTCAACGCCGTCGTCGGCTTGATCGCCAACAGGGGCGACAAGAGCAGCCTCGTCATCACCGTGCCGGAGGCCCTGGCGGACCGCGTCAACGCCAACGACATCCTGAAGGCCGTGCTGCCGGTCATGGATGGACATGGCGGCGGGAAGCGGCACCTGGCGCAGGGCGGCGGCCGGGCGCTCAGCGACCCGTCCGCGGCCGCCGCCGCGTTCGAGCGCGCCATGCAGCACGTCGGGGCCAGGTGACACATTCACCTATCTCCGTGATACCGCACGAGGCCATTTCCTCGCACGACAACGGTCCATCCTGTGCCCGTCGGCCCCTCGCACTTCCGGGCGTCCTGGTTCTGTTCGCTCTGACCAGCGTCCTGCCAGCGACGGTGTGGGCGCAGGATGAAGGCCGCTCAGACCTCCCGACGCCAGACCAGCTGAACGTGCACGTCATACCCGGCGGCGAGTCAATCAAGGTCGACGGGATTCTGGACGAGGCGGTGTGGCAGCACGCCGTGCCGGCCACACGGTTCTGGCAGTACGCGCCCCTCGACCGGGTCCCGGCCACCGAGGATACCGAAGTCCGTGTCGTCCAGGACGATCGGGCACTCTACTTCGGGATCATCTGCCACGACGCCAATCCGAAGGGGATCATCGCCCTGGACATGCGGCGCGATGCGCCTCTCTCGAACGACGACTACGTCGGGATCTACCTCGACACCTACCACGATCATCGAAACTTCTACTACTTCTCGACGAACTCCCTGGGAACCCGCCGCGACGGCATCGTCACCGATGCGCGGTCGTACAACACGGCGTGGAACGGCATCTGGCAGGTCAAGACGCAGGTGACCGACGCCGGCTGGACCGCCGAGTTCCGGATTCCCTTCTCCACGCTCCGGTTCGGAGGCGACCAGCCGATGACCTGGGGACTACAACTCAGTCGCGCCATTCGGCGCAAACAGGAGTCGGACTACTGGGCACCGATCCCGAGGTGGCTGGGCGGTCGTGCGACCTGGCGGGCCGAGCGCTTCGGCCAGTTGATCGGCATACGGACCGATGCGGCCTACGCCAGGTGGGAAGCGGAGCCCTACGTGCTCGGCGGCGGAGAGCGCAGCTACCGGCCCACGTCATCGGATCCCCGGTTCAACATCGGAGGCGACATCCTCTACGACTTCACGCCGAACCTTCGGGGGACCGTCTCGATCCGGACCGACTTTGCGCAGGTGGAAGCCGATCAGGAAGTGATCAATTTCACACGATTCCCGCTCTTCTTTCCGGAGAAGAGGGACTTCTTCCTGGAGGACGCCGGACTGTTCAGCGTTGGCCTCGAACAAGAGATGATGATGTTCTACAGTCGCCGGATCGGCCTGTCCGACGGGCAGGAAGTGCCGATTCTGGCTGCGGGCAAGCTCTCGGGTCGAGTGGGACCGTATTCAGTGGGCGTGATGAACGTGCAGACCGAGAGCGCCGACCTGTCGCTGCCCGCCGGGTCCACCGTGCCAGTGCCGTCGACGAACTACAGCGTGATCCGGGTCAAGCGCAACCTGTTCACCAACAGCAGCATCGGCGCCATCGTCACCAGCAACCAGAGCAGCAGTACCGATTTCAGCCGGCTGGCGGGTCTCGACGGCAACTTCTGGTTCAGTCCTTCTCTGAAGGGAGAGGTGCTGCTGGCACACACCTTCAATCCAGCGGGCGTCAAGAGTGACAGCCTCGGAATCGGGCGCCTGATGTTCTCCAAGCGGGACATCGTGGCAGACGTCCGCTACTACGCGGTCGGTCCCGACTTCGTCCCGGAGATGGGGTTCGTGACGCAGAACGATCTCCGGCGCTCCTCCGTCGAGGCTGGCTACACGCAATGGATCAACCGGAAGCGTGTGCGGAACGTCATCTACTCCGGATCCATGGTCTACGATGCGTTCTACGACCACGCCTTCCTCGGAAGGCGTGGCGCGGCCGGGGCAAAGCTGACCCTCGAGTCCAATGACAGGATTGGCTATTCCTACGTTCCGGCCAGGGAACGAATCTCCGTTCCCTTCCCGGTCGGCCCGATCACCATTCAGCCCGGCGACTACACCAATCGGTCGCACGACTTGACCTTCGAGAGCAACGCCAGCCGACCCGTCTCGGGAATCGTGAGCTACAGCCTGATTGACTACTGGGGTGGAGAACGCAGGCAGTTGCTGTTTTCGACGAACGTCCACCCGACGGCCAATCTGTCGGTCGACCTCATCTATACGCACAACACGGTCGATCACCCCGAGGGCGCCTTCGACACGACGACGCTCAGCAACCGTGTCCTGTACGCGTTCACGACCGATCTGTTCGTGAAGTCGTACATCCAGTGGAACGACCTCGACGAGAAGGTGTCGGCGAATGTCCTGGTGGGCTGGGAGTACCGGCCAGGCAGCGAAATCTATCTCGTGTACGACGAGATCAGGGATCGCTTCGATCGGCCCAATCTGGCACCTCGCAACCGGATGCTGCTGGCGAAGTGGACCTACAAGTTTCGATTCTAGCGTCCCGCTGCGTAGAACGTCGAATCGGTGTCCTACTTCACCACAACAACCAGCTGTCGGCGCTGCGTGTCCAGGTTCCAGGTGCATGACTGCCGGCACAGCATGTCCAGAACTGTGTGAATAGGGCCCCGCTCCACCGACAACCAAATGTTCTTCTTCTCCAATTGCCCGTGCAGCACCAGCGTGACATTCAGGTGCGACGCTACGGTGCGCAATGCCTGCTGGATAGCTACGTCGGCTAAATGGATCGACAACTCCGACTGCAGTTCCAGACCAGCTGGCGCGGCGACAGGCTGCACCTTCAAAACCGCCGGAGAGCCATCTACCCACCACTGGCAGCCAGCGTTTTCGCATACCGCATCAAGTGCGGTTCTAAGCCGGGCATTTGTCAATGTGACGGTCACCGGCAGTAGTTCCTCTTCGGTGACCTCAAGTTTGAGAGAGCCAGCCCTCGCGAGGACGCGGAACACGTCCTGGGCGCGCGCGGCCCTGTACTCGATGCTGACCTTGGCGTTCAGATCGACATACTGCGCAGCGACCCGGGCACCGACAGTGGTGTTCGTCATTGCCGAGGCCAAAAGAATTCCGATGAACAGTCTCATCTTTGCCTCCGCCTCTGGCACGAGTCGGGCGACAACTACGTTGACGGTCGGCTAACCTGGCGCTTTCCGAAATACCTGCCGGATCGCGGACTGGTTCTGCTGCGCGTCGGCGGCGAAATCGCCGTGCTTCGAGAGGTCCACTTCCTTCACGAGCTGGTCGGCCGTCTTTCCGGCACGTTTGCCGGCGGCAACCTGCTTCCAGAGGTCGTCGAGAAAGGCGCTCTGGGCCCGGAGCGTCTCGACGGTGCCCACACCCCCATGTCCGGGCACCACCGCCTTCACGTTCCATCCGGCCAGGTCGTTCAGCACCTGCACCCAGTGCGGATGGTCCGCGTCGCGGTCGCCGACGTTGTTCCCGAACCGCCAGTTCACGCACAGGTCGCCGGTGAAGAGAATGCCGTCCTTGGGAAGGAACGCCACCGCGTCCCCGATGGTATGCGCCGGACCCACCCGCCGCAGCTCCAGGCGCCGCTCGCCGTCGTCGATCGCCATGAAGTCTCCGAACACCAGCGACGGCTGCTCCATTCGATACGGGGCCAGGCTGTACTGGTCGGTCCGCTTGCTCATCTGATCCCACTCGCCCTTGCCCTTGACGGCCAGCTCGCTCGCACAGTCTTGTGAGCACACGACGGTGACGCCCTCGTCTGCCAGGATGCTGTTGCCCTGCGTGTGATCCCAGTGATAGTGCGTATCGAAGACGTAGCGAATCGGCTTGCTGGTGGTCTTCTTGATCTCAGCCAGTGCGGCGCGGATACCCCAGGGCGTGTTCGCGTCGATGACGACGACGAAGTTCCGAAACTCGACCCAGCTGGTGTTCGCCGGCTGGCGCACGTCCTTGTCGCCCAGGCGGGTGAAGACCCCCGGTGCGAGTTGGTGTACCGGTCCGCCTTGACTGTCCAGCCCGCGCTCGTAGGCTGCAACCAGCAACAACAGGAGGACGACCGGCAGGACTGCGCGTCTCATCTGAAGTCCTCCATACAAGGCTAAAAATCACTGTCGTGGCTTCTGCCTGCTCTCGTGGCTCGAGAACAACCTAATGCGCCGTCGTCGCCTGCGCAAGGTTGACGATCGCCTGCGTAAAGGCCTCAACGAACGGTCCGCCGGCGCCGACGCTCGAGCAAGACCATTTCGATCGGACCGACACGAAATGGATGCTGGGGATTCGCCTTCAAGAACGCCCGGACGTCTCGGAGGCGCTCAGGGAGGCGCGGCGCCCTCGGATGGGATCGATAACTGAAGAAGCGGAACCCGTATGCGAAGAGCACTCGGACCTTGTCCCACTGTTCCTGGTCGGTCCTCTTCGGCGCACGAAACGACCGGCCCATCTCGTAGGAGCACCCTCCGCATGAAGGACATCGGGGGGAAGAACCCACGGTTTCGGGCACGCGCTTCATCGACACACGGCAGTCGAAGCAGGCATGCGCGATCAAGTAAGATGCCGCTCCCGACGTCTGCGATCGCGCCGCAGGCTTTCGTACCGTCCGCGTCCCACTGACACGTCGGAGTTCCATGCGGCGCTGCTTCTCACGTGAATTCATCGTTTGGTCCGGCTAACACCCCGGTTGAGCTGCGAAACACTTTTTCGACGTCACGTCCACGCCTTCCACCACGGTCGTTTGGGTGCCGGCGCACTCATTCCGTCGCTCGGATAGAAGACGCGACCTTCCTGTGGATCAAAGACAGCGAGCCCGTGCTTCCGAGCCAGATCTCGCACGAGCTGTCGGACGTAATCGGCCCGCGACCACACGCAGGCCATGATGACGTGGCCGTCTGATCTGTCCATTGCCACAGACCAAGGACAGTACTCCGTGTCGTCGATGCGATCCTCAGGTACGTCGTCGATCTCCGGATGCAGCCGTGTGAGTTCCGTATAGAACGCTCCGACGGCCGGATCCTCAACAACCTCGCCTTCGACTTGGCTATCGCAAAGCCGTACGTATCGCTCGCCGGCTTCCGCGTCGGTCAAGCGCCTGTCCGGATACCACACGCCGAAGTCGCAGCTCATCGATCGTCAGTCGTCGCAGCAATAAGTGGCGTGCTCGGATGGCCTGCCAGCCGTAGCTCGCACGTGATCGTACGCGCACGAAGGCTGGCGCGCCCGGCCCACCTTCGTTCGCCTGATCGACAGCGAACTACGGCGCGCTCGGGCCAGAACCTTCGCATGACTTGCCAACCGTGACTCACGTGCCGTTGCCAAGCGTGAGCGAAGGTTGGCGCGCCCGGCCCGCCTTCGCCTATCGAGGGGTTGCTTCGGCGCGCCTCGGGATGGGCCAACCTGGATCGAGAGTTGGCGCGCCCGGCAGGACTCGAACCTGCGACCACCGGCTTAGAAGGC
>CAWGAS010000018.1:0-136402 GCA_963820645.1 uncultured Acidobacteriota bacterium | reverse complement strand
CCCTACAGAAGATCAAAACAGGAGAACAGGAGACAGGAGATCAAGAGTGTTTTGGTCCTGAGAGGATCTCCTGAGCGGCTGAACTCCCATTCAACATCTGACCGCCACAGTCGCGAAGCAGAAACCCCTCAATCGAAGAACTGACACACCAAACAAATGACTGTGAAGCGCAGAACGTTCGGCACAGCGCTTTGCAGCCTGCTTCTTCTTGGAACAATTGCTTGTGACTGGCATCGGGACGACGCCGCCAACGAGCAATTGCTTCATTTTCGAAGTTCTATCGGACTGGGCTCGACGCAACTGTCTGTGGAGCATCTGGCTCGTTCACCGCGGTACGATCGGCTGAAGCTCTTTAAGTTGAGTTCTGAATCTTGGGTGATTACAACGCCGTACACACCTGGTCCCCAGAACTGGTACCTGATGAACTGGTACATGTATCTCACTTTCTCTGATTCGTCTTTAGTTCAAGTGAAAGTGCGAACCAGCGACAGTGTCGATGAGCATCCTCGCGGTGCGCCTCCAGACATCGGTCCGAAGTGACGGCCTTCAGCGATTTCAGCATGAACTCAAAGTGAGACCTAAAAGAGTGAGGTACGGTTGCTGTCTTTGCCTCCTTGCTCGTCGCGCCCTGTGCTGCGCGCGCTGAAGAATGCCGGATTGAGGGAGACGGTATCGCGGGTGTTCGGATCGGGGCGTCGAAGGCGGACGTCATCGCGCAACTCTCGGCTCGATACTCCGTCAGCGAGGAAGCCAAGCCGGGCCATCCAAAGCTGATCGCGCGCGGCCGTTGCGGCCGGCGGCAGACCCGCCATGGTCATCGAGCTGCATGCCGATCGCGTGTTCCTGATCGATAGCTCTGAAAAGTGCCTCACCAAGGAAGGCATAGGTCCTGGCGTGACCTTGGGACGCGCGCAGCAAGCGTACGGCCGCGCCCGGCTAGACCCGACCGACAGCGGCTACTTCATCTGGTTCGAGCGGATACCCGGCGTCATGTTTCTCCTCGACGAGCGCGACATCCCCATCTCCTTGCGCGACATCCCGGACGATGTGATCTCGCCGCGTCAGGAGCGCCAGATCCTCAATCTTCAAAACGCGCGGCTCGAGATGACCCGAGTATCAGCGCAGTGAATTTCCTCCCATTCTCGACCCGCGCCAGCCTCGTCTACCTTGTCGTGTCCGCGCTCGCCGCGCTCGCGACTCCCGTGCTGGGCGACCCGGTCTATTCGCTCGTCGTCTGGCTCGCCGGGGCCGTGGTGCTCATGGGCGTTCTCGTGCGCCACGGCGACGGCGTGGCGCTCGCGGCCGGCCAGTCCAAGCCGATTGGGAGTATCCCGATCGCCCTTCTCATCGGCCTGATCGCCGCATTCTTCGCGTTCGTCGTCATGGTCAATATCTGGGAACGAGTCGGCATCCAGCACTGATTGGCTCGGGTCACATCACCGGACTACGAATGGCCGCATTGACGATCGCGCTGTTGTTCTCCGCCGGGATGGTGCAATCGGCAGAGCAACCGACCGATCTGGCCGGCGCGATCGAGCGCTTTCACGCTGGAGCAGCGGTCGTGCGTCCGGCAGATGTCGATGCGAGTTCCTGCGGCCCGCGCGGCAAGAGCCCGGGGCTGGTCGCGACGGATCTCAACGGGGATGGCCGGCAGGACTTCGGAGTGTTGTTGATGTTGAAGTACACGGGGAAGGAAACCCCGTGGCAGGGCAAGGTGCTGCGAGAGGCGCAGTTCGCATTCGTGATGTTTGTCGGCGACGGTGGAGGCGACCTCAAGCCTCGAGTCGTGCGCCGGTATACGGACTACCTGCCTTCGTCAGTCGTCATCGAGCTGGAGGCGCCGGGCATCGTGCGTCACCGGGAGACGGGCAAGGATGTCCGCCTGACGCACCCCGGCATCCTGATGTCGTTCTGCGAGAAGTCCGCAGCGATCTACTACCTTGCAGGAAATCGCCTTCGCTCGATTCCCGTCTCTGACTGAGAGATCAGCAGGGCGTTGTACGCGACTACTACCTTACGGCGCGGTGAGTTGACCTTTACACCAACCGTCGGGCCCGCCAGAAAGTCCAATATCAATGATGGCCTCTACCGCACGAGCGCAGCGAGTGCGGCCCCTACGGCGAGCGAAGCGAGCCCGCCCTACCGCGGCCAGCGAAAGTCAGCCGCGGCCCTACCGCGCGGAGCGAAGTAGCGCGCGGCCCCTTTGCACCAACCGTCGGGCACGCCAGAAAGTCCAATGTCAATGATGGCCCTACCGCGCGGAGCGAAGTGCAGCGCGCGGCCCCTACCGCGGCTGGGAAGCTGAGCCGCGGCCCTTGCTCGTGTGCGCTTGACACTTCCTGACACCCCTCGTTGACAGAAATTGGTCCTCGGCCAAAAAATGTCAGCTCGTGTGCGGATACCCGATCTGTATCTCAGGCATTAAACGACAGAAAATAAACCTTTGCCGTCACTCCAGCCCAGTCAGCCCGCAGTGGCACCGCCGTTGCTGAATAGCTCGCGTCGGCCGCTGTATCACGCAGACCGACTGAACCAAGTTCCAAGCGGCCCATCGATTTCTTACCAGGAGAGAGACACATGAAAGTTCGTAACCAGAAGGGTTTCACACTTATTGAGCTGCTGATCGTCGTGGCGATCATCGGCATCATCGCGGCCATCGCGGTTCCCGGATTGCTCCGCGCCCGCATGTCCGGCAACGAAGCGTCGGCCATCGGGTCGATGCGCGCCATCAACACCGCGCAGGCGGGGTACTCGTCGGCAGCCGGTCAGGGCGGATACGCGGCGAGTGCTCGACATTCTCGGCAACTCCTGCCCCGGCAGCACCCAGGGATTCATCTCCCCGGACATGGACACCTCGCAGGTGCCCGCCACGTCAGTGGTCGGCACGGGCGTGATCAAGAGCGGCTACGTCGTGGACATGATCCCGAACGCCGTCGCCGGACCGCTTGACTGCAACGTGCGTCGGCACGTTCACCGACTACACCGCGACCGCGGCTCCGCAGAGCGCCTCGACCGGTTCGCGCGGCTTCAACACGGCAGCGGCCGGCACGATCTTCTTCGACCCGGCGGGCGGTGTCGCCGGCACGACGCCCATCCAATAGCTCGCTCGACGTTCTCCGAAAAGGGATGCCCACCTCGGGCATCCCTTTTTTTATTGCTCGCGGGGCCCTCCGCCTCCGCGCGTTAACGGTCTCATGCGCGCTACGGCGAGACCTCGCCGTAGCTGGTCTTCGCAATTTTCACGACCAGCGGAGGCGGGCACCCCCACTCGCTGCGGCTCGACTCGCTCCGCTCGCTCGCCGCGGCCGCAGGCGCTTTTTTTTGGTTTTGGTAATGTAGGGACATGCGGGACGCACGCGGCTTCACGCTCATCGAGCTGCTGATCGTGTTCGCGATCGTCGGCGTGCTGTCCGCGACGGCGATGGGACTCTACCGGAGCGCGCGCGTGCGCGGCGGGGAGGCCTCGGCCGTGGCGACCCTGCAGGCGATCAACCAGGCGCAGTTCGCCTTCGCGCAGGCATGCGGCAACCAGCGCTATGCGCCCACCCTTGCGAGCCTCGTCACCCCGATGCCCACGACCGGCCAGGGCTTCCTGAGCCCTGACCTGGGCGCCGACCCCCTTCTCAAGGGCGGCTACACCTACGTCATGGGCGGGACCGTCGTCACCGACACGGGGCTCACCTGCACCGGGCTGAACCCCGTGGTGACCTACCAGGTAACCGCGGATCCCGAGCGCCCGGGCCTGTCGGGCATCCGCTTCTTCGGCACGAACACGGATCGGGTCATCTACGAGGACGAGGCGACCTTCACCGCCAACATGCCCGAAACCGGCGCGCCGGGCCACGGTAGAGAAACCAAGTAGACCAAGAAAACAGGAGGTCAGGAGGTCAGGAGATTCATTCTTGAAACCAAAAAACTCCTCATCTCCTGATCTCCTGTTCAGGGACAGCGAAGACGTTACAGTTGGGGGTTGGCGGTTGTGAACTTCGGCCCGACCCCTTGACCCATCCGCCCGGCGCGCGTTACAACTGAGAGTCCCGCATGACCCCACTGAGCCGCAAACTGCTGTTGGCCTTCGCCGCGCTCGGGCTCGCTGCGTCCTCCACGTCGAGCTACGTCCACTACAAGCTGATGACCGACCCGGGCTACTCCAGCTTCTGCGACGTCAACCCGACCGTGAGCTGCACGCAAGCCTACCTGAGCGCCTACGGCAGCTTCCTGGGGCGTGCCGGTGGCGCTGGCCGGGGTGCTCTTCTTCGTGCTGATCCTGCTGCTGGCCGGCGTCGGCGGGCGCCAGTCGTCCGACCACCCGGGAGTCGATCCCGGCCTACATCTTCGCGCTGTCCACGGTGGGCCTGGCCTTCGTCCTGTATCTCGGCTGGGCGTCGTACTTTCAGCTGAAGACGTTCTGCCTGCTGTGCGCGATCACGTATGTCGCGGTGATCGGCGTGTTCGTCGTGTCCGGCGGCGCCACGACGTTCCCCATGACGACGCTGCCCCGGCGCGCGCCGCGGGATCTGCGCGCGCTCTCGTCGAGCCCGATCGCGCTCGTGCTCGCGCTCCTGTTCGTCGCCGGCGCCGGGACGGTCATCGCGTATTTCCCCCGGGAGGCGCCCCGTGTCACGTCGTCTGCCCCGGCGCCCATCGAGCCGCTGACCGCCCAGCAGCGCGCCGATCTCGAGAAATGGTGGATGGTGCAGCCCGCGGTCACGCTCCCGATCCCCTCGGACGGCGCGAAGGTGACGATCGTCGGCTTCAGCGACTTCCAGTGCCCGCATTGCCGGCTGGGGCACGAGACCTACCGCGGCGTGGTCGCGAAATATGCCGGGAACAGCCAGGTCCGCTTCGTGTTCAAGCACTTTCCGCTCGAAGGGGAGTGCAACACGAACGCGCTGGCCGGAAACCACTATGCCGCCTGTGAAGCGGCGGCCGCGGTCGTCATGGCCCGCGCCAACGGCAAAGCCGAGCAGATGACGGACTGGCTCTACCAGAACCAGACGACGCTGACGCCGGCGTCCGTGCGGGATGCGGCCCGGTCGATCGGCGGCGTCGCGGACTTCAACGGAGGCTACGCCAACGCGCTCGAGGAAGTGAAGGCCGACGCCACCCTGGGCGGCCAGCTCGGCGTGACCTCCACGCCGACCTTCTTCATCAACGGCCACAAGATGCTGGCGGGAATCATCCCGGCCAACTACATGGACGCGCTCATCGACGTGGAGTTGAAGCGCGCGAAGTAACGGACGTGACGCCCCGGCTATGCCTCCCGCTATCCGAATCGAGCAGCTCACCAAGGACTACCGAATCGGTTTCTGGCGCTCGCGCCCGTACCGTGCGCTCGACCGTCTGACGCTCGACATCGAGCAGGGAGAGGTGTTCGGCTTTCTCGGACCGAACGGGGCGGGCAAGACCACCACGCTGAAGCTGCTCATGCAGCTCATTTATCCGACGTCCGGACGCGCCGAGATTCTCGGCCGGCCGGTCGGCGACGTCGCCGCGCGGCAGCGGATCGGCTACCTCCCCGAGAACCCTTACTTCTACGACTACCTCACCGCGGAAGAGCTCCTCAACTACTTCGGGCAGCTGTTCGGGTATGCCGGCGCGGACCGCCGCAAGCGTGTCGGCGCGCTGCTCGACCGCGTCGGGATTGGCGCCGAGCGCCGCCTTCAGCTTCGGAAGTTCTCCAAGGGCATGATCCAGCGCGTCGGCATCGCGCAGGCGCTCCTCAACGATCCGGACGTCATCTTCCTCGACGAGCCGATGTCGGGGCTCGATCCGCTGGGCCGGCGCGACGTCCGCGCGCTGATTCTCGAGCTGCGCGATCAGGGACGAACCGTGTTCTTCAGCTCCCACATCCTCGCCGACGCCGAAGCGATGTGCCGGCGGGTCGCGGTAGTGGCCGGCGGCCGGCTGGCGGCCACGGGCCTGCTGTCCGACATCCTGGCCTTCCAGGTGCGCGGATGGGAGCTCGTCGTGTCGGACCTCACCCCCGAGGTCCTCGCACGGATCAGGCCGTCACCGCGCCGCGCAACCGAGATCTCTCCGGGACGCTACACGCTCGAGCTGTCGCTCGATCAGTCGCCGGATCGGATCCTGTCGGAGCTCACGGCCGCCGGCGCGCGGCTGGTCTCGCTGAACCCCATGCGCGACACGCTCGAGGACTACTTCCTGCAGCACGTCAAGGACGTGGGCGCCGGGCGCGCGCGGCCCGAAAGGCGCTGAGGGTTAGGGTGCGCGCCATCCGGACCGTCGCCGTCAACGTCTTTCGCGAATCCGTGCGCGACCGCGTGCTGTACAACCTGGTCCTCTTCGCGGTGCTGCTGATCTCCTCCTCGTACCTGCTGGGACAGCTGACAGCAGGGCAGGACGTGAAGATCATCAAGGATCTCGGGCTGGCCGCCACGTCGATCTTCGGCCTGTTCATCGCCATCTTCATCGGGATCGGGCTGGTCTCGAAGGAGGTGGAGCGCCGCAGCATCTACGCGCTGCTGTCGAAGCCCGTGAGCCGTCCGCAGTTCATCGCCGGCAAGTACGCCGGGCTGGTGCTGACCCTCGCGGTCAACGTGACGGTGATGGCGGTGGCCTTGTACGTGCTCCTGGCCTACATGTCGTGGACCACGACGCCGGCGATCCGCTCGAGCTGGGACGCCCCGGGGACCGACCCGGCCCTCCTCAAGGCGCTCCTGCTGATCTTCATCGAGCTGATGCTGATCACGGCGCTGGCGCTGTTCTTCTCGACCTTCTCGACCCCGATCCTCTCCGCCGCGCTGACCTTCGGCTTCTACGTCGCGGGGCACTTCAACGCGGACCTGAAGAACTTCGATCGCATCGTCGACTCCAGGCCCGCGGTGTGGCTCGCGCGCGGCGTCTACCACGTGATCCCCGATCTGTCCGCGTTCGACGTGAAGACCGAGGTCGTGCACGGCCTGCCGGTGACGGCCGGGTACATGGCGACCACGGTCGCGTACGGCCTGGCCTACATCGCGGCGCTCCTGCTCGTCGCGACCTTCATCTTTTCGCGCCGGGACTTCAAATGAGGGTGCGCGGCCGCGAGGTGCTCGTCGGGCTGGCGGCGTGCGTGGCGCTCGGCGGGGCGATCTCGCTGCAGATCCTGCGCGATCGCTGGTATCCGCGCGAGGAGCAGGAGCACCGGCGGATCCTCTACGTCCGGTCCGGCGAGGCGCTCAAGCGGATCGTCCTCGGCTTCGACGCGCTGGCCGCCGACGTCTACTGGATCCGCGCGCTCCAGCACTACGGCGGCGATCGCCTGACCGGCCCGGTTGCCGGGGCGAAGTACCAGCTGCTTTATCCGCTGCTCGACCTCACGACGACCCTGGATCCGTACTTCAACATCGCGTACCGATTCGGCGCGATCTTCCTGAGCGAAGGGTATCCCGGCGGGCCCGGACGTCCCGACCAGTCCGTGGCGCTCCTGCGCAAGGCGCTCGTCGCGATGCCGCAGAAGTGGCAGTACTACCACGACATCGGGTTCGTGTATTACTGGCGCATGCACGATTTTCAGTCCGCGGCCACATGGTTCCGGCGCGCCGCCGAGCAGCCCGGCGCGCCCAACTGGCTCGACGCCGCTGGCCGCGTCGATGCTGTCGCGCGGGCAGGACCGCGCCGCGGCCCGGTTCATGTGGCAGCAGATCCTGAAGTCCGAGGAGGCGTGGCTGCGGCGCAGCGCCGAGCGCGCGCTGGTGCAGTTGTACGCGCTGGACCAGATCGATCAGCTGACCGCCATCGTCCAGCGCCACCCGCCGGCGGCCGGCGAGCCCTACTCGTGGTCCGCGCTCATCGGGAAGCGGGCGCTCACGCGCGTGCCGGCGGACCCGACCGGGACCCCCTTCGACCTGGACCCGGCCACCGGCCGGGTGACGGTCTCGCCGCAGTCTTCGCTGTTCCCGATGCCCGAGACCGACACCGCGGCGGCTCCAGTGAACCTCGATCCCCCGCAGCTGGTCATCCTGGTCGTTCTGGGCCTTGCCGTCGGCAGCTTTCTCAACGTCTGCGTCCACCGCATCCCCCTCCGTCAATCGCTGTCCCACCCCGGCTCGCGCTGCCCGAGCTGCGGATACGCCCTGCGCTGGTTCGACAACATCCCCGTGGCGAGCTACGCCGTTCTCGGCGGCCGGTGCCGGAAGTGCCGGGTGCCCGATCTCCATCCGCTACCCGGCCATCGAGGTCGCGACGATGGCCCTGTTCGTGCTGCACGGGGTCGTGTTCGGATGGACCCCCCTCCTGGTTCCGCGGCTGGTGTTTGCCTGCGCGATGGTGGTGCTGTTCGCCATCGATCTGGAGCACCACCTGCTCCCCGACGTGATCACCCTCCCGGGCATCCTCCTGGGCCTCATCTCGAGCACCGTGCTCCCCCCGGGGCTCCTGGACGCCCTCATCGGCACGGTGGTGGGCGGGGGGGTGCTGTGGCTAGTCGGAGAGGCGGTACTACCGATACTCCGGTCAGGAAGGCATGGGCGGCGGGGACGTCAAGATGCTGGCCATGGTGGGGGCGTTCCTGGGCTGGAAACTCGTGCTGCTGACCCTCGTGCTCTCGTCGCTGGCGGGGTCGCTCATCGGGCTCCTCGTCATCATGGCCAGGCGGGGCGGCATGAAATACGCGCTGCCCTACGGCACGTTTCTGGCCCTTGGCGCCCTGGTCGCCTCCCTTGCCGGCGGTGCGATTCTCGACTGGTACCTCGCGTTCTATTGAGCAAACGGTCGAGTCGGAAGCAGGTCCGCAGGCGGGTTTTCTTGCAAATCCGTTAGGGTGCGTACCATTTTGACAAAACCGCCTTCACACCCCGGCAACGAAATTTCGTCTATTTTGTCTCCCTAACTCGTTGTAGCAAAAGGCGTTATATACCTGTGGTATACCCCTTGCTTCATTGCCGCCCGAGCGCTGTTATGAAAATCAAAAACTCTGCGTTGACCGACGAACGAGGGTTCACCCTCCTCGAAATCCTGATGGTCGTGGCGATCGGGGGCACCCTGACCGGCATGGCCTTCGCGCTCTTCCCGTCGTTCCTGCGCACCGCACGCGCCGACTCGGGGATCACGGTGGCGGTCGAAACGATGCGCACCGCGCGCGAGACGGCGATCAGCCAGCGGCGCAACGTGGAAATCCGGTTTCTCGGCACCGACGTGATTCAGACGGCGCGCCAGAACATCCCGGCGGGGACCACGGTGCTCCGGACGGTGCAGTTCGAGAACCGCGTGCAGTTCCTGAAGCCCATCCCCACGGATACGCCGGACGCGTTCGGGAATCCGTCGGCCATCTCGTTCGGGATATCGGCGACGCGGATGTTCACGAGCGAAGGCACGCTGGTGGACGCCAACGGGGACGTCATGAACGGGACTCTGTTTCTGGCGATTCCAAACGATCGGAACAGCGCCCGCGCCATCACCGTGTTCGGCACGACCGGGATGATGCGGGTCTGGCGATGGGATGGTGCGAAATGGGTCGAGTAGAAAGGCACGACATGATGATCGAACGGCGGCGGAACGGCGAGTCGGGATTCTCGCTGATCGAGACGGTGATTGCCATGGCCATCCTCGCGACGGGGCTGCTCAGCCTCGCCGGGGTCTTCGCGATGGGCCTTCGCAACCTGGCCGGCTCGTCGGCGAACCTGATCGCCCGCGAGAAGGCGCGCGAGGCGGTCGAGAGCGTGCACACGGCGCGCGACACGCGCGTCATCACCTTTGCGCAGATCAAGAACGTGGCGCACGGCGGCGTGTTCGTCAACGGCCCGACGGGCCTCCGCAAGCCCGGCGTGGACGGCCTCGTCAACACGGCCGACGACCTGCAGGGCGTGACCGGATTGGAAACGATGCTCGGGACCGGGCCCCGACAACAAAGTCGGGACCGCGGACGACGTCGAGATGCCGATGACCACGTTTACGCGGGAGATCGTCATCACCGAGCTGGCCGGTGCCGAACCCGATGCTCAGGCAGGTGCGGGTCATCATCACCTACACAGGTCCAGAACACGACGCGCTCGTACACCCTGACCACGTTCGTGTCGTCCATTTCATGAGTACCTCCATGTCGAACCTGAGCGTCACGATTACTCCGGGGGCCCCTGTCCCCCGGACATCGCACACCGGCAGGCACGAGCGCGGATTCACGCTCGTCGAGCTCCTCGTCAGCATGGCGATCACGACGGTGATCCTCGGCGCGACCATGGCGGCGATGAACGACGCGATCAAGGCGACGGACGGCGCGATGCTCCTGGTGAACATGAACAACGGCCTCCGGACGTCGATGGATCTGATCGTGCGCGACATGCTGCAGGTCGGGCAGGGATTGCCCGCCGGCCGCGTGATCATGATTCCCAACGGCGTCGGGGCACTCGGGATCCGGCTGCCGGGGCCTCCCGGCACGAACCTGACGCTTCCGGGGGCGGCCGGGCTGGCGGCGACCTCGTTCTCCGCGGTCGTCCCGGGCCCGGGGCTCGGACCCCAGGTCATCCCGGGTATTGCGACCGACATCATCACGACGCTGCAGGCCGACAGCGCGTTCGAAGGCATGGACATCACCACGCTGACCGCCGTCGCCGGCGGCAACAGCAGCATGGTGGTCAGCAACGTCCCGCCTCCGGCGGGGCAGACGGGCGGCGGCACCAACATCTCGAACAACGGGCCGGACGACATCCGCCCCGGCGACCTCATCATGCTGACGAAAGCCAGCGTCAGCGCGCTGGTGCACGTCACGCGGGTCACCGGGCAGACCGTGTTCTTCGACACCAACGATTCGCTGCGGCTGAATCAGGGGAGCGCCGCGGCGGACGGATCGCTGTTCGAGTACCGCACGAGCGCGCCGTCCGATGCGGCGCCGATCGTCCCGCCGAACCTCGAGACCAACGCGACGCGCGTCCGGATGATCACGTACTACATCGACAATACGACCACCCCGGGGCGCCCGCGGCTCGTCCGCCGGCTCAACAGCGGCGATCCCGTGGCCTTCAACAACAACCTCGGGACGACGGTCGCCTTCGACATCGAGAACCTGCAGGTTTCCTACGACCTCGCCGACGGCGTGACGAACCCGGCCGGCGTCAAGATGACGGTCGCGGATCAGAACGGCACCGGCCGCTGCGCGCCGAATCCGTGCTCGCGTAACAACATCCGGAAGGTCAACATCGTGCTGTCGGGGCGATCGCGCGTCCCGACGAAAGGAACGCGCCAGTTCCTTCGCAACCGGCTCCAGACGCAGATCAGCCTGCGGAGCCTGGCGTTCGTGGATAGATACCAGTGAGGTTGAGAGACATCATGCGCCTTAATAATGCCTTTATCGGTCGGACGTCGCGCGTCGGCGGTCAGGACGGCATGGCCCTCGTCACCGTGATGATGGTGATGATGCTGATCTCGGTGCTGATGGTCGGGTTCGTGGCCGCGATCGTCGCCGACAACCGCGCGAGCGGTCTCGATCGCGATCAGACGCAGGCCTACGCGGCCTCCCACGCCGGCCTCGAGAAGCTGACGTCGGACCTGTCCACGCTCTTCACGGTGGACTTCTCGCCGAGCGCCGCGCAGGTCAACGCGCTGGCGGCGGCCCAGCCGTCCGTGTACGGCTTCACGTATGTGGCGCCGAACGGGGGGCCGGGCTACACCGTGACGTTCACGCCGGACGCCAGCGGCAACCCGAAGCCGCTCGATGCGGTCAACGGCACGCAGATCAAGTCCGGCCCGTATCAGGGCTTCAAGGGCATCATCACGCAGTACGACATCACGACGACGGCGCGCTCGACCGGCGGCGCCGAAGTGCGCATGCGCCGCAGCCTCCAGACGATTGCCGTCCCGGTGTTCCAGTTCGGGATGTTCTCGGAAACCGACCTCGCGTTCCACGCCGGAGAGTCGTTCGCGTTCGGCGGCCGCGTGCACACCAACGCGAACCTGTACCTCGCCAACGGGACCGGCGAGACGCTGACGCTGTTCGACCGCGTCACCGCGCTCGGGGAGATCGTCCGCACGCACCTGCCCAACGGGCTGATCACGACGTCGGGCTACGACGGTCCGGTGCGGGTCCCCTGACGATCAGCACGAACCCCACCCCGCCGCCCAGTTCGTTTCGCAATCTGCTGCGCACCGAAGGCAGCCTGACCGGCACCATCGGGTCGTCGGTGAACGAGCCGAAGTGGACGCTGGTCTCGGTTGGCACGTATGGCAGCAACATCCGGAACGGCCGGACCGGCGCGAAGAAGCTCGAGCTGCCGCTCGTCGCGTACGGAGCGAAGCCGGTCGACCTCGTCCGGCGCCCCGTGCAGAACGAGAACGTGACCTCCGCGCTGACCTACGGTCAGCGCTACTACACCCTGGCGGCGTTGCGCATCGTCCTGTCCGACACCGCAGCGCGAGCTGACGACGCTGCCGCACAGCGCGGCGGCTGCCCCGCCGGTGGATCTCAACGTCATGACCAATGCGTACGCCGCCGGCTACGCCGCAGGCGAGCCTCTTGTCACGGCGTCCGCCGATCGCCGCGTGCGCCGCTGGTCTCCCCTGGTCGTCCCCGAGAACACGCTCCCGATCGACGTCTACAAGACCGCGCCTAACCAGCCGCTCATCGGCGGCTTCATCAAGATCGAGCAGCAGCGCATCAACGGGTTGTGGTACGACGTGACGCAGGAGATCCTCGCGACTGGGCATCGCGGGCCGGAACCTGGCGATCAACACCGGCGCCATCGCGAGCCGCTGGAACAGTCCGGGCACCGACGTGCGCCGGACGTCAATCCGAACGCGGTCATCCGGCTCCAGCGCGTGCGGGACGTTCCCGTCCATCGACCACCGGCGCCGCCGCCGTCGACCTGAACAAGGCCTGTGGCTTCGAGACTGGCGTTGTCCGGCAACGTCAGCCCGCGGACCACCGACTACTGGCCGAACGCGCTGTACGATCCGCGCGAAGGCAACGTGCGAGACGGGATCACCAATACCGATCTGGTTCTCGGCGGGATCATGAGCTACGTCGAGCTCGACGTGAACAACCTCCGGCGGTGGATACTGGGTCAGATCGGCACGACCGGCACGCTCACCCGCAACGAGAACGGCTACATCATCTACTTCTCCGATCGCCGCAACAACAAGAGCAATGTGGCCGCCGACTGTCCGGCGCCGCTCGCGGTTCCGTGCGAGACGGGCGAGTACGGCTGGGAGGACATCATCAATCCCGCCATCCCGTCCGGCCTGCCGCCCAACAACGTGCTCGACGTCGGGGAAGACCTCAACGCGAACGGCCGTCTGGACGTCTACGGCAGCCTCCCGCAAGGCCCGCTCGGCGCGGCGCCGTTTGACGCGGCCGCGCGGCCCAACTCGGTCATGACCACGGCGGTCGACGCGAACAGGGCGCTGATCGCCCGCGCCAACCGGATCGTCCATTTCCGCCGCGCGCTGAAGCTCGTCAACGGCCTGCAGGGCAACATCATCACGCCCGGCATGACCGTGGCGTCGGAGAACCCGGTCTACGTGCACGGGAACTTCAACGCCACCGCTGCCAGCGTCTCGACCGGCGCGCATGCGGCCACGGCCATCATCGCCGACTCGGTCACGCTGCTCTCGAACGCCTGGAACGACATTCGCTCCTTCACGTTCCCGAACGCGTCGGCGGATCGCGATGCGGCGACGACCGGCTATCGGGTGGCCGTTCGTCTCCGGCAAGGGCCTGGCGTTCCCGAAGCCCGCCTACGCGGACTCGAGCTTCGGGTCCGACGGCGGCGCGCACAACTTCCTCCGCCAGCTGGAAGACTGGAACAGCGCTCCCGCGACGTTGCGATACCGCGGGTCGATGGTCAGCTTCTACATCAGCCGGCAGGCGACCGGGACGTTCAAGTGCTGTCAGGGCGATGCCTACACTCGTGGCCCGCGTGAGATGGCGTTCGACAGCGACTTCCTGACGCCGTCGCTGCTGCCGCCCGGGACGCCGATGTTCCGCGACGTCAACACGCTGACGTTCCGTCAGCTCCTGCGGCCGACACAGTAACAAGGAGGAAGGAGATAGGAGGAAGGAGACAAGAGTGCTCCTTCCTCCTTCTCCTTCCTCCTTCCTCCTTCCTCCTTCCTCTTCCTCCTCTCCTTCTACCTCCTATCTCCTACCTCCTTTCTCCTATCTCCTGTATCCTGCGCGGGCGAGCCTCATGTCCAGCTCCGGCGGCTATCTATTCCTCGGCCTCACGGTCATCGTCGCGGTGCTCGCGGCGGTGCTGGCGTTTGCCATCCTGAAGCTCTTCGCCGCCGCGAAGGCCAGCACGCGCGACGCCCGTTCGGAGGGGACCGAGACTGCCTTCATGGCCGCCGCCATGGAGGATGCGCTGACGACGCTGCGCTCGAAGGAGCGGGCGATGAAGGCGCGCGCCGAGGCGTCGGAGCGCCTGAGCAGCGAGATCGTGGCCAACCTCACCTCGGGGCTCCTCGTGGTGAACGAGGACGGGCTCGTCCGCACCATGAACCCGACCGGGCGGAAGCTGCTCGGGCTGCCGGAGGCGGAATGGAGCGGCCCCTTCCGCGAGGTGCTGGCCGACGCCGCGCCGCTGGCCGACGTCATCGAGGAGTGCCTCGGGTCCGCCCGGCCGATCGTCCGCCGGGCGCTGGAGATGCCGCAGTCGGGCGGCGCCACGCACCTGGGCGTCAGCGTCTCGCCGATCCGCGACGAAATCAGCGGGCTCCGCGGCGCGATCTGCCTCTTCACGGATCTGAGCGAGGTCATGGATCTGGAAGAGCAGCTGCGCCTGAAGGACAGCCTGGCGCGGCTCGGGGAGCTGACCGCCGGGATCGCGCACGAGTTCCGCAACGGGCTGGCCACGATCCACGGCTACTCCCGCCTGCTCGACCTCGATCGGGTGCCGCCGGAGTTCCGCCCGTTCGTGCAGGGCATCCGCGACGAGACCGACGCCATGGGGCAGGTGGTCACGAACTTCCTGAACTTCGCGCGCCCGACCGAGCTGGTGGTCGCGCCGGTGGACATGCGGGCGATCGCGGAACGCGCGGCGGAGGAAATCCGCGGCGAGGTGCGCAGCCGCGGCGGGGCCGTCACGGTCCGCGGCGAGTACGGCCAGGTCGACGGCGACGAGGTGCTGCTGCGCCAGGCGTTCAGCAACCTGTGCCGCAACGCCCTCGAGGCGTGCACGCCGGTCACCGGCGCTCCGCAGATCGTGATTGAGGGGACCGTCGATCGGTCGCAGGACGTGCTGCGCGTCACCGTCACCGACAACGGCCCCGGCATCGACGCCGGCGTCGCCGATCGCATGTTCCGCCCCTTCGTCACCACGAAGGCGCAGGGCACCGGCCTCGGCCTGGCGCTGGTGCAGAAGATCGTCGTCACGCACAACGGCCGGGTCACGGCCTCGGCCGGCGATCGCGGCGGCGCGCGGTTGTCGGTCACGTTGCCGCTGAGGGCGATCTGACGCTTCGGAACGTTCTAACGTTCTAACGTTCTAGACGTTCGAAGGTTCACCCTTCCGCTAAAGCCAGAACTCGCAGAACTTGTCGAACTTCCGACTTTACGAACTTTAGAGCTTTATTCCGGATTTCAGTTCCTGCCTCGTTGCAACTCAATCCGCGGTGCTGTTTCTGCAACCACTCCTCACCGACGGCGACAGCTTCCGCGATTTTCCTGAGAGAATCACGCGCACGACGAGTGGACCGCGCGTTGCAATGCGCGTTGTTGCATGCACGAGCGTGTGGATCGTCTGAGTGGATCCAACGGGTTCGCTCTGATGGAAGTGATGATTGCGGCGGGTCTGCTCATCGCCGTCGCGGTCGGCGTCTCGCAGGTCTCGGCCGCCGCGGCGCGAGCCAGCCATGCGGCGCGCGCGCGAACGTTCGCCGCGGTGCTGGCGGCGCAGAAGATGGAGCAGCTGCGATCGCTGACGTGGACCCGGGCGCGAATCGGCCCGGCTGGCGCCAGCGTCCCTGTCTCTGACGTCTCCACCGATCTCAGCACCGATCCGGCGACGGCTGCCGGACCGGGGCTGTCGCCATCGCCCGCCGGTACGCTGGATTCGAACGTCCCGCTCTACGCCGATTACCTCGACGGCGCGGGCGCCTGGGTCGGCCGCGGCGCCGCGCCTCCTCCGGCGGCCGTCTACATCCGCCGCTGGGCGGTGCAGCCGCTCCCGAGCCACCCGGACGACATCCTGGTGCTGCAGGTCGTCGTCACGACTACCGCGGAGGCCACTCACCAATCACGCCTCGTGAGCGTTCTGGCCCGAAGACCATGAGACCAAATTGTTTCCGTTTCTCCGTTTCTCCGTTCCTCCGTGTCAACTGTCGGTGGAACCTGGTCCGCCTCCGCTACCTCCGTCACCTCCGGTATCTCAGAACACGCAGGCGGCAGGCAGGCTACGTGCTCGTCGAGATGCTGATCTCGGCCGCCATCGTCGGCGCGCTCGCCGGCGTGCTCGTGCAGTTCGCCATCGCGGCGCACGGGGCGGTCACCGTCCAGTCCGACGTCGCGGACCTGCAGCAGCGGCTGCGCGTCGCGACCGACGCGCTCCGCCACGATCTGCTGGCCGCCGGGGCCGGCCCGTCGAGCGGCGCGTGGCGCGGCGAAGTCGAAGGGCCTGTCCTGAGCGCCACTCATCGATTTCTTTGCGCCGATCCTTCCGGCGCGCATCGGGTCCGGCGCCGATCCGGAGCTGTCGTACCACGCCGACCGGATCAGCATCACGTACGTGCCCGACACGCGATCGCAGACGGCACTGCGCGCCGGGATGGCAGGTCCCGGGGCGCCGCTGGCGATCGACGTGACCGCGCCCGGGTGTCCCGCCGGCGGATCGTGCGGCTTCGCGCGCGGCGATCGGGCGCTCGTCTTCTCGAAGGAAGCGCACGACGCGTTCACGGTCAGGGACGCGGGCGGCGGAACCGTGTCGCCGTCCGCGCCCTTGTCGCACGCGTACTCTGCCGGCAGCCGCGTCGTCGGCATCGTGCATCGTGTCTACTACCTCGATCGTCCGGGCAAGCGGCTCATGGTGTACGACGGCGATCGGAGCGACATGCCGCTCGTCGATCACGTCGTCGATCTGCGTTTCAGGTACTATGTCGATCCGGCGGCTCGCGGTGTTCGCCCGCCGCCCCCCGGTACCGCAAGTTGTGCGTACGCGCCCGGAGATCCTCCGGTTCCGCTGCTGGACGAGCTGGGTGGATCGGGCCCGGCCCTCGTGGCGCCGGCGCGGCTGACCGACGGACCGGCCTGCGGCGTGGCGCCGCATCGCTTCGACGCCGACCTGCTGCGCGTGCGCCGGATCGGTGTCACCATACGTCTGGAGACCGAGGCCGCGGAGCTCCGAGGCTCAGGTCCCGCGTTCTCGACGCCCGGCAGTTCCCTCGGAGGGAGCAAGTACGTCCCGGACCTCGAGGTCACCTTCGAGGTCGCCCCGCGCAACATGACAGGGCGGTGATTCTGGTCGGGACGCGGGATCCGGGATCCGGGATCCGCGATCAGGGATAAGCGATTGGGGATTCCCAGGTGCCGTTAATCTGTGCGCTGATGATCACGGCGCTCCTCGGGCTGCTCGGCGGGGCGCTCGTGGTTCTCGTCACGACGGAGACGCTCATCAGCGGGAACCATCGCGACGCGGTCGAGGCGCTGTACGCCGCCGACGGCGGCATCGAGCGGGCGATCGGCGACCTGCGGACGCTCTCCGACTGGCAGTCCGTGCCCGGTGCGGCCGCCGGGAACGCGGCGCCGGATTTTCGCGATGGCGCGAGCGCACCGCGCCTGGCTGATGGTACGATCCTCGATCTCAGGCGGCTGACGCTCGAGCGGCAGGCCGACAGCAATGCCGGCTATCCGGCCGGCGCGGACCGTCCGATCTGGCGCCTCTTCGCCCACGCGCCCATCGACCGGCTGCTGCCCTCGGGCCTCATCCGGTCCCCGGCCTACGTCGTCCTCTGGATCGCGGATGATGTGGATGACGGGGACGGGGATCCGTTGCGCGATTCGAACGGCGCGCTGCTCGTCCGCGCCGAGGCATTCGGGCTGCGCGGAGTGCGCCGGCGCATCGACGCGACGCTCGCGCGCGAAGCGGAGGACGGTGGGTCCGATCCGGAAGACGACGAGAGCATCGAGCGAACAGAGGTGCGAATGATCTGCTGGCGGGAGGTGCGATGACGAAGGGCGCGATCGTGTGCGCGGCCTGCGGAGCGAAGGTGAGTGCCGCGCGCGCGCGCTGCCCGAGATGCCGGGCCGTGCTGACGAGCGCCCCGTCGCCGGCGGACACCAACCTCTCAGCCCGCACCGTGAAGATCGCCGGCGGCGTGCTCGCCGTTGTGGTCGTTGCGGGGGCGGTCGTTCTCTGGCAAAGCCGCGAGGCGCCGCCGGCGGCGATACGGCAGCCGGCGCCGGCCGGCCCGTCCGCTCCCGCCGCCGCGCGTGGTCCGATCGGTGTGAAGGACCCGGCAGAGGCGCCGCAGCCCCCGCCGTTCGAGATCGCATCGGGGTTGACCCCCGTCCCGGAGAGCGCCGACGATGCCGCGGCGCTCGCAACGTTTCAAGCCGCCCTCGAAAAAGGTCCTCAGGATCCGGCGATCCTCTACAACATCGGCCGCCTGCTCCTGCGCCTCGGCCGGCCGCGCGAGGCGGTTGCACCGCTGAAGCAGGCACTCGCGCTGAAGGCGGACAACTGGTCGTACGCGTTCAGCACGGGTTACGCGTTCGCCCTCTCGGAGCAGTTCTCGGAAGCGGTCGCCGCTTTCCGCACGGCGCGCTTGCTGATGCCCAGCGACGCGGCCACGAGCTACGACCTCGCCTTGGCGCTGCAGCGGCTCGGCGACTACCCCGCAGCGGCGGAGGAATACGCGGCGGCCCGCGCGCTCAACGCGGCCGCCCTCTCGCCGAAGCTGGGACTGGCCATTTCGCTGGACCGTCAGGGGAAGACTGCCGAGGCGATCGCCGCCTACGAAGAGTGCCTGCGGCTGATGCCTGCGGGCCCCGACGCCGATAGGATACACGCCCGGGTCGAGCGCCTCCGAGGGGCTTGACGACAACCGACTCAACTGGAGGAATCGTAGCCGGAGCCCCCGGTCCCTGCTACACTTGATCGAGCATGAATCAGTGGTTTTCCGCTCGGCTGGCGGTTTGTCTCGTCGTCCCGGGCCTGCTGGCAGTGCCGTCGGTCGCGTCGTCTGCGGGTCGTCGTGCAGGACTCCGCCCCGATGCCGGCCCTGGTGGTTCCAGAGCCCCCCTCGCTGGCCGAAATCGCCCGCCTGGAGGCAGAGCGCCGAAAAGCGCTGAGGGGCGGCAAGTCGAAGGTCTACTCCGACAAGGATCTGAAGCAAGCCGGGCCTGGCGCGCCCACGCCGGGATCCGCGACGCCGGCGCCCACGCCTTCCCCCACGCCCAGTACGACGCCCGTCCCTGACGCGCCCGTGCCCGCAGGCGGCCAGCTGGAGTCGACGGCCAAGGGCGAGGCCGCGTGGAAAAAGCGGATGACGGACGCGCGCGAAGAGCTCCGCCGCAACGAGGTCTTCGCCGAAGCGCTGTACACCCGCGTCGCCGGGCTCACCAGGGAGTTCGTGGGTCAAAACGATCCAATGCTGCGGGTGAAAATCGGTGAAGATCGTCAGAAGGCAACCGCCGAATTCGATCGCGTCACGAGCGAGATCGCGCGGGGTAAGCAGGCGATCGTCGACATCGAGGACGAGGCGCGGAAGGCCGGCGTCCCTCCAGGCTGGATCCGCTGACGTCCCACCCGCGCCCGCGCGTGCCTGCTCCAGCCCAGATTCTCCTCGTCGAAGACAAAGACTCGCTGCGAACGATGCTGAGGCATGCCCTCGAGCGGCAGGGCCATGCCGTGCTCGAGGCGCGCGATCAGCCCGAGGCGGTGAGGCTCCTGCAGCAGGCGCAGCCCGCGCTGGTCCTCTCCGATCTCCGCCTCCCTGAGGGGGACGGGTTCGGCGTCCTCCGTGCATCGAAGGAAATCGACGCCGACGTGCCGGTCATCGTCATGACGGCGTACGGCAGCATCGAGGACGCGGTGACGGCGATGAAGGAAGGGGCGCTCGACTTCCTCGCCAAGCCGGTCGATCCGGACCACCTCCTGCTGCTCGTCGGCCGCGCGCTCGAGCAGCGCCGGCTCGTGACCGAGAACCTCTTGATGAAAGAGGAGCTGGCGGTCCGCCGCGGCGCGCCGCAGCTCGTCGGCGAAGATCCCTCGCTGCGCAAGGTGTTCGCCTCGCTGCAGCGGGCGGCGGCGACCGATACCACCGTGCTCCTCGAAGGGGAGAGCGGCACGGGCAAGGAGCTGTTTGCGCGGTCCCTGCACGCGCTCAGCCCGCGCGCCGACGCGCCGTTTGTCGCGATCAACTGCGCCGCGATTCCGGAAACGCTGCTCGAGACGGAGCTCTTCGGCCACGAGAAGGGGGCGTTCACGGGGGCGGTCGCGCGCAAGCCCGGCAAGTTCGAGATGGCGCACCGCGGCACGCTGTTCCTCGACGAGATCGGCGATCTGCCGCTCGCGCTGCAGGCGAAGATCCTGCGCGCGCTCGAGGAGCGCCGCTTCGAGCGGGTCGGCGGCACCGCGCTCGTCACCGTGGACGTGCGGCTGGTCGCCGCGACCAACAAAGGCCTGCGTGCGGCAGTGGCGGCCCGGCGCTTCCGCGAGGACCTGTTCTTCCGGCTGTCCGTGTTCCCCATCACCGTCCCGCCGCTGCGCGAGCGGGGCGGCGACATTCCCGTGCTCGCGCGCTACTTCGTCGATCGCTTCTGCCGCGACCTGAAGAAGAAGTTACTGACGCTGTCCCCCGCGGCGCTCGAACAGCTGCAGACGTACCGCTGGCCGGGCAACGTCCGCGAGCTCCAGAACTGCATCGAGCGCGCCGTGATCCTCGCCGACGGCGACACGATCCTGCCGCGGCACCTGAACCTGTCGTTCGTCGAGACCAGCCCCGACACCGAGCCGATCAACCCGTGGGCGCACGTGGACATGACGGGATCGCTGACCGACGTCACCAAGCGCGTGACCGTCGAGGTCGAGCGGCTGAAGATCGAAGAGACGCTTCGCGAAGCGGAAGGCAACAAGGGGCGGGCGGCGGAGCTCCTCCAGGTCAGCTACAAGTCGCTCGTCTCGAAGCTGCGCGAGTATCGGATGGAGTAGCTGCCGGCTTCCGCTCAGCTAGCCAGTACCAGTTGCCAGTAACCAGCTTGCCAGTTACCAGTTACCAGTTACCAGACCAGTTACCAGTAGCCGGTTTCAAAACCGAAGGTGGCATCCGGCTTTAGCCGGACCTCGCGGGTCTTGAAACCACGCTCTCCTGATTACGTCTTCTTCAGCCCTATCCCCACCAGCGCCTCTCTCAATTCCTCGAGCGTCACGTCGTTGACGACAACCGTCGCGCCGATGGCGGTCGGCAGGACGAAGTGCAGCCGGCCGGCGATCACCTTCTTGTCGCGCTTGGTCGCGTCCGCGACTTCGGTGGCCGACAGGTCCGCTACGGCGGGCAGCGGCCCCATCTGCGTGATCAACGACGCCAGCTCCGCGCGAGCGGCCTCGGGAAAAACGCCGCGCGCGGCGGCGAGGGCGGACGCGGCGAGCATGCCGTACCCGATCGCCTCGCCGTGGCGGAAGCGGCGGTATTTGGTGACCGCTTCGAGCGCGTGCCCCGCGGTGTGCCCGAAGTTGAGCGTGCGGCGCAGCCCTGTTTCCCGTTCGTCCTGCTCCACAATCCTCGCCTTGATGCCGCACGACTCGGCCACGACCGGGAGCAGCGCCGCGGCGTCGCGCGCGAACAGCGCGGCGAGATCCCGCGACGTCCGATCGAACAGCGGGCGGCTGGCGATCACGCCGTACTTCACGACCTCGTAGAGTCCCGCCCGGAACTCGCGCCGCGGAAGCGTCGCGAGCAATTCGGGGTCGACCACGACCGTCGCCGGCGGGTGAAACGCGCCGATGAGGTTTTTTCCGAGAGGATGGTTGACGCCGACCTTCCCGCCGACGGCGCTGTCCACCTGCGCCAGCAGCGTCGTCGGTACCTGCACGACCGGGATGCCGCGAAGGTACGTCGCGGCCGCGAACCCGGCGACATCACCCGTCACGCCGCCGCCGATCGCGACGATCGCGCTGGCCCGATCGGCCCCGGCGCGAATCAGCGCGTCGTAGATGCGGCCGACCGTCGCGAGGTGCTTGAAGCGTTCCCCGTCGGGGATGAGGATCGGTTCTTCAGCGGTGACGCCCTGCAGACGCTCGCCGTGGAAGCGCCAGACCGTCTGCGTGGAGACCACGAAGCGCCGCGCCGGCACGCCGGCCGCGTCGAGCAGCGGAGCCAGCCGGCGTGAAGCCTCCGGCGCGATCTCGATGGTGTAGCTGCCCGACGACGTGCGGACGCTGAGGCGTACTGGATCGGGGGGCGGCGGCGGAGGAGAGCTCATGTGGTGGCGATGTAGGATAGCATCAGGAACGGCGTGGAGCTTCGCGCGGATTTCCTCATCATCGGCAGTGGGATCGCCGCGCTCCGCGCAGCCGCAGAGCTCGCGGGCGCGGGCGATGTCCTGATCCTCACCAAGGCCGAGCCTCGCGAAGGCAACACCGGCTACGCGCAGGGAGGCATCGCGGCCGCGGTGGGTCCCGGCGACACGCCGGAGCTCCACGCGGCCGACACCATCGCGGCCGGCGACGGGTTGTGCGACGAGGAAGCCGTTCGCGTGCTCGTCGAAGACGGCCCGCGCTACGTTCGCGAGCTCATCGAGTGGGGCGCGCGTTTCGATCGCGCCCCCAACGGCGAGCCGGCCCTGGCGATCGAAGGGGCGCACAGCGCGCGCAGGGTCCTTCACGCGCACGATGCCACCGGCCGCGAGATCGGCCGCGTGCTGTGGGCGCGCGCGTCGGCGCTCCCCGGCGTCACGACACACGATCACTCGCGCGTGGTCGAGCTCATCGTCGAAGGAACCGGGCGCTGCACGGGAGCGCGGTTCCTGTCCGACGACGGGACGCTGGCGGTGGCGCGTGCGAACCTGGTGCTGCTCGCGACCGGCGGCGCAGGCCAGGTCTACCGCGAGACGACGAACCCGCACGTCGCGACCGGCGACGGCGTCGCGATGGCGTACCGCGCCGGCGCCGCGGTGTCCGATCTGGAGTTCGTCCAGTTTCATCCGACCGCGCTCAGCGTCCCGAACCAGCCGCGCTTCCTGTTGTCGGAGGCGCTCCGCGGCGAAGGGGCGCGCCTCTTGAACGCCGGCGGCGAGCCGTTCATGGAGCGGTACGATCCGGCCGGCGATCTCGCGCCGCGCGACCGCGTGTCGCGGGCGATCGCGCGCGAGGTGGAACGGACCGGCCGTCCCGTGTATCTGTCGCTCGAGCACCTGGATCCGGATTTCGTGCACGAGCGCTTCCCGCTGATCTCCGACGCGTGCCGGCTCGCGGGGCTCGACCTCGCCCGCGACCCGGTGCCCGTCGGCCCGGCGGCCCACTACGTGATGGGCGGCGTGCGCACCGATCTCGACGGCCGCACGACCATCGACGGGTTGTATGCGGCGGGGGAGGTCGCGTGCACCGGCGTGCACGGCGCGAATCGTCTGGCCAGCAATTCGCTGCTCGAGGGGCTCGTGTTCGGGGCGCGCGCGGGCCGCGCCATGCGGGGCCGAGAGCAGGTTCTAAAGTTCAAGAGTTCAAAAGTTCGAACGTTGCGCGACATCGTGTCGAAACACTGTAGCGCAAGGCTTTCGAACGTTAGAACTCTGAAGAACTTTCCTCGATCTCATGTGGCGCGAGGTCGGGCTGTTCCGCGACCGCGCCGGCCTCCAGCGGGCGTTGGACGTGCTCGAGCCCGCATGGCAGGCGCTGGACGCGCGTCTGCGCGACGGCCCGCCGCTCGACGCGGCCGGCTGGCGCACCGCCAGCATCCTCACGGTCGGACGGCTGATCGCTCGCGCCGCGCTCCGCCGCGAGGAAAGCCGCGGCGGCCACTACCGGTCGGACTTCCCCGATCGCGACGATGTACACTGGAAGCGGCGCATCTCAGAGACGCGTGACTCAACCGTAGCCAGTAGCCGTAGCCAGTGCCAGAACCGGAGCGGGAACTGGAAGCTGGGAGCTGGGCGGGAGCTGGAGCGGGCTAGCGGGACTGGAAGCTGGGAGCTGGAACTGGAAGCTGGGAGCTGGAAGCTGGCATGGAGCAGACGAGCGTGAACGACGACAAGGCCAGCAAAGGCGGCGGCGGGAAAAACGAGAAGCCCGGAAAGAACGACAAGAAGGACGCCCTGGTGACCGAGATCACCCCGCAGTCCGAGGACTTCTCCCGCTGGTACCTCGACGTGGTCCGCAAGGCGGAGCTGGCCGACTACACGCCGGTCAAGGGCTGCATGGCGATCCGGCCCTACGGGTACGCGATCTGGGAACTGATCCAGCAGGGGCTCGATCGCCGTTTCAAGGCGACGGGGCACGTCAACGCGTACTTCCCGCTCTTCATCCCGGAGAGCCTCCTGATGCGCGAGGCGGAGCACGTCGAGGGCTTCTCGCCGCAGGTCGCGTGGGTCACCCGCGGCGGCGACGAGGACCTCGAGGAACGCCTCGCGATCCGCCCCACGTCGGAAGCGATCATCGGCACGCTGTACGCGAAGTGGATCAAGTCCTGGCGCGATCTGCCCGTGCTCATCAACCAGTGGGCCAACGTCGTCCGCTGGGAGAAGGTGACGCGGCCGTTCCTGCGCACGACCGAGTTCCTCTGGCAGGAGGGTCACACCGCGCACGAGACCGAGGCCGAGGCGCAGGACGAGACGATGAAGATCCTCGGCATCTACAAGGAGTTCGTCGAGACCGAGCTGGCGATGCCGGTCGTTGACGGGCAGAAGAGCGACAGCGAGAAGTTCGCCGGGGCGTCGCGCACCTACTCGATCGAGGCGCTGATGGGCGACGGGCGCGCGCTGCAGGCCGGCACGTCGCACAACCTCGGTCAGAACTTCGCGAAGGCGTTCGAGATCCAGTTCCAGGGGCGCGACAAGATCGTGCAGCACGCGTGGACGACGTCGTGGGGCGTGTCGACGCGGCTCATCGGCGGCCTGATCATGACGCACGGCGACGACAGCGGGCTGATCCTGCCGCCCCGTGTGGCGCCGTATCAGGTCGTCATCGTGCCGATCCCGCGCGGCAACTGGCAGGAGACGGTGCTGCCGAAAGCGCGCGAGATCCAGGCGGATCTCGTCAGTCACGGCGTCCGCGTGAAGCTGGACGATCGCGACGAGTACACGCCCGGCTGGAAGTACGCGGAATGGGAGATGCGCGGCGTCCCCGTGCGCCTCGAGATCGGCCCGAAAGACATCGAGAAAGCGCAGGTCATGCTCGTGCGGCGGGACACGCGCGAGAAGCTGCCGACCCCGATGGACGGGCTGGCGCCGGCCGTCGCCGGGCTCCTCGAAACGATCCAGGCGTCGCTCTACGCGCGCGCGCTGAAGTTCCGCGAGGAGCACACGCAGCGCGTCGGCTCGTACGACGAGCTCAAGGCCGTGATGGAAGGACGCCCGGGGTTCGTGATCGCCGGCTGGTGCGGGAGCGCCGAGTGCGAGGCGCAGATCAAGGCCGAAACGCAGGCGACGCTGCGGAACATCCCGTTCAACGCCGGCTCGGCCGATCGGGTGGGGACGTGCGTCAAGTGCGGGCGGGAGTCCGCGTACGGCGAAGCCTGGTTCGCGAAAGCGTACTAGACGCGGCAGGCTTCACCGGATCACGCAGCAAGATCGCGCGCGGCATCCGGCCAGCGCGCCGCGATCCGCTTCATCACCGCGTGCCGCCGCGTGACCTTCTCGCGGCGGCCGATCGCGTGGAACGCCTCGCTGAGCTGGTGACGCCACCGCGCGTCGCCCGTGCCCGCCCTGGAGTACGCGGCCGCCAGCGGCTCGAGGCACGACGCGTCGCCGACGACGTGCAGGGCGGCGAGGAACGAGACGGGCACAGGGCCGCGCGCCCCCTCGATCGTTTCGCGCAGGTCGTACACCGCCACGCGGCTGCCGCGGAGCGCCAGCGCCTGGTGCAGCGCGCCGCGCACCCCTTGCCACTCCGTTCGCTTCGCCTGCGCGCGCACCGATCCTTCCCGCGCGCGGATCGCGTCGATGAGCTTCTGGAGCGCGCTCAGCGCTGCCGACTGCGCCCGCAGCTGTGCTGCCTCGCGCAGCACGCCAGGGGCGTCGGGGAGCCGGCCTTCCAGCGCGTCCTGCCAGACCGCCTCGGCCGCGGCGGTGTCGCGCGGCAGATCGACCGCTCGGGACTTGAGGCCCTGATCCGGATCGGCCTGCAGCGCCTCGGCGACGCGCGCCCGCACGCCGGGAGGCATGTCCTGAAGCGCTTCGAACGACGCCAGGCGGACCCGCCGGTCCGCCGCGGAATCGAGCGCGGTCGCCACGAGGAGGTCGAGCGCCTCGGTGCCGGCCGATCCGTGCGGTGAATCGAGCAGCGCGCGCAGCGCGGACGCCGCCGCAACCCCGAGATCCCCGCCGGCCGACAGCGCCAGTCGGGCGACGGGCACCAGGCGCCGATCTCCGACCGACTCCAGCGCCCGCAGGATCGCGATCCGCGTTTCCCGATCGGCCGGCTCGTATGCCGCGATCAGGCGATCCACCGCGCGCGGGCCCAGCACGGCGAGCCGCGCGATCGCCGCTTCCCGCCGCACGTCGTCCTCGGCGCCCAGCGCGGCGATGAGCTGCCGGATCTCGGAGGCCGCCGAAGCTTTGATAACCATTACGACGAGGGATCTGTACCGTCTCTGGTCTTGGGTCTCTGGTCTCTCGGTGTCTTGGTCTTTGCTGTGTCTTCAGTCTCTGGTCACCGCGAGACTTCGAGACTTGAGCTTGAGACCTGAGACGGCGGGTTAGTCGGCTTCGGGATCGCGCTTCTTGGCGAAGACCCAGGCGACGAGGATGCTGAAGCCGTAGAGAGCCAGCATCGGCCCGGCCATCAGGCACTGCGAGACGATGTCGGTGCCGGGGCTGATGACCGCCGCGATCACGAAGATCGCGAGCACGGCGTACTTGGTGTGCCGCGCGAGGAACCCGGCGGTGACGACGCCCATGCGGGCGAGAAAGTACACGACCGTCGGCATCTGGAAGATCAGGCCGAAGCCGAGGATCATCTTCACGTAGAGCCCGAACGTGTCCGCGATGGTCGGGCGGAACTCCATGTACTGGGTTTCCCAACCCAGGAAGAACTTCCACGTCCAGGGGAACGCGACGTAGTGGGAGAAGGCGGCGCCGACGAGAAAGAAGAACGTGCAGAAGAGCACGAACGGAATCGCCATCTTCTTTTCGTGCGAGTACAGCCCGGGCGCGATGAAGAGCCACAGCTGATAGATGACAAACGGCAGCGCGATCATCAGGCCGCCGAGCGCGCCGATCTTCATCGTCAACATGAAGGGCTCGAAGCCCTGCGTGTACATGAATTTCGCGCCGTTGACGGCGTTCAGCTCGCGGAAGAGCGGGAGCCAGATGAAGGCCTGGATGCGATCGACGAAGAAGAAGGCGATCACGCAGCCGAAGACGAGGCCGTAGATGCACGCAATCAGCCGCTTCCGGAGCTCGTCGAGATGGTCCAGAAACGACATCTTCGCGCCGGCGTCCTCGAGGGCGTCCGGATCGGTCAGATGGATGTGTCGATCGTCGTCGTCGTCGGGAACCGGCGCGGCCCCGCCGGGGAACGGAACGAGCGCCATGGCGCGGGTTATACCTCGCCGGGCTGACGGGGCACGGCCGTCTCGTCGCCGGAGAACGGCCGGGCGGGCTCGGGGGCCCGCTGGCGTTCGGCGCTGCGAGTCTCCTCGACGCGGATTTCCTCGTCGAGGGTGTTCTTGAGCTCGTTCGAGGCCCGTTTGAACTCGTTGAGGCTTCGCCCGAGCGACCGGCCCAGCTCGGGCAGTTTTCGGGGCCCGAAGATAATGAGCGCGATCACGAAAATGATGATCAGCTCGGGCATCCCGATGGAACCCAACATATTAGAAATCCTTCGCAGGCCGAGAGTTAACGACCGGGTATCCGGGGCGCGCGCGTCCCTCTTGGCATTATAGGAACCCTGCCGGAGCGGGTCAAGGACCGCGGCGCGGGGCGGTTCCCGGAAGTCGTTGCGGCGCCGACACTTCGTCTGTTACGATCCAGGGATGCGCAGTCCACGCGTGGTTCCCGTCGCCGTGTTCGCGGTCCTGCTTTCGGCGCTGGCCGGGGGCTTTTTCGGCAGCGCCAGCGGGGCGCTGGCCCGGCAGGACGAAGTCTCGCAACAGTACCGCGTCTTCACCGCGGCCCTGGCGGCCATCGAACGCGAATACGTGGACGAGGTTCCGTCGGATCGGCTGGTGTTCGGCGCCATCGACGGGCTGCTGCACACGCTCGATCCGCACTCGAGCTTTTTCAACCCGCGCGAGTACGCGCAGATGCGCGAGCGCCAGGAGGGCCGCTACTACGGCCTCGGCATCACCATCTCCGTCATCGACGGCGACATCACGGTGATGTCGATTTTCGAGGGATCGCCGGCGTACAGGAAGGGGCTGCGGCGCGGCGACATCATCGCGAAAATCGGCGAGGCGGACGCGAAGGGATGGACGAGCGATCAGGCGGTCAAGAAACTGAAGGGGCCCAAGGGGACGACCGTCGACATCGCGATCAAGCGGCGCGGCTACGACGGCCTGATCGACATGACGGTGGAGCGCGACGAGGTGAACATCACCACCGTCCGCGCGGCGTTCATGATCGACAAGGAGACCGGCTACGTCAAGCTGGATCAGTTCACCGAGACGTCCGATCGCGAGCTCGGTGAGGCGCTCCGCAAGCTGGGCGCCAGCGGGATGAAGCGGCTGGTGTTCGACCTGCGCGACAACCCCGGCGGCGCGCTCGACCAGGCGATCCGGATCTCGAACCGCTTCCTGCCGCGCGGCGAGCTGATCGTCTACACGCGCGGCCGCGTGCCGAACGCGAACCAGGACTACCGCGCGACCGAGCAGAGCGAATACACGCAGCTGCCGATCGTCACGCTGGTCAGCCGCAACAGCGCGAGCGCGTCGGAGATCGTCGCCGGCGCGCTGCAGGATCACGACCGCGCCCTCGTCGTCGGCGAGACGACGTTCGGCAAGGCGCTCGTGCAATCGGTCTATCCGATCAGCGAAGGGGCGGGCGTGGCGGTGACGACCGGCCGCTACTACACGCCGCAGGGGCGCCTGATTCAGCGTCCGTGGGACGGCAGCTTCGACGAGTACATGACCTACACGCTGCGCGAGCAGACCGGCGAACGGCCGCACAAGGCGTCGGAGCTGAAATACACCGACGGCGGACGGAAGGTGTACGGCGGCGGCGGCATCGAGCCCGACAAGTTCATCCTGGGCCCCGTGCAGGGGTTCAACCCGACCCGCTTCGGCAACTCGCTCGTCGCGCGGCAGGTCTTCGCGAACTTCGCCGATCAGTTCACCGCGGAAGGGGACACGCGGCTGAGCGCGGCGAACATGAACAAGAAGAAGATCGCGCGCGGGTTCGTGGTCAGCGACGCGATGATGAAGGATTTCAGGGCGCTGATTGCGTCGCAGAAGGTCCGGATCGACGAGGAGAGCTTCGCGAAGGACGAGACCTTCATCCGCGCGATGATCCACTACGAGATCGATTCGGCGCTCTTCGGCATGGACGAAGCGCGCCGCAACCTGATTACGAAGGACCCGCAGGCGCAGTTTGCGCTGAGCCAGTTCGGCGAGGCCGAAAGCCTCCTCCAGCTCTCCGCAGCCACCGCCGCGCGGGCCGGCAAGGGCCGGTAAAGCTGCAGCCGCGCAGTAGGGCATTTGGCCCTATATTTTGCGGTCGCACTTTAGTGTTGCCACTAGGTATGGTGGCTGCTAGTGTTTCGTCCCAGAAGTCCTGTTAGCACCGAGGGCGGCGATGCGCCCGCATGGCAAGGCGCGACGAGCGAGCATACTGGCGTATTCGAGTGGAGCAACGCAGCCAGGCGGGATGCAGCGCCGGCCGAATGCAACAGGACTCTGGGACGAGACACTAGGACTGACGCCCGTTCGCCGGGCCCAGGGGCCATCCTGCTTTGGGCGGGATGTGGGTGTCGGCCGCACGGTCTTTAGTCACGTCACGTCGGCCTCCCGAGACATCACAGGCGTTCGAAGCGAACCCAGCCGCTTCCGGGTCGAAGTGTGTCCCGTCGCCGGTGACACGTCGTGGTCGACGAGATGAACCAGTCACTCCCGAGTTTTTGCGGCCGGAAGGAACTGAGAACCTCATGCGTTTGCAACGTCTCGAGATTGCCGGATTCAAGAGCTTTCCCGACCGCTCGGAGCTGACCTTCGACCACGGCGTCACCGCGATCGTCGGACCCAACGGCTGCGGCAAGAGCAACGTCGTGGACGCGTTGACGTGGGTGCTCGGCGAGCAGAGCGCCAAGAGCCTTCGCGGCGACCGCATGGAGGACGTCATCTTCGGCGGCAGCGACGCGCGCAAGCCGACCGGCGCCGCGGAAGTGCGGTTGAAGCTTGGCGGGGTCGCCGCCCGCGTGATGGGGGGCGGCGCGCGGATCCCGGTGCCGCCGTCCGCGGACGGTACTGCTGATCGCGGCCGGCGCGGTGGCGGTCGAGGACGAGACGCCGCTGATCGTTCGCGACGTCGAGCTGATGCGCCGTCTCTACCGCTCCGGCGAGAGCGAATACCTGATCAACGGCGAGACGTGCCGCCTGCGCGACGTGCAGGACCTCCTGATGGACGCCGGGTTGGGGATCAAGGCCTACGCGGTCATCGAGCAGGGGAAGATCGGCCAGATCCTGAGCGCGCGGCCGACCGATCGGCGCCAGCTGATCGAAGAGGCCGCGGGCGTCACCAAATACAAGAGCCGGCGGCGCGCCGCGGAGCTGAAGCTCGAAGCGGCGCAGCAGAACCTCACGCGCGTGGACGACATCGTGTTCGAGGTCGAGAAGCAGCGCGGCGCCCTGAAGCGCCAGGCCGCCAAGGCGAGGCGCTACCGGCGGCTGCGCGAGGAGCTGCGGCGGTGGGAGAAGGTCCAGTTCGCGCAGCGCTACCGCCGGCTCGGGGAGGCCATCGAGTCGGCGCGGACGCGGCTCGCCGATGCCCGGGCCCGTGAAACCGCCGCCGCCGCGCACCTCGCCGAAGTCGAGGCCACCCTCGAGCGCCTGCGCCTGGAGCTGACGGTGGCCGACAGCCGGACGACAGCCGCGCGCGAGGCCGCGCACGCCAGCCAGCTCGAGATCGGCCGCCTCGAGCAGCAGATTGCGTTCGACAAGCAGCAGGTCGAGTCGCTGGCTGCCGCCGCCGCGGACATCGAGACGGAGGTCCGCGCGCTCGAGACGCGGCGCGAGCCGGCGCGCGTGGAGCTCGAAGCCCGCCGCGCCGCCGGCGCCCAGGCGGCGACGAGCCGCGAGGAGGCCGCCGACGCGCTCCGCGCCGAGGAAGAGGCGTACGCGGCGGTCGAGCGCAACATCGAAGGGCTCGAGGCCGACGTCGAAGCGGCGCGGAGCGAAGTGTTTGCCGCGGTCAACGCCGCGACGGCCCTCCGGCACGCCATGGAGCATGCGGCGGCCGCGCGCGACGCGGATGGCCGAGCAGATTGGCAAGCTCGAAGTCGAGAGCAGCGACCTGCGGGTCGAGTCCGAGCGGGCCGCTCAGGATGGCGCCGCGGCAGCCGAATCCATGCAGCGCGCGCGCGAAGCGATGGAGGTGGTGCGCGTCGATCGCGCCGCGAAGGAGTCCGAGCTGGCCGGGGCCCGCGCCGATCGCGACGGCCGCGCTCAGGAGCTCCGCACGCGCGAGCGCGACCTGGCGGGCGTCACCGGACGTCTCGAGTCGCTCGAGGAAATGGACGCGGGCCGGGCCGAGTACGGCGACGGCGCGCGCCTGATCCTCGCCGAGTCCCAGGGCGAGGTCGCGCAGATGGGATCGGTGGCCGACTACCTGGAGGTCGAGGTGCGGCACGAGCGCGCCGTCGAGGCCTGCCTCGGCGACCTGCTGCAGCACGTCGTCGTGCAGACGCACGCGCAGGCCGCCGCCGGCCTGCAGTTCGCGCGCGAGCGGAACGCCGGCCGCGTCGGGTTCCTGATCGCGGAGGGGTCGCCGGCCGTGTACGTCGGCCCGGCGCCCGGCGCCGACGTCACGCCGCTGTCCGATCTGGTGCGCGTGAGCGGGCCGGCCGCCGGCGCGATTCGCGCGGCGATCTCGAAAGCCTGGATTGCCGGCAGCTACGAGGCGGCCCGGGACGCGGCCGCACGCACGTCCGCGCCGGTCGCCACGCTCGACGGCGAGGTGTTCCGCGGGGCGCACGTCGTCGAGGGGGGCGCCCGCGCCGAGGCGCGCGGGATTCTCGGGACGAAGCGGGAAATCAAGGAACTGCGCGAGCGCGCCGACGCCGACCGGGTCACCGGTCGATCGCCTGCGCGACGACATCGCGGCGCTCGACGTGGCGATGGCGGCGCTCGAGTCCGCGATCCTGTCGCTTCAGGGAGAGCTGCACCGTCAGGAAAAAGCGATCGTCGGCTTCGAGCTGCAGGCGTCCAGCGCCGGCGACGCCGTCGATCGCATCAGCCGGAAGCAGGATCAGATCTCGACGGAGCGGCGGTCGGCGCAAGAGGAGCTGCGGGTCCAGGAGGCGAGGCAGGACGAGGCGCGCGAGTCGATCGCGCGGATCGAGGGCGAGCAGCGCACCGCCGACGATCAGCTGAACACCGCGCAGCGCCGGCTGTTCGAGGCGCGCGAGGCGTGCACGCGCAGGCGCGGCGCACGTCCGAAGCCAAGGCCTCGCACGCGGCGCTGGTCGAGCGCGCGGGCGCGCTGGCGCTCGAGGTCCAGCGGCTGGACGAAGCGGCGCAGGAGCTCGAGACGCGCGTGTCAACCCGACAGGACGATCTCCATCGCACGCAGGCGCGGCGCTCGGGCCTGCTCGAGACGATCACGGCCTCGGAAGCCAGGCTCGACGAAGGCGTGCGCACGTTCGAGGATCTCCGCGATCGCGTCCGGATCGCCGACGAGGCGTCGCAGGCGCTCCGCGCCGGCTTCGAGGAACAGGAAGGGCGCATCCGGGAGTCGCGGCGCTCGCTCGAGGCCGTCAGGGCCGAGGCCGCGCAGCTCGACGTCACGCGCGCCACCGCCGAAGCCGATCTCACGCACCTGGCCACCTCCTGCTTCGACTCCGTCCAGGCGACGCTCGACGAGGTCGCGGCCGAAGTCGCCGAGCTCGAGGGTCAGGGGATCCTCGCGAGCCCGAAGCCGGTGGACGATGCGCCCGAGGCGGCCGAAGTCGAGGACGAGCCCGCCGCGGTGGTGGCCGCCACGACGCCGGCGCCTGCCGTCGCGCGCACGATGACGCCCGACGAGATGGTCACCGACCTCCGGACGAAGATCGAGAGCATGGGCGCCGTCAACATGATGGCGATCGATCAGTTCGACGACCTCGAGGCCCGTCATGCCTTCCTGACCACGCAGCGGAAGGATCTGGTGGATTCGATCGCGGCGACCGGCGAGGCCATCCGGAAGATCGACAAGACGACGAAGGAGCGGTTCCGGGAAGCGTTCAACCTCATCAACGAGCACTTCGAACACACCTTCACGACGCTCTTCGGCGGCGGGCGCGCGGGACTCGTGCTGCTCGACGAAAGCGATCAGCTCGAGAGCGGGATCGACATCATCGCCCAGCCTCCCGGCAAGCGGCTGCAGAGCATGCAGCTCCTCTCCGGCGGAGAAAAGGCGCTGACCGCGATGGCGCTGATGTTCGCGATCTTCAGGTACCGGCCGAGCCCGTTCTGCCTGCTCGACGAGATCGACGCGCCGCTCGACGACGCGAACATCGGCCGGTTCGTCGAGATGCTGCAGGGGATGCAGGAGCACACGCAGTTCATCCTCATCACCCACAACCGGAAGACCATGGAGATCGCGGATCGGCTCTACGGCGTGACGATGGAGGAGCCGGGCGTCTCGAAGCTGATTTCGGTGCAGCTGAATTAGATAGGAGACAGGAGGCAGGAGACAGATCGATGCGTGTCATTCTGTGCGATCCCTCACTCGGCCTCCTGCTTCTTCCTCCTGCCTCCTGTCCTGCCTTCCTCCTGATCCCCCTTGAACGAAGACAAGGCCTCCCGCTACCATCGGCTGTCGCGCCAGGCCGCGGTGATCTCCCTGGCGCTCGCCGCGCTGGTGCTGGGCGGGCTGCTGCTCTCGGGCGCGTCGCGCGTGCTCGCCGATGCGGCCGCCTCCTGGGCGCGCGCCTCGCCCGGCCGGTTTTCTCCCGCCGCCATCGCGCTGTACGTGGTGCTCCTGGCCGCGGTTCAGGAAGCGACGGCCTTTCCGCTCAGGGTACTACCGCGGTTTCTTCCTCGAGCACCGCTATGGCCTGTCGTCTGAAACGCACGGCCACTGGCTGCGCGATCACGCGAAGGCGGCGGCGCTCGGCCTCGCTGATCGCTGTCGCGGGCGCGGAAGTCGTGTACTTCCTGCTCACGATATGGCCCGAGTGGTGGTGGCTGGCGTCGGCGGCGGTGTTCACGGCGGCCATGTTCGGCCTGGCGAAGCTCCTGCCGCTCGTGCTGCTGCCGATCTTCTACAAGTTCACCCCGCTCGACCGGGAGTCGCTCCGCGCGCGCCTCGTGTCGCTCTCGGAGCGCGCCGGCGTGCCCGTCCTCGGCGTCTATGAATGGGGGCTGGGCGAGAAGACGCGCCGCGCGAACGCCGCGCTCGTGGGCACGGGGGGGACGCGCCGCATCATCGTGTCCGACACGCTGCTGGCCGAATACTCGGACGACGAGATCGAGGTCATCCTGGCGCACGAGCTGGCCCACCACGTGCACCGCGACATTCTCACGTCCCTCATCGCCGAGTCGGCGCTGCTGCTCGCGCTCGTTCTATGCCGCCGCGGTCGTGCTGGGCGCGGTGTGGGACAAGGTCGGGCTGCGGTCGCCGTCAGATGTGGCGGGTCTGCCGTTGCTGCTGCTTGCCGGCGGCGCCGTGAGCGTCGCCGCGACGCCGGTCGTCAACGCGCTGTCGCGCTGGAACGAGCGGCGCGCCGATCGCTACGCCCTCGCGCTGACCAACCGGCCCGCCGCGTTCATCTCCGCCATGAAGCGGCTGGCGTCGCAGAACCTCGCCGACGAACGCCCGTCGCGCGCCGTGCTGTGGCTGTTCCACACGCACCCGCCGATCGAGCAGCGCATCGAGGCGGCGAGGCGCTTCGGTGGCGTCCGCCTTTAGGCGGACCGGCGGCGCAATGTCGGTGGTCGCGTGGCCGACGCTTGCGGTGGCGTTCGCCTTTCAGGCGGACCAATGTGCGCCTAGAGCGTGGCCGTTTCCGTCGGCGTCCGCCTTCAGGCGGACCCGCTGGTGCCCGTGTCGGTGCGCGTCCGCCTCGTAGGTCGGACCCGCCGGAAATCTCTCGTCGTCGCCGCGAAGCCACATCGTCCCCGCGGCGCGCCAGCCCTCATGTCACCTGCCTGACGATTCACGTAAGCGCCGGATCTCCTGGACGATCGGGCTCACGATCCTGGCCGCGCATCCGCGGGCGAGCGGGGTCGCCGGCCGCCGCCGCTCCGCACGGCCGGGAAACCGCTCCCGGCTCGTGACGCTGTCGCTGCCGCGGCGACTACGGGTGCGTGTGGACGACATGTGCCAGGCGCACTGATGCGCCGGCCGTACCGGTTGGGCCGACGCGGATCGCGGGACGGAACGTCGCCGCGAGGAATCGCCGGGCGGCGCTTTCCTGCTTCGCGCTGAGACGGCCTGCTCCGCATCGCGTCGCGCCGCCGACTCCCGCTCGCCCGCGGATGCGCCTGCTGGACGCAAGATTAGATCACACCGTTACTAGTTCCGTGATGCCTGATGCCCGATAGTCGCATCACTTTTCTGGTATGATGCGCTCATGCCCAGGACCACCTTGCAGCTCGAGAACGATGCGATGCGGATCGCGAAAGCGCACGCCGAGCGCCACCGGCTGACGCTCGGTCAGGCTGTCAGTGAACTGGTCCGGCAGGCCGCCGACCGCCCGCTCGTGACGGACGATCGCAGCGGACTTCGCGTCCTGCGGTTGAGCCGGCGATCGCCCAGGGTCACCACCGAGCTCGTCGATCGACTTCGTGAAGATCTGCCGTGAAGACGGCTCTTCTGGATCTGAACATTCTCACCGCGCTGCTCTGGCCGGCGCACGAGCACCACGAGACGGCTCATCGCTGGTTCAGCGCTCGCGCGATGCCCCGTGGGCGACGTGCTCCCTCACACAGCTTGGTTTCGTTCGGCTTGTCTCTAATCCCGCGTTTTCGCGCGATGCGCTGTCGCCACCCGGAGCCGTGGCCCTGCTGGCGGCGAATCTGTCTCACGCCACTCACGAGTTCTGGGCGGAGACCCTCCAACTGCCGACGGCGGTCAAGGGCATGGAGCCTGCGTTGCAAGGCTACCGGCAACTCACTGACGCGTACCTGCTGGCCCTGGCGAACCGCCGCAAGGGCGTCCTGGCAACGTTCGATCGCGGCCTGCGTTCGCTCGCGGGCGACACGTTCGAGTCGGCTCTCGAGGTCGTTCCCACACGGTAGGTCAACGCGTGAAGAGCGCGTCGTACTCGGCAACGAGCACGCCAGAGCGCATATTCCGAGTAGAGTGGATGCTCAGGAGTGGCGCCATGCGAAATCGCCAGTACGTTGCGGCTGTCCTTGGCCTGTTCCTTTGGACGCTGCCCGCGGAAACGGTCGCTCAAGACCCGGAGATCCGTCCACCGTTGCCTGTGATCAAGCGCGTCAAGCCGCTCTCTGAGGCGTCCGTATTCGAGCGTCCCCGATCATTCTTGCAGCGCGTATCCTCGCACGATCCGAAGTGTGGCGAGAAGCGGACGTCTGCTGCGTGCCTGTCAAATTCCCAGTAGAGACAGGCATGGTCTTTGCCGCACGCCCTGGGTGGATCATCAGGGTGAATGAAAGGGCCGCTCACCAGCCGGATCTGGCCGATAACTATTTCAGGTTTCAAGTCGACCCCGAGCGGCCTGTCAACTGGCAACCAACGCTTGCCGCAAACTATGTTCTGTTCCTCGATTCACCACAGTGCTTTAACTGCCTGAGCGAGTCCAGAACAGGTCACCCGCAGATCGGCTTTGAAGTAAGCGAGGACAGACCGTGCCACGCCGATCATCAAGGGGGGCGAGCTGGACGCCTATGCCGGGCTCACGCTCGAGGAACTCGTGAAAGTCATCCAGACTGGCAAGCTGAAGTCAAAAGAAATCCTGCCTTTCTCCTGTTCTCCTGTTTGTTTTTTGTTGATTCACTGCATCTGGGGGATCCTCACCGCGGCAGCGCCGTCTCCGGCGGCCCCAGGATCCTCCGCAGCTCGCGGACCCACTCGAGCGTCAGAACAGCCTCTCGCGACGCAGCCTCGCCGTGACGGCGGAGGAGCATCCGCCCGTCCGGAGCGATGCCCGCGACGGCGCGATCGTCGAGCGCGATCACATCGACCTGCGCCCCGATGGCCCCCGAGACTCGGTCGATGCGCGACGCTCACGAGCCGGCCGCCAGCCCGATAAAAAACCGTCCGGCCGTCTGGTGACCAGAACGCCGCGGTGCCGCCGGCGGTCGAGATCGGCGTGCGGTGCTGATCGGCGATCCTCAACAGGTAGATTTCCCAGCGCCCGGACTCGTCCGACTGATAGGCGAGCAGACGCCCGTCAGGCGACAGCGCGCCGTTGGCCTCGTCGTACGACGTGTTGATCGTGGCGACGGGCGGCCCGCCTGCGGACGGCAGCACGACGATGTCGCCGCGCGTGGGACCGCCGCTCTCGGTGCATGCGATCAGGCGGCCGTCGCGCGACACGGACGACGGAAAGAGGTGACGCTGCCGGCCGGCGGCCGACAGAACCTGCTTCTCCGGCGCGGCCGCCGACACGTCGCGGGTCCACACCTCGAACGGCCCGCGCTTCGAAGAGGCGTAGAAGACCGACGCGCCGTCCGCGCTCCAGACCGGCGCGACGTTGACCCCGCCGTGCGTCAGGCGAGTCGTCGCGCCGCGCCCGACGTCGCCGACCCAGATGTCCGCGCCGGTCTGATCGCGCCCGACGCCCGCGATCCTCGCGCCGTCGGGAGAGAGCGCGGCGGCCTGCAGGGCGGCGAGCCCGGCCGGCGCCGAGGCGGGTCCCGTGGAGGGCGCCCACTCGAGCGACGGTGCGGACGCGTCGCTCGACGCCGCGTACGCGATCGACCCGGCGCCGGAGATCGCGAACTGCGCGCGTGCGACCCCCGAGACGACGACCTGCTCGGGCCCGGCGATCGTCAGCCGCACGCGATCGAACGCGGCCGCGTGCAGCTCGCTGCCGCGCGAGAACGCGACGTGCTCGGGCGACGCCGCCCGCGCGAGGTCGGCCGACTCGATGAGCGTCTGCCAGCCGGTCCGTCCGGCATCGAGCGGCATCACGGCGATCCGCCCCGGGGCGCCGTCGAGCGGCGACGTCGCGATCGTGAAGAGCAGCGCGCGCCCGCCCGGCGCCAGCGCCGGCCACGCGTGATGGACTTCGCCGGCCGCGGCGGACGGCAGCGTCAGCGGCTCGGCGTCCCCGCCGCGATCGCTCACGCGCATCAGCCCGCCTCGCGCCGACGCGCCAAAGACGATGCGTCCGTCGGACAGCCAGACGGCGCCGAACGGCTGCGCCGCGTCGGTCAGCGCGATCGGCAGCCCGCCGGCCAGCGCGACTTTCCTGAGCTTCCCCGCGGCGAAGAAGCCGACCCATCGCCCGTCAGGGGAGAAGAACGGCGCCGCCCCGTCTTCAGTCCCTGGAAGTGCGCGCCCCTCGAGCTCGTCGAGCCTCCGGACGTACAGACGGCACGCCGCGTCGCACGCGGACCACGCCACCACCGCGCCATCCGGCGACACGGCAAGCGATGGCGCCCGGGCGTCGAAGACCGTTCCCTGCGCCGGCGCGATCCGCATCCGGACCACGGGCGCGAGCGGCGTGCCGAGATGGGTGTATTGCCACAGCGCGGTGGCCGCGAGGATCGCGCAGAGCAGCGCCGCGCTCCACGGCACCAGCCCGTTGCCGATCGACGGAGACACCTTTTCGGCGACGACCGTCGCATCCGGCGCCAACGGACCGGCCGGCGCCGGCGGGTTCGAATCGCTCAGCGGCGCGACGAACCGGTAGCCGCGGCGGTGCACGGTCTGGATGTAGGTCGGGGCCTGCGGGTCGTCGCCCAGGGACTGCCGGAGAAAGCTGATCGCCTCGGCCAGCGAGGTGTCGGTGACGAACGCTTCCTTCCAGACGCTGTCGATGATCTCGTGGCGCGGCACGATCTCGCCGGCCCGGGTCAGGAGCAGCTCGAGCACGCCCAGCACGCGCGGCGGCAGCGACAGCTCCTGTTCGCCGCGGCGGAGCAGCCGGCTGGTCCGATCGAACGTGAACGGGCCGAAGGTGACTCCGGCGGAGGCTGTGGGCAGCATGGCCTGATCGCCCGAATGTTACCGCGCCTGCCAGTCCGCAGCCTATGAGTCCGACTTCCGCCTACAGGCGGAAGCCACGAGTCAGGCTTAAGAACAACTTAAGAGTTTCTTCGCGGCGTTTGAGACCTGGTTCAAGACTCCGCCGGCGCCGGCGGACAACGCTGGGGCATGTCCATCTTCGCGACCAAACCCATCGAACAGATCACGCAGGAACAGCTCGGCGGCGCCGGTGGCGGCGGCGGACTTCAGCGCGTGCTGGGGCCGTCGCAGCTCGTCATGCTCGGCGTCGGGGCCATCATCGGCACCGGCATCTTCGTCCTGACCGGTCAGGCGGCGGCCGCCCACGCCGGGCCCGCCATCGTCATCTCGATGGTCCTGGCCGGACTGACGAGCGTGCTCGCGGCGCTCTGCTACTCCGAGTTCGCGGCGAGCGTGCCGGTCGCCGGCTCGGCCTACACCTACGCGTACGCGACGCTCGGGGAGTTCGTCGCCTGGGTGATCGGCTGGGACCTGATCCTCGAATACGCGCTCGGCGCCGCGACGGTGGCGGTCGGATGGTCGGGGATTCTCATCACGCTGCTCGGACAGCTCGGCCTGACGTTCCCGGCCGCGTTCAGCGCGGCGCCGGGCACGATCGTTCCGGTCGCGGGAGGCGATCCGGTCACGGCGGTCTTGAACCTCCCGGCGATCCTCGTCACCGTGGCCGTCACCGCCCTGCTGGTCGTCGGCGTCAGCGAGTCCGCCTCCGTGAACAGCGTCATCGTCGTCATCAAGGTCGGCGGTCCTGCTCGATCGTGATCGCCGCGGGCGCCCTGTTCGTCGATCCGGCGAACTGGCATCCCTTCATCCCGCCGAACACCGGGACCTTCGGCGAGTACGGGTGGAGCGGCATCCTGCGGGGCGCGGGCGTCATCTTCTTCGCGTACATCGGCTTCGACGCCGTGTCGACGTCCGCGCAGGAGGCGCGAAACCCGCAGCGCGACATGCCGCGCGGCATCCTCGGATCGCTGGCGATCTGCACGGTCCTCTTCGTGCTGGTCTCGGGCGTGATGGTCGGGCTCGTGCCGTACAAGTCGATGCTGAACCAGCCGGCGCCGCTCGTGCTCGACGATCCAGGTCGCCGCCGAGCGGGCCGCCGGGACGCCGTGGGAGACGACGATGGCCGTCGTCCGCGTGCTCGTGACGGTCGGCGGGCTCGCCGGGCTGAGCTCCGTGATGGTCGTGATGATGCTCGCGCAGCCGCGGATCTTTCTCGCGATGTCGCGGGACCGGCTGCTGCCGGCGTGGGCGGGACGCGTGCATCCCAGGTTCCACACGCCGCACATCTCGACGATCGTCACCGGCGTCGTCGTCGCGATCGCCGCCGGGCTTCACGCCGATCGGCACGCTCGGCGCGCTCGTCAGCATCGGCACGCTGATGGCCTTCGTGATCGTGTCGATCGGGATCGTCGTGCTGCGGCGCACGCGCCCGGATCTGCCGCGCCCGTTCCGGATGCCGTGGGTGCCCGCGCTGCCGCTGCTGTCCGCCGCGGTCAGCCTCGTCCTGATGCTCGGGCTCCCGTGGGCGACGTGGGAGCGCCTGATCATCTGGATGGCGATCGGGATCGCGGTGTACTTCGCGTATGGATATCGGCGGAGCAGGTTGCGGGCGAGAGTGCCGGCTGGCGGTCCGCCTTTAGGCGGAGCCGTGGGGTCTCGGCTAAGGCCGTAGCTCGCACCGAGATCGATAGAGTCCGGACTAAAGCCGGATGCTACCGAGACCTCACCGCACGACCAGCTGCCCTTCCATCCGGCGGCAGCGATCGTCCTGCGTGAGGTTGCAGTAGAACCGGTGGGTGCCGGCCTGGTCGGCGCGGAATTCGAAGACGACGGTCTGGCCGGCGCCGGCGCGCTTCGCGATGCGGTACTGATCGAGCGTGAAGCTGTGCGCGATGTCGGACGCGGTGAAGCTGATTTTCACGAGGTCGTCTTTCTGGACCTCGATCCGGACCGGGGCAAACGCGAACTGGTTCGCCTTGATCGTGAACTCGCGCGCGCCCTGCGCGCGGACCGTGGACATCCGGAAGAATGACGCCCCAAGGAGGACGCCAGCCAGACCCGCCGCCGCGATGAGGATCTTCCGTCGCAGCTCGTTCATGGGGCCCTCCGAGTTGGTACTGCCGGATACGGCCGGGCTGACCCGCCGCCTCTACAGATTGGCGCTTGGTGGTAAGACGCCTGGGCGGGAGGTTTGGTTCGCTCCCGCCCGGCCTTGGGTGGTCGTCCGCACGGCGCCGCTGCGCCTCACCGACGGATCTATCGGCGGCCTTCGCTCGCCCCTTCAGGCTTCGCGTGGCCCTCTTCGGGCTGGAGCAGCGCCTTGCGGCTCAGTCGAATCTTGCCGGAGGGATCGATGTTGATCACCTTGACCATCACCTGTTCCCCTTCCTTCAGCTCGTCACGCACGTCCTTGACGCGGTAGTGCGCGATCTCGGACACGTGGAGCAGGCCGTCGAGACCCGGCATGATCTCGACGAAGGCGCCGAAATCCGTAATCCGCTGGACCTTGCCCATGTAGGTCTTGTTGAGCTCGGGCGTCGCCGTCAGCTCCTGGATGATCGCGATCGCCTTCTGCGCGGACGCTTCGTCGGCCGACGCGACGTTCACGCGGCCGTCGTCCTCGACGTCGATCTTCACGCCGGTCCGCTCGATGATGCTGCGGATCATCTTGCCGCCCGGTCCGATGACGTCGCGGATCTTGTCGACCGGAATCCGGATCGTGACGATGCGCGGCGCGTGCGCGGAGACGTCCGAGCGCGACTGCGCCAGCGTTTCCTGCATCTTGCCGAGGATGTGCATCCGGCCCTGGCGCGCCTGCTCGAGCGCCTTGGTCATGATCTCGGTCGTGATGCCGGCGACCTTGATGTCCATCTGCAGCGCCGTGATGCCGGCCGCCGTGCCGGTGACCTTGAAGTCCATGTCGCCGTAGTGGTCCTCGGCGCCCGCGATGTCCGACAGGATCGCGTACTTGCCGGTCTCCTCGTTCATCACGAGGCCCATCGCGACGCCCGCGACCGGCGCCTTCAGCGGCACGCCGGCGTCCATCATGGCCAGCGACCCGCCGCACACCGACGCCATCGACGAGGATCCGTTCGACTCGAGGATCTCGGAGACGACCCGCACGGTGTAGGGGAAGTTTTCCTCGGCCGGCATCATCGGCACGAGCGAGCGCTCGGCGAGCGCGCCGTGGCCGATCTCGCGCCGTCCGGGTCCGCGCAGGAACTTGACTTCACCGACCGAGAACGGCGGGAAGTTGTAGTGCAGCATGAAGCGCTTCCACGTCTCGCCGTCGACGGTCTCGACCTTCTGCTGGTCGTCCGCGGTGCCGAGCGTGGCGGTGACGAGCGCCTGGGTCTCGCCGCGCGTGAACAGGCAGGAGCCGTGCGTGCGGGGCAGGACGCCGACCTCGATCGTGATCTTGCGGATCTCGTCGAACTTCCGGCCGTCGAGCCGCTGGCCGCGCTCGAGGATCTCGTCGCGCAGGATCTTCTCTTTCAGGCCCTTGGCGATCGACTTCGTCTCGGCCTTCCGAGCCGAGGTCCTCGTCGGACAGGCCGGCGACGTAATCGCTCGATGACCTTGTCGACGGTCGCGTAGTTCTCGAGCTTGTCCTTGATCCGCATCGCGTCGCCGAGCGGCCCGAGCACCTTGCCCTCGACTTCCGCGACGAGGTCCTTCGAGACTTCCTTCTTCGGCGCGGCCGCCCGCTTGGTCTTGCCGGCCTGCGCGGCCAGCTGGTCGATGCCCGCCGACGATCTGCTTGATCGCCGCGTGCGCGCGCTCGAGCGCCTGCACCATCTGCGCTTCCGGCACTTCCTTCGCGCCCGCCTCGACCATCACGATGCCGTCCTTGCTGCCGGCGACGATCAGATCGAGCGTGCTGCGCTTCCGCTGCTCGAAGGTCGGGTTGATGATGAAGTCGCCGTCCGCGTGGCCGACGCGCACGCCGGCGATCGTCCGCGTCAACGGAATGCTCGACAGCGCGAGCGCCGCCGACGCGCCGGTAATCGCGAGCACGTCGGAGTCGTTCTCGGTGTCGGCGGAGATGACGAGCGCGATGATCTGCGTCTCGTTGCGCCAGCCGGCCGGGAACAGCGGCCGGATCGGGCGATCGATCAGGCGGCTCGTGAGCACTTCCTTTTCGGGCGGCTTGCCTTCGCGCTTGAAGAACCCGCCGGGGATCCGCCCGGACGCGTAGGTGTTCTCCTTGTAGTCGCAGGTGAGCGGCAGGAAGTCGACGCCTTCGCGCGGATTGGCGTCCGCGCAGGCGGTCACGAGGACCATGGTGTCGCCGAGCCGGACGATGACGGCGCCGTCGGCCTGCTTGGCGAGCCGGCCGGTCTCGATGGAGATGGTCTGCCGCCGACGGAAATTTCGCGTGTGTGCATGTCTGATCTTTCTGTCTGTGAGCTGCGCCAGCTTCCGGTGTGCGGTGTGTGACTCAGGCGCTCGGCGGCCGGGCCTCGGAGCCGGCCGGCCCGGCACGCGTCGAGCCGGCTCGAGTCCGAGGCACGGCCTCGAGGCAGAGCGTTACTTACGAATGCCGAGGCGCTTGATCAGCTCCGCGTAGCGATCGGCGTCCTTGCGCTTCAGGTAGTCGAGCAGGCTGCGGCGCTGGCCGACGAGCTTGAGCAGGCCGCGGCGCGAGTGGTGATCCTTCGCGTGCGTCTTGAAGTGTTCGGTGAGGTAGTTGATGCGCTCGCTGAGGAGCGCGACCTGCACCTCCGGGGAGCCGGTGTCGGCGGTCGTGGGTTTTGTAGGTGCCGATGACTTCTGTCTTGCGGTCTTTGGTAAACGCCACTGATTCCTCCACGCACGGCCCAGAACTCGGCCAGTGAGGCCGCTCCAGTCCGCCGTTGCACGGTGATGATGAACTGCGGTTCCCGACGGGATTCACCACAGAGTTAGCGGAGTAAACGGAGAAGAACAAAAAGTTGTTTTTTCTCCGTTATCTCCGTTAACTCTGTGGTGCAACCTCCGAAGTTCACAATTCCAATTGACTCAGTATTTTACACCAAGACGATGACGGGATGCAAAGCCCCGCCGGGGCGGGACTCCGCGATGGCGAGCGAGCGCGCCCCCCTCGTCCAGGAGGCGCCAGCGCGCCGGCTCGAGACCGCCCTCCGCCGGGGCTGCAGGCGCCGCGGTGGGCGTCCGGACGGCGCCATCAGGTCCTCGACCGTGACGTCGTTGCCGTGGGTTGCGCGCCGCACACCCCGTTCGTTCAGCACGACGGCCGGGACGTCGGGCAGCAGTCGATCGATGGGGATGATCCATTGGCTCGCGCCGCGCCCTTCCGCCTCGACGGCCGCCAGCGCGACCGCAGCGGTCTCGTCGAACGCGCCGGCGCGCACCCGGCGGAGCGTCTCGAGATGGGCGCCGCAGCCGAGGCGCGCCCCCAGCTCGTGCGCCAGCGATCGGACGTAGAAGCCCGCCGAGCTCCGCACGCGGAGCCAGGCCAGTCCATCGTCGTACGAGCTGAGCGAGCAGGTCGCTGACCGTGACCGTGACCGCGCGAAGCTCCACGGGCTCGCTGCGGCGGGCGAGCTTGTAGGCCGGCACGCCGTCGATCTTCTTGGCGGAGTAGGGAGGCGGCATCTGCGCGTACGTGCCGCGGAACTCGTCGAGCGCGCGGTCGATGCGCGCCGCGTCGATGCCTTCCGGCGCGGGCGGCGCCGGCCCCGCGCGGTGGGCGGCGTCGTACGTCTCGGTCGCGCGCCCAGGCGGACGCCCGCCTCGTACTCTTTGTCGGTGGCGCTGAGGAACGAGGCGAGCCGCGTGGCGCGCCCGATCACCAGCGGCAGGACGCCCGTGGCCAGCGGATCGAGCGTGCCGGTGTGGCCGATGCGGCTGAGGCCGAGCGCGCGCCGCACCCGCGCGACGACATCGTGCGAGGTCGGTCCCGCGGGCTTGTCGATGATGAGAACGCCGTCCAATCAGTCAGCTTCCAGCTCCCAGCTCTCCAGCTTCCCGCTCCCAGCTTCCAGCGTTCCTAGTGGCTCGTGTCTGGCAGACTTGGCAGCTGGACTGAAGTTGGCAGCGGCTAGCCTGCAGTCTACGGGCGGCTTTCCAGCCCTTCGGCGATCGCGGCGACGAGCCGCTCGCAGATCCGCGGCTCCAGATCGGCCAGCGCGCCGGTGACGGTGAACCCGGCGGCGTTCTTGTGGCCGCCGCCGCCGAACTCGTTGGCGACGCGGCGCACGTCCACGTCGTACTTGGACCGCATGCTGACGCGCACGTCGCCGTCCGGCGCCAGCTTGAAGAACACGACCGCCTGGATCTCGCGCGCGGTCAGCGGCAGGTTGATCAGCCCTTCGGTGTCGTTGTTCGTGCAGCCGCACGCCTCGAGCATCGCATCGTCCATGTGCAGCACCGCGAGGCGCCCGTCGTCGAGCAGCTCCATCGAGTCGAGGAGCGCGCCGATCAGCTTCAGCTTGCCGAAGCTGTTGCTGTCGAACACGCGCCGCGCCATCGCCGCCGGGTTCACGCCGGCCTCGACGGCCTGCCGGCAGATGTCGAAGGTGCGCGGCGTGATGTTCGAATGGTGGAACGATCCGGTGTCGGTCAGGATCGCGAGGTAGATGTGGGTCGCGATCTCGAGGCTCAGCGGCACGTCGAGCGCGCGGATCAGGTCGAAGACCATCTCGCCGCACGCCGCCGCCGACTCGTCGTGCCAGTTCAGCGCGCCGTACAGCCGGTTGCCGGCGTGGTGATCGATGTTGATCAGGAACTGATCGCCGAGCCCCTCGACGCCGGTGCGCCTCAGGTCGCTGCACTCCATCACGATGACGGCGTCGACGTCCGGCGTGACGCGGCCGGCGATCTCGATCCGGTCCATGCCGGGGAACTCCTGGTAGTGATCCGGCGCGGCGTCCGCGTTGACGATGCGGACCTGCTTGCCGAGCGCGTCGAGCGCGAAGGCCATCGCGAGCTGGGAGCCGATCGAATCGCCGTCCGGTCGCGCGTGGGAGGTCAGCAGAAAGCGGCGCCGGCGCAGCACTTCGTCCCGGATCCGGCCCACCGCCGAGTCCGGGCTGACGGCCGGCCGTGCCTGTTCGTTGATCATCGTGTCGGGGATCTCGTCGGGATCGGCGCCGTCTTCGACTTCGTTGTCGTTGGGGTCCGCGGCGTCCGCCGGGGAGGCTGGTCGGCCCGTTCCGTGTCGAGCTCCTGCAGGATGCGCTCGATGCGGTCGTGCTTCTCGATGGTGTCGTCGAAGAAGAACGCGAGCTCGGGCACGCGCTTCAGCCGGAGCCGCCGGCCGATCTGGCGGCGCAGGAACGGCGTCGCGCGGCCGAGCGCCTTCGCCGTGTCCCGTCCTCGCCTTGTCGTCGCCGATCGTCGTGTAGAACACGCGGGCCTGCTGCAGGTCGGGCGAGACCTTGACGCGGACGATCGTCAGGAACCCGATGCCCGGGTCGTGCACTTCGCGAACGAGGAGATCGGCCAGCTCCGCGCGGAGCTGGTCGCCGACGCGGGACGGGCGGGAGCCTTGGGGCATGTCATACCGGGGTCGGCGACGCGCTCGACGACGAACGCCTCGATGATGTCGCCGACCTTGATGTCGTTGTACTTCTCGAAGCCGATGCCGCACTCGAAGCCGGCCTTGACCTCGGAGACGTCGTCCTTGAAGCGGCGCAGCGAGCCGATCTTGCCTTCGTAGACGACCACGTTGTCGCGGAGCAGGCGCGCCTGCGTGTCGCCGGCGCGCGTGATGCGGCCGTCGGTGACCATGCAGCCGGCGATCGTGCCGAACTTCGGCGTCTTGAAGGTCTCGCGCACCTCGGCCGCGCCGATGCGCACTTCCTTGAACGTCGGGTCGAGCAGCCCGGTCATCGCCTTCTTCATCTCGTCGATGACGTTGTAGATGACCGAGTGCTGACGGATGTCGACCTTCTCGCGCTCCGCCACGTCGGCGGCGTTCCGGTCCGGCCGGACGTTGAACCCGATGATGATCGCGTTCGACGCGGAGGCCAGCAGGACGTCCGATTCGTTGATCGCGCCGACGCCGCTGTGGATGATGCGGATCTTGACCTTCTCGTCGGTCAGCTTGGTGAGCGTGTCGGCGAGCACTTCGGCCGAGCCCTGCACGTCGGCCTTGATGATGATCGGCAGCTCCTTCATGCCGCCTTCGGCGATCTGCGCCTGCAGCGACTCGAGCGTGAGCCGGCTGCCGCGTGCCGCCGAGCGCCTTCTCCTTCGCCTGCGTCTGGCGGAAGTGCGCGATCTGCCGCGCCTTGGCGGCGTCGGTCAGCGCCTGGAACGCGTCGCCGGGCTGCGGCAGGCCGCCGAGGCCGAGCACTTCGACCGGCGTCGCGGGGCCGGCCGTCTTCATCTGACGGCCGCGGTCGTCGATGAGCGCGCGCACCTTGCCGACGATCGTGCCGGCAATGAGGGTGTCGCCGACGCGCAGCGTGCCGTCCTGCACGAGGATCGTCGCGACAGGGCCGCGTCCCTTGTCGAGCTTGGCCTCGAGCACCGTGCCGGACGCGTTGCGCTTCGGGTTCGCCTTGAGCTCGCCGATCTCGGTGACGAGCAGGATCATCTCGAGCAGCAGATCGAGGTTCTCCTTCTTCTTCGCCGAGACCTCGACCATGACGGTCGTGCCGCCCCAGGCTTCCGGCGTCAGGCCGAGGTCCGAGAGCTCCTTCTTGACGCGCTCGGGATTGGCGTTCGGCTTGTCGATCTTGTTGATCGCCACGAGGATCGGCACGCCGGCCGCCTTCGCGTGGTCGATCGCCTCCCGCGTCTGCGGCATGACGCCGTCGTCGGCCGCGACCACCAGGATGACGACGTCGGTGACGCGCGCGCCGCGGGCGCGCATCATCGTGAAGGCCTCGTGACCGGGCGTGTCGAGGAACACGACGTTGCGGTCGTTGACGTGCACCGAGTAGGCGCCGATGTGCTGGGTGATGCCGCCGGCTTCGCGCTCGGCGACCCGCGCCGAGCGGATCGCGTCGAGCAGCGTCGTCTTGCCGTGATCGACGTGGCCCATGACGGTGACGACCGGCGCACGGGTGACGAGATCGGCCGGGTTGACGTCCTCGCCTTCGACCTGCAGCATCTCCTCTTCGAAGGTCTGCATCTTCACGTCGGCGCCGAACTCGCGCGCGATCATCGCCGCGGTTTCGTCGTCGAGCGTGCTGTTGATGGTCACCATCATGCGGCGGTCCATCAGCTTCTTCATGACGTCCTTCGCCTTGACGTCGAGCTTCGTCGCCAGGTCGGCGACCGTCATGCCCTCGGCGAGCGTGATGGTGCGCGTCACCGGCGGCGGCGGCATCTGCGACGGCGTGGGCGACTGCGACGCGCGGGCCCTGATCGCGCCGGGCGCCGGGCCGCTGGCTGCCGGGCCGGTGGTGCATCGGCGGACGGTAGGCCGGCATGCCCGGACGCGGCGGCGCTGCCGGACGCACCGGCTGCGAGGGGAGCGGGCGCGGTCCGCCCATCGGGGCGCCGGGTCGAGGCGGAATTCCCCCGCCTGGCCGCGGCGCCGGCGGCCGCGCGGCCGTGCCGGGCGCTCCCGGCTTCGGCGCTGCGGGACGGCTCAGATTGCCCGTGGGCGCCTGCGGCGTGGCGGACGGCGGCTGCGCGGCCGGACGCACGAGCATCGGGCGGCGCGGCGGCGCCGGCGGCGCCTGGCCGGTCCGTGGATCCTCGACCCGCAGACGCAGCGTCGGCGGTACGACGCGGCCGGTCGGCGCGGGCATGACCGGACGCGGCGGCGCCGGGCGGAGCCGGCGGCGCGGCGGCACGCGGCGCACGCGGGCGGTGCCTGCGGCCGGCTCTCCGGCACGTGCGCGGCGATGGGCGGTTCTTCCACCGGCGCAGGCGTGGTGACCGGCTCCGGCGCCTCGGCGTATTCAACCGGCTCTTCGACGACCGGCTCCGGCTCGGGCTCGAAATACTCCGGCTCGGCGGGGGCCGGCACCAGGATCGACTCGGCCTCCGGGCGGACGGGGCCACGATCACCGGTTCGGCCGGCGGCTTCGCGGTCTTGACCAGCCGCGGCGGAGGCAGCGCGGGGGCGGCGGGCTTGGCGGGCTCGGCGCCCGGCCCGCCGGTTTCCGCCCCTTTGCGGACGCGGGTGTATCGGCAAACGACGCGTTCGACGGCACGGTCAGGTTGCGCTGCCGGGCCATGCGCGTGACGAACTCGCGCGCGACGACCTCTTCGATCGTGCTCGATGCGCTCTTCACCTCGATGCCGTGATCGCGCTTGAGCAGCGCCATCACTTCCTGGCTCGAGGTGTTGAGCAGCTCCGCGACTTTGTAAATCCGGACTGTTGCCATTCAGATGAAAGTTCTAAAGTTCTAAAGTTCTAAACGTTCCAAAGTTCAGCTTCGCCGTTCCGCGTCCTCGGCCGACGTCGGCGGCCGGCTCCGCGCTCGGCGTCGGCCGTCCCGGGCTCGCGCCGCCTCGGCTGCGGCCGCGCCGTCCGCGGCCTCGCCGTCTGCGGCCACGCCGTCCGCGGCCGCGCCGTCTGCGGCCACGGCCTCGCCGGCGTCAGACGCCTGCGAGCTCGCCGGGCTGTTCCGCTTCGGCCGGTTCGCCCCCGGCTTCGCGCCTCGGTGTCGGCGGATCCTTCGCCGAGCTCGAGCTTGCCGAGCTGGACCTCGACCTCGCGGCGCTTCTCTTCCTCGCTCTTGATGTCGATCTTCCAGCCGGTCAGCTTCGCGGCCAGCCGGACGTTCTGCCCCTTCTTGCCGATCGCCAGCGACAGCTGCTTGTCCTCGACGATGACCTCCATCACCTTCTCGGCGTCGTCCACGATCGAGACGCGCTGGACCTTGGCGGGGCTGATCGCGTTGGTCACGAACAGGATCGGATCCTCGGACCATTCGACGATGTCGATCTTCTCGCCGCGCAGCTCGCGGATGATCGACTGCACGCGGGTGCCCTTCATGCCGACGCAGGCGCCGACCGGATCGACGTCGCGCTCGCGCGAGTAGACGGCGACCTTGGCGCGGTCGCCCGCCTCGCGCACGGCGCCGCGAATCATCACCGTGCCGTCGTAGATCTCCGGGACTTCCTGCTCGAACAGCTTGATCAGCAGGGCCGGATCGGTCCGCGACAGCACGATCTGCGGCCCCTTCGCGCTGCGGTTCACGGCGCGGATCACCGCGCGCACGCGGTCGCCGACGGTGTAGTTCTCGGCGCGCGACTGCTCCTTGCGGGGCAGCTGCGACTCGACGCGGCCGAGCTCGATGATGATGTCGCCGTTCTCGAAGCGCTTCACCATCCCGCTCACGACCTCGCCGACGCGCTGGCTGTACTCGGCGTAGACGTTCTCGCGCTCGGCCTCGCGGACCTTCTGGAAGATGACCTGCTTGGCGGTCTGCGCGGCGATGCGGCCGAGATCCTCGGTCGGGCGCGGGAACTCGATCTCCATGTCGACTTCCGCTTCGTCGCCGTACAGCTGCTGCGCCTCGGTCAGCGAGATCTGCGTCGAGGCGTCGGTCACCTCCTCGACGATCTTCTTGACCGCGTACAGCTCGAGCTGACCGCTCTCGGTGTTGAACCGCGCGCGCAGGGCCTCGCTCTTGTAGCGCTTGCGGGCGGCCGCCTCCAGCGCGTCCTGAACGGCGCTGATGATGATCTCCGGCTCGACGCCCTTTTCCTTGGCGATCGCGTCGATCTGCTGGATCAGCGGATTGGTCGTAGCCATTGTATGAATTGTCCTTGAGCCCGGAGCGTGAGCCCGAAACTTCCTAGAACTCCACTTCGAGCCGGCCGCGCTTGATCTGCGCGACGGGCACGCGATGGATCTTCCGGCCTTCTTCGAGAACGACCATCCCGTCTTCGACGCCTCCCAGCCGTCCCGCAAACGCCGACTGGCCGTTGACCGGCACGGTCGTCACCAGCTTGGCCAGCCGTCCTGCGAAGCGGCGATAATCCGCCTCGTGGCGCAGCGGCCGATCGAGCCCCGGCGACGACACTTCCAAGCGTGTACGCGTTGCCCAGCGCCGCCGCCTCGAGGTCGTCGTCTTCGACGTCGAGCAGCGCGCCGAGATCCTGGCTCACCCGCTGACAGTCCTCGATGCCGATGCTGTCGTCTTCCGGCCGGCGCGCAGTTTCCGCCGCGCTCCCCGGGACCTCGCCGGAAACCCTCTGCGACGCGGACGAGGACGACTGGGTACCGGGATCGGGGCGGTCGATGATGACGCGCAGCACCGTGCCGACCGATTCGCGACGGAGCTGGACGTCGAAGATCTCGAGCCCGTAACTACGGGCCACTCGTTCCGCCGCGTCCCGAACGCGCGCCAGCCGTTCAGTGCTCACCGCTCGCGGAACCCCACCCGCCACCCGCGCACGCCGCGGGCGCAGATGTCAGGCAGAAACAGTGCCTGAAAAACAAAAAGTGGGCACGGGCCCACTCGGGTAACCTTACTCGAAGCTGCCACCGCTAAATATAGCACACGGGCGAGTCTCAAAAAGGGCACTCGAATCGACTTTGGCCCAAGGGAGTCCCAAAACGGCCGAGTCGAAGGGGTCGACTACGAGACCGGGGCGGCGATGAGGTCGTAGCCCCGCGCGCCGACGATCCGGGCCCGGATGAGCTGCCCCGCGGCGTACTCCTCCGGGTCGCAGTCCGTCAGGAACACCACCGAGTCGATATCGGGGGCCTGCCCCTCCAGACGGCCCTGCACGACGAGCTCGTGCTCCGGCGAGCGGCCCTCCACCAGGACCTCCACGTCGCGGCCAATCAGCGCCTTGTGGGCCCTGGCCACGATCCGTTTCTGACGCGCCATCAGCGCGTTGCGTCGCCGGCGCTTCACGCCCGCCGGGACGTCGTCGGCCAGGCCGAACGCGCGCGTGCCCTCCTCGTGCGAGTACGTGAAGACGCCGACGTGATCGAAGCCCGTGTCGGCGACGAAGCCCTCGAGCTCCGCGAAGTCCTGGTCGGTCTCCCCGGGGAAACCCACGATGAGCGTCGTGCGGAGGGTGACGCCCGGCACCCGCCGGCGGATGCGGTCGAGCAGGCGTCGTAGGTCCGCCGGTTGCCGGGACGGCGCATCCGCTTGAGCACCGCCGCCGAGGCATGCTGCAGCGGCAGGTCGATGTACCGGCAGACCTTCTCGCACTCGGCCATCGCGTCCAGCACGTCGTCGGTGATCGTGGTGGGGTAGAGGTAGAGCAGCCGGATCCACTGGAGGCCGTCGATCGCGTTCAGCTCCCGCAGCAGCCGCGCGAGGGCGCCGCGCTCGCCCCGGTCGATGCCGTAGAACGTCGTGTCCTGCGAGATCAGCAGCAACTCCCGCACGCCCCGGTCCGCGAGCGCCCGCGCCTCGCGCACGATCGACTCGGCCGCGCGGCTGCGGTACGTGCCGCGCAGCGTCGGGATGATGCAGAACGCGCAGGTGTAGTCGCAGCCCTCGGCGATCTTGACGTACGCGAAGTGCGCCGGCGTCGTCAGCAGGCGAGGGGTGTCGGCGTCGTAGAGATAGGTCGGGACGTCGGGATCCGGGATCCGGGACTCGTCGGGATCCGATCGGGCTCGCGTGGCGTCCGACTGCGGAAAGTCCGAGGACCGGAACAATCTCAGCGGGACCGGGCGCCGAAGCTCGGTCCCGGATCCCGGATCCCGCATCCCGAGCCGCGATCCGCGATCCCGATAGCGTCGAGGATCAGAGGCACCTCCCCCGTCCCGAGCACCGCGTCGATTTCGGGGATCTCGTGTCGCAGCTCGTCGCGGTAGCGCTCCGCCAGGCAGCCGGTCACGACCAGCCGCGTGCATCGGCCGTCGCGCTTGAGCTCCGCCATCTCGAGGATGGCGTCGATCGACTCCTGCTTGGCCGAGTCGATGAACGCGCACGTGTTGACGACGAGCACGTCCGCGCCGGCCGCGTCGGCGGTGATCTCGTGCCCCGCGTCGCGGGCGATGCCCAGCATCACCTCGCCGTCGACGAGGTTCTTCGGGCAGCCGAGGGAGAGGAAGCCGATCTTCATTCGCTTGTCAAAAACCCTTACAGGAGATCAGGAGATCTAGTCAGAAAACAAAATATTAATTGTCTCCTGATCTCCTGATCTCCTGTTCATTCGTTACGGATAGATCCGGTACAGCATCCTCGGATACGGAATCGCCTCGCGCAGGTGGTCGATCCCGCAGATCCACGTCACGACGCGCTCGATGCCCATGCCGAAGCCGCCGTGCGGCACGCTGCCGTAGCGGCGCAGATCGAGGTACCACTCGAAGGCCTCCTGCGGCAGCTCGTGGTCCTTGATCCGCTCGAGGAGGAGGTCGTAGTCGTCGAGGCGCTGGCCGCCGCCGATGATCTCGCCGTAGCCTTCCGGCGCGAGCACGTCCACGCACAGCGACACGTCCGGGCGCTCGGGATCCGGCTTCATGTAGAAGGCCTTGATCGCCGACGGGTAGCGGTGCACGAGCACGGGGCGATCGAACTGCTCGGAGATGGCCGTCTCGTCGGGCGCGCCGAAGTCGCCGCCCCACTCGAACGGCAGCCCCTTCTCCTTGAGCAGCTTCGCCGCGTCGTCGTAGGACAGCCGGGGGAACGGCGGCTGTCACGTTTTCGAGCTCGCTGGTGTCGCGCTCGAGCGTCTTCAGCTCCGCCTGGCGCCGCTCGAGCACGCGCCCGACGACGGAGACGACGAGCGCTTCGGCCAGCTCCATCACGTCGTCGAGCGTGGCGTAGGCCATTTCCGGCTCGACCATCCAGAACTCGGTCAGGTGACGCCGCGTCTTCGACTTCTCCGCGCGGAACGTCGGGCCGAAGCAGTACACGCGGCCGAGCGCCATCGCGTTGGCTTCGTTGTAGAGCTGGCCGCTCTGCGTGAGGTACGCGGTCTCGTCGTCGAAGTACTGGACCGGGAAGAGCGTCGTCGTGCCCTCGCACGCCGCCGGCGTGAAGATCGGCGTGTCGGCGAGGATGAAGCCGCGCTCGTTGAAGAAGTCGCGGACCGCGTTGATCACTTCGTGCCGCACGCGCAGGATCGCCTGCTGCCGCTGCGAGCGGATCCACAGGTGGCGGCGGTCCATCAGGAAGTCGACGCCGTGCTCCTTCGGCGTGATCGGGTAGTTCTGCGACTCCGAGACCACCTGCAGAGCGGTGACGTCGATCTCGAAGCCGCCGGGGGCGCGCTTGTCGGCGCGCACCGTGCCGTCGACGATCACGGCCGTCTCCTGCGCCAGGTGATCGGCCCGCGCGAACGCCTCGTCGCCGACCGCCTGCTTCGTCATCACGCACTGGATGAAGCCCGAGCCGTCGCGGACCTTCAGGAAGTGAATCTTGCCGCTCGACCGGCGGTTGTGCAGCCAGCCTTTCAGCGTGACGGCCTGGCCGTCGTAGCGGGCGATGTCTTCGATGTGAGCTGTCATGGCAGTGTCAGGGCTTTTCTCGAACCGCTGCTCGTCGCGCGCCGGGCCTCTTCGAGCACCGCCGCCGGCGTGTCCCGTGTTGGCGAGCTCCAACAGGTACGTGCCGTCGTAGCCGATCTTCTGCATCGTCATCAGCGCCATGTCCCAGTTGATGGAGCCGAGGAACGGCACGAGGTGCTCGTCGTCGCGGCCGCCGGTTGTCGTGGACGTGCGTGGCGATCACGTGCTCGGCGGCGACCTCGACGGCGTCGGCGACGTCGCCCATCAGGTGCGCGTGGCCGAAATCCAGGCAGATGCCGGCGTGCGGCGCATCCAGATCGCCTTCGAGCATTTCGACGAGCGACGCCGCGCTCGAGAGGTCGTTCGGGATGACCTCGAGCGCGACGCGGACGCCGAGCGGCTCGGCCAGCCGGCAGATCTCCTCGGCGCTGCGGAACGCGGCGGCCCGGGCGTTGTCGCCGGGCTGGGCCCTGGCCGCCGGCGTGCCGAGGTGCACGACGAGGACGTCGAACGGAATGCGGCGCGCGACCTGCAGCGCCGCCCCGGCCTCGCGCACCGCCGCCTGCCGCCGGGCGTTGTCCGCGACGGCGTTGGAGAGCGGCTCGCCCCAGTGGCCGCCGACCAGGCCGGTCGCGATCGGCGCGTGCATGCTGTTGAGCGTCAGCCCGGTCTCCGACAGCCAGCCGGCGAGCACGCCAACCGCCGCCTCGTCGTGGTAGTCGAAGTGCGTTCGCGTCGCGAACACCTCGATGGTTTCGAACCCATACGAGGCGATCTGCGCGAGATGGTCGCGCTCGAGCCGGCGATCGTGAAAGAGGTGTGTCGAGATCCCGAAGCGCATGCGGGGCCTGCCGGCCTTTCAGCAAACTAGGTCGAATTCGTGACCGACCGGCTCCGGCGAAAGCCGGCCACGACTACCGAAGTACGACCTACCGGAACTCCTCGACGTGGGCCGAGAGCAGCTCGCGGATGCGCGCGAACTGCGGCAGCTGCTCCAGGTTGTCGCGGACGTAGCGGAGCGTGCGCGGGATGTACTGGATGTAGACCGGATTGCGGCGGGCGGTCGTCTGGTAGCCGAACGTGCCGAGCGCCTTGAGGTTGCGCTGCAGCGCCATGACGTCGAACCGCTGCCGGAATTCGCGCTGGTCGCCGCTCTGTCCCTTCAGCGCGAGGAAGTAGGCGATGCAGCTCGTCGACGGTCTGTTCGGGCAGATCGACGTACGAGTCGCGCAGCAGCGACACCAGATCGTAGGTGTCCGGCCCCATCCGCGCGTCCTGGAAGTCGATGATGTAGAGCTGGCTCGTCGTGCAGCATCAGGTTGCGGCTGTGGTAATCGCGGTGGCAGAGCACGCGCGGCTCGGCCGCGAGCGTCTCGATCAGGACGGCGAACTCGCGCCGCAGCTCCTCGCGCGCCGCGGGCGGCGATCACGATGCCCCGGTAGGCCTCGAGGAAGTGCTTGATGAAGAAGTCCATCTCCCAGGTCAGCTTCTCGACGTCGAACGCGACGCTGTACGGGAGGTACTCCGGGGACTCGAGCTCCGCGCCCGCGGCGCTGCAGAGTCGCGATGAGCGCCACCGCCTGGCGATAGAGCGCCGCGTGCTCGGCGGGCGTCGCGGCGCCGAGGTGCGCCTGCAGCGTGACGTCGCCGAGATCCTCGAGCGCGAGCACGCCGAGGTCGTCGGCGTGCCCGAGGATGCTCGGGAATCGGCACCGGCATCTGCGCGAGCAGACGGGCGACGTTGACGAACGGCAGCGTGTCGAACTCGAACGGCGCGGCGTAGAGCGACAGCACGAACGACGGACCGTCGGCGAGGAGCACGCGGAAATACCGGCGATCGGAGGCGTCGCCGGTCAGCGGCATGACCCGCGGCGATCGCGACGCGAGCCGGCTGCGTGACAGGTACCCGTCAATCCGCTCCCGAGTCTCCGCGCCGTCCACCTGTCGTCTCTCGGTCATGATCCTTCTGTAGTGCTGGCCTTCAGGCCAGCCGGGGCCGACCTGAAGGTCGGCGCTACATGCGTCCTATTCGATCGGCTTGATCAGCAGCCCGTCCTCGATCCGTTCATCGGCCCGCGCGGTCCGGCCGTTCGCGGGAACGATCGCGCAGCGCGTGTAACGGGCGCCGTCGGGGATCTTCGCGCCGTCGCCCACGATGCACTCGATGAGCTCCGCGTCCCGGCCGACGGTGACATCATCCCACACAGCCGTGCGGACGGTGCGCGCGGAGGGCGCGATCTCGACGCGATTGCCGCTGACCATGCGGTTCCCTTCGATCGCCGCCAGCTCGGCCGACGTAGCACAAGTAGTCGGATGGCGTGCCGATGTCCCGGAACGCGGACGTGCACGTGTACGCCGCGACACCCGCCGGATTGGCGGCGATGAGACGCGGGTACAGGACGTTGACCGTCTCGGCGGGAACGCCATCCTCGAGCCCGGCGAACGCGCGGGCCTCGACGATCTGCACGCCGATGAAATGGTAGGAATCGCCCGGTACGCCGGCCCGCGTAAAGCCCGTGACCCTCCCGGCGGAGACGCGCACGCCGCCGTACTGCTGCGGGCGCGGGTTGGGAATGAGCGCCATCGTCACCAGCGCATCCGACGCGGCGTGAAAGGCGAGCATGGCGGGCACGTCCACATCCGTCAGCGTGTCGCCGTTGACGACGATGAAGGTGCCAGTGGGGTCGGACTCGGGACTCGGGGACTCGAGACTCGGACTCGGGACTCGAGGGTCCGCGATTGACGAGCAGTGGAAGCGCGCGGCGGGGTCCGCCGGCGGAGCCGAGCACCGGCTGTTCCCACGAGTAACGGACGCGGGCGCCAAGATCGGAGCCGTCTCCGACGGAGGCGGTGATGGTCTCGGGCAGGTGATGGAGGTTCAGGACCTGGTCGCGCACGCCCAGCCCGGCGAGCCAGCGGACGATGCGGCGCGCCAGCGTTTCACCGTTGACCGGTACCGCCGCTTTCGCGCGAATGTACGTGAGCGGCCGCAGCCGGGTTCCGAGACCGGCCGTCAGCACGAGCGCGCCCGGCAGGCTCATGCGCTGCCGTCGAACACCATGTCGGGCCCGCTCATCCCGAGCGCATCGCGGCGCTGCAGGAACAACGCCCGGTACGAATCGACGATGTAGTCGGCGTGCGTGCGGCCGAGCGCGGCGGTCATGTCCGCGATCCCCTGCTCGCTGCCTTCGATCTCGACGTAGACGCCGACCGGCGTCTCGTCGACCGCGACGATGACGTCCTCGTGCGAGAACTCCTCACGGTATTTTTCGTACCGGAACCAGACGTGGAGCCCCAGCTCCTCGAACACGCGCAGCAGCACCTCGCCGTCGCCGACCACGGTCTCCAGCTCCTCGCGCACTTTCATGATGGAGGGCTGGACCGGCCCTTTGAACGTGAGGCGGCTCTTCCCGTTTTCCACACGCACACGCAAGATGCAGCGCCTCCGATGGAACTGGTCGTCGGCGGTGTCGAGCAGCGAATCCTCCTGCAGGCGCCGGCCGTGCAGCGGCGTGCCCCCGGCGGCGATCACGGCCTGCCGGGCCTCGTCCACCGAACCAAACTCCAGCTTGATCTCGCGTTCGAGGATCACGGTGTTCATTGTCTGGGCTCCTGTTGTGAACCACCGACGACTGGCTGAGTACCGGGTCGACGCACCTCGAGCGAGGGTGAGGCGCGCACTCAGCTGTTTTGGAAAAGCTCCTCCATTTCCCGCAAGCGCAGAGGCGGATTATATCGAGATCGGGCGTCCTGCGCCGAGCCACTCCCATCTCCGGACAGCCACGTACATCACGAAGCATTCCAGCGCGAAGGCGGGAAAGCCCGCGAAGCCGACAATCGGCATCTCGAAGAGCTTGACGTCGGGCAGAATCGGCACGTTGTAGACCCATTTGGCGCCCGACCAGTAGTTCCAGAATTCCCACAGCAAACCGCAGACCAGCCCGGCCGCGAGCAGGTTGATCGCCCGCGCCGTGCGTCCTTCGCGGAAGTCGCCCAGCAGCGACTCCGCGCCGGCTCGGGCGTTCAGCGGATCGAGGAGCAGGACGAACCCCAGCCACACCGGCGCCGCGAGGTACGGCGCGAGCGGCGTCCCGCGCAGGAGGATCGGGACGGCGAGCATGAGCGCGCCGGCCGCCATGCAGATCCATCCCGCCGGCTGAAGCGGATGGGACAGCGGCTCGTCGGCGCGGTTGGCTGGCGCACGCCGGTCGCGCAGGCTGGAGATCAGCTCGCCGGTCTCGAACATCGCCGGCCAGATCGTCGCAAACGACCAGGCATACCCGAAGTAGCGAAGCATCAGATCGTCGGGCAGGCCGACGTAGTACCAGTTGTGGATGACGAACTTGTTGTACATCTCGAAGATCACCCACAGCGGCACCGACGCCCACGCGAGGAAGAACAACTCCGCGGGATGGTTGCGCAGCCAGGATGAGCCCCGCCGCTTCCAGACGATCGCGTCCACGAGCAGGATGTATCCCGTCCACGCGATCGGTGTATGCCAGTGATAGAAGGGCTCGATGCGGGCGAACATGCCCGCTTCGGACAGCGCGATGACGAGGAGGCCGATCCAGCCGTAGAGTGGCAGTCTGCGCATATCCAGCAGTTACCGTCTTGAACAGGAGGTCAAGAGATCAGGAGATTTGTCTTTCTTGGTTCTTAAGCCAACAGGCAGTTAGAAGTCAGAAAATACCAAACAACTCCTGAACTCCTGATCTCCTGTTCAAGACCGGTCAATAAATACCTCCCACCTGTCAAAGTGTCTGGGGGTGAAAGCCGCGGCAAGTTCTACTCAACCAAGTCCTTCTCTCCCTCGCTATGTGAGGCGCCCGGAGGCAATGCCGCGCAGCGACGGCGCGCCGACGCCTTTCGCAAACACCATCGCCTTCATCGTGCTCCCGAGGCCGCCGGGCATGACGAGCGTCCGGGCGGCGAGCCGCTGCCGGATGGCGTGGCGATCATGTCCTGTCTCGACCCGATCGGCAAGACCGAGCGACAGGAGGAAGTAGGTCTGGTCGACGATGGCCAGCGTGCGCAGTCCGGCGCCCTCCGCGGCGCGGCGCACGGCCGTCAAATCCACGTGGGCGGTGAGGTCGGTCTCTCCCGGGGCGGCCAGCCAGTTCCCGGGCTCCGCGACATGGGCACGGTACGTCATCAGCGTGCCTTCGGGATGCGCGCGCGCGTGCGCCTCGCCGGGCTCGTGCCCGTAGTCGAAGAGCAGCAGGAAACCGCGCCGCAGCGCCGCGGCGGCGTCACGCACCCACGTTCCCGCCGCCAGGCCTACCTCCATCCGAACGCCCAGGTCCATCGGCGGCAGGTGCGCCACGATCGCCGGATCGGAGATCGCGGCTTCGGCTTCCACCAGGATGCCGTCGCGCTCGGAGACGACAATCTCGCGAATCCCCTCTGCGGTCATCGTCACGACGTGCACCGGGAAGGCGTCGAGCAGCTCGTTCGCGTAGATGACGCCTTCGACCGACGCAGGCAGATCGCCGCGCACGTCCACGAGGCGCTCGAGATGCGGCCCGAGTGCAGCACGCTGCGCGTCGCGGGCGGCCGGGCTTCGCTCGACCAGCGTGAGCCGCACGTTCGCGTAGAAGTCGGGGTGATGGCGGGCCGCCGCATCGAGCACGTCGCGCGCGAGCCGGCCGTTGCCAGCCCCGGCCTCGACGAGGTCGAACGCGCCGGCGCCGTCCGCGCGCAGCACGTCCCACATCTCGTCGAGTCCGGCCGCAATCAGCTCGCCGAAGAGCGGCCCCACATCCACGCTCGTGAAGAAGTCCCCCTCGCGTCCCGATCGCTGAGCCGCGCGGGAGTAGTAGCCGTGCTCGGGGTGATAGAGCGCCAGGTCCATGTACTCCGCAACGGTCAGCGGCCCGCGATCGCGTATACGGGAGACGATGAGGGAGCGGAGAGGACCAGGCACTTCAGCACAATGTAATTCACCACCGGGTGGCTCCTGAAATGCGCTCAGTCCCGCGTGATTGTGAACGCCCTGGAGTCTGTCACGCCCCGCTGCGCGAGTCTTTCCAACACGGAGTTCACGGAGTTCTCGGAGGCTCTAATTTCACCCTTCCGCACGCACTCGAGCCGCGCGCAGCGCGGGCGGGTCAGGCGAGGTCGCGGATACAAGCAGCGGTCCGGTTTCTAAGCTGCTTGTATCCGCGATCTCGCCTGACCCTGCAGCGCCGGCCCCCAGTGTTTCTCAGGCCGGCGCTCGAGTGCGTTCCGCCGTGGACATCCGCATTCAGTGTTCCGGATTGTTCGCGCCTGCTTGCAAATGACGCGATCCTGTCCGAAATACGAACTCCAACCCAGTCGCTTCGCTCCTAGAGACTCCGTGCCCCCCGTGTCCTCCGTGCTGGAAGAACAGCGAAGCCTGTTGGCAGCGAAGTCTGTCGACTGGACAAAAGAAAAGGCCAGCGGACGCGTTGCCCGCTGGCCTGTCGATTCTAGCGAGTGACTGAACTTACCGCCGTGTCATCGTCAGGAACGTCTCCTGGCCATCGCGCCACACGACCAGGAATACCGGCGTTCCGGGCGCGGCGTTCTGCAGCGCGCGGGTGATCTGGCTGACGTTCGAGACCGGCTGGCGGTTGACCTCGACGATCACGTCGCCGGGCTGCACGCCCGCGTTGAACGCGGCGCTGCCCCGGTCGACGTCGCCGACGATCGCGCCGCCACGGCCGCGCGGGAGATCGAGCTGACGGGCGTTCTCGGGCGTGATGGCCTCGAGCGCCATGCCGAAGTCGGTGGGCGTCGGCGCCGCCGGATCGTCCGTGCCGCCCCGCGCGCGCCGTCCGCTCTGCTCGGCTTCGAGGTCGAGCTCCTCGACCGTGACGTTGAAGGTCTTGCGCGCCTTGTCGCGGTACACCGTGACCGGGACGGTCGTTCCAGGCTTGGTGGCGACGACCATCGAGACGAGCGAGTCGCTGTCGGCCACGGGACGGCCGTTGAACTCGACGATGACGTCCCCCCGCTCGAGCCCGGCCTTCGCGGAGGGCCCCGCCGCCGGCACGCGCGCCAGGAGGGCGCCGCTCGTGTTCGGCAGCCCGAATGCCGCCGCCTCCTGCTTGGTGATGTGATCCGGACGAACCTCCACGCCGATCCGGCCGCGCGTGATCTTGCCCGTGCGGAGCTGCGGAAGCAGGTCGCGGATGGTGTTGATGGGGGTGGCGAAGCCGATGCCGATGTTCGACGCCCGCTGCTGGTCGGTGTAGATCGCGGTGTTGATGCCGACGACCTCGCCGCGCACGTTCAGGAGCGGCCCGCCCGAGTTGCCCGGGTTGATGGCGGCGTCGGTCTGCAGCATCGGCTGCTCACGGCCGGCAATCCCGCTGCCGGGCAGCGTGCGTCCCAGCGCCGAGATCACACCGACGGTGACCGTGTGCCCGAGGCCGAACGGGTTGCCGATGGCGACGACCCAATCCCCCTGCTGCATCTGCGAGGAGTCCCCGAAGCGGGCTTCCGTCAGCGGCTCGGCCGGGAGCTCCGTGAGCTGGATGAGCGCGCTGTCGGTGATCGCGTCGTGCCCGACGACCTTGGCCGCGTATTCCTCGTTGCGCCCCGCGCCGACGAACGAGACCTTGATGTTCACGGCCCCGTCGACGACGTGGTTGTTCGTGAGGATGTAGCCGCCACGGTCGATGACGAACCCGGTGCCGGCGCCCTGCGTGAGCTGCTCGGGCGCCTGACGCCCGCGCGGGCTCCGCTGGCTGTTCGGGCTGTTCGGGCCCTGCTGGAAAAAGCGGCGCAGCAGATCGTCGCCGCCGCCCCCGCCGAAGAACTCGGTCAGGTCCTGGGTGCGCTGCCGCGATTCCGTCCGGATGTTGACGACGGTGGCGGTCTGCGCCTTGGCGATGTTACGGAATGTCGTGGCGTCGATTGGACCGCCGAGCGGCGTGCTGTTCATCGCCGGCATCGTGACCATCTGGGCCTGGGACGCCGGGGTGAGGTCGAGCCGCGAAGCGATCACCATGCCGACCGCGAGCGACGCGACGACTAGAAGGATGGCGTAGAAGAGCGAGGTCTTGCGAGTGGACATTATGTTTCTCCGTTGAGTCTTTGGTCTCTGGTCTCTGGTGTCTCGGGTCTTCGGTCTCGGGTCTCCGGTCTATTGGTCGGTCTCAGGTCTATCTCTATCCGAGCGGGACGATGTCGCGCTGCATCGGTCCCGTGACCAATGCGTCCCGCTCGCCGACGAACATGTTTATTTCTGTGCGCACGCCGAACTCGTTCGAATAGATGCCCGGCTCGATCGTGAAGCCGGTGCCGGGGATCAACCGCCGCTCGTCGTGCGTCTCGTAGTCGTCCATGTGCACGCCGTTGCCGTGGACCGCCTGCCCCAGGCTGTGGCCGGTCCGATGGATGAACCGCGAACCGAATCCCGCGCGATCGATGACGTCGCGCGTCGCCCGGTCCACCTCGTACCCGCGCAGCTCCCGTCCGGCGCGCGCGGCGGTCTGCACCAGCTCGACCGCGGCGTCGCGGCCGTCCCGTGCCGCGGCAAAGGCGCTGGCATACTTCTCGGGGACGGCCTTCCCGGTGAACCCGACCCACGTGATATCAGCAAATACCGCGCCCGGCTCCCTCAGCTTGCCCCATAGATCAAGGAGCAGCACCTCGTTCGCACCGATCGTCCGATGGACGCCGGCGGTGGGCTGATAGTGCGGGTTTCCGGCGTTCTCCTGCGCCGCGACCACCGGCGCCGCGTCGCTCACCAGCCCTTCCTCGGTAAACCAGCCGGCCATCGCCTGCTGCACCTCGAACTCGGTCATCCCGCGGCCGGACGCCAGCCGCTCACGGACGAGGTCGAACGCGCGATCCTTGATGCGATACAGCCGTTCCGACGCCGCGCGATGCGTCTGGAGCTGCGCGTCGGTCCAGATCGCCTCGAATCGTTGCACCAGGTCGCCGGACGAAACGACCTCGACGCCGAGCTGGCGAACCGCCTCGACCGTCCCCGCATCGACCCGTGAAATATAGGGGATGGCGTTGCCGGGGGAATACTCCATGGCCACCCGCTTCATGCCGCGCAGCAGCTCCGAGAGCCCGGCCGCGAGCTGCTCCCGTCCCGCGTACGGCTGCTTCTCCCCGGGAACCCCGTCGAAATTGTGACGCTCGATCGCGTGCACAAGTCCCCGGGGGGCGCCGGTGGCCGGGACCAGGTAGTACCAGCGGCGCGTGGCCAGCTTGCCTCCCAGATCCGCCAGCCGCGTCGCGATCGGGTTGGACCCGTGGAAGTCGTAAAGCAGCCAGCCGTCGAGCCCGTCCTCCTTCAAGGCCTGCTGGACAGCGGGGATCGACAATGCCATCTCTTGAGTATACAAGCCGCGTTATTTCATATGACGACGAAGACCTTCGTATAGTTGTTAAAGTTGTAAAAGCGCCTGCGGCCGCGGCGAGCGACGTCGAGTCGAGCCGCAGCGAGTGGGGGTGCCCGCCTGCGCTGGTCGCAGTCACGCGGGCGACCAGCTACGGCGAGGTCTCGCCGTAGCGCGCATGGAACGATTGGCGCGCGGAGGCGGAGGGCCCCACGAGCAGTAAAAAAAGGATGCCATAATCGATATTCACCATGCGAACACACGCGCTCATTGCCGCCGCCCTCCTCGCGCTGGGCGGAGTCGACCGTGCCGGGACAGGCGCCGCAGGCCCGGCCCCCCGCACAGCCGCCGCCGACCTTCAAAGTCGAGGTCAACTACGTCGAGATCGACGCCGTCGTCACCGATGCGCAGGGGAACTTCGTCGGCGGCCTGACCAGCGAAGATTTCCAGGTCGTCGAGGAAGGCAAGCCGCAGACCGTCTCCGCGTTCACCCGCGTCGATATCCCGATCGAACGTCAGGATCCGCCGCTGTTCAGGCAGGCGGCGATCGAGCCGGACGTCCGGTCCAACCGCGACGCGTTCACGGGCCGCGTGTTTCTCATGGTCCTCGACGACCTGCAGACCGCGTCCGCGCGGACGATGCTCGTGCGCGCGGCGGCGCGGCAGTTCATCCGCCGCTCTGTCGGGGCCAACGACATGGTCGCGGTGGTGACGACCGGGGGCAACGCGTCGGCCGGCCAGGAGTTCACGAGCAGCCGCCCGCGCCTGCTGGCCGCGGTCGAGAAGTTCATCGGACAGAAGACGCGCCGCGACGTGACCGACATGGAGAAGGGATTCAGGGCGCGCAACACCTACGCCACGCTCGGCAACCTCGCCGACTACCTGTCCCCGGTCCGCGGCCGCCGCAAGGCGATCGTGTGGTTCGGCGAAGGCGTGGACTACAACATCGACAACGATTTCGCCTCACGGGACGCCAGCGTCGTCCGATCCGCCATGCAGGACGCGATTGCGGCGGCGACGCGCGCGAACGTGAGCTTCTACGGCGTGGACGCCCGCGGCGTGGGCGCGGGGCTCGACGAAGCCATCGAGATCTCCGGGATTCCCGACGAGACCAACGACTCGACGGCGATCAGGAACGAGGTGCGCAGGGCGCAGGACAGCCTGCGGACAATGTCCGAAGAGACCGGCGGCTTCGCCATCGTCAACCAGAACGATCTGAACGCGGCCTTCGCGCGGATCGTACAGGAGAACAGCAGCTACTACCTGCTCGGGTACTACGCGTCCAACCCGGCGCGCGACGGCCGGTTCCGGAACGTGCAGGTTCGCGTCTCGCGCCCGGGTGTGACCGTGCGCGCACGAAAAGGGTACCTGGCGCCGAAGAAACGGCCGGCGCCCCCGGCCCCGAACAGCCGGGCCGAGGCGCAGATGCCCGCGGAGGTCCGCGACGCGATCGCGAGCCCGATTCCCACGCGGGACATCGGCCTCACGGTGTTCGCGGCCCCGTTCGTCGGGATTGCACCCAAGGCGTCGGTCGCGCTGGTGATCGAAGTCGATCCCGGCGCGCTCACGTTCGTCAAGAACGACGGCACGTTCAACGCGGATCTCGAAATCCACCTCCTCGCGATCGACGGGGGCGGCAAGGCGCAGGGCGGCGGCCGGAGCGTGGTGCCGCTGCGGCTGCGCGAGGCGAGTTACGGGGCGGTCACGAAAAACGGCCTGCAGATCACCCGCCGCCTCGAGCTGCCGCCGGGGCGCTATCAGATTCACGTCGGCGCGCGCGAGACGAGCAGCGGCAAGCTCGGGACCATCCGGCAGGATCTCGACGTGCCGGACTTCTCGAAGCCGCCGCTGTCGATGAGCGGGCTCACGCTCACGTCGGAATCCGCCGCGCGCATCATGACGGCGAACCCCGACCCCGGTTTCAACGGCGTGCTGCCCACCTCCCCGACGGCGATTCGCGAGTTTCCGGCCAGCGACACGCTCTCGCTCTTCGCCGAGGTCTACGACAACCAGACCCGCGTGGCGCATCGCGTCGCGATCACCACGACCGTGGCCGGCGACGACGGCCGCGTGCTGTTCACCACCGAAGACGAGCGCAACAGCAAGGATCTGGAGGGGAAGAAGGGCGGCTACGGCTACCTGGCGAAGATCCCGCTGGCGAAGTTGGGCGCCGGCCGGTATGTGCTGCGGGTCGATGCCCGCACGCTCCTGACCAATGGCGGCACCGCCTCGCGTGAGCTGGAGTTCCGCGTCAGATGACGTCGTCGCTGACGACGATAGCGCGAGGCGAAGGCAGCGGAATCGTGGAGGCGCGGCGGACCATCGTCCGCGACGCCGGGCAGTGGCGCGCGCTCTGGGCGGCGCACGCGGGGACGGCGGCGACGGCCCCGGAGGTCGATTTCACCGCGCGCATGGTCGCGGCGGCGTTCGCAGGCGAGCGGCCGACGCCCGGTTTCGAGATTGAGATCACGGGCACGGCGCGCGACGGCCAGGCGCTGACGCTCGCCGTCACCGAGCGGTCTCCCGCCCCAGGCCTGATGGCGGCGCAGATGATCGTCACGCCGTTCCACATCGTCACGCTTCCCCGGTACGACGGCGAGGTGCGGTTCGTTGACGGGGGCGAATCCCTAATCCCTAATCCCCAATCCCGAATCCCTAATCCCGAGAGCCGAGTCCCGAGTCCCGAGTCCCGAGTCCCGAGTCCCCCGCCTCCGCGCGTGCGAGAGTCAGCGCGCTTCGGCGCGGCGGGCGAGTCCCCGTCGTCCACCGGCCTGGACGCCAACGTCGCCGCGGGGCTGGCCTACCTCGCCGGGCCGTTTTCCGGAATCCTGATTCTGCTGGTGGAGCGCGCGAACTCTTACGTCCGCTTTCACGCGTGGCAGGCGGTCGTCGGCCTCGGCGGGCTGGGGGCGCTGGCGGTGGGGGTGCTGATCCTGTCGTTTCTCACGCTGCTGCTCTCGCCGTTTGTTTTCACGGTGCTGTACCGGCTGTCGGAGGCGATTGCGGTCGCGTGGGTCGTCGCCTGGGTGATCTGCCTCGTGAAGGCGTTCACCGGGCATGCCTGGAAGATGCCTGTGCTGGGCCGGTACGCGGAACAGCTCGCGGCGAGGCGGCCGTAAGACGGCCTGTCCCGAGCGAGCTCCGACACAGGCGAGTCGAGGGGCGGGCCCACCCCGCGGGATCGCGGAGCAGGCCACAGGCAGTCTCTTACTGTCCCTGGACTTGCGCGTCGTCTCTCGATCGATCGGCCGCGCCCTACTGGAACTTCTTGACGGCTTTGACCTCGATGTTGCCGTTCGCGTGCGAGAAGGCCCACTGGGGCTGATAGAGATCGGGCTTGGCCGGGGATTTCAGCGTGATCTCGATGATCTCTCCGGGATGGAACGGCTTGCGGTACGACTGCGTGTCGCCCGTCACCACCACCTGCTTCTTGTTGTACCAATACTCGTCGACTTTCAGCAGGTTGATCGCGCCGTTGGACGTGTTCTTGATCTTCATCACCGTCACGATGTCGCCGCCGATCTTGTTCGGGTTGCCCTTGATGAGCTCGATCGTGGCGATGCCTTTCACCGGTTTGACGAACTTGGCCGGCGCGGCCGGGGCCTGGGTCGGGGCCGTGGCGGCGGCCTTTGTCGCGGGCGCCTGTGCAGGCTTGGACTGGGCGAACGCGGTCGATGCAATGCCGATGGAGCAGAGAAGCACGGCAGGCGCGAAAGCGGCGTGTTTCATGACTACCTCCCGGGGAAGAGCTTGGTCAGAGGGATTATAGGCCTCTACATCTCTCCGTTCCAGTCCTCGGCTTCCGGGCTCGAGGACCGGAAAATCTCGAGGTGCCACTTGCCGCCCCCCCAGGGCTCAATCACCTCGGCGGCGACGACGTCCACCAGGATCTCGGCGAACGAGCGGCCCTCGGGGTCCCCTTCGAGGTGGTAGGCGGCCTCGTCCCACGCGAAGCTGGGATACAAGACCATCGTCAGGAACAGGTCGTAGCCGTCGTCGACGACGATGAGCTGTCCGCAGGGGCGCTTGAGCGTCGAGTGATAAATGAGGTATTTCTCGGCGCTGTGCGCGCGGATGTAGCGCTTGAGGGCGAACTCGCGCGCGACGATCTCTTCGACGGCGATCTTCTTGTCCCAGCAGTCGCGGCAGTAGCGCTCCTCGCCGCGAGGCTCGGAAACCTCCTTGGCGCCGCACAACGCGCAGCGAGCCTGGACGACTGTTTTGCGGGACATCACGTGATTGTACTACGTCACCGGCTCAGAGGAGTCTCCCGGGCGCGCAGAGCCGGACCGTACATCTCGTTGGCGTACTGTTTCACCATGCGGCGGGCGCTGAACCGCGGCGTGACCGAGACGATCGCCTGCCGCACGACCGACAGCCACCGCCGCGGGATTCCCTGCGAATCGCGATCGTAGAACGCCGGGACGATCTCGCGCTCGAGCAGCTGATAGAGCGCCTCGGCGTCGGCCGCGTCGACCGCGTCGGGATCGGCGCTGCCCGGCTGTCCTTCGATCAGCCAGCCGTTCTGCGCGGTGTAGCCTTCCGCCCACCACCCGTCGCCGATGCTGAGGTGCGGCACGCCGTTGATGGATGCCTTCATGCCGCTCGTCCCGCTGGCCTCGAGCGGCTTGCGCGGATTGTTGAGCCACACGTCGCAGCCCTGCACGAGGAAGTGCGCCACGTGGAGGTCGTAGTCGTCCACGAAGGCGATGCGTCCGCCGAACATCGGATCGATCGCGCGGCGGTAGACCTGCTGCAGATGGTGCTTGCCGGTCTCGTCGGCAGGGTGCGCCTTGCCGGCAAAGACAATCTGCACGGGCCGCCGCGAGGCGTTGAGAATCGCGAGGAGCCGCTCGGGATTGCGGAAAATCAGCTCGGGGCGCTTGTAGCCGGTGAATCGCCGCGCGAAGCCGATCGTGAGCGCGTTCGGATCGAGCAGGGTGCCGGCGGCGACGACCCGGGCCGCGCTGACCCGCTCCTCTTTCCAGCGCTGCCGCGCCCGCTCCCGGATGAACGCGAACAGGTAGTTGCGGAGCGCCTGCCGCGCGACCCACAGCTCCTCGTCCGAGATCTCGAGCACGCGGGCCCAGATGTGCGGGGTCGTCGTGGCGATCGCGCCAGCCGGGGTCGAGGTGGTCGTCGAAGAGCCGCGTGATCTCCGCCGACAACCAGGTCGGCACGTGGGTGCCGTTCGTGATCGCGCGGACCGGCCGCTGGTCTTCCGGGAGCCCCGGCCAGATCGGCCCCCACATCTCACGGGTGACTTTCCCGTGAAGCTGGCTGACGGCGTTGGTCGCGCCCGCGGTCCGCAGGGCGAGCGCGGTCATGTTGAAGAGCGGCCCGCTGCCGTTGTCGTAGTGGCCGAGCGCCATGAACGCGTCGCGGTACGCGCCGAGCGAGCCCCAGGCGTTCGCCAGGTGCGTCTCGACGAGGCTGAACGGAAACGCGTCGTGGCCGGCCGGGACCGGCGTGTGCGTCGTGAAGATCGTCGTGCGCCGGACTTCTTCGAGCGCGGAGTCGAACGAGTCGCCGCGCTCGAGCAGGTCGCGGATGCGCTGCAGCACGACGAACGCCGCGTGCCCTTCGTTGAGGTGCCACGCGGCAGGCGTCGTGCCCATCGCCTTCAGCGCGCGGACGCCGCCGATGCCGAGGATGATCTCCTGCTGCACGCGCGTTTCGCGGTCGCCGCCGTAGAGCCGCGCGGACAGCTCGCGGTCCCACGGGGCGTTCTCTTCCAGATCGGTGTCGAGCAGATACAGCGTCACCCGGCCGAGCCGGACGCGCCACACCGATACGAGGACGCTGCGGTTGCCGAGCGGCACGGCGATGATGCACGGCTTCCCGTCGGCCGCGATGGCCGGCTCGATCGGCGCGTTCGCCCACGAGAGGCGCTCGTAGGACTCCTGCTGCCAGCCTTCCGGGGAGACGCTCTGATGGAAATAGCCCTGCGGGTACATGAACCCGACGCCGACGAGCGGAATACCGAGGTCGCTCGCCTCCTTGCAGTGATCGCCCGCGAGGACGCCGAGGCCGCCGGCGTAGATCGGCAGCGACTGATGGAGCGCGAACTCGGCCGAGAAATACGCGATCGACCCCTGTGCGTCCGGGTAGCGGTGCTGCCACCACGTGTCGCGCGCGCTCCGCGCGTCGTCCAGCGCCTCGACGGCCGCGTCGTACACCGTCAGAAACCGCTCGTCCTGCGCCGCGAGGTTGAGCATCTCCTGCGAAATCGACCGGAGCATCAGCACGGGGTTGTGCGCGGTCTGCCGCCAGAGGGCGTAGTCGAGCTTGCGGAACACCTCGCGGGCCTGCGGGTTCCAGGTCCACCAGAGATCGGTCGCCAGCTCGGGAAGCCGGCGCAGGCGTTCGGGGATCGCCAGAGCGGTCACAGTATCCAAAGCAGTCCTTTCAGGTAGCGTTGAGCGGGTTCGCGTGCTTTAACAGGAGATCAGGAGATCAGGAGCTTTTGGTTTCAAGAATAAATCTCCTGACCTCCTGAACTCCTGTAAAGCTACCCGTCATCCGCATGCGCCGACCAGCGTGGCAAAGCGCGCGAGGTCGATGTTGCCGCCGGACACGACCGCCACGACGCGGCGATGGCCTCGCGCGGCGAACGGTTTCGAGAGCGCCGCGGCCACGGCGCACGCCGCCGCGCCTTCGGCCACGACATGGACCCGGTCCGCGACCAGGCGCATCGCCGCCGCGGCATCGTCGAGCGTCACGACCAGCGAGTCGGCCACCCAGGCCTGCAGCAGCGGCCACATCGTCGGCAGCACGGAGCGGCCGCCGGCGCCGTCCACGAAGGAGGGCTGCCAGGCGTCGAACCGGCGCGCCTCGCCGGCGGCGAGCGAGACCGACAGCGGCGCCGCGGTTTCAGGCTCCGCGGCGTACACGCGCGCGGCGGGCCGGAGTGCGCCGACCGCGCAGGCGAGGCCGGCCAGCAGCCCGCCGCCGCCGAGCGGCGCGATCACGGCGTCCACGTCGGGCAGATCCTCCACGATCTCCAGCCCGATGGTGCCGTTGCCCGAGATGAAATGATCGTCGTCGAACGGGTGCACGAACCGGCCCCGCATGCGATCCGACCGGTGCTGCTCGACCGTGCGCCAGCATTCATCGTATGGCACCTGGACGATTTCGGCTCCGAGGCGCTCGATGGCGCGCAGCTTCGTCGCGGGAGCGGTGTCCATCACCATGACGCTGCAGGCCGCGCCGGCCAGGCGCGCGGCGAGCGCGACCCCCTGCGCGGCGTTTCCGGCGCTGACCGTCCAGACGCCGTCGGCGAGTTGCTCCCGGCTGAGGTGGCTCACCGCATTCTGCGCTCCGCGGATCTTGAAGGAGCCAATCGGCTGAAGGGTTTCCAGCTTGAGAAAGATCTCGGGACCATCCTCCGTCAGGAAGCCCGAGGCGGACGAGCGGCGTCCGGATGGCCGCCCGGTACACGGTGTCCGCCGCTTCACGGATGGTGTCGAGAGAAATGCGTCTTGTGGTGGCCAGGTTTCGGTCGCGGAGCACAGGGGCTGATCGTAGTCGCCCGTTCCGCGCCCGTCAATGAATCAGCTAGACTGTGCCACTAATGATCTTGTGGCTTCCGCCTTCAGGCGGAAGATCCTTTCAGGCGGAAGATCCTCAGGCGGAAGAAAACCGGGCAGACCGAGAGGAACACCATGGCGCGAAAAGTGAATCGGCGCGAATTCGTGATGGCCGGCACGGCGGCGGGGCTGGCGGCGGCGGCCGGTCCGCGCGACGCGTACGGTCAGGCCCCCGCGGTCATGACGCCCGGCAGCACGAAGCCGGTCGTGATCTCCTCGTCGAACGGCAACCGGTACAAGAACGGCGGGGACAAGACCGCCGTCGAGATCGCGTTCGGCAAGATCGTCAAGGGGGAGGACGTCCTCGACGCGCTCATCGCCGGCGTCAACATCTGCGAGCTCGACCCCGAGGACACGAGCGTCGGCTACGGAGGCCTGCCGAACGCCCTCGGCGTCGTCCAGCTCGATGCCTGCTGCATGCACGGGCCGAAGAAGCGCGCCGGCGGAGTCGGGGCCCTCGAAGGCGTACGGACGCCGTCGCTGGTCGCGCGCGCGGTGATGGACCAGACCGACCACCATCTGATTGTCGGCAAAGGGGCGCAGGACTTCGCGCGCAGCCTCGGGTTCACCATCGAGGACGACCTCAACACCGAGCGCTCGCGCGCCGCGTGGCTGCGCTGGAAACGCGAGACCGATCCGCTGCACTACCTGGATCCGATCAAGCGCCAGGAGGCGATGCGCCGCGTCGAGCTCGAGATGATCGCCGAGGGCATCGTCGATCCTCACCATTTCTACGGCACCATCAACTGCGACGGCGTCAGCCCCCGCGGCGACGTCTGCGGCGTGACGACCACGAGCGGCCTCGCGTGGAAGATCCCGGGACGCCTGGGCGACTCGCCGATTCTGGGCGCGGGGCTCTACGTGGACAACGAAATCGGGGCGGCCGGCTCCACGGGACGCGGCGAGGCCAACCTGTACGGTCTCTGTTCGTTCCTCGTCGTCGAAGAGATGCGCCGCGGCGCGCACCCGAAGGACGCCGGGATGACCGCGCTCAAGCGGATCAAGGGGAACACGATCGAGAAGCGCCTGCTCAACGGCCGCGGCGATCCCAACTTCAACATCAACTTCTACGCCGTCAACAAGAAGGGACAGCACGCGGGGGTCACGTTGTACGGCGGGCCGAACGTGACGTATTCATACTGCGACGAGAACGGGGCCAAGACAGTCGCGATGGAAGCCCTGTTGACGGGAGCGGCGACGGACTGAACGGGTTCCACAAGGTTCTACTGGGTTCCGCCGGGTTCCACAGGGTTCTGTTCTACGGGGTTCTGTTCCGCGGGGTTCTACGGGGTTCAGGGTTCCAGGTTCTGCAGGGTTCCGCGCCGAACCCTGCGAACCAGAACCCTGCGAACCAGAACCCGAACCTGAACCCTGCGGAACCCGGTGGAACAGAACCTCGCGGAACCCCGCGGAACCCAGCTACGAGCGTCCCCGGCGCAGCACTCGGACGCGAACGACGGCGTCGCGGTACATGGGCCGCTCCGCGAAGCCTTCGGCGCGGGCGCAGGCGTCGGCGGCGCCCGCAAGGCACTCCACCGCAATCGCGGTAAAGCCGTCGGGGTTGTCCGTCACGTTCCGCTGCGCCTCGGCGCGCAGGCGCTCGCGGCCTGGGCCGTCGAGCGATTCCGCGAGCACGAACGGATCGGATTCCGGCAAGAGCACCTGATATTCGTACGAGGACGTGAGCCCGTCGAATCGACCGCCACGGCGCACCCGCACATCAACTGCTTCATCCCAATAGACCGTGGCCCACTGCCGGCGAGGGAACCGGCCTGCGCCCGAGAGCTGGTTCGGGCGCGGGAGAGACAGCACCGCCCAGTCGACGCCGGCCATGAGCGCGTCCCAGTCCGCCAGGTCGCGCGAAGCGGCGAGGATTGCGCGGATGTGCTCCGGAGGCACGGCCTGCAGCCGCCCATCCTGGAAGATTCTCGTGCCGGGATAGAGCTCCCACGCGAGGTAGCCGCCGAGATTCATGCTGTTGAACACCGGTCCGCGAAGTCCCGTCGCTCGCGCGAACGCCGGCATCCCCGGGGAGAGGAGCTCCGGTGGGGCGACGGCTCGATGCCCTGCCTGCAGATTGGCGAGCACGCGGATCGGCAGTCGTGAGATCAGCAGGCTGGCGGCGATCGTGGTGGCGAGCACGGCCCGTCCGTCGATGCCGCGCGCGATCAAGCGGCCGGCGCGATCGGCGACGACCGGAGCCGTGACGATGAAGAGGAGCGGGGTGAATCGCAGGAACATCGCACCCAGCGCGCCGAAGATCGCGGTTGCGGCGAGCTCCGACAACGAAGCCGCCCTCCACGGGATCAACATCGCCAGCGCCGCCAGCGCGGCATACACGAAGAACGCCCGGTAGGCCGGCAGGGCCGGAGGAAGCAGTTCCGCGATGGTCAGGATCTGCGGGACGGACCAGTTCTCGTAGAGATACCGCTCGAGCCCCCAGCCGTATGGATTGACCAGGGTCGCGAGCCCGCATCCCGCGGCGATGGCGATCGCGTTGAGCGCTTCGCGCCGTGACAGCGCGACGGGATGTGCGAACTCGCCGGCGGCGAACACGCCGACCAGCAGCACGCCGAACACGCATTCGGCGTGCAGGTTGCTCCACACGGCGACAATCGGGATCGCCCACCGGAGCGGCGCCGCCGTGCCGAGCCGGCGCGCGCGCTCGATGAGCAGCGTGCACGCCGCGAGGCCGGCAAACGACGCAACGTGGGGCCGCGGAATCGCGCGCGGCTCGACGACGAAGAACCCGATCACCAGGATCGCGATCGCGGCCGGGACGGGCGCCCGCTCACGGCACGCGAGGCAGACCAGCACGAACATCAGCGCGAGCAGCGCGCCGTGAAAGAGCTGAATCCCGACGCCGTCAGCGGCCTGCCAGGCAAGGTAGCCGGCCAGGTCGTAGAGCCAGGACGTGTACGCCTGCGGATAGTCCGGGTAGTTGAAGTTGAAGACGTTGGTGCGGACGAGCCGTCCGGCGGCCGCCTCGCGGCCCTGCGCCAGGTGCCACCAGAGATCGGACTCGTAAATGCCCCGGAACGAGAGGACGCCGGCGGCCGCTACCGCAAGCGAGAAGAGCAGCGCCGTCCTGAGGCGGAACTCCGCCAGTCGCGTGAGCCGCATGAAACGTGGCGAATCTTATCAGGTCAGGCGAACCCGCCAGACGTCCCATTCCACCCCAGCGCGCACAAACCGCGCGCCGGGGGTCCCGGCATGGGTTGTTGCACGGCTTCAGGTGCGGTAATCTCGAAACCTCACCAACCATCCGGCAACAGGAGCCTGAATGAGGTTGCGATCGGTTGTCGTGACGGGAGCATCCACGGGGATCGGCCACGGCGCGGCGAAGGCGCTCATCGATCGCGGCTTCCGAGTGTTTGGCAGCGTGCGCACCCGGCGGATGCCGATCGGTTGACCCGTGAGCTCGGGCCTCACTTCACGACGCTTCTCTTCGACGTGACCGACGAACGCGCGGTGCACGCGGGCGCCGCGCAGGTGCGTCAGGCGCTCGGCGACGAGCCGCTCTTCGGGCTCGTGAACAACGCGGGGATCGCGGTCCCCGGTCCGCTCCTCTACCTGGCGATCGACGAGTTCCGGCACCAGCTCGAAGTCAACGTCACCGGGCAGCTGATCGTCACGCAGGCGTTCGCGCCGCTGCTCACCGCCGGACGGGGGCCGGCCGGGTCTCCATCGCCGCAGCCCGGCCGCATCGTCATGATTTCGTCCGTCGGCGGGAGGAACGCGTCGCCGTTCATCGGTCCGTACAACGCGTCGAAGTTCGCCTTGGAGGGGCTGTCGGAGAGCCTGCGGCGCGAGCTCATCCTCCTCGGCATCGACGTGATCGTCATCGCTCCTGGAGCCGTCGCGACACCGATCTGGGACAAGGGCGACAAGCTTGATGTCGGCCGCTATGCCGGAACGCCCTACGCGGCGCCGCTCGCGCGCGTGAAGAGCTTCATGCTCGAGCACGGCCGCAAAGGCCTCACCGAGGAGGCGATCGGCATCGCGATTCACAAGGCGCTCACGATCGCCCGACCGAGAACCCGCTATGTCGTGGCCCCCGACCGGCTCTTCAATGCTCTGTTGCACAGCCTGCCAAAGCGGACGGTCGACCGTCTCATCGCGAGACGATTCGGGCTGATGCCGTCGCAGAGTCAGTGAGCCGGACCGATCCGGCAGGTGCGACGTCCAATCTTGCATGGACGCGTCGCAACGCCGTAGAGTCCGTCCCATGCGTACCGCCATTGCCTGCGTGCTGGCGATCTGGGCCGCCGCCACCGCAACCTCCGTGGAGCAGGCGAGCGCCCAACCTGTTCGTCTCAATCTCTATCACGCCGATCCGAATCACCTGTGGAACCGCCTGCATCGCCATTTCCACGTTCGAGTGGGACCTGATGGTCAGGAGCACGGGCTCGACTCGGTCGATCCGCTGGTCTGGCGCGAGACCCGCTACCTGCTCACCGGGCCCTCGCACGAGCAGGCGGTCAGATTGCTGGATGAGTTCCTCGATTCACGAGGGGAAACGCTGATCGCGGATCCCGTCAAGCGCGCCGTATTCCAGCATGATGTCTGGGCGCTGTTCGACTGGCTTGCCGAAACTTCCCGGATCCTTCCGGAGGGCCGGAAGGCGCTGATGCCGCGGCTGGCCAGGATCCTGCGACGTGTGGCGCTGACGCGCGATCAAATCGAACGTCTTCCCGACACCTATCGTGCGGCCGCCGAGTCGCGGGTGTTCCCGGAGCGCCACGACCCGTCACAGGCCCGCGCGTTTCTGCCGCCGCGATCTCTTCAATCCGGCGGGACCGTGGGTCAGCATCGCAGGGCTGGAGCCGATCGTGCCGCACCACGCCGCCGAGCTCAGTCGCTCTGCGTTCGTGGTCCTGTGGAATCTCCCGGGTGGAGCTGCCGAGACGACGGCGTATCTGGCGAAGCTCTGGGATTTCCCTCACCCGTTTGTCGTGGACGAGCCGTTCAATAATGTCGCCGGAGACGGCGAACGCCGCGTGAAGCTCAACCCTGCGTTGCCCGCGCTGCCCGAAGGCACGCAAATCGCGCTCGTCAGGCAGATGCTGCTGATCGACGACGACGGGCCAGATCGTCCCGTCGAAGGTGACGCGAGAGCATTCAGCTGCGCGTGTTTCGGGGAAAGCAGGCCTTTTTCGAATTCAAGATGAGCCGCGGGCGCTGTTTGCGGCGACTCCGGCGGCCTCCGGCCGTTGGTCCCGACGACGTCGAGTTCCTCACCTTTTCGGCCAAGGGCGACGATCCATTCGAGCACGAGCGGCCGCCGGGACCGCTCCGACCCGGCAGCGTGCTCGAGATCTGCTCCGCCTGTCACTCCGAATTCGAACCCGGAATCCGATCCGTCCGCAGCGTGACCCAATTGCTCCGGCCGAATGCCACGGTCGATTCCCGCCACGAGCGCTGGGCTCGCTGGTTCAGCCAGCCCTCGGTCGCGGCGCAGAGCCAAGACCCGTCGGTACGACTGGGGGCTGTTGCAAGGACTATGGCAGGCGAATCCGCGGTAAGGCCGCTCGCGTCGCTCGCGGCAGGGGCCTGCCCTGAGCGAGCGCATGGAACACGCGAGTCGAAGGGCTATCGCGGCTGCCCGGCCAACTCGGCAATCCACGCCGGCACGCGCGCGTTGGTCACGGTCAGACGCTTTCCCTGCAGCGTGGCCGTGCGCGAGAGCCACGACCCTCCGGGTCCGGCGAACGAGTCCGTCCGCTGATACGCAGGATCCTTCATGGCCTCGTCGAGCGTGATGAACGCGTACCCGCGCGCGCGAAGCCGAGCGACGCTGTCGCGCAGGGTCATCGCATTGAGCTCGTTGCAGTGGATCAACAGAATCTGCGGGACTTCGTATCCGAACAATTCCACCGAGGCTTTCTCCGCGTACTCGAATCCGACCCCGATCTGGTCGAGATACGCGTCCTTGATTTTGTCGGCGACGTCGGCCTTCCCGGCGAGTCTCTGTCTGCGGTAAACGCCGGCGAACGTGTAGTCCGCATAGTCCACGGTCACCGGCGCGACGCGGTAGTTCCGCTGCTCGAGAAAATCCATGATGCCCTGATGGATGTCCGCGGTGGTTCCAGAGTGGAGAAACGGGTAGCGAAACCAGACGAGGGTGCGGCCGCGCTGTTCGATGAGCGGGCGCATGATGACTTCGCCCTTGACCACGTCATCGCCGAACTGCCACAGCGGCACGCTGTTCGCGCTCGGATGCGAGTAGGTGTGGTTGCCGAGATCGAAGCCCGCATCGAGCCACGACTCGAGCGCCGCCACCCGCGCGTCGCGCTGTCCGGGCACATTCAACTGCCGCTCGTTGATGAAGATGGTCGCGGGCACTTTCTCGGCCTGCAGCGAGCCGATCAGCCCGGCTGAGATCCGCTGGAAGTTCGCGAGATCCTTCATCTCGCCGACGACCGGCCCGTCGTCGATGGTGACGGCCACACGGCGGCCGGGCGCCGGCGTCTGTGCAGCCTGGTCACGCACGGAGCGCGTGTCGGACACCGCGAGTGGGACAGCAAAGCAGGCCACAACAGTCCACAGTGCGCTTCTCAGCATTGGCACATCCTACCGGTTTTTGGCCGCGCGAGCGCCAGCGAGCGGCCTTTACCGAGGCGCCTTGCGCCGAGGCCCCTCCCGCGGGGTGCGAAGGGAGCCCGCGGCCCCTACGGCGAGCGAAGCGACGCCCCTAGATTGCCATCAGCTCGATTCGATGGACGGCGATCCCCAGAAGACGGCTGTCCGGATTGGCGCTGTCCAGGTCGCAGGGGCGGACGACGGCCGGCAGGCGGATGGCGATCACGTTGCTCTCGCCTGGTGCGCGGATGAGGGCGCGCGGCACCCCCGCTGTGATGACGTGGCCGTCCGCGTCGCGCTCGGCGCTGGCGTGGATCGGCACGTCATTGATCCGGAGAGCGAGAGCCGGCAGGAGCTCGGGGCTCATCGCGTGCAGCACGCTGAGCCGCAATGCGAATGCCGTTCCGTGAGGTGACGCCAACTCGATGGACGAGGCGCACGTCGGGCCGGTCCAGCTGAACCAGCGGTCGCCGGCGCGCTGCGGCGCGTACCAACCGTCGCCTGGCACTGGACCCTCGAAGGCGAACACGTGCGGACACGCGGGGCCTTGGCTGACGGCGTCCGCCTGACCGGCTTCGGCGTGCAGGGAAAGGAGCCGTCGCAGCATGCAGCGCCGGCGATCCTCGAACAGCTCGCACGCAAACGTGTAAAGCTCGCGATCGCAGGCCGTCAGATCGCGCAGCGCCGCCACCGTGTCGTCGTCGAGCTCGGCGATCGGCGGGCGCCCCGGTGTCCTGTTGGCGGAGCTCACCTCGCCGAGCGGCGCAGTCTTCAACGCGTAGGCGAGCATCTCGATCGATTCCACCATGCGTTCGGTCAGGCCCACGCAATCGCACGCGGCAAGATGCGCCTTGGCGCGCTCGAGGTCGGCGCGCGAGATCGAGATCCGGTATTCATCCGAGTATTCGAACCGCTCGTTCAGGTCGCCGGAGGCCAGCAACGACACCTGGAGATCGCCAAGGTGACGGGACGCGGCAGGCTGCGCGTCCCGGACGAATTCGGCGAGCGACATCCGGGCCGCCGCGGCGTAATCGCGTGCCCGCGCGGGACGGCCCAATCCGGCATCGGTACGCCCGAGCGTCCGCGCCTGACGCCGCATATCGTAGAAGGCGGAGACCGCCCGCTCGAGCGGATCGCGCAGGAGCGTCACCACGAACGGCCGCCGCGGAAAGCGATCGACGAGCGCATACGGCACGTGTCCATGAACGAACCGGTAGCGCCCGACCTCTGCCAGCTGTTGCGCACGTTCCTCGCGCCCGTCGCTCCTGAGAAGCGCGAGAATGTCCGCCGGAGCAAACCGGCACGAAAGCAGCTCGCGGAGAGAGGTGCCCGCGGTCTTTGGGATGTGGAGGAAGAAGAGCGAGCGGTCGCCGAGTGTGTGCATGCGGCCTTCCTGCCGTGTGAGCGAAGTCAGCGCGGCCCCGGCAAGCCCACCGCCGGCAGGACGACATCGAGCAACTGCTGCACGCAGGTGGCGATCGACTGTGTCTCCGTCCGGAGTACGATCTCAGCCGCCGGTGGAGGCTCGTACGCGTCCGACACTCCCGTGACGCGGGCCACTCTGCCGTCGTAGGCCGAGGCATACAGTCCCTTCGGATCGCGGGCGGCGCAGACGCTGACCGGCGTATCCAGGTACACCTCGACAAACGGAACTTCGGGAGTCCCCTGCTCCATCAGCCGGCGTGCGTATTCTCGATCCTTGAGGTAGGGGGACACAAAGGCACAGAGAACGACAGACCCCGCCTGCGCAACCAACCTGGCGACTTGCGCGGCCCGCCGGATGTTCTCTGAGCGATCGGCCGCCGAGAAACCCAAGTCTGAACTGAGCCCACGCCGAAACTCGTCGCCATCCAGCACGCACACCGAACAGCGCCTTTCGAACAGGGCGCGTTCGAGATGCGTGGCCAGCGTCGATTTCCCTGAGCTCGGCAGACCCGTCAGCCAGACGACTACGGCTCTGTGTCCGTTGCGTGCAACGCGTTCATCGGACCTGACCGGCACGGACGTGCGGTCCACAGTCTCACTCGAGGCGGCGTGAGTCAGCGGCGGCACCTTCTCACCGGCTGGGCGCACGCCAAACGATAACATGCTCCACCGCGAGCGAAGCGAGCCCGTCGACTCGCTCAATCCCGTGCGCTCGGGGCAGGCAGCCCGTACCGAGGCGCGCAGCGCCGAGGCCCCAGTACAATGGAGCGCGGGCCTGGGCTGCGACCCGGGTCCGAATCGAGGTGAACCGCCATGAGAACACCGGGTCGAGTGCTCCTCGGAGCCGCATGCGTGTGGTCGTTGGTGTTGTGCGGACCGGCCACCTCAGCCGTGCTGCCGTCCGGCTTCACGGAAACTCTGGTCGCCGGTGGTCTGACCAACGCGACGGCGATGGAATTTGCGCCGGACGGCCGGCTGTTCGTCTGCCTGCAGGGCGGGCAGCTGCGCGTCATCAAGGACGGCGTGCTGTTGCCGGCGCCGTTCGTCTCGCTGACGGTGAACTCCAACGGCGAGCGCGGCCTGCTCGGCATCGCGTTCGATCCGGCGTTCAGCTCGAACCAGTACGTGTATCTGTACTACACCGCCACGTCGCCCCAGGTGCACAACCGCGTCAGCCGCTTCACCGCCGACGGCGATGTGGTGGTGCCCGGCAGCGAGGTGCCGATCCTCGATCTCGAGAACCTGAGCGGCGCCACCAACCACAACGGCGGGGCGATTCACTTCGGAATCGACGGCAAGCTGTACGTGGCGGTCGGCGAAAACGCCAATGCCGCCAACTCACAAACGCTCGCCAACCGTCTCGGCAAGATCCTGCGGATCAATTCGAACGGCACGATTCCGTCAGACAACCCGTTTTTCGGCATCGGCCACCGGCGTCAATCGGGCGATTTGGGCGATGGGCGTGCGCAATCCGTTCACGGTTGCGGTCCAGCCGGGGACGGGCCGGATCTTCATCAACGACGTGGGACAGGGCGCGTGGGAGGAGATCAACGACGGCGTCGCCGGAGCCAACTACGGCTGGCCGCGAATGCGAAGGGCCCAACGTGATCAACAGCAATACTCCGTGCTCCGCTGCGTTCGCGGCTCCGTTCCACGCCTACGATAGTCTGTCGCCTCCCGCGTGCGCCGTGACCGGTGGCACCTTTTACAATCCTCAGATCCAGCAGTTTCCCGCGGAGTTCGCCGGCACCTACTTCTTCGCGGACTTCTGTGCCGGGTGGATCCGCCGTGTGAATCCGGCCAACGGGGTCATGACGCCGTTCGCTACGGGCATTTCCAACCCGGTTGACCTGAAGGTGTCGAGCAACGGAAGCCTCTTCTATCTGGCTCGCGGAGGAGGCGGAGTCGTATTTCGGATCGACGGCTTCCCGCCGCCGGCTCGCGCACCCGGGCGCCACGGCCGACTTCGACGGCAACGGCGTGGACGACATCGCGGTGTATCGCCCCGCAACCGGGACCTGGCGGGTCCGCAATGAATTCGAGATCCAGTTCGGCGACGTGGGCGACATTCCGGTTCCCGGCGACTACAACGGCGACGGGACGACCGATCTCGCCGTCTACAGGCCATCGACCGGCGCCTGGTACGTTCGCAATCTGCTGGCCGTGCAGTTTGGAGACGAGGGGGACATCCCCATTCCGGGCGACTACAACGGCGACGGCTCCACAGACATCGCCGTGTACCGGCCGACGACCGGCGTCTGGTTCGTGCGGAACCAGTTCGCCGTCCAGTTCGGCGATCGTGGCGACAAGCCCGTCCCCGCGGATTACAACGGTGATGGCGTCACCGACGTGGCCGTGTACCGGCTGGAAACCGGAACCTGGTACGTCCGCAACCAGTTCGTCATGATCCTTGGCGGACAGCCGGTTCCCGGCGACTACGACGGCGACGGCACGGACGAACCGGCCGGCTACTACCCGACGCACGGGCAGTGGTATTTCGCGGACCATTCGTGGGTGCAGTTCGGCCAGCGCGGCGACGTGCCCGTGCCGCGTGACTACAACGGCGACGGCGTCACGGACCTCGCGGTCTATCGGCCCTCGACGCGCACCTGGATCGTGCGCGGGCTCTCGACGACGCAGTTCGGCGAGGCCGCCGAGCTCGTCGTGCCCACGGGCCCCGATCCCGCGAGCGTCGCCGGGCGACTACGACGGCGACACGGCGACGGACGTCGGCGTGTATCGCCCCTCGACCAGCTCCTGGTTCGTCCGCAACCGGCTCGCGGTGCAGTTCGGCATGGCGGGCGATCGCCCGGTGCCCGCCGACTACAACGGCGACGGGATCCTCGACGTCGCCGTGTATCGTCCGTCGCTCGGCCGATGGCTCGTCCGCAATCAGTTCCAGATCGATTTCGGCGGGCCGGACGACATCCCTGTGCCCGGCGACTACACCGGCGACGGCCTCACCGACCTGGCGTTCTTCCGTCCGTCGACCGGCACGTGGCACGTCCGCGGCTTCCTCGTCGTGCCGTTCGGACAGGATGGCGACATTCCCGTGCCGGGCGACTACAACGGCGACGGCATCACCGACATGGCGGTCTACCGTCCGTCGACGGGCATGTGGATGGTGCGAAAGGTCATGGCGGTGCAGTTCGGCGACAGCACCGATCTCCCGGTCCCGGCCGACTACAACGAAGACGGCGTCGTCGACATCGCCGTGTACCGGCCCTCGACCGGCGTGTGGTACGTGCGGAACCAGTTTGCGATCCAGTTTGGCGAGCCCGGCGACATGCCGGTTGCCGGCGAGTACGTCCACGGCCGCCTCACGGAGCTGGCAGTGTACCGGCCGTCAACGGGTCAGTGGTTCGTGCGAAATCGGTTCGTCGTGCAGTTCGGGGACGTAGGGGACGTGCCGGTCGTGCGCATCGGCGGAAACCCGTGATTTGAGACGACAGAACAGGAGGTCAGACGATCAGGAGAAACAAAACTTCTGATCTCCTGATCTCCTGATCTCCTGATCTCCTCCTTCCTAACTCGACCGGCGAGCATGCCCCGAGTGGGCTACGCCGCGTAGTCACCTCCGTGTGATTTCGTTTCCCCACCGCGCGACCTATCTTGTTTTGAGCGTCGGGTCTGGAGCGTCGAGCTCCTGGCTCACACGAATCCGAGCGGGTTCCACCTCCGCAACGGAGGCGACGAACCGACAGGGCGAAGCCTGCGCAGGCAATCGATTCCGCTGGCTCCCCACGACAGACGAGAGGTGTGAAATGAGAAAGGCCGCGATTCTTGCTGGACTGGCGATGATCACCATCGCAGGGTCGGTCGAGGGGACCGGGTCGACCCCGTTCTTCAGCGTCGTACCCTTCGAATTCGATCCGTTCGGCAGCCATCTGGTGGCTGGAATGTGGAAGGAAGGCATCGGGTGCCCGTCAAACGCCTGGGTCACGCCAGACGGCGTCGTGTTCAACACGTATACCGATCCGGCATGCACCAGCGGCGATCCGAAGGACAAGCGGCACGCAGGTCTCCTGCTGGCGAAAACGGGACCGACGACCAACTACGCCTCGGCGGGCGCGACGCTCACGGGCGTCAACGGGATCACCCTCACCGAGCTCGGCTACGATCTCCGCAAGGAAGGACCGTTCGCCGGTCCTCTGGGCTCGCACTGCGGAGCCGGCGCTCCCCGTTTCAACGTGACGACGATCGGACGACGTGCTCGCATTTCGTGGGCTGCTCATCACCGCCGCCGTTCCAGACGGCCACCGGCAACGGCTGGATCCGGTTGCGCTGGACGGCCGTGCAGCTCGCCGTGTCCGACAATCTTCCCGAGTGATATCGTGAAGAGCATCAGCATCGTTTTCGATGAGGGGCAGGACGCGTCGGGTGGACCGGATCAATTCGGACTCGCCGTGCTCGACAACATCGACGTCAACGGCAAGCTGGTCGGCAACGGACCAGGCAAGCCCCACGACGATCGCGACGACTGCAAAGGCAAGGACAAGGACAATCGTCACTTCAACGGCCACGCGAGCGCCTCGCGTCCGGAAGAAAGCACCTTGTCGTTTGCCGACCCGACTCAGGGCGTGAACGTGCAGATGATCAACGGCGCGCGCAGCGTCAGCTACGCCGGCGCCTGCGTGACCTATGTGGGCGATGCGCTGTTGAACGACGACCCGGCGCATGTCGTCAGCTTCACGGCGTGCGACCTCTCCGCGCTTTCGACGCCGCTGGTGCCGCGCATCGGTACCTACACGATCGCGGTGACCGGAGCGTCGGGCGTCGTCTACCAGAAGACCGGGACGTTGACGGCCGGTCGGATCAGCATCCATCCGCGCTAGACACGATCATCGAAACGGGCCCCGTACCGGCGGGGCCCGTTTCGAATCCGTCCCGGTCCTGTCAATCGTGTCAGCGGACGATGCGGAGGCGGTCTGGCGGGTCGGGCGTCTCTCCGGTCCCCTGCGTGACGGGGATGGTCTGGCCGGCGACCGTGAGCGTGCCGGTCCGTAGCAGGTTTGCCGGCGCGACAGTGTAGGTCGCCGAGGCAAGGCCGATCCCGCTCGCGCCGCTCGTGATCGTGATCCAGCCCACCGAGCTCGTCGCCGTCCACGCGCAGCTCGACCCGGTGATGACCGACACGCTGGCGTTGATGAAGCCGCTCAACGGCACCGAGCTGCTCGTCGGCGACACGGTGTAGACGCAGCTGCTGGCCGCCTGGTTGACGGTCACGGTCTTGCCGGCAACGGCCATCGTGCCCGTGCGCGCCGCCGCTGTCGAGTTCGCCGCGACGGTGTAGTTCACCGAGCCGATGCCCGTATGACTTCCGCCCGCGACCGTGATCCAGCTGTCCGGGCTCGTCGCCGTCCACGCGCAGCTCGATCCCGCGATCACCGAGACGCTGCCGCTGAAAGGGGTCGACGGCACGTTCGCGATCAGCGGGGTGACCGTGAAGTTGCAGCTCCCGAATGCCTGGTTGACGGTCACGGTCCTGCCGGCAACGGTCATCGTGCCGGTGCGCGCCGCCGACGTCGAGTTCACCGCGACGGTGTAGTTCACCGAGCCGATGCCGGCATGCGATCCGCCGGCGACCGTGATCCAGCTGTCCGGGCTCGTGGCCGTCCACGTGCAGCTCGTTCCCGCGATCACCGAGATGCTGGCGCTGAGGCCGGTCGACAGCGCGTTCACGGTGAGCGGGTTCACGGTGGCGTTGCAGCTGCCGAACGCCTGGGTGACGGTCACGGTCTGGCCGGCAACGATGATCGTGCCCGTGCGCGCCGCCGATGTCGAATTCGCCGCAACGGTGTAGTTCACCGAGCCGATGCCGGCGCGCGTTCCGCCGGCGACCGTGATCCAGCTGTCCGGGCTCGTGGCCGTCCACGTGCAGCTCGTGCCGGCAATCACCGAGATGCTGGCGCTGAGGCCGGTCGACAGCGCGTTGACCGTGAGCGGATTCACGGTGTACGCGCACTGCGCCTCAGCCGGGCGCGGGCCGAGAACACAAGCCACGGCGACCACCGCCGCGCAGACGCGGACAATCATGGATCCCATGACCCCCACGACTGCACATCGCGCGCCGGTGGGTCAGAGGCCTAAATGACTCGCAAATAGGGACTTACCAGTCTCGCACCTGGGTGGTACCACCCGGATCTGTGAGGAGGCAGACGAGATCGTCAGCTGAGCGCCCTACCCGATAATCACCGTTGTCCAGTGGGTGGACAACGGCGGTTCGAATCAGCTCTGGCAGATCGTAATCGTGAACTGATCGCGTCACGACGCCCCCACCCGATGCGGACCTACTCGGAAACGAAGTATTCCACGGATCGAATGTGCGGCGCGAGCAGGGGGTGCTCCGCCAGCTTCCGCGCAAACCTGTCGTCGCCAGTAATGACCTGCGTCTCGAGACGAACGGCGAGCGTCAGGTAGGTTGCGTCGTACACCGTGATTCCTGTCCTGACCGCCAGCGCGTGAGCGTCTGAGACGAGCGCGCGCATCGAAACCGCCTCGACGCCGACGCCTGATACGTCGTTTACTAAACTCTGCGCCTCCTCCGGGCGTAGTTCGCCTTTACGAACCTTCTTCCAAAGGGCGTTGCCGACCTCGGGAAAAATCAGGTCTGGCGCGATGTAGTCATGCGACGAGTCGAGCCACTTCCTGGCTGCCACCGAATGAACCTCGGGAACGAACCACTTCACCACAAGACTGGCATCGACGACGAAGACTCTCACCGCGCGTCCCGGTCCTCCCGAATGAGCGCGGCGCTGTCGGAGTGGCTGGAACGGCCGAGGCGCTTCAGCCACTTCGCAGAGAGGCGCCGCGTCTCAGCGAGATTGCGCGTGTTCGCCCGGCGCAACACGTCATGAATCTCCGCCTGCAGCGATCGGCGGTTGGCTTTGGCAGCAGCCTTGAGCTGCTTGAGAACGTCATCGTCCAAGTCTCGGACCAGTACGTTGGGCATGCCTCTCTTCCTCGGTTTGATGGTATCATACTGATACCGGTTTAGGCTGGTGTGTGCACCGCCCTTCATCAGCGCGTGCGTCGATCGCGGCGTCCGAGGTCGACCCAGCAACGTACCCGTAAAGCTGGATCTCTTGGACGAGCGCCGTTTTGCCAATGGTCTGGTCTATCTTCGCTCTCGCACGCAGGTCTGATGGAGGCTGAAGGACGAAGGCGAGTGGCGGAGAGCCGGGCTCGTCTTGAAATCCCCGGCATCATTTGTCCTGCGTGGCCGTCGACGTCGTCTGCACCTTCTTCTTGAAGAGCGGCGCGACGTCGCGCTTGCCGCGATCCTGGTACGGTCACGCCCTTGTCCATCCACTCCGGCCGCGGCTTGCCGAGCAGGTAGTGGTCGAAGAACTCGTCCATGTGGACGGTCCAGTGCTTCATGTTGTCGCGGTTGCGCAGGCCGTGGCGCTCGCCGTTGTAGGTGAACATGTAGCCTTCCTTGCCGAGACGGCGCATCGCCGTGATGAACTCGATCCCCTGGTACCACGGGACCGCGTCGTCCTCGTCGTTGTGGATCGTCAGGTACGGCGTCTGGACCTTCTTCACCCAGAAGATCGGCGAGTTCTCGATGAACTGCAGCGGCGCGTCCCACGGCGGCGCGCCGATGCGGCTCTGCGTCTTCTCGTACTGGAACGCGCGCGACATGCCGGTGCCCCAGCGGATGCCGCCGTAGGCGCTGATCATGTTCGACACCGACGCGCCGGCTTCGACCGCCGCGAACAGGTTGGTGCTGCGTGATCAGGTAGCGTGATCTGGTAGCCGCCCCACGAGTGCCCCTGGATGCCGATGCGCTTCGGATCGATGAAGCCCATGGCGACCACGGTGTTGACCGCGGGGATGACGCACTTCTCGGCGCTCTCGCCCGGGTAGCCGGTCGTGTAGACGATGTCGGGCCGCAGCACGCACGTAGCCGTTGCTGACGTAGCGCGGGATGTTGATGCTCGTGCCGACGTTCGGCGCGGCGTAGCTGTGCAGGCCCTGCGTCAGCTCCTCGTAGATGTAGACCATCAGCGGGTACTTCTTCGACGGATCGAAGTTCTCCGGCTTGGTCAGCATCGCGCGCAGCTTCTTGCCGTCGGCGTTCATGTACTCGATGAGCTCCGACTTGCCCATGACGTAACTCGGCCTGCTGCGGGTTGGCGTTCGAGACCTTCTTCATGTCCTTGAAGGTGGTGTCGCTGACCCAGAGGTCCGGGAACTCCTCGAAGCGCGACAGCGTGAAGACGACGGTGTCGGCGTTCTTCGCCTTCGTGACCGCGCCGAACGCCTTGTCGAGCATCACGACCTTCTCCGGCGCGCGTCGTCGCCGTGAGGCTCGGGACGCGGTAGAAGCCGGTCGCGCGCGTGTCGATCGTTGGTCGCCGACGAGCAGCATCGGCTTGTTGGTCGGGACGGCCCGCTCGTCCGGGATCGAGCGAGCGATAGCGGAAGATGATGTCCTGCTTGCGTCCCTCGCCGCCGGTCACCATGCGCGCGCCGGTGCCGTCGGGCTTGACTTCCCAGATGTCGAACTTGTCGTAGAGCAGGACCGACGTGTCGTTGGCCGTCCAGCCGCCGGCGCCGTACGGGCCCGGCAGGTCCGGCGTGTTGTTCTCCTGCTGGAACCTCGACGGGCAGCTTCTCGGTGAGGTTCACGCGCGACGCCGTCGCGCGACGCGGTAGCGTGAACCAGTGGCCGGTCGTCTCGTCGAAGTGCAGCAGGTACTTGCCGCCGGGCGACAGCGTCGTGCCGGCGTTGCCCCAGTGCTCGAGAACCTTCTTCGGCTTGCCGGTCTTGAGATCGAGCAGGTACACGTCGTTGTAGGTCTGGTCCCACGAGATCTCCTGCCGATACGGCAGGTCCGAGGTGCCGATCGCGCGCGCGGCGTCGTCGGCCGGCGTTCACGGTCGGGCAGGTCCGCGGTCGCGAGCTGCACGAAGCTTCTTGTCGGCCAGGTGAACGACCGCGCGGTAGCTGCGCTGGCGCTCCTGCTGGGCGCGCACCGCTGCATCGGCTGGATCAGCGGATCCTTCGTAGCGCCAGAGATCGACCTTGATCGGCGCCGGCGTGCTGGTCGTCCGGATCGGCGCGGCGCCGCCGGCGGCGGCGCCGGTGCCAGGATAGAGGCGCGCGCCGTCCCTCGAGAATCGCGGCGCGGCGATTCGCTGACGACCATGCCCTTCGGCATGCCGGCCGTCGCCGCCGAGGCGACCTCGGCCGCGGCGGCGTCCGCCGCCTTCCAGTAGTAGAGGCGATACGGGGAGACCGTTCTGCGCGTACTCCGCCTGGTCGCTGAGGAAGGCGAGCTGCGTGCCCGGCGTCGTCGAACGTGAGGCTCTTGTAGTGGCCGCGTCCGGAGAGCAGCGTCTTGACGGTGCCGTCGCTCGATCCGGCGCGCGAAGGCGCCGTCCTTCGCCGCGTCCGGTCGACGAGATCGAGTAGGCGAGCCACGCGCCCTTCTTGTTCCAAGTCGTACTCGATGACGTCGGGGATGGTGACCTCTTCGCCGGTCGCGAGGTTGCGGAGGATGAGATCCGAGCCGGGGTCCTTGCGCTTCTCGCGCGGCGCGCTGCCGGGCTCCTGGTTTTCCTGACCGCGCTCGGCGGCCGCCGGCGCCGGCGGCGCCGCCGGACCGGCCTGACGTCCGCCGCCGCCGCGGCCGCCACGTCCGCCTGCGCCGCCGCGCCCGCCGCCGCCGGTTCCGCCGACGCCCTTGTAGTAGGCGAGCCAGGCCGACGACTCTTCCGGCAGACGGAAGCTGCCGATTTTCTCGATCGTCGTGACCTGGCCCGACGGCAGCGTCATGATGCCGAGGCCGGTGCGCGGCGTGCGTGCCGCCTGCGCCGCCGCGGCCCGTGCCCTGGCCGGCGCCTTCCGGCCGCGGGCGTTCTGGTTCGACCGGCCCTGGTTCTGCCGCGGCCTCGCGCTCTTCGTCCGCCTTGGTCTGCGCGATCGTGAAGACGATGAACTTGCCGTCCGGCGTGAACGACGGGCGCCGTGCCGCGCGGGCTGCTTGAACTCCTGGCCGCTGCGCGAGGTTTCGCACCACGAGCTCGCCGTCCTCGCCCTGCGCGGTCAGCGCGTAGGCAAGCCACTGGCCGTCGTCTCGACAGGCGCGTGCCCTGGATCGATCGCCAGGAGTCCATGACGTCGTAGGAGATCGGGCGCGTGGCCGGACGGCGTCTGCGCCGTGAGCGACCATTGAAGCGCGAGCAGCGCGCCGACGAGCAGGGCGGACCATCGGCGTGCGTGGAGCCGACTTGCGCATGGAGCCCTCCTCCAGGATAACGTTCGGGCCTAGTTCTACGGCCAAACGTTCGCTGACGGATCGAGGCTCTCACGCGGCCGTACTTCTTCAGCAGCGCCCTGAGCGGGTCGATCGGCATGCGCGCGGACGGTCCGGCCGTTGGCGGTCGTGTCCATGGCCTTCAGCATCGAGTTGTAGACCGCTTCTTCGGTCGAATCGAGCGCCGCTTCGAAGAGTCCCGACACGCCGTCGGTCGGCAGGATCGTCCGCGGCTGCGGTCCGGTCGTGTTCGCGACGCGCAGCGACGGGGTGCGTGGAGAACGCGATCGCGAAATCGCCGCTGCCGTTCGAGTAGGTCGATCCCGTCCGCGCGAGCGCGAAGACGGCGCGCGCGGCCAGCCGCTCGAGGTTCCGCGCGTCGAGCGGGGCGTCGGTCGCCACGACGATCATGCAGGACCCGTCGGGCGAGGGCGGCGCGGTCTCCCGCGGGGACAGTCCTTTCCACACCGGCACGCCGTCGACGACCAGGCGGCCGCCGTAGTTCGCTCTGCACGAGGACGCCGACGGTCCACGTGTCGTTCTGCTGCTGGACCCGGCGAGACGAGGTGCCGATGCCGCCTTTCCACCCGAACGCAATCGTCCCCGTGCCGGCGCCGACGGCCCCTTCCTCGACCGTGCCGGCCCGGGCGGTTGCGATCGCGCGACCGCACGTGGTCGCCGCGTCACGTGAAATCCGCGGATGTCGTTCAGCCTGCCGTCGTTGGTTTCGCCGACGAGCGCGTTGACCGATCGCACGTTCTCGTTCCCCACCTGCGCGATCGACCAGCGCACGACTGCGTCCACCGCGGTCCCCACGGACAAGGTGTTGGTCAGCACAATCGGCGACTCGATCGTGCCCAGCTCCTCGACCTGCGTCGAGCCGGCGAGCTTGCCGAAGGCGTTCCCGACGAACACGCCGCCGGGCACTTTCTCCCGGAACAGATTTCCGCCGTGCGGCAGAACCGCCGTCACGCCCGTGCGCACGGTGTCGCCCTGGACGATCGTGGAATGACCGACGAGCACGCCGCCGACGTCCGTGATCGCGTTGAGCGGCCCGGTCTCCATCGCGCCTGGTGCGATCCCGAGCTCGCGCGCGCGCGGACGTGCAGGCGCCTGCTGACCCTGCACGACGACCATGGCAATCAGGAGCCATCCGAAAGCGCGCATCGGCCTATCATTGATCAGGAGACAGACGGAATCCCGAATCCCGGAGATCCCGAATCCGGAGACAGGAGACAGGAGGCAGAGACAGGAGACAGCGGAAGGACCTGCAGACCGGAACCGTGAAGACCGAAGACCCACCTGAGACCTGAGACCCGAGACCTGACGACCCGAGTCCCGAGATGGAGGCCGTTGTTGTTGTCCGTCCGCATTCGTCGTCTATCCCCGTCGGTGGCGCTTCCTCGCTACGAGAGCGCTGCCGCCGCCGCGTTCGATCTCGCCGCCTCGGACGAGACGACCATCGCACCGGGCGCGGTCGTTCTCGTGCCGACCGGCCTCGTCATCGAGGTGCCGGCGGGCATGTTTCTCGCCGTCTTCGCGCGCAGCAGCACGCCGCTCAAGCGCGGCCTGATGCTCGGCAACGGCGTCGGCATCGTGGATCCGGATTACTGCGGTCCTGACGACGAGGTGAAGATCCCGATGCTGAACTTCACGCAGGCGCCGGTCGTCGTGAAAGCCGGCGATCGCATTGCGCAGGGGATCCTGCTGCCGGCGCCGCGGGTCGTCTGGGATGAATCGGCGGGAGGACGGACCGACTCGCGCGGAGGGTTCGGGTCGACCGGGTGACGGGAGGGAGCGGAGGGGACGGAGCTCGACGGAGGAGCCTCGGCGCTGCGCGCCTCGGTAGGGGCGCACTCGCTGGCGCTCGTGCGTAGGGGCCGCTCGCTGCGCTCGCGGTAGAGGAACGGAGGAACGGAGATCGTAGTGTCGTCTCCGCTCCTCTGTGTTGTGCGCCGAACCCGATTAGGGATTCGGGATTCGGGATTAGCGATTAGCGATTAGGGATTCGATCACCACCGCGGCTCGCGCCGTTTGGATCCACCGCCGCCGCCGCTGCCGCCACTCCCGCCTCGGCCCCGGCCGCCGCCGAATCCGCCGCCTCCGCCTGAGTGTTCCGGCTTCGGACGCGCCTCGTTGACGGCGAGCGCACGCCCGCCGAGGTCGTATTCGTTGAACTCGGTCACGGCTTTCGCCGCTTCCTCGTCCGTCGCCATTTCGACGAACGCGAACCCGCGCGCCCGCCCGGTCGCCATATCCCGCATGACGCGCACGGTCTCGACGCTGCCCGCCTTGCTGAAGAGCTCCTGCAACTCGGCTTCGCCGATGGAGTAGGGGAGGTTGCCGACGTATAACTTGCGACCCATTTGTTGAATGCTCCTGGTCTGCCCGGCTGACGCCCGCCGGGGTGCGGGCGCTCGGGCCCGCCACCTGAAAAGGGAAGCTTAGGATGAGTGGGTGTCCACTCCTGTCGCTTTCGGCGAGCTCGGGCTGAGGGGAGCGAGGTCGATCTCGGTCGGCTCTAGTGCGAGAGGCAAAAGCGGGCGGCTAAACTTCGACTGACCAAGTAAGGTTACAGGACGCCTCCCGCTTCCGCAAGGAATTACGGATCAACTCCGCGCAGCCGATACAGCCTCAGCCCGCGCGATCCCACCGCCATCAGCTCGAACTCCGGCCGCGTGCCGAGCTCCGCGAGGACGGCGTCCGCTTCGTGGCCGAAGCGCGCGGGGTGGACCATGACGTGCGTGACGCCGGCGCGGCGCATCGCCTCGATCGCGTGCGCCCGCGGGAAGTACCAGAACGTGTTCGCGTACTCGGTGTACGACGCGGGCGTGTACCCGCTGTATCCGTTCATCAGCGGCCGCCAATGCGCCGTCGAGTTCAGCACGTACTCGGCATTCTCGAACGCAGCCTGCCGCGGGTAGAACGGGACTTCGGCCAGGACCACGCGGGGCTCGGCGGCGAGGAGTCCATAGACCCTCGGGATGCCCTCGAACGGCCGGTACTCGAACGGGGCGCGGAGCGACTCGAGGTTCGCCGCCGCGACGAGCGCCATCGCGGCGATCGCGGTCCGGCGGGATCGGGGCCCCCTCCGCCACAACCCCGCAAGCCCGAGCCCGGCGAGCGCCGACATCCCCAGCAGGAACAGGTTGCCGAAGCGCGCCGCGGCGCGAAGGCCCTGCATCGGTGGAAAGACGTGGTAGATCCACCCGTAGACCGGCGTCCGCGTGCCGAGCGACAGCACGACCCCGGTGACGGCGATCGCCACGAGCATCACGACGCGTCGCCGTGCGGCCGCGGATCCCGATCGCGCTCCCCAGACGGCCACGAGCGCGAGCGCGATCACCACGAATCCCGGAAAAAAGCTGTCCACCGGATCGCGGAAGAAGCCCGCGCTCCAGGTCGCGTGGTGGATCGTGCCGCTCGCGGCCAGGTACCCCTGCGGCGTGGCCGAGTACTCGGCGACGTTCTCGAGCGAGCGCACCATGCCCTGCTGAGTGGCGGCGCGATGGTACGGCCGCCACAACGGCAGGATGAGCAGGCCCGATGCCATGGCCGCGAGTGCGAGCCGGCCGCCCACCGGCTTGAAGCGAGGGAGCCATTCGTTCGCGCGCGCCACGAGAACCACGGCGATCGCGATCGCGCCGAACACGAAGAGGTATCCGGACGAATACGCCATGACCGTCATCCACACGGCCAGCCAGACGGCGTCGCGCGTCCGGCCTTCGGAGAGCAGGCGATCGACGGCGAGCAGCGCAAGCGGCAGCGCGTAGAGGTGCAGCGCCTGGACGTGCGGGATGCGCGTCAGCGTATGCGTGTTGAACGCGAACGTGGATCCGGCGAGCATGGCGGCCGTCCGGTCACCGGTCCAGGCGACGATCAACACGTAGCCGGCGAAGGCCGTCAGCGCGAACCCGGCGAGCACCAGCAGGTTGAAGACGAGCACCGGCGATCCGCCGAGCCACGCCACGGGCGCGCCGAGAAGTGCCGGCACGATCAGCGGCTCGGAGAACGCCAGGGTATCGCGCGCGGGATAGAAGATGTTGGCCTGGAACAGCTCCATCGGCGACCGCGGGAGTTGGTGCGCGATCCAGGCGAGGATCCATTCGTTCAGCTGCGCGTCGGCATTGTCGTGGCTCGACAACGTCGCGGGCCGTGTCGCGAGCGGCCACGTGTGAACGGACGCGAGCAGCAGGCACAGCAGAGCCGGGCCGGCCCATCCATGGCGAAACTTCATCCAGCCGGCTCAGGGGTTACAGATTTCGCCGTCCATCGGGCCGCTCTGCACACGGTTTCTCACCTCTTCTTCCCGCTTCTTCACGGCACGGTCACGACAGGCGCACGGGGATTAGAGATTATCAGTGGCGAGGGTTCCTGCGCGCGTTCTGTGCGCGTTGGAGTGCCGGGGAGACTGCTAAGATGAAGTGCTCCCCAAGCACCCTCCTGGAGGGTTGATGGATTTCCTTCTCCTCGGACTGCTCGTCGCGGCGATCCCGTTCGTGCTGCCTATCGCGTCGTGGGTGTCCGGCCGGCGTACGCGACGGCTGGTCGAGGAGCTCGCCACGACGCTCGATGAGCAGGGAAGGACGATCGACGGGCTCAAGGCGCAGCTCGCGCAGCTTCGCCGTCAGATGACCGAGAGCCCTGTGGCGCCGCCACAGGCCGCTGTCGCGCCGGCCGCTGGCGCGCCCGTCGTTGCGCCGGCGTCCGCGCCCGCGCCCGCGCCTCCGTCGCGCCTCCACCATCACGGCCGGCCGTAGAGAGACCGTCCGCGCCCGCGCCGTCGGCGGCGCCGAGCGGCGCGTCGAGCCGCCTGCCGTTGCGGCTGCCGGTCACCAGCCTGTTCCGCCCAGGCCATCGGTCTCGCCTGCCGCTCCCGCTGCGATGGCGGCATCCGCGACTGTTGGCGCGCTCCGACGTCCGCGTCCGGCGGCTCCGCCTCCGCGGCCGCCACGTACGCCGCCGCCGCCGGTTCCACCCGAGCCGCCGACGCCGGCGTTCGACTGGGAGGGGCTCGTCGGCGTCAAGCTGTTCTCCGGGATCGCCGGCATCGCGCTCGTGTTCGCCGCCGTGTATTTCCTGAAGTACTCGGTCGAGCACGGCTGGCTGCAGCCGCCGGTCCGCGTGGTCATCGGCATCACCGTCGCGCTGGCGCTGCTGGTCGTCTGCGAGCTGAAGGCGGCGCGCCGCTATCCGGCCACCGCGAATGCGCTCGACGCCGCGGCCATCGCGATCCTCTTTTCGACCTTCTTCGCCGCGCACGCGCTCTGGAACCTGATTCCTTCGCTCCTCACCTTCGTGCTCCTCGGGGTCGTCACGGCGCTCGCGGTCCTGCTTTCCATCCGGCGCGAGTCGCTCTTCATTGCCGTCCTCGGCCTGCTCGGCGGCTTCGCGACGCCGGTGCTGCTGTCGACCGGACAGAACCAGCCGATTCCGCTCTTTGCGTACCTGACCCTGTTGAATATCGGCCTGGCCTGGGTGGCCTACCGCCAGACCTGGCCGCTGCTGACGACGCTGACGCTCGTGCTCACGACGCTCTATCAGTGGGGATGGGTCTTCAAGTTCCTCGATCGGAGCCAGCTCACGCTGGCGATGGGCATCTTCCTCCTGTTCCCGCTGACGTCGCTCGTCGGCTTGATCCTCGCGAAGCGGCGCGTCCCCGGCGACGCGGGAACGGGCGCCGACCGGACGTTCGAGCGGACGGCGATGGTCGCGGCGATCGTCCCGTTGTTTTTTGCCGTGTATGCGAGCGCGGTGCCGGAGTACGGCGATCGGCCCTGGCTCCTGTTCGGTTTCCTGCTGCTGATTGACGCGGGACTCCTCGCCGTGGCGCTCGCGCGGCGGCAGGGCCTCCTGCACGCCGCCGGAGCGGCGGCGACGCTCATGGTGATGGCCGCGTGGCTCGGCTTGTCCTACACGAACACCGGCGCGACGGCCGCACTCGTGTTCTGCGCGGTGTTCGTCACGTTCTTCGCGCTGGCTCCCCTGATCGCCGAGCGTGCCGGCCGCGCGCTCGAGGGGGAGGGCGATCGCGCGTCCTTCGCGGCGCCGCTCCTGCTGTTCGTGCCGGCGGTGCTCGCCGGGATGGAGCCGGCGTTTGCCACGATCCCCCTCTTCGGCACGCTGCTCGCGCTCGTGCTGCTGATCGCGTGGCGGGCGATCGCCACCGGGCGCGGTGCTCTGTACTACTGGGCGGCGTTCTTCGCGATCGCGACCCAGGCGGTCTGGTCCTCCGTCAACCTCACCGTCGATCGGCTGGGGATGGCGGTCATCGTCTACGCGGTATTCGGGGTCACCGCGGCCGCGGTTCCGATCGTCGCGCGGCGCACGGGCCGTCCGCTGCAGCCCGAGGAGGGCGGCGGGATCGTGCTCATCGCGAGCCTCGGGCTGCTGCTGTTCCTGTCGCTCGGACCGATTGCGCCGGCGGCGCTGTGGGCACTGGCGCTGCTGCTGGCCATCATCAACGCGGGAATGTTCGTCGAAAGCGCGTCCGGCGGGTTGCCGCTCGATCGCCGTCGCCGGAAGCCTCGTGTCCTGGGTCGTGCTGGCCAGCTGGTGGCTTCGCGTCGGCGCCGCGGTCGGCGTCGTCCCGTCCCTGGCGGTCCTGACGGGGCTCTCGCTGATGACGATGGGCGGCCATGCGTGGATGTCCCTGCGGTCTGGAGGAGGCCCGGACGAGGATCGGACGGCCGCAACGAGCCGCTTCGACCAGGGGCTGTACCTCGGGCTCATCGGGCACTTGTTCCTGCTGTTCGTCGCGGTCAACCGTGAGTGGTCGCTCCCGCCGTGGCCGTGGCTGGCGACGCTCGCCGTGTTGACGCTGGCCTCGAGCACGTTGTCGCTCATGACGCGCGCGACGGCGCTCCACGCCGGCGGCGTCATCGCCGCGGGCGTCGTCATCGCGGCGTGGGCGTATACGACCGGGGCGCCGTGGGAGCTCGTGGCGCTCGTCGCCGCGGCGGCCGCGAGCGGCTTCGCGCTCGTGTGGATCATGGTTGCCCGCGACAACCTCGCCGCGGCAGTGGCCGCAGCGCTGCTGTTTCTCGGCGAGCTCACGGCCATCATCCTGACTGCCGGAACCGGCGCGCCGCCATTTGCCGCGATCGTCATCACCCACACCGTCAATCTCGCGGTGCTGCTCGCGCTGACGTGGACGTACCGCTGGCGTCATCTCGCGCTCTGGGCGGTGCTGCCTGCCTGCATCGCCGCCGCGGCGCAGTGGGCCGATGGCGATCTGAGCGTCGAGTGGGTGCGCCTGCTGGTGCTCGCGTTCGCGATGTACGCGGTGTTCACCGCGTACCCGATCGTTGTCGGCAGCCGCGCCCGCGGTGAACGGGATCCGTATCTGGCGGCGGTGCTCGGCAGCGTGATGTTCTTCTTCGCGGCGCGCGCCGCGCTCGTCGCCGGAGGGTTCACCTGGATGGTCGGAGCGCTGCCGGTGTTCGAGGGCGCCGTGATGGCGCTCCTGCTCCGGCAGTTGCTGCAGATCGAGCCAACCGGCCAGCGCGATCTCGGGCGCCTGGCGCTCGTGGCGGGCTCGGCGCTCGCCTTCGTCACCGTGGCGATCCCGCTGCAGCTCCGGCACCAGTGGATCACCATCGGGTGGGCGCTCGAAGGTGCGGCGCTGGCGTGGCTGTATCGGAAAATCCCGCATCGAGGGCTGCTCTATTCCGGGCTCGGCCTGCTGGGCGCCGTGTTCGTGCGCCTCGCGATGAATCCGGAAGTGCTGATCTACGAGCCCCGCGGCGAGTTGCGCATCTTCAACTGGTATCTCTACGCCTACGTGATTTGCGCGGCGGCGCTGCTCGTGGCGGCGTGGTGGCTGTCCAAGACCGACGATCGGATCGCGGGGCTGCCGCTGCGGCCGTCGCAGGTGCTGCCGGCGGGCGCCGTCGTCCTGCTGTTCTGGGTGTTGAACATCGAGATCGCGGATTTCTACGCGACCGGGCCGTCGATCATGTTCGGACTTCGGCGTGAGCGTCTCGCAGGACCTGACCTACACGATCGGCTGGCTGATCTTCGGCATGGCGCTCCTCGCGATCTGCATCTACCTGCACAACCGCGTCGGGCGCGTGGCGGCCCTCACGCTGGTCGCCGTCACGACGTGCAAGTGCTTCATGTACGACCTGCGCTCCCTCGAAGGCCTGTACCGGGTGGGCTCGCTCGTCGGCCTGGCCTTGTCCCTGGTGCTCATCGCGATCGCGATGCAGAAATTCGTCCTGGCGCGGCCGGAAGGTCGCGCGTGAGGATCGCGGTCCACACCGCCATCGTCGCCGCAATCCTGGCTGCCGCCGGGCTGCAGGCACAGCAGCCGCCGCCGGATCGCTTTCGCTTCGAGCGTGCGATCGCCACGGACGGATCGGGGCCGCGGCGGCTGGCCATCGACGTGGCGCTGCTCGCCGGCGCCGAGCCCGGGTTCCGGGACTTGCGGCTGTTCGATCAAAGCGGAGCGCCGGTGCCGTACCTGCTGCTGCAGCCGCCGTCGCAGCAGCCGCAGTGGAACAGCAGTACGTTGTTGCCGCTCGCCACTACGGAGAAGACCAGCGGGTTCGAGGTGGATTTCCGCGGCGCCAATACGATCGACGCCGTCCGCGTGGAAGGGCTGCCGGCGCCGTTCCTCAAGCGCCTCACGCTCGAGGGCAGCGGCGACCGCGAGCGCTGGACGCTGCTGTCGGGCGAGGGCACGCTGTTCGATCTGCCCCAGGAGGGTCTGCGCCAGACGGAGCTGAGGTTTCCAGCCGGGTCGTTCCGGTACGTGCGGGTGACGTGGGACGACACCAACAGCGGCCGCGTGCCGATGCCGGCCGCGGTCGAGGCGCGGCTCGTCGAGGCCATTCTCCCGCCGCCGCGGCTGACCGCCGCGCTCCCCGTCGAGCGGCGCCCGAGCGAACCGGGGCGCAGCCGCTACCGGGTCAAGCTGCCGGCGGCACGGCTGCCGATCGTCGCGGTCGATCTCAATGTCGGGCTCACCGTCGGGGGCGGCTACGTCTTCCGCCAGGCGAGCGTCAGCGAATCGCGCTTATCGGGCGGCGACGCCCAGCCGGCAGAGCTGGGCCGCGGAAAGCTGATCCGGATCGTCCGCGACGGGATCGCGGCCGGCGCGCTGCGCATTCCCATCGCGGCGCCCTCCGAGGCGGCGATCGATCTGGTGATCGAGGACGGCAACAACCCGCCGCTCGATCTGATCGGCGTCACGGCGGAGTTTGCCGAGCTCCCGTGGATCTTCTTCGAGGCGGCGGCCGGTCCGATCGTGGCGAAGTACGGCAATCCGCTCGCGACGCGGCCCTCGGTACGATCTCGAAGCGCTGCGTGATTCCATCGACGTCCGATCGCTGAAGGACGCGATATGGGGAGAGCCGCGGGCGCTGGCCGAGAGTGCGCCGGCTGCGACTCCCGCGGCGATTCCACAGACGGGCTCCGTCGTGGACGTCGAGCTCTTCACGCATTCGCGTGCGATTCCCGATGGGCCGGCCGGGCTGGCGGCGCTGGTGCTCGATGCCGGCGCGCTGGCGCACAGCCGCGGTCCTTCCGGCCGCTTCGCCGACGTGCGCGTGCTCGACGCCTCCAACCGGCAGGTGCCGTACATCCTCGAGCGCCTGGACGAGCCGTTGATGATCCCGCTTTCGCTGCAGACCTCGGATCCCCGGCTCGCCGAGTTGCGGACGGCTCAAGGACCCAATCGATCGGTCTACCTGCTCGAGGTGCCGTACGCCGGCCTGCCGCCCTCGCGCGTCGTTGTCGAAACCTCCGCCGGCGTCTTCCAGCGGCAGGTCCATCTTGCCGTTCAGCGCTCACCCGATCGGAGCCGGCGCGACCGCTGGCTGGACGATCTCGCCGTGTCGACGTGGATGCACGCGGATCGCGCCGTCGCCGCGCCCGCGTTGACGCTGGCGGTCCCGCAGGTTGACGCCACCGATCTGTGGCTGACCGTGGACGAAGGTGACAACGCCCCGCTCCCGATTACCGCCGTGCGGCTGCTGCTGCCGTCCTACCGCCTGCGGTTCTATCGGCCGGCGGACTCGACCCTGCGGCTCGTCTACGGCCGCACCGATCTCGGCGCGCCTCAGTACGATCTCGCGCTCCTGGCGCCGCACGTCATGGGCGCGGAAGCGCGCGAGGTCACGCTGCAGCCGGAGGCGGCGAGCGTTCCCCGCGCGTCCTTCATCTCTCCGCTGGCGTTCTGGGTGTTCCTCTCGGTGGCGGCGCTGGTGCTCCTCGGCGTGATCGCCCGCCTGGTCCGCGGCACGAAGAGCGCGTAAGCACGGTTACAACTCCCGAAAAACCAACCCCCAACTCCCAAAGTGTCTGGGGGTGAAAGTCGCAGCGGATTACACCCGGCTGGTACGAGGCGTGCGTCTTGGGAGTTGGTAGTTGGACGTTGGGAGTTGACGCGGCCGAGTCCTTTCTGTTTGTGCCGCCGCTGCGGCCGCTGGGCTCCTAACGCTGCAGGCTCTTCGCGACCTTCTGCACCTCGTCCATCACGCGCAGCAGGTTGCCGCTCCAGATCTTCGCGATCTGCGCTTCGGTGTAACCGCGGCGGACGAGCTCGAGCGTGACGTTGAATGTTTCGTCGGCCCCGTTCCAGCCGTCTATCCCGCCGCCGCCGTCGAAGTCCGACGAGATCCCGGCGTGGTCGATGCCGATCTTCTTGACGACGTAGTCGATGTGATCGACGAAGTCCTTCACGTTCGCGCGCGGCGGAGGCGGAAACTTCACGTCGATCTCGGCGAGCCGTTTCTGGAGCTCGGCGCGCCGCTCTTCGCTGAGCTGCGCCAGCGGGTTCGGGCCGCGCCCGCCGCGGCCCGGTCCGGCGCCGGCCCCGGGTGCTCCGCCCGGTCCCTGCCCGCGCCCGCCGCCGCCGCGCCCGCCACGGCCGCCGCCGAACCCGCGGCCGCCGAGCGCCGTGCCCTCCGGCAGTCCGAATTCCTTTCTCAGCGCGTCCTGCGCCGCCGTCCGCTCCGGCGTCGAGCCTTCCTTCACGTAGCTCGCGAACGCGACCAGCTGAATGACGCCGCCGTTCTTCTTCAGGGCCATCAGCTGCTCGTCGTCCATGTTGCGGCTGTGGTTGCAGAGGGCGCGCACGCCGGAGTGCGATCCGATGATCGGCGCCTTCGAGAGCTCGATGGACTGCATCATCGAGGCCTTCGACGGGTGCGAGACGTCGATCATGATCCCGACGCGGTTCATCTCCGCGATGACCTGCCTGCCGAGCGGCGACAGCCCGTTCCACTTCCAGCCTTCCCGCTCGCCGGTGTTGGAGTCCGACAGCTGGCTGTGCCCGTTGTGGGCGAGCGACATGTAGCGGGCGCCGCGATCGTGGAACTCCTGCACGCGCCGGACGGCCGTCGTCTCGTCACCGAGGGGATAGCCGTTCTCGACGCCGATGAGCGCGACCTTCTTTCCCTGCGCGACGATCCGGCGCACGTCGGCCGCCGTCAGCGCCAGCCCGATCTGGTCGGGCGCGAGCACCTTCGTCAGCTTGTGAATCGCCTCGAACTTCTCGATCGCCTGGTCGTAGGCGCGCTGATACCCGTCCGCCTCGAACGCGTCGGGCGTGGTCTGGGGATTCGACTGGCCGACGTAGACGACGAGAAAAGGCGCATCGAGCCCGCCGGTCCGCATTTTCGGCAGGTTGACCTGCGTGCCGACGTCGTTCGCGTAGTTCCGCGAGAGCTGCGTGAAGTTGGTGGGGTTGATGTCCACGTGCGTATCGATCGTGATGACGCGCTGGTGGATGCCGCGGGCCCTGGCGATCAGGGCGGTTTCGCGAGCCGTCCCCGGACCGTGGCTCCGGCGGAGGCGTCTGCTGTGCGGTGACGGTGAGGGCGCCGAGCAGCAGCGCGGCCGCGGCATGGGGAAGCGGGCGATGTCTCATGCGGCAGAGTGTAGAACCGAGTCGGTGTCAGCGAGCTTCTGCTGGTATCCAATTTCCGACTCGGCTGAAAGGAAGTCTCCGGACTGAGTTCACGCGACTCTTGGTCCGGGTAAAGCCGCGACGCCACCGGATCTTGCGTCCGGGAGCTGAAGCCGGACGTCAGGCTTGCTTTGTCTACTCCGCCCGGAGCGCGACGATGGGATCGATCGTCGTGGCGCGGCGTGCGGGGATGTAGCCGGCCGCGAGCGCGGCGAGCACGAGCACCGCGGCAAAGCCGATCGACAGGCGCGCGTCGCTGGAGACCACGCCGAGCAGGCCCGCTTCCATCAGACGGCCGAGCGCGGTGGCGAGCACGAGACCGAGCAGCGCGCCCGCGGCGGTGAGGCGCGCCGTCTGGCCGACGGCGAGGCGCAGGACGTCGCCGCGCGTCGCGCCGAGCGCGATCCGGACGCCGATCTCGTGCGTGCGCTGCGCGACGACGAATGCCATCAGGCTGTAGACCCCGACGACGGCGAGCAGCAGGGCGAGGCCGCCGAACACCGCCATGACCACGGCCACGTACTGCAGGCCGATCGTCCTGAGCCGCAGGCGCTCGCGCATGGTGTGCACGTCGAAGACCGGCTGGCCGGGATCGACGGTACGCACGGCCCGGCCGGCCGCGAGCGTCGAGCGCTGCCGGATCGCCCTGCGTGCGGACGACGAACGCCAAGTTGCTGGTCGGAGCCTGCGCGTACGGCCGGTACACCGTCGGGTATCGCCGCCGGCCGAACCAGTCATGAATGACGTCGCCCGAGACGCCCACGACCGTGGCCCACGGACCCGGCGCCGAGCTTGATCCGGCGGCCGATCGCATCCGCGCCGGGAAAGTATTTCTCGGCCAGCGCCTGCGTGACGATCGCGACCGGTTCGGTGTCCTCGCGATCGGCGATGGTGAATCCGCGCCCGCGGAGGATCGGAATGCGCATGGTGTCGAAGAACGTGGGCGTGGCGGCGCGATAGTCCACTTCCGGCGGATTCGCCGGATCGGGGTTCGGACGGCCGTCGATCTCGATCGATCGCCCCGCGTTGTTGCCGCTCGACGGGAGCGACGTTGATCGCCGCGGCGCTCGCGACGCCCGGCAGGCGCGCGAGCGCGTCGACGACATCCGCGGTGAACCGGCGGCGGACCACGGGATCCGCGTAGCGCGCGTCCGGCAGCACCGCCTGCATCGTCAACAGCCCGTCGGGCTCGTATCCCTGCGGTCCGTTCAGGAACCGGTTCGCGCCGAGCGTGCCGAGGCCGGCGGCCACGAGGAGCGGCAGCGAGAGCGCGATCTCGGCCACGACGAGCGTGCGGCGCAGCCACTGCCGGCGCCGCCCGTGCCGTCGTGCTGCGTCCGCCCTCTTTGAGCATGTCCGAGAGGTGCGGCCGCGGAGGCCTGCAGGGCGGGCAGGATGCCGAACACGATGGCCGTGCCCAGCGCGAGGACCGACGTGAACGCGATGAGGCGGCCGTCGACGTCGAGCGTTTGCCAGCCGCTGACGAACCTGACGATCTGCGGCGGCATGCTGACGCGGAGCATCCGGATGCTCGCCCAGGCGACCGCCAGCGCGACAGGAATGGTCGCGACGGCGAGCAGCGTGCTCTCGAGGAGCAGCTCGCGGATCACGCCGGCCGCGGCTCGCGCCGATGGCCAGGCGCACCGCCAGGTCTCGCTGCCGCTCGGACCCGCGCGCGAGCAGCAGGTTCGCGATGTTCGCGCACGCGATGAGCAGCACGAACGCCGCCGAGGCCTGCCACAGCGACAGGATCGGCCCCAGCCCCTCGTCGCGCATGCCCTCGATGAGCGTCGAGACCTGCGCGCCGCGCTGGCGATTGGCCTCCGGATACTGATGCTCGAGGCGGCCGCGCGATCACCGCCATCTGGGCCTGGGCGTCCTCGACCGATCGCCCGGGCGCGAGGCGTGCCCACGACGGAGAGGTAGCGCGCCTGACGCGCGCTGCCGCCGCCGCGTCGAACGACAGCGGCGCCCAGATTTCCGCCCCCATCGGAAAGTCGAAGTCGGCCGGCGCGACCCCGATGACCTCGTACGGCTCGGTATCGAGCAGAATCACTTTTCCCGATCACGGCGCGGTCGCCCTGGAAACGGCGCTGCCAGAGATTGTGCCCGATGATCGCGCGCCGGTGCCGGCCACGCGTCTCTTCGTCGGCCGTGAATGTCCGCCCGAGCGCCGGCGACACGCCCAGCGCGGGAAAGAAGTCGGCCGAAACCAGGAAGCCCGAGATCCGCTCGGGATCGTCGACGCCGGCCAGGTTCACGTCCCACCACTCGAACGCCGCCAGGCGCTCGAAGACGTCCGTCTGCGCGCTTCCAGTCGAGGAAGTTCGCGGGCGACACCGACTCGCGCGCGCCGCAGTCTTCCCGTCCTGCGGCGACGTCTCGGCGACCATCACGACGCGATCGACGTCGTGAATCGTGAAGGGCCGAAGGATCAGCGCGTCGATGTTCTCGAAGACGGCCGCGTTGGCGCCCAGGCCCAGCGCCAGCGTGAGGATCACGAGCGCGCTGAGCCCCGGGCGCTTCCAGAGCGATCGTAACGCGTATCGTGTTTCGAGTCCCAATGTGCGCATCACGGAGTCTCCGCGAGTTGGCGTGGTGACGGGGAGCGTTCGGTCGGCGCGTGACAGTCTCGCGGACGCGCGAGCGCCCGCGCAGCGTGCTCCGAGCGCGAGGGCCTGCAGGCAGTACCAGACGTCGGCGCGCGGCCTCGCCAGCCGCCGGGACGCCGCGGCCAGCCGCGCGTATTCCTCGTGCAGATCGCCGACGATGGATTCGGTCCACGGATCGGTCCCGAGGATCGCCGACAGGATTCGTTCGGGAAACGACGGCGGAGTGGAACGTGCGGGGATCATGGCCGCTCGAGCCTGGACTCGAGGCCGCTCCAGAGCTGGAGCAGGGCCTGGCGCGAGGCGCGCAGCGCGCTCAGGCCGGCGGGCGTCACGGTGAAGTAGCGGCGCGAGCGCCCGCCCCGTTCGGCCAGGGGCTCGCTCATCCGTGACTTCAGGCAGCGCTTGGATTCGAGCCGTTCGAGCGCCGTGTAAAGGGCGCCCCGCGCCACCGTCCGTCCCGTCCGCGCCTCGATCTCTTCGCGCACCGGAATCGCATACGCGTCGTCATTCAGCCGGAGGATCGCCAACAGCACGACCTGCTCGAATTCGCCGAGGTAGATGTCAGGCATGGATGAGTTCGTCCTCGGACTGGCGATATGCCTGCATTGTAGGCCAAATACGGTGGCCGAGAGGCGTAAGTTCCAACGGCAGCCGCCTGCCACCGATTGTCGCGCTGCAAGCGTGAGCGACAACGGTTCACCGGCTGTGGAGTAACGGAGGACTCTGAAGCGCAAGTCTGCACTCCAGTAGCGCGCCGGGCCGCTCGAGTGGCGTTGCACCCGCCGGGCTCGAGTCAGCCGGATGTCAAGCGTGTTTCGCTGATGTGTTGAGTCTCGACGCGTTGCTTCGGGCATCCCTGAGTCCGCGAATCCGTGCTCTGAATTCCGACTCCGATATCTCCGATCGCTCTCGAGTGCGCTCGCTCCGTGGTCTCCGTGAGCTCCGTGTTGCAGAAGACAGGGAAGTCTCCTTTGACACCTTCCTCTCCAGCCTGCAAATGTCAGTCGAAGGAGATCACATGACGCGTTGGACTATCACGGTGGGCGCTGCGCTGTTCGTCACGGCACTCGTCACGGCGCAGCCGCAGATTCCGGCCGGGCTGCAGTCGCTCGCCGACACGGAGACAGCGTTCGCAAAGGCGGCGACGGCAAAGGGGATACGCGATTCGTTCCTCGAGTACTTCGACGACGACGCGATCGCGTTCGACCCGGCGCCGGTGTCCGCGAAGGCGCGGCTCCGCGCGGGGCCGGCGCGGCCGTTCACCGAGCACGAGCTGACCTGGGAGCCGCGCACCGGCGACGTGGCCGCGAGCGGAGAGCTCGGATGGCTCACCGGTCCTTCGACCTTCATCGATCGGACGAAACCGCAAGGCGAGCCGCGCTACGGGAACTACCTGTCCGTGTGGCGCAGGCAGCCGGGCGGCGCGTGGCGCGTGTTCATCGACGTCGGCGCCGACGCGCCGCAGTCTGTGCCGTTCGCGCCGGGATTCACGCGGTTTCCGTTCGGCGCCCGCTACGCGCGCACTGAAGACAAGACCGCGCCAGCGGCCCTGCTCGCGGCCGACCGCGCGCTCAACGACCGTCTCGCAACGGCCGGCGCCGCCGCGGCGTACGCCGAAGTGCTGACCGAGGCGTCGCGTCTTCATCGGCGCGGATTCGTGCCGCCGATCGGACGCGCCGCCGCGGAGAAATGGATCGCGCAGAACGCCGCCTCGATGACCGCTTCGACAGGCGCCGCGGAGTCCGCGCGATCGGGCGATCTCGGATACAGCTACGGCACCTACCAGGTGAGCGGCGCCAGGCCGGAGAGCGGCGCATACGTCCGCGTCTGGACCCGCGACGGGGCGGGCAAGTGGTTCGTCGTGGCGGACGTGACGCAGCCGGTGAAGTAGCCGTCTCAGGTCTCAGGTCTCACCTGAGACCTGAGACCTGAGACCACAGTCGGTTACAATGAGCACACCCTGTTCCATCCGTCCTGCTGCCCGGAGAATGCACCAGTGAAGCACCGCATCACCGCCACGCTCGTCCGCGCCGGGCTGGCGCTGACGCTCGCCGCCGGCGCCTTCCACCTCACCGCCGGCGCCCAGGATCGGCTGAGGACGTTGCCCGGGTACGAGCAATACCAGCGAATGAGCCGCGAGATTCCGGGCGGCGGTCAAGACCGGTGCGCTCACCGTCACATGGAAGGACCCGAAGACGTTCGAGTACCGTCAGGGACGGCAAGCTGTATCGCTACGACGTGACCGCCAGGTTGGCGACGGAGGTTGGGTCGGCGCCGGCGCCGGGCGCGAGCGGCCGCGGCGGCCGCGGAGGGGGTATCGAGCGAGGCCGCCAGGCGGCATCCGCGGATTCCCCGGACAAGACGCTGAAGGCTTTCTACCGGGCGCGCAACCTCTGGCTGAGCGACGCCAGCGGCGGCAGCGAAGCGCAGATCACGACCGACGGCAGCGAGAAGGACCGCATCAAGTACGGGACGGCGAGCTGGGTCTACGGCGAGGAGCTCTCGCAGACGAGCGCGATGTGGTGGTCCCCCGACAGCACGAAGATCGCGTACTACCGGTTCGACGAGATGCAGGTGCCCGACTATCACCTCCAGCTCGATCAGACCAAGGTCCAGAGCAAGGACGACGTCGAGGCCTATCCCAAAGCGGGCGCGCCGAACCCCGTCGTCGATTTGTTCATTTACGACGTCGCCACGAAGAAGTCGACGAAGGTCGACGTGCGCGAAGGCAAGCCCTTCGACAACACCGTCGTCGGCCACTACGTCTACCGGATTGCCTGGTCCCCGGACGGCACCGAGCTGCTCTACAACCGTACCAACCGGCGCCAGAACATCCTGGAGTACGTCGCCGCGAATCCCGCGACCGGCGAGACGCGGGTCATCCTGCGCGAGGAGTGGCCCACCGGGTGGATCGAGAACAACCCGTCCATGCAGTTTCTCAAGGACGGCAGGCGGTTCATCTGGGAGTCGTCGCGTAACGGCTGGAGCAACCTGTATCTCTACGACCTGAGCGGCCGGCTCATCGCGCCGCTGACCAGCCATACGACGTTCGAGGTCGGCAACGTCATCAAGATCGACGAAGCCGCGGGGCTGGTGTTCTATACCGCCCGTGACGGCGACAACCACATGAAGGTGCAGCTCCACCGCGTCGGTCTCGACGGCAAGGGGGACGTGCGCCTCACGGATCGCGCCTTCCATCACGTGATCGGCGGATGCCTTGCGGGCGGGGGCGGCGGCGGGCGCGGCGCCGGAGCGTTGGGCGGCGGCGGGGGCGCCTGCGGGATTTCCCCCGACAACAAGTACTTCGTGGACGTGTACCAGACCCACGACACGCCGCCGGCGACACGCCTGGTGGACGCGGCGACCGGCAAGCCGGTGGCCGAGCTGGCCCAGAGCGATCTCACGAAGTTCAACGAGCTGGGGCTGAAGAAGGCGGAGCTCTTCACCTACAAAGCGGCCGATGGCAAGACGACGCTGCACGGGCTCGTCCAGTTCCCGTCGAACTTCGATCCGACGCGGAAGTACCCCGCGCTCGTGAGCGTCTACGGGGGACCGGCCTCGGCGAGCAACACGGCCCGCGAGACCTTCGTCACGCCGAGCGCGACGACGGAATACGGTTTTCTCGTCCTGAATCTCGACTCACGCGCGGCGCCGGGACAGGGAAAGCGGATGCTGGACCAGATCTACATGAAGCTCGGCCAGGTCGAGATGGACGACATGGCGGAAGGCGTCAAAGCGCTCTGGAACCGTCCGTATTTCGACAAGTCGCGGGTCGGGATGTACGGCACGTCCTACGGCGGCTATTCCGCGGTGATGTCGCTCCTGCGGCACCCCGACGTGTTCGCGGCGGCGTCGGCCTCTTCCCCGGTGACGGCCTGGTACCACTACGACACGGTCTACACCGAGCGGTACATGTGGCTGCCCGACGAGAACAAGGCGGGTTATGAGGCCGGGAGCGCGATGACGTACGCGAAGAACCTGAAAGGGCGGCTGATGCTGTACTACGGCACGGCCGACAACAACGTGCACCCGTCCAACATGATGCAGCTCATCAGTGCGCTGCAGCAGGCGGGGAAGAGCTTCGACGTCCAGGTCGGGCCCGACCGGGGCCACAGCGGAATCAACGCCGATCGGATGATGGAGTTCTTCATCGACAATCTCATCGTGAGACCGGTGGGCCCGCCGTCGACTTTCGTGCCTTGAGCCGGTCGCTGTCGTTGAGGCCACGGGAGCTCGGCGATTGGCGAAAGAGCAAGGCCGCGACAGCAACAGGGCGATGCTCCACCCAGCTCGTCAGCCGCCAAGCCCGGCAGAGCGTGCCCACTCGTCCGGTTTCTTGCTCGGCAATAGCCAGCACCCGCCCTGCCGTCCGCAGCGTCTTAATAGTCGGGAGGCCCGCGCCGATAAGCCATTCAGGGCCGGATTCAGGGCCGGACGGCCGGGCTTTGGCGTAAGAATCGGCTTTTTTCAGCGAAATCCGGTGAAAGTGTTCCAAAAGGGACACACAGAACGCCCGGATGCCGCTATGATTGGCAGTAACAGATATGCATCCAGAATCTCTTCCGGCCGAGCGGCGTCCGAAAGCGCGTGGCGCTGCACCGAAAGTACCGACTCCGCAGCGCGAGGTGTGCCCGAAGTGCGGCAGCCCGAACGCGCGGATTATCGGCCGCTCCGAATCGTTCCCGATTCTCTACTTCCGCTGCGAAGATTGCCGTCGTACGTCGGTCGGTCCGGCCGTCTGACGCGCGCGTCCTGAGGTTCGCCTGAGGTGCCGGCCGGTTTGTGCGCCGGTTCTGGCCGGGCCGTGGTGTGTCTGGGAGGGTTTCGCCGGTCTACCGGCCTGTCCTGAGCGAGCGCACGGGACCAGGCGAGTCGAAGGGCCGCTGGCGCGGTCCGTCTTTCCTTTTCCGTCTTACCGTCCGCGCCACCCTCCGCGACCGCTGCCGAACCGGTTTGCCGCCTGCAGCCGGTCTACGTTCCAGATCTCGCCGCACGCCGTGCACCTCCAGTAACTGGCGGTATCGGGCTTCTTGCTGGTCGTCGAGATGTCGTTCGAGCGGCAGAACGGGCAAAGGGAGGGCGACGCTGGCGCCGTCGCGGAGCTGACATCAGACACACAGCCTCCTGCAGAGAGCTTCGATGAGGACTGAAGGACCGTGCGGGTGGCCGGCAGGACTCAGGAAAGCGAGCAAGCCATTATACCACCGCCTCCCGGGGAGATTTGATGGATCAGCGGCTCGAGCGACTGCTCAGACGGCAGGCGGCCTCCGGCTTCGAAGACCTTCGCGGGGCCGAGGCGGCGGTCACGCTGCCGGTCTCCGACAAGCTGCTGAACGAGATCATCACCGAGACGCTGCCTGCCTCCGCGAAGGTAAAGGACGTCCAGGTCCGGGCCCAGGCGGGCAACCGGTTCGCGGTGCGCGCGAAGATCGGGGCCGCACCGTTTCTGCCTCCGCTCAACATCACGGCCGCGATCGATCGACAGCCCGAGCTGCCGGCATCGCCGGTCCTCGTGCTGAGGCTCGAGTTGGGGGGCCTGCTGTCGATCGCCGGTCCGGCGCTCCGGTTCTTCGACGCCCTTCCGCCGGGCATCCGGATCGAAAACGATCGGCTGCACATCGATTTGGCGCAGCTTCTGGCGGCGCGGGGACTCTCCGGGTTCCTCGACCACCTCGAGCAGCTCAACGTGCAGACCGCGGAGGGGACGACGATCCTGTCCCTCCGCGCGCGCATTCGTTCATCCCGCGCGGCTCGTAGTTCACGTCGAACAGCGTGCACAGGTCCCAGCGCCCCGGCTCGAGCATGCGGCCTTCGCGCACGCAGCCGCTCGTACAGCGGCGTGCCGGGGAACGCGCGTCAGCACCGTGATCTGCACGTCGTACAGCGGCGCCGCGCACGCGAAGTCGAGCACCTGCTCGAAGATTGTCCGGCGTGTGGCCGTCCAGGCCGAGGATGAAACAGCCGTTGACCGTGATGCCGTGGGCGCTGGATCCGCCGCACGGCGTCCAGCATATCCCGCCGCCGGTGCGCGCCTTGAAGTTCGCGCGCGGATTCGACGCCTTCCAGCGCCTCCGCCGCCGGGCTCTCCAGCCCGATCAGCACCTGCCGGCAGCCGGCGGCGCGCATCAGCTCGAGCAGCTCCGCGTCGTCGGCGACCGAGATGTCCGTCTCGGTGAACCACTTCACGCCGCAGCGGCGCGAGCCGCCGGCACAGCTCCTTGCCCCACGCCTTGTCGACGAACGTGTTGTCGTCGGCGAACTCGATGAACGGGCCGATCGCGCAGCCGCGAGGATCGGCCTCGATGTCGCGGATCACGTCTCGGACCGGCCGCTTGCGGTACGGCCGGCCGAGCATCACGTCGAGGCGCAGAAGTCGCACCGCCACGGGACAGCCGCGCGACGTCTGCACGGTGAAGCGGTTGTACGGCCGATCGCCGAGCAGGTCGTAGCGCGGCACGGGAAGGCGCCGCGACGTCGACCGCGGCGAAGTCGCGGGCGTGGAAGACGCGCGGTCCGTCGCCGCGTGCCGCCGCCTCGACCGACCGCCGGCCAGACGTTGCTCGCCTTCGCCGATGATCACGTAGTCCGCGTGCGCGGCGGCCTCGTCCGGCCGGACGGTGACGTGCAGCCCGCCCATCGCGACCTTCACGCCCGCCTGGCGCAGGCGGTCGGCGATCGCGTACGCCTCGAAGCACCTGCGCCGAGAACGTGCTGATCGCGACGAGGTCGCAGCGATAGACGCCGGTCGGCTCCTTGCCGTCCGCCTCGGCCTCGAAGTACTGCAGCTCGTGTCCGGCCGGCGTGTCGGCCGCGAGGTACAGCAAGCCGAGGCTCGGCAGCGACGCGATCGCCTCGCTGCGCTCGACGAACCCGGGCAGCGTCAGGCCGAGCTCGAGCAGCTCGGGGTCGTGCGCGCGAATGCCGCTCATCGCCAGCAAGCCGATCTTCATGACTGCCCTCCAAAGCAGGTGAGGAGCACCGGCGGCCACGAGCGCCGCGACCGGCAGCGGAAAGACATGCCGGAAGCCTGGCCGCCACGCCGTCAGGAAGCAGACCGCCGGCATCGCGACGCCGCCGACGACGAAGCAGAACGAGGCCGCGTCTGCCTGACCAGCTGCCCGGCGCCGGCCATGGGGACAGCGCGAACAGCACGTTCATCATGCCCGAGCGCCGCCAGGGCGATCTGCCCATCAGGAGTTTTTGTTTTTTTGAAAAAAGAATCTCCTGACCTCCTGACCTCCTGTTAAACCTCGATCCGCCTACGACCCATCGGCTCGGCCGACGTGCACCGAGCGCTCGCCGTCTTCGTCCGACACGTGCACCAGCCACGGGTTGCAGCAGACCTCGCAGTCCTGGACGAAGCGGCCGCCCATCTCGGGCTCGACGTAGATCTCGAGCTCCTCGCCGCAGTACGGACAGGTGACGACGAAGAGATCGTCCATCCTACTCTTTGAACCTGACCTGCTCTATTTTTTACTGCTCGTGGGGCCCCACCCCCACTCGCTGCTGCGGCTCGACTCGCTGCGCTCGCTTGCCGCGGCCGCAGGCGCTTTGAATCTAACTTGAACGACTACACCGGTGGCGACAGGGGCGCCGTTGACGCGAGCAGGCTCGGAGCGCCATCGGCCGGCGGCGTCGATGGCGGCCGGGCCGAGCGAGGCCGGTCCGCCGATGTAGGACGCGCGTTGCAGCGTGCCGTCGAGATCGACCAGTGCTTGCAGCCACACCGGTCCGTCCGCCGTAGCGCCGGCCGGCAGCGGCGGAAGCGGCGTGTCGATCGCGCGCGCGGAGGAGAATTTCACCGGCAGCGGCACGTCGGCGCTGCCCGCCGTGCACGAGGCGTCGGCATAGGTGATCCGGATCGTGTCGGTCGGACGAAGGGTGGCGAGCGCGAACGTCGCCGCGAGACTCGAGGCCGGCGCCTGCACGCCGGGCAGCAGCACGCCGAGGGCCGCATCGCGGGCGTACTCGCCATCGCGGCGCACCGGAGCGCCTTGCGCTCCGACGATCTCGATCGCGGCCGGCGCGGCGATCTTGTCGTTGCAGGACAGCGGGTAGGCCAGCACCACCGTGCGGGCGCGCGTGACCTCCGCGCGAACGGACTTCGAATCGAGCCTCGTTCCCGTCGCCGCCGCCGCGCGTGCGGCTCTCGCGATCATCCTGAACTGATCGAACACGACCCCGTGCGTCGTCGCACCGTCCTGATCCAGCGGAATCGGCGTGAAGTCGCGGCCGGCGCCTTGCTCGAGCGCCACCGACACGATCGCCTCCGCCGTCTGAAACGGATCGGCGGGCGGGGGGCCGATCCCCACCGGCTGACCGCACGTGAAACCCTGCGGCGCGCGCAGATCGCCGAAGTGATACTCGTCCAGGTAGAGCGTGGCCGGCTTCTCGAGACGTTCGTACGTCACCTCATAAGCGTCGAGAATCGTGCCGTCGGCGGCCTCCGGAGTGGACCGCGTTCGTTTGTATTGAACCGGCTGACCTTGTGGACCTCGCAACGCGTCCAGATAGCGCCGCTCGCGCGCCGGGCCGTACATGGCGCCGCCGCCAACCTGTACCGGCTGGTCCGGGGTGAAACCGTACTTGCGGGTCGTTCGAGACAGGGCAGTAAGGGACGGTGCTTCGATCGACGATTGGCGGCTGAGACGGGGCCTGCTGGGGGAGAAGCGCTGCGATCAACGCGAGGATGGCATACATGGGCCCTCGCGCAGATGCTAGCAGAAGCGCCGCGACGTGTCGTCGCGCTATTGGATTGGCGAGCCGCCGCCGCCGGGGGCCATTTGCGCTTCAGTCGGCGCGAGGCCCGTGCGGTCGAAGAAGATCGTGCCGGAGCCGGTCGTCGCAAACGCCTTCAAGCCACTGGTTCCGCCCATGACCGGCAGCGCCGTCGCGTAGTAGGCCGATTGCGTCGCCGTGCCGTTGCAATCGAGCGGACCTGGTGAGGCGCCTGTACCGACGGTCAGCACGATGGAGTAGCCGCTCTTGATCGCGGGATCGGTGGACAGATCGGGAGAGATGAACCCAATGGTGCCGCCCGGACACGGCGCGGCCAGCGTGACGAACGTGGTCGCAAAGCCGCCCTTCCCGCCGCCGGACGCGTAGCTCGCTTCCGCCGTGTTCATCGCTCGCAGCGACCCGACGGCCGACGACTCGTTGCCCGACATCCGCGCCCGGAGCAACGACGGGGCGGCGATCGCCGACAGGATGCCGATGATCGCGACGACGATCAGGAGCTCGACGAGCGTGAATCCACGGGCGCCGCGAAATGGGGTCATGCGTTGGTCACAGTCTTCTCTGGTCGGACGCCGGTGTCCCGGCCGGACGGCGGTCCGAATTACAGTTGTGGCTCGAGCCTTACAGATTTGGCGCTGCACAGGCAGACCAACGGTCTGGTGCCGGAAGCGGAACATCCGCGCCGCCGGAGCGTTAGCCCACTTGCGCAGATCGCGCCGGTGCAACTGGCCGGGGAAAGTGCAAGCGGGCCGCCACTGGACCGCCTCCACCTCATCCGCGATTCACCATCTGAAGGTGGAGCGCGCGGCGTGAACGGCGAGCGATCCGGCCAGCCCATCGGCGGTGTCGCGGGACAAGTACGGAATGTGGACGCGATGGGACTCGCCGCTCGCACCGGCCGTATCCACGACCACGCCGGCCATCCGCAGCCGGCGGTCGAACGGCGATTCGTGGACGGCCACGATCTGGATCTTGCCGAGCGGCGCGATCGTGGTGTTCCGCCAGATCCATCCGCTGCGGAAAAGCACCGCGTCGTTGGTGGCGGCCCAGCCGAGACGCCGGATCCACTGTCGCGCGTGAACGGCGGCCCACCCGAACATCAGAACCAACAGTGGCACCGCCCACACGCGAAGCGGCCAGGCCAGCACGACGCCCAGCAGCGTGACGAGGATGGCGGACTTCGTCAGCTTGCGCCGGAATCCGCGTGGATCGACACCGTTCCACAGCACGTCCGCATCGTGATCGGGCAGCACCGTGCGGAGAAACCCTCGACCTCTCCGCGCCGCAAGATCGGGGCGAGCCGCTGGCGTTGCGCCTGCGCGGCGCCCTGGCCCTCGCCGCCCGCCGTGTCGACTCGGATCGTCACGCGGCCGCACAGACGGTGCAGCGGGCCCTCCTGGATGGTCAGAGCCTGAATCCTGTGGATTGGAATCGTCGCCGTGACGCGCGTCAGCAGCCCGTACTCCAGCCGCAGATCCTCGCCGCTGCGCACCAGCCTGAATCCGTGGAGCGTCATCACCGCCCAGGCCGCCGAGAATCCGCGGACGACAATCAGAAAGCTTCCGAACGCGGCGAGCGTGAGGCCGATCTTGCCCGGCGAGGGTACGCCCTGGCCCGCGATGCCGCGGACCATCTGGAGGATGGCGCCGCGTCCCGAGGTGGGCTCGCCGAAGAGCGATCCGACGAGCGTTGTCGATGAGGCCGGCTTCCCACAACACGCCGAACAGGCTGCCGAGCACGACCAGCCCGCGTCCCTCGATGAGCCCGCACAGGACAACTTCGCGAAACGGCAGGTGCAGGATGGTTTGCGCCTCCGCGCGCGCGAACCGCGCGCTCGTGGCCCCGCCCTCGGCCGGGGCCGGCACCACGTCAGAGGCGACAGGGGCTCTCTCCGCCGGATCGGCGCCGATCGCCGCCCGTCCTTCGAACACGCGGTCGCGCAGCTCCCGGAACGCGCCCAGAGAGACGACGCGCATCACGGCTTCTCCTTCGCTCGCGCCGCCGGTTTCGATGCGGACGTCGGCGACGCCGAGCGCGCGATGCAGCAGGTTCTGGACGGCGTCCACGTTCTGGATGCGCCCGTACGGGATGTGCCGCTCGTTGCGAAAGATGAACCCCGTCCGGACGACGAGCTCCCCCTCGTCGAATCGGTACCGGTAGGACAGGACGCGCACCGCCGCGGCAATGGCGAACGGGACGATGAACACCATCGCCCATGTCTCCCAGTTCCCGCGTCCCGACCGGGCGCTGACGAGCACGAAGACACCCGGCAGGAGCAGCTGCTTGGCATGGCCGCCCAGCGCGAAGAAGAACGAGGCCGGGTGCAGCCGCCGTTCAGACGCCATCGTCGGATCGCCGCGGCAGCAGGAGGTCGCGGATGGCGAGGGCCCTCGCGTGCGCAAGTCCATGGAGATTGACGCGGGCGTACTCGGTTCCGGCGGTGTAAATCGTCAGCGTGCCGAGGCCGTAGCGGCGCTGGAGCGGGCCCTGGGACACGTCCGTGTGCTGCACGCGCGAGACCGGCACGTGGACGATCGATCGCCAGATCACGCCGCGCGCGATCTCGATGCCTTGCCCGTCCAGGCGGTACGAGGCGTGGCGGTACTGGATCTGCGGCCAGCGGAACGTGTGCCAGATGAGAAAGGCCGTGAGCGCCGCCCATCCAAAGAGGCACAGCGCGAAGAACCAGCGCGGAGTGTCCGTGCCGAGGTACATGATCCCGATCGCGAGCAGCACGCCGACGGAAGTGATGACGGTCACGATCAAGCCGACGTCGCGGTCCAGATCGACGACCTGCGGATCGAGCGACTTCCGCGTCCCGTCGGCGAGGGATGGCGGCGGAGGGGCAGGCGCGGATGGCGGGGATGGGTCGAGCGCGTCCATGGATGACGTAATAGTGCCACGACCCTTGCGATGGTGTCCCGGACTCGTCAGCGGGTCAGCTTGAGCGTAATGGACTTCGCCTCGCCGTCTCCGAGCCTGACGCTCGTCGATCCCGGCTTCCATTTCTCGAGCTGTTCGGGGTCGCTTTCATCGCCAGGTTCCAGGTACTCGAGCGCGGCGACCAGGTAGTCGCCGGGCGGAAGACCCTCGAGGTCGAATCGGCCGTCCTGGTTGGGTCTGGCGCTGCGGACGAATCGGGTCTGGTATCCCCACCGGGCTGGAATCGGGAGAAAACGACCACGACCGCGTAGTCGGTCAGCGGTTTGCCGCGCTCGTCCTGCACCGCGCCGGAGAGCGTCGTCGAGCGCGTCGTGAGCACGATCTCGATCCCGAGACGTGTCGTCCTGGCCTGAAATCGATGCCCGAGTCGGTGACGTCCGTGCCGTCCAGCGTGACGGACTTCAACCGCCAGCCTGCAGGCAGAAAATCAATCCGGACTACGCGGCGGCTCCGAACAATCCGCGCAGCTCGAATGTCTCCTGGTCGCTAATGCGTACGTGCGCGCGTCGATCGGGTCCGGCGCTAGTCCTGGCGTCGTCGGGACGGTGGCGATCGAGAAGCTGGCCGGACGCACGGCCGACCCGGTCGTGCCTTCGAATAGTAGCCGCGCTCGCCGGTTGCGGCGGGCGCGGTCGCAATCGCGACGCCTGTAATGTCCTGGCCGTTTACCGTAATCGGTACGGCTGCCAGCTCCGGAGTCGGGCAGACCGTCGGATCGGTACGTGGCCTGCAGCCGGTACTCACCTGGCGGCACGTTGGTGATCGTGAAAGCACCGTCCGCGCTCGCGACATTGGGCATGGATGTTCGACCAGGCTTCGCCCGGCATCGCGGACGTCAGCCTGACCGAGGCTCCGCCGGTTGGCCTGAGGAGCTGACGACCGTGCCCGTAGACCCTGGCGACGGGGACCGTCGTCAGATTGAAGGTGATGTTCTGGGCCTCCTGTCCGATCCCGACGGTGACGCGCTGCGCCTCGGCGATTGATGGCGTACCGGGATAGTAGGTCGGTGCGTACACCGTGCGATCGTCCGATCGGCCCTGGCGCACGGAGCCGAACATGGCCGACAGGTAGTAGTACCAGGCGGCAAGCCGTGAAGGCGGTACGCGCCGGTGTCGTCGGTCAACCCTCCGTTGAGCACTGCTCATAGAAACCGTCGTCGCCCACAGGCACGAGCCTGCGCTGCCCGTCGACGTACCGATGCCGCATCGCGACGACTATCGCGGGCATCGCTGGATCGCCGAACTCGTCCAGGACCTTGCCGGTAATCACGCCGCCTTTCGGTAGACTGAGGTCGATCTTCTCGAGCGCCTGGCCTTCCACGAGGTCGAGCAGCTGTGCCCTGCTCGAACGGCCGCCTCTGACCGTACTGGAACGTGAGATATCCGCCCTTCGAGACGGTCACCTGGTAGCGGCCAGCCGACAGCCCTCTCAACTCCCAACGGCCATCCGCGTCGGTCGTCACCGAGCGCGCCTGCCGCTGCATCTGCTCCCGGATTCAGCCCCGGCGGGACCGCCAGGACTTCGGCGCGGCGCAGCGGCTTGCCCGTGTCGCCAGCCAGCACACGGCCGCTGAGACGCGCGGTTCCGGTCTTCGCTGAACCTGACGGTCCCGAACTGTGCCGCTCGGCGGCGACGGAGATGCCGGTGTCACCTGCCCGTACACGCGCGGCGGGTGCAACGAGAATTGCGAGGAGAAGGCATCGCCCAGTGTGCATGGTGCGATTACTCGTATCAGGCCACGGGTTTCGATCCGGATTTTCTGACTCCGCGTCCGGCTGGGTTTATGATGCCGTCGATGTCGCTGCGCCAGTCGGTCGTTGCGATCGTGACGGCTGCGGTACTCGCCGTCAGCAGTCCGTCAGGCCCGGGCACCGCCCAGGGCCCGGGCCGCGCCCGGCCCAGGCGCCGGGCAGCTTCGCCGGGCAGATCGCGGCGCTGTCGGAGCCGGGCGGCTACTTCGACACCGACAACCTGATCTCGAACGAGCGGTCGTATCTGCAGGTGATCCCCGAGCTGCAGCGGGCCGGCGTGCGGGGAGGCGCCTACATCGGCGTCGGTCCCGATCAGAATTTCTCCTACATCGCCCACATCCGTCCGGCGATGGCGCTTCATCGTCGACATCCGCCGCGACAACCTGCTCCTGCACCTGCTGTTCAAGGCGATCTTTGCCGAGGCGCGGACGCGCGTGGAGTACCTGGCGCTGCTGCTCGGCCGTCCGGTGCCGCCGGCCGCTCGATGGATGGCGCGAGGCGGGGATCGGCCGGCTCGTGGCCTACATCGACGGCGTGCCGGTCGAGCGCCACGTCGGTGGATGCGCTGAGGCTCCGGCTCGATGGCGTCGATCACGCGCTTCGGCGTCGCGCTCTCGGCCGAGGACCTCGCGACGATCGACCGCTTTCATCGGCGGTTCATCGAGGCGGGACTCGGGCTGCGCTTCCAGACGCACGGGCCGCCCGCCGCAAAGCCACTACCCGACGCTATCGGGAGCTCCTGCTCGAGACGGATTCGAGCGGGCGGCAGAGCAACTATCTCGCCTCCGAAGAGAGCTTCCAGTTCGTCAAGTCGCTGCACGCGCGCGACCGGATTGTCCCGGTCGTCGGTGACCTGAGCGGGCCGAAGGCGCTCGCGGCCGTCGGCCGCCTCCTGAACGGCAGGGGAGAGCGGCTCTCGGCGTTCTACACGTCGAACGTCGAGTTCTACCTCGAGCGGGCGGGCACCTACGACCGCTTCGTGAACAACCTGTCGGGCATGCCCCGCACGCCGCGGTCCGTGGTCATCCGATCCATCTTCGGCCGGTTCAACGGGGGGAGCACGTCGGAGATTCAGCGGGTGGACGAGATCGTAAGGATAATGCCTGATCCGGATCAACCGTTCGGATCCTTTCGGCAGCTGGCCGCGCCGCAGCTTCCGGTACAGCTCCAGCGCTTCCGCGATAATCGTCAGGGCCTGTTCCGGCCCGAGGATGTCGTCGATCATCACCTGTTTCTCTTCGAGCACCTTGTAGTCCTCGAAGAACCGGCGCAGCTGCCGGAGCACGTGGTTGGGCAGCTGGTCCTTGTCGGTGTAATCCGCGTACGACGGATCGCGAACGCTGACGGCGACGATCTTGTCGTCGATGCCCTTCTCGTCGCGCATCCGCACGACGCCGATGGCGCGCGCTTCGACAATCGTCAGCGGATACACCGGCTCCTGGCTCAGGACCAGCACGTCCAGCGGATCGCCGTCATCGCAGTACGTCCGCGGGATGAAACCGTAATCGGCAGGATAGTGGACGGAGCTATACAGCACGCGATCGAGCCGGAGCAGCCCGGTCTCCTTGTCCAGCTCGTACTTGTTCTTGCTGCCTTTGGGAATTTCGATGACCACGGGAAAGGCCGTCGCGATGACGGAGTCGTCGATATAGCTGTCGTGCCAGGGATGCATCTTTCCGCCGATTATACGCTTGCGCGACCGTCGACCCGGTGCGATCGGTTTCGAGTAGGCTTGGGTCGATGGCGGTCCTTTCACCTCCGTCGCCGACAACACGGTGCTGGACTTCCCTCGCGTCGAGGAGCTGTTTCCCCCGACCGTCACCATCACGCGCACGTCGGAGGCTGACGTCAAGACGCGCCAGCTCATCGTCACGCTCGACGGCCAGCGCGTGGCCACGCTCCTCTGGGGCGACTCGGTCACGCGCGACATCAATCCGGGTCCGCACCGCGTGCGGGTGAGCAACACCCTCGTGTGGAAGACCGTCGAGTTCACGGCCGCGCCGGGCGAGCAGGTGTTTTTCGAAGCGGTCAACCGCACGGGGCCCGGAACTATCTTCACCCTGATCTTCGGCGCGCTGCTCGCTCGAGCGGGTGTCCTGACCTGATGCGTTGATTAACGGCGGGAACTTTTCTCTCCCTGGCGACATTACACAGGCACAGGCAGGATCGTGGTCACTGACGAACAGCTGATGCTCGGCGTGCGTGGCGGCTCGCGTGAAGCGTTCGAGACGCTGTTCGAGCGGTATCGGGGGCCCGTCTGGCGCTTCTTCCGGCGCCGCGTCGAGGCGACGGCCCGCGCCGAAGAGCTCACGCACGACGTCTTCGTCGCGATTCTCCAGAACGCCGCGCGCTACGAGCCCCGGTCCGCGTTCCGCAGCTACCTGTTCGGCATTGCCTGCAACGTGCGGATGGCGGAGCGGCGCACGGCCGCCCATCGAGCGACAGAGCCGCTCCCGGCCGACCTTGCCGCGGCGGCTTCGGATCCCGACACCGCCCTGTGGGTCCGCGGCGCGCTGGCATCGCTGGAGCCGGACGTGCGCGAGATCGTGATGCTGCGCGAGTACCGAGCAATTGAGCTACCAGGAGATTTCGGATCTGCTCCGCATCCCGTTGAACACGGTCCGCTCGCGCTTGTTTCGCGCGCGGATGGATCTCAGGGCCGCGCTCTTGCGCGGCGCCGACGTTCAAGTGAAGGTCAGTCATGACATCCGGTGAACACGCGCTTCCGCACGACGAGCTCATGGCGTACCTGGACGGCGAGCTGTCGTCCGATCGGGCGCTGGCCGCCCACGATCACCTGGCGCACTGCGTGGCCTGCCAGGCGCTGGCCGCCGAGCTGCAGCAGGTGTCCAGAGACATGCGGCTGTGGGAGGTGAAGGATCCGCCAGCATCGCTCGGCGCGCCGGTCATAGCCGCGCCAAAGAGGAATCCCCGCTGGCATGTCGCGTGGGCCGGATTCGCCGGCACGTGGCAGTTCGCCGGAGCGGCTGCGATGGTCGTCGTGCTGACCGCCGTCTGGTTCAGCGCGCGGTCACGGGAGTCGCGCTCGACCGTCAGGGGCGGCATGAGTGTCGCTGCCGGCGCCGAGATGCCCTCGCGCGCGCCCGTCGAAACCCTACTATACGGGCGGCCTCAGGTGCCGGCTGAGCCGCGCGCCGCAGGGCAATTGGAAGCGCAGGCCGAAGGCGCAAAAGTCATCCGGACAATCAGCATCACGATCACGACGACGGACTTCGACGCCGTCAGGGCCGCCATCGACCGCACGCTGCGCGACGTCAGCGGCTTCGTCGGCGAGATTCGCTCGTCGAGCGCCCAGAACGCCGCCCGTTCGCTGCACGCCACGCTCCGGGTTCCGGCCGCACGCCTGGACGACGCGGTCCGCAGCCTCAGAACGCTGGGCAGCGTGACCGGCGAAGTGCAGTCGGGCGACGACGTCACCGAGCGCGTGGTGGACATCGAAGCGCGCCTGGCGAACGGCCGGAACACCGAGAAGCGGCTGGGCGAAGTGCTGAGGAACCGGACCGGGGACGTGTCGGACGTGCTCGCGGTCGAACGCGAGATCGCCCGGGTGCGGGAAGAGATCGAACGGCTCGATGGCGAGCGGACGAATCTCGAACGTCGCGTCGCCTATGCCACCGTGACGCTCGAGGTCACGGAGTCACGCCAGGCGACGCTCGACACCGGGCCGGTGCCGCTCTCGACGCGCCTCCGCAACGCCGCGATAGACGGTCTGCGGACCGCATTCGAGAGCGCGTCTGCCGCGCTCTTCTGGACGCTGCGCGCGGGCCCGCCGCTGGTACTTTGGCTCGCGATCCTGTGGTGGCCGTTGCGCTGGCTCGTCCGTGTTGGCCGGTCGTCCGTACCGCAGTAAGTAGAGATCAGGAGAGGAAGAGGTCAGGAGATCTCCCGACCTCCCGACCTCCTGACCTCCGCTCGCCTCAGAACGTGAAGCGCAGCCCGACCTGCGTCGTCCGCGGGAAGTTCACCTGGCTCGCGGTGCTGACGATGCCGAAGTTCGCGCTGTTCGGGTCGGTGTTGGGCCCGCCGTAGACCCGGACGTTGAACACGTTGAACGTCTCGACTCGTACCTGCATGTTCACGCGCGAGCCCAGGTGCGTATTCTTGAAAAACGAGAACGACCACTGCGGCTCGCTCGGCTCGTTCACGTCGTGGAACCTGGATTTCGCCACGCGGTACTCGTTCGTGCCGAGCAGCGTCCAGGCGAAGGTGCCGTCGGGCCGCGGGTTGTTCAGCGCCGTGCTGCTGTTGTCGAACCAGCGCTCGAAGGACTGCTCGCTTTTCGGCAGAGCCACGTCGTCGATCAGTTGGACGGAGTTGCCGTTCAGCCCGAGCGGCCTCCCGGACTGAATCTCCCCGATGGTGTTGAACTGCCAGCCGCCGATCAGGTGGCTGACGAGGCCGGTCGTGTTCCGGCCAATCGGCTTCCCCGGTCCGAAGGGCAGATCGACGAGGGTCGTGATGACCAGCCGGTGCCTCCGCTGATCGCCCTGGAGGTCCCGGAACGGCTCGGTGTCGTAGTTGGTGAGGAAGTTGACCTGATCCTCGAGCTTCATCCACGTGTAGTTGACCGCGAACATCACGCCGTTCGTGTAGCGCTTGGTCGCCGCCGCCTCGAGCGCGTTGTAGTACGCCGATCCGAGGTTGAGCCGGTCCCGGTTGATGCCGGTGAACTGCGGGTACGGCCGAAGCAGGTCGCCCCGCGAGACCGTGGCCGCGTTCAGCGTCTGCCCCGGCGCCAGCCCGGCGAACGGGTTCGGGAACGTCACGTTCAGGTAGTTCGCCGTGCCGCCGAGGCTCGGGATGCGCTTGTCGTTTTCCGACTTCGGCACCTCGTTGATGGGCCGGCTCGAGCCGAGCTTGCTCACCTTGTTGCCGACGTACGCGAGGTCGAGGCCGATATTCCACGGCAGCTGGATGTCCACGCCCGCCATCCACTGGTCGGTGTATGGGATTTCGTAGTCACGATTCGGAATGTTGAAGCCCGCGCCGATGTTGGTGAGCAGCCCCAGTTCGCCGGCGCGCGGCTCGAGGAAGCCATCGGGAAACGGTGTGGACCACGGCGTGCCCGGCGAGACGTTGTCGGGCGCCGTCGCCAGGAACGGCGTGGTTCTCGAAAAGTCGGTGAAGTACACGCCGTTCTGGCCGCCGCTCGACAGCCCGAGATAGGAACGCCCGTAGTTGCTCCGGGCGATCAGCCAGTCGTTCACCTTGTAGGTGAAGCCGACGCGCGGCTGGATGTTGTTCCAGTCGCTCTTGTACGGCGAGTCCGGCCCGCCATGGTTGGCGAACACCAGCCCGCCTTTGAGCTGCAGCGGCTGTCCGGTTGCCGGGTTGATCGCGCCGGCCGGCAACTGCGCCTGCAGCGGATTCACCGACGTCTCGTCGAAGGCCGAGACCGTCAGGTTGTCCTTCACGGTGACCGCCGGCTGGTAGTCCCACCGCAGCCCGACGTTCAGCGTCGCGCGTGCGCCGAGCTTCCAGTCGTCCTGCACGTACAGCGCGTAGTAGCGGTACCGCTCGGTGCGGGGGATGCCGGACTGGACGCTGCCGCTGTTCGGCAGCCCGAGCAGGAACGAGGCCATGGCGCTGCCGGACGTCGCGCCGGTGGCGCTCAGCGGATCCCGGCGGGTGAACGTGCTGTTGAAGCCGAACGTTCCGTTGGTCGTGAACTCGTCGTTCCTGTAGAAGTCGTAGGCGCGGACCTCGCCCCCCATCTTCGTGAAGTGCCGGCCCATCGTCTTCGAGATGGAGCTGTTGAGCGAGAGCGCGTTGTTGTCCCGGCGGTACGCCGTCCGGGGGAACATGGTTTCACTGGCGACGCCGCTGATCTGGACGAACGGCGGACCCGTCAGCTGGAACGGACCCTGGAAGGGGAGCTGCGGATCGATGTTCCCGTAGACCTTGTCGTGGGGCTCCTCGAACCGGTCGAACGAGAGCCGCGTGTTCCAGAGCGTGCTCGGGTTGAGCGTCACGTTGTCGTCCACCGACACCAGGTAGTGGTTGCGGTGCGTCGGCCAGTTGTCGCTGCGGATGGCCGGCTCGGGCAGGCCGTTCTCGTTGCGGTACTCGATCCCCCAGTTCCCGGTGTTGGTGAACGACAGCCGGTGCCGGGTGTTGAAGTTGTGGTCGATCGCGCGTCAGGTACGAGTTGTAGCGGTAGCGCCCCACGCTCGGCGAGTTGACGAAGTTGTCGTTCCCCGCGAGGTTGCTCGGCGCGGCGTTCGGGCGGGGGAAGTACTGAGCAGCGTCCTGGCCACGGGATGGAAGCGGTCCTGGCAGATCACGTTCGAGCCGGCCGTTGCACTGGATTTGATCGCGGATGAACCCGCCGGCGCCGTTCGAGCGCGTCGTCGCCGGGTCGTAGATGACGATCGGCGTGCCGTTCGCCGTTGTCGTCTGCGAGAAGTCCCCCTGGAGCTGGAGCGCGGTCGGCACCGTCCGCGTCACCGGGAACGGGATGTTCTCGTAAAAGCCCTGGTAGCCGCCCATGAAGAACGTCTTGCTCCGGCGGATCGGCCCGCTCACCATCGTTTCGTTGTTGTAGTACGTGTGCCCCTCGTTGGAGATGTTGTTGCGGATGTTCTGGATCTGGTTGGAGTCGAGCGCGGTGCCGCGATACAGCCCGATGGTCGAGCCGCGGAGCGAGTTGGTCCCCGATCGCAGCGTCATGTTCACCACGCCGCCGCTCGTGCGGCCGTACGACGCGTCGGTGGCCGAGGTCCCGATCTTGAACTCCTCGATCGCGTCCACGGGCGGCGCGTAGTTCCAGTTGCCGGTCCCGCCCCCGGTCCCGGCGCTCGGTGCGCCCTCGATCAGGAACTCGTTGTTGCCCGTGCGGCTGCCGTGCACCGACAGGGAGCCGTTCACGTCCCACGCCCGCGTGCCCGAGAAGCCGGTCGCGCCGAACGTCGTCTGCGTGAAGAGCGTGCCCGCCGTGAGCTGCATCATCATGTAGACCTGGCGCCCGTTCAGCGGCAGCTCCGAGATGCGCTTGTTCTCGATCGTCTGCGAGACCGTCGACTCATTCGACTCGATGGCGCTGCTCGCCGCGCTCACCGTGATCGTCTCTTCGACGGCGCCGATCGCCAGCGGGATGTTGATGGTGACGGTTTCCGCCGTCCGCAGCGTGATCCCCTCGCGGACCCAGCGTCTTGAAGCCGGCCAGCGTGGCCGTGATTCGGACGGGACCCGGCTGCAGCTTCTGAACGCTGAAGACGCCGGACTCGTTGCGTCACGGCCTCGGTCGCCACGTTCGTGTCGGTATTGAGGACCGTGACGGTCACCCCGGGGATCGACGGCCCCCTGCGTGTCCTTGACGGTGCCGGTGATGGTGGCGCGTGTTTCCTGCGCGCTGGCCAGCGCGGGCAGGACGAGCGTGAGCAGCAGGACGTGGTAGCCGACCGGACGCGCGAAGACTCCACAGCGACTGAGCATTTGTTCCCCCGTGGTGATGCTGACGGCTGGGCTTGGGAACCGACAGGCGCCCGAGACAGCCGTGAAGACAGCGTGCCGATGCTAGGACGACCCGGTGCGGACTGCAAGGCACCCGTTGACACGCGGCTGATTAAAACTACAGTGTGACAAAATACAATCACTGATCACTAATCGCGAATCCGTCAATCGCCGAATCCGCGCCACGATTCAGCGACTGCGATTCAGCGATTCAGGCGATTCAGCGATTCAGTGATTAGTGATTCAGTGATTAGACAATATGGAATGACCGGCTCGCTGTGCGTAACGTTGTAGTGCATTGGTCCGCAAGCTTGAGCGGGAAGCCCCGGGTGCTGTGCGGATGTGTTACGAAGCCGGGCCGGGCGGCTACGCGCTGCAACGCCGGGTGACCAGCTCGCGGGTGAGCTGTCAGGTCATCGCGCCCGCGCTCATTCCTCGGAAGCCTGGCGAACGGGTCAAAACCAATCGCCGCGATGCGCGGAAACTCGCCGAGCTGCTGCGCGCGGGGTTGCTGACCGAGGTCCGACCGCCGACGCCCGAAGAAGCGGTGCGCGATCTGTGCCGTGCGCGGGATGACGCGCGTGAGGATTTGCAGCGGGGCCGCCATCGCTTGGGCAAGTTGCTTCTCCGCCGAGGGCTGCACTACCACCGGCGGAACTGGACGCGCGCCCACCGGCGCTGGATCGACACACTCGAATGGACGCAGCCCGCCGAGCGCGTGGTCGTGGACGATTATCTGCTGGCGATCGATCATCTCGAGGCGCGGCTCATCGAGCTCGATCGTCGGCTGATGAGAGATCGCGCAGGGCGAGCCGTATCGCACGCCGGTGGGCTGGTTGCGGTGCTTCCGCGGGATCGACACGTTGACAGCGATTCTGATCCTGGCCGAGCTCCATGACTTTCGGCGGTTCGAATCACCGCGAGCGTTGATGGCGTATGTGGGGCTTGTCCCCGGCGAACATTCCACGGGCGAGCAGCAGCGGCGCGGCCCCATTACCAAAGCGGGCAACGCGCTGGTGCGACGGCTGCTGGTGGAAACGGCATGGCACTATCGGCATCGCTCGGGCATCGGACCGACTCTCGCGCGACGACGCAAGGGACAGCCCGGCCGGGTGATTGCGATCGCTGACAAGGCACAACAGCGACTGTGTGGTCGCTTTCGACGCCTGGCGGAACGCAAAGAAGCGCCCAAGGTGGCAGTGGCCATCGCGCGTGAGCTTGCGGGCTTCCTGTGGGCGGCGCTGCAACCGCCTCCCGCTCCGGCCAAATGAGCGCATCCGGCCCCGGGCGACCGGGAGGCAGGGAACGGGACCATGAAGCAGGTCAGTGACGGACCGCGAAGACGGCGGATGATCTGAGGCGCGATTAGAGGATCGGCGACTAATCGCATGCGATACGGACGACCGTCCCAACTCGCGATATTAGACTGCACGTCCTCCCGACGAAGCACTGTCATGTGTGCTCTGCCGCGAGCAATCGTGGTAACCACCGTATATCAGCGTGACTTCGTCGTCGAAGCGCCCTCGATCCTCCGTCGTCTCCGCGGCCCGCGCACCGACGCGTCGGCTGTCAGAGAGAAATGCGCACGGCCTCCAGGGCTTCGCGCCCTGCGGGCGGCGCCTCCGGCGCCCCTGGACCCCGCGCGCATTCTCTGACGGATGGCTGTTATGCCGGCAAGCGGGCGCTTGCCGGCGAATGCCAAGCCCACCATCGCACGGAGGGGGGCTTGACAGAGGGTCATTCCATATCAGTGATTAGTGATGAGAACGTTCCGACACCATCGGCGACTTCGAACAACTGATTCTCTTTCGCGCTCGTCCGCCTGGGCGCCGATGCCTACGGGGTCACGGTCCGGAGCGAGATCGAAGCGAGGACCGGGCGCGCGATCTCGCCGGGCGCGTTGTACACGGCGCTCGACCGTCTCGAGCGGCGCGGCCTCGTGTCGTCGCGCCTCGGCGAGCCCACGCCCGAGCGCGGCGGCAAACGGAAGCGCCTGTACACGCTGCAGCCGGCGGGAGAGCGCGCGCTCGCCCGCGTCTACGAGTCCCTGCGGCTGATGGCCAGCGGCGTGGCCGCGCGGCTGCGCACGGTCAAGAGCTAGCGCCATGCACACGCCACCCCGATTCGCCGAGGCGCTGCTGCGGTTGTTCCTGTCGAAAGAGGACGCCGAAGTAATCTCGGGCGACCTCGACGAGACCTTCCGTACCCGCGCCGCGCACCAGGCTCTGGTATTGGCGTCAAACCCTCAGCATCATTTCCGCGCGCGTGCCCAGGCCAGGACGGATCTCTCAGCACGCACAACCGCAAAGAGGACCACCCATGGCCGCCTTCCGGCAGGATCTGTCCGACGCTCCGCTCGCTCGCCAAGCAGCCTGGATTCACCGTGATGGCGGTGCTGATGCTGGCGGTCGGCATCGGGGCCAACGTGGCGATCTTCTCGCTCGTCAACGCCGTGCTCCTCAAGCCGCTGCCGTTTGCGGAGCCTGCCCGCCTGATGATGGTGCACCTGCTCATGCCGGATCGCGAGGCGCCGGGCGTCATCGGCCAGATAATCTGGTCCTATCCGAAGTATCAGGGCTGCTCCGGGAGAACCAGCGCGGCTTCGCATCGACGGCCGCCTTCACCTGGTGGAGCTGGAACCTGACCGGTTCCGGATCGCCGAGCGCGTTATCGGCGAACTCGTGGAGTCCACGTACTTCGACACGCTCGGGACTGGCCCCGCATCTTGGCCGGACGTTCTCTGCCGACGAGGCAGCGCGCCCGGATCGGCGCCGCTCGCGGTGCTCGGTCATGGCTTCTGGGTCCGGCGCTTCGGGGAAGACCCGGCCGTGCTCGGCCGAACGGTCGGGCTCAACGGCATCACGTATCACGATCGTTCGGCGTGGCCCGGCCAGGGTTCCGCGGGTTGACGGGAGAAGCAGAGATCTGGGCGCCCATCACGACATTGTCCGCGGGCGATCTCGGAGAGGCGTGGAATCATTCGTATCAGGTCGTCGCACGCCGCAAAGCGGATACGTCAGTTGAATCAGCGCAGGCCGAGGTCGCGGTGCTCGGCAAGCGAATCTACGAGCAGATCCCTGACCCGTTTCCTGATAGCGGGCCGGGGAAGGGCGCCTGGAGCGCGACGGCCGTGCCGCTCGACGACCAGCGGACCGATCCCCTGATTCGCCGATCGGTGCTGCTCCTCGGCGCGGCTGTGGCCTCGGTGCTGCTGATCGTGTGCGTCAACCTGGCCAATCTCATGCTGGTTCGCGGGCTCGGCCGCGAGCGCGAAGTCGCGATCCGGCTCGCGCTGGGCGCCAGCCGTCTCCGCGGATCGTCCGGCAGCTGATGACTGAAAGCCTCGTGCTGGCGATCGCGGGCACGCTCGTCGGGCTGGCCGTGGCGTACGCCGCGGTATCCGCGGGCGCGTCGCTCGCGCCCGATCTGCGCATGGTGTTGCCGCGCGGCGGCCCGGAGGGAGGCCTGACCCGCGTCGGCCTCGGTCTCGTCGGATTCGACCTTCGCGTGCTGCTCTTCACGGTCGGCATGGCGCTCGCGACCGCAGTGCTCTTCGGGCTGCAGGTCACCGCGTGGCGCGCGTCACGACGGGACCTGACCGCGAGTATGAAGACCGCGGTGTCTTCCGGGTCGCGGGGGCTGGCGCTTCGGAATCTGCTCATCGTCGGCGAGATCGCGCTCGCCCTCGTGCTGCTCACCGCCGGCGGCCTGATGCTCAAGAGCGTGGTGCGGCTGCAGGCGACCGAGGTCGGCTTCAACCCCGACGGGCTGCTCACGGGTGCGGGTGACGCTTCCCGGGCCCGCAGTACAACGCCCAGCGCGCGACGCAGTTTCTCGCCGACCTGGTCGAACGGCTGGACGGTCACGCCAACATCGACGCGGTCGCCTATGGCAGCTGCGCTCCGGTATCGGGCGGGTGCAACGGGACAATCGCCACGTTTCCGGGCCGCCCGCCGCCGGCCGGGTCGTGGACCGCTGGTCGGCGTGGTCTGGGCATCGCCGCGCTACTTCGACACGCTCGGCATCCGGGTGATCCGCGGGCGGGCCTTCACCGAGAGCGATCGGGTGGGGCAGCCGAAGGTCGTAGGTGATCAGCGAGACGGCGGCGCAGGCGTTCTGGGGAAGTGCCAATCCACATCGGCCAGCGCATCGGGGTCGGACAGGGCGGGTTCCATGATGGCGCGGAGGTCGTGGGCGTCGCCGCCGACGTCCGCTACGGCGCGGTCGAGACCTCCGTGCGCCCGGACGTCTACCTGCCGCTCCTGCAGTCGAGAGCGAGCCTCCGGTTTCATCTTCGTCCGGAGCCGGACCGCGGCCGAGCCGCTGGTCGCGGCCCTGCGGCGCGACGTCCAGGCGCTCGATCCCAATCTCCCGCTCACCGACATCAAGACGATGGATCAGCGGTTCGATGGCGACGTGGCGCACCCGCACGAGCGCGGGCCTGCTGGGCGTGTTCGCGGCGCTGGCGTCAGCGCTCGCGGCGCTGGGGCTCTACGCGCTCATGTCGCAGGCGGTGGAGCAGCGCCGGCGCGAGCTCGGCGTGCGCCAGGTGGCGCTCGGCGCGACCCGCGGCGACATCATGCGCCTGATCATCGGGCGGGTCTTCGTCCTCGCGGTGGCGGGCACCGTCGCGGGCGTCGTGCTCGCGGTCCCGGCGATGCGGCTCCTCACGGCGCTGCTGTACCAGGTCAAGCCCGGCGGATCCTCTGGTCTTCGGGCTGCTGGCGCTGGCGCTCGTCGGGGTGTCGGTGCTCGCAGGGTACGTGCCCGCACGGCGCGCGACGCGCGTGGACCCGTTCATCACCCTGCGCGCGGATTGAGACGGGAACAGAGACTCGTGTCAACTCCCAAAACGGCCCAACTCCCAAGTCCCAAACAGATTTGTTCGAACCAGCGGGTTGAATCGTCGCAACCAGGAATATCGTTGAACTTTTACCCCCGTGTTTCGATTTAATCGGATTGGGAGTTGGAAGGTTGGAAGGTTGGGATTTACGGCGCGGGCCTGCCGCGCACGTGCTGATAGAACTCCAGTGTCTGCCGCGCGATGCTCGCCCAGCTGAATTGCTGCTCGACGCGCGCGCGGGCCTTGCGCGCCATCGACGCGCGCAGCCGGATTGTCGAGCAGCACGTTCACCGCGGCCGCCAGGTCCCGCGAGAACTGTTTCCCGGGTGCCTGGGCTCCACTTCCACGGCGCTGATGGCTTCAGGCGCCACCAGCAGGCCCGTCTCCCGTGTTCGACGACTTCCGGGATCCCCGCGCCGACGGACGAGGCCACGACCGGTGTCTCGCACGCCATCGCTTCCAGGTTGATGATGCCGAACGGCTCGTAGACCGACGGGCAGGCGAAAATCGCCGCGTGCGTGTAGAGCGTGATCGCCTTTCTCCTTCGGCGGCGCCTCGCGATCCACACGATCGTGTGCGGGCTCTCCCGCGCGCGCGCGCTCGACCGCCTCCGTCATCTCGCCGGCAATCTCCGGCGTGTCGGGCGCTCCCGCGCACAACACCACCTGGGCGCCGGTATGGAAGTGTCTGATCGCATTCACCAGGTGAATAACCCCCTTGCTGACGCGTGGAATCCGGCCGACGAAGAGCACGTAAGGGACGTCGGGTGCGATGCCGGTACTCGGCCAGCGGCGCCGGGTCGGGCCTCGGCCGGTACTGTTCAGAGAGGAATCGATACCGTTGTGGATCGCGGGATGTCCGAATCGAGCCGGGGACCTTGTAGAGCTCGTGCACGTCGCGTTTCATCGACGCCGAGACCGCCACGACGCCGTCGGCGTTCTCGTAGGCCGTCCGCTCAATCCACGTCGAGACGTGATACGCCGTCCCCGAGCTGCTCGACCTTCCACGGCCGGTGGGCGCTCGAGCGAGTGCATCGTCAGGACGAGTGGCGCGCCGCGCAGATACTCGCCACGCACCCGGCCAGGTGCGTGTACCACGTGTGGCAGTGCACGATGTCGATGTCCGCGAGCCTGCCGCTCATGATGAGGTCGCGCAGCATCGTGTCGAACAGTTTTGTGTGGCGCGGGTCCTGCGCGTGATCGGGGCGAATGCTGGAATGCCCTCGACCCGGAGAAGGTTCACGGTCTGCTCGGCCTGATCCTTGCCGAAGCACAGCACGTCGACGTGGTGGCGCCCGCCGTCCAGGCGCGCGGACTCGCGTGGAGGTATTCGACGTGGACGCCGGCGCCGCCGTGTACGGTTCGGCGGATACTCGTTGGTGAGGAAGTCCGCAATCCTCATATCAACTCCAAACCTCCAAACTTCCAACTCCCAAGGCGCATACCTCGGAACGGTGTGAAAGGCGCCGCGATTTTAACCCCAGACACGTTGGGAGTTGCCCGCCGCCGCCTGTCGCACTGCCTGCGAGCGACAGAGCTTCGGCGAGGCCTCGCCGAAGCGCGCGCTGAATCATACGCGCGAAGGCGGGGGTGTTGGCATTTTTGGGAGTTGGCGACCGTCAGTTCTTCGGGCGCGAGCGCAGCCTTTCGCGATCGGGGGTGAACGGCGCCCTGCGCAGCCTGACCCAGGTCGCATCGAAGAACGCGTTCCCAGCGCGGCGGCGACTGGCACAGTACCGCCTCTCCAGCGCCCAGAAGCGGCTGATCGGGCCGATGAATCAGGATGACGTAGATCGCCGGCACTTCGGGAAACCTGGAGACGGATAGCTCGCCCAGTCAACGCTCGTGACTCGAGAGAGGCGTCGAACGTCACTTCTTCGTGCAGCGCGCAGCTAAGCATGCCGCCGATGGCGCCCTCGACCTGGTTCTTCAGCGCGTCGGGGTTCGCGACCAGCCCGCAATCGAACGCGCACGTGACCCGCCGCACCGGCGATCGCGCCGCTCGCCGGTCCACCGCGACCTCCATCGCCATGCCAGCGTAGTTCTCCGTCTGTTTGTACCGCACCGTGCAATCCCCTGACCGACCATCAGCCGGCCCTGCCTGGGTTGCGGTTGGGGGAGGGGCGCGCCCGCCAGCCGAACACCATGGCGGTCCGCGTTCAACGCCTCGATGCCGCGCGGGTCGGTCGGCGGACTTCAACCGGAACGCCGACGAATCGGCCGCGACCGCCGCGGCAATCTCGTCGGTGAAGCCTTCGACCGCGAACACGTTCGCAATATTGCCGGGCGCGCGCAGATTGGACGTCATCAGCGGCGTCTCTTGGTCCAGTGCGCGACGACGCGAACGCTGCCGGACTCGTCGAGGCGGGTCGCCGTTTTCCTGGACCGCGGCGGCGTTGCGGCCGGCGTCCTGCGCGATCCCCGCGGCCGTCGCGGCAGAAGCGGGCTCGCGCCCGGCAGGTTCGCGGGGACCCACATCTGCGTCTCCCGGCGAGCGATGCGGCCCGCTCGATCAAGGCCCGCGCGCGGAGATCGAGGAGCTGCTGCGGTCCCTTCGAATCCCATCCATGCTCGTCCTGCACCGACCACTGCACGCGCACCGGCTACCCGCACGGTCTTCGAAAGCAGCACCGCGTCGGCCGCCGCGTAGTCGGCCCCGTTCGTGCCGTACGACCCGGACCCTTGAGGAATACGACTCGCACCTTTCGGCTTGAGGCCGAGCACGCGCGAGAGCGTTCCGCGCATGCCGTGGCTGGCCTGCGAGGACTCCAGATGGTGCCGTACCTTCGTCCCGAACGTCGGCGAAGGCGCACGACGGCCGAGCGACGCGTGGCTCTGGTTCGGCCAGAAATACGTGGCGGAGAGCGTCTTCGCCGCGCCGGCCATCGCCGCATCGACGTCGCCGCGATTGACGGCCCAACCATCCCTGATCGACGGCCCCGTTGCGCAGGTACGGCTCGAGTTGGTCGTGTCGGGGAAGCTCTTGCCGATCGGTCCATGTCGCTTTGACGCGCGCGCGGCACCGTACCGCCGCCACTCGTCCTTCGCGAGCACCGCGAGAAAGCCTCAATCCGCACGATCGCGGACGTCGGGAATCTTCCGGACCGACGATGCGTCTACCGACACAAGCGTCGCGCCGACGGCCGGCGGGCGGACGACGCGGCCGTGCAGCATGCCCGGTACGCTGAAGTCGTGGACGTAGACGTGTCGCCCGGTGCACTTGGCCGGCACATCGGGTCTCTCCGGAGCGATTTGCCGACGGATGTGTAGCGGGCGGGAGCGGCGAGCGGCGCATCGGGATCGACCTTGAGCGACAGTCGGCGCCCGCCGACGAGGATCCCGATGCCGATCCCTCCACCGCCGCCGAGCGGCCGGACCTCGCCGTCCGCGATCGTGAGGTCCGTGACCGGCCGGTTCAGCCGCGCCGGCGCCAAGAGCCTAAGCAATCCCTGACGCGCGGTGGCGGCGGCGCGGCGCACACCCGTGCCCCCTCGCGTGAGCCCCGTGCTGCCGCCTGTTCCGCCCTGGTTCGGGCACAGGCCGGTGTCCCCGTCGACGATCGTGATGCGCTCGGCCGCCACGCCGGAGCTCTTCCGCGGCCATTTGTGCGATCGCGATCCGCATGCCTGTCCCGACGTCGACCTTGCTGGTGTAGACCGTGATGGAGCCGTCGGCGTGAATGGCGAGGAGAGCTGTCCACCTCAGGTGGAGATCGAGCGGCTTCCCCCTTTCGCCGGTCGCGGGCGACGCCTGGGTCTGTGACGCACCCGGCGCCGCCATCGCGCCGAAGGCGAAGCTCACCACGAGGCGCGCACGCCGCCTTGAGCAAGATCCCGTCGCGGAGATCGACCGTGTGAGTTCGCTCCGTCGCGACCGCGCGGCGACCGCATATGGCGCGCGAAGGCGGCTTCATCGCGCCTCCGAACGCGCGCATCACCGCGCGCAGGATGCGGGTGTGCGCGCCGCAACGACAGAGGTGCCCGGCCAGCGCCTGCTTCGCCTGATCTATCTGTGGGCCTGGGCGTCCGCGCGAGCAGCGCCTTGGCGGAGATAATCATGCCGTTCGTGCAGTAGCCGCACTGAGCGGCCTGTTCGGCGATGAACGCCGCCTGGACCGGATCGGGCTTTTCCGGGTGACCCGAGGCCCTCGAGAGTCGTGATGGTCCGGCCGGCCGCGCTCCTGACCGGCATGAGGCAGGACGGCGTCGACTTGTTGTCAACAGGACGGCGCACGCCCCGCACTGCCCGAGACCGCAGCCGCAGCTTCGCGCGTGCACCGCGAGGGCAGGCCCCGAAGCACATAGAGCAGCGGTTCGTCAGGAATCCCAGGCGTTGACCGACACCGCGCGACCGTTGAGGCGGAACGTGTAGGTGGGCATGCCGACGCGCCGATGATAGCAGTAACGTCGCCCGGGCGGCTTGTGAATGCGGGCAGGGTGTTCAACCCCGCCTTGGGCGTGCTGCGGCGGCGCAGGGCTTTAGAGCTGTGAAAAAATGAATTTGTGGCTTCCGCCTTCAGGCGGAAGTCAGCGTCCGCCGCATCCTTCCGCCTGAAGGCGGAAGCCACGAGAAACTTCTTAGAGAGTGCTACAGTCGAAGCCGATGACTCGCAACGCGATGCTGGGCGTCCTGCCCGCGGTATGTTTCGTCATGGCGTTCTCCGGCCGGGCCCGGCCAGCAACAGCACGCCGAGCAGCTCGTCGCGCACCGGGGCGCGTCGTCGTACGCGCCGAGCACACGCTGGACACCGCCTCGCCCTTGCGCAGAAGGCGGACTTTGTCGAGCAGGACCTCGCGGTGACGACGGCGTCCTCGTGTGCATCCACGATCTGACGCTCCAGCGCACAACGACATCGAAGAGATCTGCCGGATCAGCTTCGTGGAGGACAAGGCCGCGACCGCCGAGCTCCGCGCGCGGCTGGCTCGTGCACAACTTCACGCTCGCCGAGATCGAGCGGCTCGACGCCGGGCTCCTGGTTCGACAGGAAATTCGCGGGCGAGCGGATTCCCCCACGTTCCAGGAAGCAATGAATCTCGTGCGCGGAAAGGCCGGACTCTATCCCAAGCTGAAGAATCCGGCCTTCTACCGCGAGCGCGGGGTCAGGCCCGACGTGCTGCTCGCACGCATGCTCGAGACGAACGCACTGGTCGCCGACCCGCAGACACCGGTGATCGTCCGTCGTTCGACGAGACGACGCCTGGGGCGACTCGCCCGAGACCTGCCGCGGGTCCCGCGCGTGTTCCTGGTCGGCACCCGTATTGCCGCGCGCCTGATTCGGCGGACAAGCTGCGCGAGATTGCGACGTCGGCCACCGGCGTCGGCCCGAACAAGTTCGATTATCGAGAAACATCCGGAGCTGGTGACCTGGGCGCACAGCGCCGGACTGACCGTCACGCCCTGGACGTTCCGCTCATCCAATACGGGGGCATACGCGTCGGTGCGTGACGAGATGGCGAAATTTGTCTACCGTACGGCGTCGACGCGTTGTTCACCGACAACCCGAATCAGTCCCGAGGCGGTAAAGTGGAGATGTTCCCCACGCTCGCTTCCTCTATAGATTCGACGTTGCGGTGGTAAAGAAGGCTCGGCTGGTGCGCTCCCGATCGGCGGGTACTGGTGACGCGCGTAAGACGGGATAGGCCTCGGTCCTCAGGTGCGCGAGCATGCTGTGCCCGCGCCGGCTCTCCACGCTCGTGGCGGAGCGCGGTGATGTCTGATCGGGGCAACGACGATCCGTTCGCCGGGTCCGAGAAGCTCGGCAAGGAGGCGTCCGTCGAAGTCCACAATCTGGCTGCCGCCAGGCCAGCGAGTGCACGGCGGGTAGTGCTTGGCTCGCTCCCTGATTCGCCGCCACGACGTACACCATATTATCGAGCGCCAGGCACCGGTTGACGATCGTCCACCAGTTCATCGGCTCGGTCGCGCCCCACGGAATTGCCGTTGTTCACCGACACGCGCAGGAGCACCTCGGCACCATTGGCGGCGAGCTGGCGGATCGCCTCGGGAAACGACCAGTCGTAGCAGATCGCGCACCCGATGCGGCCGATCGGCGTGTCGGCAACCAGGAAGAGCAGATCCACATAGCCGTCGATCTCGTGCGGGCTCGAGTGCACCTCGTGCCCAGGATCCACCGGTTCACCTTACCGTGCTGGCGGCCTCGGTTCCGATCGAACCTGTGGTGTTGAAGCGATAGCGGGCCAGCGCGGATCCACTTCCAGCATCGACCCGCTCTGGATGTAGAT